>NZ_CP073096.1:0-1214027 GCF_030503735.1 Corynebacterium tuberculostearicum | reverse complement strand
CCGCATTCCGCTGACAAAACAAGCACGTTCTGCCTAATTTTCCTTTGATTTGGGGCAGAACGTGTTTGTTTTACATAGACGTGGGACAAGCGAGGCCATAAAGCAGCCGCGTTATCCGCCCCGCCGAGTGGGTGGGAGGGGATAACGCGGCTAAAAGTGGGCCTTTAGCGGTTGGAGCGATACCAACCGATGAGCTCATCGGTGGACTGGTCGCCGGAGTCGGCGGCGGCAGCGCCGGAGACGGCTGGGGCCAGATCATTAGCCTGCTGCTTGCCCAGCTCCACGCCCCACTGATCAAAGGAATTGATATCCCAGATAACGCCCTGGGTGAACACGATGTGCTCGTAGAGCGCGATGAGCGCGCCGAGGGTCTGCGGGGTGAGTTCCTCGGCCAGGATGGTGGTAGTCGGGCGGTTGCCAGGTATGACCTTATGGGGCACGACCGCCTCGTCTACGCCCTCGGCCGCGATTTCCTCTGCGGTCTTGCCAAAGGCCAACACCTTGGTCTGCGCAAAGAAGTTGCCCATGAGCAGGTCATGCATAGAACCAGAGCCATCGGCGGTAGGGAAGTCCTGCTTCGGGCGGGCAAACCCGATGAAGTCCGCCGGGATGAGGCGGGTGCCTTGGTGCATGAGTTGGAAGAAGGCGTGCTGGCCATTGGTGCCCGGCTCGCCCCAGTAGATTTCCCCGGTGGATGGAACGGTGACCGCGGTGCCGTCGCGGCGCACGGACTTGCCATTGGATTCCATGGTCAGCTGCTGCAGGTAGGCCGGGAAGCGGCCGAGGTCCTGGGAATAGGGGAGCACGGCGTGGGTCTGGGCGCCGAAGAAGTTGGTGTACCAGACACCCAAGAGGCCCATGAGCGTTGGGACGTTTTCTTCCAGTGGCGCGGTGCGGAAGTGCTCGTCCATGGCGTGGAAGCCCTCGAGGAAGCGCATAAAGTCCATCGGGCCAATGGTGCACATGAGGGAAAGGCCGATGGCGCAATCCACGGAGTAGCGGCCGCCGACCCAATTCCAGAACGGGAACATGTTCTCGGTATCGATGCCGAACTCGGCTACCTTCTCCGCATTGGTGGACACGGCGACGAAGTGCTTGGCCACGGCGGATTCGTCACCATCGAATTGCTCGATCAGCCAGCGGCGCGCAGCGTGCGCATTGGTTAGCGTCTCCTGGGTGGTAAAGGTCTTGGAGGCGATGATGAATAGGGTAGATTCTGCGTCCAGACCATCGAGCGTGGCGGCCATATCGGCCGGGTCAACGTTGGAGACGAATTCGGCGGAGATGCCGGCGACCTCATAGGAGCGCAGTGCCTTGGCCGCCATCGCTGGTCCGAGGTCAGAGCCACCGATGCCGATATTGACTACCTTTTTGATGGTGTGGCCGGTATGCCCGAGCCACGAGCCGGAGCGCAGCGCGGTGGCGAAATCGCGCATGCGGCCTAAGACCTCGTGTACATCAGCGGCGACGTCCTGGCCGTCAACATTCAAGTCATCTTCGGCCGGGATGCGCAGTGCGGTGTGCAGCACGGCGCGGCCCTCGGTGTTATTGATGTGTTCGCCGGCGAACATGGCGTCGCGGCGGGCTTCAAGGTCAGCGGCCTTGGCTACCTCAACCAGCTGCTTGACGATGTCCCCGTCGATCAGGTTCTTCGACAGATCGACGTGCAGCCCGGCGGCGTTGAAGGTGAAGTTGCGGGCGCGGTCTGCATCGGCGGCAAAAAGCTCGCGGAGGTTGAGGTCCTTCTTGTCCTCATATACCTTCGCGAGCTCGCTCCACTGGGCAGATGCGGTGATATCCATGATGGTTGGCCTTTCTGGCAACTAGCGCATTGGCAACATGTACCCCTCCCACCGTAGTCCAGAAAGGGCAGCCACGCCGGGCCCTTCTAAAGGATGAGTGCGCCTGCCCAGCCGGCGATAAGCAGCGGAATATTGAAGTGGATGAAGGTGGGAATGACCGAGTCGCGGATGTGGTCGTGCTGGCCATCCGCGCCCAAGCCGGCGGTAGGGCCGAGGGTGGAATCGGAGGCGGGAGAGCCGGCGTCGCCAAGCGCGCCTGCGGTGCCAATAAGCGCCACGGTGGCCGCGGGGCTAAAGCCCAACGACATGCACAGCGGCACATAGATAACGGAGATGATGGGCAAGGTGGAAAAGGACGATCCGATGCCCATGGTGACCACCAGGCCCACCACCAGCATCGCGCCGGCGGAAAGGACCTTATTGGTGCCAAAGAGGTTGGCGGTGGCATCCACCAGCGGGCCGACCTCATTGGTCGCCGTCATGACCGAGGCGAACCCCTGGGCGGTGATCATGATGAAGCCGATGAGCGCCATCATCTTCATGCCATTGGTAAAGACATCGTCCGCGTGCTTCCAATCCACCGCGCCGGTAAGCAGCAAAATGCCCAGGCCGGTTAGCGCGCCGACCATGAGGCCATCGGATTCGAAGTCGAGCGCCTGCATGACAATCTGCACCGCAAAGGTGGCAATGATGGCTACGACGGAAACCCACACCTTATAGGCAGAGGGGGCCTCTTGGTGCTCCTCAGCCGCGATGGGCAGATTCTCATAGTCGCGCGGTTTGCGGTAGCTAAAAAAGATCGCGATGAGTAGGCCGGCGAGCATGCCGAGCGCCGGTACGCCCATAACCTGCATGATATTGATATCGGAGGTATCAAGCCCCGCCTTCTGGATATTAAAGAGCAGGATGTCATTTAAGTAGATGGAGCCAAAGCCCACCGGAATGAACATGTAGGTGGTGATAAGGCCAAAGGTCAGGCAGGTGGTAATTAGCCGGCGGTCCAAGCGCAGCTTATTCATTACTGTAAGCAGCGGCGGGACGATGAGAGGGATGAAGGCGATGTGGACCGGGATGAGGTTCTGGCTCATTACGGACATGGCAATGAGCCCGAGGATGAGCATCCACTTGGTAGCCAGTGCGGTCTTGGGGTCTGCTTCGCCGCTGCCGCCGAGCTTGCGGATGAGGAAATTAGCCAGGACCTGTGGCAGCCCGGCCGAGGCTACGCCCATGGCAAAAGCACCCAAGAGGGCATAGCTTAGCGCAATCTTGGCGCCGCCGCCCAAGCCATCTTGGAAGGCGACCATGGTGGCATCGAGGCCCATGCCCGACAGGAGCCCGCCGACGATGGCTCCTAGGAAGAGTGCTACTACCACATGCACGCGCAGGAGGGCGAGCACGAGCATGACTATGACGGCGACGAGAACTGCATTCATGCTAATTCAGGGTACTGCATAGTATCGGCTGGCCAGTAATTATTCGGCTAACCCAGCCGGCCGCGGCCCATCCGCAGCAGCGCCGAAGCGATGGTGGGGCCTTCTTCCCCAAGTTCATCGCGGAACTGATTCAAAATGGCGATCTCGCGGGTGTGGACCAGGCGGGTGCCGCCGGAGCTCATGCGGGTGCGGCCAATAGCCTGAGAGACTTCCGTGCGGCGTTTGGCAGCGTCCAAGATGATGCGGTCCATGCGGTTGATTTCTTCGCGATACTGCTGGATCTCCGCATCAGAAAGGGGATCATCCGTTCCCGAAGGGGTGCGGATGTCCAAGCCGTTATCGACGATGTCTTTGTGTTCTTCTGCGGTCATAAGACCATATTGTGCCACCCGCCCGCGCAAAAGGAAATAGCAGCTCGCACGGCGGAAACGAGTCGTGTCCGGTGGGGCTAGTAGGTTGGAAGGCACTATGAACGAAAACTCTCCTTTTAGCCCTTCCACCGGCGGTGCCTCGAGCCCTAGCCCCTTTGGCGGCTTCGGCGCACCGCGCGCAGCGAGCCCGCAATCCGAATCCCCCGATGCCTTGGCCGAGGGCCTTAACCCGCAGCAGCTAGAGGCCGTTACCCATTCCGGTAGCCCACTGCTCATCGTGGCGGGCGCCGGTTCCGGCAAGACAGCGGTGCTTACCCGGCGCATTGCCTATCTCATGCGCCACCGCGGGGTGAATCCGTGGGAGATTCTCGCCATTACCTTTACTAATAAGGCCGCCGCGGAAATGAAGGAGCGCGTGGGCGGGCTGGTCGGCCCCGTGGCCGAGCGCATGTGGGTGTCTACCTTCCACTCCATCTGTGTGCGCATCCTGCGCCAAAACGCGCAGCTCGTGCCGGGCCTTAATACCAACTTCACCATTTATGATGGCGATGATGCCCGCCGGCTTTTGTCCATGATTGCTAAGGACATGCAGCTGGATCTAAAGAAGTACACCCCGCGGGTCCTGGCCAATCAGATTTCTAACCACAAAAACGAACTCATTGGGCCCGAATCCGCGCTGGAGGCGGCACAACAGACGAAGAACCCGTTTGAGATCACCGTGGCTCAGGTATATGCCGAATACCAGCGCCGCCTGCGTGCAGCCAATGCCGTGGACTTTGATGATCTCATCGGTGAGGTGGTGCGGATTTTCACCCAGCACCAGCAGGCGGTGGATTTCTATCGCCGGCGCTTCAAGCACGTGCTTATCGACGAGTACCAGGACACCAACCACGCCCAGTACGCGCTGGTTGCTGCGCTCGTGGGCAGGGGAGAGCTCGGCCCCGATGCCCCCGAGTTGTGCGTAGTGGGCGATTCGGACCAGTCCATTTATGCTTTCCGCGGCGCGACCATCCGCAATATCCAGGAATTCGAGCGCGACTACCCACAGGCGCACACGATCTTGCTGGAACAGAATTATCGCTCCACCCAGACCATTCTCAATGCGGCCAATGCCGTTATTGCAAAAAATGAGAACCGCCGCGAGAAGAACCTCTGGACCGCCCATGGTGAAGGCGAGCAGATCGTGGGTTATGTGGCCGATAACGAGCATGATGAGGCGCGGTTTATCGCCTCTGAAATCGACTCATTGGCGGATAAGGGACGCAGCTATTCCGATATCGCGGTCATGTACCGCACCAATAACGCCTCTCGTGCGCTGGAAGATATCTTTATACGTTCCGGTATTCCCTACAAGGTGGTCGGTGGCACGCGCTTTTATGAGCGGCGCGAAATCCGCGATATGGTGGCCTACCTGCGCATCCTGGATAACCCGGACGATACGGTGAGCCTGCGCCGCATTATCAACGTGCCCAAGCGTGCCATTGGTGACAAAGCGCAGGGGCATATCGCCCTGCACGCGGAGAACCAAGGCATCAGCTTTGGCAAGGCGCTTGCCGATGTCCCTCGGGGCGAGGTTCCCGGCCTGGGAACTCGAGCCGTTAACGCGGTCACCAAATTCAACGAGATGATGGAGGGCATCCGCAATCAGATTCCGTCCATGCGCGATGAGGTTACTGGCCAACCGGATTTGGGCGAGCTGCTTACCGCCATTTTGGATGCCACGGGGTATAAAGCGGAATTGGAAAATTCGAACGATCCGCAGGATGGCGCGCGCCTAGATAACCTGAACGAGTTGGTATCGGTCGCTCGCGAATTCACCTCGGAGGCGGCCAACCAGCTTGCTGCTTCGGGCGCGGATGCAGTGGACCCCTCCGAGCTAGTAGAAGAGGGCGAGGCCGCCCCCGGCTCACTGCAAGCCTTTTTGGAAAAGGTCTCGCTTGTGGCCGATGCCGACCAGATTCCAGATTCTGAGACCGGTGTGGTCACTATGATGACTCTGCACACCGCAAAGGGCCTTGAGTTCCCCGTGGTCTTTCTGACCGGCTGGGAGGATGGTCAATTCCCACACATGCGCTCACTGGGGGACCCAAAGGAATTAAGCGAGGAGCGCCGCTTGGCCTATGTCGGCATTACCCGTGCCCGCGAGCAGTTGTATCTTACCCGTGCCATTCTGCGCTCGGCGTGGGGCAACCCGGTGACTAATCCCGCCAGTCGCTTCCTCGGCGAGGTCCCTGAAGACCTCATTAACTGGCAGCGCGAAGACTCCGATAGCTCCCTGACCGGCGCGTGGGGCGAGGACGACTACCAATATGGTCGCTCATACGGCCGCGACTGGTCTGGGTGGAGCAATAGCGGTTCTCGGGGCGGATCCCGCGGTGCAGGGCGCGCTGCGTCTTCCCCATCGCAACGCACTAAGAAACCGGCGGCGACCTCCATGCCCAAGAACAATAACCTCAACCTCGCCGTGGGTGACCGCGTCAACCACGCCAAATACGGGCTCGGGACCGTTATAGAGACGGCCGGCTCCGGCAAGCGTGCCACGGTCACCGTGGACTTTGGTTCCTCCGGCAAGGTCCGGCTGATGCTCATCGGCGGAGTGCCGATGGAAAAGCTCTAGACCGAAATGCCGCGCTCGTTGAACCAGCTCACCGGGTCAACAGGTGCGCCGCCGCCCGGATGAATCTCAAAGTGGAGGTGGGGGCCAGTGGAGCGGCCCTCATTGCCAATGCCGGCAATTTCCTGACCCGCGGTCACGCGGTCGCCCACAGTCACCTTGAGCTGGTCTGCCGGCATGTGGCCGTAGACGGAGATGGTGCCGTCATCATGCTGGATGCGGATCCAGTTGCCAAAGCCCTGTGCCGGGCCGGAGTTGATGACGGTACCGTCCATGACCGCGTGAATCGGGGTGCCAACCGAGTTAGCTACGTCGATGCCGTTGTGCGTGGTGCCCCAGCGCTGGCCAAAGCCAGAAGTAAGGGTGCCGGAGGTAGGAAAGACCACGGTATTGCCCGCTGAGTCTTTGCCGCGCTTGGTGGTGAGACCGGAGTGGTTGCCCTTTGGGGCGAATGCTTCCTTCAAACCTGGTACAGAACCCGGGTCGAGGACGATGTTCACGCCGCCCGATTCGTTGCCGTCTACCTGTGGCGTAGCCTCGCCGTTGAGCAGGCCAACCGAGGTGGTGGCTAGGCCAACAAGGGCGTCGACCACTCCGGCGTTATCTACATTGGTAGCGGTGGGCTCGGAGGAGCCGTCTGATACGTCCACGCTAGCCACTGGCTCTGCAGCAAAAGCGGTGGTGCCGGTAGCAAGAACGGTGCCGAGCGTGATGACGCTTAACGCTACATTCTTGCGTGCGCGGTTCATGCGCTTCATAGTTTTAAGTCCTTTTCATGGCTGTGCATGGTCTCGGGACGCTCGCACCCTGAACGGAGCGGCGCCTTTCAACTGCCAAGCGCGACACGCCGGAAAGCAGAAATGCTTGCGTCCGTGTTCGCTTGTGGCAACGAGTTAAAGTTAGCCCGCTTGAACTGTGTGCGCAATCTTAAAAATCGCTGGTAGCGGCGGAAATAATTCGAAATTATTCGAACATGCCAGCTTGTTGTGCGTGTTACGAATGTGACTGGAGTGGTGTGTGTAAAGTTTTGGTTTAGGGTCTGGGGGTAGACTTCGGGGGTGGGTGTGCCGCTCTGGAAATGGCGTGTTGCGTTCAAACCCAGTGATTAGCGAAAAATGTGCATTTACCTGCGACAAGGCTGCGCACTGGACTTGCCTGTGCGGCGCAATTTGTGTCTAGGGTCCGGTGGTAGAGCGCTCGTCTTGGCGGGGCTTGCCCTTTGTTGGAGGCGCAATGGGAAGGCTGGGACGCACTTGAGTTGTTTTGGGGAAGGTTGGCTGGAGCTTCGATGGTCGGGAGTCGTCGCTGGTGTCTTTAGGGCGATTGTGGACATGAAAAAGCGCCGCAGGGAAGCCACTGCGGCGCTTAGCAAGAAGGTGTTGGGGGTGGGCCTTAGAGGTCGATGCCTCGCTCAGCCAGCCAAGGCTGCGGATCGATTGCCTCGCCACCGTTCGGGTGAACTTCGAAGTGGAGGTGGGAGCCGGTGGAAAAGCCCATCGAGCCCATGCCGGCAATCTTCTGGCCGGCATGCACGTGCTCGCCGACGGCCACGTCAAGAGTTTGCATGTGACCATAAACGGTCATGGTGCCGTCGTCGTGCATGATGCGGATCCACTGGCCAAAGCCGGAAGCTGGACCGGAGTCAATGACCGTACCATCCATGACAGCAAGGATTGGGGTGCCGGGAGAGTTGGCGATGTCGATGCCCTTGTGGAAGGTGCCCCAGCGCATAGCGAATGGGGAGGTGAATGCGCCTTCGGCAGGGCGGGCAACGGAAGGTGCGCGAGCGGCTTCGTCAGCAGCAGCGCGTTCCTCGGAGGCTTGGATAGCCTTGTTGAGCTGGTCACTAAGATCGGCCACCGGCTTTGCCTCGGCTACGTTGAGGATCTGTGGGGTGGCGTCAACGGGAGCTTCGGCAGCGTCCTGGACCTGGGTGGAATCGGAGGCGAGCTCGAAGTCAACGGACTGCGTCTTGGTAGTAGCCGCGTTATCGGACTGGATGTTTGCGGCGGCTGCGCCACCGACGCCGGCGGTGGAAACTGCACCTGCCGCAACCGTCATAACGGCGATGCGGCCCTTGGCGGTCTGCGAGGTGACAATCTTGCGATGGCGACCGGCGCCACGCTGAACTTTGCTTCGCATTAGGTCTTCTTTCGTCATCTTCACAATCTGTAGAAGGGCGTTACATCCCTGCTGGGTTAGTTACGAGATTGTGACCTTCTTGTTACCAACGAGATGTAACAGTAGCGTCTCGAAAAGATAACGGCAACCCAAATTAAGAATTCTTTAGGCGCTCTTCGTGGAAATTGCCCACGAGCTGGCAGCATGCCTTGAGTACAAGTGTATAGGTGCGATAAAGATCCCACTTTGACTTCGCGTGCGTCACTTAAATTCGGTGACTTTCTGACTCATAGTATTACATCAGAGTTAAAGGTGTGAAAAGAGGGTAGATTCCATACTCCTTATATAATTGTATATTCGAGATGTAGTGGTTATTGGCGGTGATTTTGAGGGTGTCTCGTCGCGCCACCCCGATTTTGTTTCCGGAAGGTGGCAAAGTGGACGCCGATGAACAAAAACACCAGCCCCCAATCTCGGTCAACGCCCCGCCCGCGTAGCCAGGCGCGGGGCCGGACGGTCCGCGCGGAGCGCACCCCTCGTGCACCCCATAGCAGCGGGGTGCGGCAACCATCTGGGTCGGCTCAACGCGTCGCCCGAAAGGCCGGCTCGAAAGCCAAGGCGCGCCGCGCTCCCGCCCCATTGACTAAGGCCGGCCGCATTCGCCGTCTGTTATTTACTGCGGCGGTGCCTAATGTGGTTATTGTCCTAATCATTATGGCCATTTCCCTCGGCGGACTTTTGCTGGCTGGCTCGCCCATGGCGTGGTGGTACACCATCGTGGCGGAGTCCTGGATGGTCTTTAACCTCGCCCCGGTTTCGGCTGCCGAGGTACATATTTCCTTCCTGCCGGCCTTGCCGGCCCTTATCCTCGCCACGGTGGTGGCAGTGCGGGTGCGCAGTGCGGTAAAACACAAAGTCAGTGTCAAGGACCTGCTTATTCTTTTGGCCTGCGTGCTCGGCGTCCCAGTGCTATTTACCCTTATTTTCTGGCTGATGCTGTGGGATGCGGGCAAGGTCTATGACGTTTCGCCGCCGAATCTCGCACAGGCGCTGCTCCGCGTTGTTGTCCTGCATCTAGCCGCCATGGCGGCAGGTATGGGAACGCGCCTGTGGCGGGCCTTGGCAAAGCGCTATGGGCTTCCGCGCCTGCTTGTCGATGCCACCCTTATCGCCCTTCGCTACCTCGCCTATCTCGCCATCGGCGCAACCGTCCTCTTCGCGGTGGTATTCCTCATTAACGTCTCCCACCAGGGGGAGATGATGGATGAATACCCTACGGTGTCTGGAATGGGAGTTGCCGGGCTGGTGTTATTGAGCCTGCTATATCTTCCCAACGCAATCGTCAGCGCCGCCTCGGTTCTGGTGGGCTCGGAGTTTTCTGTGGGCGAGGGCTCGGTCAGTCTTTTTAGCGCTCAGTTGGTTCCGCTGCCACCGCTGCCAATTGCCGGCGGCATCCCGGCGTCCATGCCCGGTTGGGCCGTAGCCCTACTCATTGTCCCCGTAGCTGCTGCGGTCTATTCCTTGTACAAGAAGCGGCCAAGCTTTCAAGAGATCCTAGTAGCTACGGTAGCTTCCGCAGTGATTATGTTTATTGCCTGCTATTTAGTTAGCGGTGAACTCGGCTACTACGGTGCTACTGGACCGCAGCTATGGACAGCCGCAGGGCTTGCTGCCTTGTGGATGGCCGTGGTGGGCTGCGCTGTCGCTGCGGGCTTTGCCTTTGTTGCTTGGCGCACCGCCCGCATGACCGAAGCAGGGAACACCACAGGCTCGGAGGCGGACCAACCAGCACTTGATCCGGCTGCCTCCGCTGAAGACGCTGCGGCTAACGATGCAGCCGCCGAGCCGGAACGCGAGCCCATTACCGATCCGGAAATTGTAGACGCTGAGATCGTCGAGGATGGGGCGACCGTCGATGATTCCGCCGAAGAGACCGAGAATGAGGAGGCTCCTTCAGAGGATGCTCCAGCAGACGAGCCGGACGAGTCGGACCAGTCGGGCGAGTCGGACGAAGGGGCGAAAAGGGGCGTCGCCAAGCCGCTTAGCCAAGAGCTAGAGGCCGAAACGGACGAGGAACAGAATTCCTCCATCAAAGATTCCCCCGAGGAGGGGGAGAAGGACTAGGCTGTAGCGCGTGACTTCACCGATGCCCCCGCGTTATACTGCTGACCCTGATCAACTCCGAGTGGTCGTGCTCGTTTCCGGAAAGGGCTCGCTCCTCCAAGCCATCGTGGATGCCCAGGCCGGGCACTACCAGGTAGTAAAAGTGGTAGCGGATAAGGAATGTCGCGGTATTTCGCGTGCACAGGACCACGGCATTAATACCGAGGTCGTGGCGCTGGGTGCAGATCGCGCCGAATGGAATCAACGTCTGGTTGACGCAGTGGATGCTGCGCAACCAGACGTTGTGGTTTCTGCGGGCTTTATGAAGATTCTGGGAGAGCGATTCCTCAACCGCTTCGAAGGTCGCACCATTAATACCCACCCGGCGCTGCTGCCCGCGTTCAAAGGCGCACACGCCGTGCGCGATGCGCTAGATTATGGCGTGAAGATCACCGGCTCTACCGTCCATTTTGTTGACGCAGGCGTGGATACCGGCTCCATCATCGCGCAGCGGCCCGTAGCCGTGAATGCGGACGACGATGAGGCCAGCCTCCACGAACGCATCAAACAGGTAGAGCGCGAACTCATCGTGGAGGTGCTGCGCGCAGCAGACGTCCATGACGAGAAACTAACTATTCAACTCGCAGACTAAGACTTTTCGAAAGGCTTAATCCTCCTCATGAGCGAAGACCGCAAGCAGGTAAAGCGCGCCCTTATCAGCGTGTACGACAAGACCGGGCTGGAGGATCTAGCCCGCGCCCTCGATAAGGCAGGCGTGGAAATCGTCTCCACCGGCTCCACCGCGAAGAAAATCGCAAACCTGGGCATCGAGGTCAATCCGGTAGAAAAGCTCACCGGCTTCCCGGAGTGCTTGGAAGGCCGCGTTAAGACGCTGCACCCGCGCGTGCACGCCGGCATTTTGGCCGATACCCGCAAGGAAGATCACCTCAACCAGCTCTCCGAGCTCGAGGTAGAGCCTTTCCAGCTCGTAGTGGTCAACCTGTACCCCTTCCGCGAGACCGTTGCTTCTGGCGCGGACTTCGATGGCTGCGTGGAACAGATTGATATCGGCGGCCCATCCATGGTGCGCGCGGCTGCAAAGAATCACCCGTCTGTCGCCGTTGTCGTGGACCCCTCTCGCTACGGTGAGGCCGTTGAAGCCGTCAACAATGGTGGTTTCACCCTAGAGCAGCGCCGTGGCCTAGCACGCGATGCTTTCCTGCACACCGCGGATTATGACGCGGCCGTCTCCGCGTGGTTCGTGGATCAGCTCAGCGAAGAGGGACAAACCACCCCGCTGCGCTACGGCGAGAACTCTCACCAGGCGGCCACCGTTACCCGCATCGGTTCCAAGGGCCTTGCCAATGCCACCCAGTTCAATGGCAAGGAGATGAGCTACAACAATTACCAGGATGCGGATGCCGCTTGGCGCGCCGCATGGGACCACGAGCGTCCTTGCGTTGCGATTATCAAGCACACCAACCCATGCGGCATCGCCGTGTCTGAGGAGTCCATCGCCGCTGCCCACCGCGCGGCGCATGCGTGCGACCCAATGTCCGCCTTCGGCGGGGTGATTGCCGTTAACCGCGAGGTCACCGTGGAGATGGCAGAGCAGGTCAAGGAGATCTTCACCGAGGTCATCGTCGCTCCTTCCTATGAGGACGGCGCCATTGAGGTGCTTAAGGCAAAGAAAAACCTGCGCGTGCTGCAGGCTGAGCACGAGGAACAGCACGAAGAGCGCAAGTACATCTCCGGCGGCATGCTCACCCAGCAGCCCGATACCTACCAGGCTGAGGGCGATAACCCAGCCAATTGGACCCTGGCCGCAGGTGAGGCCCTCAACAAATCCGACCTGGCTGAGCTCGAGTTCGCCTGGCGTGCCGTGCGCGCGGTGAAGTCCAATGCGATCTTGCTGGCCAAGGACAATGCGACCGTGGGCGTGGGCATGGGCCAGGTCAATCGCGTCGACTCCGCCAAGCTTGCCGTCGAACGCGCCAACACCCTGGCCGATGGCGCCAACCGTACCGAGGGTTCCTTCGCTGCTTCCGACGCTTTCTTCCCGTTTGCCGATGGTCTGCAGGTGCTTCTCGACGCCGGCGTTAAGGCCGTCGTCCAGCCCGGCGGCTCCATCCGCGACGAAGAAGTCATCGCGGCAGCGAAGGAAGCCGGCGTTACTTTGTACCTGACCGGTACCCGCCACTTCGCGCACTAGCCTAAGCTAAATGCCATGACATTCCCTATCCGCCGGGCCTGGGGTCCGGCAGCCGCCCTTATCGCCTGGGCGCTCACCCTAAGCGCCTGCGGCGACGAGGACGCGGCGAATAATTCCCCTACCTTTGTCAACACCGAAGCACGCGGCATGGCCGATCCCCTGTATGGGGAGACGAAGGCCGCATCGTCCCCGGCTTCATCTATGGCACCAGCTCCGGAGTCCGACTCGTCCGCCTCCACGGAGCCATCGGCCCCGGCCCAGGCCCCTGCCGGTGACGTCCAAGCCGTGCTTGACCGCATCGTGGCAGAACATGGAAACGTGGGCATTGCGGTCTCCGATGGCACCACCACCGTCGAGGCCGGGCGCACCGCTCCCGAAGCCGCGTGGTCAACCTCCAAGGTGCCCGTGCTCATCGCGGCAAATCGCACGCGTGCTGCCGATAACCAGTTGGTGTCTTCCGCGATTACCTACTCCGATAACGAGGCCGCCAAGACCGCGTGGGCGGCACTGGGAGAGGGAGCTGCTGCCGCACAGGCCGCCCAAAGCGTTATTGCAGAGGCCGGCGATACCGCCACCCAGGTCCAATCCCAGGTCACCCGCCCGGAATTTACGGCCTTTGGCCAAACAATGTGGAGCGTGGGCAACCAGGCAAAGTTTATGGCTGGGTTGCGCTGCGTTGAGGCAGCGCAGCCGATTATCGACGCCATGGGGGTCGCCGATCCCACACAAAGCTATGGCCTACGCACCTTGCCAGGTTCCTTTATGAAGGGCGGCTGGGGGCCGAGCCCCGCCGGTGCCTACGATGTGCGCCAGATGGGCATAGTGCAGCTGGGTGGCCACGACGTCGCCGTAGCAATGATTGCCTCTGCCCCCGATGGTCAGTACGCCTCCGCGCAATCGGTTCTTACCTCTATGGCCGAGGACCTTGCTCAAGCCGATACGCAATGGCCAAACCCAGCCTGTTAGGTCCTAACACTAGAAAGGAAAACTAATGACTTCTGGCTCTCGCCTTCGCTCGCTCACCATTGCGGGCTTAGTCCCGCTCGTGGCAGCTAGCCTTGCGCTTAGCGGTTGCAACGACTCTAAGGATGAAGCCGCCCCCAGCTTCAAAGGGGAGGGCAGTGGAATGACCACGGTCAATAACTCCGATGAGGAAACGGAGGGTGCCGAGGAAACCACTGCTGCCAAAAAGACCGTGACAAAGGAGGAGGAAGCTCCAGAGGAACCACCGGTGGTCACGGTCACGCAGACGGAAAAGCAGGAGTCCTCATCCTCCGCTGACGACGGTTATAAGACGGGTGAAGGCAACTACATTTCTGACTTCAATGGGCACGGATGGCTCGATGGTGGCTACGCAACCTGTAACCGCTTTGAGCGTGCCTTGTTTGCCGGTTCTGGGCCAGACGGCAGGGTCATCATTTGTGAAACCGGTGGTGGCGTCAAGTTCTATCGCTCGTCGATGTTTGATGGTCAGTTCGAAACGAGCGACGTTTCTCAAGACGGCAATAACTACTATGTCAATGCGGATCCGTCTATCATCGTTGTGACTCCGAGCGGCGTGAGTGTGCGCGAAGGTGGCGGATTGGCCACCACGGGCGAGTTCACGGAGTCGTGGCAGCGCTAAGGAAGAGTTAGCGCGCCTTCTTCTTGCGGTCGGCCGCTGCGGCGGCGGCCGCGGAGATAGAATCGTTGCGGTTCTTTAGCAGCTCGAGGGTGGTCTCTTCGGCGTTAGCGGGGACAGTGGCGCCAAGGACGGCCAAGGCGGCGTCGGCAAGCATAGCGGCCGTCTTTGGCACAGACTGGGAAGCATCAAAGGGTGGGTTGCCGTCGTTGGGGCGCATTTCAATGACCGAAAGTGCGATATGGAAGGGCAGCTCCACGCGCGGATCATCCTCGCCCACAATGGCGGCGGCGTTAGAACGGAAATGGTTTTGCAAGCGATCGCGCGACTCGTGGTACTCCGAGAACTCTAAAGAATTGGCCACCGGAAGCTGATACAGGCGGCCAACATTCCAGCCGCTGGTCAGCAACAGGCGCGATTCTGCGGCCACCAAGGACCACAGGCGCTGTTCCGGATCTGCCTCAGTCCCTGCCAGCTCATCGGCCAATTCTAGGGAAGGCTCGATGGTGGAATTGAGCAGCGTTAGGAAGATCTCCGTCTTGGACGGAAAATGATAGTACAGCGACGCCTGACGGATTCCCACTGCATCTGCAATCTGGTGCGTGGACGTGGTGGCAAAGCCTTGGGTGGTGAAAAGCTCCGAGGAAGCGTCCAAGATCTCCTCGCGGGCGCTATTGCCCCTGCGCCGCGGACTGTGTTTGCGCGGCCTACCGACATTGCCTGCCATGCGGTGGGACGCCTCCTTTCACAAAAGAGAATTCACTTTTAATAACCAACTGTACAATCTTAAGTCCGACTAGGTACTGCTTCCGAATCCGCACCGTAGAGACTATTTATATTCTTCCGCTCGCCGGGTAATGGACTCAAACGTGGCCGATACAATCCGGCACGCCGAACCGTACGCGGTACGGTCCAGTGGTGGTAGATCCCGCAGCGTCGCCGCGTGATCGCTGACGCGCTCATACCAGCGCCGCAACTCTAAAGCGTAGCCGGTACGCCACGCTAGATCTAAAGATTCCGCATCGCAGGCGCTAAGTAAACCGCGCTCCACGCCAATCGCCAAGCGGTCTACGGTGGGGCGCGGTCCCGGAGCCGCCCACCGAGCGACGGCCGCAATAGGGGAGAGCAGGGTGGTCTTGATATCCACCGCGGTATCGCGATCCGGTAGCCCGTCCACCATCTTGAGCGCAGGCGGGCGCTGAGACAATGCCTCCTCAAGAAGCGCGTGCTCGCCACCACTTCCCAGCGGCAATCCGGCGTCTACTCGGGTAACGATAGAGTCGGTGGCTTCCTGAGCTTGAAGTCCAACATCAGAGAAGACGCCCTGTAGGTCTGCATCCTGGCCAATCCACTCTACGGGTATGGACGGCAGTTGGTCGCCACGGGCGGCCGCGCCGGTCAGACGCACAGGGGCATTAACGCCGGGAGCTCGGACAATATCCGTGACTAAACGGGAATACCAGTGTGCCAGTTCAATCTCGTTGTCCTGGTGGGCTACCGCATTTCGCAGGATATCTTGGGCCTCTGCGAGCAGACCGCGTGCCGTAGCTCGGGACTGGCAGTGCGGGGCGAGCTCGGAGAGATCGAGTAGGGATTGGTGCAGGGCCATTGCTCACTGCCTTTCACTTGTGCGGGCTTTTTCCCGGCTGCTGCGGGGTACACGAATAATCTCAATCTAACACCTCGAACTCCTTGGTATGAACAGTGGGCCAGCGTGGAGGTGAAAAGCGGTGCGGTGAGGGATAGAGCGTTAAAACGACTTTCGCCGCCTGCCCTCAAGGAGGGAGGCGGCGAAAGCTTATGGTTCTTTTACCGTGTCACACTTACCAGCGGCAAAAGTGCGCTGTTGATACCCAGCTACTGTTTAGCGGGTGGTGAACGGCAGGAGAGCCATTTCGCGTGCGTTCTTGACTGCGGTAGCAACCTGGCGCTGCTGCTGCGGGGTCAGACCGGTGACGCGACGGGAACGGATCTTGTGACGATCCGAGATGAACAGACGCAGAGTCTTGGTGTCCTTGTAGTCCACCTTCTCGATGCCCTCAGCCTTCAAAGGGTTCTTCTTCGGGCGACGGCTCTGCTCCATACGGAACTTCTTTTGGTTATTGCGCTTATTAGCCATTGTGCAATTACCCCTTTACCAGCTGGACTTACGAACGCCCGGCAGCTCACCACGGTGAGCCATGCCGCGCATACGGACACGGGACAGGCCGAACTTGCGGAGGTAACCGCGTGGGCGGCCATCGGCAGCGTCACGGTTACGTACGCGGGCTGGGGAAGCGTCACGAGGCTGGCGGTTCAGCTCGAACTGAGCCTCCAAGCGCTCGTCATCCGGGGTGTTCGGGTTCTTGATGATCTTCTTGAGTTCAGCGCGACGCTCCGCATAGCGGGCGACGATTTCCTTGCGCTGCTCGTTCTTAGCGATCTTGGACTTCTTGGCCATTGATTATCGCTCCTCGCGGAATTCGACGTGCTTGCGGGCAATCGGATCGAACTTCTTCAGGGTGATGCGATCCGGGTTATTGCGCTTGTTCTTACGGGTCACGTAGGTGTAACCGGTGCCCGCAGTGGACTTCAGCTTGATGATTGGGCGGATATCGTTACGTGCCATACTTAAATCTTCTCCCCACGTGCGCGAATCTTAGCCACAACGGACTCGATGCCATCGCGGTCGATGATCTTCATGCCCTTGGTGGAAACATTCAGGGTGATGGTACGGCCCTCAGAGGGCAGGTAGTAGCGACGACGCTGCACGTTGGCGTTCCAACGGCGCGAAGTGCGGCGGTGCGAGTGCGAGACCTGCTTGCCGAATTCCGGCTTGCGGCCCGTTACCTGGCAAATAGCCGACATGGGTCTTCTTTCTCCTAGCCGCCCACATCGTGGCTATAAACAATGGAACGCCGACTGCCGAGTGAGGGTGGCAGTGCTCAGGAAGTGAGGTGTGAGCTGGTGCGGCGTCATCGTCAAACACCAGTAGACGGGGCGTAAAACGTATATTTTGACAACAGCAAGGGAAAATCTTACAGCCTTGGACGGAAAATACCTAATCGCTTCCTTGCCGTCGTTTGTGGCCTGTTTGCCGTGCTGGGGTGGCATTTGCCTGCGGGGCGTCGGCAAGCGTGGTGCAAGAAACGTGTGTGAAACGAGTGGTTGGCACCGGTTGGGGATTTCGTATCTGGGGTAGTTGACTGTAGGATAATTCAGGTTGTTGACCCATACCGCACGGTACGGGGTCGACAGAGTAAGAACTGTACGTCCCAACTCGGGCACGATCCATGCCGATGTGTGTGGAACCGACCCGAAGTCCAACCCTGAGGGAATATATATGAAGAAAGATATTCACCCGGATTACCACCCGGTAGTCTTCCGTGATGCTGGTACCGGTCACTCCTTTTTGACCAAGTCCACCGCTTCCTCCGACCGCACCGTGGAGTGGGAAGACGGCAACGAGTACCCACTGATCGTCGTTGACGTTACCGCTGAGTCCCACCCGTTCTGGACTGGTGCACAGCGCGTTATGGATACCGCCGGCCGCGTCGAGCGCTTCAACCAGCGCTTCGGTGGCATGGCTCGCCGCAAGAAGAAGAACGCGTAAGGAGGAGAGTAGAAAATGGCAACTCCTAAGTTTAAGAAGTCCCGTGCGAACACCCACGCACGCCGCTCCCAGTGGAAGGCTGACAATGTAGCCCTCCAGGAAGTCACCATCGACGGCCAGACCGTCCGTATCCCGCGCCGCCTGGTTAAGGCAGCCAAGCTGGGTCTGGTTGACGTAGAGCAGTTCTAAGCCTGCTCTGTCACTTCCCCGTATGCTCTCAGCAGGAGAGCCTACGGGGATTTATTTATTTGAAGACTAGTTTGAAGGAAGTTTTAAACTTATTTGGGGGTCTTTGGGGGTAAATATTGCTTTCAACTTCATGAAGTTGACTGCTATCAGTAATAATTAGGGCTATGAAAATCCTTGTGGTGGATGATGAACAAGCTGTCTGCGAATCGCTTCGCCGTTCCCTACGTTTCAACGGCTACGACGTTCTAACCGCTAACGACGGCTTGGAGGCCGTGAAGACGGTGCGCTCTGAGAATCCGGAATTGTTGACTCTGGACGTCATGATGCCCAATATGGATGGACTCGAGGTCTGCCGCACCCTGCGTAGTGAAGGGTGGGATCGTCCTATTCTTGTCCTCACCGCACGCGATGGAGTGTCAGACCGCGTGGCTGGCCTAGACGCTGGCGCCGATGACTACCTGCCGAAGCCCTTCGCGCTGGAAGAGCTTTTGGCTCGCGTGCGCTCCTTGGTGCGCCGCGCATCTGCCGAGTCCATTGCTGCTGAAGACCCAGTAGAGAGCAAGCTCAGCTTTGAGGATTTAGAGCTGGATGCTGATACCCGTGAAGTAAGCCGTGGCGGTCGTGCGATTTCCCTAACGCGCACCGAATTTGCCTTGCTGCAGCTCCTCATGAAAAACCCCCGCAAGGTGCTCTCTCGGAGCAAAATCCTAGAAGAAGTCTGGGGTTATGATTTTCCTACTTCAGGCAATGCGCTAGAAGTCTACATTGGCTATCTGCGCAAAAAGACGGAAGGCGAGAGCGATTCCCGCCTCATCCACACTGTTCGCGGCGTGGGATATGTCTTGAGGGAGACTAATCCGTGATTTTAAGGAAGCCCGCCTCTCCTGCGGTGGCTTCCGGGAAAGCACAGTCCACTCCTCTTACCGAATTCGCTGATCGCCAGGGGAGTTGGGCCTCACGGGCGCCACTGAGATGGCGCCTAGCTACTGTCACTGGCCTTGTCGTTGCTGTTGCAGTTGCTCTGATGACTTTGGCAACGTACTGGGTAGTATCTATGTCCCTGACTGCCTCGGTGGACGACCGCCTAGAGGCTAAAGCCGATGTCCTATTGCGGCAGAGCCAAGACCCGCGGTTTTTGGATGATATCGACCGCGAAATTCGGGACTTTAAGTCCTATAACCCCGGCACTCGGGTCGCCCTTTCACCTCCCTCCGTAAGCTTTTCCTATGGCGACACCATTCCCGAGGGCGGAGATTTCCACCGAACGGAAGACTATTCAGAAACATCTGTGCGTACCGTCGGTGGCGAGCGCGTTCTGGCCAAGCGGCATGACCTAGGAGCTACCGTGGTGGTAGCAGAGTCGCTTGCTCCTACCCAAGAGATCATCGCCATTTTGGGAACCGTGCTTCTCACCATCGTTGCCCTTGGCATCGTGCTGGCGATTTTCGCCGGCCTTATCGTATCCAAAACTGGTATGCAGCCCATCGCCCGACTCAAGCGCGCGGTGGATTATGTGACGCAAACCAACGATCTGCGCCCTATTGAGGTGTCGAATAACGATGAAATGGCGCAATTGACCACCTCTTTTAATCAGATGCTTGAGGCGCTGCAGGAATCCCGCTCGCAACAGTCGCAATTCGTGGCCGATGCGGGCCATGAGTTGAAGACTCCGTTGACGTCCATGCGCACCAATATTGAGCTATTAATGATGCTGAATCGTAGTGGTGGCGGCTTTGGCATGAGCGATGAAGACCGCAAGGACCTCGAAGATGACGTTATGTCTCAGATGAACGAACTGTCGACGCTCATTGGAGACCTCGTTGACTTAGCGCGAGAAGATGGCAATGAGCGCGAACCAGAGCCGGTAGATCTGTGCGAGGTCATGATGTCCTCTTTGGAGCGCGCTCAGCGCCGTCGACCAGATGTGGAGTTCTTGGTGCGTTTTATACCGTGGGAGCTGGAGGGCGACCCATTCGCGCTGGGGCGCGCCACGCTTAATCTCATGGACAATGCAGCCAAATGGTCGCCGGCTACTGGCACCGTGCGGGTGTCCATGGAACAAATTTCTTCCTGCGAAGTTCGTCTGCGCTTCGATGACTCGGGTCCAGGAATTGCCCTCGAAGAGCGCGAGAAGGTCTTCGAACGCTTCTATAGGTCTGCAGAGGCTCGCTCCATGCCGGGATCGGGCCTGGGCTTGGCCATTGTTAAATCTGTGATTGAGCGTCACGATGGAACCGTCAAGATTAAAGAGTCCAATGATGGCGGAACTCGCATGGAGGTAATTTTGCCGGGTAAGCCGGCATCAGGCGAGGTATTTGTCGATGGACTGGCGGATCCGCAAGATGGACTACCAGGAGCCAAAGAAGACCCGAGTGATCGCGGCGAAATCTTTGCTCAGCGCTGGTTTAACCAGGAGTAGAATGCGCCCATTTATACTGGTGAAGTAACACAGCTACCTTTCAGGAATTCCTAGTAGGTTTACAGAACAGTATCAGTCTTGACCAAGCGAAGTGAGGCATAGTTTTCTCATGAACATGAGGAATGACGATTACCGCGGCTTTGATGGAGCTCCCCAGGAGGGCTCGTTCCAGGAAGGCCCGGGTCGGACCGAGCCGATTCAAGGTGGTCCAAACTTTGAAGAGCCTGAGCAGTCGAACGCTGGCGGGCAGGCGCACGAAACTGGCTCCTATTCACAAGGCTGGAACCAGCCCCGTGGTGGTGCCGAAGGAGCTGGGGCAAGCCTGTCAGGCGCGCAGGGTGTGCCGTCGCAGTGGCAGTACGGGCCGCAGGCGCAGGATTTTCAAGGCCAGGGACAGGAAGTGCCGATGGTCACCCCGCTGCCCCCACAGCCACAGCAAAAGAAGAAGATTGGGCTCGGTGCTGCTACCGCTTTGGCCGCTGTAGCAGCGATTGCCGCAGGCTCAATCGCTGGCGCTATCGTGGGACTAAATTCCGGTGGCAAAAACGACACCTCGGTGGTCAATGAGGCGCTCAAGGCGCAACCCACGGCAAATAGTACCGGCAAGGAGCCGGAAGAGGGGTCCGTTGAAGAGGTGGCTTCGAAGGTGCTGCCTGCTGTGGTCTCCATCCAGACGGTGACTCGGTCTGGTGGGGCAGAAGGCTCCGGCTCTGTGATTTCCCCGGATGGGTACGTATTGACCAACCATCACGTAGTCGCCGGTGCGGAGCACGGCGGGATGATGCAGGTAACCATGAACGATGGCAGCAATCATGATGCGGAGGTTGTTGCCTCCGATGCCAATACGGATGTGGCGATTGTGAAGATTAAGGATGTTAAGGACCTGCCTTTCCTGCAGTTCGGTGACTCCGATTCAGTGGCTGTGGGCCAAGAAGTTGTGGCCGTTGGTTCACCCTTGGGCCTGAACGCGACGGTGACCTCCGGCATTGTTTCCGCGAAGAATCGTCCAGTGCGTGCTTCCCAGGAAGGCGGAGAGTCCTCGCTGATCGACGCCATCCAAACCGACGCCGCGGTTAACCCGGGTAACTCCGGCGGCCCCTTGGTTGATCGGGACGGCAATATTGTGGGCATGAACTCCATGATTGCCTCATTGTCTAGTAACTCCACCGGCGAGGGAGGTTCCATTGGCTTGGGCTTTGCTATCCCATCCAACTTTGCTAAGCGCATGGCCGATGAGCTCATTAACGACGGCAAGGTAACTCACCCCACCCTTGGCGTGAAAGTGCTAGCGCGCGATGATAGAAATGGCGCCCGTATAGCCGAAGTTGAGCCCGGCGGCCCGGCAGACAAGGCGGGCCTGAAGGAAGGCGAAATTGTCACCCGAGTCAATGATCGTCTGATTGAAAATGCCGATGCGCTAATCGCAGCGGCACGTTCCCAGGACTTTGGCGCGACCGTGACCTTGGAGGTTACCCGTGAAGGCTCGGATGATCCCCGTCAGGTAGAGGTAACCCTCTCCGGCGAGTAAATTACTGTGCAAGACCTCTTGAGGTGCTGATTGCGCCCTACCTCACCCCGCCGAAAGGCCGTACGGCCTTAACTTAAGGAGAATAATGCCAGATTCGCAGCACGACTTGACCGACTCCGCACAGCCGGAGGGCGAGACCAAGCATGATTCCTTGATGGATGTAGCCGAGCCAGATGATGCCTTCCTGCTGGCGAGTGAGCAGGAAGATAGCGTGGCAGCCCCGCGCCGCGCCCTAATCGTAATCGTCACCGACCACCCTGGTGAGCAATCCGATAGCACCTCCCAACTGGTAAATGAGCTGCTCGCGGAGGCAAACTTCCGCGTGGACGGTGCCATCGTCGTGCGTTCCAAGAAGTCCAAGATCCGCCAAGCTATAGAAACCGCCGTGGTAGGCGGCGTGGACCTAGTCTTGACCGTCGGTGGCACTGGAGTAGGCCCGCGCGATAAAACCCCAGAGGCCACCCGTTCGGTCATCGACAAGATGGTTCCCGGCTTGGCTCAGGCGCTGCGTTCTTCCGGCCAAGCCTGCGGTGCGGTCGATGCCTGCACCTCTCGTGGCCTGTCGGGCGTTTCTGGCTCCACCGTAGTGGTCAACCTCGCTCCGTCGCGTGCGGCGGTACGCGATGGCATGGCTACCTTAGCGCCATTGGTGCACCACCTCATTGACCAACTGCAGCAATCCAGCGTCCAATAACTGCCAGGTTTAACTATGACATCCCGTGCTAATCGCCGGCGCGTATTCCGCCAATCGGACGCTGCTGACTATGATCGCAGTGCTGATCAACCAGGAGGAGGCGCTGCTGCCGGCGCTGATGAAGAACGCATAGTCGCTGTGGATGATGCGGATGCATCCCTTGGAGCAGAGCCGGAGGAGGGGGAGTCCGCGCAGCGAGGTGAGCAATTCTACAGAGAAAACCAGCCCCCGCACTACGGCGGATAATCGACCTGACGGGTCAGCCTCTCAGGCTTGGGCTAGATAGGGCCGGGGGGCAAAGGGAAATGCAAGAAGTACAACAAAAGCCCGCGGTATCGCTTCTGGAGAAGCTATAACCGCGGGCTTCAACGCTGCGTATCGCCGAATACTAGGCCTGGTGGCGACCACCAGTGGAACCGAAATCGGTATCGGTGTCGGTAGAACCGGTAGCACCAGTGCCCGAGATTCCATTGGTAGAGGCCTTCTGTGCCTCAAGCAGATCGCGGATTTCTGCAAGCAGTTCCTCGGAGGTTGGTGCCGGAGCCTCAGGGTCTACACCTTGGCGGCGCTTAGCGGCCTCGGTGAGCTTGTTGATCGGCATGACGATGAGGAAGTAGACCACTGCGGCGATGATGAGAAAGTTAATCGCTGCGGTGATTACAGCGCCGAAGTCCACAAAGGTGTTCTTGTTGTCGGTGATCTGGAAGCCTAGGCCGTCCACCTCAGCAGAGCCAAGGGAATTGATGATCGGCTGGATGATGGAGTCAGTAACGGCGGTGACGATCGCGGTGAAGGCGGAGCCGATGATGACTGCGGTGGCAAGTTCGATGACGTTGCCGCGCATAATGAAGTCTTTAAAACCCTTGAGCATGGTGAAATGCACGAACCTTTCTGGGAATAACTAAGGGTAGGTATAAACCATGGACATCGCGAAACTTTAGTTCAGGCGGGGTACAACCACAACTGGATTGACTGGAAAGGTCTAGAGTTACTGAGGGTGAGCCCTATCACCCACGATAACCACGGTTAGCGGCTGGCTCAGTGACGCGGCAGCTACATCATTAGCGTGGTCATTGGGCAAGGCGAGCAAAACCGTAGAGGAAGAGGCTTCACCTTCGGAGGTAGACGTTGATACCACCCGGCCGCCGGAAGCAACGACGCGCGCTGCGGGGGCGTCCTCGGCCGTACCCGGGTGGGCAGCGGAAGAAGTTGCGCCGACGGCAGTAACCACGTCTACGGTATCGCCATGATGTAGGTGCGGAATGATTTCGGGCTCGGCGAGCTTAACTGGGATCATGCGACCTGTCATACCCCCAGAGGGGTCGACCAGGCCGGAGACAAGGTCCTCGCCCAATAGACGTGTATCGGTGATAACTTCACCCTTGCTAGCCGCCGCGGTAATAACGCGGCCGCTGAGCTCCTCCGGCTCTTTAGCCACCGCAGATTCGGGGATGGAGGAAGCGGGCAGGCGGGCCAATTCGACGTCGGTAAGCGCAAGCTCTGCTCCGGCTGGGAGATCGCGGCTAAATACGGGAACGCGCGGTAATTCCTTAGCGGCCGAGAGCGCGGAAATTAGCGCGGCGATAAGCAGGGCCACCGCGATGATCCGGCGCATGAGCACGCCGCGGCGGTGGCCAGGTGTGCGCAGGGTAGAGAGCAGGCGAGGGGTATGTAAAGAGGGCATATATTTTTAGACTGCCCGGACCCCAAAACGGTTCCCGCACCATCCTTGCGCCTAAGACTAGAAGCGGGTAATGCCCTCAGCTGTGACTGCGGCATCGACCTTGCGGTCATGGTCTTCGGTAGGAATTTCGTCCACGAACTCGGTGGGGTAGACCATGGCAAAAACCGGTGGCTTGCCGTGGGGCAGTGGCTCTAGCGCGCGGTCATAGTAACCGCCTCCCTTGCCCATGCGGTTGCCCTTGGCGTCAACGGCCATGGCTGGGGCCAATACGAGGTCGCATTCGGCCAGCACACTGCTATCGAAACTTGGGCCTTGCGGCTCATTCAAGCCCATTGCGCTTTCGTGCATTGCATCCTTGCCGCGGTATTCAGCAAAGGTCAGTGTGCCATTCTCTCCAGAGATAGGAAGTAGAACGCGAGAGACATGCTCCTTTAGCCACGGCACAAAGTCCGCACCACCGGGCTCAGAGCCCAGTGGCCAATAAGCGGCAACGGTCATAGACTCAGTGAGCTCGGATTCTAGGTGCTCGCGCACAGCGGCGGTAAAAGCATCGTGGTCCTCGGAAGAAAGTTCGCGGCGGGCCTGGACCAAGCGGGCGCGCAGCTCGTTTTTGGCGGTGATGGAAGAGGTCATAAATTAATCATAGCCCTGCGGCGTAGCGGTGCACGGGAAAATAATGTGGCGTTGTACGCTATTGTGCATGGCTATAGAACGCGAAGATTCCGCCCGCGGAATCACCACGGTTGTAGTTCCAGCGGCAGGTATGGGCACGCGATTTTTGCCCGCCACCAAGACGGTTCCGAAGGAACTGTTGCCCGTTGTTGATACTCCCGGCATTGAGCTCATTGCAGAGGAGGCAGCCTCTGTGGGTGCGCGCCGCCTCGCGGTGATCACCGCGCCGGATAAGCAAGAGGTCATGCGCCACTTCGAGGCTTTTCCCGAGCTGGTAGAGACCCTTGAATCCCGCGGCAAGAACGAGCAGGTGGCCAAGGTTAAGCGCGCCAACCAGCTCATTCACCCCGTTGCGGTGGAGCAGGAAAAGCCGCTGGGCTTGGGACACGCGGTGGGCCTTGCAGAAGAAGTGCTTGGTGAGGACGAGGACTCCTTCGCGGTTATGCTCCCTGATGACATTGTGCTGCCTGCCACCGTCATGGCAGACATGGCGCGTGTTCGCGCGGCTTTGGGCGGCAGCGTGCTGTGTGCCTTCGAGGTCCCGCGCGAGCAGACCTATAACTACGGTGTCTTCGACGTGGAAGACACCGATGCCCCTGGCGTGAAAAAGGTTGTGGGCATGGTGGAAAAGCCGGCGGTAGAAGATGCCCCGTCTAACCTGGTGGCCACCGGTCGCTACCTATTGGATCGCAAGATCTTTGCTGCCCTGCGCCGCATTAAGCCAGGCAAAGGTGGCGAGCTGCAGTTGACCGATGCCATTGAGCTCCTCATCGAGGAAGGCGAGCCCGTCCATGTGGTAGTTCACCAAGGAAAGCGCCATGATTTGGGCAATCCCGGCGGCTATATCCCCGCTAACGTGGATTTTGGCCTGCGCGATGAAAAGTACGGTCCCGCGCTGTATAAAGCGATTAAGCAGATTATGGCCGAGTATGAGGAAGAGCACGGCCTAGCCTAGGGAGGTTTCCCAAGGGCCGAGGACGCGGAAGCGAAGAAAGGGCGGGCATAGACCTTATGCGTTCAGTTGATGACCAGTTGGCGCTGGTAACCGATGCGGCGACAACGCCGGAGCCGGTGCGCATCGGTATTTCCAACGCGCTGGGCTTAATGTGCGCAGAGGAGGTGCAGGCTAACCAGCCGCTGCCGGGCTTTCCGCAAGCAGCCATCGATGGCTATGCGGTGCGCGCCGTAGATATTGGCGGCGAGCGGGGCCTGAGGGTACGCCTTCCCAAAGGGCAGGAAGAGCAGCGTGCGCAGGGCGAAGAGGATGCGGAGCCCCAGCGGCCGGAGGTAGAGCGTTCCTTACCAGTGGTGGGCGAGGTTCCGGCTGGTTCAAAGCAGCCGCTGCGCCTGCAACCCAAGCAAGCCGTGCGAGTGTATACGGGTGCGCCATTGCCTACGCTTGCCGACGCCGTCCTTCCCCTCGAGTGGACCGACCGTGGCCGGAAGCGAGTTACCGCTCACCGTCCAGTGCGCTCCGGTGACTTTGTGCGCCGAGTGGGTGACGATATCCAACCCGGTGACGTGGCGGTGTCGTCTGGAACCGTGTTGGGCCCGGCCCAGATTGGCCTTCTGGCTGCGGTGGGCCGCTCTAAGGTATTGGTTTATCCGCGCCCGCGCATCACTATCATTTCCTTCGGCCGCGAGCTAGTAGACCTTGATCAGGAACCAGCTTTAGGCCAAGTCTTTGACGTTAATTCTTACTCTTTGGCGGCAGCGGCACGCGAAGCCGGGGCAGAGGTGCACCGCGTGGGCATTGCCGAAGGCGAGCCGCGTCGCATCCGCGAGGCGTTGGAAAAGCACATCGCCCGCAGCGAAGTGCTGGTCATCTCCGGCGCAGTCGGCGGTGCTGGCGCGGAGGCAATCCGCGAGATCCTCGATGATGTGGGAGATATCGATACCTCCCGTGTAGCCATGCATCCAGGTTCCGTCCAAGGATTTGGCTTGGTAGGCGAGGAGCGCATACCGACCTTCTTATTGCCTTCCAACCCAGTATCCGCGCTTGTGGTTTTCGAAGTATATATCCGTCCGCTCATCCGCTTGGCGCTGGGCAAGCGTAATGCGCACCGGCGCGTGGTGCGTGCCCGCGCACTAAACCACATCGATTCCCGGCCCGGCCGCCGCGGTTTCATCCGTGCCCGCCTAATGCGAGATGCGGAAACCGCTGACTACCTAGTAGAAGGCCTCGGTGGTGCGGCAGGAGCCCCGGCGCACCTGCTAGCAGGGCTTTCGGAGGCCAACGCAATGATTCGCGTGCCGGAAGAAGTAACGGAGATCCGCCCGGGTGATGTGGTCGATGTCTTGTTTTTAACCCAGCGCAGCTAATGCTTGATCCGTTTGGCACAGCGGCGGACAAATTCCGCCACCCTGCTACCGGCCCCGCCGATGACATGCACCCCGGTTGGCCGGAGGCAACGCCGTTCGTGCAGCTTCCCTCCTCGGCTGTGTTTCCATCGGGGGCGCGCATGCGTTTGCGCCCGCTTCTGCGTTCCGATGGCCACGCTTGGCGGCGCCAACGCATCGAGGACGAGGAGTTTCTTCGCCCAGTCGAGCCGACCCAAACCATGCCTTGGGATGCGGCGCATAGCCAGCAGGCATGGTGGAATCATCTGATGTATCTGCGCACTGCCGCACGGGAGGCGCTGGTGGTTCCGCTCGTCATTGAGGTAGAAGGTCAGTTTGTAGGGCAGGTGACCTTGGGAAATATCCAGCATGGCAGCATTCGCGACTGCTGGATTGGCTATTGGGTCCATTCTGCCGTGCAGGGTGCCGGGGTGGCTACTGCCGCGACCGCCTTGGGAGTTGACCATGCCTTTGGGCGCGTGGGGCTGCATCGGGTTACCGCCACCTATCTGGAGCACAATCCAGCCTCAGGCCGGGTTTTGGCCACCAATGGGTTCCGGCACGAAGGCTACCTGCGGCGCAATCTTCATATAAACGGAGCGTGGCAAGACCATCATTACGTAGCTTTAGTGAGAGAGGATTACGCTTCCAGCGCCGTTGAGCGTCTGCGTCAAGCTGGCCGGTTGGCGTGAAATGACCTACGGAACTCTGAGAGTTTGACCTCAATTTTCACATAAGTCACAACATTGTAATTTGGGCGAATTTTGGGTGTTACGGTGCGGTTTCACCGTTTATGGTGGAATCACCATCTGTATTCAAGGGGAAGGTCTTTTTCGTGTCGACAGCTGTGCCGGTTATCGCGATCATCGTGGTGTGGCTCTTCGTGCTTGCACCATGGCTAATGGGCAGGAATAACCGCCCTATGAGTCATACCGGCGAGGCCTTTGAAGATACCCGCGTCTTGTTTGAAGGTGATTCTGGCAAGGTGGCCGGGCGGCGCCGTCCGCGCCTGCGCGCCGATGATGTCCACCGACGCGACGACGTGGACGAGACAGACTACGAAATGGTCGAGGCCGCGGATGTCGATGACGCGGACACTGCAACCGAGCCTGCCCAGGCCCCTTCTCGCTCCGTGACCATTGCCGGCGCAGCTCGCCGTGCCAAGTCCCAGCCTTTTGGCACTGGAAGCAGTGCAGTTCCTAATACTTCTGCCGTCGCTGACGAAGAAGCGTCCCCAGCAGATGCGGATACTATCGACGGGGAACTGGTCGAAGAAGCCACTTCCACAGAAAGCGATTCTGCGCCTGAGTCGCAGGGCGCTGCTATTCCCGCATCGCAGCACGCGAATGCCGAAGAATTCGCCGGCACCACTGATGCGGACGACGCTGATGACGTCCTGCTCGAGGATGATGAAGACGACGCCGTTAAAGACGATGCTGAGGACGTAGCCGCCGATGAGGCCGAGGTATTTAGTGCCCCGGCAGTTTCCACCGTGGCGAGCGATGCTTATGACTACGACGAGACCTACACTTCCCCGGTAGATCTCATGTATCCGGGCGCCGTGGACAAGGCTGAGGCTATCGAGGCCGATACCGTGGATGCTGGTGCTACCGCGGGTGAAGAGCCTGCAATACAAGAAGTAGCGGGGGACGGCGATTTCGATGAGCCAAGAGCAGACGCAGAGGCAGACGAAGCCGGCATTGATACGGACCTGTCCGAAGATGAGGTGGAATTTGCACAGAGCCGCTTAGGCCGAGGCGGCTGGGATCCGGTGGCGGAAAAAGAAAAGTCTGCTACCCGCTACCAGCGCCGTCAGCGCACCTTATTGGGCCTAGCCGTCGCTGTGGTTCTTACAGTGGCGCTGGGAATCGTCGCCGGCGGTTGGACTTGGTGGTTGGCTGCCGTAGCCGGCGTGCTGACCGTGATCTACCTCGTTGCCCTGCGATCCCAGGTCCGCCAAGAGCGGGCACTGCAGCGCCGCCGCGTGCGCCATCTGCGTCGCGCCCGTTTGGGCGTGCGCAATGCTGACGATGAAGCGCTAAAGATCCCGCGCAACCTGCGCCGTCCCGGCGCAGTAGTAGTAGAAATCGATGATGAAAGCCCTGATTTCGTGCATCTGCCGCTGAGCTATAGCGATGGCGAAGATGGCGATTTTGACGGACCACATGCAGGACCCGATGGCTACAACCGCCGTGATGACCTAGCGGCCCGCCGCGCCGGTTAAGCGTTACCGCAGGCTTAACCGACCGCCTTCCGCACCTCGGCAGCCTGCGTTGGTTGCTGGCTCTTGATCGCTGCGTATTCTTGCGCTAATCCATAGTGAGGCACGCCGCTTTCGTGCCATACCCCAGAGGTGCCACGGCGATGGGAACCGAGGAGGTGGGTGTCTACCATGCCGATGGCCTCCATTAAAGCGAAACAGGTGACGGGGCCAACAAAGCGAAAGCCCTTCTTCTTTAGCTCGCGCGACATTAGCTTAGACTCGTAGCTCTTTTTCGGAATATCCTCCATCACGGTGGGGTAGAGGTTCTCCGGCGGCTGGTATGCCCAGATGAACTCCGCGAGCCCGCCTTCCTCGCGCAGCGCGATTGTGGCTTTGGCGTTATTGATGGCGGCGCGAATTTTAGTTTCGTTGCGGATAATGGAGGCGTCGCCAAGCAGGCGCTCTACGTCTGCTTCATCAAATTCGGCAACCTTGTCTGGATCGAAATTGCGAAATGCTGCACGGAAGGCTTCGCGCTTTTTCAGTACCACGGCCCAGGAAAGACCGGACTGGAAAGACTCTAGACTCAAGCGCTCATAGAGCGCCGCTTCCTCAAAAATGGGAAGACCCCATTCGGTGTCGTAATACTCTTTAAGAAGGGGTGAAGACATTGCCCAAGGCGGACGGCCAAGGCCATCATCGTCATAGACCAAGGTAGTGCGTTCTGCGAACTGTGTTGTGGATTCGCTCATGGTGTTCTCCTTTTAACGTGTGCGTAGCCCCCATTGAAACAGCCCTTGGCGCCGAAAGCTGTTGCTTCCCCGCCACAAGGCGAATTTCCCAGGAAAGCGGGTGTAGCCTACCGCCTTCGCATTGAGTTGGGGGTTCAGGGTAATCTGTTCAGCATGAATAGACCTGCCGTACGCGATGCCGCACTGTTTATTTTTCGAGCGGTTCTCGGATTAATCTTTATCGCACACGGCGTGGACAAGATGTTTTTAACTGGCATGGACGAAACTGTGGGACAGTTCTCCGCCCTCGGGGTTCCGCAGCCCAACCTTTCTGGCTATATTGCAGCAATCGGGGAAATGGCAGGCGGCGCGTTCTTGGTGGTTGGCCTGCTTACCACCTTCGTGGCCGGCGCCCTTGCGTTGCTTATGGGGTGCGCCCTGTATTTTGTCCATCTGGGAAATGGACTTTTTGCTGCTGATGGCGGAATCGAATACCCGCTAGTGTTGCTGGTGTCTTTGTTGATGATCGTGATTTTTGGTTCCGGTCGAGCCAGCATGGACGGGGTGCTCAGCAATGTTGACGCATAGTCAGGTCCAAGCGGCCGTCTCTGCGCAACTGGACGGCGAGCACTCCGAACTGCCTAAGGACGTCATCGATGCCCACCTAGAAAGCTGCGCCGAATGCCGAGCCTTTCGCGATAAGGCGGCCGCGCTTTCACGCTCCCTAAATTTTGTGGAACCCGCAGATTCTGGCATGGCACCGCCAACGGACCTCTCCGAGGTCATTTTGGCCGGCGTGGAGCCGGAATGGCGGCGTACCTCGAGCGCACGTCAAGCCAATCTGACGGTGGCGCGCATCGCCATGGTGCTTATGGGGGTCATTTTTGCAATCTGGGCTGTGGTGCTCATCGTGCACGCCTCGGGGCTCGTACCGTTGGGAACAGGCGGCACGGTGCTCGATCCTACCGCGGATCCAGAGCGAGCCAGCCTCCTCATGGAGGGTGCAGCGATGCGCTTTGGAATGGCTTGTGGCTTGTTGTTTAGCGCGTGGCGCCCCGCGGCGGTTACCGGTCTACTGCCTGTATCGGCCACGATGTTTGCCTTCTTGTTTGGCTTTGGCATGCGCGATATGGCACTAGGCACCATGACTATTGAGCAGGTGTATTTCCTTATCGCCACGGCTCTTGCGACCATTAGTTTGGGGTGGGCCTGGGCTGCCGAAAAGGGCTACTTAGTGCGCGCCTGGTGGAAGTCCCTTAATGCACAGCCACAATAATGATGATTGCGCGTGGCTAGGTCCAGCTGGGCAACCACATCATGGAGTGGTACCAAGAATCAGGGATCTTGTAGCCGTACAAAATCGGCGAGAAGTAGAAAAACATCGCCACGACCAAGGCTAGATAGAACACGGCGGCGATAGTACCCCAGCGCACGGAACCGCCAGCCAAGCTTTGGAGCCATTCCCAACGCACCGGTCTGCCGTGGCCGATGAGTTGGCCCAGAGCCAAAGCAATAAGCACGATGACAAAGGGAATGAAGGCTGTGGCGTAAAAGAAGTACATCTGACGGTCAAAGGCCGCGAGCCACGGCAAGAAGCCAGCGGCAAAACCTACTAAGGGGATAAGGAAAGCGCGGTTGCGGCGGATGAGAAGTGACCACAGGCCCCACAGGACAGCCGGGATGACCAGCCACCAGACGGCCGGGGTGCCAAAGAGGTAGAGCATCTTGCGGCACTCATTGCTGCCATCACCGCACTGTAGGTCGGTGGAGGAGTAATACAAGATGGGGCGAGCAGCCACGAGCCAAGCCCATGGCTTGGAATCCCACGGGTGATGGTGGCCTCCGGAGGAAGTCAAGCTCGCGTGGAATTCCAGGACAGAAGAGTGGTAGTAGAACCATCCGGCCAAGGAATCGGGGAGATGCAATAGCCACGAACCATCCTCGATGGTCCCGTCTACTTTGGCGTGGCGGTACACGGCAGTTTCAGAGGCGAACCAGGCCCGCCAAGTCCACGCGTAGAGCAGCACGGGTACCAGCACGATAGAAGCCAAGGCCGCCGGAGTATCGCGCACGAGGGTGCCTACTACATAGCGGCGCACGCCATAGCGCTTGCGTAACGCGAGATCGCTAAAGACGGACATCAAGCCAAAGAACATGATGAAGTACAGCCCGGACCACTTCACGCCTAAGGACAGGCCCAAGCACGCTCCGGCCAATAACCGCCACCAGCGGAATCCAAAGCGGGGACCGAAATCTGAGGAGCCCATTCGACCTTTGCTAAAGGCACAGTGGAGGCGCTGCCGCATCTGGTTATGATCGCGTGCTAGCGCCCAAGCGGCGGCGACGACGAAGAAAACTTGGAAGATATCCAGCATGCCGAACTTGGACGAGACCAAGAGCACGCCATCAAAGACGGCGAGCAGGCCAGCCAGGGTTGCTACCTGCCAGGATAAGGAGACGCGGCGCGCCAGGGACATCGTCAAAAGCACGGTGGCTGCGCCGAAAAGGGCCGTCATAAAGCGCCAGCCTATGGGGGAATAGCCAAAGACCCATTCGGATAGTGCCACAATCTGCTTGCCCAGCGGTGGGTGTACTACTAGCCCGTAACCGGGGTTTGTCTCAATGCCGCCAATGAAAAGGTTGTCCCAGCTTTTGACAATATCCCAGGCCTGTGGAACGTAGTGCTTTTCATCAAAGACGGGCGTTCCCTTGGATACAGGCGCGGTCAGTCCGACAAAACGGGTAATGAGCGCGAGCACGCCGACGACGCTAGTGCTTATCCAGTCAGCCTTGCCCCACGCGTAGGCGCGGGGTGCTGGCGGAGCCACGGTGTCGTGCGTGGTGCGCGATGGGGCAGCGGTAGCAATAGTCACTTGGTTGAGTGTAGGCCACAAGGCAGCGCGCTCGCGCATTAAAGAGTATGGAATGCTAGAAGCATGTCTGCTTTAGGTCTGAAACCACTGCCGCGCGGAGTTATTCTCGCCGCGACGCCGTTAGGAAATGTGGGGGATGCCTCCGCGCGCTTAATGCATGCATTGGAGCATGCGGATGTTATCGCGGCCGAGGATACGCGCCGCGTGCGTAACTTGGCCCAGGCGCTGGGAATTGAGATTTCCGGACGCGTGGTGTCCAACTTTGATCACAATGAAAAGGATCGCGCCCACCAGCTTATCGACGCCGCCGCGACCGGCGCCGTCCTCGTCGTTACCGATGCCGGTATGCCTATCATCTCTGACCCAGGCCTGTCCCTCGTGGCTGCGGCAGCCGAGCGCGATATCCCCGTTACCTGTATCCCCGGCCCTTCTGCCGTGCCCACGGCGCTGGCATTGTCCGGCCTGGGTGTAGGGCACTTCCTTTTCGATGCCTTTCCTCCCCGCAAGCCCGGGCCCCGCAAGGCCTGGTTGGAGTCCCTGCGCAATGAAAAGCGTGCCATCGTCTTCTTCGAGTCCCCGCACCGCGTGGCCGAAACTCTGGCTGAGGCTGCGGATATCCTTGGCGCCGAGCGCCCAGCGGTCGTATGCCGTGAATTGACCAAGAAGTATGAGGAGGTCCGTCGCGGCAGCTTAAGCGATTTGGCTGAGTGGGCTGCGGACGGCGCTAGGGGAGAGATCACTGTGGTGATCGAGGGTGGTACGGCTGCGGTTGCTACCGCCCAAGAATTAGTGCCCAAGGCACTTGAACTAGCCGCAGCGGGTATGCGGCTTAAGGATGCCTGCAAGCAGGCGGCGAAAGGGACTGAAGTTTCCAACCGCGAGCTTTATGACGCCGCCTTGGAAGCACGCAAGGCCTAAGACCCCGTAGCCTCGATTGCGTCACACCTAATGGTGACTGCAGATGGCCTCACTAAAGGGGCCTTTGTAATTGAATTGTTATAGTTTTCGGGTGTGCGAGTGGCTTAAAGCGCCATTTACATGGGGAAATGGAGCGTAAAAACCGTTCAAATTACCGTGGAAAATTCCTGGGAAATGCCGTTGAGCAGCGAATTTTCCGCATGTTTAGTTTGATAATTTAGCAGTTCGACACCACTGTATATCTCATGACAAATTCGGAAAACATGGGCACGGGCGTGCCAGAAGAAGGAAAGGAACCGGTCGGTGCACAGGCACAGCCCGCTTCGGCTTCTTCGAGCGAGCAGCCTATTGAGAATTATCAGACTGTAGATGAACAGCTGGACGCACAATCTGCTACCGGCCAGCTTCAGAATATGATTCACTCCGATGGTTTCCACCCGGAGCGCTACGACGATCCTGAGGTGGAAATCGCTGCCGATCGTGACAATATGCCAATCGATTGGTCTATCGTCGGCATCGCCGGCGTGCTGATTGCCGCGATCGTCGTCTGGGGCTTGGCCGCCCCGGATAACTTTGCCAACTTCTCCTCTTCGGCTCTGACCTGGGTCGTAGACAACTTCGGTTGGGCCTATATTCTTTTCGGCACCGTCTTTGTGGTGTTCGTTGTCTTTATCGCTGCCTCTAAATTCGGCTCCATCAAGCTGGGCCATATTAATGAAGAGCCGGAATTTTCCACGCCATCGTGGATTGCGATGATGTTCGCCGCAGGCATGGGCATTGGCCTGATGTTCTACGGTGCCTCCGAGCCGCTTGCTAACTACCGCGACGGCACCCCCGGTGAGGGCACCGGCAACGTCGGCTCGTCCATGGCCTATGCCATGTTCCACTGGACTTTGCACCCCTGGGCCGTTTACGCCATCGTCGGCCTAGCGATTGCTTACTCCACCTTCCGCATCGGCCGCAAGCAGCTGCTAAGCCAAGCTTTTGTGCCGCTTATCGGCGAGCGAAACGCCAACGGCGCGGTGGGCAAGTTCATCGACATCCTGTCTATTTTCGCGACCGTCTTCGGCACCGCCTGCTCTTTGGGTCTAGGCGCCCTGCAGATTCAGGCTGGCCTGAAGGCCTCCGGCATCATCGATAACCCGACGAACTCCGTTGTTATCGGTATCGTGTTGGTTCTGACCCTAGCATTCCTGCTGTCTGCGATGTCCGGTGTGGGCAAGGGCATTCAGTACATTTCCAATGCGAATATGGTTCTCGCCGCAGTGCTGGCCATCTTCGTGTTCATCTTGGGCCCGACCGTGACCATCTTGAACCAGATTCCAGGTTCTATCGGCAACTACCTCAACTACTTCACTGAGATGATTGGCCGTACCGCAGAGTCCGAGAACGGCACCGCCGGTGAATGGCTGTCTGGCTACACCATCTTCTACTGGGCATGGTGGGTTTCTTGGTCCCCATTCGTGGGCATGTTCTTGGCCCGCATTTCCCGTGGCCGTTCCGTGCGCGAGTTCTGCTTGGGTGTCCTCCTCATTCCGGCGGGTGTATCCACCCTCTGGTTCGCAATCTTCGGCGGCACCGCCATCCACATGGAGCAAAACGGCGAATCCATTACCGGTGAGTCTGCTGAGGAAGAGCTGTTTAACCTCTTGCAGTCCATGCCTGGCGGCTTCATCGCTGGCATCGTTGCGGCAGTCCTGTTGGCTACCTTCTTCATCACCTCTGCAGACTCCGCTTCCACGGTGATGGGCTCGATGTCCCAGAATGGCGCTTCTACCGCTAAACCGTGGCTATCCGCCGCATGGGGTGCACTGACCGCCTTGGTAGGCCTGACCCTACTGCTGGCTAATGAAGACGCACTGTCCAACCTGCAGAACGTCACCATCGTTGCCGCACTGCCGTTCCTGTTCATTGTTATTGGCCTGATGTTCGCCATCTACAAGGCACTGAGCGAGGATGTCATCTACCTTGAATACCGCGAGGCACAGCAATTCCAGCGCAAGATGGCCCGCGAACGCCGTCTGCACCGTGAATATCAGCGCACTCAGGTTCTTAAGAAGCGCCGCAATGAGCGCCTGAAGAACCCGATGAAGCGCAAATAGTCTGCGCCCTTTAGGGCTGCCCATAGCCAGCGCCCATCGTTTCCTCTCCACTGGGGAAGCGGTGGGCGCTTTCTGCTGAACATGCGGTTCACCAGCGAAGCCAATATCTGCCCTGATCGTGTAGGCAGGAGCTGGCTTCGATAAAGTAGGACCCATGACTGAGTCTGTAGTAGTAAATGTTGCTTGGCCCTACGCCAACGGCCCGCGCCACATCGGCCACGTGGCCGGCTTTGGCGTTCCTTCTGATGTTTTTGCGCGTTTCCAGCGAATGCGTGGCCGCAACGTACTCATGGTCTCCGGTACCGACGAACACGGCACTCCGTTGTTGGTACAAGCGGACAAGGAAGGCGTATCCGTACGCGAACTCGCAGACCGCTACAACCGCCAGATCGTTACTGACCTGGCCAACCTAGGCCTGTCCTACGATCTCTTTACCCGCACCACCACCCGCAACCACTACTCCGTGGTGCAGGAGCTATTCAAGGGCCTATATGCCAATGGATACATGCTTAAAGAGACCACCCAGGGCGCTATTTCGCCATCTACTGGACGCACCTTGCCGGATCGTTACATTGAGGGCACCTGCCCAATCTGCGGGGCGGATGGCGCCCGCGGCGACCAGTGCGATGAGTGCGGCAACCAGCTCGACCCAGTGGATCTGATCAATCCCGTATCTAAGATCAACGGCGAGACCCCTAAGTTCATCGAAACCGAGCACTTCCTGCTGGATCTGCCATCCATCAAGGACGAGCTGCAGCGGTGGCTATCCACGCGCGAAGACTGGCGTCCGAACGTCTTGAAATTCTCCCTGAATCTGCTTGAGGATATGCGCCCGCGCACCATGACGCGTGACATCGACTGGGGCATTCCCATCCCGGTTGAGGGCTGGCAAGACAATAACGCCAAGAAGCTCTACGTGTGGTTCGACGCCGTCATTGGTTACCTGTCTTCTTCCATCGAATGGGCTTACCGCACGGGCCAGCCAGATGCTTGGAAGGACTTCTGGCAAAACCCAGAGGCCCACCACTATTACTTCCAAGGCAAAGATAATATCACTTTCCACTCCCAGATCTGGCCGGCCGAGCTTTTGGGCTATGCCGGCAAGGGCGCAAAAGGCGGCGAGCTGCACCAGTACGGTGAGCTGAACCTGCCTACGGAGATCGTCTCCTCCGAGTACTTGACCATGTCTGGCTCCAAGTTCTCCTCCTCCAAAGGCGTTGTCATTTATGTCAAGGACTTCCTGGCCGAGTTTGGCCCAGATGCCCTGCGTTACTTCATTGCAGTGGCGGGACCGGAGAATAACGACACGGACTTCACATGGGATGAATTCGTCCGCCGCATCAATAACGAGCTGGCCAATGGATGGGGCAACCTCGTTAACCGCACCGTGTCGATGGCCTTCAAAAACTTCGGTGAGGTTCCAGCACCGGCAGCGCTAGAGGGTAAGGACAAGGAAATCCTGCAACTGGCGGAGGAGACTTTTGATACAGCCGGTGCCTTGTTAGAGCAGTCCAAATTCAAGCAGGCGATTACCGCCATCATGCATGTGGTCGGCGAAGCGAATGCTTATATTGCGGATCAAGAGCCGTGGAAATTGGCCAAGGACGAATCCCAGCGCGAGCGCTTAGCCACCGTGCTGTGGACTGCGCTGCAGGCGGTCTCTGATTGCAATGTGATGCTCACGCCGTACCTCCCGTTTACCGCGCAAAAGGTCCATGAGACCTTGGGCCGCAGCGGCGTCTGGGCTGCACAGCCAGAAGTACACGAGGTTAAGGACGATATTCCGGTTGGGCTCGTGGGTGCCGGTTTGCCGCCAGAAGGCCATGATTATCCGGTCATCATGGGTGACTACACCCACCAGCTGGCAAAGTGGGAGCGCATTCAGGTTGAGCCAGGCACTGCCCTGTCTAAGCCCAAACCGCTGATCTCCAAACTGGATCCAGAACTAGGCGAGACCGGCCCAGAGTGGGCGCCTGTTACTAAGTAACAGCGCACAAACGGCCTCGTTATTGCCCTTATCCCGCAAAGTTAAGGGCATAACGCGGCCATTAGTGTATCCGGCGTAGACAAAACAAGCACGAACCTCCATATCTACGCCGGGAGAGGGAATTTCGTGCTTGTTTTGGACGCCTAGCAGAAATTGCAGCGATTAGCGCTCGAAGTCGCGCTGGAGGTGCACCAAGCCGAGACGTACTCCATCCTTGGTGTGAATATTTGGCATCCGTCCGGTCTCGGTGAAACCGAATTTTTTATGCAGGGCGATTGAGCCTTCATTGGTGTCGACGATATAGGTGATCATTGTCTGGACGTAGTCATCGTCTGCGGCATAGTCCATCAGGGCGTCGAGAAGCTCGGAGCCTACGCCCTTGCCTCGGGCGGACGGGGCGATGTAGACGGAATCTTCTACGGTGCCGTAGTAGATGGCTGGGGTCACAAATTGGAAGTAGGCCGCCCAACCGATGATTTCATCATCGTGCACGGCAACGAAGACTGGGGAGCCGGCCTTAAACATGTCTTTGAGCCACTCTTCGCGCTCGGCCACATCTTCTTGCCATGTGACCAGATTAGCGGCGGGTTTCGCTGCGGAGCCGGCGTTGTAGATGGCGGTGAGCGCGGGGGCGTCGGCAAGCTCGGCAGGGCGGATATGCATAGAAATTCCTTTACACCAGAAGTTGTAGGTGGGCGAGGCTAAGCCAATGATCGAACTTGTAGCAAACCTCTTTAAGAGTACCCACGTTTTCAAACCCGAACTTTTCATGCAACTTTACTGATGCCGCATTGGTCGGGACCACCAGCGCGAGCAATGAATGCACTTTCTTATCGGCGCGGGCTGCCTCAACGAGGGCGCCGAGGAGCGCGGTGCCCACGCCTTGTCCCTGCGCGGTAGGGGAGAGATAGATGGTGGTCTCATAGCAGCCGGTCCACACCCGCGGATCGCGGTAAGGGTCATAGAGCGCCCAGCCCAAGTGATCACCGGAATCAGACTCGGCAATAAGGCAAGGGCAGTCCTCCTTCCAGATGTGGCGCAGGTAGTCTTCGCGCTCTGCAATGCTGGCGGGGCTCGCGCGGAAAATGACGTCTGTGTGCTCGATAGCCCAGTTGAGGGTATCCGTCATGGCGGGCACATCCGCAAGGCCAGCGGGTCTGATCAACATGGCAGCCAATATTACAATTGTGGGCATGGCTAAAAAGAAGCGACGTCCTACTCCCGTTCCAGCGCCGGGCTTAAATGGCTTGGTTGATGCGCACACGCACCTGTTTTCTCATAAGGACACCGATGAGGTCTTGGTGAATCGCGCGCGCACGGCTGGTATCGGCCGCATGGTGACAGTTGGTGATGATCGCCGCGAGTCGGCCGCTGCGTTGGCCACCGCGCATGCCTTCCCAGATGTTTATGCTGCCTGCGCTATCCATCCGGTACGCGCCAATGAGTTGGATGCGTCGACCAAGGTGGCGCTGGAGGAGATGGTGGCGGACCCGCGCTGCGTCGCAGTGGGAGAAACCGGGCTCGATGCCTATTGGGTTCAGCACGAGCCGGAGACTACTGCGACCATGGCCCAGCAGGAGGAATCCCTGCGCTGGCATATTGATCTTGCCGTGCGATACGGCAAGGCGCTAATGATCCACAACCGAGAGGCGGATGCGGACTTGCTGCGCATCCTTGCTGACGCCCCCGCTCCCGACACCGTCATGCTGCACTGCTTCTCTTCGCCGCTGAAGGTGGCCGAGGAAGCCCTAGAGCGCGGCTACGTATTGTCCTTTGCAGGAAACGTGACCTTTAAGCGCAATGCAGAGCTGCGGCAGGCGGCAGCCAAGGCACCGGCTGGCCAACTTCTGGTGGAAACCGATGCGCCGTATATGACCCCAGAGCCTTACCGCGGCCAGCGCAATGAACCGGCTCTTATCGGACACACATATGAGTGCATCGCACGCGCCCGCCACCAAACGGTTCAGGCGCTCGTAGCGGAGGTGAATGAAACCTTCGACCGCGTCTACGGTCTGCGTTAACGCCCAGGTGACGATCTTCACAAAACTAAATTTCGCTGGTCAGAGGTGGCCTGGGTGTTTGGTGTGGCAGCTGTGTGTCTAGTGAGGCGTGTGGTGAATTGGTTTTCGACTTTATCTTGCTGTTATCGTATCGTTATTAATCGTTCGTTTAGGTTCCAAGGTCGTGCAGCGCCACCCGCGGTGCGGCAGCAGCGGATCTGAGCAAGGGAAACGCCTGCGTGGACTTCCTTGCCGGCCTAAACTCTTGTAATTGTTGAAACCTGCACTACTGGAGATTTATTCAGCATGTCACCTCATCAGATTAAGCGCATCAATAACTCCCGCTCGCTACCCCTGCGTCTGGCTACGGGCGGAGTATTGGGCACCCTAGCCGTCGGCGGCGTGGTAGCCGTTGCAGCACAAAAGGATGTCACCGTGAACATCAACGGTGACAAGGTGGAGCTGGCCACCTTTGCTAAGGACGTTGACGGCGCGCTGGAAGCCGCCGGTGTCCAAGTAGGCGAGGAAGATATCATCTCCCCATCGCCCTCTGAGTCCGTGGGCGATGGAGATGAGATCTCCGTACGCACCGCGAAGCCGGTGGCCGTAACCATCGACGGCGTGCAACAGCAGCTATCGACCACTGACCTGACCGTCTCTGACCTGCTGGGTAACTTGAGCGGCGTGGTTAAGGGTGCTTCTGTAAAGTCCGGTGATTCTGACGTAGACCAGGATGTGCAGCTGGAAGAGGGCATGGACCTAGAGGTTGTTTCTCCGAAGATCGTCAAGATCAATGATGGCGGCAAGGTCACCTACACCAAGATTGCCGCTAAGACCGTCGAAGACGTGCTCAAGGCGCGCAATATTGACGTCGACGAGGATGACCGCGTCTTCCCGTCTAAGGACACCAAGGTCACAGATGGCATGTCCATCAAGGTCGACCAGGTTTCTACCACCGTCTATGACTCGGAAGAAGAGTTCGACGCCGAGCCTAACTTCGTGGACGACCCAGAGCTGGAGGAAGGCGCCGAAGAGGTCCGCGAGGAAGGTGTTAAGGGCAAGCGCGTTATTACCCATAAGCTGGTGATGAAGGACGGCTCCAAGGAGTCCAATGACGTCATCAAGGAAAAGGTGACCGTAAAGCCAAAGGCGGCCACTATTGCACGCGGCACTAAGAAGGCCGAGGAAGAAAAGCCGGATGAAGGCGGTAATTCCGGTGCTGCTGCTCCGGCGGTAGCAGATGGCTCCGTATGGGATTCCATCGCCCAGTGTGAGGCCACGGGTAACTGGTCTATTAATACCGGAAACGGCTTCTCCGGCGGCCTGCAGTTCACCCCGTCTACTTGGGCCGCATTCGGTGGTACCGAGTACGCACCAGAGGCATGGCAGGCTTCCCGCGAGCAGCAAATCGCGGTGGCGGAAAAGGTTCAAGCTGCACAGGGCTGGGGCGCATGGCCGGCATGTACTGCCAAGCTGGGCCTGAGCTAAGCCGAAGGACTTACTGACCGCACACCTAGTGTAGTGTGCGGTCTTTTTATCTCTTCTACTAAATTAGAAGCATGACTGATTCCACCGGTGCCGCGCTTTTGGGTCCTGTAGAGATCCGCGCCCTCGCGGAGAAGCTCGACATTGTTCCCACGAAGAAGCTGGGGCAGAACTTCCTGCACGATCCGAATACCATTCGGCGCATCGTCGCCGCGGCCGAGCTGGATTCTACAGACCGCGTCCTTGAGGTAGGCCCTGGCCTTGGATCTCTGACTTTGGGCTTGGTCGAAGCCGTAGATGAGGTTACCGCGGTAGAAATTGATTCCCGCTTGGCTGCGCAGTTGCCAGATACTGTGGCCGAGCGGGCACCTGAGTTTGCGGAGCGGCTTCGCGTGGTGGAAAAGGATGCGTTGCGCGTAACGGCTGCCGATGTTGAAGCGCCGACTGCCCTCGTGGCTAATTTGCCTTATAACGTTGCCGTCCCAGTGCTGCTGCACCTGCTGGAGACATTCCCCTCCATTCGCCGCGTGCTGGTGATGGTCCAGCTGGAAGTGGCCGATCGCTTGGCTGCGCAGCCAGGAAGCAAGGTTTATGGTGTGCCCTCCGTCAAGGCGAGCTTTTACGGCAAGGTCTCCAAAGCCGGCACCATTGGCAAGAATGTCTTTTGGCCGGCGCCCAATATCGAGTCTGGGCTAGTGCGCATAGACGTCTTCGACACAACCCCCTGGCCTGTCACCGATGAATCTCGGGCTAAGGTGTGGCCGGTTATCGACGCCGCCTTTGCCCAACGCCGCAAGACCCTGCGGGCGGCATTGTCTGGCCACTTTGGTTCAGGAGCCGCCGCCGAGGAAGCGCTGCGAGCAGCGAACATCGATCCCAAGCAGCGCGGTGAAAAGCTTGCCGTGGAGGACTTCGTACGATTGGCAGGAATCTAAATGTCCGCACCGCTAGATAAAGAACCATTCGTCTATACCGCGCGCGCTCACTCCAAGGTCAATATCCACCTCGGTGTGGACGAGCCGCGCGAGGATGGATTCCACGAGCTTGCGAGTGTCTTTCAGTCTCTGAAGCTGCATGACACGGTGACGTTGACGGACCTAGGTAGTCCTGAGGTGGATAAGCCGCGCATCCAAGGACTCACAGTCACAGGGCCCCATGCCAATGGCGTTCCAGAGGATTATACGAATTTAGCGTGGACTGCGGTCAACCGCATTATGCAGTACCTGTACACCACCCACGGGCCGAAGGCGCTGCCGAAGGTAGCGCTGGAAATCCATAAAGCCATCCCCACCGCCGGAGGCATGGCGGGTGGCTCGGCGGATGCGGCAGCCGCGCTGCGTTTAGCCGAGCGCTGCTATGGTGGCTACTACGGCATCGACTCGGTAGGCGAGCCGATCTTGGACGCGCTCGGTGCGGCGCTGGGCTCTGATGTCCCCTTTACCCTGCTTGGAGGCACCGCACTAGGCACGGGGCGTGGCGAACAACTTACCCCGATGATGGCGCGCGGGACTTACCATTGGGCGCTTATCGCCTCGCATCGTGGACTTTCTACCCCGCAAGTGTTCCAAAAATTGGATGAGATGCGCGAGAAGGGGCGCGGCGGCGAGCCGCATATGGACACCGCAGCGGTTTCGCAGGCGCTCATATCCGGTGACCCAGAGCGTGTGGCGCAGCACCTGCACAATGACCTGCAACCGGCTGCCCTCTCACTGCGCCCAGACCTGCGCAAGACCTTGGAAGCGGGGATGGCTGCCGGCGCGTTGCAGGGAATAGTCTCCGGTAGTGGGCCCACCTGCGCCTTCCTCTGTGCTGGGGCAGAGGAGGCTAGGGAGGTGGTTTCCCAGGTGACGGTAGAGATTCCTGGAACCAAGGGCGTGGCTACCCAAGGTCCAGCCAGCGGCGCCGTGGTGCTGTAATTAGAGCACTGTCATCTCAGTGGGCTCGAGGCCGAGGTCGAAGCGGTTGACCTCCTTTCCTTGAAGGAGGTCGATGACTACGAGCTGCTTTTTCTGGGCGTTGGTAATGAAGGCATAGCCATCGGCAGCCTGCAGAATCGGGCCGGGCTGTTGCCACTCTTTATTTTCTTTCCACGGGGAGATGGCATCGATCTGCTTGGTGATTTCACCGGAAGCTGGGTCGATGATGTTGAGCTTGCCGTCGGTGGTAAGTACTAGCGCTTCGCCTAGGGGGCCGCGGGCTAGGGAACGGAACCAATAGGAGGCATCGAGATCTACCTTCTTCGCTGAAAAGTCTTTGGTATCGACCAAGGTTACGGAGGTGGGGCGTTCGACCTCGGCGTCCTTTTCGGTCTTATTATCAGCCAGGATGACATCGGACTCTTCGGATCCGGCAGCATTACCGGAACGCTGGTAGCCACCTGCGCCAGCATAAGCGGAAGCGTCAACCTTGTGGAACTTCTTGCCGTCGAAGACCATGGGGCCGTCCTCGCAGCCAAAAAAGATATTGCCGTTTCCGGCGGCAGCCTCTCCGTGTACGCCAGGGCATTCTGTGGTCTCGGTGAGTACCTTGCCGTTCTTATCTATGTGCTGGATGGTGTGGCGCTCGTCCTCGGTGCCCTTAGTGATGAGCACCGAGCCATCCTTGAGTGGTACGGCCACTCCGTGATGTGCCGCTGCAGTCTCTACGGTATTGACCGGCTTGGCATCGTCTTTGCCTATGTCCTCGGTCTTGTAAATCTTGGCTACGCCGTCGCCATCGGAAAACAGTGCGGTAAAGCCGTCGTGGTGCACTACATGGCCGGCGTGCGGTGCGTTTATAGGGGCGTCTCCAAGCGAGGGTTTCGCGGTGTAGTAGTGGTTGTGATCCCCGTGGGCCTTGGTGATGCGTCCGGTGTCGAAGGTAAGGAAGCTATCCCCCTTGGTGACCATGACGTGGCGGCTATCACCGGCATCATTCAAGCGAAGGAAGGCATTCATCTTCTCCTCGCTGAGGGTCTTTCCGGTCTTGGCATCATAAGACGTTAGACCCTCAGCATGGGAGATAACGATGCGTGTAGGCAGCTGGGCTACCTCGGTCTCGCCTTCTTTGGCCTCGAAGCCTTCGTGTGAGTGGCCAGCGTGGTCGTGCTCATGGGCGGTGTCTTCCTCGCTGTGCGAGTGGCCGTGGGGCTGGATGGAATCCTTTTCTTCTTCGGTGGGGCAGAGCAGGAAACGATGGTCATTGCCGCTGCGGAGAGGACTGTGCAGAGGCTAAGTGTGTAGTTCTTCATACATAGGAAAAATAATGAAACTGAATTCCAATAGCAATAGTTAGAGGGGATGCGGGGGTACCCGCAGGGAGGTATTAAGATGGAGCCTCGTTATGGCAAACCTGATTAACCTCGAGCAAGTCAGCAAAACTTATGGATTAAAAACACTCCTAGACGGGGTATCCCTAGGCGTGCAAAGCGGCGATCGTATCGGCATTGTGGGTGTTAATGGCGGCGGTAAAACCACCTTGCTTGAGGTACTCACCGGCATCGAGCCGCCGGACTCCGGGCGCGTCTCCCATACCTCGGATCTGCGCATGGCCGTGGTGACCCAGCGCTTTGACCTGCCCGATGAGCTCACCATCGCCCAAGTGATTATCGAGCCCCTCGAGCTGGAGACCTATGAGTGGGCGTCTAACGCCAAGGTGCGCGATGTCTTGGGAGGCCTGGGCATCGTAGATTTGGGATTGGATACTCCGGTGGGCTCACTCTCCGGTGGTGAGCGGCGGCGCGTGAACTTAGCCGCCGCGCTGGTACAGGACTTGGACCTCGTAGTACTTGATGAGCCCACCAACCACCTTGATGTGGAGGGTGTGCAGTGGCTGGCAGACCACCTGCTCAAGCGCAACCTAGCCGTGGTTGTGGTCACCCACGATCGCTGGTTCCTCGATACCGTGGCCACGTGGACCTGGGAGGTCCACGATGGCGTGGTAGATACCTACGAGGGCGGCTATAACGACTGGACCTTTGCCCGCGCCGAGCGCGCTCGCCAAGCCGATGCCATCGAACAGCGCCGCAAGAACCTCGCCCGCAAGGAGCTGGCCTGGCTGCGCCGCGGCGCGCCGGCCCGCACTTCCAAGCCCCGCTACCGAATTGAAGCTGCCGAGGCGCTGATCGCCGACGTGCCGGAGCCGCGCAACAAGGTCGAGCTCATGGCCTTTTCCAAACAGCGCCAGGGCCGTGTGGTGATTGAACTCGAGGATGCCACCGTGAAGTCCCCGGACGGGCGCACCCTGGTGGATCACCTCACGTGGCGCCTAGCCCCCGGCGAACGTATTGGACTGGTAGGCGTCAATGGCTCCGGCAAAACCACGCTGCTGCGCACCTTGGCCGGCGAATACGAGCTTGCGGCCGGCAAGCGCATCGAGGGCCAAACCGTGCGCCTTGGCTGGTTGCGCCAGGAGCTCGATGACTTGGATCCGGAGCGCCGGCTTATCGACGCCGTCGAGGACGTCGCCACCTATGTCCAGCTCGGTAAAAAGGAGCTTTCTGCCTCCCAGCTGGCCGAGCGTTTGGGCTTTTCCGCCAAGCGTCAGCGCACGCCGGTAGGAGATCTTTCTGGTGGCGAGCGCCGCCGCTTGCAGCTCACCCGCGTACTGATGGCCGAGCCCAATGTCCTGTTGCTGGACGAGCCTACCAACGATCTCGATATTGATACCCTGCAGGAACTGGAGTCTCTCCTGGACTCCTGGCCTGGCACCATGGTAGTTATCTCGCACGATCGCTACCTCATCGAGCGCATCGCAGATAATACCTACGCGCTTTTTGGTGATGGCAAACTCACCAACCTGCCCGGCGGCATCGATGAGTACCTGCGCAAGCGTGCCGCACTCGAGGCACATCAAAGCACCGGCGTGCTTAACCTGGGCGAGAAGAAGGCAAACAGTGCTGCATCGAAGCCAGAGAAGAAGCTTTCGTCCCAGCAAGAGCGTGAAATCACCAAGAAGATGAACGCGCTCGAGCGCAAAATGCAGAAGTTAGAAAAGGCGGCTGCGCAGATCAATGAGAAAATGGCGACCGCCGCGGAAAAGGTCGATACTCAAGCCTTAACCGAGCTGGACGCAGAACTGAAAGAAAACCGTAGCGCCTACGAAGAACTGGAGATGGAATGGCTGGAGTTGGGGGAGAAGCTCGAAGGGTAGAAGCCCGCATCGCCGATATCGCCGGCCACCTCGACCTGTGGGGCATTATCGGCGCTGCTGCCCTTTTTACCTTGGGGCTTACCCCATCCATCTTGCCACGCGACTGGCTCTACCAAGGACTCGTCTCCGGCATCGGCGCTGGGCTCGGTTATATGCTGGGCATCGCGCTCAATCTTGTCTGGTATCGACTCGTAGTGCGCTATGCAGCTCCCAGGCATTCCTGGCTTGATGCCACTACGTGGCCACCTCGGCGCTACCGCCTTGTCTCGCGCATTGCCACCGGTGCCTTTGTGATCTGGATGGTGGGCTTTGCGATCTTTGCAGTGCGTTGGCAGCGCCAACTCGCAGCCGCCTTGTTCACACCGGCACCCACCATTGCCAGCTACGTGCTGGTGGTCCCTCTCGCCCTCGCAGTATTTTTAGCCTTTCTATTGTTCCTGCGCGTGCTGCGGTTTAGCGTGCGCTGGCTTTCTAGCCACTTTCCTCAACGCTTTCGCGCCGCCTACCGCGTTATGGGCGCGGTGATTATCGTGGCGCTAGTTGGCACCTACGCTGTGGAAAACCTCATCCCAGGCGCCATCGTTGGCGTGGGCGAGAGGATTTTTACCGCCCAAAACGCCGACCCTGATCCCGCCACCAAGCGTCCCAGCAGCACCGAGCGCAGTGGTTCTCCAGGCTCCTGTGTGGACTGGAATGGCGTGGGTCTGCAGGGATCGCGCTTCCTGTCCTCCGGCGCGCACCGCATGGAATTGGAAAAAGTTACGGGCAAGCCGGCAAAGGAACCGATCCGCGCTTATGCTGGCTTAGGCAACCGCGACAGTAATGTAGAGCGAGCACAACTGCTTATCGACGAACTCGAGCGCACACACGCCCAAGACCGCAAGGCCCTGCTCCTTATTATGACCACCGGTACAGGCTGGGTGTCTTCTTATTCCGCTCAAGCTTTTGAGCTGCTCTACGGCGGCGATACCGCCATTGCTGCCGCCCAATACTCCGCGATGCCCTCTGCCTTACATTTCCTTTCCGGCGGTGGCCAAGTCCAGCGCGCTGGGGAAGAGTTCATTAACCCTATTGTGGACTGGTGGAACGGATTGCCGGAGGAAAAGCGTCCGAAGCTCTACTTGTACGGCGAGTCTTTGGGAACTACGGGTATTGAAGCGGCGTTTTCCGGGGTACGCGATATCGCCAATTCCGTGGACGGAATCCTACTTACCGGCCCGCCGCACTTCAATCGCCTGCGCACCCAGTTCGTAGAAAGGCGTGACCCCGGCTCCTCCGAGATTTCCCCCGAATACGCCGGCGGCCTTGTGGTGCGCTTTGCTAACGATGACGCGCAGGTACGCCAATGGGCAACGCTGCCGGAAGAAGAGTGGGGGCGTACCCGCATGCTCTATATCCAACACCCCTCGGATCCTGTAGCTTGGTGGTCGCCGCAGATGGCTTTCAAGGAGCCGGATTGGATGCGCGAGCGAACCCCGTATTCTGCCGAGCGCGTCATGCAATGGATGCCAATAATTTCCTCCCTCCAAGTAGCTGCCGATCTGCCCGGTGCGAAGGATGTTCCCGATGGGCACGGCCACAACTACGGGGCGTCGGTATTAGACGGCTTTGCCGCTATTGCCGGACCAGACGTAGCAAGAACCATCGACCCCGAAGAATTGCAACGTGAATTCGCTGCACTCGACGTAGGTATTTACTAGTTACTACCTAGCCAAAGATGGCGGCGATAGCTAGCATCGCGGGCAGCGACAGGAACGTGGTGAGAAATACAGTATCCCGAGCGACGGTTTCTCCCACCTCATAGGTGGCGGCATAGTTATACACATTTTGTGCTGTGGGCAAAGCCGCCAAAATCAACGCTGCATAAAGCTCCGTCCCACCAAGGCCCAACGCAGCACCCACAACGAGTGCAATCGCGGGCATGCCCACCAGTTCCAAAACGGTTGCGGTAATTGTGGGCAGGCGATCCTCTTGCAAAAGTGCATCGCCCTTGAGCGAGGCTCCAAAACTCATGAGGATCATTGGAATGGACGCACCACCGAGAATCTCCAGCGGCTGCATAGCCCATCGGGCATCTGCCACCCCGCGGCGGAGACTATAAATCCTGCCACCGCGGCCAGCACCACAGGCGCGGTAACCCCTGAGACTACGGACCCCCATATCGACCGTAAGCTTGTGCCCTGCGCATTGAGCCGGGCAATAATAAACGGTGAAAGCACCGCCATTTGCAGGACCAGGGCTGGGATAGCGTAGTTGGCGTCGCCGATGACGTAGGTGGCAATAGGCAGGCCGATATTGACCGAGTTGTAATAGCTAGCCGCTGCGGCACCTGCCATAGTTTCAGCACCGCTGCGGGAAAAAGAATAGCCGGCTGCACACCCAATACAGAACCATGGTGGTTACGGAAGCTGCGGCAATTACTGCTACGACCGGCGACACAAAGGAAGAGGTATCAGACTTAGCCACACTGGAGAAAATCAGCGCCGGTGTTGCCGCTCAAAATGCCGTGCGGTTGAACTGCAGTCGCGCCTCGCCGTTGCCAATTACACCCCTGTGCGCAAGCACAAACCCCACACCGATGACTACGAAAATGATCGCGAACCCAGTCAATACGTCCAGCAATAGTCAACAGCCTTTCGCAGCCTTTTAGAAACACATATCTGCTGTGGGGGTTATTGTCCCATCATCGATACTGCTTTAAAGGCACAGGGACCATAACAAAGCTGTATCGAATCGGCAGGGCAGCCCAGAACCACCTTTCCCAAAGCTTAGGCCCTATGGCACGGTAGAGACATGAAGCTTTCTCAACGTGCATCCATCGTCGCCCTGTCCACCGCTCTTGTCGTATCCGGAACTTCCAGCGTGGCTTCCGCTCAACCAGCAATGCCACCGCAGATTCAGCAGGCATCTTCGCAGGCCCAGCAGCTTTCTTTTGATCCAATTACCGCAGTGAAGGATTTTCGTCTCACCTTACCTCCGCAAGCATATGAGCTTGCGGAAAAGTACAATATCTCGCTGCCGGAATTCCTGGCTAAGCCTGAAGGCCACGCACCTAAGGTTGCAGGAGAATTGGGTACCGCCACCTCCACGCACCTCGAAAAAGCTGGACACCGAAAGGATGCGCGCGCGGCTGCTATTGCCCAGGAATGGGCCGATCAAGGTGCCGCCGGCAAGCTCGATTACAAGGGCGGGGTAGCCCACGGCCTAAATCATAAGGAAGAGGGCCAAGGCTCCGTTCACCGACTGACCGAGCAGCAAGCACAAGATCGCCTGAATTGGTTAAATCGAGACGTTCCGGTAAACCCTAGCCCTCAGCGCGGATTTGGCGTGGCAACCGCCTATGATGGCACCTACATTTATGTGGCGGAATATTTCCTCAAGTAGTCCACGATTCACCTGCCCCGATTCCGCTGCCTTCATGGTTCCTAACTGCAACGATGCCGAAGGAACAAGGTGTCGGTAGGATCGGGGCATGATTTTGATTAACGTACAGTTCCACGTCAAGCCTGAATACGCAGAGACTTTCCTCGATGAAATCAACTGGTACACCGAGGCTTGCAATGCAGAGCCGGGTTGCATTGATTTCAAGTGGTTCCGCGATCCGGAGGATCGCCAGCGCTTCCTGCTGCTGGAGTCCTACGCGGATGGCAAGGACGTTGAGCACGTTCAGAGCGAGCACTTCAAGCGCTCTTGCGAGGAGTTCCCGAAGTACCTCGTAGAAACCCCGGATATCATTAACGTTCACATCGATGGTCGCACCGGTTGGGATAAGATGGGCGAGTTCTCCGTAGACTAACCCGAATTTTTATAAGCTCGTCCTCCACAACATCGTGGAGGACGAGCTTTTTCTATGCCCGATTATCTACCGGACGCAGCACACCGCCCTTCGCGCTCACGGGGGAGGCTGAAAAAGATGCGTCGGTAGTTCCCAGTGAGCGCGAAGGGCAGAGCGATGGAGGGGGAGCCTAAGTGCTTGTCGACGCCGCTTCGAGCTAATGCGCTATTGCGATACGCACTGCGAGGACACGGTCTTGTCGTAGTTCGAGTACTTTTTCAGGGCCTCATAGAAAGCATCCGAGTACTCTCCGGTGCGCTCCGGCAGCGGGTGAACGCCGTCGGAATAGAGGATCGCCGGGTCTTCTTGAGCGTGTCCACACCAGTCTGCGACGTATACGTTGTCGTATTCCTTGGCGGCGTCCAGGACATCCTGTTGTGATTGGGATATCCATTCGCGGTCGCCATATGGGACAGCCATGACAACCGTATGGTCTTTGCCGATGATGTCCAATGCTTCCTTAATCTGATCTGGGAAGGCAGGGCCGTTGGTGCCGAATCCCAAGAATACGGTGCTGCGAAGTTGTCCAGAATCTTTGAGCTGCTGCAGAACCTGAATGCCCGCAGTGTAGTGGCGGGAGACATCCGCATCGACGTAAATCTGAGGGAAGCGTTGCTTGAGGGCGTCGCTAGAGGCCAGCATCACCGAGTCACCGACGGCGGTAATGTCCTTGCCCTGCGGCATGGGACGAGTCTTTTTCCCCTTCGAATCCTTGTCGCCTTTGTCCTCTACGGGTGACTGCGGGGCAGAGCTATTTGGTAGAGCAGGAGCGTTGTTGCTGCTCTGGTTTTGCTGTTGGAGCTGCTCCAATTGCTGTTCTAGCTCAGTCTTATCGTTGGAATTAATTACGCCGTAAACTACTCCCGCAATAGAGGCGATAACGAGGAACGGAACTACTGGCCACATGGTCTTGCCAAAGCCATCACGCAACTCACTAAAACCTGGGCGGGAGGACCAGTAAGTCTTCCACGTCTTCTTGTAGCCACCGCGGCGGAAGGGGTTTTCGATGAACTGATAGGAAACCTCAGACAGAAGGAGGGAAATAGGCACAGCCACAAGGCCCAGGATCCACGACCTATCGGAGTTCTGGTTGCCTTCGAAAAGGGCCTTGAGCATCATGATGACGGGCCAATGCCAGAGATAAAGCGAAAAGGATCGCTGACCAAACCAACGCATGACCTTGGTTCTAAAGAGCGGGGTCATGGGGCCGTATTCGCGGACTACGCCCCAGACCATAAGCACGCCGAGCACGCTGGTGAGGAAGAGGCCACCACGGTAGGTGAACTCCGCGTCATCTGGCATCAGGAATAGCTGTGCGCCGTAGCCAATAAGCGCCAACGCACCGATAACTCCGGCAATGCGGGATTCAGCTTTTCCTGCTGCGGCCCAAGAATCGGCTTTCGGGTCTGACTTGGTAGATGTCATCAGAAGCGATAGCACCGCACCGGTGAGCAAGCCGAAAGCGTGGGTATCAGTGCCGTAATACACACGCGTCGGGTCCTCGCCTGGTACAAAAATGAGCGCCATCGCTACCGCGGAGGCGATAGACAAAATACTGGAGACCAGGATAGGAAGTCGGCGCGGCTTGCGGCGAGAAATCAAGAAAACACCGGTGATAAGGAGTGGCCAAATGACGTAGAACTGCTCCTCTACGGCCAATGACCAATAGTGTGCGAAGACCTGAACTTCATTGTCCGCGAAGTATGACTGGGAGGTAGCAATCTGCGTCCAGTTATTGACAAAGAATAGGGTGCCCAAGAATTGCTGGCGCAGGCCGACGGCTAAGTCTCCGCCGATCCACGCCACAAGCGCGGTACACATGACCAATACTGACACCGCGGCAGGCAAGATGCGGCGGAATCGTCGCACCCAAAAATCCTTCAAGCTGATTCCACCGGAGGTTTGGAATTCACGCACCAGCAACGACGTGATGAGGAAACCTGAAAGGACGAAGAAGAGGTCCACGCCCAGGTACCCACCGGGGAGTAGGGAAGGGAAGAAGTGATACAGCACTACGGCGATGACCGCGAGGCCGCGCAGACCGTCGAGCCCCTTGACCTGGCGCAGGCGAGCATGGCGCTTCTTTTTGACTACCTTGCTTTCCGGCGGGGTGGCCAAGGCTTCGGGGTCCTTAGCCTGCTGCTGTAGCGGATACTTTGACTTAGCATCCGCCAGCGAGTCCTGTGCGGCTGGCTTCTGCACAGCCGGCTGTGGCTTAGTTTGCGGCGCCTTCTTGTCCTTTGCGGAAGCAGCGCTGGCCGCGGCAGCGCCCGCCGCAGTGGACTTGCCTGCGCTTGGAGACGCCGCCTTCGACCCATTCTTAGACTGGGCCGGTTTGGGCTGTTTCGCAGGTTGAGGCTTTTCAGTCTGCGGCTTTGCTTTCGGCTTTTGGGCGGCGCGCGGTGATTTTTGTTGAGCCGGAGTAGGTGTTCCCACCTGTTGCGACTTTCGCGCCAGTCCACGGCTGATATCAGATGGTTTTACCTGTGGACGGCGTTGTGTCTTCTTCTTTACTTTGTCCTGTGGCGCAGAGGGCTTTGCTTGCTGGCGTTGTTCCTTCGGCTGTGGTTTGTTCTGGCCCTCCTTGGGCGCTTTCACCGGTTGCTTTTTGGATTGAGCCTGATTGTCCGCTTTTGCGGCAGGCTTCTTGGGCGCTGGAGATTTTGGCTTCTTTGGTGCGGCGTTCTGGTTGGAAGCGCCAGGCTTGCGCGTAGAAACCTGAGGCTGGTTCTGCGGTTTTGCTGTGTCTGCTTGAGTAGCCTTCTGCGGGCCTGGTTTGTGAACCTTCTCTGGTTGGCGGGAATTCTTCGCCGCGGCAGCTGGCTGTGGCTGCTTTGTTTTGGCAGCGGTGGAGGCAGCTTTCGCCTGAGCAGACCGCTGCGTGGGGAGATCGGGCTTCTTCGGTGCCTTTTTCTCGCTCGGCATAGAGTCCTTCACGCTCGGCTTCGCTGCTGGCTTGGGGGAAGCGGCACGTGCAGGTGCGGCGTTGCGGGAGGATTGCGGCGAAGTTGCGCTAAAGCTTGCACCACGTCTCGGTTGTTGGACCGGTTCGTGTGGTTTACGCTGTGGTTTCTTTTCTTGTGTACGCGGTTGTGGTTGCTTTTGGGTTTGGGAGCGTGGCGGGCTTTGCGGTTTCTGCGGCTGGGCAGCAGAAGTCTTGCCATCGGCAGGTTTGCGCGCAGGCGATTTGGTTGCGGAAGATTGCTTTGCGGCCTTAGCTTGCTGCGATTTAGAAGAATTATCCTTGTTGGAGCGTGGTTTCACGGTGCTTGGGCGCGTGTTTTCCTTTTGCGCAGGCTTGGCGGCGGGTTGTGAACCAGCGTCCTTGGAGGCAGTAGCCGATGCAGGCTTGGTCGACGCAGACTTGGGGGCGGATGCCTGCTTTCCTCGGTCTTTAGACTGGACATCCTTGCTCGAGCGAGCCTGTGGGTTGCCTTGCGGCGTGGTGGGCTTTGCACCCGCAGTCGAATCCGTGCTGTCGGATTTTTGGGGCTCGGCATTCTTCGCAGCTGGGGTTTGAGCCGCACTAGTAGAGCCAGTTTTGGGTTGTACTGGCTGATAGATCGGCGTGCATGGTTTATCTAAACGCTCAAGCTTTTTCTTTCCCAGCAGTGAGCGCAAAAATTGCTTCACAAAAACTCCCAAAGCACTACGTATATTTACTAAACGGACTATTTTAGCCCGCGCACAAGCCTCCCTCCCCACGCGGGGGAGTAACGAGGCGGCGCGCGGGTCGGCGGCGAGAATTCGAGTCTAAGACTCTTCGCTGTCAAAAAGCTGACGCAGGACTGTCATGACCCCATATTCTGTATTGGGCGGGGCGATGCGATCAGCAATCTCTTTTAATTTGGGGTGTGCATTCTCCATTGCGATGGCGGTACCGGCCTCATGGAGGAGCTCATAATCATTGAGAAAATCGCCAAAGGCGGCGGTGCGGGAAATCGGAACCGCCAACAGCTTCGACATGGTCTGCAGTGCTACGCCTTTATTGACGCCATTGGCCATGACATCGAGCCAGGCGGAACCAGAAATAGCGATATTGTGTTCTGGGACGGTCGCTTGAAGCGGCTGGTAAAGGTGCTTTTCGCTGCCATCGGCGCAGTAGGCAGCTATCTTGATGATCTCCGCATCGAGCAGAGGATCGAGGCTATCGACCCATTCCACCGATCTGTAGTATTTGGCAATCTCTGCGCGGGCCTGGTCATCGGCACTCTTGTGTACATAGGCGGTATCCGGTGTGCATAGCACGATGGTGTGCGGGACGTCGACAGTGCGAAGTGCAGAAACGGCGGCGTGAACGGCCGTGCTGGGCAGGGTAGTAGCACTGATGACGCGGTTGTCGTGCACCACCACGGATCCATTTTCCGCAATGAAGGTATCTTCGTGCGGAAACATTTCCTGCAGGGTGGCAAGCTGGCGGCCGGAGGCAGGCACAAGGGTGACTCCGAGTTCGTGGGCGCGGGTGCTGATCGCGGCAAAATCTGGTGGAAGCTGGCCGTTGCCGTCCAGTAGGGTGCCGTCCATATCCAGGGCGATGAGCTGTGAGAGCAAAATCCGAACCTATCTGTGAATTAGTTAATGGTGGCTATCAGTGTGAGCTGTGTGTCACACTAGGGGGTATGACAAACGCTGCACCAATTGTGTCCTCAATCCGTAACCATACCGGAGTTATTGAACTCAACCGCCCCAAGGCTCTCAATTCCCTCACCCCAGAAATGGTTGAGCTCATCGCAGCAGCGCTCGCGCAGTGGCGCGATTGCGATGAAGTAGAGCAAGTGCTTTTTACCTCAACTAGCCCCAAGGCGTATTGCGCAGGTGGTGACGTCCGCTATGCCCGCGAAGGGATCCAAGGCGGCACATTAGAAGATGTCGATAACTTCTTTGCGGAGGAATACACCTTAAACGGTGACATCGCGGAGTACCCCAAGCCAGTCATCGCGCTGATTGATGGCATTGCCATGGGTGGTGGTCTGGGAATTTCCGTCCATGGCTCCCATCGAGTGATCACGGATAAGACCTTTGCATCCATGCCAGAGATGAACATTGGCTATGTCACGGACGTCGGCATGGCCTATGCCGCTCAGCGTGCGGTGGGAACGCGTGGTAAAGCATCGCCAGAGTTGGCGAAGTTTTGGGGCATTACTGGTTACCGGATGTATGCCGCAGACCTCTTGTGGACCGGGCTAGCCACCCACTACGTGCCCGATGGGAAGGCCTTTGCCACCACGCTTATCGAGCAAGGTCTCGCTACTGCGCTAGCACAGCATGCCACTGCACCTGCGGGCGATCCCCCGTTGGCCGGGCTGATGGAAGCCATCGAGGACACCTTCTGCCACGACTCTTGGCAGGACATCACCGCAGCCTTGGAGGGCTATCCAGAGCTTAAGCAACTGGTGGCGGAATTGACCACTCAAGCGTGCCCTACCTCCATTGTCGCGGCTATGGAACTATTCTGCGCCGAGCAGGAATGCAGTAGCGTGCGCGAGGCCTTGGAATTGGAAACCAACCTGGGCGCCTTTATGTACCGGCGGGCGGATTTCGCCGAGGGTGTGCGTGCGGTCTTAGTGGATAAAACCCACGATGCGGCGTTTAAGCCGGCCATGCTTGACGACGTCGACGTGGGCGCCATCCGCGCGGCTTTACACGTCCACCCCGCGAAATGATCCATAAGCGGCGCGGGCGCGATCGGCATCAATCCAAGCAGGTGGGGTAACCTCCAAGGTTGCCTCGGTGGCTGCAGGCGTAGGTTCTGGCAAGTGGAGCTGTGGGGCATCGAGGAGGACGAGGCCCACGCGGCCGTCGGCAAGCGTAGTGCCCGCCAGCGTCCATATACCCAAGATGGGCAGTGCTAGGTGCGGGAGTTGGCGCCCGCGCGCCAGCTGGAGTGGAAGGTGAGGGCGCACCAATTCGGGCACCACCTCGTCCACACCGAAGCGCGCCAGATTGCCCGCCAACCGAGCCGCCGCGGTGTTCTTGAGCTCTGGGTCGGCCCACGCCCATGTGAATTCTTCTGCCGAGATCGTCGCGATGAGCACAGCGCTAGCGGCGATCTGCCCGCCGCGGTAGAAGACGGTGGCGGTAGCCTTATCTACATCGAGTTCAACCGTGGCATCGGGAAAGTTGCCCTGAAAATACATCTGATTTTCTGCGCTGAGGTAAAACGCATCCTCCGAGACCCGGGCAGCCGCCAGACCCGGGGTTATGCCGGAAACCTTGTGCACGCCGTGGCTTGCCTGCTCGAAATGCACTGTGGTGCCGTCTGAAAAATGCACATACGGCTCCTCCTCGGTGGAGTCCATGTCCAGATAGCGGGCAAGCGCGAGGGCCGGCTCTTTCTCGTCCGTATCCGCGCTGCTGTGCTGGAGACCGCGTAGCAAGGTTTGGCGAAAGTCCAGGTAGGGGTGGAATTCTACCGCAACGATGGCCACGTTCTTGCCCTGCTGGGCGCGCAGCACCGGCATGTTGCCCACGATAAGTGAGGCATAAGCAACCATTCGGTCGACGTCTGTGCTGGCCGTACCTGACTGCGGAAGGTCAGCAAAATGCTCGGTCGCAGCGGTAGTCCAGTGCCAGGTGCTTGCGGCGATGACGGCGAGACGCACGCCACGAAAATCCGCCACGTGCTGCACGGAGCTTACCCGTACCTCCACGAGCTGGTCGGTGGCATAGCTTGCTTCGCTATCGCCAGCTGAGGGGCCGAGGAAATTGAATTCCACGTCGGTCGCCTTCCCAATGCGTTCGCGAAAGGCAGCGTTAATTCCGGTACGGATAAAGCGGGCAGCGTCCGCGGCGCGTTCAATGGAGTGGTAAGCATTCATGGTTGCTCATGATGATACGGGTGCCGGCAGGCGTACTCATAGGCGGCTACCAAAGCCTTGGTTGATTCCTGCCAAGAGTAGCGCTCCGCTTCTTCGCGCGCGGCGCGCCGCATGCGCTGGTGCGCCTGCGGATTCTCCAACAGCGAGCACAAGGCTCTAGCCCAGTGCTCATTCGTGGCGCCCTCATCCACCAGCAGCCCGGTCTTTTCATGCTCGATGACGAAGGGGATGCCGCCGGCATTGGTGCCAACCACGGGCACCCCGGAAGCAAAAGACTCCAAAGCGACCAACCCCAGCGTTTCAGTGGCAGAGGGGAAGGCAAATACATCGCCGACCGCAAAGGCCGCCTGCAGCTCGGCCCCAGAAAGATAACCGGTAAATACGGTGGTGGCGGAATCAAACTGAGCGCGCAAATCCTCTAGCGCGGGACCGGCGCCAACGAGGGCGAGGCGCGCGGCCGGCATCTGCGTGCGCACCTGGTGCATTACCTCATTGAGGCGTGCTAGATCCTTTTCTTGCGAAATTCTGCCGATATAGGTAATCAACGGGGCCTCCGGGTGTCCGCCAGTAAGCCGAAAGCGCATCTGCGCATCATAGTTGTCGGGCCGATAGGCCTGCGTATCAACGGCCTTAGGCCATAACCGCACGGTATGGATTCCCATATCGCGGGCCTTATACACCATGGGACCGGAAGTGCAGAGATTGATTGCAGCCCGGTTATGGAGAAACGTAATGGCCTTTTGAGCAACCGGCCGCAGCCAGCCAATGCCTAGGGCTTCAGTATATTCCGGCACATTGGTGTGAAAGCTAGCAACCAGCGGTACGGCATCGCGCTCTGCAGCAAAAACGCCTAATGCTGCAGTCCAAATGGGATTAACGGCATGGATGACATCCGGATCAAAGTCCCGGATAGCACGGAAGAACCGAAAGGTGGGTAGGCCAAACTGAACTTCCGGATAGACCCACAGTGCGTGGCTGGGGATACGGGTGACCGAGAATCCAGCATAGGTTTCCGGTGGAGTCCCGGTGGCAAATATACGTACCTCATGGCCGAGCTTCGCTAGCTGGTCCAGAGTATTGGTCAGGCGGGTGACCACCCCATCAATCTTGGGCAAGAAAACTTCGGTTACAATGGCGATGCGCATAATGGGGAAGTTCGCCGTCTATTTCTGCTGTGCGGCGTCTGGAACGCCCGCTTCCTGCTGCGCGGTCCACAAAGACTGGGCCGGAATCTTGCTGCGGTCTACGCGGTTGGCATACTTCTTTGCTACCTCTTCGACCTCGTGGAGCAGGCCTTCAGACAAGGTCGTGGGGTTGAGGCCGAGTCCCAGAAAAGTCTCATTGGATACGTGCAGTTCATTTTCGGCCGATTCCTTACGTGGATTGGGAACATAGGCTACCTCGGCGCCAGAGATGTCCGCGATGAGCTCCGCCAAGTCACGCACGCGGTGGGTTTGCGTCATTTGGTTGAGGATCTTTACGCGCTCACCGCGCGATGGTGGATTTTCCAGTGCGAGTTCGATGCAGCGCACCATATCTTGGATATGGATAAAGGCGCGGGTTTGGCCACCGGTTCCATGCACCGTAAGCGGATAGCCGATACCTGCCTGCACAAGAAAGCGATTCAAGACCGTTCCGTAGTCGCCGTCATAGTCAAAGCGGTTAATCAGGCGTTCATCCTGTTGGGTTTGGGCGGTGTGGGTGCCCCAGACAATTCCCTGATGCAGATCGGTGATGCGCAGCTCGTCATTTTTGGCGTAGTAGGCAAAAAGATGTTGATCCAGGACCTTCGTCATGTGGTAAATCGATCCCGGATTGGAAGGGTAGAGGATGGACTTTCCCACCTCACCCTGCTCCGGTACGGACACCTTGATATCCAGGTAGCCCTCAGGGATCTGCATACCGGCGGTGCCGTAACCGTAGACTCCCATGGTTCCGAGGTGAACGACGTGAATATCGAGGCCGGTTTCTACAACCGCAGCTAAAAGGTTATGGGTGGCATTGATGTTGTTATCCACCGTGTAGCGCTTAGTGGTGGGACTTTTCATGGAGTAGGGCGCGGCGCGCTGTTCCGCAAAATGCACGACGGCATCCGGAGTGAAGGAACGGAGGAACTTCACGAACCCGGCGTAATCCTGGGCGATATCGATGTTGGCGAAGGATATATCTTTCCCACTGACCTTCTTCCACGCCGCCAGGCGTTCCTCAATGGAAGCGATAGGGGTGAGGGATTCGGCGCCTAGTTCCGCATCAATGGCGCGCCGGGAGAGGTTATCAACGATGGCGACCTCGTGGCCTTGATCCGAAAGGAATAGGGAAGCGGGCCATCCACAAAATCCATCGCCACCAAGAATCGCAATCTTCACTGTGTCATTCTCCAGAGCTAGTTGTCGTGCTGAGGCTAAGGGAAAATTTTACCCTGCATAGCCCGTATATTTGGGCCATGCAGGGTTAACAGTGAAGGAACCTATGGTGTAGCGCGTTAGCGCCTAGTCCAGGGCGCGTAGGACGGAAAAAGTGTCCTTTACCATCTTCTTCTTATCTGCCAGGCTGACGTTTTCACCTGCAGCTTGGCGGCGATCCAGCTCCTGTCGGAATGCCACGCTGCCGCCGGCGCAGGCATTGAGGACAACGCCTAGCTCATAGTCCGTGTAATCAGTTCCCCGCTGCTGGAAGGCGGAAATGATGGTGTCAGATACGCGCTCGAAACGCCGCCGTTCTTCGGAGGTGTGGCTGAGGTTATCCAGGGCCTCACCAATGCGATAGAGCGTATGGAGAGAACGCAGCTCCTTTTCTTCGTCTTCCAAGGACTCGAGCAACGCTGCTTCTAAGACGGCGGTAACGTTCTTGCCAGGGCACACGGAGGGAATATCCGCGGCGAAAGATTCCAACACGTCAGCCGTGAAGTACAGCAGGGCATCGGCCACCGAGGAGAAGTAGTTGTGAAAGGTGCGCGGGGAGACCCCGACGGCCGCGGTGATGCCGGAGATCGTGGCGGCTTCGGCGCCGCCGTCGAGGACGAGGCGCGCTGCCGCATCGGACATGGCCTGACGCGTAGCCCGCTTCTTTTCTTCGCGCAGACTAGCCACGGTGTGTCTCGCCTACCTTCTCTCGTTGTGCGCGCAGGAGTTCCTCGCGGTCAGAGTGCAAGGCCTCACCTTCGATGTCCATGTTTGGCGTGATCTTATCCAACCAGCGCGGGAACCACCATGCCTTCTTATCCAGTACAAACATGGTAGCGGGGATGATCATCATGCGGACCACGAAGGCATCGATAAGCACGCCCGCAGCCAGGGCAAAGCCCATGGTCTTGATGAACGGCTCGTCCATCAAGATGAAGGCCGCGAAGACGGACATCATAATGAGTGCTGCGGCCGTGACCACGCGCGCGCCGTGCTTAAAGCCATTCGAGGTGGCGTTGCCGGCCGTCTTGCCATTGACAAATCCCTCGCGCATGCGGGTGACCAAGAAGACCTGGTAGTCCATAGCCAGGCCGAAGGTCAGGCCGATGAGCATGATGGGCAGGAAGGAAAGCAGCGGCTGTGGGTCGTCGACGATGCCAAACATGCCTTCTTGCCAAATGGCTACGGTGATGCCGAAGGTTGCGGCCATCGACAAAGCGAAGCCGGCTGCGGCGATGAGCGGTACCCAGATGGAGCGGAAGACCAGCATCAAGACGATGAAGGCTAGTCCCAGCACGATGGCTACGTATGGGATGAGCACGTTATTGAGGCGCTCAGAAATGTCATCGAAGATCGGGGTGATACCGGTAATGCCGTAGGAACCGCCGGTCTTTTCAAACTCACCCTGGTAATCGCGCAGGTGGTTAAGGGTTTCTGTGGTTTCTTCGTCGGTCGCGCCGGTGGTAGGCGTAATCATGATCTGCGCAGCATCACCGTTGTCAGTGGTCTGCACGATCTGGGCGTTTTCTACGCCGTCATTGCCATTGATCTCCTGCAGGAGGTCTTGGAAGGCCGGCATGCGGTCCTGCTCGGGAACGTCGGCCACATCAACGAACGCGATCATCGGCGCATTGCGACCAGGGCCAAAGGCGTCTGCCGTGATTTCATAAGCCTCGCGCTGCGGGGTGCCGGGCTTTGCGGTGCCATCGGTAGGCATGGCCAGGCGCAGCTGGGCAAATGGTACGGCCAGGATGCCCAGCAAGACGACGCCCGCGATAAGGTGCAGCCACGGGTGGGCACGCACACGGCGTACCCAGCGCAGTCCCATGGTGGGCTTTTCGTCCTCTGGGTCTGGAACCTTGGGGCCAGGCACCCGACCAGCGAAGATCTTGGTGCCCAAAAGTCCCAGCAGGGCGGGAATGAAAGTATTGGCAACCAATACGGCGATGATCACTGTTGCCGCGGCGGCGATGGCCATGGTGCCCAGGAACGGGATGCCGATAATGGTCAGCGCGGCCAAGGCGATGACCACGGTGGTGCCGGCGAAGACAACGGAACCGCCCGCGGTGCCCAGCGCCATGCCCATGGCGTGGGCACGGGTGGCCTTATCCATCTTCTTGAGCTCTTGGGCCAGTTCCTTTGGCGAAAGATCGTTGAGGCCAGAGGAGGTGATGAGCTCGTTGCGGAAGCGGTTGACGATAAACAGCGCGTAATCGATGCCGACGGCCAGGCCAATCATGGAGGCCAGGGTCGGGGTCATATCAGAGATGGTATCCGTAAATACGGTGGATACCTGCACACCAAGAATGCCGATGCCTACGCCGATGACGGCGGAAATAAGTGGCATACCGGCGGCCACGAAGGAGCCGAAGGTAATCAGCAGCACGATCGCGGCGACGATAAGGCCAATAATCTCGGCGCTGCCACCCATCTCTTGGCCCGCGGAGCTAAAGGCGTTGCCCTGGTACTTCACGGTGAGATCGCCCTCGTCGTATTTGTTGAGGACGTCCGTGACCTTGGTCATGTCCTCTTCTGGGATATCCATGACGCTGTCCGCATCGAAGTTGATGGTGACGGTGCCGGTGGACTTATCCTCGCTCAGAGGGGAGAGCTGCTGAAGGTTCTTTTGAATCTGCTCGTCTGGCATGTGCTGGGCCTTCATCTTTTCGCCCATTTGCTTTTCCATGCCGGCTGCGGCCATGACAGGACTGACCAGTTTGTCCTGGTTCTTGAGCGCACCGGTGTCCTTAAGAGCACCGAGGAGGTTGTCTACCTCGCCGGCTACCTGTTTATCGGTGAGGTCCTTGCCCTCCGGTGCTTGGATGACCACCGTGCCTTCGGGAGCACTCATAGCATCGGTGTCTTGGCCGAAGCGCTCCATCATTTTGTCTTGGGTGGTCGTGGAATCCATCTCCGGCATAGAGAAGTTGGGGTTCGGTGACTTGGCAAAGCCGGCGGTGAGTCCCACCATGGCAACCAAGACGATCAGCCAGAAGGCTAGAAAGGGCCATACCTTGCGGTAGGACCAGCTGCCTAGCCGGTAGAGGAATTTAGACATCAAGTGTGCTTTCTCGTGCGATGTGCACGCAACGCTGTGCGCGCGGGTGGAAGTGAACAGTGAACCCATGGGTGAAAATTCTGGACCCTTCGGGAAACATTGCATAGTGTACGCAAATTTGCGGGTTGCGTGCAAAGTGTTGTGTGATGGAACATAAATAGCCGCTATTGAGATATAGGGTGTCTTTTCTTCGGGGTATCGGTAATAGCGGTACGGGGCGGTAGACTGTCCGGCATGCTCCACGCCGTTAGTTTCGCCCTCCTGGATTCCGTCAATGCCTTACTCATTGGCATCCTCGTGGCCATTGGCATCATTTTGCCCCGCGGTAAGTATCGGCGCATTGCTGCATTGGTGGTAATAGGAGATTGGGTAGGGGTGCTCGTCGCAGCGGCAGTGGTGATGTTTTTGTTGCTAGGAGTCAAAGACCAAATTGAGGCCATTTTGAGCTCACCCATTGCTGGCTGGGTGCTTGTAGCAGTGGGCATTGCGGTGGCTTTCGGATCATGGCGATCTAAAGGGCAGCCCAATGCCTTAGTAAGTCGTCTGCTCGAGCCGCTGCGCACGCCATCACCGATTACCGCACTTATCGGCTTCTTAATGGGTGTGGTGCAATCGCTGACCTCGGTGCCTTTTTATTACGGGCTAATGCACTTGGCTACGGAAGATATTGTTCCGGCGGCACAATACGGCGGCTTGGTCTGGTATGCCAGCTTGGCGCTTTCCTTGCCCACTATCTGTGGCCTATTTATCGCGGTGGTGCGCGCGCATCCCGAATCAGCGGCGGGCCGGCTCTTTGCCGCAGCTCGCGCCAATAGCACCCAAGTGGCGCTCTTCGGTGGCTACCTCGTGGCGATCTTCCTTATCCTCATGGGCGTGATTTCCCTCTAATCAAAGGTGACTTCATCCAGGCTTAGCGCCGCACCGGATTGATGGCGCGCGCACTCCACATAGCGCGCCGCATGCGGAATGAAAGACTGCGATTCTTCCAGGCTGAGCTCGCGGCGCACCTTCGCCGGCACACCCGCGGCAAGGCTCCGTGGCGGGATTTCGGTGCCTTCTAACACTACGGCGCCGGCGGCAATAAGCGAGCCCGCACCGATAGCGCAGCGCGAGAGCAGCGAAGAGGACATCCCACCAGGGAACCGGCCTCCACATGCGCGGCATGGACCATCGCCATGTGTCCCACCGTGACATCATCTTCTAGTACGCACGGCGTGTCCTCTTCTACGTGGAAGACGCAATTGTCCTGAATATTGCACCTAGCGCCAATGCGAACCGCGCCCACGTCGCCGCGCAGGGCACTGCCATAAAACACGGAGGAATCCGGGCCGATTTCTACGTCTCCGATGATGGTGGCATTCGGTGCAACCCATGCGCTGCGATGGATGCGCGGCTTCTTTCCAGCAAAGGGTAAGAGGAGCACGCGAGAGTCCTTTCCAGAATTTATTCGACCACTAGGGCCAAAGCGGGGGAGAGCTCATACTCGCCGGGGTAGGGGAGGTGGTCTAAGAGGGCGTCGCCAAGCGCCGGCGTGAGTGGAATAACCCAGCCGCGCCGAGGATCCTTGATGGGTAGAGCCTCCTTGTTGGTGGCGGCAAAATGAGCCGTGGCAGTGGGAGAGACCAAGGTAGCGGATTCACGGGCGCGGGCTACCTCGCAGAGCACTTCCGCGCCGGGCTGATTGGTGACCACAATGATAAGCGGGCCAGCGGTGTGGATCTCCAGCTTTTCCACCCGTGCGGTGGGGGCGGTGGAATCGGGGCGCGCTAAGCGCGGGGGCTGCGCGCCGGTAAGCCGGGCGAGTGCGTCTTTTAATCCCATAAGCCCTTAGTCTAATGAGCCGGAACGGCAATGGTGCGGCAGCGTTCTAGATCGAAGTACGCCTGCTGTCCCGTGGCGACGACGCGCTCGCGGGCTACAGACTCGTCTTGGGTAACGGCCGTGGAAAGGAATACTAGTGGGCCGTCTGGGTGGCGCCAGGTGCCCAAGTACCGCGCGCCTTCTTGCCTGGCAAGCGCGAGCGCTTTGCGTATCGCAGCCGGCGTGGGCTCATCTACTTTCAAAAGAGCCACTCCGGTGGGGTTGTAGGCAAACCCGGTGCGGGGTTGCTGGCCCGTCTCGATATCGAAGGTGCCTTCCTCGTCCGCGAGCAATTGCTGGAAAATGCGCTTCATTGGGCCCAGCGTAGTATGGGGCACCATGATTGATGCCAGCAACACCGCACTCGTTATTGAAGGCGGCGGCATGCGCAATTCCTATACCGCCGCGTGCATGGTCAAACTCATCGAGGAAGACGTGGACTTTGGCTGGGTGGGAGGCGTGTCAGCTGGGGCATCCCACACCGTTAACTATTTATCGCGCGATGCCCGGCGTGCGGAGGAGTCCTTTACGGACTTTGCCAAAAATCCCAGCTTCGGCGGCGTGGGTTCGTTGGTGCGTGGTACTGGATATTTCAACGCAGAGTATATCTATGAACGCGCCGCGGATAAGGATCTGCCCTTTGATTGGCAGGCTTACCGCGACCATCCGGCCGATATGGTGCTGGCGGCGGCACGGGCAGATACCGGCGAGTCTGTTTATTGGCAGCGCGAGGATATCAACGCCCCAGAGGATCTCTTCGTGCGCGTGCGTGCCTCGTCCACGTTGCCACTGATTATGCCGATGCGCTTTATCGACGGCGCGCCATATGTGGATGGCGCTTTGGGCTCTTCCGGCGGCATCACCATCGAGCAGGCAGAGCAGGCAGGCTATGAAAAATTCTTTTTCATCGGTACTAAGCCACGCGGGTATGTGCGCCCCGAGGTGGCGCGTCCAGCACTCATCCGCCGTATCTTCCGCAGGTACCCCGCTATTGCCGACGCCCTCATTGCCCGCCCCGCCTTATACAACGCCGCCAAAGACCGGCTCTTGGAATTGGAGCGCAAAGGCAAGGCCCAGCTATTTTTCCCGGAGGATATGCAGGTGGCCTCTACAGAGCGCAATGTGCACAAGTTGCGTGCGAACTACCAAGCGGGCAAGGCGCAAACCTATACGCAGTGGCCGCGGTGGAAGGAATTTCTCCTCGATTAGCTCACTGATAGCGCGGGTTGTGAGATGCACCGCTGCTGGGGGTGGGTTGTCGGCTGGGAAAGCGGTATGCCCAGTGTAAATGCCAGAAGGCCAGGGCATGGAAAAGCCTTTCACGTGGCGCTTTCTTGAGAAATGCCTAAACTATTCCAGCGTGTTAGCTATTTTTGATGGAAATATTTGGCTGAGCATTTTCTTCATAGTGCTGCTCGGCACGCTTTTTGGCATGATTCCCTTCGGCCCACTGCGCTTTGGCGCGGCAGGCACGCTTTTTGTGGGTTTGGCCTTCGGCTCATTTATTGACCTGGATAAAGACATCCTCAGCTCCCTCCAAGAGCTGGGTTTGGGTCTGTTTATTTATATGCAGGGGCTCTCTGCCGGCGAGCGCTTCTTCAAGGGCTTTTCCAAACAGATGAAGCACATGCTCACTGCCGCAATTGCGATCATTGTGGCTGCTGGAGCCGCCCTATTCTTTGGGGGCATGTTGGGCTTGGATTCACTTGCTTCGGTAGGCGTATTCGCCGGCGCAACCACCTCGACGCCGTCGTTGGCAGTGGCTCAGCAGCAAACCGGTGAAGAACTACCCGCTGTGGGCTACTCGCTGGGCTATCCCGTGGGAGTGGCGGTGGCCATCTTGGTTGTGGCTTTCCTACTCAAGCAAAACTGGCCCGCCAAGCGGGATAAGGACAATTCTGCCTCCAAGATCTTCCGTTCCCGCACCATCCGCGTTACCAAAGACGTGAACTACGAGGAACTGGAAGAAAAGTTCAAGGATCACTTTGTAATCGCTACCATCCGCCGCGGCAATAAGGTGCGCGTGGCTGGTGACCGCCCCGAACTGCACAAAGGCGATATTCTACGCGTGATGGTCACCAAGGCCAAGGCCCGTGAACTGACCCAGATGCTGGGCAAGCGCCAGCCGCAAACTCCGTTCGTGGATAAGCGACTGGTCATCGAAACCGTGGCTATTTCTAACCAAGATATTGCCGGCCGCACCGTAGAAGAGCTGAACCTGTTTTCTCGCTACGGTGGGCGCATTGTGCGCGTGCAGCGTGGCGACGAGCAATTCTTGGCCAATAATGAAACTCACCTGGCTTCCGGCGATACCCTCGAGCTCATCGTGAAGTTTGACCGCTTGGGTGATATCCGGGATTACTTCGGCGACTCCATTAAGTCCTACTCCGAGCTGAACTGGGTAGCGTTGGGCGGTGGCCTCTTCTTGGGCTATCTGCTTGGCCAGGTCGTAGTACCGATGCCGGGTGGCGCCTCCTTCGAGTTGGGTTTCGCGCTCGGCCCACTGATTACGGGCCTTATTCTCGGTGCGCTGCACCGCACCCGCCGCATCCCGTGGCAGGTGCCAGCCTCTATTAATACCGCCTTCCAGCAGTGGGGCCTCGTTATCTTCTTGGCGTCTGTGGGCCTTTCGTCCGGCGAGGCATTCTTGTCCACCGCATTCTCCTGGATGGGCCTGAAGTGCATGTTCCTCGCCGCCATCGTCACCGCGGTGGCTGCTGTTCTATTCGCCGTAGCTAACCGCTTTATGGGCCAATCCGAGACCCGCACTGCCGGCGGGCACTCCGGCATTTTTGGCCAGCCAGCCGTGGTCAACTACGCCACGGGGGTTAGCTCCGACTCGCGCATCATGACCGGGTATGCGGCCACAATTGTGGTCGCCCAGGTGGTTAAAATTGCCGTTGTCCCAGTGATGTTGATGGTTTAGCACGCAACGGATAAGGCCGCTTCCCGTTCCAGGAAGCGGCCTTTTTCTTCGCCACATGAAGCTGTGTGGATTTTAATCCGCCACGAGGGTTTCCATGGTGAGCTCTGGGTGTTCCTTTTCAATGAACGCGAGCTTCCACTTATCACCAAAGAGAGCGATGAGCTCGCCATCTTGGCGAGTAAAGATTTCCACGCCGCGCTGACGGCCGAGCTCCGGGGCAGACTCGGCATCGGTGCGCCGGGCCACGGAATAGGGGATGGGTTCGGTGACGGTTTCTACGTTATATTCGAACTCCATGCGGGCCTGCATAACCTCAAACTGCATGGGGCCAACCGCCGCCATTACAGGCGAGGCATCACCACGCGCCTCATTCTTGAGAATCTGGACCACGCCCTCGGCCGCCAGTTGCTCTAGGCCCTTGCGGAAGGCCTTGTACTTGCCCAGGGACTTCGCGCGCAGAATGCGGAAGGCCTCTGGGGCGAACTGCGGCATGGGCTTGAACTGGACCTTTTTGCCGGAATAGATGGTGTCACCAGGGGCGAGCGAGCCGGCGTTGACAAGTCCCACGATATCGCCTGGATAAGCGGAATCCACGGTATCGCGCGTGCGACCAAAGACGGTCAGCGCATACTTGGTGGAAAAGCTGCGGCCGGACTGGGCGTGATTGACCTGCATGCCGCGTTCGAATTCACCGGATACCACGCGCATAAAGGCCAGGTTATCGCGGTGCTTTTGGTCCATGCCGGCTTGGACCTTAAAAACGACGCCAGAGAAATCATCGCTTACTTCGCGGACCTCATCAATGGCGCTGGTGGCAGCCGCTACCGCCTTCGGATCGGATTCGCGCGAGTGCGGAGCCGGGGCAATGGCGCATAGTGTATCCAGAATCTGGTGCACGCCAAAGTTCAGCATCGCAGAAGCGAAGATGAGTGGGGAGGTTACGCACTGCTCAAAAAGCTCCTGATCATGCAGGGCACCATCGGCAGCGAGGAGCTCGGCCTCTTCGACGGCGGTTTCCCACACATCTTCTTCCTTCTTACCGGCGGTATCCGGATCGAAGTGCTCTTCCGGTGCAATGGTGGAACCGCCAGCGGTGCGGATGAAGTGAATATACTCATCGGCCTCGCCATCATCATTGATATGCGCCAGACCGCGGAAGTCACCGGCAATGCCGACCGGCCAGTACAGCGGGGTGGGCTGCAACTGGATTTCGTTGACAATTTCGTCGACCAGCTCCAAGGGCTCGCGGCCCACGCGGTCCCACTTATTAATCACGGTGACGATAGGCAGGCCGCGGGCCTTGCACACACGGAAGAGCTTGAGGGTCTGGGGTTCGAGGCCCTTGGCGGCGTCGATAAGCATGACTGCCGCATCTACTGCGGTGAGCACGCGGTAGGTATCTTCAGAAAAATCTGCGTGGCCCGGGGTATCAACTAGGTTGATCATGTAGGGCTCGCCCTCGTGCCCCTCCGGCGCATACTCGAATTGCAGCGCCGAGGAAGCCACGGAAATGCCGCGGTCCTTTTCCATATCCATCCAGTCAGACACGGTGGACTTGCGGTTGCCCTTGCCGTGGACCGCGCCGGCTTCATTAATAACGTGTGCATGCAGCGCCAGCGCCTCCGTCAGCGTGGACTTACCAGCATCTGGGTGGGCGATAACGGCAAACGTGCGGCGGCGCGAGGCCTCAGAAACGACAGAACTCATGCGGCATAGTCTAGTGGTTTCCCGCTACCACTCCACATTGAGGCGGCGCCCCAGATCATCAAAGACGCGGCGGGCTACGGATAGCTTCTTTGCAATGGGGCGCTGCAGGCCGGGTTTGCGTTTATCGTTGTAGTATTCGCCGGATTCAAAGTGGATTCCCTCGGTGCCTGTCAAATAGTAGGCGAGGTTATCGCCACCTTCCGCAGGCTTGCCAAAGGTCTTGCCAATCAGCCCAGAATACATTTTGGACATTAAGCCAGTAGAAGACTTGGAAAATTCTGTCGCCAGCACTCCAGGGTGGAAGGAGACCGCATTAAGCCCGTGGGCATCGAAATAGCGGGTGAGCAGGATATCACCCAACTTGGCGTTGCCGTAGGCGCGCTCAGGGCTAAAGTGCTCCAGCGTAGTGGGATCGCTGAGGTCGAATTTAGACATAAGGAAATTGGCTAGGGAAGCTGTTTGGACCACGTTCGCGTTATCCGCGCGCAGCTTATCCCGTAGCAGCGAGGTCAATAGAAAAGGCGCGACCACGTTGACCTGCCAGGTGCGCTCAAATCCATCGGCGGTGGTGGAGGGGCCATCGAAAATGCCGCCAGCATTATTGCCCAAGGCGTGGATGTGCTCTAAGCCTTCCAAATCCTGTGCCAAGCGGCGTACCTGGCCCAGGGATTCGAAGTCCGCTAGGAAGTACTGGCCTTCGACTTCCTCGGCCATCGCGCGGGTCTTTTCCGGATTGCGGCCGATGATAACCAGGTTGTCTTGCGGCCGGGTGCGGTGCAACTGACGAGCTGCCGCGGCCCCCAACCCGCCGGATGCGCCGGTAATCACAATGGTCTTGGCAGTGCTATTTGGCGAAGTCATAACACCAATGCTAACCGTCCACCGAGGGTTAGTGCCGGCCAGCAGTTTCCCTGCGTCGAAAGCAGGTCTATACTTCCGCTGGTGAAACGTTTGCTTTCCATACGGCAGTGGGGCCCGGCGCGATTGACCGCGGCTGGCTTCCTTGTGCTGATTCTGGTGGGAACGGTTTTGCTCATGCTGCCGTTCGCCGAGGCCGGCACCGCCCGCGCTTCCTTCCTGTCTGCCTTGTTTACTGCTACGTCTGCGGTCTCGCTTACCGGCCTCATCGTGGTGGATACCGGCAGTTTTTGGAGCCCGGCCGGCCAGGTCATCATCTTGGGGCTTATACAACTGGGCGGCCTGGGCATCATGTCGCTCGCTTCGCTATCTGGCCTGCTATTTACCGGCCGGATTAGCTTTAAGGCGCGCAAAACCGGCGCTTATGAGGGACGCCCTATCGCCCCCGGTGGTATCCGTAAGACGCTGATTTTTACCTTCGCATTTACCGCGGTAGCTGAGAGCATCATCGCCGTCATTGTGGCTGCGCGTTTGATGATTGGCTACGGTCACTCCTTTCCGCGTGCTGTGTGGGAGGGCATCTTCCATGCCGTCTCCGCCTTCAATAACGCGGGTTTTAGCACCAATAGCGATAACTTGGTGCCCTTTGTCTCCGATGCCTGGATTCTATTGCCCTTGGCCGGCGCGCTGATAGGCGGCGGCTTGGGCTTTCCCGTATGGGCGGAGCTGGTGCGCTTGGTGCGGCGCGACCGTCACGTGGTGCACCGAATTTCAATTACCGCCCGCATGACCCTAACGGCCACAATGGTGCTCTTGCTCGCCGGCGGCGTCTTTTTCGCATGCATGGAGTGGACCGGGCTTTTGTCCTCGATGTCGCTGGGGGATAAGTTGCTCAACTCTTTCTTTGCCGGCGCTTCTCCGCGCACGGCGGGGTTTAATGCCATCGATTATGGCCAGGCACACCCCATTACACTGATGGGCACCGACATTTTGATGTTCATCGGTGGTGGCTCGGCCGGTACGGCCGGCGGCATTAAAGTCACCACCGCCTGCGTGCTCTTGGCTGCCATGGCAGCAGAATTTACGGGCCGGGAAACCACCACCATTGGGCACCGTAGCCTTCCGCGGTCGGTGACCCGCCAGGCGCTGGCGCTGAGCTTTGCCGGGGTCATGGTAGTCACGCTGGGCGTGGCGGCGCTGCGCTTTTTCGATCCGGAGTTTAGCGGTGATCAGGTGTCCTTCGAAGTGCTCTCCGCTTTCGCTACTGTGGGCTTGTCCACTGGTATTACCGCGAGCCTATCTGCACCCTCGCAGATAGTGCTGTGTCTCATCATGTACCTGGGCCGTGTTGGCCCAACCACCCTGGTAGCGGCGCTGGCGGCAAAATCCGTCAGCCGGCGTTTTAGCTACCCCGAAGAAAGGCCGTTCCTTGGCTAATATTCTCAAGGCGCTGGGACGCTCCCGCGCCGGCATCGATATTCCACCCGTCGTCGTTATTGGGTTAGGCCGATTTGGTTCCTCGCTTGCTCATGAGCTGATGGCCAATGGCGTTGAGGTCCTCGGCATCGACTCCAGCGAAAAGCGCGTGCGCGAAGAAGCTCCCTACCTCACCGAGACCATTGCGGCCGATACCACTGACCCAGAGGCCTTGCGCCAGCTGGGCGTGGAGGAGGTCGAGCGCGTCATTGTCGCCATCGGCTCCCATTTGGAAGATTCCATCCTCACCGCGTCCAATCTGGTGGAGTTGGGCGTCAAAGACATCTGGGCCAAGGCTGATTCGGAGGCACATGCGCGTATTCTCAGCCAGATTGGTACCCACCATGTCATCCGGCCAGAGCGTGATACTGGCCGCCGCGTGGCTTACTTGTTGGGCGGGCGTTTCCGTGATTTTGCGGAGATTGCCACTGATTATGGCGTGACCCAGATGGCCGTTCCTAGTTCATTGGTGGGCCGGCCGCTCGACCTTTCTGCCATCTGGCGCACGCACCGCGTGCAATTGGTCTCTGTGCGCCGCGCGGAAGGGGAGTGGGCCCCGCTTGCCGACGCCACCGAGCTCACCCCCACCGATTTCATCGTCGCCGCCGGCAGCCCCCAGGCCCTAGAAAAATTTTCCCAGTGCTAGCGCGAGTGGATCTGGTTCTGGGCCTTGCTTAACCCGTCTGTCACGATGAGGTGGGCGGCCTCGGCCGCGGTGGCGATGGCGTCATCAAAGCCGGCGCCCGCATCCACGGGGCCCAATACGTAATCCGGAATGGGCGATCCCTTGGGTGGTCGGGCAATACCAATGCGCACGCGCAGATAGTCGCGGGTGCCCAAGCGCTCCGTGAGCGACTTGAGTCCGTTGTGCCCATTTTCATTTCCGCCCTGCTTGATCCGGATCTTATTGGCCGGAAGATCCAGCTCATCGTGGAGAACAATGACGTGATCGGGAGCGATATCCAAGTGCTGGGCCAATGGCGCAATTGGTTCGCCAGAAAGATTCATGAATGTGCTCGCACGCACGGCAAGCACCTTTCGGCCCTCCCATGTTAGCGGTGCTACCTGGACATCCATGCCGCGCACCGGCTCGAGGACATTTCCACCAGTCGCGAGAAGATCATCGATGGCCATATAGCCCACATTGTGGCGGGTAGCGGCGTACTTCGCGCCGGGATTGCCCAAGCCCACAATAAGCCACTCGGCCTCTAGCTCGTCCGGATTGAGGCCTGGTGTGGGTTTATTCCTCGAGCCAAAGAACCGCGCGAAAAAATCTCCTAAAGGTGCCACTGCACTAGCTTCCTCTCTCAGTAGGGTGGGGTGCTATGAGTCAGGTTATTAGCTCCCTTTCCCGTAGCGTAATCCCCGCGCCCATGGCCGGCGGTCCCACCACCCCGGAACTAGTGCGCGCCGCCCATGCCGCCGGCTCTTTTGGCACCTTAGGCGTGGGCTCTGCGAGCATAGACACTGCCCGCACACAGATTGACCAGTGTGCCGGCATTCCGTTTGGAGTAAACCTCTTTTGCCCACAACAGCCGCTTTCCGGGGCGCAACGTACCGCTGCACGCGAGCTGGCGCAAGCAGAAAACCAACCATTGCCCGATCCCGATTACTCCTTTGGCTTTGCGGAGAAGCTGGATCTAGCGCTGCGCGGTGGCGCCCGCGTGGTGTGGTCCATGTTTGGAACCTTCACACCCGAACAGATAGAGCGAATCCACGCCGCGGGCGCAGAGGCCTGGACCACCGTCACCACTTCTGCGGAGGCAACTGCGACTGCACGTCGGGGCGTCGACGTGCTCTGCGTCCAGGGCCCGGCCGCCGGCGGCCATCGCGGAACCTGGGACTTAGCCGCGACTCCCGATTCCCGGGACTTAGAAGAGCTAGTGTCCGACGTGCACACCGCAGCCCCTGATCTTCCTCTCATCGCTGCTGGCGGCCTGCGCACCGCAGACGATATAGCCACCGCTATGTCCTGGGACGGCGTCGGCGCATGTTCCTGCGGTTCCGCATTTTTGCTCACCGAAGAGGCGGGAACGAGTGACTACAACCGGCAGCTACTGCGCCGTGGCGGGCAGACCGTGTCTACCCGTGCTTTCTCGGGCCGCTTTGCCCGTGGACTAGAAACTCAGTACACCCGCAGTCATCCCAACCTTTCACCGGTTTATCCGCTCTTGAATCCTGTGCTTAAGGAACGCCGTGCGCAGCACGATGATGCCGTAGCTTATTGCCTCGTAGGAACCGAAGTGGAGAAAATAAACGGGGGTACTGTGGCCAACATCCTGAACGAACTATGCCAAAACCCACAGTAGTAGGCGCTAATATTTATGTTTGAAGATTTAATGCCACCCCCGTGACAGAAAAGGAATGAATTACGTGACTGCGAACGCACATGTTGGCCATGATGATTGGAACGAGCGCCTCGAGCTGGCGCAGCAGATGATTCCGCTCATCCACCAGCTGCACCGCAACAATAACGTTGTCACCACCATCTTCGGCCGCCCACTGGTGGGCCAGACCGATATCGACATCATCAAGTCTCACCGCTATGGCCGCCGCATCGCGCAGCGCCACCTGTCCACGGCGGAGACCCTGCCTATCTTGGTGGAATTGGCAGACATGAACCTGGGCGCCGCAAGCGTCGACCTCGGCCGCTTGGTCCTCGGGTGGGAGGAATCCAACGAGGAAAACCTTCGCATGTACTTGGAAGGCGAGCTGTGCGAGATCGTCGGTGCTGGCGTTGACCTAGAGACCACCGACGTCGTTCTCTACGGCTTCGGCCGCATCGGCCGCCTGTTGGCCCGCCTGCTCGTCGCCCGCGAGGCAGCATATGGTGGCGTTCGCCTGCGCGGCATCGTCCTGCGCAAGAAGGGCGACGGTGACATCCTCAAGCGCGCTTCCTTGCTGCGCCGCGATTCCGTCCACGGTGCTTTCAACGGCACCATCTCCGTGGACGAGGAAAACGAGGTCATCTGGGCCAATGGCACCAAGATCCAGATGATTTACGCAAACGATCCGTCCGAGATTGACTACACCTCTTATGGCATCAACAACGCCATCTTGGTAGATAACACCGGCGCGTGGCGCGACCGCGAGGGCCTGTCTCAGCACCTTAAGGCCAAGGGCATCTCCCGCGTGCTGCTGACCGCGCCGGGCAAGGGCGATATCAAGAACATCGTCTACGGCATCAATAACGACAACATCGCCGATGAGGATCAAATTCTCTCCGCTGCATCCTGCACCACCAACGGCATTACCCCGGTTCTCAAGGTCATCAATGACCGCTACGGCGTAACCCACGGCCACGTGGAGACCGCGCACTCGTTTACCAATGACCAGAACCTCATCGATAACTACCACAAGGGCGATCGCCGTGGCCGCGCCGCAGGCCTGAACATGGTGCTTACCGCCACCGGCGCTGCTAAGGCCGTAGCTAAGGCCCTGCCGGAGTTCGAAGGCAAGCTCACCGGCAATGCCATTCGCGTTCCTACCCCGGACGTGTCCATGGCTGTGCTTAACCTCGAACTGGAAAAGGAAGTAGAGCGCGAGGAGGTCAATGACTTCCTGCGCAACGTCTCCCTGCATTCTGACCTGCGCCAGCAAATCTCCTACATTGCCTCCCCGGAGGTCGTATCCTCTGACTTCATCGGCAATACTCACGCCGGCATTGTCGATGGTGTAGCCACCATTGCCTCCGGCAAGCACCTCGTGCTCTATGTCTGGTACGACAACGAGTTCGGCTATTCTAACCAGGTAGTCCGAATTGTGGAAGAGCTGGCGGATTCCCGTCCGGTTGTTCTGCCAAAGCGCGTATCTCCTGCTGAGCTTTAAGCACACCTAGCCCAAGCCCGCGGCTTAACCGCGGGCTTTAGTCGTTTTATCCTTATGCCCCGGCGCTGGGCCGATATTGCAGCCGCGTTCTTAACCCAAAACGGACCGAAGCGCCCGATATTGTGGCTGCTTTGTAGCGTATCTACCTTGTGGGTCGCAGAGCCGTAGTCCGTAGTAACCGTGCGGATGCCCATGAAGCAGCGACAGCAATCAATAACGTCAGAAGCGCCGCGACGGTGTAGCGTCCAGGAGAATCGGCATTCATCGGCCACGTTGGAAAGGCAAGGAGCCACAAGAAGGTCTTGGCTAGTACATCACCGCCGAGGGTTACGGAGACTATCGTGCCTACGATAGTGAAGGCGAGCGCGCTCAAAATACCGAGAAGCAGCACGATAACTAGGGAAACTACCGTGATGGCAAAGCCCACCCCCACAGCCAGAGGCAGCTGTGCTGCTGCGGCCGTGGCAGAACCACCAGAGCAGACCATCGCGAACGATGCGGCAGAACACACGATCACAACAGTGCCAAAAAGCCACAAAAGAAGTGCGATTGGGCTATAGCGCGACTCAATATAACTGAGAGGCCACGAGGGCGCGAGAAGGGGCCACACCATCACGGGCAGGGTCCCCGCACCTACCGGTAGCAATAGGAAGAGGAAGAATCCTTCTACATAGCTGGGCGGGTAGATAGCGGAGAGGAAAACCAGAGCCAGTGCGGTTAAAGCTAGGCAGGCGATGAGTGCGGGGTTCAAAGCGGCACGGTGAAGTCCGCGCACCGCGCCCAAAAGCCGGGAACGAGCGGCTGCACGAGGTATAACTGCGGGGGTCCAAGTTCCAGCAGCGGTAGTTGGTGCGGCAGTAGTAGCAGGTGCCTCCGCGCGGCGGAGCAGAGAAAGCGGTCGTGTACGGCGAGGAGTAAGGATTGCTGAGCAAGCACCGACTACCGCCAATAGGAGACATAGCACCGCAGCAGGCACAGGACTTTTTTGCAGCAGCGGATCTCCCGGATCGAGAGGAACAGAATTCTGATGAATGCGCAGTGCAGGAAGTAATAGCCGCAACGGCCATGCTGGCGGGAAAGCCCACCACGCATTGCCTTCGACAATGCTCGGTAGAACACTAACTACCTGCCAGACAATACCCGCTACGAGCGCGGCGGCGAGACCACAACGACGTGCACTCGCTGCAGCGAAACCGGCGATGCCGATGGCACCCAGAAAGGAATAGACTCCAGCTACTAGTAGCAATTGATGGTTCGATCGTCCTTGAAGTGCGACCACTGCCCAGGAAACCCCGAAATTCAGGAGATGGAAGGCCGCTAGGCTGGTGAGAATGACAAGAAAGCGGGATGCCTGTTCATAGTGAGGATTGACTCGCCGCCACAGCGTTCCGCCGCTCCGGGTACGGGCCTCTCGGTGTTCGGGAACAGTGGCAAAAAGCGCAATGAGAGGTGCATACATGCCCGTGATGAACATGGACTGCCATCCTAAGACGCCAGTAGCGTCCTTCGCGGAGGAAGCAAAGGAGGAAAATAGTACGGTCATCACCACGAGCGGTATGGCTAGGAGCGGGAGCCATTGCAGCGCGCTACCGCGGCTGCGCAGGAGCTCGGCGGAAAGGTAGCGCTTAAACATGGCGCTCACCATCCGGAGACGTCAGGCGGAAAAATTCTGCTTCAAGTTGTCCACTGGGAGCCAAGTTCTCCAGTGCGCCGGAATAGCGAATGGAACCCTCAGCAAGGATGGTGATGTCTTGGGCTAGATGGACAACCTCGCCGAGCTGATGTGAGCTCACGATTACGGTGTGGCCGACAGAAGCAAGCTTTTGCAAGAGGTTCCGCAATTCTACAATGCCTTGCGGATCAAGGCCATTTTGTGGTTCATCCAGCACAAGGATTTCTGGATCGCCTAGGAGAGCCTGGGCCAAGGCGAGGCGTGCCTTCATACCGGTAGAAAAAGACTTTGCCTTTTTGGAACCAACTTCGCTGAGACCGGAGATGGAGAGCACGCGGTCGACCTCAGCCTCCGGCAGCCCGAGCAATCTAGTATGTACGCGAAGATTGGCTGCAGCAGAGAGATGCCCGTAAAAGGCAGGGCCGTTGACGGAGGCACCAATGTGGTCGAGGACTTCACGAGACCAGGGAACGCCATCTACTTTAACCATCCCGGAATCGGCGGAGAGCAGGCCTAAAAAGATCGAAAAGAGCGTAGATTTTCCGGCGCCATTGCGTCCCAATAAGGCGTGGACACGACCAGGCGCGATGCGAAAATCTACGTCGCGCAAAACCATGTGAGGCCCAAAAGACTTGGAGACGTGCTCAAAGGAGACTTCATAATTCATAGTGCGTAGTCTCGCGCGCTGGGACGCGAATATCTTCCGCCCACAAGACGGACTTCGCAGCGAACATCTCCTACCGTAGTAGGAGACTAGGCAATTCCAGCGCGCTGAGCCAGCAAAACCAGCGCCACTCGGTCGCGCGCGGCAAGCTTGGAAAGTAGCGCCGAAACATGTGTCTTTACCGTCGTGTCAGCGATGACCATCTCGGCGGCGATTTCAGAATTCGTGGCCCCGCGGGCGATGAGCGAAAGTACCTCGATCTCTCGCCGGGTAACCAGGCTAAGCCCTTGGCGTTCCTGCGCGCTCAATTGTCCACGGGTAAGGGCGGTGCGGTAGGTCTCCAGGATTGGTCCAGTTACCTGAGCAGCCAGTACCGATGCGCCCTTGGCGACGTCCCGGACAGCCCCCGCCAGCACCTCCGGATCGGCATCTTTGAGCAGAAATCCATGTGCGCCAGCGGCGATAGATTGAGCCACCAAATCGTCTTCATTAAACGTGGTGAGCATGATGACGCGGCAGTCAGAGACGCGAGAAAGGATTGCTTGGGCCGCAGCGATACCATCCATGCCCGGCATTCGGATATCCAGGATGGCTACATCAATGCGGTGGCTCATCGCCGCGGTGACGGCTTCTGCGCCGGTGTTCGCGGTGGCCACAACCTCAATATCATCCTGTGCATTGAGAATGGTGGACAAAGCGGCGACAAGCATCGCCTGGTCATCGGCGAGCAGGACACGAATCTTAGACACGGCTTTCCTTCTGCAACGGTAGTTCGGCGCGCACGATGAACTTTCTGGTATCGCCCCAGGTATCTAGTTTTCCACCCAAAGCGTGAGCGCGTTCTGCAATGCCAACAAGACCCACACCGCTGCCGGGCACTTGGCTGGCAGTTGGGGAGGGGTTGGTAGATATAAGGGCGATCTGGGCGACGTCGGCTAGTGCTAGCTCTACTTCCACCCGTGTACCGGCTCCTTGATGTCGCAACGCATTAGTTAGGCCTTCAGAAATGATGCGCACTAGGGCCAACTGCGTGAGCGCTGGAACTTCGCAATTTTGCGGCAGGCGGGCAGAAATGTCCAAGCCCGCCGCGCGGAAGCCATCGATGATTCCCTCGATGTGCTCTAGCTGCGTGGCGGGCTTCAGAGCGGTGGGGCCGGTGCTGCGCAGCGCCGTGACGATGCCGCGAACCTCTTCCAACGCAGAATCTGCACCATCGCGAATGCTGGCCAGCGCTTCCTCGGCAGCTTTAGCGTCTGATCGCCCGGCAATGATTCCAGCATTGGCCTGAACCTTTATCAAAGTTAGGGAATGGGCCAGTACATCATGCAACTCTCGTGCGATGAGCAATCGCTCTTCCTCTTGGGCTTGATGGAAACGCTTTTGGGCTAGGCGCTCGTGCTGGCGTGCCAAGTCGAAGTAGCGTGCGGCGGCGAAGTAGGTGGTGCCCAAAACAGCCCAGTGCACGACCAACATGGCCAAGTAGCGGCGGTCCAGTTGGTAATGCAAAACGAAAGACTCCGGATCTATGCGCCACATGAATGGCGAAATGAAGGAGCCAAGAATCGTTAGAGCCAGTACCGTGCGGGGAATGGCGCGGCGCGTGACATAGCGGGAGGTGGCATACACCGCCATGGGTGCAGTCAAGGCCCAGGGGGTAAGCCCTAGATTGGTGGGCAGCTGGCTCATCCAAGCCACGGCCCATGCTGCGAGCAACACAATAAAGCCCGTGGCGCTGAGCACGGGACGGCTCCGCCAGATCCACATAAATGGCAGGAATAGCAACGATAAACCTGCCTGAATAATCTCAATTATGCTGGGATTCTTCGCGGCAGAAATGACATAAAATAGCGCAAGGAGCACCGCCAACGCAGTGAGGATTTTATCTCCTAAACGCGCTTGCGCGACGGTGTCAGTGCTCATAGACGCAGATAGTAGTACAGCCGGTGCTGCTACTTCTTCTTATCCTTCTTCTTGCCCTTCTTAGAGGTTTTCTTCGCCGTCTTGTGCTCGGACTTGCGTTCCAACTTGGCTGCTACATCAGGCACATAGCGGAACTCTTCGCGCGCCGGGCGCTCGTAGGGCTCGCCATCGGAATCCGGGCGCTGCGGGATTTCAGGCATCTCGTGCTCGAGCTTCTCGTACGGAATGGTGCTCAGCAGGTGCGAGATGACGTTGATACGCGAGCGCTTCTTATCTTCTGATTCCACGGTGTACCACGGGGCGGTCGGGGTATCGGTGTGAATGAACATCGCATCCTTGGCACGGGAATAGTCCTCCCAGCGGGTAATGGACTGCAGATCCATAGGGGATAGCTTCCAACGGCGCAGCGGATCATTGCGGCGGGATTCAAAGCGCTTAATCTGCTCCTCATCGGAGACAGAGAACCAGTACTTGCGCAGCATGATGCCGTCTTCTACCAGCATCTGCTCAAGAGTAGGTGCTTGGTGGAGGAAGCGGACGTATTCTTGGTCGGTGCAAAAGCCCATGACGCGCTCGACTCCGGCGCGGTTGTACCAGGAGCGGTCAAAGATGACGATTTCGCCCTTGGTAGGCAGCTTTTCTACGTAGCGCTGGAAGTACCACTGGCCTTGCTCGCGGGAGTTCGGCGCGGGCAGTGCCTCGATGCGGCAGGTACGTGGGTTGAGGTATTGGGTGATGCGCTTGATTGCGGAGCCCTTACCGGCGGCGTCGCGGCCTTCCATGATGATGACTACGCGGGCGCCAGTTTCAACGACCCACTGCTGCATGTCCACGAGCTCTGCCTGAAGGCGCTCGAGTTCCTTTTCGTAGGCCTTCTTGTTGAGTTTCTTAGGGGATTTGCTGCTTTTTGTGCTCATCAACCCAGCTTAACCGGCGCGGGTAGCAAGGGAGAAAACGGTCCCGCCCTCGTCGGGGTGAGAACCTAGGCACAGCTTAAGCGCAGGTACAGCCTTGGCCGCAGCCCGGTTCGCTAAAGCGAGTTGTATTGGAAATATGCCCCAAGCCCTCAATGGAAATGGTGGCGTTTTGGCCATCGTGAATAAACTGCTGCGGCTCTCGTGCAAAGCCAACGCCTTCTGGGGTGCCAGTAACGATGACGTCTCCTGGATTTAGCGGATAAAGCTGCGAGCAAAACTCGATAAGCTCGGCTACCGAAAAGATAAGGTCATCGGTATTATCACGCTGTCTTTCTTCGCCGTCTATTGTAGTGGTAAGTATGGCTCCAGAACCCGGAGCCCACTCCTGAGCAGTCGTCAGCCAAGGTCCGAAGCCGGCGGTGCGATAAAAGGACTTGCCGGCATGGAACTGGCTAGTTTGGCGCTGGAAATCACGCAACGTGTAGTCGTTCATAATGGCGTATCCGGCCACATAGTCAAGCGCCTCGTCTCGGCTGACATGGTGGGCGCGCTCGCCAATGATTACCGCCAGTTCGCCCTCATAATCTAACTGTTGCGTGCCATATTCTGGAATGAATACATCGTCATATGGGCCTGTTAGGGCCTCTGCGAACTTGATGAACAGGGTGGGATGCTTGGGAAATTCGCGTCCCATTTCGCGGATGTGCTTGGCGTAATTGAGCCCAACGCAAATGACTTTACCGGGAGCTGGTACCACGGCCTCCAAGTCGGCGTGGTCGAAGACCACCGGTTCGCCGGAAAGCTGGGCGGCCTTACGCCAATCCTCGCTGCGCAGCAGCTGGCCCACATCCTCATAATCCAATTCGACGCCCACATTGTCCCCATCGATGCGGATAGCGGAGGTGCCAAAGCCGGTGCGTAGAGTAGCCAGTTTCATGGCGACTATCCTACGCGCAGGATTTCATCCACCGCGTTGGCACAGATGATGGGAATCTCGGCCTTTTCTTGTTTTGCCCATGGCTTGAGCACAAACGACGTCGGGGCCATCCGGCCTGGTGGGCGCCCAATGCCAATCGAAAGGCGCTTATAGTCCTTTGTCCCAAGGGACTTGGTGGTTGAGCGCAAACCATTATGACCGTGGTCGCCGCCGCCAGGGCGAAGCTTAATGGCGCCGAAATCGAGCTCTAGTTCATCGTGGATGACGATGATATCGGCGGCGGAGAGATGAAAATATTGCGCTAAAGCCTTGATTGGCCCGCCGGAAAGGTTCATGAAAGATCGCGGCTTGGCACAAATAATTTTACGGCCACCGGCCATGGCCTCGGCTACTTCGGTATTGGTTTTCTTGTGCACCGAAAAGCTGCTCAGCAGTTCACCCGCCAGCTCGTCAGCTACGTCGAAACCGATATTGTGCCGAGTGCCTGCGTACTTGGGGCCGGGGTTGCCAAGGCCTACTACGAGAAGTGGAGTCACGCGCTCAATTGTCTCATAGGCAGAGAGAAAAACGGCAAGGCCGCCGCGAGAAGCGAATCTCACGGCGGCCTATGCGTGTGAAGGGGAGGGGATTACTCCTTGGAGTCGGAGGACTCTTCGCCCTCGTCGACGGACTCAGCGCCAGCGTCTGCGCCGCCTTCCTCAGCAGCCTCAGCAGCTTCCTCGAGCTCCTCATCAACCTCAGGCAGGGAGATGGAGACGATAACGGTATCTTCCTCTGCCACCAAGGTGGTGCCTTCCGGCATGGTGACGTCGGCTGCGGTAACAACCGCGCCGTCCTCGAGACCCTCGATGGAAACCTCGAGCTCTTCCGGAATGTTCAGTACGTCTGCTTCAACCATCAGTACGTCAGCATCCTGGATGTGCATGGTGCCTGGGGCCGGCTCGCCGGTCAGGGTGACCGGAACCTCAACCTCAACCTTCTCGCCACGCTTAATGGCAAGGAGGTCAACGTGATCGATGTCTAGGGTCAGGACATTCTGGTCAACGTGCTTAACCATGGTCAGGTACTGCTCGCCGTCGATCTCCAGCTCCAGAACGGCGTTGACACCGTTGTTGCGGACGAGGGACTGGATGTCCAGCAGCGGAACTGCGAAGTGAACCGGCTCCTGGTGGCTACCGTAGATAACGCCTGGGACCTTCCAGTCGCGGCGCAGGCGGCGTGCGACACCCTTGCCAAACTCGGTACGTGCTTCAGCCTTGATTACTGGGCGCTGTGCCATGCTTCATTCTCCTTAGTCAAAGTAGTGCGGCGCGGCCAACGCGATAAAAACGACGAAAGCCTGCCGATGGACGTCTTGGACGAGTCATCGCAGGCGTATATAAAAGCAACATGCTCTAACTTCAATCGCGTCGATAACGGCTTCCTCATTGTGAGGTTGCCCTCGCCGAGACTGAGTTAGATTAGCATGTCAGGCTTCCTACAACCAAACCCTGAACGGGGCTTTAGCGGTCATTGTCCTTCTTAGGGACTTGGAAATGCTCTGTATCGGGATCTCGCAGCTTCTCTGCGGGAGGACGCGTCGCGTCTAGCTTCTGCCAGTCTTTTTCCAGTTGGTAGTCTTCCGCATGGAAAGGAAAGGATTCTTGGTGATCCAGCTCCGCGATGACGTCGTTTGCGACCTCATCGCGCAGGTGCGTTCCTGACAAATTGGAGTTATAAACTTCGCGAGAAAGCTGAGATTGGTCCGAGGTAGTGAACTTTTGCTTCGGATCTATCATGCGAAGAATTAGGCCACGGATCTTGTCGCGACGGCGAGACTCGGCATTGACGATACCGCGGCCGCGGCGCAGCCACGTATAGATGAGCAAGCCGATGACGATGATGCCGATATAGCCCAAAATTGGGAAGACCATGCCGACGAGAGTGTCAAACGGAACAAACGACAAAACGAATGCGATGATGACGCTAGCTACCAAGATGGGCAAGTACCGATTTGGCCGGCGAGCACTGAGGCGCCGCGCCATCCCGTAGAAGTTGGAAATCGCGGTGGAGAAAATCATCAGGTAGATAAAGACCGCTGCGGCGGTACCTAACCAAGGATGAATCTCATTCAGCATTGCGAGAGTAGGAAGATCTGCGTCCCAGACATCTTCCACGCTGAGCAGAAGTGCGATTACCAGCAATACCAACATTCCGGAAAAGAGCAGGCCACCAAAGAAACCACCGCGCCCCGCTTGCCGGGAATTGAGAGTGTCTGCGCCCATGACAATGCTCATAGCGGTTAAGGCCATGAGCGAAAGTCCAAGGTAGTTCAAAGTTGCCACCCACCAGAAGGGGAGGGGGGATTCCACGTTTACGCTGGCGAATTCGTGTGCCTGTTGCAGACCAGATGGCGGATCGATAAATGCCGCGCCTACTGCCAAAAGGAGCAAAATTAGCACGAAGGGGGGGTAATTGCTCCTAGGACGTTCGTCACCTTTGCAACATTCATGGAGCCTACGATGAGGACCAGGACGGCCATGAGTGCGGAATCAACCCATGGTTGCAATCCCCACTGCTGGTGTAGGTTGGCCCCGCCGCCGGAGAGCATGACGAAGGTGTGACAGAACTGAGTGAAGATGATGGCCTAGTCCACAAGGCGTGCTACTGGCTTTGAAGCAATCGAGGAAAACACGCGCCCGTGTGATGTTGCCTGAAAGTAGGAGCCGTATTGCATCGCAGTCATGATGGTCAGCGGGGCGAGGGTGAGTCCTACTCCGGCTCCTACTATTCCCCAAATGCCGAAAGCGGTGAAGTATTGCAAGAGCTCCTGGTCGGAGGCGAATCCGGCACCGACAACGGAGGTGAAATGCGCGAGAGCTAGTAGAAAACCTTTTTCACTTACAACCTCGAATGAGAGAAAACGAAATATAACGGAGTTAAGGCTAGGAGACTTGCCGCGGCTTTGCAGCAAAACAAAAGGCGGTGAGCAAAATCCATGCTCACCGCCTTTAGCTATTGAGTATTTAGGCGCGGTCGAAAAGGGTGGTTACGGAACCATTCTCGAAGATCTCGTGGATGGTCTGCGCCAGCAGCGGTGCGATGGACAGCACCGTGAGGTTGGACCAGCCTTCGGTGGACTGCGGCAGGGTATCGGTGGTGATAACTTCTTCCGCGCCGCACTCGGAGAGGCGCTCGCGTGCGGGATCGGAAAAGACGCCGTGGGTGCAGGCAATGACAACCTTCTTGGCGCCCGCATCCTTGAGCACGCGTACGGCGCCGGCGATGGTGCCGCCGGTGTCAATCATGTCGTCGAGAAGCACGCAGTTCTTGCCCTCAACATCGCCTACCACGCGGTTGGACACCGTCTTATTGGCCTCGGTATTGGAGCGGGTCTTGTGTACGAAGGCCAGTGGGGCATCGCCCAAGTCGTGGGCCCACTTTTCCGCAACCTTCACGCGGCCGGCGTCCGGGGAAACCACGGTGATGTTATCGGTGGCGTATTTAGATTTGATGTAATCCGTCAGAATTGGCTGGGCGTGCATGTGATCGACTGGGCCATCGAAAAAGCCCTGAATCTGATCGGTGTGCAGGTCCACGGACACGATGCGATCCGCGCCAGCAGCCTCCAGCAAGTCTGCCACCAAGCGGGCGGAAATCGGCTCACGGCCCAGGTGCTTTTTATCCTGACGTGCATACGGATAGAAAGGCAGGACGGCGGTGATGCGCTTAGCGGAGCCACGCTTCAAGGCATCGATCATGATGAGCTGCTCCATCAGCCACTTGTTGAGCGGCTGGGTGTGGGACTGCATCACGAAGCAGTCGGCACCACGCACGGACTCCTCAAAGCGGATGAAGATTTCGCCATTGGCGAAGTCGCGCGCGGCAGTAGGAACCAGATCAGTCTTGAGCTCCTTAGCCACAGCCTCCGCCAGCTCTGGGTGTGCACGCCCAGAGAAGAGCTTCATGTTCTTGCTGCTACCAGTTACCTTGCCAGTCATGGGAGAATTTGCCCCTTACTTTTCTTTGTCCTGCGCACGGGCTGCGGCCTCAGCCGCGGGGGTACCCGGACGCTTCTTTTGAACCCAGCCCTCGATGTTGCGCTGTTTGCCACCGGAGACTGCGAGTGCTCCCGCAGGAACATCGTCTTTAATTACTGTACCCGCCCCGGAGTACGCGCCATCACCGACATTGACCGGAGCGATAAACATTGTGTCAGAACCGGTGCGCACGTGGCTGCCGATGGTGGTGTGGTGCTTGTTCACCCCGTCGTAGTTAACAAAGACGGAGGAGGCGCCTATATTGGATTCCTCGCCCACAGTGGCATCGCCGATATAGGTAAGGTGCGGCACCTTGGAGCCGCGGCCGATCTGTGCGTTCTTTGCCTCTACGAAGCCGCCGAGTTTTCCGTCCTCGCCTACCACGGTATTCGGGCGGATATAGGTAAACGGGCCGACCTTGGCGTTAGTGCCAATGACAGAATCGCTGCCGTGGGTGCGCACGACGGAAGCGCCCTCGCCTACCTGCATATTGATCAAAGTAGTATCGGGTCCGATCTCGGTGTTATCGGCGATGCTGGTCGCACCCCACAGCTGGGTGCCCGGGTGAATGATGACATCCGAGCCCACGGTGACATTGACACCAATCCAAGTGGTCTCCGGATCGACGATGGTGGCTCCGCCGCGCATCGCCTTTTCCACCATGCGGCGGTTGAGCTCACGACCGGCGGCGGCGAGCTGTACGCGGTCATTGACACCCGCGAGTTCGGCAGGGTCGGCTGCCGCATGCGCGCCGACGCCGTGCCCAGCGCTGCGGGCAATCTCAAGCACATCGGTGATATAAAGCTCGCCCTGGGCGTTATTGGAGTCGAGTTTCTGAAGGGCGTCGGCAAGCACGCGCCCATCAAAGGCGAAGACACCAGAATTAACCTCATTGACTCGGCGCTGCTCTTCGGTGGCATCCTTTTGCTCCACAATGGCAGACACACTGCCGTCCGCCGAGCGGATGATGCGGCCATATCCAGTCGGATCATCGAGGCGCATCGACAGCACGGTAACCGCATTACCCTGCTCAGTGTGGGTAGTGCGCAGGCCTTCAATGGTTTCCGGGGTAAGCAGCGGCACATCACCATTGGTGACGATGATGGTGCCCTCGAACTCTGGAATAGGCTCCAAGCCGCAGGCCACAGCGTGGCCAGTGCCCAGCTGCTCTTCCTGCACCGCCTGGAGCACCTCACAGTCCAGCTCCGCAGCAATGGCGTCGACCGCGGGGGAGACTTGGTCGCGTTGGTGCCCCACCACCGTGACGATGCGCTCCGGATTAATCCCGGCAGCGGCATGCAGAGCGTGGCCGAGCAAGCTGCGCCCGCCAATCTCGTGCAAGGTCTTTTGCTTGGTGGACTTCATGCGGGTGCCGGCACCAGCCGCAAGGACTACTACGGCACACGGGGTTGTTGCTACCACGGGTTATTGAACTCCTGGGGTTGAGTCTGATTATTATCCGGACTACATCCTATAGCCCAAGTGCAATTTATGTGTGAGAAACCTCCTTCAGGCCGCGGGCGCGCCACACACCGATAAAACCGATGAGGGCAAGGAATAGCAGCGCCGCCTCCGGCCCGGCAAGCGCTACAACGGAGGAAATACCACCCACGATAAGCAAAATGACGCCCATCATCGTATTCGCAGCACCCACATATTGGGTGCGCTTATCGCCGCCAGCCATATCCACCACGTAGGTCTTTCGCGCCACGCGGATGGCGGTATGCGCGAGGTTAACCGCAAAGAAACCTATAGGCATGACCCAGGCATTGACTCCATCCGGGGCCCAATGCGAGCTGGCCACCAAAAGCACCAGCACGACGGATGCCACGGCCGCGCCCACAGCCATGGTGTTCTTAGAGGACTTATCCGAATAGACACCGGAAATACGCCCGCCTACCAGCGAGGCCAGCCCCGAGGCAAGCACGAAGCCGTAGAGCCCGGAAAGGTTGCTGCTGAGCAATACGATAAAAGAGGTAGATAGCGCCGAGACCAAAAGAAGCGCGCGGACAATGACGAAATTGCGAAATTGCCTATCACTAGTAAAAAGCTGCCAGGTATCTTGCCACCAGTGCTTATCGATGCCCCCTTCGGCCTCCTCTGGCACCGGCTCGTCCACGTGCGAAAAGACCCACGCGGCAATGGCCCACGTGGCCGCGCCGATGGCGAGTACCGCGCCCATCATGGGGATGCTGAGCTCGCCTAAAAAGTAAAGGATAATTCCGGTAAGCAAGGTAGCACCGCCACCGAGCGCGGCCGCACTTCCGGTCACTCGGCCACGCGCGCCCTTGGAAATGGTGCGAGCCTGCACGTCCTTGCCCGCAATCGAGCACAGGGCGCGAAAAAGCGAGAGGGCCGCCAAGGCCACAAGCGCCACCACGCCGAGTACTACCCCGCGGGTAAAGAATGCCGCTAGCGCGATGACCGCGGCAGCTACCGCCTGGCCAAGCGAACCGATAATCCACAGGCGCTTGCGGGCCCGGTATGTAGTCACCCACGGGGTCAGCGCCGCCTGCGGCAGCATCGAGCCTGACTCGCGGATGGGGGTGAGCAAACCGGTAAAGAATGCTGGCACGCCGGCCGCACTGAAAAGTGCAGGCAAAACCGTCTTGGCGGCAACAATCTGATCGCCCAAATTTTGCAGGCCATTGGACCAGATGAAATACCGGGCATTGGATTTAGACATGGGAAAAGCGATCTTTCAGAGAAACGAGTTGGTTAAATAAGAGCCATGCTGACACGTCGGAGACTAAAACGCGGTCGCAGTCACGCCGAAATTCTACCCGTGCGGCAGGAGGCCTAAGAATCATGCACGATGTCGATCCTCTAATCAATTCGCTCTATCAGGCCTTTGATCTCCTCGGTGTGGCATTGAATGGCATCATCGGCGGCACGATCGCCCGCCGCCGCGAATTCGACATCGTTGGATTTGTATTCCTTGCTCTTTTCTCCGGGCTGGCCGGCGGCATGCTTCGCGATATGCTCATTGCCGATGGGGCAGCGGCCGCCATTGCCGATCCGTGGTACCTGGGGCTTGCCTGTGTGGGTGCGCTCATCGCATTCCTTACCGATCTCAAAGGCAAGGCATGGGAAATTTTTCGCGAACACGGCGATGCCATTATTCTCGGCGTCTGGTCCACCACCGGATGCGTCAAGGCGCTCACGCACGGCATGCCGCTTATCCCGTGCGTGTTCTTGGGAGTGCTAACTGCGGTCGGCGGCGGCATGGTCCGCGATATTGCCTCTGGGCAAATCCCGTCCATCTTCGGTGGCAGCCCCCTCTATGCCGTGCCATCAATTCTGACCGGCATCGTTATGGTGACTTTTGCCCATTATGGCCAATTCGCCCTCGGCATGATTATCTCGCCCCTCGTTGGCAGCGGCATGGCCATCCTGTCTTACTGGCGCGGCTGGGTACTTCCCCGTGCTGGCGTCGCACCCGTTAACTACACCGCCGCACAGGTGGCTGCGATTGCAAAGAAAGCCGAGCTAAAAGGCTTTCACCGCGGTCGGAAGAAAAACTAAAAAGCTTCCCCACCAGGACTCGAACCTAGAATGACGGTACCAAAAACCGTAGTGTTGCCGATTACACCATGGGGAAACACAGCCGAAGCTGTACGCATAGCGTACCTGACGCACCCGGGTAAATCACAAATTGCGTGGCTAAGGATAGGGTAGAGGGCATGGCTCGACAAAGGATGACCGGCCGCGAACGCCGCGAACAACTTATTTCCATCGGACGCGCCGCATTTGCGGAATTGGGGTTTGAAGGAACCAGCGTGGAAGAAATTGCTGCCCGCGCCGGGGTATCTAAGCCCGTTGTCTATGAACACTTTGGGGGAAAGGAAGGCCTCTACGCGGTGGTGATCGACCGCGAGATGTTGGCCTTGGAAAAGGTCATTACTGATTCTTTGGAAACCGGCAGCTGGCGCGAGCGAATCGAGCAGGCAGTGATGGCCATTTTGGCTTATGTCGAAGAAGAAACCGATGGCTTTCTTATCTTGGTGCGCGACGCCAAGCCAGGTGATGAGCGCAGCTTTTCCACGCTGTTGAACTCCGCTGTGGGCCAGGTTTCCTATATTTTGCGCGAAGCTTTTGAGCACCGTGGAATCCAACCGGATTTGGCGGATATTTACGCCCAAGCGCTGGTGGGAATGGTATCGACTACAGCGCAATGGTGGTTGGATGAGCGCAGCCCGGATAAGGAAGTCGTCGCCGCGCATATTGTCAATCTATGCTGGAATGGTTTATCCGGTATGGAAGTAAAGCCCAAGCTAGGAGGCAAATAGATGGCAACGCCAATGCTGGCCGGCCTGCTGAAGGTAGCGGCCTCGGATCCCAAGCTCAAGGGCATGATTTCCCATGTGGGGGAAGACCTTCACATTACGGGCGTAGATCAGTCTCGGCCGTGGGCCTTGGGAACCTTGGCCCACCATGCTCCGGTCCTCGTGGTGACCGCCACGAGCCGCGAGGCGGAAGATCTTACCGCGGAGCTGACGGCGATGCTAGGGGAGAAGGTAGCCATGTTCCCCGCATGGGAGACGTTGCCACACGAGCGCCTGAGCCCAGGCGTAGACATCATCGGCCGCCGCGCTGAGGTTTTGCACAACCTCGATTGGTTGCAGGTTATCGTCACCGCTGCCCGTGGCTTATCCCAACCCATCCTCAAAGAGGTAGAAGGCCGAGCTCCCGTCCATTTAGAAGAGGACCACGACTATGACTTTGATGAGGTGGTCCGCGAGCTTGAATTCCGCTCCTATAAGCATGTTGACATGGTGGCAAAGCGCGGCGAGTACGCTACCCGCGGTGGCATTATCGATATTTTCCCCACCACTCTTGATTACCCAGTTCGCGTGGAGTTTTGGGGCGATGAAATTACCGATATCCGCCAATTCTCCGTAGCTGACCAGCGCACCATCCCGGAAATCGAGGTGGGGCGAGTAGATATTTTCCCTGCTCGCGAGCTACCCATTACGGGTGACATCGCCGAACGCGCGGCCGATCTTGCGGTCAAGCACCCCGGCAACCCCGCCTTGGTTGAGCTATTGACTAAAGTCAGTGAAAGCATGCCGGCCGAAGGTATGGAGGCACTCCTGCCCGCGCTTTCCGACGCACCCATGATCACCCTCCCCGAATTCCTGCGCCCCACCACGCACGTGGTGATGGTCGCTCCGGAAAAGATTCGTCGCCGCGTTGCGGATCTAGAAAAGACCGATGCGGAATTCCTTGCCGCCGGTTGGGAAGCCGCAGCCATGGGAGCTGATGGTCCGTTGGCCACTGAAGGTCTCGACACAGAGGCGTCCAGCTATCGCTCCTATGAATCGCTCGAGGTCACCATTCGTGAATCCGGGCTTCCTTTGTGGACCTACTCGCCGCCAGGAATGCTGGCAGCCCCAGAAGAAGAGACGCTGCCCCTCGAATTCGAACCTGGCCCCACCCCGCGTGGCAATATTGAAGAAATCGACGCCATGATGGCCCAGCTGCTCGCGCATACCAACGCGGGGGGCCGCGCCGCTTTTATTACGCCGGCCCAAGGTGCCATCAAGCGCATGGTGGATCGCTTCGCGGAAAAGGGAATCCGTACCAAGGTGGCTACCCCCGGCTGGGAACCCACCGCCGGGGAAGTCACGCTTTACCAGGCGCTGAGCCACGCCGGCCTCGTATTTCCCAAGGTGAAAAAGCCCAAGGACGCCGAAGCCCTTCCGCTGGTCGTCGTAACTGAGACGGACCTGACCGGCAACCGCGTAGGTGATATCGCCGAAGCGAAGCGGCGCCCCGCCAAGCGTCGCAATAAGGTTGATCCGCTCGCGCTCAAGCAAGGCGATTTCGTGGTGCACGAAACCCATGGCATCGGCAAATTCCTGAAGATGGCCGAGCGCACCATCCAGTCCGGCGATGAGACCAGCCGCCGCGAATACATCGTGCTCGAATACGCACCCTCCAAGCGCGGCCAGCCCGCCGATCAACTCTGGGTGCCCATGGACTCGCTGGATCTGCTGAGCAAGTACACCGGTGGCGAATCGCCCCACCTTTCTAAGATGGGCGGTTCCGACTGGAAGAATACCAAGAAGAAGGCCCGTGCTGCCGTGCGCGAAATCGCCGGCGAGCTCGTCGAGCTTTACGCCAAGCGCCAGGCCGCGCCGGGCCACCAATTCTCCCCAGATAATCCATGGCAGGCGGAGATGGAGGATAATTTCCCCTTCGTCGAGACCGAAGACCAGATGCTGGCCATCGATGCCGTCAAGCAGGACATGGAATCCACGGTGCCGATGGACCGCGTCGTCGTCGGCGATGTGGGCTACGGCAAAACTGAGGTGGCCATCCGCGCTGCCTTCAAGGCCGTGCAAGACGGCATGCAGGTGGCCGTCCTCGTGCCCACCACGCTGCTAGCACAGCAGCACTTTGATACCTTCAGCGAGCGCATGACCGGCTTCCCCGTCAAGATAGAGGTGCTCTCGCGCTTTACCTCGAAAAAGGAAGCCAAGGAAATCTTCAAGGGCTTGGCCGATGGCAGCGTTGATATCGTCGTCGGCACGCACCGCCTCCTACAGACCGGCGTGCATTGGAAAAACCTCGGTCTTATCGTCGTGGACGAGGAGCAGCGCTTCGGCGTGGAGCACAAGGAACACATCAAGGCGCTTAAAGCTAGCGTGGACGTGCTTACCATGTCTGCTACACCTATCCCGCGCACCCTAGAGATGTCTATGGCTGGCATCCGCGAGATGTCCACCATCCTTACCCCGCCAGAGGACCGGCACCCAGTGCTGACCTACGTTGGCGCTTACGAGGACAAGCAGGTAGCCGCAGCTATCCGCCGCGAGCTGCTACGCGATGGCCAAACCTTTTTCATTCACAATAAGGTCTCTGACATAGAGAAGAAGGCCCGCGAGCTGCGTGACTTGGTGCCTGAGGCCCGCGTCGTCGTCGCGCACGGGCAAATGAATGAGGATGTTCTTGAGCAGACCGTCCAAGGCTTCTGGGACCGCGAATATGACGTCTTGGTATGTACCACCATCGTGGAAACGGGCTTGGATATCGCCAATGCCAATACCCTGATTGTGGAAAACGCCCACCACATGGGCCTATCGCAGCTACACCAGTTGCGCGGGCGCGTGGGTCGCTCCCGCGAGCGCGGTTATGCCTACTTCCTATATCCAAAGGGCGCTACGCTTACGGAAACCTCCTATGACCGCATGGCTACCATCGCCCAAAACAATGACCTCGGCGCCGGCATGGCTGTAGCCATGAAGGACCTGGAGATGCGCGGTGCCGGCAACGTACTTGGCGCCCAACAGTCCGGTCACATTGCTGGTGTGGGCTTCGATCTTTACGTGCGTCTCGTTGGCGAGGCAGTAGAGACTTTCAAATCGCTCGCCCGCGGCGAGGCCCCCACCGTTACCGATGAAGGCCCGAAGGAAATTCGTATCGATCTCCCCGTGGACGCGCATATCCCGGAGGCCTATATCGATTCCGAGCGCCTGCGCTTGGAGGTCTACCGCAAGCTTGCGGCCTCGCAAAACAATGATGACCTCAAGGCTGTCATTGAGGAGATGGAAGACCGTTTCGGCCCATTGCCGCAAGAGGTCCTGCGGTTGCTTTCGGTTGCCCGCCTGCGCCACCAAGCTCGCCGTGCCGGTATTTCCGATATCACCGTGCAGGGCACTCGCATCAAGTTCCACCCCGTCGAGCTGCCGGATTCCAAGCAGGTGCGTCTCAAGCGCCTATATCCTGGCTCTAGCTTCCGTGCGGCAGCGAAGGCCATTAACGTGCCGTTCCCCAAGGCGGGACGCAATGTCACCTCGTCGAAGCTGCGAGATACTGAGCTCATTCAGTGGGCCGCGGACTTCTTAAGCGCGCTTTTCGATGTCGAGCCCATTAACGTCAGCGGTGCAACGTCCACCTCGAACGTGGTCAGCGTAGGGGAGTAGCTAGAGCGTGAGCCAGCCGGTGCTTAAGCCCCAAATGGCGGTAGTGGCACCGGCCAAAACAAGGGCCACCACGCACCACTCGAAGGTGTTGAAAATGCGTTCCTTCTTCCAAATCCGAGTGCCGACATATGGGATTAGGCCTGGGACTACGGCTAGTGCGCCGAGCAGCACGTAGACGGGATCGGCCGCGTAAATTAGCCACAGCGAATAGATAAAAGCGAGCAAAGCGATGGCTAGGTGCTTGCGGTTTTCTTTACGGCTTACCTCTGGCCCTGAAAGGTCAAATTCGATACCCGCCTGTGGGTGGGACAGCCCCTTGCCGCGTAGCGCCAGAAGCAGTAGGTAGAGGGAAGAGAAGATATAGGGCAGCAGGTACATGATGGTGGCCAGCTGCACCATGGCGTTATAGGACGCCTCGTTGAGGTAGAAAACGATAATGAATAGCTGGATTGCCATCGTAGAAATCAGCTGCGCTACCCACGGCGCACCTGCCACGTTGATGGTACCGATGCGGCGGGGAATCAGCCCGTCGATGGCCATCATCACGATGGGCTCGGCACACAGCATCTGCCAAGACACGTAGGCCCCCAGAACGGACAAGCACAGTCCAATAGACACCAGCGCACCGCCCCATGGGCCGATGACCTCAGTAAGTACGGACGCCATGGAATTATCGGGCAGCGCAGCCAACTCCTCCTTCGTCATCACGCCAAAGCTCAACGTGGAAACGGAGACCAAGAGCGCCAGCACGGAGAAGAAGCCAATGACGGTGGCGCGGCCAACATCGGTGCGCTTAGCGGCCTGCTTGGAATAGACGGAGGCGCCCTCTACACCGATAAAAACCCAGACCGTAAAGAGCATAATTCCCTGGACCTGCTCGAAAACGCTGGCCTCTGAAGCGCGCCCCCAGAAATCCAACGTGAATTTATCCCAGCTGAACCCCAGAAAAGCGATGAGTACAACGAAGGCGAGGATGGGCACAATCTTGGCAATCGTGGTGACCAAGTTCATGAAGGCCGCTTGCTTAATGCCGCGCGCCAGGACAGCAAAAATGCCCCACGACAGCAGGGATACGGCAATAGCGGAGGTCCAGTGATGGTCGGCGTCGAAAAGCGGCAGGTAATGCCCCAGGGTATTGAAAAAGAGCGTGGCATAGCCCACCTGCGCCATAACGGAGCCCAGCCAGTAGCCCCAGCCCGAGGTAAAACCAATAAAATCGCCCAGGCCGGCGCGCACATAGGAATAGACGCCAGAATCAAGGTGCGGCTTGCGGCGGGCCAAAATCTGGAACACAAAAGCCACAGAGAGCATGCCGATGCCCGCTACCAACCATCCAATGAGCATCGCGCCCGGGCCGGCAACGGAGGCAATGTTTTGTGGCAGCGAGAAAATGCCCGCGCCCACGGTGGAACCGATGATCAGCGCGACGAGGGTCCACAACGTCACGGAGTGGGATTTATTCTGGCTGGAGGTCATTGGCCTAAAATACCTTGAATAGCCCCATAATGGGAACTCGGGCTAGACTTTGTGCCCATGACTGTGCTGTTGCTCGATGAACGCTGGCCCACCATGGTCCCAATGCAGGCACACGGGAAGCTGCGTGGCCCCGTTTACTTCACCGGTGAAGTGCCGGTTTCCGTGCGGTGGAATTTTTCCGATCTCCTAGTAGGGGAGGATGCCACCGGAACCTTGGTCAGCACCGACGAACACGAACCTGAAACCCGGGCTCGCCTAGCTACTGGAGAGCCAGTCATCCGTGCCGAATCCCTCGCGGATCCAGTCATGCAGGCGCGCCGGACCATGGCCACCGCGCGGCGCATCGGGCAGTGGGAACGAGAGCAAACCCATACCTCCCTCTTGCCATACCTCGAGGAAGAGTCTGCCGAATTCGCCGCTGCTGTGCGCAATCGCGAGCCAGAGAGCGAAGTACTCAAGGAGCTCGGCGATATTTTCTTGCAAGTCCTTTTCCATGCAGAAATCTCCGCTTTCTCGCTCGATGACGTTGCCAAAAGCTTCGTTAACAAAATGCGCGCTCGCGCCCCATACTTGTTTGATGGGACGACGGAGATAGTCGACGTTGACACGCAAGAGCGTCTATGGCGTGAAGGAAAGAAAATGTAGGATGGCATCTCATGAAGAGGCTGCTGCAGATATTCGGGGGCTGCGGAATCGCCGTAGTCGTCATTGTCGCGCTAGTGGCATGGCTGCTGACGGGGCACGGTACTTCTAAGCAGCCCGTACCGGAAAACATCCCACCTGTTGAAGGCAAAGAGGTCGCCCACATTGACGTCAACGCCCCCGGCCGCACCGCGGATAAGCTCACCTACTGGGCCTCTGACCTAGCTGAGCAGACAGGTATCCCTCCAGCCGCCCTTCGCGCTTATGGCAACGCCGAACTCATCGCTCAGCAAAAGTGGCCGGGGTGCCACCTGCGCTGGAATACCCTCGCGGGACTCGGCTACGTGGAAACCCGCCATGGCACCTATAACGGCAATTGGTTTAAGTCCTCCAAGCTTGACGACGCCGGCTACCCCCAACCACCGATTAACGGCATTGCCCTAGACGGCCTCAACAATACAGCTCACACCCCAGATACTGACAATGGCGAAATCGATGGGGATTCGGAATATGATCGCGCCGTCGGGCCAATGCAGTTTATCCCAACGACGTGGGAATCGGTGGGTGCTGATGCTAACGGCGATGGGAAGGCGGATCCCAACCAGATCGATGACGCCGCTATCGGTGCAGCCGGACTTTTATGCTTTGGTGACAGAGATCTCTCTGACCCAGATCAATGGGAGGAAGCAATCCTAAATTACAACCAGTCCAGCGAGTATTTGCATAAAGTTGCACACGCCGCCAATGCCTACTCCGTTCCACAATCTGCCAAGTAGTGTCACACAGCAAAGTTTTCTGGAACAATTGAGAACGTAGCTGGGCCAGCTGGTCCAGAGCGAACATTTTTATGAGGAGTGAAGAACAGCATGGCTGATATCATCCACACTTTCGCCCGCGAAATTCTCGATTCCCGTGGCAACCCCACCGTTGAAGCAGAGGTCTTCCTTGATGACGGTGCTCGCGGTGTTGCCGGTGTTCCTTCCGGTGCTTCCACCGGCGTGCACGAGGCCCACGAGCTGCGCGACGGCGGCGAGCGCTACCAAGGCAAGGGCGTTCTGAAGGCCGTTGAAAACATCAACGAGAAGATCGCCGATGAACTTGCTGGCTTCGAAGCTGATGACCAGCGCCTCATTGACCAAGCTTTGATTAAGTTGGACGGTACTGACAACAAGTCCGAACTCGGCGCCAATGCCATCTTGGGTGTATCCATCGCCGCAGCTAAGGCTGCTGCCGAGTCCGCTGCGCTGCCGCTATACCGCTACATCGGCGGCCCGAACGCACACGTACTTCCGGTGCCGATGATGAACATCCTCAACGGTGGTGCACACGCTGACTCCGGCGTTGACGTCCAGGAGTTCATGATTGCTCCGATTGGTGCTGAGTCCTTCGCTGAGGCCCTGCGTATGGGTGCTGAGGTGTACCACTCCCTGAAGGCCGTACTAAAAGACAAGGGCCTGTCTACCGGTCTCGGCGATGAGGGTGGCTTTGCTCCTTCTGTTGACTCCACCAAGGCTGCCCTAGACGTCATCGTTGACGCCATCAAGAAGGCAGGCTTTGAGCCAGGCAAGGACGTAGCACTCGCACTCGACGTTGCTTCCTCCGAGTTCTTCAAGGACGGCAAGTATCACTTCGAGGGCGGCGAGCACACCGCTGAAGAAATGTCCAAGGTCTACGAGGAACTCATTGACGAGTACCCGATCGTCTCCATCGAGGACCCACTGCAGGAAGATGATTGGGATGGCTACACCACCCTGACCGCCGCTATCGGTGAGAAGGTACAGATCGTCGGCGATGATTTCTTCGTCACCAACCCTGCTCGCCTGCAGGAAGGCATTGACGAGAAGGCGGCTAACGCTCTGCTGGTAAAGGTCAACCAGATTGGCACCCTGACCGAGACCTTTGACGCTGTCGAGCTAGCACACCGCAATGGCTACCGCACCATGATGTCCCACCGCTCTGGCGAGACCGAGGACACCACCATTGCTGACTTGGCTGTGGCCCTGAACTGCGGCCAGATCAAGACTGGCGCACCTGCTCGCTCCGAGCGCGTAGCCAAGTATAACCAGCTGCTCCGCATCGAGCAGGAGCTTGGCGGAGGTGCAGTTTACGCCGGCCGCTCCGCCTTCCCTCGCTTTAAGGCTTAATCGCATCCTTCCTTAGCGCCCTCGCATCACTGCGGGGGCGCTTTCGCATGGCCAAATACTGTTCCCAGGTTTGCTTCCAATTTACGTTGCGCGGTGCCAAAGGACCTTCAGCTCGGTCAATCTCGAAGGTGCCGTCTGAAAAGAGCCAAGCAACATCCCCAGTAGTAGGATCCATAATGTAGCGTGCGCGGCCATCGGTCTTAATGTTGTGATGGTGCTGGCATAAACACACTAAATTATCGACACTCGTCGGTCCTCCGTCGGCGTACTCCACCCGATGATCGAGCTGGCAATAATGCGCCGGCATGGAGCACCCTGGCCATCGGCACGTGGCATCGCGGCCGTGGACCCACGTTCTGATTTGTTCGGTGGGAATATAGGAGGACGATTCTTGCGGAGAAAGCTCGCGGGTCATTGAGTAGTTGCTCAAATGCTCGGTGAGAACACACCATCCAGCCGAAGGCATATACACCTTAGAAGCATCGCCGTAGGTGTTAATGACTACTTTTGTCTGGGTACGATTGAAGATCAACGCCTCCATTGCTTCTGGTTTGGAAATGTGCTCCTTTCGCGCTGCCTTATCAATATGTCGCGCAATGGCACCGGCGGTTGCCTTGTCCGTCTTTAGGGTTATCGTAGCTTGGCCTTTGGAGTAAGAAATGGACACGGCTCGCTCGATCTCTTTTTCAATTTCTGGCTTGAGGATTCCATCGATGAAATCGCGTAAGAATCGGCGTATCTCTGACTCTGTAGGCACATGTTGAGCCGGTTCTTTTGGCGTGAGGAAATCTGCCAGAGCGGCGTCTACTAGTTGGATGTTGCCGGCGTCGTCGCCAAGCGGGGCAAGCTCAGCATCAATGACATGCAGGCGCGGAAGGTCTAGGATCCAATGCTCGGTTTGTACTGCCGTGGTAAGCGGTAATTCACGCATGCGCAGATGAGACCGCAAGGCGGATAGCACCCGCCAGTAGCTCAAACCCACGCGTTTAGCCAGAGCTGTGGTAGTACATTCGACATCATCTTCTAACTTTGGGAGTACCGCTTGGTACATCTGCCAAGATTGAATTCGCTGGATTATGGCGAGAACGCAAACGGTATCGTCGAGGTTATTGGTGGAAAAGTAGGCCTTCTTCGGTGGTGTGTCTCTGTTCGTCACGGAATGGTCCCCCTCTAAAATAAATCGCACACCCAATCGAATTTATATTCTACAGCATAAACCACCCCGCCGACATCCGCAAGGTTAATTCCGAATAAAGGTGCGAAATGCTGCGAGCGATGACTGCCTTAAGCGCCTGCGCTTACAAAAGTGGCAAGTCGTGCCACCGCTGTCGCGCATAGGGACGGGGTAAGTTTGAGAAGAGCGGAGCTAGTGCCCTAGCTTCCGTGAATGGTTTCATCGCCTTATCTAGTTCTTCGCCGCTGAATTCATCGCCACAAGTCATAATCACCCCCAATGGGGACATCGTGGCTGCCATACATTTGTCTTTATCAGGGGCGTCGTCTGGAACGCCCAGCTCATCAAGCACGTCGCCGAACTTTTCCTCGGGGCCGCCATCCGCCATGAGTGCCTCTCCGAATTTCTCCGTATCGCCCACTATGTAGCCTTTGGAGATTTCGAATAATTCGTCATTCTTGCAACTGGCCTTGCCTGCCTTCTTTAGGTTCTCCGCGTTTAATTCGAAGCTTTCGGGCTTGTACTCGCTTTCGAGCTGTTCAACGTCGTGCTCCATGAAGTCATCGGGCAGGGTTTTATATTCCTTAAGGTATTCGGCCATGCCATCAGTGGTGCTTAAGTCGTAGTCATCGCCATAGACGGGATACTCGCCATCTTGGGCGGAGGGGCCGCATCCGGCAAGAAGTAGACCGCAGTCAGGAGACGGAGATTTTGCTTTAGTGTATCCAACTTGCGCGTGCCACGCCGCTGTTACGGGAGTGACGGCGTTAGGATAAAAAGCCTATGGCACGCGAAAAGAAGAAGCAGCGAAACCGGAGCCGCACTAGGGTTCCGGTAGCTTCGCGTGCTGCGGATATTCGCAAAGCTCAACGTGCACAGCAGAAGAAGACGCAGAAGCCAGATCGAATGAGCATCGCTGGGGTGGGCGTCATTGTGGTCATTGTGCTCATCGTCTTGCTGGCTATCGCTGTACCGTTGCGCAACTATTATCACGGCCGTTCTGAAATAGCTCGTCTACATGAGTCCATTGCTGCCAAGCAGGATGAAAAGGCGGCCTTGCTGGAAAAGATTGATAAGTATAAATCCGATGAGTACATCAAGCAGGAAGCCCGGCGCCGATTCGGGGTCGTGGACGAGGGTGAAACTGCGTACCGCATCATAGACCCGCAGATTAAGCCGGATAACCAGCTCACTACTGATGGCCAGGAGGAAGAAGATTCCCGTCAGTGGTACGAGGTGCTATGGGATTCGGTGGCTGAACCGCCTGAGGAGGAAGCTCCTTCCGAACAGGTAAATCATCTTCCGATTGAGCCGCCGCCGGAAGAGAAGGCGGATGTGCGATAATTATCCGCATGACCGTCACTGATGCAGATATCGCTGTAGTAACTGAGCAATTGGGCCGCACGCCGCGAGGGGTGCTGGAAGTTTCCTATCGCACGCCAGATGGGCAGCCCGCGGTGATTAAGACTGCACCCAAGCTTGCCGACGGCACTCCATTTCCCACCCTTTACTACCTCACTGACCCACGGCTTACGACCGAGGCTTCCCGCTTGGAGGTTGCGCACGTCATGAAGTGGATGGAAGCCCGCTTGGGTGAGGATGAGCAATTGGCCGCCGACTACCAGCGTGCCCACGAGTACTTCTTGGCCAAGCGTAATGAAATAGAAGACTTAGGAACCGAGTTCTCTGGCGGCGGCATGCCGGACCGCGTGAAGTGCCTGCATGTCCTAATTGCCTATGCGCTTGCGGAAGGCCCGAATCATTTCCAACTAGGAACTGAAGCAGTGGCTATGGCCGCTGATCACGGCAAGCTGCGGGGAACTGTCATCCCTGAGGATTGGCCTACCGTAGAAGAGCTGGGGATTGACCTAGCGCAGTTCGACTTTTCTAACGCGGAGTAGGAGGAGAACAATGACTCGCGTTGCTGCTATTGATTGCGGCACCAATTCAATTCGCTTGCTTATTTCTGAAGTTCAGGATGAGGGCAAGATCCGCGATATTACTCGTACGATGGAGATTATCCGCTTAGGCGCGGGGGTGGATGCCACGGGTGAAATCGCTCCAGAGGCTTTGGAGCGGGCGCGTGTGGCATTGGAAGGCTACGTGCGGCAGATGAAGTTTGAAAAGGTTACTCGCGTACGGATGGTAGCTACTTCAGCTACGCGCGATGCGAAGAATCAGCAGGAATTTTTCAATATGACCGCTGAGCTGCTCGGCCAAATTCAGCCAGGTGCTCAGGCTGAGGTCGTTTCCGGTGAGGAAGAAGCACTGCTGTCCTTCAATGGGGCAGTAGCCGATCTTGAGCCAGACCGCGGCCCATTTTGTGTGATTGACTTGGGCGGCGGCTCGACTGAGTTCGTGGTGGGCACTGCCGACGGAGAGATCTTGGGAACTCACTCGGCTCGCATGGGGTGTGTCAGACTCACCGAGCGCATTATGCGTACAGATCCGCCAACCGAATCCGAGATTGAGATCGCTACGGAGTACGTTGCTGAGCGCACAGCCGAGGTGGAAAAGATTGTGCCCGTTGATAAGGCACGCACCATCGTCGGTTGTGCTGGCACTTTCACTACTCTGTCTGCTCTGGCGCAAGGCCTTGAGCGTTACGACGCCGATGCTATTCACGGCTCTGAACTTCGTTTTGAGGCATTGCGGGTGCTTTTACAGCAGCTTATTGGCTTGCCTTCCGACGTCCGTGCCCTCAACCCGGTCATTCACCCCGGCCGTGCCGATGTCATCGGTGGTGGGGCAATAGCCGTGGAAGGCATCATGCAGCTTATCGAGCGCAATGGCGATGCACGTAGCTTTTTCATTAGCGAAAAGGACATTCTCGATGGCATTATCGCTGGTCTAGTCGCGGAGGGTACCCCTCGTTAACTCTTATGGGGTGCGGTGGCCTAAAATATTTCTCGCGCCCCCATAGCCCAATCGGCAGAGGCAGTCGACTTAAAATCGATTCAGTGTGGGTTCGAGTCCCACTGGGGGCACTACTACCAGCGGAAACGCTGGGAAATAGTGACAAGACAGCGAAAACTGTCCAAAAAGTGTCCAAATAAAAATCCGCCCTGACCTGCAGCACCAGGTCGGGGTGGTCTCGTTCGAGACGGGAAAGCAGGCCGGGCTGGGTGCGATTAGTAGGAGTAGAGTTACTCTTCTCCTGCCGTGTCCCATGGACTGCACCAGTACCCGAGGTTAGTGGCGAATCTGCCACTAATGACGCCCTCACGTCCGTTTAAGCAGTTGAAGGGGACTGGCATACCCGAACGAAAGTTCATCGCCTTAAACGGCAAAATTGAACAGGGAAAACAAGGTGACAATCTCTCAGGGATGGTCATTTTATCCCGGTCTTTCTGCTCAGACTTCGCTCGGCCTGGCTATCAGGCTTTTCTTCAGGGTGCCAAAAAGTTACCGGTATACCTCTCTATACGCGCACGACCCCCCCTTACGCCCCAGAGAGAGAATCCCTGACTGCATGCGGACGGGGCGGTGTCAGGGAGGGAGGTCGCCAGATTTTTTAGCCACCCCCTGGCCTAGAGGATCGCCAACTGTTCGCCTGCCTTGAGGTCTAGGTTGCGGGGTTAAGGGCGATAAGAGGTGCAGCCCAGCCCCATATCTCGAGCCTACGTGCCACATTGGGGTTGACGGGGCGAAAACCACAAATGGGCCACGTGGATACGTAGCCCAAATGAGGAAACAAAAGAGGTAGCACCGTGAGTATTACTTATAGGTTACCGCATGGTGACCTTAAAGGTTGATGGCAACCAGTACGGTTCCGGCGATGTCTCCCTTTGCGTAGACTGTGCCGACGATTTGACCGGACGTGTGCGCCATGACGGTTCCATCTTCTCCCACTTCGACTGCGGTGCCGGATGGAATATCGGAGGATGCTGCAACGGTGATGACACGGTTGCCGCGCTTGAGCCCTACGAGGTTGCCTTCGGTGGCGTCATAGGCGGCGACCCCGGCCGGGTAGCTGCCTGCAGTGGCGGGCACGACCTGGGCGTGGCCGTCGGTCTCTTCTCCGGTGAAGGCGACGAAGTGCCGGCCCTTTACCGCTGCGGCGGCATGTGCAGTTATGTCGTCGGCCGGGGCGAAGCGGTCATAGGTTTGATTGTCGAACATGGTATTGGACCTCCTAGTTGAAGCTGATCATGTTGATGGCGTGCGGGGTGGTGATTGCTGCAGCCGGGGTTGCCCACGCTTGAATGTCGTAGATGTGGCGGCTTTTATCGTCAATCACTTCGTTAGTAAGAGGGTCTTCCCAGTAGACTTCGCCCGCACGGGTGGTGTCGACGAGGTAGCCCATGTCGGGGCCGAACTCACGCGAGGTGACAACATTGACTCCGAAGTCCTCGGCGAGGGAGATGCCGGTTACCTTTTCCTGAATCTTTAGCTGCGATGCGGGAACAGGGTTAAGCACGAGAGTGTCATAGTCGACTGCAAGGTCATTGTCGGCCCCCTGGGCGATGGCGTTGATGAGGTGCCCAAGGCTGGTGCCTGCGATGGGCGTATCGCGGCCAATGGCAGTAGACAGTGCCGGAGAATCAGCCTTGGCGGTAATGCCGGCGTTGACAGCCTTAGTCAGGATATCCATGACGTAGGCGTCTAGCTTGCGCAGGATTGTCAGAGATAGGAAGTCTACGAGGCGGGTCATTTCGTCAACGTTGTTGCGGCGGATAGCTTCGTAGGTAATTTGAGACTTTGCTCCGAACTGGTGGACGCGTTCAACAAGTGCCTTCGATTCAGGCTGAAACACGAGTGCGAACTCTTCGCCGGGCTGCCGTTCAGCAGCTTCGCCGATGGACTTGATCTGTTCATTCGACAGTTGGTTGTAGTACAGGCCGCCGGTTGCGAGTTGTTCCGAATCGCGGAAGATGGTGCGAATGAGCGCGTTTTCGGTGCGCGCTGCAATCTCGTTACTGATGAGCGCTTCACTGTCACCACCGACGAACATGTCGATCGAGATGCCAGGAACGTTCGTAAGTACGGATATCGGATTAGGGCTTGGATAGAAACTGGACATTGTTAGGCACCTGCCTTGGGGTTGAGTCGACGGGCAATAGTTTTTGCGTTGGGGTAGAGAATTTTGGAGATGGAGCTGCGGTCTAGGCTTGCGAGCTTTGCGGCGTCGGCGATGGTGCCGTCGTAGGCTCCGATGTAGCCACGGATGATGGCGTCACGCTTGCGGCGTGCCCAGTAGAGCTTCTTTTCTAGCTTGGTGATTTCATCGCGTGCATCTTCAATTTGGCGGCCAAGATTCTCGCGGCCCGCTGCGATTTCTTCTTCGGTCAATGGTGACCGATCCTCATGACAGGGGAATACCTGTTTCATGATTTTCCTTTCTTCTAGGGGTAGGGAATAGGGACGACGCCCTATATTGACCATTCTACCAGCGTGGATGTGTTCACGTCTAGGGCGTGGCTCTACCCATCTACAGCCGCCCGGTAGAACGCGTTTGCTAAACGCAGTGATTCAGCTTCAGTGATTGAGAGGTAACCCCACGGGAAGATACAGAAAATGCGCTCCGGGTCGAACTTGTCGCGTTCAATTTTGAACGTGAAACGCTTACCGTTGAGTCTGCGGATTTTCGGTTTCGGCATGGCGTTCTACTCTTCCTCAATGGTGTCGGCGATAGCATTGGCGAGGTCGATGGCCTGTTGTTCAGTCATGAGTGCACACTTGGGGAATTCAACGAAAATACGGTTAGGGCGTTGGGCGTCGCGGCGCATACGCACAGCGAGAGTATCGCCATTGTCACTAAGCGTTGAAAGTCGTACACGGCGGAACGGACGAGGGGTTTTCATGCGGTCTCCTTGAGTTTGAGGTACTTGCCTTTGTTGTCGCGGGCGATGAGCCCGTCGTCGACAAGGGTGTTGAGGTAGTTGTCGAGGTCGCCAATTTCGGCGATCTGGTCTTGAGTGAGTGAGCCTTTAACGACGGCGGGGGATTGTCCGAATTGGTCGTAGAGCGCGTCGAGGACGGCGGCGCGAGTCTCGTTGGTCACGCGTCCTGGTCGAGGAGCTTGGCGCGAAATTTGTTCAGTTGGCTCACTTTCTTGAGGGTGATCCAACTGGAAAAGTTGCCCAGTTGGGCCACTCTTTAACCCGTGGCCCAACTGCATTTCTTCCCCAGTTGGGCCACTCTGTTTCTGCAGGTCATCGCCAGTTGGGCCAGTTGGGCCACTCTTATTTGTGTGTAGGGTGGTCTTGTCCCGACTGTCCCCACTGGGAAGTGACCACGTAGCTACTCGAGGGAAGCCTTGAGACTCGGAAATTCCATTAAGCGTTTTGAACGCTCGCTTGATAGTGCGCTCTGAAGCAACGCTCGCTTTGGCCGCAGCCTTGAGTACTTCGGCGCGTGGTGTTGGGCCGCGCTCTGTGAGGTAGTCCGTTAGCCAGATTTCCGCATCGGTGCGGTCGTCGGCGTCTTCGTCGGCCTGGCGGTCGAGTAGCTCGGTCGCGACGGTGTCGGTGAACTCTCCCCACTCGATGGCACCCAATTCGGTAAGGGTGCCGTCGCTAAGTTTGACGGGGCGTGAAACAAGGTGCGCTTCACGCGAGACAATGCCACGTGCGAGGTTTGCCTTCGTGTTCGAGACAATGAGTCGGCCGTCGTCGTCCATTGCAGCAGACAACACGCTGCGGGCAATTTGAGACCATGCAATGGAGCCTAGAAGTAGTTTGCCAGTGTCTTTCCCCTCGGCCTTGCCGAAGTGCGCGAGGCCGACGACGGTGATGCCGTAGCGGTCTGCAGCGGCGGCGAGGGGCTCGAGGAATTGGCGGACGTGGTCGTCCTTGTAACCGTCGAGCTTCGGATCCATCGAAGATTTCGCCGCGTCGAGGACAACGAACTTCACGCCCTGGTTATTGAGCTCGTCGAAGAGAAGGTTGGTGTCCTGCGGAAGTTTGAGGTGCCCCTCGTTTCCGGTTTCGGTTTCCACGTCGATAAAAAAGACGTTGTCGAGGTTCGCACCAGCGGCTTGCAAGCGTGGTTTCACGGTGTAGGAACGGGAGTCTTCGGAATTGAGGTAGGCGCACTTCACGCCCTTCTTGCTCAACATGGAAACCCAGTCGCACGCGATGGTCGACTTGCCGATGCCTTCACGGCCGGCGAGTAGCGTGAGCATTCCGGCGGGGATCCACTGGTCGATAACCCACTCGATGGTTTCGGTCTTGATGCGCGTCGCCGGGGTGAGCTTCACACGGCGGCGGGTTATTTTGATGCCCTGGTCGACGAGCTCGTCGTCGGTATGGCCGGCCGCGATGTGGTCGGATAAGTCCTTGCCTTCTTTCGCGGCCTTGATGATGATCGACTTCGGGCGAGGTGACATTCCGGTGAGGTAGGTGAAGACTTTGTCGGCGCGTTTGCGGCCGGGTTCGTCGTTGTCGGCGATGATGATGACGTCGCGGTCGGCGATGGGTGCCCAGTCGGCTCGTTCCGGGCCTGTGCTGGCACCCTGGGCCTGTGTCACGGCGGCAGCGTGCCAGACATGCGCGGCAGTGTCTGCGTCTTTTTCACCTTCGACGACGTAGACCGGCCCGTCGTTGGATAGGCTGTCGAGTCCGTAAAGGTTAGAGCCCTTCGTGTTACCTAGTTGCTTGAATACCTTTGCAGGGTCTCGGCATACAATACGGCCATCGCCGTAGTCATAGCGTGCCCCGGTCTCCTCGTCGAAGAGGTCACGGGCGGTGAGCCCCAGGGCGTCGAGGACGTCGTCGGTCTCTCCGTTGTGGCAGTAGATGAGTGTTTGCTTGCCGTTGTAGGTAATGGAGGTGCCCCGGTCGTTTGCCGAATGGCCGGGTGTCTGGAAACTTGCCTGCGTGCTACTCCTGTAGGTGATGTGAAGGCCAGCTTCTTCTACGGCTTCGATTACACGCTCGAATGATGTTCGGGCGGTGTTGTATTCTGGCATTTAGGAAAATCCTTCCTCCCGCATTACCCCGTCGAGGTGCCCACTCGGCGGGGTTCCGCATGTGTACGGTTCGTGCCCGCCCGGTGCTCGAAACCGGGTGCCTGCCAGTCGGGCTAGCCGGTGACTAATCGGCAATAAAGTCAAGGTTGTCGAGTAGGTCCATAGCGTCAGCAACGAGAAGGGCGTCGGCCTGGTCGAGAAGGTCAGTTGCAATCATTCGTCAACACTTTCTCCCCAAGAAGTAAGACCTGCGCGCTGTAGGTCGAGGTCGTCAATGGCCTTCATTGCGTCGAGGACGGTCATGTAGTCGCCGCCTTCGCGGTAGCGCTCAACGAGCATGTATTTCAGGTCCATAGGTGACCAATCAGAATGGCCCGTGATGCGAGTGATTTCTTCGCGCCTGCGGGCATCGTGGCGGGCTTTTTCTTCCTCGTGCTGCTTGGCTGCATCACGCTTCTGTTGCATCAATTGGTGGTGTTCCTCGACAAGGGAACGGAGCTGCTTAGTCAGGACAGTGTTAGCTTTCTGAACTTCTCCGAATTTCGCGTCGAGGTCCTGGAACTCGGCCGGGGTGGCGTTGAGTGATTTCTCGTTGATTTGGCGAAGGGCCCGGTTGTTGTTGGAGATAGCGGCCTGAATCTTGCCGATAGCGCGGCGAAGTTCACGGCTGCTATGATTACGGGTGTACGAGCCTTTACCAGTCTCGCCTGCTCCCTCGTTGGTGTTCCCAGCACCTGCGAGGGTTTTCTTATTAGGGGTGGTCAATTTCTTCTCCTTATGCGGCGTTGTCTTGGGGTGGGATTACAGCGTCTGGCGTGCCACCGGGGTGCATCGTGGCGATGTTGTCCGGCCGGTAGCTCATGCCTTCGGGGTCCGTAACGACTTCGCCCTTGTAATGCAGACGAACCGGAAGACCATTGCTGTAGTGAGTGGCGCGGTGCACGTTGTGGTGCATGGCTTCTTTGCGGACTGCTTCGCGGATGCCGTCGAGGATGTAGATAGCGTTCTGCAGGTTCTCCGGTAGCTCGTCGAACTCCGGGCAACGACCGTTGATGTCCTGAATCTCTGCGTTAGCGGCGTCGAGCGAAGCGAGCACGCTATCAGCGAGATACGCCAGCGAGTCCTGGGCTAGGTACTGCTTCATCACCTACGCCACCTCCTTCTCGGTGTTGGTAACAGCTTGGTTGAGCATTTCGAGAGCCTTATCTGCGGGCATACCAACAGCTTCAAGGAGGGGCATTGTGGGGATGACGATGCGGTTGTTGATGCGAAGCACTCGGGACGGGAACGTGTCGTTTCGGATCGAAGCGTAGAACGTGCTCTTGCTTACGTTTCCGAGGAATAGAAGTGCTTGGGATACGGAAAGAGATGGAGGAAGTATGTCCATTTCGATCTCCTAGTGTCAGTAGCGGTTAAGATGTCAACACAGAATGAAATGAACTATCAAACTGTGTTACACAATATGACACTAGCACCACATGTCAGGATGTGCAACACAATTCGATACTACTTGGAAAGGTATATCTCGATGACAAACGACTCTTATGCTGCGATGAACCTAAAAGCACTGCGCACAGCAGCCAACATGTCCAGGCAGGCACTAATTGACGGAATCAAAGAAAAGAATGGTCTAACTCTCCATTCGACTTCGCTAAGGCGCATTGAGGAAGGGGAGCAACCCATGAAGGTCAATGAGGCGATGCACTTTGCCAACTTCTTCGAAGTCCCTCTCGACGCCTTCATCGAAGCTCCAATCGGTCATTCGTATACCGAAATCCAAGCTGACTTGAAGACTTATCACTCCCGTCGCTACTCGCTCAGACTGGAGTTGGGGGCATGGACGGCTTGGCATGAAGTTTGCACGGGAAAGTATCGCGAGGACTATGTGCCGGAAAGTGATGACAGTGAGGAACTACAAGCAATTACTCGGTCGTCGCATAGCTCTTTCCGCGCTCTCTTGAAGCATGATTCAGCATTCGTGGAAGATGCGCGAAAGCTGGAGTCGAAGCTCGGCGACTCCTGGGAATTCGAAGAAACGACGCGTGGCGATGGCTCGCGGTAGGCCGGCTACGCCACTGGGAACGTGGGGCGAAATATCTTCCAAACAGTTGGAGTCCGGGAAGTGGCAGTCTTCCACGCGGCTTCGCCTATGGAACGGTGAAACAGTACGTGTCCGAGCACGGGGCAATTCAAAATCCGGCTCCGTCAACGCTGTTAAGGCGAAATGCACAGAGAAGTTAGGGGCTTCGGATTCTGAAGTTCTTACAACGACGAGTCCAGTTTCTGATTTGATGGAGCACTGGTTGGAGACGAAGAAGAAGGTTCGCCCCCAGTCGCGTGACCGTTACCGTAATTCAATTGACCGTCATATTGTCCCCGCCTTCGGGGAGATGCGTATTCGGGAAGTCACTCCGTCTTACTTGAATAGTTGGCTCCAGGCCCTGCCTTCGGGCGTTGCCCCTAATGTGCGAACCGTGTTGAAGGGCGCTTTCAAAATGGCGGCAAGATACGGGTTGATTCCGTCCGACCCTATGCAAGTAGTCGAACCGGTCACCGTTGAGCAAAAAGAAGTCCGAGCGTTAACGCTGGAAGAAATTCCAAGGTTTCGAGCGCAGATTGCTAAGTCTGGGAACGAGACACTCCAGGACGTCGTGGATGTTAGCTTAGCTACCGGCCTGCGCGCCGGCGAAGTACTGGGGATTAGGTGGAGTGACATTAACTTAGAAGTTGAGCCGCCAATTCTTCGGGTAAGTGGATCAATGGTCTACTCGAAAGACACTGGACTGATTCGACAAGACGGAGGAAAGACTGTTAACGCGGCCCGCCCGATCCAGTTGTCCCGAATGTGTGTTGAGATTCTGCAGCGTCGAAAAGAAAAGTACGGAGTCTTAGAGATGGTGTTCCCGTCCGGGGCGGGGACGTATCTTTGGGAGAACAATTTCAACCGTTGGCTTAGGCAGTGGCGCGGCGAAGAATTTAGCTGGGTGACGATACACACCCTTAGAAAGACCCTTGGGACTATCGTCTATGACGAATTAGGCCCGGCGAAGGCGGCGGAGGTTTTGGGGCATTCGTCTAGCTTGTTGACGGAGCGTGTTTACGTCCAACGCAATGACAATGGTGTCCCCATTGGCGATTTAGTGAATGCAGCGCTAGATGGGGGCCTGACCCCCGGAAAGTGGACACGTCGGGGGGTTAGCTATGCTGCTTTGGTCAGTGTAGCTGATGCGAGTGCTTCGAAGTCATCGGGAGCTAGAAGGTTACACCACGAGTGTCGCCGGCGCGTGTTGTAGCGCATGCACCACCGGAAGACTTCCTGCCGGCAGGTTATCGGATTGTCAAAGATTTTCCGATCACGCAGCACTTCACGTTTTAGGGTGGCGTTAAATGACTCTGCCAGGGCATTATCGGCACTCGTTCCTACCGCGCCCATGGATTGGCGTACACCCAGCGACGAGCAGTATTTTCTAAACGCTTGTGAGGTGTACACGCTGCCGTGATCGGAATGAAAAATGGCCCCGTCAAGACTTCCACGCACACCATGTGCGTGGGCTAGAGCATCAATGACCAACGAGACACGCATGTGGTCTGCGAGTGCATAACCTGCAAGTTTCCGTGAATAGGTGTCAATGACTGTAGCCAAATACATGTTCTTGCCACCCTTACACGGCAGGTAGGTAATGTCGCCGACATACACACGGTTCGGCTCGTCAGCTGTGAATGTACGGCCTACTAGATCTGGCATGACACGGTGACCAGGCTTGCGCCTGGTGGTGATGCATCGACGCCGTTTGCTAAAGCCTTTTAGCCCCATGTTTTTCATGATGCGTGCAACCTTCTTATGATTGACCGGGGTATACGCTGGGTCTTCCTTGAGGCTTGCGGCGATGCGTTTAGCACCATAAAGCCCGTTCTCATCATCAAAGATGGTTGTAATTCTTGCACCAATAAGGGCATCGGAATACATCTTTAACCTGCGCTTTTTACGGGTGCTGACCCATTTATAGAACGAGGAACGATTCAGCTTTAAAACGTGGCACATCCGCTTAACCGAGTACTCGGTTCGGTGGTCATAGACAAACTGGAAGCGGATCACCAGCGTGTCTCTTCGGCAAAATATTTCGCGGCCTTGCGCAGGATATCGCGTTCTTCGCGCAGCTTCGCGTTCTCTTTTTCCAGCTGGCGGATTCGCTCAGAATCATTCGTCGCTTGGGCTTTATCATGCACGGCTTTAATGCGGGCACGTTTGCCGGTGCCGTACTTTTTGACCCAAGAATGCAGCGAGGCTCGATTAATACCGAGCTCCGCTGATGCTGAGTTCAACGAGAGGTCCTCATTGTTTTCATAGAGGGCCACGGCATCGCGTTTGAACTGTTCGGAATACCTGGACATGGTGGTAGATTACCTTTCTTCCCAGCCCAACCGGGCTGGATATCAGGTGTCCACCAAAAAGGGGTCAGGTCCTGGTGTCCAAAAAGTGTCCAAAAAATAGTAAGAAATAGTCGAAAAGCTTAACTCTATCCGGAATAGGTAAACTTCCTACCTGCAACAATAGGAATATTAACCGCCAGAAAAGTAGCCTATGACTTAGATTTTAGAACGATTCAGTGTGGGTTCGAGTCCCACTGGGGGCACCATGTGAAGTCTCGAGACATCGTTCCGGTCGATGTCTCGAGATTTTTCGTTTTCAGTGCAGCTCAAAGATGGTGATGTCGAAGGCATGTGCATTTTTCGCATTTGCGCCATACATGCAGGTACTAAGTCAAGGGCTCGAGGCGGACATCTTCCACAGCGCCCTTGTGGAGGCGCCACACAGAATTTCTACTCAAAAGTAAAAATCGTGGAACTTAATGCTGGGCTATCTCGTTGATCGTAATGAGAAAGTTAATCTGCACCTCTCTTAGAAAGGACAACCGTGCGTTCAAGCAATCCGGTAATGAGTTCTCTGACCGAAAGCAGTAACCGCCAGAGCTCTGGTTACGGTGATGATTCCGCCCGCCCCATGACGGTTGATGATGTAGTCACCAAAACGGGAATTACCCTCGGCATTATCATTGTCGCCGCAGTCATCAACTTTTACCTTGGAACGGTAAACCCTGGTATTGCCATGGCTTTGACTTTGGTTGGTGGCATCGGTGGGTTCATCACTGTGCTTGTAGCCTCTTTTGGCAAGAAGTGGGGCTCCGCTGCAGTGACGCTGATTTACGCCGTGTTTGAAGGCCTGTTCGTCGGTGGTTTCTCCCTGATGTTCACCAACGTGAACTTCCAAGGTGAGGGAGGCACAGCCATCATTGGCCAGGCCATCATCGGCACCATTGGCGTATTCATTGGCATGCTGATTGTGTACAAGACTGGCGCAGTGAAGGTGACCCCAAAGTTCACCAAGATTCTCTTTGGTTTGGTTGCCGGTGTCGCGGTTATGGCACTTGTTAACTTCTTGGGCGCGATTTTCTTTGACTTCAACCCGCTGCGTGATGGCGGCCCGATTGCCATTATCTTCTCGCTTGTGTGCATCGTGCTTGGTGCATTGTCCTTCCTGACCGACTTTGATCAGGCTGACCGCATGATTCGCGCTGGTGCACCTGCAAAGCAGGCGTGGGGCGTGGCTCTTGGCCTTGCGGTGACCTTGGTCTGGCTCTACACCGAAATTCTGCGTCTGTTGAGCTACTTCCAGCGCGACTAACCTTTCTGTTTGTCCTTGGCCCGCACCTTGGTGCGGGCCTTTTTCATTGTCCAAAACTGCTTACAAACCTGTAATTAATGGGGTAATGCTGGGGGATAAAGTAAGGGTTTAGTCTTGGGTTGGTCGACAAATCCGTCTCAGGTATAGCACAGCTAATGAGCAGGAAACTTCGCCTTTTGCCCGTTATGGATGTGGCGTATGGGACAAATAGTTTTGTTAAATTGTCGTTAACCTTCGTGGTTGCGTAGAAAATTCTTAGAGGATCATGCATGCTGTGAACCGGAACGGGAGATACGAAGTGAAAAGTTCTCTGTTTCACTCATCCTGTTCCTCTCGTCAGAAAGTGAGTGCGCGAAGGATTGTTGTGAAGCGTCAGGTCACCGTAGCAACGTTGATGGTCAGCAGCATCGTTATGTTGAGCAGCTGCGTTGCGGACATCGGTACGAGGAGCGCGTCAGAGGAAACCACGAAAGTGGATGTATCTGGCGGCAATAGTTCGGCCGACGGTGCAGGGGGAGCCAACGGTGATCCGGGGGATGATGCGGACGACGATCGGGGGGAATCGGCACTCACCCCTGACGAGAAGGATGCGGATGGCGCCGGCCACTCGGGGGAGGCCGGCGCCACGGGGACGGGGAAATCATCCGGCGTCCTGCCGCCATTGGGGGAATTTGATCCGGCTGATCCAAATTTCGAGCTTTTCGACCCGTGTACGGAGATTCCACACGAAGTTTTGCAAAATTCGGGAGTCGGAGAGCTGGAGGGAGATGTAGTAAGGGAATCTGGCTTTTCTCTTTGCACGTATTCCTTCAATGAAACTTCTCAACGCTCGGGAGTCGTGGGATTTTCGAGTTCGATAAGGACTCCGGAGAGTGAGCAACTGTTAGAACTCAAAAAGTCACACAGTGATGAAAAACTATTGCCAGTGGAATTTGTCAAAAATGGGTTGTTTGATGACATGTTCTGCACTGGCGGAGTTCAGACAGAGCGTGGCTATATCACCGTAAGCCATTCTGGTTACGGCTTTGAGAGCAATCTTCAAGAGAAATGCTCGAAAGTCGAGCAAATAATGGTTCAATTACTTTAATGACTAACTCGGGGGAAGAATGAAAATTCGTACGGAAAGTATCTTGTCTGCAGCATTGAAAACTTCAGCAATGCGGCGCGAAATGAACTCATTAGTAGCACAAGCTAGGTCACCAATTAATGCGGGATTCTCTCCAGTCATAGGGATAGACCATGTCGGGTCCGTCCACCAGCGAGTGCTTGAGACAGATCCAGGCTCGGCTAGTAATTCGATCAGGGCGTTTTCTCAACAACTTGAATGGTTGGATGACAGCTTAGGACGAGAGGCCCGCGGGTTTCAGGCTCAGGAGGACGCGAATAGCCGGGGAATGGAGATAGCAGATGCGGGTGGTGATATTGGCGTAGAGTCGATGCCGATTATGAACCAGCCGGAGCCGGGGTATACCCCGTTTGGCTTTACTATGCCGGTGGTGAATGTGGGCACTGACATCGTGAAGTTAGCAACAGACTTGATGTCGACACAGATTTGGAGCGTCTCGGAGGCAAATGCTCGGTGGAGTTCGCTGGCGTCGGAAGTAAGCGAAATTGTCAGTGGACTTGAGGAAGCAGCGGGGTCTTTGGAAAGCGAAAATGACAGTGAGGCCACGTCGCGGGCGGCAGCGAAGATTCGTGAAGTGGCGGCGTCGGGAAGCCATTTTGTGGCAAACGCTGAGGTTATGGGGGCAAAGCTGACTGGTTTTCACGCTAAGCTCATGGGAATGCAGCCTACCGCGATGGCAATGGCGATGGAGGTGATGGCCATCCCAGAACCGTTGGAACGAGAGATTGCGGAGAAGGCGGCTTTGGCCACGCTGCAGCCGGACTTGCAGCGCTTTGCGGTAGAGGCCATGCCGTACCAGCATGCCTTGATGGAACAATCGCCGGCGTCGGGTGGCGGCGGAGTTGAAGCGGGCCTTGCTGGTGTCGAAGGCGATGGGCAACGATATAACACCGAGGGAGTGGTGTGGCCTAAGAATATTGCGGAGGCGATTGCGCGAGGAGACCTGGGGCCAGGAAACTTTGACGTTGTTAATGGGAATGTGCAGGGGCTAGAAGCAGTGGGGATGAGTCCGCAGGAAATTAGCGATTTTCACGATGAGATGCGTACTAGCGGTAGGAATGCATTGGAGAAGCTGGCATTGGGGGACAAAGTCAATGTCGGAGGGCATGAGGTTGCGACCCAAGGAGCCTCGATGCCGGGTATGACTGGGCCGGCTGGCGCGATGGGACAGCTTCCTAGTGGCTTGGCACATCCCGTTAATGCAAGCCTCAATGGTGGAGCCGTAAACGGTAGCGGAACAGTTGCACCGGCAAGCACCGCGCAACCCGTTGTTGGAGGAATGGCTCCGACGATGGCAGCCGGAGGAACGGCAGAAGCGGGTCGCGGTGTCCAAGCAAGGCATACGGTCCGCGGTGGGTATGCCCCAGCCACAGGTAGTCGGGGAAGCAGTGGCGAAATGATCCGGGGAGCAAGAGGAACGCACTTGGGACAAGGTCTCGGGCGCGGAGCGAGAAGCGGAGTCCCCTTTGCCGGTGTTGGCTCAGGAGCAGGTGCGGGTATGCGCTCTGGTCTGAGTGGTGGCGCGGGTGCTGGTGGAGGTATGAGCTTCCGTAACAGTGGGGGAATTGGGTCTGGTGTGGGATCCGGCAGTAGCGAAGGTGCTGCGGCATCTCGAGGCGGGAATTCCGGCCGTGCCACTGGTGGTGCTCGAGCATATGGACCAATGATGGGTATGCGCGGCAAAGACAATGAGAAAAAGAGAGTAAAGTCCGTGACTACGCAGGTAGAGAGGGACCCGAATAAGCGCGACCTTCTGGGTGAGCCGCCAGCTGTGGTGCCCGGTGTTATCGGGGACTGGGTAAGGGAAGTAAACCCAGAAAAATAGCAACAAAAAGGGGCCGAGGAAATCCCTCGGCCCCTTAAATCAGCCTTTTACTGCTGTGGCAGCTCGGTGGCAGTACCGTTCAGATTCGGCTGAACCGGCTCTTCTGGAGCACCGGGCTCAACCACAGGTGCTTCTTCAACGGCGGGATTGGGTGCGGAAGAGCTGGTCTCAGCATCCTTCTGCATTGGGGCTTCACCGGTGAAAGTGGAGGCGTTTTCTACCTTGGAATCAGAGTCCTGCTGATTCGGCGGGTGGCAGGCAGCGAGGGAAAGGCCAGCGGTGAATACGAGGCCGGCAGCGGCATAGCGGGAGAACTTTTTCATGGGGTTTGCTCTTTCTCCAGAGTGGTAAATGATTAAAGAATTAGGACTCGCGCGGAGTGGCGGCCTTAGCAGAATCGTACGGCGCAGCGGATTCGATGGTGACCGAAATGGTCTTGCCATTTGGGGCGGTGTACTCGCGAGTCTCTCCCTCCTGGGCGCCGAGGATGGCAGCGCCCAGCGGGGACTGTTCGGAGTAGGTCTCTAGATCCTTGTTATCGGAAGCAGCAGCTCGAGTACCGATGAGGAAGGTTTCCTTATCTTCCTTGTCGCCGTTGTAGTAAACGTGGACTACGGAGCCGGTGTGTGCAACGCCTTCTTGAACAGCGCCGCGCTCGGTGGTGGCATTCGCAAGAACCTCAGAGATCTGCTTAATGCGGGCCTCTTCTTGGTCCTGCATTTCACGCGCGGCATCGTAGCCGGCGTTCTCTTTGAGGTCGCCTTCCTCACGACGCTCGTTGATCTCTGCCGCGACAACTGGGCGGTGATCAATGAGCTCCTGCAGCTCGGCCTCGAGCTTCGCCTTGGTTTCTGGGGTGATGTACTGCTTTTGCTGCTCAGCCATTCTGCAACCTTCCGTAGATAGGAATTGTGGTCAAAGCCCCTGCTTTTGTCTGGGGCCAAAAGTTAAAGTGGAACTTGGCAAATGCCCAGTTCTAGGCGCTACAAATCCTAGCACACGCGGCTAGCGGCTTTCCGCGTAGTCAGGATTATCCATATCTAAATATTCTGGAATATTGCCGGAGCAACCGTAGGCACCCCCAGCGACGGCGCGAGCATTAGTGGGAACATCTACGGCGATGCGCTGAGTTTCATTTCCGCCAGCGGGGACAGGAAACTCGCGCCGGCCTACTTCGGCTTTGGAATAGTCAAAGGCTTGGACAATGCAATAGGCATCTTCATCAGTGTGGTTGCGGGTGACATCGACCCACACGCGAGTGGAATCATCGCTGAGGACTTTCTGAGTCACGATAGACACCTCCGCATTGACGCTTTCCTTTTGCTGGAAATACCGGAAGCCAAAAAAGATAAGCGCGATAAAAATGGCGATAAAGATGAGCACCAATGCTCTATTAGTCCAGCTACCAGAGTTCTTTTCAGAGGAGCCGCGGGAACCATAGCGGGCGGCTGGGCGAGATTTTCCGGCGGAAGTCATGTCCTCTACTCTAGTCGAGGACTACTGTTTTCCAATTATCTACTAGGATATTCATCTGTTCAGAGAACCTAGAAATAAGGGGATGGATTTTCAGTGAGCGATTTTCGCCTACTAGCTATCCACGCGCACCCAGATGATGAGTCTTCTAAGGGTGCGGCAACCACCGCGCGCTACGCTGCTGAAGGTAACGACGTCTTGGTGCTGACCTGTACGGGCGGCGAGCGCGGCGATGTGATTAACCCTGCCATGGACCGCCCTGGGATTATAGAAAATATGGGCGAGGTTCGACGTGAAGAAATGGCTCAGGCGGCGCGGGCGCTGGGCGTAAAACATCGCTGGCTGGGCCACGTTGATTCGGGCTTGCCTGATCCGGTTGAAGGTAAGTCGATGGAGGAACTGCTTCCGCTAGGTTGTTTTGCCTTGCTGGGGGATGACGCCGTTGCTCAAGAATACGTGCAGGTAATCCGCGAGTTCCGTCCGCACGTTATCGTCACCTATGACGAGAATGGTGGCTATCCACACCCGGATCACCTGATGGTGCATCGTGCTTCCATGATCGCATGGGAGAAGGCAGGAGACCCTGAATATCACCCTGAGTTGGGCGAGCCGTGGTCTCCATTGAAGCTGTACTACTCGCATGGGTTTGTCTACCAGCGCATGAAGATGTTCCATGATTTGCTTCTTGAGGAAGGTAAAACCAGTCCCTATGGGCCGATGTTGGCGCGCTGGGATACCACTTTTGGCGATATCATGGCCCGTGTGACCACTCAGGTGGAATGCGCGGAGTACTTCAGCAATCGCGAAGAAGCCCTGCGGGCTCATGCCACACAGATCGATCCGGCAGGCGCTTTCTTGGCTACACCGGTGGAGGTACAGCAGCGCCTGTGGCCTACCGAAGAGTTTGAGCTGGCCAAGACTCGCGTTTCCACCTCATTGCCAGAAAACGATCTATTTGCAGGCATCGAAGAGAAAGAGGAGGCTTAGGACATGAGCATGTATAACTCTTTCGTCCTTGCCGCGAACGACGTATTTGTTTTAGCCCAAGGAACCGAGGGCGCGGAAGGCGGCCCAATGGGGCCAGAGTTTGGCAAGGCATCGCCCATCGGCCTTCTTATCTTGGCGCTTATGGGCGTCGGCGTGCTAGTTGCAGGGTGGAACTTTCATCGTCGTTATTCGCGCTTTCGCCGCCGCATGATGTTTGCGGAGGACCACGGCATTGATCCCTTTGATGAGGAAGCCGTGGACGAGGCGATGAAGGAAGCCGGCATTTACGATAACCGCAAGAAGTCCATTTTCTAGGCGTATAAACTGATGAGCGTGAGTTTTCTCAAGCAGCTGGCCTACCCAGCCTATGAAGCCCGTCTAGCGCACCTTATCAAGGGTAAGCCACAGCCTAAGCACGTAGCCATCATGGCCGATGGCAATCGCCGGTGGGCACGTGAGGCAGGTTTTACCGATATCAGCCACGGCCACCGCCAAGGCGCGAAAAAGATCGGCGAGATGATCTCATGGTGCCGCGATACAGATATTGAAGTAGTCACCATCTACCTCTTGTCCACGGAGAATTTGAAACGTAGCGAACAGGAGGTCAAACTTCTCTTTGACATCATCTCAGATGTGGTCACTCACTTATCCCACAGCGATGTGGAGTGCCAGGTGCGCCTAGTAGGGCACCTAGATCTGCTTCCGGATGATATTCGCCAACGCATGGTCACGGCAGCGGAAAATACTGAAGATAATACCGGGGTCATCGTCAACGTGGCCGTGGGATATGGCGGGCGCCAAGAAATCGTGGACGCAGTGCAGAACTTGGTGCGTGCCGAAGCAGAAATGGGAACATCCGCAGCGGAAATGGCGGATCGGGTCACCGCGGAATCAATTGGAGAACACCTCTATACCAAGGGGCTTCCGGACCCAGATCTGGTCATCCGAACCTCGGGTGAGCAGCGGCTATCTGGTTTCCTTCTGTGGCAGGCTGCTTACTCTGAAATTTGGTTTACTGATACCTACTGGCCTGCTTTCCGCAAGGTAGATTTCCTCCGCGCATTGCGCGACTACTCGCAACGCTCGCGCCGCTTTGGAAAATAGGCGCTAAAGCTTGCGCATGCGCACCTGCTCTACTAAGTGATGCGAGCCCTTCCTAAGCACGAGTGAGGCACGCACGCGCGTGGGAAGGATATTTTCCACCAAGTTGGGCAGGTTGATGGACTGCCAGATTTCACGGGCTTGAGCTCGGGCTTCTTCATCGTCCATGTCTGCATAAGAAGAGAAGTGGGCGTTTGGTTCACGGAAAGCGGTGTGGCGCAGGGTGAGGAAGCGATCGATATACCACTGCTCGATATCGTCTGTACGGGCATCGACGTAAACCGAAAAGTCAAAGAGGTCCGCAACGGTCAGCGTAGGGCTGGTTTGTAAGACGTTGAGCCCCTCGAGAATGAGGATGTCTGGCTGATGAACCTCTTGATTTTCCCCGTCCACGATGTCATAGGTGATGTGGGAGTAGAGAGGGGCCTTAACTAGTGGTTTGCCTGATTTAACGTCGGTAACGAAGCGGAGGAGAGCGCGTTGGTCATAGGATTCCGGGAAACCCTTGCGCTGCATGAGGCCCCGTTCTTTAAGAGTCTTAGTGGGGAAGAGGAAGCCGTCAGTAGTAACGAGCTCTACTTTGGGGTGGGAGTCCCAACGCTGCAGCAGTACCTGGAGGAGGCGCGCGGTGGTGGATTTTCCTACGGCCACTGATCCGGCTACGCCGATGACAAAGGGAACATGCGTAGCAGGGTTGCCTAAAAAGGTTTCAGTAGCCGTGGTGAGCTGCTGGCGAGCGGTAACTTGCATATGGATGAGTCGGGAGAGGGGGAGATAGACATCAGCTACCTCAGCGAGGTCAATGCGGTCGCCTAAACCACGAAGCTGCTCCACCTCGTTTTCCGTAAGTACCTGCGGCATGGATTTACGCAGTTCACGCCAAGTCTCACGGTCAAAATCTAGGTAAGGGCTGGAATCCAAAGTGCGCGCCATGGCTCTATTGTCGCACTTGTGTATTTAGAGGGTAAAAGTATGCCCCCTTAGGGTGCGTGGCACGATAAGATATGCAGCAGCCCATACCGCTTGATTTTGAGAAGGGGACCACACCTTTATGGCTTCTTTTACCTCTGACCTTCGCGATCTTGATCCGGATGTATTCGGTGCTATCCAGGGAGAAATCTCCCGCCAGCGCGAGACTCTGGAGATGATCGCCTCTGAGAACTTTGTGCCTCGCGCAGTGCTCCAAGCGCAAGGCTCTGTGCTGACCAATAAGTACGCGGAGGGCTATCCCGGCCGCCGCTACTACGGAGGCTGCGAGCATGTCGACGTCGTAGAGGACCTTGCCCGCAATCGCGCTAAGGATCTCTTTGGCGCGGAATTTGCCAATGTCCAGCCCCACTCGGGTGCACAGGCAAACGCAGCGGTATTGTCCACAATTGCTGAGCCAGGCGATAAAATTTTGGGCCTGTCCTTGGCACACGGCGGCCACCTAACCCACGGCATGAAGCTGAACTTCTCGGGCAAGCTTTATGACGTCGCTGCATATGAGGTTGACCCTGACACTATGCGCGTAGACATGGATAAGCTGCGCGAACAGGCATTGAAGGAAAAGCCGAAGGTCATTATCGGTGGATGGTCCGCCTATCCGCGCACCATGGACTTCGCAGCCTTCCGTGAGATTGCTGATGAGGTTGGCGCCTACCTGTGGGTAGACATGGCTCACTTTGCTGGCCTTGTGGCTGCCGGCTTGCACCCGAGCCCAGTGCCTCACGCGGATATCGTTTCTACCACCGTGCACAAGACCTTGGGCGGTCCGCGCTCCGGAATGATTTTGGCAAAGCAGGATTATGCCAAGAAGATAAATTCCAACGTCTTCCCCGGCCAGCAGGGCGGTCCTCTAATGCACGTGGTCGCAGCCAAGGCTATCGCCATGAAGATTGCTGCCAGCGAGGAGTTTAAGAAGCGCCAAGAGCGCACCCTAGAAGGTGCCCGCATTCTGGCTGAGCGTCTCACCGCAGAGGACGCGAAGGTCGCTGGCGTGGATGTGCTTACCGGTGGCACCGATGTGCATTTGGTCCTAGCGGACCTGCGCAATTCCGAGTTGGATGGACAGCAGGCAGAGGATTTGCTGCATGAGGTAGGCATTACCGTTAACCGCAATGCTGTGCCAAACGATCCCCGCCCGCCGATGGTCACTTCTGGCCTGCGCATTGGTACTTCTGCGCTGGCTACCCGCGGTTTGGATGCCGAGGCCTTTACCGAGGTCGCAGATATTATTGGCACCGCCCTAGCACAGGGTAAGAATGCCGACGTAGAGACCCTGCGCGCTCGGGTGGACAAGATCGCCCAGCACTATCCGCTATATGAGGGCCTCGAGGACTGGAAGCTGGTCTAGTCCTTCACCTCATGGCCACGGGCCTGCGCCATGGTGGCGCGGGCCTGCTGGAGCCATTCCGGCTGCTCTTGGAGCAGCTGATTGATTTCCGCTGTAGTCAGCGGTTTATCCATATCATTCTTTTTCAGCGCGTTGACGGAAATACCCAGCTTATGGGCGACTTCCGGCCGTGGGTGGGGGCCTTCGCGGCGCAGAGTTTGTAGCCACTCGGGTGGGTTATGCTGCAATTCTCGCAGCTCTTCGTGGCTAACGGCACTGTTTTGAAACTCGTCGGGTGCGGCGGGCAAGTAGATGCCTAGCTTCTTCGCCGCGGTTTGGGCACGCATGGCGGTGCCGGATGGTTGCTTTTGTTCTTCAGTCACGCCTTCACCGTAGCACTTTCAGTAGACTGTCCTCCATGCTGCGCTTAGCTTTTGCCACCGGCACGGAGCCTGGAAAATGGTTTCGCCGGTTTGAAGAAAACACTGCTCATGGCGGCCTATATGCGGTTGATGCGGACGATGCGTTAGCCCCGCTCTTGGCCGGAAAAGTGGATGTGGCCCTTGCGCGTCTGCCGGATGCGCGCGTTGATGACACTTTTCATGTGGTCCGCCTGTATGAGGAGGCGCCGGGCATTGCGGTGCCTAAAGACTCCGTATACGCGGAGGTGGGGGAGGAGCTCGCGCTTGCCGACGTCGCCGATGAGCACCTCAACTACCGCCTCGACGACTCCGGGCTTGTCGATGTCCCTGCGGTCCGAGACGCCCTTCAAGTAGTGGCGGCTAATGTCGGCATCGCCATCGCCCCACGCCCGCTGCTCAAGGTCCTAAGCAAGAAGCAAGTAGTGCCGCTGGGTCTTAATGATGAGTCCATTCCAGTGACTGAGATTGCCTTGGTCTGGCGCAAGGAGCATGACGGGGAGGCAATTCAGGATTTTGTAGGCATTGCCAAGGGCCGGACGGCGCGTTCCTCGCGCCAAGAAAAGCCGAAGCGTAGCGCTCGGGAAAAAGCTAAAGCTAAGCAAGCTCGCAGAAACGTTAACAATTCGTTACAAAAGGCGAAGAAGGGGATTAAGCAGAGCAAACGACGGTAGCGGATTATTGTAAGCTGTCTAATTCCTGTCCGTGTGGGTGGCGCCGGCTGGGTAGCGTCGTTACGGTGGGCGTCATTCGCCGCGAGCGGCGATTTTAATCATGAATTTAGAATTAACTTACTTTCTCAATGAAAGGCTGATGCAGTAATGCAGAAGATGACCCGTCGCATTGCAGGTGGTTTTGCAGCCGCAACCCTATCCGTTGCCCTTGTTGCTTGCTCCGATGCTGAGGATGCAGCTAATGACGCTAAGGACAGTGCAGGCTCCGTAGCGGCAGACGCTACCGATGCTGCCGGTTCCGCAGCGGCTGAGGCTACTTCTGATAAGGACAAGGACGCAGATTCCTCCGAGTCCGAGGATGCGGCTGATTCCGAGTCTGACGATGCAGATGAAAAGGATGACGCTGATGACAAGGACGGTGCTACCAAGTCCATCGCTACCGCAAATGGTGACGTAGAAGTCCCGGCTGATTTTGCTTCCGCTATTGAAGAGAAGAAGGCCGAGTGGGGCGATGTACAGAGCATCGAACAGAGCGATGAAGACGAGTTCCTAGCTACTTTCGACGGTGGCAACCTGCTGACCTTTGACGATGACGAAGGCGCACAGCCCATCGTTGGCAAGATTGCGGAGACTTGGAAGGACCAGGGCGGCCTAGACGCTGAGGTAGGCCTGCCTAAGGCTCCTGAGGAGAAGGCTGCTGAGGGCAAGGGCTGGACCCAGCAGTTCGATGACGGCGTTATCTCTTGGCTCCAGGACGAGAGTGGCAAGTTTACCTCTTCCGTAGAGAAGTAAATAGCTCTTTTCGAGTCCATCCCTTCGCAGCATATGCTGCGGAGGGATTTTTCGTTTTCTTAAAGTTCATCTTGCACCCATGTAATTTCAACCTTCAGTGCCTAGTTTGGGTCGCAACCCCGGTATTTGGGGTGATTCGGAAGAAGTCTGATCTACCGCACACCAAGGGAGAACCCTGCCACCATGACTCGTTCCTCTGTACTTTCTACTCCGCTTGCCACTACCGAAAACTCCGTCGCTACCAAGACCTATGTAGTGGATACCTCGGTCTTGCTCTCTGACCCCTGGGCTCTGCGCAAATTTGCAGAGCACGACGTTGTCCTTCCCGTTGTGGTTATTTCCGAGTTGGAAGGAAAACGTCATCACCCGGAGCTTGGCTGGTTCGCCCGCCAAGCTCTTCGCTTTTTGGAGGGGCTGCGCGCTACCTATGAAGCACTAGACCAGCCGGTACCGGTTAACGTCGATGGCGGCACCCTTCGCGTGGAGCTCAATCACCAAGACCAATCTTTGCTTCCCGCAGCATTCCGTGGACCAGAGGGAGACCACCGCATCTTGGCCTGTGCGCTCAACCTTGCGCATGAAGGAAAAGACACCGTGCTGGTGACCAAGGACGTGCCTTTGCGCGTGAAAGCCGGCGCGGTGGGCGTGCAGGCAGATGAGTATCACGCCCAAGACGTGGTCCTGACTGGTTATACCGGTATGGCTACGGTGCACACTAGCTCCGATGTCATCGATGCGCTCTATCGTGATGGGGAAGTCATGCTAGACGGTGTCGAGACGGAAAAGGGTACTTGTGTTGATGAGCTGCCGGTGCATTGCGGATTGACTTTGGTGGCCGGAGCCCAGTCTGCACTGGGGCGGATGAGCGCTGACGGAGTGGTGGAGCTAGTTCGCGGTGACGCGAATGCGTTTGGCCTCCAGGGGCGCTCCGCGGAGCAGCGTATCGCCTTGGATCTGCTGATGGACCCAAGCGTAGGGATTGTCTCCATCGGCGGTCGCGCCGGCACTGGCAAGTCGGCACTTGCGCTGTGCGCCGGGCTGGAAGCCGTACTGGAGCATGGCGAACACCGCCGCATTGTAGTCTTCCGCCCGATGTATGCCGTAGGCGGACAATCGCTGGGATATCTTCCTGGTACCGAATCAGACAAGATGAACCCGTGGGCGCAGGCGGTCTATGACACCCTTGAAGGGCTCGTATCTGAAAACGTCATGGAAGAGGTGCATGAGCGCGGACTCATTGAAGTCTTGCCGCTGACGCATATTCGCGGCCGTTCCTTGCATGATGCCTTTGTCATCGTGGATGAGGCGCAGTCCCTTGAGCGAAATGTATTGCTTACCGTGCTCTCCCGTTTGGGCAAGGGCTCTCGCGTAGTACTAACTCATGACGTAGCGCAGCGCGATAACCTTCGCGTGGGCCGCCATGACGGAGTCCAAGCAGTGATTGAAAAGCTCAAGGGGCATGAGCTTTTTGCCCACATCACTCTGCAGCGCTCCGAGCGCTCAGCTATTGCTGAGCTGGTCACCGACCTGCTGGAAGGTGGAAACTAGAAGGAGATGTTCGCGCCTGGCGATCTTTATGTGTACAGCGTGGCGAAGATGGGCAAAGCCCAGTAATAATGTTGTATATGAGCGAGAACGCCAAGCAGACGTCTTCGGACGAGAAGAAGAAAGATTTCCGCATTCGCGCCTTTACTGCGGCGGACTATCCCCAGATGCGCGAGATCTATGAACAGGGGCTCAATACTGGGCACGCCACTTATGAGACCCGCTCCTTGACCTTTGAAGAGTTCAAATCCGGCAAGATTATGCCTTCGGTCCACGTGGCAGTGGAAGAAGATGATGATTCAAAGGTCCTAGGGTGGGTTTCTGCAGCGCCGGTATCTACTCGTACCGTCTTCCATGGAGTTGTAGAAGACTCCATCTACTTGGGCAGCGAGGCACAGGGGCGTGGCATTGGCGGCGCCCTCTTGGACCGCCTTATTGAGGTTTGTGTAGACCTGCATAAGTGGGCTATCCATTCGTGGATTTTCCCTGAAAATACAGGGTCTGCAGGGCTGCATAAGTCTCGCGGGTTCGTCAAAGTGGGCACCTACTCGCACATGGCCAAAATGACCTACGGTGAGCTTGCAGGGCAGTGGCGCGATACCGACGTCTATGAGCTGCTTTTGCCCAAACCAGAGGAAAAGAAGCGTTAGCTTTTCCAGCGCATAAGAGCCCTTGCTCGCACAACGATTGTAGTGCGAGCGAGGGCTCTTCTTTTTGCTTAGTGCTTCTTGAATTCAGAGGGGTTTTACAACACTTTCTCCTAGGAGATCTTGTTGACCCTGGGGTTGTGGTCGCGTTCCATATGGGCACCTAGACCTCAGGTACATCCCAAGAGCCGAACCAATGCTGAGTTCGAGTGCGCATTGCGTCGCTCAGGCGGCTAAAGTGCGGAATCGGAGTGCCGTGTGCGCGAGCTAGGGAAACCAGGTAGTCCCTAGTGCGCCACACCTCGATGGGGCGGGATTCAATATCCAGCGCCGCTTGCAGGCCGCCGGGGGCGTAGCCGAGGGCGGACTCTACGGGGGCGTCGGCAAGCGGGGCGCATCGCGCAGGGCATGCAGCTCCCGGCTTGTAGCCTGTACTTCAGCAGGGGAAAGAGACATTAGTTAATCGTTTCCTTCAGGCGCTCCTGGCGCAGTGGCAGGAGGAGCAGCAGTGCGACAATGGCTAGGGGGACCATCAGCGCGATGACCGGGGTCAGGCCGTCATTATAGGAATTGAGGATTGCCTCCTCGATCGGCTTGGGGAAGGACGCAACCAGATCCGGGGTGAGGTTATTCGCGCCACCGCTAGCATCGCCAAACTTCTCAGCGTAGGCAGCACCTTCCGGGCCCATCTTCTGGAATGCCTCCGGCATGCGGGTGGCCATCTCATCCTTCATATTGTGGATGAACATGGAGCCAACCAAAGAAGCACCGAGGGCGGAGCCGATTTGGCGGAAGAAGTTATTCGCCGCGGTAGCCGTACCCACCTGGGACAGCGGGAAAGAGTTCTGGACAATGAGCACGAGGACCTGGATCACCATGCCCAAGCCGATGCCGAAGACGAGGAACTCGCAGCCCAACTGCATTAGTGAAGTCTCCACAGTAAGGTGGGACATCCAGAACAATGCGCCGGCGGTAATAGCCAAACCAATAATGGGGTAGATCTTATAATTGCCGGTCCTTGCAATGATGAAGCCTACACCGGTGGAAGTGCCGATAAGGCCCACCATCATCGGAATCATCATGAGACCCGCCTTGGTCGGGGTCAGGGTGTGAACCATCTGTAGGTAGGTAGGCATATAGCCCAGAACGCCGAACATCGCTAGGCCAAGAACCACGCCGGACAAGGTAGTCAGGGTCATGTTGCGGTTCTTAAATAGGCGAACCGGAATGAGTGGCTCCTTAGCGCGCAGTTCCACCAGAACGGTAATGATTGCGCCAACGATGGTGATGGCGCCGAGCGTGAGGATCATTGACGAGCCCCACTCATATTCAGTGCCGCCCCAAGTGGTCATGAGGATAAGGGAAGCGGTAGTGATCGCGATAAAGGTGGCGCCGAGCCAGTCGAAGCGCTTCATGTCAGCGTCGCCAACGCGCAGGTGCAGCACTAGGGTGCACACGATAATAGCCAAAATGCCGAGGGGGATATTCATCCACATGCCCCAGCGCCAGCCCGGGCCATCGGTAAACCAACCACCGAGGACGGGGCCGAGGACAGAGGAGAGCCCAAAGACGCCGCCCATGATGCCCATGAACTTGCCGCGCTCGCGGGAGGAGGTCACCTCGGCGATGATGGACTGAGAAGAAATCATCATAAAACCTGCACCAAAGCCCTGCACAGCGCGGGCGATGATGAGCAGTGTCATGGAGTCGGCAAAGCCGCCTAGCGTGGAGCCCACAACGAAGGTGGCGATACCGCCGATGTAGAGCCACTTGCGGCCCAGCATGTCACCCAACTTGCCGGAAATAGGCATAGCGATGGTCATGGTGACAAGGAAGGCGGAGATGACCCAGCTCATGTGGTCGACGCCGCCGAGCTCACCAACGATGGTGGGGAGAGCTGAGGAGAAAATCATTTGGCCGAGGGAGCTCATCAGCATGGTGAGCATCAAGGCCGAGAAAATGAGCCCGAGGTTATCGGCTCGGGACTGGCCCTGCGAAGGGGCCTTCGTGGCCGCATCTACCATCGCATTCCTTTCATAAAATCAGTTATAAGCGTAAATGAAGTATCGAGACGTGCGTCGAGGTCTTCGCTGCAATCTGCATCGGGGGATGCCATCGCTAGCCACAAGGCCTCGCGGACGAGGCCGGCGATGAGCATCGCCTCGGTGTTGGAGGAACAGCTAGAGAGGACGCGAAGCTCCGGTTCTTGTACGAGGCGTTCTTCAATGAGATCGATGAGCTCGATGGATTTAGCGCGCTTCCGGCTTATCGCTGCAGCTGCTGCATCGGGCTCATTAGCGATGCGCTTGCGGCGCTCTCGGATAGTCGGGTTGATATGGTGGCCTTCCATGTGCTGCCTGACCAGCTGGAGAACCAGTCCCACCATGCTGGTTGTTGGCTCTTCGAGGAAGGACTCCCGCATCTTCTCCGTGAACTCGGTACTTGGAGCTCCCAGTACAGCGGATTCTTTGGAGTCGAAATAATTGAAGAAGGTGCGCCGAGAAATACCGGCTACTTCGCAGATCCGCTCAATCGTGACCGCGCTAAAGGACTGCTCATCCACCAGCTTTGTGGCGGCATCCTCTACGCGCAGGCGTGTCTCAAGGCGTTTCTGCTCGCGTAGTGATAGTTCTTCTTGCACGCGTTGCAACTTTACACTCGGTGCAAACTTACACCAAGTGCAAAATCGGTGATTTTAGAGGTGCGCTTCCTCTAATGTGTGCTATGCCATAGCGCTTGCCGACGCCCGTTACCTTGTGAGTGTCCCCGATAATGGGGATAGTCGCTGGTCCCGGTATGGCTTACCTGCCCTGTAGTTTCCATAATCCGGGGGGTGTTGCCGCCGGGTGCCAGGACTTTCGATGACAGCTGATAGGGACACGGCCAGTTTTAAACTAGGTCTCTTTGTAACGTGGGTGCTTGCAACGAAGGTCATGACACCAGCGACTGGAACAACGCCATACCCATCTCGTTTTCTAGGAGCTCATCATGTCTCCGGAGCATTCCATCGACATATTCCTTGGGTTAGACGTCGGCAAATCTGAACACCACGCCTGCGCCTTAGACCGTGATGGCAACAAGGTCTTCGACAAACCGTTGCCTCAACTCGAATCCGAACTAGCAGGCGTTTTTCACCAGCTTCAGAAGCTTGGCACCGTGCTCGTGATCGTCGACCAACCCAACACCATCGGCGCACTACCGATTGCTGTAGCCCGGGACTGCGGTTGCGAAGTCGGATACCTGCCAGGTCTTGCGATGCGCAAAGCTGCAGATCTCTATCCGGGACGTGCAAAAACAGACAAACGCGACGCATTCATCATCGCCGACACCGCCCGCACAATGCCCCACACGCTACGTGCCGTCGACCGCAATGATGAGGTACTCTCCGCCCTAAAGATGCTGTCCGGCTTCGATGATGACATCGCCCGCGATTGCACTCGCACTGTCAATCGGCTTCGCAGTGTCCTCACCCAGATCTACCCCAGCCTGGAACGAGTTTTTGCTGGTAGCACCCTGACTCGCACGCCGATCCTGGAATTATTGATCCATTACAAGGGACCGCAGGGGCTAAAAAGAGCCGGATACCAACGAGTGTTGAACTGGATGATCAAGCGCACACGTAAAGACCCCACCCCGCTGGTAGACGACATTTTTACAGCGCTGAAAGCTCAAACAGTCACCGTGCCTGGAAGCGATGCCGCCGAGTTAGTAATTCCTCAACTGGCTGCAAACATCCAGGCCCTCAAAGAGCAACGAAACACCATTGCTGAGCAGGTTGAAGAGATGCTCGCTGATTTCCCTCTTTGTGAGGTCTTGATGAGTATGCCCGGAGTCGGCATCAAGACCGCAGCGCAGATCCTTCTTGCGATCGGTGATGGCTCCGACTTCGCTAGTGCTGGCCACTTAGCTGCTTATGCTGGAATAGCACCCGTGACTAGACGATCCGGTTCGTCGATCAGAGGTGAATTCCCGGCACGGTCAGGCAATAAACGACTGAAAAACGCCTTGTTCTACTCCGCATTCGCAGTTATCCGCAGCCACGAACCGTCACGGCGGTATTACGAACGCAAACGCGCTGAAGGAAAACGCCACAACGCAGCAGTCATCTGCCTGGCACGACGCCGATGCAATGTCATCTACGCGATGCTGAAAAACAAGGAGTTCTTCCGCGAAATCCCGCCACGCCCCGTCGCCGCATAAAGCCCCAAAGACGAAGCCGACCAGCACACGCTGGCCGGCTCCTAGGCACGCCTAAGAAACTACTCCCAAGACTGTGCTCGTCAACATCGGTCTGGCACTTGACAAAAACATAGGGACACCCCCAACACCACCCCACCCCAAAGTTCCATACATTGAATTTGGTGATTCATTGAACTGAACACTATTCTTGGCTGCCATGAGTATTAGCGTCCAGAACTTGAGCGTGAGCTACGGCGCGAACACCGCGATTCGGAACATCAGCTTCACCCTCGACTCCCCCGGCATGCACGGCATCATCGGCCCCAACGGCTCAGGCAAATCCACCCTCATGAAGGCGATGCTCCAGATCCTGGACAAACACAACGTCCACGGCACAGGCCCCACCGGCGCCCCTGCCGGCTACCCCGTCACCCTCGACGGCAAGGCCCCCGCCGAGCAGCGCCGCGCAATCGCTTATATCGAGCAGCGCTCTGACCTCGACCGCAACTTCCCCACCAGCGTCTTCGACACCGTCCTGATGGGCACTTACCCGCGCCTGGGTCTTTTCCACCGCCCCGGCAAGGCCGAACGCGAAGCAGCCACCCAGGCTCTCAAGGACGTCGACATGTGGGACTTTCGCCACCGCCACATCAGCGAACTCTCGGGCGGACAGTTCCAGCGCGTCCTCTTTGCCCGCGCCATCGTCCAGGACGCGGAGTACATCTTCCTGGACGAGCCCTTCGTCGGCATCGACGTCCCCAGCGAGAAGACGATCGTGACCCTGCTGCGGCAGATGGCGGACGCGGGCAAGCACGTCGTCGTCGTGCACCACGACATGAACACGGTGCGCGGCTACTACAACGACCTCATCGTCCTCAACGGCGAGCTCGTCGCGGCGGGTCCCACCGAGGAGGTCTTCGTCCCCGACGTGCTGCAGAAGGCCTTCGGCGCGCTCGTCATCCGCGAGCCGTCAGCACCAGCCCACCCCACGCCACGGCAGGCAGCCCTCCAGGAGGAGACAGCATGATCGCGGAGTTCCTCGACTCACTACTCAGCCACGGCTACCTGCAAAAAGCGCTGATCACCTCGGTGATCGTGGGCGTGGCCTGCGGCATCGTCGGCAGCTTCATCGTGCTGCGCGGCATGGCCCTGATCGGCGACGCCATCTCGCACGCCGTACTACCGGGGGTCGCGGCCTCCTACCTGCTCGGCACGAACCTCTTCCTCGGGGCGGTGGTCGCGGGTCTACTCGCCACACTGGCGATCGGGCTGATCAGCGAACGCTCCACTGTGAAGAACGATTCGGCGATCGGCATCGTCTTTTCCACCTTCTTCGCGATCGGCGTGCTGCTCATGGCGAAAGCGCAGACGGCGACGGATCTGACGGAGATCCTCTTCGGCAACGTCCTGACCGTTCAGGACGCCGACCGCAACCTCTCGATCGGTATTGCCGCTGCCGTGCTGATTCTCACGCTGGTCTTTTACAAGGAGCTCAAGCTCAGCACCTTCGACCCCGTCATGGCGCAGTCGGCTGGCGTGCCCGTGCGGGCAATCCACTACGGGCTGATGGTGGTGCTCACGCTGGTGACGGTCATTTCCCTGCAGACGGTGGGCGTGATCCTGGTGGTCTCCCTGCTGATTACTCCGGCGTCGGCGGCGTACCTGCTGACGAACCGGCTGGGAGTGATGATCGGGCTTTCAGTGGCGATCTCGGCGCTCAGCTCCGTAGTGGGGCTGTTCCTGAGCTATAGCTACAACGTGTCCTCCGGCGTGACGATCGTGCTGACCGCCAGCGCGCTGTTCCTGCTGGCTTTCCTCTTCGCGCCAGGCAAGGGACTGATTGCTCGCTCGCTGGGCAATAAGCCACTGGCCGCGCTGTTGGCCCTCCTGGTGGGCGGTGCCCTCGTGTTCGGGGCCGTGACCTTCTCGACGGAGGAGAAGGCAGACGGTGAGCAGCTGAACGTCGTCACCACCTTCACGCTGCTGGCGGACCTGGTGGAGGAGATCGGCGGCGAGGCGGTGGACGTCCATAACCTCGTGCCGACCGGCACGGACCCGCACGACTACGACCCCCTGCCCGCGGACCTGGATGCGACGAGCGACGCCGACCTGCTGTTCTACAACGGGCTGAACCTCGAGGGCGGTGAGCACGGCTGGCTCGCGAAACTGAAAAACACCGCGGGCCTGGACGATTCCCAGATGGTCGAGGCCACCAAGGGCGTGGAACCGAAGTACCTCAAGGACGAAAAGGGCAATCAGGAGATCAACCCGCACGCCTTCCTGGACCCGACCGTCGGCATCGCGATGGCCGAGAACGTGACCGCGGCGCTGGCCGAGGCCCTGCCCGAGCGTGCCGAGCACATCGAGGAGAAGGGGGCGGAGTACAAGGCCATGCTGGAGAGCATCGACGCCGACTACCGCGAGCAGATCGGTGCGCTGCCGAAGGAGGATCGTGTGCTCGTGGCCAGTGAACATGCCTTCCAATACATGGTCGACACCTACGGCATGGAGCAGCTGTATATCTGGCAGATCGACACGGATGAAAACGGCTCCCCCGCGCAGATCGGACACCTCGTGCGCCAGCTGAAGGACAAGCGCCCGAAGCACCTGTTCGTGGAGTCGAACGTGGATACGCGCCCCATGAAGACCGTCTCGAAGGAGGCCGGGATTCCGATCTTCGACGAGCCACTGCACTCCGATGAGCTCGGCAAGCCGGGCACGGTCGCGGGAACCTACGAGGATTTCCTGCGCAGCAACTTGAAGACCATGATCGCGGGGCTGAAGCGCTAAAACGCGAATGCTCGAGGCCCACATGCGTTGGGCTTCCCCGGTCGCATTCCCGTTACCTTGTGAGTGTCCCCGATAATGGGGATAGTCGCTGGTCCCGGTATGGCTTACCTGCCCTGTAGTTTCCATAATCCGGGGGGTGTTGCCGCCGGGTGCCAGGACTTTCGATGACAGCTGATAGGGACACGGCCAGTTTTAAACTAGGTCTCTTTGTAACGTGGGTGCTTGCAACGAAGGTCATGACACCAGCGACTGGAACAACGCCATACCCATCTCGTTTTCTAGGAGCTCATCATGTCTCCGGAGCATTCCATCGACATATTCCTTGGGTTAGACGTCGGCAAATCTGAACACCACGCCTGCGCCTTAGACCGTGATGGCAACAAGGTCTTCGACAAACCGTTGCCTCAACTCGAATCCGAACTAGCAGGCGTTTTTCACCAGCTTCAGAAGCTTGGCACCGTGCTCGTGATCGTCGACCAACCCAACACCATCGGCGCACTACCGATTGCTGTAGCCCGGGACTGCGGTTGCGAAGTCGGATACCTGCCAGGTCTTGCGATGCGCAAAGCTGCAGATCTCTATCCGGGACGTGCAAAACAGACAAACGCGACGCATTCATCATCGCCGACACCGCCCGCACAATGCCCCACACGCTACGTGCCGTCGACCGCAATGATGAGGTACTCTCCGCCCTAAAGATGCTGTCCGGCTTCGATGATGACATCGCCCGCGATTGCACTCGCACTGTCAATCGGCTTCGCAGTGTCCTCACCCAGATCTACCCCAGCCTGGAACGAGTTTTTGCTGGTAGCACCCTGACTCGCACGCCGATCCTGGAATTATTGATCCATTACAAGGGACCGCAGGGGCTAAAAAGAGCCGGATACCAACGAGTGTTGAACTGGATGATCAAGCGCACACGTAAAGACCCCACCCCGCTGGTAGACGACATTTTTACAGCGCTGAAAGCTCAAACAGTCACCGTGCCTGGAAGCGATGCCGCCGAGTTAGTAATTCCTCAACTGGCTGCAAACATCCAGGCCCTCAAAGAGCAACGAAACACCATTGCTGAGCAGGTTGAAGAGATGCTCGCTGATTTCCCTCTTTGTGAGGTCTTGATGAGTATGCCCGGAGTCGGCATCAAGACCGCAGCGCAGATCCTTCTTGCGATCGGTGATGGCTCCGACTTCGCTAGTGCTGGCCACTTAGCTGCTTATGCTGGAATAGCACCCGTGACTAGACGATCCGGTTCGTCGATCAGAGGTGAATTCCCGGCACGGTCAGGCAATAAACGACTGAAAAACGCCTTGTTCTACTCCGCATTCGCAGTTATCCGCAGCCACGAACCGTCACGGCGGTATTACGAACGCAAACGCGCTGAAGGAAAACGCCACAACGCAGCAGTCATCTGCCTGGCACGACGCCGATGCAATGTCATCTACGCGATGCTGAAAAACAAGGAGTTCTTCCGCGAAATCCCGCCACGCCCCGTCGCCGCATAAAGCCCCAAAGACGAAGCCGACCAGCACACGCTGGCCGGCTCCTAGGCACGCCTAAGAAACTACTCCCAAGACTGTGCTCGTCAACATCGGTCTGGCACTTGACAAAAACATAGGGACACCCCCCTACCCCTAGACATGCAAAACCCCGCCCGAGTCCTGCCCGGGCGGGGAAGCGGTGCGGCGATTACTTAGAAGTTATCGCGGTCGCGGTTAGTCATGCTCAATACATTGAGGCGCTTATCCAGCTCTTCCTCGGTGAGGTTTTCACCGTCGACAAAGCCCAAGTCAATAACGGCCTGGCGGACGGTGATCTTCTCGTGCAGGGCGTGCTTTGCTGCCTTTGCTGCGTTCTCGTAGCCGATGGCAGAGTTGAGCGGGGTCACGATGGAGGTGGAAGACTCCGCAAAGTGCTTCATGCGCTCTTCGTTGGCCTCGATGTGATCAATGCACTTATCAGCGAAGACGCGGGAAGCATTAGCCAGCAGACGAGCGGACTCGAGTACGTTGCGCGCCATCATCGGGATGAAGACGTTGAGCTCGAAGTGGCCCTGAGCGCCGCCGAAGGCAACTGCGGCATCATTGCCCACCACCTGGCCCGCCACCATGGTGACGGCCTCTGGGATAACCGGGTTGACCTTACCCGGCATGATGGAGGAACCCGGCTGCAGGTCCTTCAGGTGAATCTCTGCCAGGCCAGTCAGCGGGCCGGAACCCATCATGCGCAGGTCATTAGCAATCTTATTGAGGGATACAGCAACCGAGCGCATAGCGCCGGAGAATTCCACCAAGCCATCGCGGGCAGCCTGGGCCTCAAAGTGGTTTTCTGCTTCCTTCAGCTCTTGGACGCCGGTGAGATTCTTGAGCTCCTCGGTGACCTTTGCGCCGAAGTCTGCAGACGTGTTGAGGCCGGTACCGGTGGCGGTACCGCCAATAGCGAGCTCGCCCAAGCGCGGCAGGGTAGCCTCGACGCGCTCGATCGCCAACTCCACCTGGCGGGCATAGCCGCCGAATTCCTGGCCAAGGGTGACTGGGGTGGCATCCATCAGGTGGGTGCGGCCGGCCTTGACCACATCGGCGAATTCCTTGGACTTCTTGCTCAAGGACTCGTGGAGGACCTTTAAGCCCGGTATGAGGTCATTAACGGCAGCTTCCGTGGCAGCCACGTGTGTGGCGGTGGGGAAGGTGTCATTGGAGGACTGACCCATATTCACGTGGTCATTCGGGTGAATCTCCACGCCGTTTTGGTGTGCCAAGGAGGCGATAACCTCATTGGTATTCATGTTGGAAGAGGTACCGGAGCCGGTCTGGAACACGTCGATTGGGAAGGCGTTGTTATGCTTGCCCTCCGCGATTTCGGTAGCGGCGGAAATGATGGCATCGGCCTTGTCTGCGTCCAGCTTGCCGGAGTCCTTATTTACCTGGGCGCAGGCTGCCTTAAGCAGGCCAAGAGCACGGATCTGGGCATTTTCTAGGCCACGGCCGGAGATGGGGAAGTTGTCCACTGCGCGCTGGGTTTGTGCACGCCAGAGGGCATCTGCGGGAACCTTTACTTCGCCCATAGTGTCATGTTCAATGCGGTATTCAGTCATGTGAAGATCACCTCAGTTACTTGTTTAGTGTGTGCCATTCAGTATGGCGGAGATTTGTGGGGAGGGCCGCCTTCGGGGGTGAACCCTACTTTTTGGTCGGGGTGTTGTAATCCACGACGGAATATTCCTGCAGCTTGGACAGCTTATGGATGGAGTCAATGTAGCGGATGGTGCCAGACTTGGAGCGCATGACTAGAGAGCGAGTGGTAGCGCCGGAATTGCGGTAGGAAACACCGCGAAGCATGTCACCATTCGTTACGCCGGTAGCAGCGAAATAACAATTCTCAGAGGAGACCAGGTCAGCGGTGGTGAGCACGCGGTCCAAATCGTGGCCGGCGGCACGGGCCTTCTCGGCTTCCTCTTCGTCCTTAGGCCACAGCTTGCTCTGGATCTCGCCGCCCATGCAGCGCATAGCGCAAGCCGTGATGATGCCTTCTGGCGTGCCGCCGATGCCCATCATCATGTCAATGGAGTTGGAGTCCTGGCAGGTGGCAATGGCGCCGGCTACGTCGCCATCCATAATGAGACGCACCTTGGCTCCTGCAGCGCGAATTTCTGAGATGAGCTGCTCGTGGCGTGGGCGATCCAGAACCACAACGGTGAGGTCGGAGGGGCGAATATTCTTCGCTTTGGCCACGGATTGGATATTCCACTCCACAGACTCATTGATGTCAATGGCCCCCACGGCCTCTGGGCCGACAGCAATCTTTTCCATGTAGAAGACTGCGGAAGGGTCATACATGGTCCCGCGCTCGGCAGCGGCGATGACAGAGATGGCATTGGGGCGGCCTTCTGCCATCAAGCGAGTGCCGTCGACTGGGTCTACGGCGATATCCATGGCGGCACCTTCGCCGGTGCCCACCTCTTCGCCGTTGAACAGCATCGGGGCCTCATCCTTTTCGCCCTCGCCGATGACAACGACGCCGTTCATTGCCACGGAGTTAATGAGCTTGCGCATGGCGTCGACCGCCGCGCCATCGCCCTCATTCTTCTGGCCGCGGCCTACCCAGCGGCCGGAAGCAAGCGCTGCTGCCTCGGTGACACGAACCAGTTCCATTGCTAGGTTGCGGTCGGGAAGATAAGACGTATTTTCGGACATGTGTAGTGGTTGCCTTCCATAGTTTTCTCATCGAGGGGTGTTCCCCTTGATGCTCTACCTTTCCATTCTCGCACTTTTTTGCTCTAATGGGTTCGGTTTTGCGCCCCATTTGTGGGGGTTTATCCAAACTTGCGGGGAAGAAGGGGCCGTGTGGCTTTTTGCAAGCAGGGCGTGCGATACTAAGGCGCGTGGCTGCAGAACAAAGACCAAAGATTTTTGAAGGTGCGAAGGATATTTCCCTGTCCCTCGCCGTCGTGGTGATCATGATGCTGCTGGCCGTGGGAGCTACAGGCCTTTGCTCGATTAATTCCGAAACGAAGCAGGGGGCGGCGCAGGAAGTAGATGAGCAAACCTTCCTTGAAACCCAAGCCCGCGCAGGCGTAGGCGCGATCCGGAACCCCGATATGCCAGAGGGCTGGGAGGCTAATGCCGCTCGCCGCGTTGATCTGGGCGGAGAAAACGCCACCGTGGTGAGCTGGGTAACCGCAGACCAAGGGTTTGTGGAATCTACTCAGACACAGATCGCGGCCGATAAAGCAGGGGAAGAATACGACGCCGATTACCGCGGTATTGCCTCCACTCGCGAGGTTGGGGGCAAAACAGTGCGGGTACTTGAAAGCGACGAGGGGTCCGTGCGTCGCTTGTGGATCACGGATTTGGGCGATGCCCGCCTCATCATCTCCGGAGCCGCTAATGACAGCGATTTCGAGGCCGCCACCGCAGCGTTTATCGACGCCGCGCCTATAGCCGAAAAATAACCTCGCCCAATCCTTCTTCCGTGGGGAAGGCGGTAAGACCGCCTCCCGTGCGGGCAACGACTTCAGCTACACTACTCGCATCGAGGCCGCTAAGGCGCGTCTTTCCTACGAAGACTTCAATGCGCTCACGCTTGGAGCGCTGCGGATAAAGGGCAATCTCGCGGACCTTGTCATCTTCAAAGCGCAGTACCACGGATCGGGAAAAGTAGCTGATCTCGTCTTCGCTACGGGTATGCGCTGGGCCGAAGAATTCCTCGACGTACTCGCGTGAATCTCCTGCCATGATGGAACCGGCGGCTGCAGATTTTGATACGAAATCCACTCTTTCGCCGGGGTATCCATATATTTGCACTAGTTTTCTCCCTCAGTCTGTGCTTCTTCGGCCTTATCAAGGGCATCTTCCACGCGCTTTGCCGCGCCGTCTAGGTGCGCCTCGCATGCGCGGGCAAGCGCCTCACCGCGCTCCCAATACTTCAGTGATTCGTCCAAGCCCATTTGGCCGAGCTCTAGGATTTTGACGGTTTCAATAAGCTCCTCGCGGGCTTGTTCATAGCTCAGTTCTTCTACTGGGGTAAAGGCATCCTGGCCCGGTTGGCCGGTACCAATTGTGTCATCGGACATTATTTTCTCCTCGTATAGTGATTAATCGGCGGCCTGGGAGGCCATAGAAACAGCGGTGATAGACCCATCGCCCACGCGAATGCGCAATTGCGCGCCGGGAGGGGATTGCTCATAAGAGGTAACAACCTCGGGGTCGGAACCATCCTTGGGTACCACCTGCACGATGGAATACCCACGGGCCAGCGTTGCCGAAGGTCCCAACGCCGAAATGCGCGCGCGGAGAGATTCCACATGGCGAGCCTCGCGCTCGAGCATGACATCCATCTCTCGGCGCATGGTGGTGCGGGTGCGGTCTACCTCTTCACGGCGGGCACGGATGGGCGTCATCGGGTCCGCCATGACGGGCCGAGAGCGGATATTGTCTAGACCTCGCCGTTCCCTTTCTACCCACCCGCGAAGGGCACCGGCTATGCGCGACCGGGCCTCGGCGACTACGGCGCGCTCCTCAACCACGGAAGGCACGACGCGCTTTGCAGCGTCCGTTGGCGTGGCCGCACGAAGGTCAGCCACGTTATCAAGCACCGGGCTATCGGGCTCGTGACCAATGGCGGAGACCACCGGAGTCCCAGCCGCGGACACAGCGCGTTGCAACGCTTCCTCAGAAAAAGGCAGGAGGTCTTCCACAGATCCGCCACCTCGGGCAATGATGATGACATCTACCTCTGGATCGGCGTCGAGCTGCTGGAGTGCATCAATAATTTCTGGCACGGTATTTGCGCCCTGGACTGCGGTATTAATAACGTGGAATTGCACTGCTGGCCATCGGTCATGGGCAACTGACATCACATCACGCTCCGCAGCTGAACCACGGCCGGTGATTAATCCAATCTTGTACGGCAGATAGGGAAGCGTCCGTTTGCGAGAGGGATCGAATAAGCCCTCGGCGGAAAGTTGCTGGCGCAATTTTTCAATGCGGGCTAATAAATCGCCGATTCCGACATGGCGAATCTCCGTGGTCCACAGCGAGAAGGAGCCACGGCCGGCATAGAAAGCCGGTTTTCCATAAACAATGACGCGGTCGCCGTCCTTGAGCGGTGCCGATAAAGATTGCAGCATGGATGATGGGCAGGTTAGCTGGACGGACTTTTCCTGCTGCACGTCTCGCAGCGTGAGGTAGGACAGCTTCCACGTGGGTTTAAAATTGATTTGGGTCAACTGTCCCTCTACCCACAGGTAACCTAGCCGCTCGATCCAGCCCTTGACTTGGTCATTGACCTTGCCAACGGGCCAGGGAGTCTCCGGGGTATTTGCCGGTTGATTCACACAGCCTCCCTTTCTTCAGTCTGCCGTGATTTTCTCCCTAGTTTAAGGGCCAGTGCGCCCTTCCGTCTCTCTTGGGGTAGGCAGAATGGTGGCGTGTGGGTCCACTATTGTTTTGTGTAGTGTTTCGATACTCTGGGAGCCATGACTGATGGTAAAAATGTTCTCCTTGCGGCTCCGCGCGGATACTGCGCAGGTGTAGACCGCGCGGTCGAGACCGTGGAAAAGGCGCTAGAAAAGTACGGCGCGCCCATTTATGTACGCAAACAAATCGTGCACAATCGTTACGTCGTAGAATCTTTGGCAGAACGCGGCGTCATTTTTGTTAACGAGGCTTCTGAAGCGCCCGAAGGTGCTCATCTAGTATTCTCAGCCCACGGCATTTCCCCCGCCGTGCGCGCGGAGGCTACGGAGCGAAAGCAACTTACATTGGACGCGACTTGTCCTTTGGTAACCAAGGTGCACAAGGAAGCCCAACGATTCCAGCGCGATGGGTACCATATCCTCTTGGTTGGCCACGAGGGTCACGAAGAGGTGGAAGGAACCGCCGGTGAAGCTCCTGAGGTCACCCACCTTGTCGATGGTGTAGACGGCGTTGCTAAGCTGCCGGATTTCCTACAGGATGAAAAGCTAATCTGGCTCTCCCAAACTACGCTTTCAGTAGATGAGACCATTACCATTGTCAACAAGCTGCGCGAGCGCTTCCCACACCTAGAGAACCCGCCTTCAGACGATATTTGCTACGCCACCCAAAACCGCCAGGAATCTGTCAAGGCCATCGCACCTAAGTGCGACCTGATGATTGTGGTGGGCTCAAAAAATTCCTCTAACTCGGTGCGCTTGGTAGAGGTAGCACTCGAGGCTGGCTCCAAGGCCTCTCACCTTGTGGATTTTGCCAAGGAAATCGATGATGCTTGGCTGGAAGACGTCCGCACCGTCGGCGTTACCTGTGGCGCATCCGTTCCGGAATTGCTCGTACGTGAGGTATTGGAGTTCCTAGATGAGCGCGGGTACAGCGATGTAGAGCAGGTCACCACTTCCACCGAGACCATTACCTTTGCCCTCCCACGTGATTTGCGCCCAGCTCGCACCTAAGCGGTGCCTAGCACTGCGGCAAAGCAGTTAAAACGAAGGAAGGCCCGGAAACGGGCCTTTTTGTTTTTAATCTTCGTCGTAGAGGTTATCGTCCCACCCTTGTTTGGTCTGTTCTTTCTGCGCTTTGGAAGCGGGTACCGAGTCGCCGGCGCGCCGGGATGGATCTGGGCGGCGTGGGTTCTCGCGCTCTTCTTGTTGCAGGCGGCGCCGCTCCTCGCGATCGCGGCCGCGCAGGCGGTCCTTCGGCGCGGGGCGAGATTTCTTCAGCGTGTGGGCGGCCCGAGTACGCTGCGGAGTGGCTTTGGGGGCCTTAGAATCTTTTACGGGTTTATCTCGCGCCATTAACTCCGCTACAGAAAGGCGCTCTGCACGATTGCGGCGGTCTTGTTCCGCTTCAGTACGGCGCGAAGCAGCCTCCCTATCGACGATGCGCCGAGCAGTCTTGCGGTAGCGCACCCACCGTAGCCAGCCAATGACCCCCGCTCCTACCAAAGCGATGAGGAGCCACAAAAAGTTTTGTACAAGGGGAAAAGCCGAAGTGACAATCGCGGTCTTGGAAAAGGATGAAGCTCCCTCGGGCAGGTTGGCCTTAGTGATAAAGAATCCGGCCAATACCACCGTGAAGGCGTAGAAAATGGGGATGGAAGCAACGGTAAGGAAAAGGCCGCGTTCTTCTACTACAAGGCCTACCAGTAGCGAGCCGATGACAAGGAACGCGAGGTAGACCCATCCCAGGGCACCCATAAGGATGGAAATCAACGCGCCGGTGAGCAAGATTGCCGCGAGCAGCCCAAGGCCCTTGCCCAGCGCGATACTGGGGAGACCGGAGCTTTGGGCGGCGGAGGACTTTCTTTGCTTGGCTTGTGACACGTCGAAAGATCCTACCGGTTGGTACCTAGCTATGGCCATTTCCACGCACCAAAGCGCCAGATTTATGGTGCTGAATGCCCGCGGGGCCAGGTGTCAATGGGCAACGGTTCACGAGGAGTGCGGTCCGTGCGGCCCGGTATATCCATCTCATGCAATTTCCGGGCGGTAACACCCACGCGTGAATCGAGTGAGGACAGTGTGGCATTATAGGCCTCGACCGCCTTTTCTAGGTTGTGACCAACCTTTCCATAATGCGCAGATAGGGTATTCAGGCGCGTGTATAGTTCGCGGCCTAAGCGCTGGACCTCCTTGGCTTTGGCAGAAATGTCCTCTTGCTGCCAGCCCATAGCCACCGTGCGCAAGAGTGCAAAAAGGGAGCTGGGGGTGGCGATCACCACGTTGTGTTCAAAGGCATACTCGATGAGCTCAGGATTCACCGAAAGGGCGGCATCGAGGAAAGGATCGGCAGGAACAAAAAGGATCACGAACTCCGGAGTGGGCTGAAAAGCTTCGATGTAGTCCTTTTGGGACAGAGCTTGAATATGCCCGCGCATCAAATGTGCATGACGGCGCAGGAAACCAGCGTGTTCTTCTGGGTCCTCTGTTTCAAGGGCATCGAGGTAAGAAGTAAAAGGAACCTTGGCGTCCACGATGATATGGCGGCCACCGGCCAAGTTGATGAGCATGTCCGGGCGAACTATTCGCCCGCCGAGCGGCGCAGAGACTTGGCAGTCAAAGTCCACATGCTTGGTCATGCCTCCAAGTTCGACAACGCGCTCTAACTGCACCTCGCCCCAACGTCCACGAACATTCGGCGAGCGCAAGGCGCTGACGAGCTTATCGGTGCGTTCATTAAGACGGGAGGAGGTACGGGTAACCGCCTGTACTTGGCTCGATAGGGATGCGAGCAGCGCGCTGCGATCTTCCTCAATTTCTTGGAGCTGAAATCCCAAGCGGTCCATGGCCTTTTCTAGCGGTTGGAGCTCGGCTTGGCGGCGCTGTGAATCCTGTAGCGCGCGGTGTTCGGCGCTCGGCGCAGAACGAGTGGCGGAGTAGGAATGGGCTAGCCAGCCCATCACCGCGCCAAGGATAAGGCCGATAAGAAGTAGCAGCACGGGCAAAGTGGAAGTCATAGTCTCCAGCATGGCATGTGCTGCCGACACAACCTACTACTTTTTCGAATCTCCGTTCAAAAGCTCTTCGAAGGAGTCGCGCGCACGCCGCAGGTTAGCGCGCATGCCGGGTTTTCGATGCTCCTGTGGAGTGGACTCTACGTTGAGGGCGGCGTCGAGGGAGTCTAAATCGCCGTCAGCAGAGACGTCGGCAAACGCGCCTTCTGGGGCAGCATAGTCTGGCATTTGTAGCCACGCCTCGCGCTTATAACGCCCTTGGTCTTCGGTGTAGCGGCCGATGAGATAGCCAGCCACAGTGGAAAAGTCCAAATCTGCTGCGGTCTTTTCACCGGACTGGAGCTTCATCATGTCCTGCCCGTAGCGGTAGGCCACGGCAAACATTGCGGCGGTTGGAACCGCAAGGAAACCACCCACGAGGCCAAAGAGAGCGGAGCCGACCGTCACGGAGACCAAGACGATGACTGGGTGCAGGTCCATTGCCTTGGACTGCAGCCACGGCGAGAGCACATTGCCCTCCAACTGTTGGACCAGCAGAACTAGGCCTAAAACCAGTAAGGCCTTGGTGATTCCAAGGGACACCAACGCAATGGTGACCGAAAGGGCGCCGGCCACGATGGCACCTACAAAGGGGATAAACCCGGCGATAAAGGTGATAATCGCCAAGGCCATGGCCAAAGGGACGCCGATAAGGGCGAGGCCGATGCCGATAAAGATGGCGTCGACAAGCGAGACAACCGCCTGGGCGCGAATGAAACCGCCCAGCGTATTCCAGGCGCGAGTAAGCAGCTCCGTGAGGTGCCAGCCGGCGCGCTTGCCGGTAGCATCGCGCAGCCAAGGCAAAAACTTGGCGCCGTCCTTGAGGAAGAAGAAGGTAAGCACCAACACGATAAAGAGGGTGACCAGGATCGATGTGGCCGTGCCGATGCCGGTGAAGACCGATCCGGCGATGGCACCGGCGCGCTGCTGCAGCCAGGAAGCCGCTTCATCGATATAGCTGCTCATATCCTCGCTATCGAGGTTGAGAGGCGGGCCCTGGGCCCATAGTTGCAAGCTTTGGATGCCGGACACCGTCTGCAAATACAGCGAACGGGATTGACGCATGAAGTCTGGCGCGACGAAGGCAATGAGCCCACCCACGGCTGTGAAAGACACCAAAATAGTTACGGCGGCCGCCAAAGCGGCGGGAAGGCCTATACCGCGCAGCTTCTTAGCCACGGGCGCTAGGACGGTGCAAATGATAAGCGCCAAAAGTACCGGCAAGATGCCCTGCCAGAAATTACCGAGCAGGCGGTAGAGGGCATAGAGGAACACGCAGATGATGAGTAGGCGGACCGCCCACAGGGACGCGGACTTAACCACCTCGCCGGCGATGACCGAGCGGTCAACCTGATCGCCTGGCGGATGCGGCGATACATCCTCCAGCTTGCTGGTATCGAAGCTTTCATCAAACTTATCGCCCAAGCCTGCTTGAGGGTCATCGGGCAGCGGTTGGCTATCAGAACTCACCCCACCATCTTGCCTTAAAAGAAAGCGGGTGCGTTAGGATTGGCCCCGTGAGTCTTACACTAGGAATCGTCGGCCTGCCCAACGTGGGCAAGTCCACTTTGTTTAATGCCCTAACCCGTTCTGAGATCTTGGCGGCGAACTACCCGTTCGCCACCATCGAGCCCAACGTGGGCCTGGTGGAGTTGCCGGATGCCCGCCTAACCCGCTTGGCGGAAATGTTTAACTCTGAGCGCATTCTTCCTGCCACCGTATCGTTCGTGGATATCGCCGGCATCGTCTCCGGTGCCTCCCAGGGCGAGGGCATGGGCAATGCCTTCCTAGCTAATATCCGCGAGGCGGATGCCATTTGCCAGGTGGTGCGCGCTTTCTCCGATGACAACGTCATCCACGTCGATGGCAAGGTTGACCCGCGCAACGATATCTCCGTTATTAATACCGAGCTCATCCTTGCGGACCTCCAGACCATCGAAAAGGCCTTGCCACGTCTAGAAAAAGATGCGCGCAAGAATAAGGACCTGGTCGCTGAGGTGGAAGCAACCAAGAAGGCCCAGGAGATTCTGGAAGATGATCGCACCCTCTTCGCCGCCGCGAAGGAGGGCGAGATTGACCTTTCCCTCGTGCGCGATCTGCACCTGATGACTGCCAAGCCTTTCCTCTATGTCTTTAACTCGGACGAGGCCGTGCTTACCGACGACGCTAAGAAGGAAGAACTGCGCCAGCTCGTTGCCCCAGCCGAGGCCGTTTTCCTAGACGCACAGACCGAAACCGAGCTGCTCGAGCTGGAAGAAGACGAAGCGCGCGAATTGCTCGAGGCCGTAGGCCAAGATGAGCCCGGCCTGGCTACCTTGGCCAAGGCAGGCTTCGCCACCCTGGGGCTGCAGACTTACCTCACCGCAGGTGAGAAGGAAGCCCGCGCGTGGACTATCAAGCAGGGCTCTGCCGCCCCGCAGGCCGCTGGCGTTATTCACACTGACTTTGAGAAGAAGTTCATTAAGGCCGAGATCGTTTCCTACGATGACCTCGTGGCGACGGGCTCCATGGCAGAGGCCCGCGCACACGGCAAGGTCCGCCAAGAAGGCAAAGACTACATCATGCAGGATGGCGATGTATGCGACTTTAAAATTGGCGGCTGATTCCACGCCGGTCTGAGCTTGGTCTTTGGCGGAGGGCGAGGGTCTTGGCCCCAAAGGAGAAAAGAAGGTCGCGAATAGAATAACTCCGCGTTACTGTGGGCGGCGTACCCGAACAAAGGAGGCCGCATTATGGCTGAACTAGAAAACAAGACCATTGCCATCATCGCTACCAATGACTTTGAAGACTCTGAGCTAACCTCCCCGCTGGAGGCCGTGAAGAACGCCGGAGCAACCGTGCGTGTTATCGCCCCAGAGGCCGGCACCATCACCGGTAAGAAGGGTACGGAGATTTCCGTGGATGCCACTACCGCTGACTCTACCGGCGAGTCTTGCGATGGCATCATCTTGCCCGGCGGTACCAACAATGCTGACCTGCTGCGTTTGGATAAGGCCGCAGTAGAAATCGTGCGTAACCACATGAGCAAGGGCCTCCCGCTCGGTGCAATCTGCCACGGTGCATGGATCTTGACGGACGCTGATGCCCTCAAGGGCCGCACGCTTACCTCCTTCCCATCCCTGCAGACAGACTTGCGCAATGCTGGTGCCACTTGGGTGGACGAGGAAGTCCATTGCGACCAGGGCTTGGTTTCTTCCCGCACGCCGGATGATCTCCCAGCCTTTAACGCTAAGCTGGTTGAGGAATTTGCGGAGGGCCAGCACTAAAGCTCTTTCCGCATATAGCCACGGGTGCCTCCCGTGGCTTTTTGATCTTGCGCCAGATTCAAGGCCCCTATAAGGTTGAAATTTCCTGAAGGGGAGTAGTTCCCTCGGTTTAACCGAGATGCCTGGTCGACATACTGGCGTATAGCCCGGCCAGCCAGCGTCCGCGCTCGTCGTGGTCGTGAACGAGACCTTCGGTCCGCAATCGAACCGAAGGGAGAAGTGACTATGCCCCATCCAGGCTCTGAACAGCGCGTCTTAGAGCGCTTCATGCAGCTTTCCATTGCCGCTGCGGCGGCCACCATCGCTCTCAAGGCATTGGCCGCGTGGTTTACAGGCTCCGTGGGTTTTCTTTCCGATGCCCTCGAATCCGTAGTTAATTTGGTGGCAGCCGTTGCAGGTTTTTATGCGCTGCGTATTGCTGCCAAGCCGGCCGATGATAACCACCAATTTGGCCATGGTAAGGCCGAGTACGTTTCTGCCTTGGTGGAGGGCGCGATGATTTTCATCGCGGCAGGCATGATTATTTACACGGCTATTCAGCGCTTTTTTGTGCCTCAGCCCATTGCGGAACCCGGTTGGGGCTTGGCGCTTTCCACGCTTTCTTCCGTTCTCAACTGCTTGGTCGGCATCGCCCTTATTCGTGCGGGCAAACACTACCGTTCCGCTACCTTGAATGCGGATGGGCATCACTTGCTTACCGACGTCTGGACTTCCGTCGGCGTCCTAGTCGGCATCGCCGCCGTGTATCTTACTGGATGGATGTGGCTGGACCCAGTGGTGGCATTGGCCGTGGGTATCAACATTTTATGGACTGGCTATACCCTCCTAAGCGATTCCGTAAGCCGCCTGCTTTCTGAGGCCCTCCCGGAGGAGGAACAGAGACAGATTCGCCAGCTATTGGCACGATTGGAAGAGAAGCACGAGGTTAGCTTTACAGATCGGCGTACCGTGGCTTCTGGTCGGCAGCGTCTGGTGTATCTCACCATGGAAGTGCCAGGAGAGTGGAGCGTTATGCGCTCCCATGAAGTTGCCGATGACGTGGAGATCGCCTTGGACGAGCTATTTCAGGGCTGCAGTGCATTTATCCACGTGGAACCAGCAGGTTTGGACCATCGGCGGCCATACCTGTTCCGCTAAACCTAAAGCAACTCCGTTTTCATCTCCGTTTTAGGGCTCTACCCGACTAGACCAATATGTGTGACTACCTGTTTGGGTGTATGCACGCTGTGTTCCTTCTGTAAAAATCCGGAAAGTAGCTACCCCCTATGTAGAGAAACCTGAATGTTTCCTGTTTCCTCCGTTCGGGGGTGTTTTTGGTGTTGGGAAATTTGGTGATTGTTGAGTCTATTGACTATGGGCACTGTGGGCACGCTATTCGACATCGAGTCTTCTCGTTCCTGGCTTTTACGGTGCAATTATTCGGATGTTATAAAACCGTTATAGTGCTTTCTGAGCTGCATGAACTGGGCAATCAGTGAAGAAATTGCAGAATTTTCTCTGCTGTCGGTCGAAAAAACTTGAATTCTCCGTATGGTGGTTGTCACAGCAAACAAAAAGAGATTTTCACCCCCGCACTCCACGTGTTGGGGGGGTAAGAAAATGTCCTTTTGTTTGGTTGAAGATAGCTATACCAATAGCAGAAAGGATTTACTGACAGTGGGTAAGAACATTAAGGACCTTTTTAACGCCACCGCATACGACAAGGACGGCGAGAAGCTCGGCGATGTCAACGAGGTATTCGTTGATGACCAGTCCGGCCAGCCGACCTTCGTTGAGGTTAACCACGGCCTGTTCGGCATGAACTCCAGCTTGGTTCCGCTGCGTGGTCATGATTTCTCCGGTGATGACCTGAAGCTGGGCTTCTCCAAAGATCGCATCAAGGATGCACCAGACTTCGACTCCGATAAGCCGCTGACCCCAGAAGCACAATCCGATATCTTCAAGCACTACGGCCTGGAAAACGCACAAGACGTTACCGACTACAAGGATTCCAACCTTGACTCTAAGCGCGACGTGCAGGCTGGCGCTGACAAGGATCACAACCTGACCGCTGGTGCAGGCGCAGCTGGTGCTGGCGCAGGCGCTGCAGGTGCAGGTGTTGCTGGTGCACGAGCCGATGAAAATAAGGCAGCTACCGACGCCGCTCACGCCGAGCGTAAGACTGGCGTCGCAGACGATGCTGCTGCACGTACGAACAACGACGGTGAGCTCATCCGCTCTGAGGAGCAGCTCAACGTCAACAAGGAGCGCGTAGCTACCGGTGAGGCTCGCCTGCGTAAGTATGTCGTGACCGATACTGAGACCGTTGAGGTTCCGGTTGACCGCGAGGAAGTTCGTGTCGAGCGCACCCCGATCAACGCTGAGGAAGCCAATAACTACAACGGCGCTATCTCTGGCGACTCTGAGGAAGCTTCCGTTACTCTGCACGAGGAGCGCGTGAACATCGACAAGGAAACCGTCCCGGTCGAGAAAGTCAACCTGAAGAAGGATACCGTCCGCGATACCGAGACCCGCACTGAGGAGCTGCGCAAGGAGCAGATCGACACCGATGGTGTTGATGGCTTCAAGAAGAAGTAAAAGCGCATAGCCAAAAGCCCGCAAGGTTAACGGTTAACCTTGCGGGCTTTTCTTTTTGCTTGAATTAGGAGACTGGCTTAAGCCTTGACTCCAATAGCCTCGGCCGAGTCAGAATCCATAATGTCCCTGACGCCGCTTTCTGCAGCATCCCAGGTTGCTCTGTCTTGGATTCCAGCGCGCTTGGCGACGATGGTCGCGCACAGTACTTGTCCAGTGACGTTAAGTGCGGTGCGGCCCATATCAATAATCGGCTCGATGGCTAGCAAGAGGCCGACACCGGCCAGTGGCAGGCCCAGCGTAGACAAGGTTAGTGTGAGCATGACCGTTGCACCCGTCGTACCTGCGGTAGCTGCAGAACCGATAACGGAAACGAAGATGATGAGGAGATACTGCGAGAAGTCGAGGTCAACTCCATAGAATTGGGCAACGAAGATGGCTGCGATGGCCGGGTAGACGGAAGCGCAGCCGTCCATCTTTGTGGTTGCACCCAGCGGCACGGCAAAGGACGCATATTCGGACGGAACACCCATTGCCTTTTCGCTAAACCGCTCAGTGGCTGGCATAACGCCCATAGAAGAACGGGTGACAAAGCCCAACGAAGTGACTGGCCATACGCGCTTATAAAAGCCCATGACCGGAATCTTGTTGAACTTCAGTACGGCCGGATAGATGACGACGAATACCAAGCCGAGGCCCACGTACATAGCTAGAACGAATTTGCCCAGCGAGCCCAGTGCGTCCCAGCCGTAGGTAGCTACGGCCTTGCCAATAAGCGCTGCGGTGCCAATCGGCGCCAGGCGGATGATCCACCACAAGATAACCTGGATGACCTTGAGGAAGGACTCGGTAAAGCGCAAGAAAGGCTCAGCAGACTTGCCGGTCTTGACTGCGGCGATTCCAATGGCCAGCGAGATGACAAGGAGCTGGAGGGCACCGAAGCTGAGGGAAACTTCGCCGTCGGAAAGCGAGGCAGAAAGGCCGAGGAAATTTTGCGGCAGCAGCTGCTCAAAGAACGCGGTCCACGAGCCAACATGGGAAGGATCCTGCGCGGTAGCTGCGTCAACGCTTGTGCCGACGCCCGGTTTCATTACCACGGCGACAATGATGCCCGTCAGAACAGAGAAGAAAGCGGTGATTGCGAACCACGCCAACGTGGAAATCGCTAGGGAAGCGGCGTTGGCTACCTTGCGTAGGTTGGCGACAGAGGTGACGACGGCCGCGAAAATCAGCGGCGGGATCATCACCTTGAGCAGCTGCACGTAGGCGCCACCGACGCCGGTGAGCAGGGTAGTTAACCAGCCGGGGTTATCTGGATCAGTATCCATGCCGGAGGCAATGAAGCCCAGGATAAGGCCGATAATAAGGCCTGCGATGACCTGCGCACCGAATCCCGTGGCCCAGCCGGGAAGCTTGGAGCGCGAAGACTCTTGTTGAGACATAAAGATTCCTTTGAAAACAAAAATGGACAGATCGGACTATTCGCCAGATACTGTTCGGTTCAACTTCAATACTGCTCACCTTATTCCCTGAATGCCCGCAGGTACAAGATGCGGCATCACTAACGGCGTTTCCACCTCAGCCCTTTGCGCTCACGCAGTGAGATGTTTGAGGTGGTTTTCTATTGCCGGTGAGCGCGGAGGGAGGGGTTGAATAATCACCTTGTGCCTCACTGCTAACTTTAAGTATCTTTTTTCTTTATCTCAGGAGACGCATTTATGGGTTGGGTCAAACCCCTCGTCGGTATATTCGCGGTTGGAGCTGTAGCTTTTATTGCCTTGGGCGGCGATGATGAAGACACGGTTGTGGTTAATCGGGTCATCGATGGCGACACCATCGACGTTGATATAGACGGTGAAAATACCCGGGTGCGACTGCTGAACATCGATACGCCGGAAATCGGCCATAACGGGGAGCCCAGCGAATGTCTCGCGGAAGAAGCGAAGCACTATTTGGAAAGGCGGCTGCCGCAGGGGACTGAACTCCGGTTGGAGTATGACTCAGAAAGTACGGATAAATACGGCCGCACCCTTGCTGGGGCATTCCTTGAGGACGACTTTGTTAACGCCGATATTGCAGCAGAAGGATTAGCCGCTGCCGTTGTATTCGGAGGAAATGACAAGTTTTACGAAGAAGTGCAAAAGGCCGAACGTGCACCTAAAGATGCCGGCGAGGGAATCTTTGCGGTTTCGGATGAATGCAAAGTTTCCAGTGACGAAGAGATGGCCGAAGCACGTAGTATCGCCGAAGCTGCAGCTGCAGCTTTTGCAGGAATTGAGGCAGGGGACATCCCAGCTTATGAGGACTACATAAATCAATCCGCTGCTGCAAAGGCGGGTTTGGTAGCCCTGACTCGCTCTAAGGACGGTCGGAGCACCTTCCAAAAGACCGCTTATCCGGATGCTCCGAAAGAGATTGCAGCCAATAAAGAACGCGAGCTTCGGGGAAATGAGAAACAGGCTCGAGAAAAGATTAATGAGCTAGAAGAACAAGAGCGAGAGGAAGAAAAGCGCGAGAAGGAGCGCCAGGAGGAAGAGCGCCGAGTAGAAGAGCAACGGCAAGAAGAGCGCGGGCAGGCCGAGGAAAGTGCACCCGAGGTGGAGGTAGCGGAGCAACCAACGCAGGATTCCGAGAGCCCGGCGTATCAGCCGGCCGAGCAACAAGCGGCTCCTCAACCGGCGCCGGTGGTTGATACATATACCGGCTGCCGCGCATATAATGGAAACTACGCACTGACGTCCGTGGATAAGAAGGGTCGGCCCTATGCGAAGATCGACTGCACTACGAAGCAGCAGATCTGATAGGAGCCCGTCCTTCGCGCTCACGGTTAAGAGTAAAACGCCTCGAAGGACGGTTTCTGGTGAGCGCGAAGGGTAGGGGATGAGTTTTTGAGTCCCCTTTCCGCTCACTAGTGCAGTTCCGCAACACCAAAACTCCTTCGCCGGTGAGCGCGAAGGACGCGCCCGCATAGCATCTGGAATACTGGCGGCATGAAAATCCTCGTGACTGCATTCGATGCTTTTGGCGGAGAGAGTATAAATCCTACGGAGCAAGTGTTGAATCACTTACCTGGGCGCATCGGGCGCGCGGAGATTTCACAACTGGTTGTTCCAACGAGGTTCGGGGAATCGCTGCGTAGGGTGACTGAGGCCGCCGAAGAAGAATCAGCGGATGCAGTCGTCTGCCTTGGTCAAGCCGGCGGACGGGAGCGCATCATCCCAGAGCGGGTCGCGATCAATGTCATGGATGCCGAAATTCCAGACAACGCGGGGTACCAACCGGTGGATGTACCGGTTGTGGATGAAGGCCCAGCGGCGTATCTTTCCACGTTGCCGGTTAAGGCAATGGTTAAGGCGTTGGGAGATATTCCGGCGCAACTGTCAAATACGGCTGGAACCTTTGTCTGCAATCAGTTGTTGTATGGTCTGCTGCAGCATTTTGCAGGAACGGATGTGCAGGTGGGATTTGTGCACGTTCCCTACCTCAAGGAGCAGAACAAGACAAATAAGCCGATGATGGAGCTGGAAGAGATCGCCGAGGGGGTCAAGCGGGCACTATGGGCGGTGCAGGCTAGTTAGGGTAGCCTTTCTGGCTTTTTGGCTTGTCTAAATATAGATTTAGGGATATGTCTCGCTTTAGCCCTCTCAACTGGCCGGTTGTGCGCCAGCTGCGCAGCGGTGATCCCTTTGGTAGGGACGTCAACACGCAGTCGCAAAAGAGCAAAGATAAGCATGGACGCACGGTGGAAGCAGACCGCGTGGTGCAATCGGTGTGCCCGTATTGTGCGGTGGGCTGTTCGCAGCGTGTGTATGTCAAAGATGACCGCGTCATTCAAGTGGAGGGCGATCCGGATTCGCCTATTTCTCGCGGGCGCCTGTGCCCAAAGGGCTCAGCATCGGAACAGCTGATTAACTCCGCTACGCGTCTGACCAAGGTTAAGTACCGTGCCCCGCACTCAACGGAGTGGCAGGATCTTGATGAAGATACCGCGATGGAGATGATCGCGGATCGTTTCTTGGAGGCCCGCCGCAATGGCTGGCAGGACGTGGACGATGAGGGACGCAGCCTTAATCGCACGATGGGTATCGCCGGTTTGGGCGGTGCGACCTTGGATAATGAGGAAAATTACCTCATTAAGAAGTTATTTACCGCCGCCGGCGCGATACAGCTTGAGAATCAGGCACGCATATGACACTCCGCTACTGTTCCTAGTCTAGGAACTTCGTTTGGCCGCGGCGGCGCAACCCAACCGCTGCAGGATATGGCGAATGCGGACTGCATCGTCATTGAGGGTTCTAACATGGCCGAGTGTCACCCAGTGGGATTCCAGTGGGTGGTTGAGGCCAAGAAGCGTGGTGCACGCATCATTCACGTGGATCCGCGGTACACGCGCACGTCTGCGTTTGCGAACCGCCACATCGGCATTCGCGGCGGCACGGACGTGGTGCTTTTGGGTGCGGTTATTAATTACCTGCTGGAAAATGAGCTGTATTTCCATGATTATGTGGTGGCGTATACCAATGCTCCGATGATCATCTCGGAGGACTATCAGGACACCGAGGACTTGGATGGTTTGTTCTCTGGTTATGATCCGGAAACAGGAAAGTACGTCACGGATTCGTGGCAGTACGTGCAAAAGCCGGAGGGTGCGTCGTGGAATGTGGAACGCGATGAATCGCTGGAGCATCCGAATTCCGTCTTCCAGATTCTCAAGCGGCATTACGCGCGCTATACGCCTGAGGCAGTGGAGGAGACCTGTGGTATTGCGCAGGAGGACTTCTTCTATCTAGCCGAGTCAATAGCACAGAACTCTACGCCCGAGCGAACTACCTGCTTTGCTTATGCGTTGGGCTTTACGCAGCACACCCTGGGTGCGCAGTTCATCCGTACCGCAGCTATTTTGCAGCTGCTGACCGGCAATGTGGGCCGTCCTGGCTCAGGCATTATGGCGCTGCGCGGCCACGCTTCGATTCAGGGTTCTACTGATATTCCGACGTTGTTCCATTCACTGCCGGGCTATTTGCCTATGCCGAGTGTCGATAAGCAAAGCTGGCCAGAGTTCGTCGATGGTATCCGTAACGAGTCGCAGAAGGGCTTTTGGCAGATTGGTGAGAATTACGCAGTCTCGCTGATGAAGTCCTATTGGGGCGATGCGGCAACCAAGAACAATGGTTGGGGCTATGACCTCATGCCGCGCATCTCTGGCGCGCATTCGACCTATGAGACTCTCATGGCGATGCTGGATGAGCAGGTGGAAGGCTATTTTGTCTTTGGCCAGAATCCGGCCGTGGCGCAGTCCAATGGCGGAATGCAGCGCCGCGGTTTGGCCGCGCTGAAGTGGCTGGTAGTGCGCGATTTCCAGGAGATTGAGACCGCCTCCTTCTGGAAGGATTCGCCGGAAATCAAGAGCGGCGAACTCAAAACCGAAGATATCGGCACCGAGGTTTTCTTGATGCCAGCGGCAACCCATGTGGAAAAGGCTGGCACCTTTACCCAGACGCAGCGCATGCTGCAGTGGCGCTTCCAAGCAGCGCCGCCGCCGGGCGAGGCCAAGAGTGACCTGTGGTTCTTCTACCAGTTGGGCAAGAAGATTAAGGAGCGCCTGCGCGATTCCACCGATCCGCGTGACCTGCCTTTGCAAAAGGTTACGTGGGACTATGTGGAAACCGAGGAGGGCGAGCCGGATTCTGAGGACATCCTCAAGGAGATAAACGGCTACTACCTTGACGGTCCGAAGAAGGGCGAGCTTTTGCCCGCCTTCGTAGAGATGAAAAATGACGGCACCACCTCCGGTGGCTGCTGGATCTACACTGGTGTGTTTAAGGACGGCATTAATCAGTCCGCCCGTAAGGTGCCAGGTTCGGAGCAAAATGAGGTGGCTCCGGAGTGGGGTTGGGTCTGGCCGGCGAACCGCCGCCTGCTCTACAACCGCGCATCGGCGAAGCCGGATGGCACTCCGTGGTCCGAGCGCAAGAAGTATGTCTGGTGGGACGCTGACCTAGGAAAGTGGGTTGGCGATGACGTGCCGGACTTCCCAGTTACTAAGGCGCCGGAATATAAGGCTCCGGTCGACGCCGTGGGCCCGGAGGCCCTCGACGGCACCGATGCCTTCATCATGCAGGCGGATGGCCGTGGTTGGCTGTTTGCGCCGTCGGGGCTTTCCGACGGCCCGTTGCCCACCCACTATGAGCCGCACGAGTCCCCAGTGAACAATGTGCTGTACAAGCAGCAGCAATCGCCGACGCGTCTGATCATTAAGCGCCCAGATAACCTGTCGCGCCCAGAACCAGGCGAGCCCGGTTCGGAGGTGTTCCCGTTCGTATTCTCCACCTATCGCCTCACCGAGATGTATACCTCGGGTGCGATGTCGCGCCGCCTGCCGTATTTGGCGGAGCTGCAGCCTGGCCTATTCTGTGAGGTTGATAAGGCCTTGGCGGAAAAGCGCGGGCTGGAAAATGGTAAGTGGGCCACAATCATCTCGCCCCGCGGCGTGATTGAGGCGCAGGTCTTGGTTACCGATCGCATGCAGATGATGAAGATTAATGGCGAGGAATTCCACCAGATCGGTTTGCCGTTTCACTATGGCGAGTCCGATTCCACGGCGGTGGCCGGTGACGGCGCCAATGATCTTCTGGGATTGACGCTGGAGCCGAACGTATTCATCCAGAATTCCAAGATTGGTGCATGCGATATCCAGCCGGGGCGCCGCCCGCGTGGTCAGGCCCGAGTGGAGATGCTCAAGGAGTATCAGAAGCGCGCGCATCTGAACTTGGATTCCGGCAATGATCTACTCACCGTGGATGATTCCTTCACCTATAACCCAGAAGTGCAGAAGCCCGCGAACGCGGACGAACCCGGCGAGAACGGCGAGGAAAGCGAAGAGGGTAAGTAAATGACGAATCTACTAACCGAGGACGCCCGCCGGCACGGCTACGATAAGTACCGCCGCATGGCCTTTTTCACCGATACTTCCATCTGTATTGGTTGTAAGGCCTGTGAGGTGGCGTGCAAGGAGTGGAACCGCAACCCGGTTGAAGGCTACGGCGTCACTGGTGACTCCTACGACAATACGGGGGCACTTGGTGCTAATACGTGGCGGCATGTGGCCTTTGTAGAGCAAAACAATGAGCGTATCGAGCATGCTCGCGAGGAGGGAAAGAATCTCATATCCTTGGGCATGCCTTCGATAAAGGACCAGGCCCCAGAGGTTGATACCACCCCTCCGGATACCGATACATTCCGGTGGCTCATGTCCTCGGACGTGTGCAAGCACTGCACGCATGCAGGCTGCCTAGATGTGTGCCCCACGGGTGCGCTTTTCCGCACCGAGTTCGGCACCGTCGTGGTCCAGGATGATGTGTGCAATGGTTGCGGCACGTGTGTGGCAGGTTGTCCTTTCGGAGTCATTGAGCGCCGCGATGATGGTGGCGTGGCGCTGAAATACGATAAAACCGCCACCGTGGACCACGTGGATAATTCCCATGCTGGCGTCAATGTGCTTAAAAAGCTCAAGCAGCTGGCGCCTCAGGGCCCAGACCATACTCCGGGCGAGGAGATGCCGATTAAGAATCTGGGCGTCGCCCAGAAGTGCACCATGTGCTATGACCGGCTGAAGCAGGGGGAGCAGCCCGCCTGCTCCAAAACGTGCCCCACGGATTCCATTCAGTTCGGCCCGTATGAAGAGATGTTGGCTGCGGCCAAGGAACGCGTGCGGGTGTTGCATGAGCAGGGATTGACCGAAGCTCGGCTATACGGTGCGAATCAGGATGATGGCGTAGGTGGAACCGGGTCCATCTTCTTGCTTTTGGATTCTCCGGAGGTCTACGGTCTGCCGCCGGACCCGAGGGTACCGACGGCGGATTTGCCACAGATGTATAAGACTGCAGCAAAGGCTATCGGCGGCATGGCTCTAGCTGTGGCCGGTTCCTTTTTGATTGGGGGACGCAAATGAGCAGCTTTGATCAATATCGCCCGCCGCAGCCGGAGCGTCGCAATCGCTACCGCAAGTTCGATGGCACAAAGCCGAAGAAGAATCGTAAGCGACCAGGCGCGGGCGCGCAGGATGGTTCAAAAGAAGAGCGGATGGCGCAGGACTTCGAGTTCTCGTCCTACTACGGCCGCCCAGTGGTCAAGGCCCCGCCGTGGGAATGGCCGATTGGTGCCTACCTTTTCTTAGGCGGTGTTAGCGGCGGCTCGGGGCTTTTGGCAGCGGGTGCGCAGGCTGTAGGGAATGCGCCGCTGCGTCGTACCACCCGCATTTCTGCCTTTGGTGCCGCGGCCGTGGGATCGGTCTTTTTGATTCTGGATTTGGGCCGCCCGGAGCGCGCTTTGAACATGTTCCGTGTCTTTAAGGTGACTTCGCCGATGTCCATGGGATCCTGGATCCTCTCTGGTTTCGCGAGCGCGGCCGCTCTTCCTGCCGCGGCAGAAGTGGACGCACTGACGGGCCATACGCTGCCGCTGCCAAAGATGGTGCGCACGGCGCTGAAAAAGTCGGCCGCCCCAGCCGGGGTGGTAGTTGGCGTGCTCGGTGGCCCGCTAGCGGGCTATACGGCAGTGCTGTTGTCGAATACCTCGAACCCGGTGTGGAATGACATGAAAAAGCACCTGCCGTACGTATTCGTGTCTTCGGCAGCGGCAGCGTCATCAGGCATGGCTATGGTGACCACCCCAGTCGAGTACGCCGGTCCGGCCCGCGCGCTGGGTATGGCGGCTGCGGCTAGCGATTTGGCGGCGACGAAGGTGCTGGAAGATGGCATGGAGCCGGAACCGCGGGAGGCGCTGCACGAGGGCAAGCCGGGCGCGCTGATGAAGGCCTCGGAATACCTCATTGCGGCCGGTGGCGTAGGTAGCGCGCTCGCGGCGGCCACGAAATCTCGCGCGGTATCGGTGGCCGCAGGCTTATCGCTTTTGGCAGGATCTGCATGCACGCGTTTTGGCGTGCTCAACGCGGGCCTAGAAGCAGTGAAGAATCCGGAGACTACCATCGGGCCGCAAAAGCGCCGTGCGGAAAAGCGCCGGCGCGAGCAAGGCCTCGACCATGATGTGGTGAGCCCAGACTAAACCAAGTCCTGCAGGGAGGGCGAGAGCTCCGCGCCGATGTCTTCCATGCGTTGCTGTTCGGCCGTGGAGTCGTGGCCATCGCGGTGGAGGTAGTAGTTCAGCGCTACATCGCCCACGGTGGTCACGCAGGTGGTAGATACCGAATCCTTCACCGGCCAAGCGCTGCAATAAAAGCGCCGGTCAGCGGAGGTGAATTCGAAGGGGGAGTAGTCATTGGCTGGGCGCTGCTGGGCGGCGTTTTGCTCGTTGAGGTCATCTTGTAACAGCTCCAAATAGCGCCGAGCGGCTTCATCGGGGTCAGCAGGACAAATGGGCATTCCTTCGGCCTCATACTTGGTTCCTAGCAAGCTGACCTGCTCTTTATCCTCTGCGCGGTAGAGCGCGGAAAAAGAATGATCATCCTTTTCAGCTGACTGGGTGTCGAGCTTGGCTTCACCGAGCGAATCCGGCAGGGCCTCGCGCACCGCGGCGGGATCGACCGGGGAGCACTCGCTTGTCGATGCCTCCTCAGTGGAACACCCCGCCATCCCCGATGCGGCGAGGGCGGTGGCGGTGAGGGCGAAAAGATAGGGAATCTGTCGCTGCATCTTAGGCCTTGATATAGGCGTCGCTGGTGCGCTCGGTGGTGTAACCGATAACTGGGTAGCCGGGGACCTCGCCGATGAGGAGGAGACCGCCGGAAGTTTGGGCGTCGGCAAGCAGCACTAGCTCTTCCTCGCTCAAAGAGGAATCGAGATGTGGGCGCACCCAGTCCAGGTTGCGGCGGGAACCGCCGGGGATGAAGCCCTCTGCCAGTGCTTCCTTTGCGCTCTCGATGGTGGGCACGGCGGAGAAATCGAGCTCGGCGGCGATGCCGGAGGCGCGGCACATCTTGTACAAGTGGCCGAGCAGCCCGAAGCCGGTGACATCGGTGGCCGCGCGTACGCCCGCCTCCACCGCGGCGTGGGCGGCCTCGCGGTTCAAGGCGGTCATGGAATCTACCGCGGCCTGGGATACCTCGCCGGTGGCCTTGTGCTTGTTATTGAGGATGCCTACGCCGATGGGCTTGGTCAGCGTGATAGGAAGACCAGCCTTAGCGGCGTCGTTTCGCATGAGCTTATCGGGGGCGACGATACCGGTGGCGGCCATACCGTAGAGCGGCTCAGGGGCGGTGATGGAATGGCCACCGGTAATGGAGATGCCGGCTTCGGTGGCTATGTCCATGCCGCCGCGCAAGACCTCGCGCAGGACATCCAGGCCAAGCTTTTCATTGGGCCAGCCCACGAGGTTGATGGCGGTAACCGGGGTACCGCCCATGGCGTAGACATCAGAGAGTGCATTGGCCGCGGCCACGCGTCCCCAGTCGTAGGGATCATTGAGCATAGGAGTAAAAAAGTCAGCGGTGGAGATAACCGCCAGACCATCTTGGATCTTGACGGCCGCGGCATCGTCGCCATCGTCCAAGCCAACCAGCACGTTGGGGTCGGCCTTGCCAATGAGGCCCTCGACGGCGGATTCGAGCTGGCCAGCGGGGATCTTACAAGCGCAGCCGCCGCCGGCGGCAAAAGAGGTGAGCTTAATATCTTCGGTCATACGGCTATTTTACTAGTTCTACGGGAGCCCCTTGCTGCGTATTAAAGGGGAATAGTGCGCCGCTAAGGAATCTCTTCGGGCGGCGCAGGAGCCACTATGGCGCACCGCGATGAATGTAGCTTCTGGTAGGTGTCTCGGTACCGTGGAATGCCCGTGTAAGGTGAGCATACGGAGGCGTACGTGTCCTGGTGGGCGCCCCGGTCTTCAAAACCGGTGAGGCCGAGCATCTCGGTCTGGCAGGTTCGATTCCTGTCCGTCTCCGCCACTCGCGCGTAAGGAGGAATGCCATAGTGCCCACGCCCACGCCGGCTGCCAGCCCCGATCCCCGCAGGAATATCCCGCGCATGGACGAGCTGCTCCAGCTGCCAGAAGTAGCTGCCGCGCGCCAGCGCCTTGCCGAGCACACCATCCGCGCGATTATCCAGGTCACAGTCAGCCAAGCCCGCCGTGGCGGAGTGCCCATTAGTGAGCTTCCCGCAGCTATCGCGCAGCGGCTAGAGGAGAAGAATTCGCATTCCCTGCGGCCGGTCATCAACGCCACCGGTGTCATCATCCATACCAACCTAGGGCGCGCTCCGCTTCCCAGCGCCGCAGTAGACGCCCTCTACGATGCCGCCTCCTATACCGATGTGGAAATGGACCTAGAATCCGGCAAGCGCTCCAAGAACCGGGGAGCTGGCGCTACGGCCGCGCTGCTTGCGGCTTGCCCCGGTGCAGAAGATGCGCTGGTGGTAAATAACGGTGCCAGCGCCTTGCTGCTGGCCACCGCCGCGCTTGCCCCTGGTAAGGAGGTCATCATCTCGCGCGGCGAGCTTATCGAAATCGGTGCGGGCTTTCGCCTGCCCGAGCTCATCGAATCCACCGCCACCCGCTTAAAGGAAGTCGGCGCTACCAACCGCACCCACCTGGTGGACTATGAGCGTGCGCTGGGGGACAATACGGGCGCTATCTTGAAAGTGCACCCCTCCAATTTCCGCATCGAGGGCTTTACCTCTGCGGTAGGAGTAGACGAGCTGCACCGCCTAGCTGCGCGCCATGGCACCCGGCTCATTGTAGATTTGGGCTCTGGCCTACTCACCCATGACCCAGCCCTGCCTGAGGAACCGGATATTCATGCCCAGCTGCGCGCTGGTGCCGATATCGTCATTGCCTCCGGTGACAAGCTGCTCGGCGGACCGCAAGCCGGCATCCTATTGGGCACTAAAGACGCGATTGCCGCGGTGAAACAGCACCCGCTAGCGCGCGCCGTGCGCATAGATAAGCTGCGCCTCAACGCCTTGGAGGCCGCTATTTCTACTCCTTCGAATGCGGTGCAAGACGCACTGCACTTAGACCACGAGATCCATCGCGTGCGCACGGAGGCGATTGCGGAGGCGGTCGGCGCGCACGTGGTGGCCCATGATGGCCGCGTGGGCGGTGGCGGGGCACCCGAATGCCCCCTGCCGGGTTTTGCAGTCAGCCTGCCCGAGCACTATGCGGACGCACTGCGCCGCCATAATCCATCCGTCGTAAGCCGCGTGCATCAAGGACGCTGTTTGGTGGATATTCGCTGCGTTCCCGCGCACCAAGACGCGGCAGTAATAGCCGCGATTAAGGCGGTGGGATAGGTGTACGTTGTTGCCACTGCCGGCCATGTGGATCATGGAAAATCCACCCTGGTCCGTGCGCTCACGGAGATGGACCCAGACCGTTGGGAGGAAGAAAAGCGCCGCGGGCTAACCATTGACCTAGGCTTTGTCTGGACCACTTTGCCCTCTGGGGCGGATGTAGCCTTTGTTGATGTGCCCGGCCATGAGAAATTTCTGGGCAATATGCTTGCCGGCGTAGGCCCAGCCCCAGTAGTGCTATTCGTGGTTGCGGCCGATGAGGGATGGCAGGCCCAGTCCACCGATCATCGCGATGCTTTGCGGGCACTGGGAGTAGAGCACGGCATTATTGCGCTAACTCGCAGCGACCGCGCCACCGTGGAGCGCACCGCCGAGATTCGGGCGCAGCTGGCCGGCACCCCGCTTGCCGACGCCCCCATTATCCCCGTAGCCGCCCCTACCGGTGACGGGCTTGAGCAGCTGCGCCAGGCACTAGATGATTTACTGGCAGGTCTGCCTGCCCCCGATACACAAGCGCCAGTGCGGATGTGGGTGGACCGCGCCTTTAGCGTTAAGGGCGTGGGCACCGTGGTCACCGGAACGCTTGCTGCGGGCAGCCTGCGCGTGGGCGATAGTCTGCTGGCAGCCACGGCAGATGGCGAAAAGGAAGTAGAAATCCGGGGACTGCACAGTGAAAATACCGCGCATAAAACCCTTGGTCCGGTGACCCGCGCGGCCGTCAACCTGCGAGGGGTGGATGCCTCCGATATTCACCGCGGCGATGCCCTGCTTACCCCGGGTGCCTGGCGCATGGTGGAATCCTTCGATGTCCGCCGCACATTTGGTGCCGAGCTCGATGGGCAGCCAGATAACCTCGTCGTCCACACCGGCACCGCCGGGGTAGAGGCCCACCTGCGCCCCCTTTCGGCCGATTTCGCGCGCCTTAGCCTGTCTCGTCCGTTGCCCCTTCGGCTCCTTGATCGCTTCGTTGTCCGCAGCCCCGGCGGCCGGCACGTCGTAGCCGGGGTGGAGGCAGTAGATCTGCGCCCGCCCGAGCTTAACCGGCGCGGGGCAGCGCGCCGCCGCGCCGAAGCGCTAGGTGCTCAGGAATCATTCCGCGATTCAGCCACCTACCTGCGCCGCGTCGGCTACGCCCGCTTGGAAGAACTCGTACGCGATGGCTTCGATACCGCCGCGCCACCCGCAGGCATCATCGCCTTCCGCGACTGGTGGATTGCTGTTGGCCAGGTGACACGGTGGAAGCAAGCGCTTAGCGATGCCCTGCATTCCCACGCCACCGCACATCCCCTGGCACCAGGAATGCCGCGTAAGGCAGCAATGGACGCCCTCGACCTGCGAGAGGAAGGCTTACTCAGCCTCGCCATCGCTGCGGCGAAGGTAGAAAACAGCGACGGAGTGTTGCGATTGCCTGGGCAGAGCGTCGACTTAGGCGCCGCCGAGCGTGGGGTTGCTGCCATTGAATCGAAACTCAAGGCGGACCCCTTTGCAGCACCGGAGGCGGATGAACTAGCGGAACTGGGGATTAGTACCAAGGAACTCGCCGCCGCCGAACGCGCTGGGCGCCTATTGCGACTCAAACAAGGCATCATTCTTTTGCCTTCGGCCCCTGATGAGGCTCGTCGCCGCCTAGCCGAGCTAGAACAGCCCTTTACGCTTTCTGCTGCCCGCCAGGCGCTGGGGACCACACGCCGGGTGGCCATCCCGTTGCTCGAATATCTCGACTCCCAACGGATCACCCGCCGCGGCGAGGGAGGCCAAAGAACCCTGCGCTAGCTCATAGCCGATCCCGGCTACTTGCGGTGATTGCCCCCACGGTGGTGGGAGGCCTCGCGGGCAACGCGCCGGGCTCGCACGCGGGCGGACTCGGAGGAAAACCGGCCAGGCTCATCGGCTACCGGCAGCGCGCGCCAGCTGAAGTTCTGCTCGCCGGGAACGGATGAAACTAGTTTCGCAAGCTCTGCACTGGCTTGTGGCGGTGCGGCCTCAGCGGCAGCCCCAGTGTGCGGCTTGGCCCGGCGCGGTCCAACTGGTCGACGGGAACCGGCGGGAAGCGCGCTGACAATAGAGTCAGCGTTAAGGGTGTGCTCCCACGCCTCGGGTTGCGCGGGTGTAGCCGTTGGTGAGGCAGATGGGATTGCGGGGTGGTCAGCAGGCACGCGCAATGGTGGGACAGCGGGAGAGAACACCTCGGCGTCGGTGGCCTCATCAGCAGGAAAGTCAACGGCAAGCATTCCGTGGCTGGAATAGGCTCGAGCCGAGATTCCAGCACCAGAGCCACGAACCGCAGCAAGCGCGGCCCGCAGACCGGGAAGCTCGGCGATAGTGCCGCAGGGGCCAAGCACGACCTCCCCGCAGGTGGCCACCGCAGTATCGTCCAGGACGTCAACGGTGACGAAGAATTGTTGCGAACCCATCCTATCGAGCTGCGTGGCAGTAAGGTCCCCGGCCGCGGTATCGATCAGCATGCCCTTTCCGCCGGCCAGCAAAGCCGTGCCCTGGGGCTGATCATTGACCGGAACCATCCACGGCCACAAGCCAAGAGATACGGCAACGTCCACCTCGCCATCTACTACTTTCACGGTGGCGATAGTCTGCGGCTGGGCAGAAGAGAGCTTCAGTCGCTCCAAAGCAGGATACTCAGCAGCTTCTACCTCATCTAGGAGGCCGAGGAAGCCAAATTCAGAGCGGATGCGCCAGCCGTTGGTGTAGGTATCGGGTTCTAGGGAGACATCGACAAGCGCTGCCTGCTGTGCCACGCCGGGGATGCTCAACGCAGTGCCCACCACTGGGTGCTCGAGCACCGCCACGTGCTCTACACCGAAGTAACTAGTAGCGAGCGGGTAAAGCGCCATAGAAAGTCACTCCCAAGGTTTAAGGCCGGCAATTTTGTGTGTATTTCATCTTACGCATATGGGGTAAATAGTTGGCTCAGCTTTATATCCTGCGAGTTTTTATTAGTGTATATACAGCTCTCTAAAAGTTGCTAGCCCGGAAAACATAATAGGAGTAGAACCATCGCTTCTTCATCGTCTTCCTCACCGCACTCCGCACGCGGGGTCAATAACTCGGAAGAAAGCAAAAAGCGTACTCGAAACGCCAAGCGCATCTTGAAGGACATTATGTACCCGCATAATATCCACCCGGCGCTGGTACCAGGAGTATCCATTGAGGATCAGAAGGTGAAATATGGCGTAGACAAACCGATTCTATTCGTAGTCGGCGGATTGATCATTGTCTTCGTCATTTGGGGAGTTATAGCGCCTGAGCAGGTCTTTAATTCCTCCTCGGCGGCGCTAGATTGGGTAATGCGCAACCTAGGCTGGATTTTTACTGCCCTGGCGACCTTCCTAATGTTTTTGCTCATCATCCTGGCCTTTTCCAAATATGGCAAGATCCCGCTGGGCTTAGACGGAGAAAAGCCGGAATTTTCCACGGTGAGCTGGGCGGCCATGCTTTTTGGTGCTGGCATTGGCATAGGCATCATTTTCTTTGGTCCTTTCGAGCCGCTGAGCTATTACCTTTCCCCGCGCCCGGGCTCCTATGAGGCAGCCAGCGATGAGGCTGTACTGGGAGCCATGGCCCAAGCCGCTATGCATTGGGGCATTAATGCCTGGGCGATCTATGCCATCGTGGGTCTGTGCGTGTCCTATGTGTCCTTCCGCCGCGGCCGGGTACCGCTAATGAGCTCCATTTTGATGCCGCTATTTGGTAACCGTTCCAGCGACTCCCTGCCCGCCCGAATCATTGATGGTTTGGCCATTATTGCCACTCTTTTTGGCACCGCCGCCACCTTGGGCATTGGTGCCCTACAGATTGGCCGCGGCGTGGAGCTGGTCAGCGGCTGGTCTACTACCGGTAATACGGCGGCGCTGGTAATTATCGTCGTGTTGTCTATCGGCACGATTTTCTCGGCTGTCTCCGGCGTGGCCAAGGGCATTCGATGGCTTTCTAATATCAATCTTGTATTGGCCATGGCCTTGGCGCTTTTCTTCTTCGTCGTCGGGCCAACCGCCTTTTTGGCCAATATGCTGCCGGCCGTGGTTATTGAGTACCTCGACGAGATGCCACAGATGCTCTCGGCCAATATGGGCGAAGGAGAGGACATGGTGGCCTTCTTGTCCTCCTGGACCACCTTCTACTGGGCGTGGTGGGTATCATGGTCGCCGTTCGTCGGCGTATTCGTGGCCAAGATTTCGCGCGGCCGCACCATTCGTCAGTTCGTGTTCGGCGTGCTGTTGATCCCATCTGCCATTATTGTCGGCGCCTTTACCATCTTGGGTGGCACCACCATCTGGTTGCAGCGCCGTGATGGCGATATAGCGCCGGATGGGACCATCGATTCCATGCCGGCGGCCGAGGATATCTTCTTCAAGGTGCTCGATCACTTCCCGGGAGCGGAATGGATGGCGCCTATCGTCATCGTCATGCTGGTGGTCTTCTTCATCACGACTGCAGACTCCGCTTCGATTGTGAACTCCCAGCTCACCCAGCGCGGGAACCCCAAGCCGAACCCCGTGGTTACGGTCTTTTGGGTGGTATGCATGGCTGGCATCGCCGTGGTCATTTTGCTCGCTGGCGGCCGCAACGCCCTGCAGGGGTTGCAGAATCTTATTACTGTGACGGCGCTGCCGTTTGCGGTCATCATTGTTCTGATGTGCATCGCGCTGGTGCGCGAGCTGCGCCACGATCCCGCCTCCATCCGCCATTTCTACGAGGATGAGGCAGTCTCCAACGCAATTGTGCGCGGCGTGCGCGACTATGGAGATAACTTTGCCCTGTCCATCGAGCCGACAGAGGGGGACTACGCTACGGGTGCGCACTTTAACTCCACTGCGGCTGAGGTGACGGATTGGTACGCACGCACGGACGAGGAGGGCCGTGCTGTGGGGTATGACTACGAAGCAGGCGAGTACGTGGACAATGACCCTTCCATTGAGAATGGTGAGTTTATCTCGCCCGTAACAGAAGAAAAGAACGAAGGTTAATACCTGATAATCATTGTCAGGTAGGGTGCCAGATATGACCTTTAGTACCTTCGCTTTTGCCTTCGCCTTGGTGCTGCTCTCAGGGCTGTCGACTTCGATAGGCGGCGCTTTGGCGGTGGGAAGGCGCCAGCCTGGGCCGGCTTTTATGGCCGCTGCACTGGGGCTTTCGGCCGGCGTGATGCTGTATGTCTCCTTTATGGAGATCCTTCCGGAGGGCATTGCGCAGCTTTCCGACGCCCTCGGCGAGGAAACCACCGGCACCTGGGCCGCCGTCGGGGCGTTCTTTGCTGGTATCGCCGTCATCGCCATCATTGACCGGCTCGTGCCGGAGGAGATTAACCCCGATGAGCCGGCCACCACGGCCGAAGAAGCCCGCCGCAAGAAGCTAATGAAAACCGGCGTATTTACCGCCTGCGCGCTGGGCCTGCACAATTTCCCCGAGGGGTTTGCCACCTTCCTATCCGGCCTGGAATCTAAGGAAATTGCGGTGCCGGTGGCAGTGGCCATCGCCATTCACAATATCCCGGAAGGTATTGCGGTGGCTGTTCCGCTGCGCGAGGCCACTGGCTCCCGCAAGAAGGCCTTTTGGTGGGCGACCTTGTCTGGACTGGCCGAGCCGCTCGGCGCGCTCATCGGCTTCGGCCTTCTCATGCCGGTCATTGGGCCGGCGACGATGGGTATTAGTTTCGCCGCCATTGCCGGCATTATGGTCTTTATCTCGCTGGATGAGCTATTGCCCACCGCTGAGGAGACCGGCGAGCACCATCACGCTATCTACGGCTTGATTGCTGGCATGGCCGTGATGGCGGTTTCGCTGATGCTATTTATGTAGCCGGGCTACGGCGTTTCAAGCCTCCGCCGGCTGGGCGGAGGTGGCCGAGGTCTTGCCAAAGGAGGCCTTGACTGCCATCACGATGGTGGCAACCACTACGCCAAGCACTAGGCCGCAGACCATGGACATGCCGGTATCTGCCAGCCACGCCAGGGCGCCATTGGAGATCTTCTCGGTCACGGACGCGATGAATTCATGCGGCTGATCCATGCCGAATTCGTGCAGGCCCTTGACTACGATGTGGCCGCCTACCCACAGCATGGCGGCGGTACCGATGACGCCGATGATATCGAGAAAGATCGGCATGCCCTTGACTAAGGCGTTGCCCACGGTGGACTTGCCATTGTGGCGCTTATTGAGGGCCATGCCAATATCGTCCATCTTGACCAACAGGCCCACGGCGCCGTAGACACCCAGGGTCAGCAAGATGCCGACGAAAATGAGGGCTCCCAGGCGCATCCAGAACGGCTGGTCGATTACCTCGTTTAAGGAGATAACCATGATCTCAGATGACAAGATGAGGTCAGTGGTAATCGCGGACTTGACCAAGCTATCTTCGGCGTCTGCGCCCTTTTCCTGGACCGATTCAGTTTCCTTCTCTCGGTGGGGAAGAAGGTGATGCAGGATTTTTTCCGCGCCCTCGAAACACAAATAGGTGCCGCCGCACATCAAGATGGGCGTGAGCGCCCACGGCGCGATCCAAGAGAGGATCATGGCGATGGGCAAGATGATGACGAGCTTATTGATGAGCGAGCCCTTGGTGATGCGCCAGATCATCGGCAGCTCACGCTGCGGCTTAATGCCCTCGACGTATTGCGGGGTTACGGCGGCATCGTCGACCACCACACCTGCGGACTTCATGGAGGTTTTACCCGCAAGGGCGGCCACATCGTCAACGCTAGAGGCAGCGGAGCGGGCGATCAGGGCGACGTCGTCAAGCAGGGCAAAAAGGCCTCCAGCCATAAATTATCCTTCTGGGGTTAGGGTGATGTTATCGGACCAATACAAGTTTATCCCTTGGTGTGCCAACCAAGCCATCGCATCGTCGCCGCTGCGAGTAATGCCTTCTACTGCGGCAAGTGTGGTATCGATCGCTTTCTCCGCATCTTCGGCGGTAATTAAACCTGCGGAAGTTGCGGCCGATAGCTCATCGATGTCGAGCACGCAGATGGGCTCTCCGTGCGTGGCTACGAGGTCTGCGTAAAGATCGCGGGTGGTCCACACTGCACCATCGCGCAGGATTTCGGCAACGTCGATATAAAAATCTTGGCGAACGTCGACGCCAGGGCGAAAGTGGAAGATATTGGCGCGCAGATTGAGATCCGGCAGCAACCACGATTCTAAGTAGCCAAAGCGCGGGTGATCGGCGCCCCGGGCCATGTAAAGGCCAAAGTCGGTTTCGGTGTAGGTATCAACTTCTCGCAGGTAACCCTTGGGATCGGTATTCGTATAGTTCGCGGTATTAAAGGTCTCGCGCTTGACCGGATGGAGATCTACCGCCATCTACTTCACCTCAAGGAAGGCGGCGGTGGGCGCGAAATTACAGCGCGATTCTGCGGTATTAACAGACCCGCTAAGCAGCGCTACAACCGTGCCCTTGCCGGTCTGTGCGGTGCCGGACAAGGTAGTAGGGCCATCATTGTTGATGCCGTTGTTATTGAGCGGGGTAACACCGCTGCGCAGGGTATCGAGGTTGAACCACTGGACATTCATTCCGCCCTGTTCGCGCGCGGCCGGTGGGGTACCGAGAGCGGTGAAGAGGAATACGGTTTCGCCAGGCTTTGCTCCCGGTGCTGGCATTTCGGTGGGGCCGGGGATAGCGATAGCAGAGCCCATGGCGTCGCTGGTACCGCCGATGCAGTGGGCGGAGACGGTGGGCCAGTAGAACTGGCGGAAATTCGGGTTATTGCCCTCTGGCATGGCCACGCCTCCCTTGCCATCGCCGCCGCCGACGAAGAAGGCGAGGCCAGACAGGATGGCGTTGCGGGCGTCCTCCGGGATCCAAGGTTGGGCCGCGAAGGCGCGGATGCGGTCCTGGGTTTCTTGGTTCGGGCGGCCCAACTCGTCTAGTGGGCTATGGGAAGAAGCCTGCTGCACCAAGGAAGAAAGATCCGGGGCGGAGGCTTGAGCCGGGGCGACGAGGGGGGACGCGAGTCCGATGAGCGCGGCCGTAGCGGCGGCGATATAACCGGTGCGGCCGGACAGGCGCCAGGTGGTTTGGGCGTTGCTCACGATATCAATTCCTTGGGTGCGGTCTCGGGAAGGGTGGTCAAACCCCATTAGTCACATTTGTAACAATGTTACCTACAGTAACGATAGTGATGGTTTCGGGAGTGTCAAGTGCTTTCGAAATCTATAAGTTTCTTCGCTCGCCCTATACGACGCGTTACGGGGTAAAGCCATCCCCAATGCTGCACTTGGCCCTTTAAGGGGGTATCGTGGGGGCTCGTTCAAGATCAATTCCGCGCGCGCAAGCGCTGTAGATCCTCCGAAGGAGAACCCCACTAGTGAGTAATACCGAGTTCCGTAATGTTGCCATTGTCGCGCACGTTGACCATGGCAAGACCACCTTGGTCAACGGCATGCTGGAGCAGTCCGGCGCCTTTGGTGAACACGGTGAACACACGGACCGCGTCATGGACTCCAATGACCAGGAGCGCGAGCGCGGCATTACCATTCTGGCCAAGAATACGGCCATCCACCGCAAGGGCCTTGGCAAAGACGGCCAGGACCTCATCATTAACGTCATTGATACCCCAGGCCACGCCGACTTCGGCGGCGAGGTCGAGCGCGGCATTTCCATGGTGGATGGCGTGGTTCTGCTCGTGGATGCCTCCGAGGGCCCGCTGCCGCAGACGCGCTTCGTTCTTACCAAGGCGCTAGAGGCCAAGCTGCCGGTTATCATCTGCGTGAACAAGACCGATCGCCCGGATGCCCGCATCGACGAGGTCGTCTCCGAATCCCAGGACCTGCTGCTGGAAATCGCCGCTGGCCTGGAAGATGAGGAAGCCGCAGCCGCCGCCGAGGAGCTGCTGGATCTGCCGGTACTTTATGCTTCCGGTCGCGCAGGCATCGCTTCCACTGAAAACCCTGGCGATGGCAATGTCCCAGAGGGCGAGGATCTGCAGCCTCTTTTCGACGTCATCTATAACGTCCTTCCTGAGCCTTCCGCGACCGTTGACGCCCCGCTGCAGGCCCACGTCACCAACCTGGACGCTTCCGACTTCCTTGGCCGTATCGCACTGCTGCGTATCTACGCCGGCCGCATTAAGAAGGGCCAGCAGGTTGCCTGGATTCACTACGACGAGGAAGGCAACCAGCACACCAAGACCGTTAAGGTGGCCGAACTGCTGCGCACCGTGGGCTTCGAGCGCCAGCCCGCGGAGGAGGCCATCGCCGGCGATATCGTGGCCATTTCCGGTATCTCCGATGTCATGATTGGTGACACCATCGCCGATCCGGAAAACCCTGAGGCTCTGCCGCGCATCACCGTGGACGAGCCGGCCATCTCCATGACCATCGGCGTCAATACCTCCCCGATGGCAGGACAGGGCGGTGGCGATAAGCTTACCGCGCGTATGGTCAAGGCCCGGTTGGAGCAGGAGCTTATCGGTAACGTGTCCCTGCGCGTGCTGCCTACCGAGCGCCCCGATGCTTGGGAGGTCCAGGGCCGCGGCGAGATGGCGCTATCCGTGCTCATCGAGTCCATGCGCCGCGAGGGCTTCGAGCTGACCATCGGCAAGCCTCAGGTTGTGACCAAGGAAATCGACGGCAAGACCTACGAGCCATACGAGATCCTCACCATTGACTCCCCGTCCGAGCACCAGGGCGCTATTACCCAGCTGTTGGCTGGCCGCAAGGGTCAGATGCAGGCTATGGACGTTCGCGAGGGCGACTGGGTGCGCATGGTCTTCCGCGTTCCTGCTCGCGGTCTCATTGGCTTCCGCACCCAGTTCATGACCGAGACACGTGGTGCCGGCATTGCCAACTCCATGTCCGACGGCCTGGATGTATGGGCCGGCGAGATCAAGTCCCGCCCGACCGGCTCTCTCGTGGCTGACCGTTCCGGCCAGATCACTCAGTATGCGCTGATGCAGCTGGCTGACCGCGGCAACTTCTTCGTCGAGCCGGGCGCCGAGGCTTATGAGGGCATGGTCGTTGGTGCCAATAACCGCGATGAGGATATTGACATCAACATCACCAAGGAAAAGAAACTGACCAATATGCGCTCCGCTACTGCGGATGCCACGGTCACCCTGGCTAAGGCACACACCCTCTCCCTTGAAGAGGCATTGGAATTCTGTGGCAACGACGAATGTGTCGAGGTTGCCCCGGACGTCCTGCGCGTGCGCAAGGTGGAGCTTTCCGCTACCGACCGTAAGCGTGCCGCCGCCCGTGCCAAGCAGATGAATAAATAGCTTGCCCCTAGGTAGTGGTGATTGCCGCCGATGTGGCAACCACCGCCGCTAGCGCTGCCGCCTCCTCCACTACGGCTTTGACTGCAGAGGTGGCGGCATTGTCATATTCGAGCTCTTGCTTGATTTCTTGGATGCGTGCCCGCATCTCGCGGCGCTTCATCCCCTCCGCATCGTTTTTCAACAGGGTATAGGCACCGCTGACCTCGCGGAGGATATCGAGAATAATGACGTCATTGACCTCGGCCGGCCGCCGCGCCTCCAGGATTGCAACCAGTCGTTCGCGCAGTTTCTTTTCCAGCTCCAGGTCCGTCATGATGTAGCGGTCGCCGCTCAACTGCCACCACTTGGCCTTTTCTACATCCAGCTGACCATTCGCATGGAAGTCCAAAGCGATTATCTCCCTTGGGGTAAACCACGAGGCTTCCAATAGGTTTTTCATGCTGGTGACCTTGTGTTGCTGCAGCTCCTCCCAAGCCCATGCCAAGACGGGGTGTCCGGGGCGCTTCGCAGTGGCCTCTACCTTTTTCTTCCCGGTAAGCTCGATGTGCTCACCCAATAACAGGTCAGCGAGCACGGTGGCGCGCAGAGCAGCTTCATTATTGGATACCCAATCTTCCTTCTTGCCATTGTCTTTGGTCAATAGCAGGAACATCTCTTGGCAAATAAGCATTGGGGCCTCCCTATAAGAAGTAGTGTGGGTACGAGTTTAGCGCCAAAAATCTTCGTTTCGGCGGGGTAGAAGGACTAAAGTAGTGCGCGATGAAAAAGAATCCGGCTAAAACATGGCGCACGGCGTCGGTAATGGCGGCGATGCTCAGTGCAGTTAGCATCGCCTTTCTAAGCGCCTGCGCGGCCAACCCCGGCCCACCTCCAGTGGTGGAGGACAATGACTCCGCGCTGCAGGAAGACCAATCCACCACTGCCGCAACCCCGGAAGAAGAGGCACCTCAAGACACCGATTCCGCGCAGCGCCCCACCATTTCTGTCGGCGTGGATCCCCTGCGCGCGGGCCTCAACCCGCATTTGGTGGCCAATAATTCCGAGCTGGTGGACCAAATAGCCGAGCTGGTTTTGCCCTCTGCCTTCCACAACGGACGTATGGACGCCGATATCCTCGAATCCGCCTCCGAAGTAAAGGCACCCAAGGGCGTGGCGCAGCGGGTGCGCTACGTTATTGCCTCGCCGGCGCAGTGGTCCGATGGCACACCCATTTCCGGTGCGGACTTTAGCTATCTGTGGAAGCAGATGACCACCACGGCTGGCGTGCGGGATCCCGCCGGTTACCACGCAATTTCGGCCGTCAATACCTCCGATGGGGGTCGCGAGGTCACGGTGGATTTTTCCCAACGGGTCAAGGATTGGCACCTGCTTTTCCATAATCTGCTGCCTTCGCATCTGCTGCAAGACGATAATTTCGGCTCCGCCTTGGCCGATAAAATCCCGGCCTCGGCCGGGCGTTTTCTCGTCGATAGCGTAGACCGCGGCCGCGGAGTCATTACCCTGAATCGCAATGACCGATTCTGGGGCGCAAACCCAGCCCAAGTGGACGTCATCCAGCTGCGGGAAGTCCGCGATAGCACCCAAGCGCTGAATATGCTGCGCTCCGGGCAAATCGGTTTCGCGGACTTTACTCCAGGTCAGACCTCGGAGGAAGCATTGGCTCTTTTGGGGCACGTCTCCCAAAAGACGCTTACCCGCTCACGACAGCTGCGCCTACATATGTCCACCGCTGAAGGAGCAATGGAAGAAAGATCGCAGCGCCGTGGATTGGCCTCGCTGATTGATACGGACCAAGTAGCCCGCCTAGCCACCGGCCGGGCCTCCAATCTGAAGCCCGGAAACAATCCAGTGGGCAAGAACGCCGATCTCACCGCGTTGCGCACCCGCGCTAGCAAGAAACCCATTCGCTTTGCGGTGGACCCCACCAGCCCCACGGCGTTGGCCGCTGCTAATACTCTCTACGACGTCCTCGAGGCCCATGGGATTGATGCCGAGATAGTCTCCGAGCGCCTGACCACGATTACCTCCAAGCTCCTGCCAGAAGGCGACGTGGATGCGGTAGTGACCTGGGAGGATATTTCTTTGAATTCGATGGCCGCGGCGAATATTTTCAGCTGTGATGATAAGCAACCGTTGGCCGGGGATCTTTCCGGCATCTGCCCAGACAATGCAGATGAAATACGCGCGGAAATCCTATCCGGAACCATGAGCCCTAAAGAAGCGCTCGGACGCATTCGTGACGTCAATTCCAAGGAAGTGCTTTATGTGCCGCTGGTAGATGAGACGCGAGTCCACGCGCTCGGGCAAGGTATTGTAGGCCCCGGCCAAAGCATCGATGATTGGGACGATGGTCTTTTCACCGCGCCCCGCTGGAGGATAGATGAAGACTAAAGACTTAACCGGTTACCGCGTCGTGGCGGTGCACGCCCACCCGGATGATGAAACGCTTTTCATGGGTGGCACGCTGGCGACTTTGGCCGCTCGCGGCGCCGAGGTTACCGTCATTACGCTCACCTTGGGTGAGGACGGCGAGGTCATTGGTGAGCCTTACCAGGGCCTAGCTGATCATGATCAATTGGGAGGCTTCCGCGCCCGCGAATTGGCCAATGCCCTCGATGCACTGGGCGTCAAGGGCATTCAACTGGGTGGATTCGGGCATTTCCGCGACTCTGGCATGGCGGGTTCTCCCTCACACGATAACCCCCGTGCGTTGGTCAACCGCATCGATGAGGCCGCCGAATTTCTCAGCGAGGAGCTCGAAGCCATCCGACCCCACGCCATCCTCACCTACGGGCCTGATGGCGGTTACGGCCACCCGGACCATGTGGCGGTGCACAAGGCGGTAAAGAAGGCGGCCTCGGCAAGCATGCGCATCTGGTACGGCATTTTTGAGCGCGCTGCCAACTACGCAGGCCTGGACACCCTCGATGCTCCGGCGGGGTGGAGCAAGCCCGGCCAGGAGTACTTGGACAATTTCACCAACAAGGGCGCGGACGTCATCCTCGCTCTTTCCGACGCCGCCTTGGACGCCAAGCGAGCCGCCATGCGCGCCCACGCCTCCCAAATCTGGTTGGCCGATGGCTCCACCACCCGCACAAACCCCACGGCCGCCGTGGCTGCCCTGCACGAACCGGAACAGGTGCCGGGTGCCTATGGGCTGTCTAACCTGTTGGTCATGCCGCTATTGCGCGCCGAGTACTTCCAGCTCGGACAGGGGGAGCCTGCCGATGACCTGCTCGGTGGACTGTAATGCGCACGGATTTTAGCCGCGGCGAGCAGATAACTGGACTGGTGTGGCTGGCCATTGGTGCGCTGCTGTCGGTCTTCCTCGAGGTCATCTACCTCACCGCGCGCATTCCGCTATCCAATGGGGCGAGCGTGGCTTTTCCCATCACTATCCTGCTAGCGTGGTGGTTTAATTCTGTGCTCACCCGTACTGCCCGCCTGTGGAGTTCCGCGCCGGTGGTCGGCGCCATCCCGCTTATCGTATGGAGCTTGGGCTTTTTCGCCTTCCTGCTGATGGTGCCGATGACCGGAGACATGCTCTTGGCCAATAATATTCTCAGCGTGCTCCTGCTTTTGGCGGGGATAGGCGGCGGCGTTTGGCCATTTTTCAAGCAGAAGTGACATACTGTTAAACATCCCAAATCCGAGAAATCAGGAAGCTTCAAGGAATCTCCATGACTTATACGATCGCACAGCCTTGCGTTGACGTAATGGACCGCAGCTGCGTTGAAGAATGCCCTGTTGATTGCATCTACGAGGGCAAGCGCATGCTCTACATCCATCCGGATGAGTGCGTGGACTGCGGCGCCTGCGAGCCCGCATGCCCGGTTGAGGCCATCTTCTACGAGGACGACGTTCCCGATGAGTGGCTGGACTACAACGACGCCAACGCGGCATTCTTCGATGACCTGGGTTCCCCAGGCGGCGCGGCGGCCCTCGGCCCACAGGACTTTGACGTTCCAATGATTGCCGCGCTTCCGCCACAGAATCAGGAGTAAGACATGGCACGCACACCGCTAGGAAAGACGCTTCCAGACTTCCCCTGGGATTCACTGGCCGGCGCCAAGAAAAAGGCCCAGGCCCACCCGGGTGGAATCGTTGACCTCTCGGTGGGCAACCCCGTTGACCCTGTATCCCCAGGCGTGCAGCTCGCGTTGACCGCAGCCGCGCAGAACCCTGGCTACCCGCAGACAGCCGGCACCCCGGATCTGCGCGAGGCCATCGCCGCCGCGCTAACGCGCCGCTATAACATGCAGGTCGACCGCGTATTGCCGGTGGTTGGCACCAAGGAGGCTATCGCCTGGCTGCCTACGCTTTTGGGTATGCGCGGCGAGACCGTCGCCTTCCCGTCGGTGGCCTATCCCACCTACGAGGTAGGCGCCCTGCTCGCCGGCGCCACGCCGCTGCGCGCGGATTCCGATTTCCAGGATGCCTCCCTGGTCTTTTTGAATTCTCCGTCCAATCCCACCGGCCGCGTGATCGGCGTGGAGGAACTGCGCCGCATCGTGGCGTGGGCGCGGGAGACCGGCGCCATTATCGCCTCCGATGAGTGCTATATGAGCTTGGGTTGGAACGACGATAACCCGCCGGTCTCTATCCTCGATCCGCGCGTGACCGATGGCGATAACACCGGCCTGATCGCTATGCATTCGCTGTCCAAGACCGCGAACATGGCCTCCTACCGCGCCGGCTTCTTCGCTGGCGATAATGACCTCATCGCCGAGCTGCTCCAGCTGCGCAAGCACGCCGGCCTCATCGTTCCAGGTCCCATCCAGGCCGCCATGGTCGCCGCGCTAAACGACGACGACACTGAGGCCCTTCAGCGCAACCGCTACGCCTCTCGGCGCGCGGTGCTCATGCACGCGCTTGTCGACGCCGGCTTTACCATCGACCACTCCGATGCCGGCATGTACCTTTGGGCTACCCGGGGCGAGAACTGCCGTGAAACCATCGATTGGCTAGCCGAGCGTGGCATCCTCGCCGCTCCCGGTGATTTTTATGGCCCGGCCGGTGAGAAGCACGTGCGCATCGGCCTCAACGGTACCGATGAACGCATCGATGCCGCCGTTGACCGCCTCGCCGGTGCCTGATTCCGGAAGGCCACCCGCCCGCGCGGGTATCTCCCCGCGCAAAACGGTCCTGCGTGGCCGCGTGCCGGAGGAAGGGGAGTACTTCGCCGCACTTGCCGGCGACTCCCCCTTTCCGGCTGGCACCGTGTTGCCGCCTGGTGCCGCGCTTCCGCGTCCCGTGCCGGCGTGGTACCACCCCACGGTGCCGCCGGAGCGCCCGATTCCTTTCGACTACTCCGTGGTCCACGCCGACCGCGACCTCATCGTGGCCGATAAGCCGCACTTTCTGCCTACGACCACCAACGGTCGCCTCCAGCGCGAAACTCTGCAAACCCGCCTGCGCGTGGACTTCGGTGAAGACGATATCGTGCCCCTGCACCGCCTAGACCGCCTGACCGCCGGGCTTGTCATTTGCTCCCGCAATCCCGATACCCGCGCCGCTTACCAGCGCATCTTTTTGGAGGGGAGCGCGGTGAAGAGATATCGGGGCGTCGTCAAGCAGCCGCTTTATGTGGACCGGGAAATTGCCCTGCGTATGCGCAAGCCCCGCGGGACGCGTCAAGTGCTCGCTGCTTCCGATGGCACGCTCACTTCTACCTATGTGCGCGCCGCCGGCCGGGAAGTGACCATGTGGCCGCGTACCGGTCATACCCACCAGCTGCGGGTGCTGCTCGATCACCTCGGCCACCCGCTGCTCGGCGACGATACCTATCCCACCCCGTGTGAGCTTGACCTCTATGACTTCCGCACTCCACTCGCGCTCCTCCACGAGGCTATAACTTTTATAGATCCTCTATCACATTCCGAGCGTCAATTTTTCAGTTCGCAGGGCTTAAGAACTACAATCGAGTAGTTATTGATTCACTGGCTAGAAAGGCGGCCCATGGCAGACCTCAGCGTCGCGCGCTTTGTGTCCAATTTTGGGCAGTTTCTCAAATTCGGCATCGTCGGCGGTTCCGGTACGGTTGTCAATCTTTTCGTCGTTTACCTGTGCAGAAAGATTACTTGGTGGTCTGGCGGCATTGATGCGGACGATCCATTTATGAACCTCTTTGGTTCCGTCTTTCATATCCGCTGGTATCACGTGTTCCTGACTATCGCCTTCTTGGTCGCGAACACTTGGAACTACCAACTCAACCGAATGTGGACCTTCCGCTCAGTCACGAAAGTGTCTTGGCTGCGTGGATTCTTCCCATTCCTGCTCGCTGGCATTGGAGCTTTCCTCGTAAGCCAAGTCGTGGCGACATTGTTAATGAACCCGACTTCGCCGCTGCATTTGCCTTCAGACATTCTGGATAATTCAACCGGTCTGCGTACAAAGGTGTACTGGGCATCGGCCATTTCCATCATTGTTGCAATGCCGATCAATTTCATTCTGAATAAGCTGTGGACTTTCCGCTCGAAGCCGAAGACGCCGCAGGTTGTCGAGGAGACTGAGCCCGCCTAGCCCGGCCCTGTGTCAAGCCTCGCCCCACCCCATCGCCCTTCGCGCTCACCAGCGCTCGACGGTGGGGCCTTTTCTTGATCTCGGTGAGCGGCAAGGGGGAGGAACCTACCGTCGCGTTCACGGCTAGGGCGAGACGAGAGAACCCGCCCTGCGCAGTGAGCGCGAAGGGCAGGTGAGGGGAGCTGGGAGGTGTTTAGTCCTCTAGCTCGGCATCGAGGCGGGCCTGGTCGCGGCGGTGCTGACGGCGACGAATGAATGGGGTGAGGATGAGTACGGTGATGGCACCGACGGCGGTGCCGATGAGGTAAGCGACGGGGTTGTGGCCGTCGGCAGGCGCGTAGGCATTATACGCAATACCAGCGAACATGGCGATCAGTGGGATGAGGTAGACGGCGATAGCCGTCCAGTTGCGGCTCACTAGCGGGGTAGCGACCCGCTTGCGCATCCAAGCCGTGCCGATGAAATTGCCGATGATGGATGGGGCGAGCGCGAGCAAGCACAGCATACTCATTTGGCCAGGGAGGACCCAAGCAAGGACTGCGGCGATGATGAGCTCGAGGAATGGGATCGGGGCCATGCCGATTGCGCATGCTTTGAGGCATGTATCGCGTTCGAATTCATCGCGAGTTGTGCGCTCGATTTCATTGAGGGAGTAGTTAGCAATGGCGTTAATCATGTTGTTCAGCTCCAAAGATTTCTTCAACGGTTTTTCCAAGTTCGCGGCAGATATCCAGTGCGAGGTGCACGGACGGCGAGTAGTTTCCGCGCTCGATATTGGCGATGGTCTGACGGGAGACGCCGGCCCTTTCGGCGAGTTCGGCTTGCGATAATTCCTGCCAGCGGCGCCATTTGCGGACCATATTGGGGTTCTCAGCCATCGTCCCTCCTTCCACCGTGTCAAATATATAGCAGTTAGTGTAAAAGATACTTGTCAAAATAGCAAGGGCTATGCACACAGATGCCAATTCCAATAGGGGCTTGTAGCGCAGGAAGGAAGCTGTGGATTCCCTCCTTTAAGTAGCTCAAGGGTGGCTTTAATGAGCAAAATGGCCTGGTCGAGGTGGTGATTGACGTCGTCGGCAGTGAATCGCAAAACCGTGAATCCGTGAGCCACAGCCGCGTTTTGCTTGCATCGGTCCGCTTGAAATGCCTGGCTGTGCTTGTGATACTCCCACCCGTCAACTTCCACGAGGAGTTTGCCCATCTTGAGATCAAAGCGGTAACCCGCAATGAGAACATTGTGCTCAGGATAGATTCCTTCTGCTCGGAGCTGCCGACTCAGCGTACGCTCCGGTGGGCTATCGGTGCCGATCGCGGCGTGCCGAATCGTGTCTTTCAGAGGCTTCGGAACGCGCCGCATACGTCGGCGATCTCTTTCCAAGCGGCCGGGGCCATGCTTTCCTCTGTAGTGTTCTTCCAACAGGGGCGTGCACGCACGCGAAATCTTGCGCGCAGCCCACAACGGTTGCACCACCGGTAGACCGTTTACCTTGCACGTAGCCCGGAGACGCGAGTGTGAAACATGGAAGTTCTTGCCCCTCAAGGTACGTGGTCCCTCCGCTTCCAGCGGAAACGTCAGCTGGCGGCCAAGGGAAATCTCCTGAGCCGTCTTTCCCGTGAAATGGATGCGGCTGAGTCCATGTGCGAGAGCCCGCGCCACCGCGAGTGGCGTCCATTCATCGGTATATATCCCCCGATGCACGCGAAAGAGCTTCCCCTCGCGCACCTTGCGACGAATCGCATCCTTGCTCAAACCCCGCCCGCGAAGTTCCGCGGTAGTCCATGCCCCCATAGAGCTTAAAGTAAACGGTTCCAAGGCGATGTGGCTACGCACGCTACCGCAACCTGTGGATAACTTGGGGCTAGGGCATACTTTTCCGGAGTGCGGCAGGGGCTGCTGTGGATAACTTCCCTTCGCGCTCACCGGCAGCCCCAGTTGGCTCCGATTTGAGCTCCCCGTGAGCGCGTGGGGAAGGGGCAGCAGAGTCTCCTCGTGACGCTCACTAGCAGTGCTTTCCGACGCCCCATCGACCTCCCCGTGAGCGCGAAGGGCGGGGGAGCAGGGTGAGTAGGGGCGAGGGGGGAGGTGCGGGGCTAGGTGAGAGGCAGCGTCGAGGTGGGGTTGATGCCGCGAACCTTGGAATTGATGACGCCGGCGAGGGCGAGCACCGCGAACATGGCGGCGGCGGAGAGGAGTTGGGTGCGGGCGGTGGCGTCGGTAAGCATGAGCACCGCGATGGCTGCGAAGAGGGCGAGGGCAAACCAGGTGAGGTAGGGGAAGGTCCACATGCGGATGGGCAGCGGGTGGAGGGCCTCAAGTTGGCGGCGCAGGCGCAATTGGCTGACGGCGATAAAGACCCAGACGATGAGCAGGGAGGCGCCGGCGGCGTTGAGCATGAAGGTAAGGAGCCAGCCTGTATCGGCGTAGTTGAGCACGACCATGACGGCCGAGAGGAGGACGGACAGGCCGATGGCGGTGGTGGGAACGCCGTCCCTATTGGTGGAGGTGAAGATGCGCGGGGCCTCGCCACGGGAAGCGAGGGAATGCATCATGCGGGAGGAGGCGTAGATCTGGGAGTTGAAAGCGGAGAGTAGTGCAAGGACGATGACGACTTCCATGATGCCGGCCGCGCCCGGGATGCCGGCGCGTTCGAGAACCATGGTGAAGGGCGATTCTGCGGCCGTGGAGGCATCTCCCAGGATGGAATAGGGCAAGAGGAACGTGATGATCAGGACAGAGCCTAGGTAGAACACGGAGATGCGCAAGATGGTGGAGCGCACGGCATTGACCAGGGACTTCTCTGGGTCTTCGGATTCGGCGGAGGCGATGGCGACCACCTCGATGCCGCCGAAGGCGAAGGCCACTGCGAGTAGGCCGGCCGCGACGCCGCCGAGGCCATTGGGCATGAAGCCGTCCTCTAGGAAGACGGAGGTTCCGATAAAGGAATGGCCGGGCAGGAGGCCAAGGATGAGCAGCGCGCCGATGATGAGGAAGGCTACGATCACGATGACCTTGATGAGCGCGAACCAGTACTCGAATTCGCCGAAGCTGCGCACGCGCAGCAGATTGATGATTCCGAAGAGGACCACGCAGATGGCGGCGGGGATCCACGGCGAAACGTTGAACCAAGAGCCAATGAAGCCGGCCGCGCCGGTGATTTCGGCGCCCAAGACGGCGACGGTGGCCAGCCAATAAATCCAGCCCTGGGTAAAGCCCGCCCAGCGGCCGATGCCGTGTTCGGCGTATTCGGAAAAGGAGCCGGAGGCGGGGATAACGGTGCCCATCTCGCCCAGCATCTGCATAACCAAAATGGCAAGAAAGCCGGCGACGACGTAGGCGAGGAGCACGGCGGGGCCGGCGGCGGAAATGCCGACGCCGGTGCCCAAGAAAAGTCCGGCACCGATGGTGGAGCCTAGCCCCATCATCGTCAGGTGGCGGACCTTCAGGCCAGAACCGAGGGTGGAGGAGTTATCAGTCACCCCTCCATCTTATTTTGCCCGATTGGGCTATAGGAATCGGGGGTGTTAATTCTTGTGCAGCTCGTCATTGAGCGCGACGGCCTCGGACTTCCACTCCACGGCTTCTACAGCACCAGAGATGGAGTTGCGGCGCAGCAGCATGCCGGAGGCACCGGAGAGCTGGGAGCCCTTGACGTTCTCGCCATTGTCGACGCCGAGTGCTTCCGCGACCTTGCCAAAGACGGCCACCTTGGTGCCGGCGGTGACGTAGAGGCCGGCTTCGACCACGGCGTCGTCGCCAAGCGAAATGCCGATGCCGGAGTTGGCGCCGAGGAGGCAGCGCTCGCCAATGGAAATGACTTCCTTGCCGCCGCCGGACAGGGTACCCATGATGGACGCGCCGCCACCGATATCGGAGCCATCGCCCACGACGACGCCCGCGGAGATACGGCCTTCAACCATGGAGGCGCCCGAGGTGCCGGCGTTGAAGTTTACAAAACCCTCGTGCATAACGGTGGTGCCCTCAGCCAGGTGTGCGCCCAGGCGTACGCGGTCTGCGTCACCGATGCGGACGCCGGAAGGTACAACGTAGTCCACCATGCGCGGGAACTTGTCCACGGAGTAAACAACGACCGGACCGCGGGAGGCCAGGCGGCCGCGCACCATCTGGAAATCGGACACGGCGCACGGACCGTAGTTGGTCCAGACCACATTATTGAGGTGGCCGAAGATGCCATCCATATTCAGGCCGTGTGGCTTGACCGCGCGGTGGGACAGGAGGTGCAGGCGCAGGTAAGCATCGTAGGTATCGACGGGGGCGTCATCCAGATCCTTGATGGAGGTCTCAACGGCAACGCGGGCCACGCCACGCTCCTCGTCCGAGCCTACCAGCGCGGAGAACTGCTGAGGGGTCTCCTCCAAGCGCTTGGTTTCGGTGGTCTCTACGTTCTTATCGGTGTATACGGCCGGGAACCATACGTCCAAGACGGTGCCGTCATGGGTAATGGTTGCTAGGCCGCGTGCGGATGCAGAAGTCATGCCCGCTAGCTTAGCAACTACTTCTGCGCCCCCGCGCGCTGGCCGGTGGGAAGCACAAAGGACAAGATGACGAGCACCGCAGCCAGGATGAGCACCGAGATGACCTGGTTGCGCGCGGCCGGATCAAAGAGCATGAGCAGAGTGAGGCCGGCCAAAGCAGCGGCCGTAACCCACGGAAGCCATGGGAAGCCGGGCACGTGGATTTCCGTCAGCTCTCTGTTATCGCGCAGCACGGGGTGCAGCTTAATAAAGGAAGCCACGATGAAGGACCAGATGATCAGCAGGCACCCGCCGACGGCGTTGAAAAGGAACGCCAGAAGCCCCGGAGGGTTCCAAAACTGCAGGCCCACCGAAGCGAAGGCGAAGACCATGGACAAAATCACCGCGTTGATGGGGGAGCCCGCGCGGTTTTGCTTCAGGAAAAATCCTGGGGCGCAGTGGTCTTTGGCCATGTCAAAGACCAAGCGGGAGGTAGCGTAAATCTGCGCGTTGAAGGCAGACAGCAGCGCTAGGGCGATAATGGCCTCCATGAAACCAGCCGCAAAAGGAATCTTGGCGGCCGCGAGAACTAGGGTGAAGGGGGAATCGGCCGCGACATCGGCGTCCTGGATGGAGCTAAACGGCAGCGCCATGGTGATAACCACAATGGAGCCGATGTAGAAGATCATGATGCGCACGATGATGGCGCGCACCGCAGTGGCCACGTTATGCGCAGGGTCCTCGGATTCTGCTGCCGCGATGGTGACCAGCTCGATGCCGCCAAAGGCAAAGGCGACGGCCAGCAATCCAGCGGCGAAGCCAGGCATGCCATTGGGCAGGAAATTATCGGTGAAATTGGTGCTGGCCAAGGAGACATCCATGCCCGGCAGGATGCCTAGCGCCATGAGTGCGCCGATGACGAGGAAGGCGACGATGACTCCGACCTTGATAATGGCGAACCAGAACTCGAACTCGCCAAAGCCCCCCACAGCAGCGAAGTTGACCACCGCGAAGAACGCCACGGCGATAAGCGCTGGAATCCACGGGGCAATATCGAACCAGCTGGAGATGATCGCGGCCGCGCCGGTGATTTCAGCGCCCATCACCATGATTAGCATGAACCAGTAAATCCACCCCATGGTAAAGCGCGCCCAGTGACCGAAGGCCTGGCCGGCGTAGGTGGAAAATGACCCCAAAGAGGGGCGGGCGGCGGCCATTTCACCAAGCATCCACATCACCAGTGCGATGAGCGCGCCAGCTACGGCATAGGAGATGAGGACGGAGGTGCCGGAAATCTGGATGCCGAGGCCCACGCCGAGGAAGAGACCGGCGCCTACGGCGGAGCCAAGGCCCATCATCGTGAGATGACGGGATTTTAATTGAGTGGCTTCGGCCATTGTTATCACCTTAGGGAGGACGAATTATTTGCAGTGAAGTGAACTTTACACAATGCGGTGAGCTGCGCGGAGCGCTAGCATGGCGCTTTGTGACTTTAGATCTATATGCAGACCCCATCGAACTAACCAAGGCGCTCGTGGATATTCCGAGCCCCTCCCACCATGAGGAGGCCATCGCAGACGCCATCGAAGAAGCGCTGCGCGGATTGGACGTCGAGGTTGCCCGCTACGGCAATACCGTGTGCGCCCGGACGAACCGCGGGCTAGATTCCCGCATAGTACTCGCCGGCCACATTGATACCGTTCCGTTGGCAGAAAATGTACCGCATCACATGGAAACCTCTGAAGACGGGGTAGAGATTATGTGGGGCTGCGGCACTGTGGACATGAAGTCCGGCATGGCCGTCTACCTCAATACCTTTGCCCAGCTGCACGAAGCGGACGAGCTAAAGCATGACCTCACCGTCATCGCCTACGAGGGCGAAGAAGTAGCCACTGAATTTAATGGCCTGGGCCACCTGCAAAAAGACCACCCGGAGTGGCTCGAGGGCGACTTCGCGCTCTTAGGCGAGCCCTCCGGCGCGATGGTGGAGGCTGGCTGCCAGGGCTCCATTCGCCTGCGCGTTACCGCCCATGGCACCCGCGCGCACTCGGCCCGCGCCTGGCTCGGTTCCAACGCAGCGCACAAGCTCGCGCCCATTATGAGCCGCATCGCCGCCTATGAGTCCCGTGATGTCACCATCGATGGCTGCACCTACCGCGAGGGCCTCAACATCGTCCACCTCGAGTCCGGCGTGGCTACCAATACGCTGCCGGATGAGGCGTGGCTGTTTGTGAATTTCCGCTTCGCCCCGGATCGCACGAACGACGAGGCGCTGGAGTATATGAAGTCCATCATCGGCGAGGAAGAAGATATCACCATCGAAATCGATGACATCGCCCCCGCCGCTCAGCCTGGCTTGGGCCAGCCAGCTGCCAAGGCGCTTATCGACGCCGTCGGGGGCAACGTCCGCGCCAAGTACGGCTGGACCGACGTCGCCCGCTTCTCCGAGATGGGCACCCCAGCCGTGAACTTTGGTGCTGGTGACCCAGGCTTTGCGCATAAGAAGGACGAGCAGGTGCCTACCGCCCAGATCACCGAAGTATCCACCGCCCTCCTGAGCTATCTGAAGGGATAGACCATGACCCCTGAGCAGATGCGCACCCTGCGCGGCCCGATGCTGCTGCGCACCGAAGGCGAGCAAGCCTCCACTTTTGACCAGCGGCTCTTGGAATCCGGAGCGGACCATGAGTGGCAGCATGCCGATCCATGGCGCGTCCTGCGCATCCAAGGCGAGTTCGTCGCCGGATTCGATGCGCTTTCCAAGCTGCCGAAGGCCGTCACCGTCTTTGGATCCGCACGCACCGCCCCGGAGGATGCAAGCTACCAGCTGGGCGTCGAGGTCGGCCGCAAGCTGGCCGAGCATTCCTATGCCGTGATCACCGGCGGCGGCCCCGGCATCATGGAAGCAGCCAACCGCGGCGCGCACGAAGCCGGCGGACTTTCCGTGGGCCTCGGCATCGAGCTCCCACACGAGCAGGGGCTTAATGAGTATGTGGATCTGGGCCTAAATTTCCGTTACTTCTTTGCCCGCAAGACGATGTTCTTGAAGTACTCCCAGGCCTTCATCTGTCTACCAGGCGGCATGGGCACCATGGATGAGTTCTTCGAGGTCATGTGCATGGTCCAGACCGGCAAGGTGACCAATTACCCCATCGTGCTCATGGGCACCGAGTACTGGTCCGGCCTGCTGGAATGGATGGAAAACACGCTCGCGGCCAGCGGCTATATCAACGACAAGGACCGGGAGCTTTTCCTGCTTACTGACAACCCCGACGAGGCCGTCTCCCACATCATTCAGCGCCACCAGGTCATGAGTGATGAGCGCATTAGGGAGGCGCGTTGAGCCTCGCGCACGTGATGGCGATTGTCAATCGCACCCCGGATTCCTTTTATGACAAGGGAGCTACCTTTGACCTCGACCCGGCGCTGCGCCGCTGCGATGAGGTGATCGCGGCAGGTGCCTCGATCGTCGATATCGGCGGCGTCAAAGCTGGCCCCGGTAAGGCGGTGGATGCGGCGGAAGAGATCGAGCGCGTGGTGCCGACCATCGAGAAGGTGCATCAGCGCCACCCGGATGTGCTTATCTCCGTCGATACTTGGCGCAGTGAGGTGGCAGAGGCAGCCATTGCCGCCGGTGCCGGATTAGTCAATGACACCTGGGCCGGCTGGGATCCGGAGCTCATCGAGGTCGCCGGCCATCACCGCGTGGGCTACGTGTGCTCGCACACCGGCGGCATTACCCCGCGCACTAGGCCGCACCGCGTGCATTTCGATGATGTGGTGGCCGATGTCATCGCGGAAACCACCCAGCTGGCCGAGCGCGCCGCCTCCCTCGGTTGCCCAGAAGAGTTCACCTTTATCGATCCCACGCACGACTTTGGCAAAAACACCTTCCACGGACTCGAGCTATTGCGACGTATCGATGAGGTCGTGGCCACCGGTTGGCCGGTGCTCATGGCGCTATCGAATAAGGACTTCGTGGGCGAGACGCTCGACCGCGGGGTAGGAGAGCGCGTGGCCGGCACTCTAGCCGCCACCGCCTGGTCTGCCGCCCGCGGAGTGGCCGCCTTCCGCGTCCACGAGGTAGCCGAGACCGCTGACGTCATCCGCATGACCACCGCCATCCAAGGCAAGGTGCCTCCTCTGGCGACCACGCGAGGCCTAGCATGAACGTCTCCGTCATCATCCCGGCCCTCAACGAGGAGCACACCGTCGCGGAGGTCGTGCGCGCCTGCCTCGCCGATGACCCCCTAGAGGTTCTGGTGATCGACGCAGATTCCACCGATGCCACCGCGTCCCGCGCCGCAGCCGCTGGGGCTGATGTACGCAATTGGCGCGATATACTCTCAGAAGAACCACGCCCCGGGAAGGGCGAATCCCTCTGGCGCGGGGTTGCTGCGGCGAAAGGCGATATCGTCGTCTTCGTCGATGCCGATCTCGAATCAGCCGCGCCGGGCATGATCGCTGCCTTGGCCGCGCCTTTTGTGGACCCCGCCGTGGACATGGTGAAGGCTCGTTACCAACGCAGCCTTAACAGTCAACCCACTGGCGGTGGTCGCGTTACTGAGCTAACCGCCAAGCCGCTTATCAAGCAGTTCTTTCCCGAGCTCGCTCATATCGACCAGCCGCTCGGTGGCGAATACGCCCTGCGCCGCGACACCGCCTTGGAACTTCCCTTTGTGGAGGGCTATGGGGTAGAAGCGGGGCTATTGGTGGACGTCGGCAAGCAAGGCACAGTGGCACAGGTGGACTTGGGAACGCGGATTCATCGCAATCGGCCGCTGCACGAGCTCGCGCCGATGGCCGAGGTGGTTGCCCGCACGCTACTCGCCCGCGCGGGAGTCATTGCTCCCGTTGCCCAACGCCCGCCGCTGAAAGGTAAGATTTAAACCATGCTGTCTTGGATTATGCTCCTCGTAGTCCTATTCGCCCTTGTGATAATCGGCACTTGGGCGTGGGGCTCTATCTTCGGCCGCGCCGAGGTCATGCACCCGCTCGATGAGTCGGAAGATGTGCGCAAGAATAATCGCGCCGCCGTCCGTGAAGGTTGCCTTGACAAGGTAAAATTCGAAGTCGTCCCGCGTGGCTACCGCCAGGACCAAGTGGACGATCTCCTCGCGCAACTGGAAGAACAACTATCTTCTGCGCAGAAAAGGTCTAAACTAGAAAGAAAAGAAATTAACTAAAGGAGACTCACTATGGCAGCAATGAAGCCGCGCACTACGGGCGGAGAGATGGAAGCAGTAGAGGAGTCCCGCAAAATCGTTATGCGTATCCCCTCCGATGGTGGCGGACGCATCGTCATCGAGCTGAGCAAAGACGAGGCCGCGGAGCTAGGTTCCCTGTTGACCGAGGTTTCTAGCTAGTCTAGGTACATGCTTTCTCATATCGTCGACATTCTGGCCGATCCTAATGACGGCACCGCGCTTTCTGGTGCCGATGATTTCTCTCGCCTCGTCTCGGAATCCGGTCACTCTTATGATGTGGCTAAGCAGGGCTACGTTACCCTCGCAGTCGGCGCTGGCCTGAAGCATAAGGGCGATGACATGGACATGGTCACCGCCCGTGAGACCTATCTGGCGATGGGCCATTTCGCGCCCTTCGTAGAAGCCGTGACCGGCGCCGTTCAGGACGCGCTGGATTCCGCTTCGCTGGCCGAGTCCACCCCTGCCTCCCTTCTCGAGGTAGGCGCTGGCACCGGCTACTACTTGGCCCACACGCTAGATTCCATTGCGGAGTCCCGCGGCGTCGGTCTCGACATTTCCCCGCACGCCGCGAAGTACTTAGCCAAGTGCCACCCACGCGTCGGCGCCGTCGTGGCCGATGTATGGGAGCGCCTGCCTATCCGGGATGAGTCCGTCGATGCCATTTCCGTGGTCTTCGCCCCGCGCAATCCCGCCGAATTCCGGCGTGTGCTTGCCCCAGGCGGCCAAGTCATCGTCTTGACCCCCGGTGCCGGGCACTTGGACGAGCTGCGCGAGCCGCTCGGCATCCTCGGCGTGGAAGAAGGCAAGGTCGAGCGCATGTACGAGCAGGCCGAGGGGCATCTTGAGCAGGCGGCTGACCCAGTCGATATCTCGTTCCCCATCGAGCTCGATAAGGCCTCCATCGCCGCACAGGTGGGCATGAGCCCGTCCGCGCGCCACATCAGCGCGGGCGAACTCGCCGAACGCATGGCTGCTTTGCCACCGACGCTCACGGTCACCGCACGCGCCCGTTTGGATCGCCTCCGCGCCGTCTAGCCTCGACCGCGTCATCCGCCTTCCGCCGCCCTTCGCGTTCACCTGCAGCGCGCGGGGCGGTTCTTTTCGTTTCCCCGTGAGCGCGAAGGGCGTGAGGGTGACGCCGCACGGCGGGGCGGATTGAAAACGCACAAACCCGCCCTTGCCGCTCACTGAGAGACTAAAGACCGTGAGCGCGGGACGCGCCGGTGAGCGCGAAGGGCGGGTGACGAGCCAGAGCCTAGACGTTTAGAGCTTGGAGCCGGAGCGCTGCCAGTCCTGCTCGATGACGGCATCGCCGGAGGTCTCGACCCGCAGGCCGGAGCAGCCGCCCTCGAAGTAGACGCGAGAGGCCATGGCGATGAGCCCGCCGTCGACGAATACCTCCACGGTGGAGCCGTCTTGGATGATGGTGAGGGTATCGGAGTCACCTTCGGCAAGTGCAGCGGTGGCGGGTTCGGAATCGGAAAACCAGTGGTCAAACGCCTTGTTCATCGAACGATCGAGGCTGATGTCATCGCCGGAGTGGCGGATGGTGGCGGCGGGGTCTCCGGCGCCGTCGAGAAGCGTGACGGTGACATTGGAGCCGGAGGGAACTTCCATGACGCCGGTCCAGGAACGGGCGTAATCGGAGAGCTTGACGGCGTCGGGCAGGCCGCGGGCAGGGGCCTGGTAAAGGACCCCGCCTTCGAGAGTTACCTTGCGCGGCAGGGAGAGGGCGTTGGCCCAGCCCTCAGCTTCCCAAGAGGCGTGCTCGGTGGCGTCATCGCCGCGTCCGTTGCCGTTGAGCAAGCCAACGATGACGGCGCGCTCGTAGCGCTGCTCTGGGGTGAGCGTGCCGGTGGTCGTATTGGTGTTGCGCGGGCGGGAGAAGTCGTGGCCAAAGTCCACGCGGCGGAAGCCTGAGGCAACGGTGAAGGTTGTGCCCTCCAGTCGGCCGACGAGGTAGCCGGACACGTCGCGGCCGCCGCGCTCTAGGGTGACAAAGAGGACGTCGTAGATATTGCCGTCAACCTCGTCGCGCAGGCGGACCAGGCGTGGGGAGACGACCGGTGGAATGGGCGAGGTAGCGGGGACCTCGCCCTCTAGGAAGCCAGGGTCGCCGTCGAACTTGAGGCTGCCGCGCAGGCGCCAAGACACGCCGTCGGCGGATTCGAGGATGACGGGAACCGGGGCGTCGGAGTGGCCGGTGAGCGCGAGCATGAGCCAGCCATCGTGGCCGTCGTCGCGGTCATCGGTGGCCCAGTCGGGCACAACGGAAGGGGAGCGGAAGTGGTCAAAGTTTCGGGTATTGCCTACGACTTCGCCGAATCGTACGACATTCGCGTCGAGGGCCTGTGGGTCATCGGAGACCTCGCAGATTTCGTCCACATTGGCATGGCGGGCAAGATGGACGGCGATACCGGCGGCGGTCACCGAAGTGAAGTAGAGGTGAATATCCTCAGGGCCTTGGGCCACGGAACCGGCGCGCAAGGAGAGCTCGCCGCCGACGGGTGCGAGGACATCGTCGCAGTCCAGCCAGTCAAAGGGGGTCTCTTCGGAGTAGGTGTGGCCCCAGCGAGCTGGGGAGTCAGCGGTGGGGCGGTACTGGTAGAACAGGTGCCAGGTATCGCCATCGCGCAGGATACCGGCGGGGGCGTCGAGGACGCCGTCTTCGGGGACAAAATGCAGTTCGGGGCGGTGAGTTGTCACGGCTATCCTTCCTTAAATCAAGCTGCGGTAGATATCGACGGTCTGGGCGGCAATCGTAGCCCAAGAAAAATGGCGGATGGCGCGTTCGCGGCCGGCGCGGCCGAAGGCAGCCGCGCGATCCTTATTTACGGCAACGTCGTTGACGGCGGCGGCGAGGTCGGCTTCGAAGGTGGCGGTATCGGTGGCGTCATAATGCACCAGTGCGCCAGTTTCGCCATCGAGCACTACCTCTGGGATGCCGCCGACGTCGGAGGCGACAACGGCAGTGCCGCAGGCCATGGCTTCCAAGTTAACGATGCCCAGCGGCTCGTAGATGGAAGGGCAGACAAAAACATCGGCTCCGGAGTAAATCTGCTGGACCTCGTTGCGTGGGAGCATGTCCTTGACCCAGAAAACACCATCTCGCTGGAAGCGAAGCTCCTTCACCAAGGCTTCGGTCTCGGCCGCAATTTCGGGCGTATCTGGGGCGCCAGCGCACAGGACCAGCTGGATTTCTGGGTCGAATTTTTGTGCCGCCTGCAGCAGGTGCTTCACACCCTTCTGCCGGGTGATGCGCCCGACGAAGGCGGCGACGGGGCGCTGTTTATCCACGCCCAGCTTGTCCAGGACCTCTCCCTCCCGTGGCTGCCATAGCTCGGTGTCGATGCCGTTGAGGACAACGTGGACCTTGGAGGCATCGATGCGCGGGTAGGCATCCAGAATGGATTCCTTCATACCGGCGGAGACGGCGATGACGGCGTCTGCATATTCCATGGCGTTCTTTTCGGACCAGGAAGAGACGTCATAGCCGCCGCTAAGCTGCTCGCGCTTCCACGGGCGGTGTGGCTCCAGCGAGTGGGCGGTGACCACGTGCGGAATATCGTAGAGCCGGGCGGAAAGGTGGCCGGCAAGGCCCGTGTACCAGGTATGGGAATGGGCGATGTCGATATCGGAAGCAGCATCGGCCATACGCAGGCCAGTAGATACGGTCTTGAGCGCGCCATTGGCACCTTCGAGTGCGGGGTCTACGCCGTGGACAAAGACGTCCTTTTCTTCGCGCGGGGAGCCCATGCAGTGGACAGAGACATCGATGATATCGCGCATAAAACGGGTGAGTTCAGCTACGTGAACTCCGGCCCCGCCGTATATTTCCGGGGGGTATTCTTTGGAAAAGATTCCGGCTCTCATGTCCTCCCAGAATACGTATCTCTGGTGCCGCGTGCAGAAATCTGAGATGGGGGTAAAAATGTGCAACTATCTGCTGCGAAATGTGGGATTTGCGGATAGGTTTGAAAACGTGAGAAGCCTGCCGAATGTCCTAGCCATTGTCCTTGCCGGCGGCGAGGGAAAGCGCCTTTTCCCCCTGACCGAAGACCGCGCAAAACCTGCCGTGCCCTTTGGCGGGTCCTACCGCCTCATCGACTTCGTCCTGTCCAATCTAGTCAATGCCGGATACCTCAAGATTGCGGTGCTGACGCAATATAAGTCCCACTCTTTGGATCGCCATATTTCCCAGGCGTGGAATTTGGCGGGTCCGACGTCGCAGTACATTGCCTCGGTGCCGGCGCAGCAGCGCCGTGGTAAGCGCTGGTACAACGGTTCGGCGGATGCGATTGTGCAGTCGCTCAACCTCATTTATGACGAGAATCCCGATTACGTCATCGTCTTTGGCGCCGACCACGTCTACCGCATGGATCCGGCGCAGATGGTAGAAGAGCACATCGCCACTGGGCTGGACTGCTCGGTAGCGGGCATCCGGGTGCCGCGCTCGGATGCGACGGCCTTTGGCTGCATCCAAGCCGATGGAATGGGAACCATAACGGAGTTTGTGGAAAAGCCCGCGGACCCGCCGGCGACGCCGAATGACCCGAATATGAGCTATGCCTCCATGGGCAACTATGTCTTTACGGCGCAGGCGCTTATCGACGCCCTTTTGGAGGACGAAAAGAACGAGGACTCCGCCCACGATATGGGCGGCGATATTATCCCGTACTTTGTGGAGCGTGGCCAAGCGCACGTCTATGATTTTATGGCTAACGAGGTGCCGGGCTCTACCGAACGCGACCACGGCTATTGGCGCGATGTAGGCACCATCGATTCTTTCTATGAGGCGCACATGGACATGATTTCGGTGCACCCGATCTTCAACCTCTATAACCGCGATTGGCCGATTCACTCAACGGATGACTCCAACTTCCCGCCGGCGAAATTCGTGCAAAACGGCATCGCGCAGTCCTCGATGGTGGCACCCGGCTGCATCGTCTCCGGCGGTACGGTGCGCAATTCCGTGCTGGCGTCCGATGTCCACGTGGCTGATGGCGCCACGGTCGAGGGATCCGTCATCCTGCCGGGTGCGCGCATCGGGCGAGGCGCGGTGGTTCGCCGCGCGATCCTAGATAAGAACGTCGTCGTGAGCGAAGGCGCCATTATCGGCGTGGACCGCGAGCGCGATGAAGAGCGCTTCAAGGTTTCGGACGGCGGCGTGGTCGTCGTCGGCAAAAACCAGAAGGTCTAGAGCTTCGTCACGAGCGTGAGCCCAGAGCCCAGCGGCAGCCGAGTAACGCTCGCGCCCTCGAGCTCGCGCAAGTACTCGTCGGCCTCGCGGGCGGCGGCGGTGTCGCGGTCGGTCCGGGAGGCGTCGGCAAGCGTGCCATCGAGCAAAGAGTTAGCCAAGACCAGGGTGCCGTGTTGATGCAACAGGGGCCACGCGGCCTTGATGATGGCGGGCAGTTCCAGCGCGGCGACGTCAGCATAGATGACCTGGTAGGCATCATTTGCTAGCCGCCCCATGACCTCGAGCGGGCGCGACGGCAAGAAGCGGCCGCGGGACGGCGCATAGCCAGCCTCGCGGAAGGCTTCCTTGGCGCTGCGCTGGTGCTCGGCTTCTGGGTCGATGCAGGTCAAGATGCCGTTTTCCGGCATGCCGGCCAGCAGGTAGAGGCCCACCATGTTGGCAGCCGGGGTAATCGCCACGGCTTGGGGCCGCTCGGTAGAACCTGCGGAGGCGGCCGTCAGGGTGGTAATCAGCTGGCCAGTAGATTCATCTGGAACCGGTAGCCCGTACTCCTCGGCGTGATCGCGCGCGCCACGCAGGGCCGCGGAGGGCTCGCTGGTGGACTCGATATAAGAACGCAGTGCTTCGTATGCGGTAGTAGTCACGTAATAAACCATAGGGAAAAGTGGCTGCCAATGTGGCAAAAACGCGGCTAGCCAGCAAGGTTGTGGTCGGTGGGGACGATGTGACGGACTCACAGGATATTATCAGCGCTGTGGCTGGAGTTTCTGTGCTGAGTGTAGAAAAATGACAGGCATGACAAAAACGAAGCGCGATGCCGAATCCCTTCAGCCCGCTACCTCAGGAGCGGAGTTGACCGGTACCGCGGCATTCGATGCTGGCGAAGGTGACATGCCCGCTTGGGGTGACCTCGTGGCTGAACATGCCGATGGCGTTTATCGCTTGGCTTACCGCCTTTCTGGCAATCAGCACGACGCCGAAGACCTCACCCAAGAAACCTTTATGCGCGTATTCCGCTCCCTGGATAAATACCAGGCGGGTACGTTTGAAGGCTGGCTGCACCGCATCACTACCAACCTCTTTTTGGATATGGTCCGCCACCGCTCCAAAATCCGCATGGAGGCCCTGCCAGAGGACTACGAGCGTGTGCCTGGTACGGATATGACGCCGGAGCAGGCATATTCCGTGGCAAACCTTGACCCAGCGCTGCAGTCCGCGCTCGACGGTCTGGCCCCTGATTTCCGCGTGGCCGTGGTGCTGTGTGATGTCGTCGGTATGAGCTACGACGAGATTGCGGAAACCCTCGGTGTGAAAATGGGTACGGTGCGCTCGCGCATCCACCGCGGCCGCTCCCAGCTGCGTGCGGCGCTAGAAAAAGAAGCGCAAACCAATGCGGAAACCCGCATCCTGCTGCGTACGCGCTAGACTCTAAAGAAACTGCATAGTCCCCGCTGCCGGCGGGGACTTTCCGCGTAAATAGTGGCAGAGCAATTGCTAGAGGAGGGTGTTGATGGATTCGCTGCGGGGACGCCAGATTTTGTCCACGCTGAGTGGGCGCGGCGGATTCGACGCCGCCCAGGCGAAAGCACGCGATAAGGCGAAGGCCAAGGCTCGGCGCAGCGATACCATTGGACACCTTGGCCCAGAGGCGGTTGTCGCCTTTGTAGACGGCGAGATGGAACCGAAATTCATGCACCGCGTGCGCATCCATTTGGTTCACTGCGCCGAGTGCCGCGCGGATGTGCATCAGCAGCGCCACGCCTCCGAATGGGTGCGCCACTGTGCTGATTCCGCAGCGGTCAAGGCACCGCAATCTCTGCTGGTGAAGCTCGCGGGTATTGCCACCGAAGAGGTGGCGTCGGGCCCCGATGCAGCGACGCCGGCGCACCGCCCGCAGCAAGATTTCCTAGACAAGGTGGAGATGGTGGTACGCGCAATCAAACACAATCAGCGCGGCACCGAGTGAGGGACTAGTATTTAAGCGTGTTTTCTTCCATTGGTTGGCCCGAGATCTTCGTCATCGTGCTCTTGGGCATTATCGTCATCGGCCCGGAGCGCATGCCCGAGGTGATCAAGGATGTGCGCGCGGCCATCTATGCTGCGCGAAAGGCCATCAATAATGCCAAGGCGGAACTCAACGGCGAGATGGGCTCGATTACCTCGGAGTTCGATGATATCCGCGGCCCGCTTACCCAAGCCGCGCAGTGGACGCGCCTTGGCCCGAAGGGCGCTATTACAAAGGCGCTTTTCGACGGCGACGAATCCGCCTGGGATGACTTCAACCCCCAGAAGATGGCAGACGATATCAAGACCAATACCGCGCCAAAGGAGCCGGAGCAGCAGGCACAGAACCGCCCGACCTTCGACTACTCGCAGGTGTATGCAGAGCAACCGCAACCACAGCAGCCTACCGAGACCCCGCAGCCACAACAGGCGCCGCACTCTCAACCATCGGGGCAGCCCGCAGCAGAGAAAAAGCCGCCACGCGGTGGGGAAGATTCCACCGGCGGCGGCTTGTGGGGCGATGTCACCTAGGCTGCTAATTCACGCCCAAGTTCAGGTTCTTGCCCACTAGGGAATCGGAGCGGATGGCAAGCTTATCGGCCACGGCTTGGATCTGTTGAGCGGCGGGGGACTCAGGGGCGTCAATAACGATTGGCGTTCCAGCATCGCCACCGCTGCGCAGGGTCGGATCCAGTGGCACGGAAGCCAAGAGCGGAACCTCGTGGCCCAAGATGACGCCGAGGCGATCGGCTACGATCTGACCGCCGCCGGTGCCGAAGACATTCATGGTGGAGCCATCTGGCATGACCATGGCACCCATGTTCTCGATAACGCCGGCCACGCGTTGGCGGGTCTGCTGCGAGATGGAACCTGCGCGTTCTGCCACCTCGGCGGCCGCAGCCTGCGGGGTGGTGACGATAAGCAGCTCGGCGTTGGGGATGAGCTGGGCTACGGACAAGGCGACGTCTCCAGTGCCCGGAGGCAGGTCCAGAAGCAGCACGTCGAGGTCGCCCCAGAAGACATCGGCCAAGAATTGCTGCAGCGCGCGGTGGAGCATCGGCCCGCGCCACACCACCGGGGCGTTGCCCTCGACGAACTGCCCGATGGAAATGTGCTTAATGCCATGGGAAATCGGCGGCAATAGCATCTCATCATCGAGGACGGTCGGGCCGTCGGTGCAGCCCAGCAGGTTAGGCACGGAGTGGCCGTAAATATCAGCATCCACAATGCCGACCTTCAAGCCCTTCTGTACCAGCGCCGCGGCGATATTTACCGTCATAGAGGACTTGCCGACTCCGCCCTTACCAGACGCCACCGCAAAGACCCGCGTGGTGGAATCCGGCTTGGCAAAGGGAATCTCCGGTTCGGCCTGGCCGCCGCGTAGCTTTTTCTTGAGCTCGCGGCGCTGCTCATCGCTCATGGCTTCCATTGTCACGGTGACGTTTCCAACGCCCTCGATATCCTCTACCGCTGCGCGCGTATTGGACTCGATGGTGGACTTCATGGGGCAGCCGGCGATGGTGAGGTAGATTTCTACGGCGACGTCATTGCCTGTGACAGAAACGGATTTCACCATGTTGAGCTCGGTGATGGGGCGGCCGATTTCGGGGTCTTCGACGCGGGAGAGTGCCTCGCGTACGGCAGATTCAGTAATAACGCTAGACATAACTCTTGCCATCTTAGTCACGCCGCAACAGGAGGTAAACACACCCTCGGTGTAGAATCAGCTAGACGATCAAGCGCCGCCTACCCCAAAGGAGAATAGTATCGCCATGCGCAGCTGTGCCCGCCCCGCCCGCGCCATTGCCGGTGTGGTGCTGACCGCAACGCTGCTTGCCGGCTGCTCTTCCCAATTCGATGCGGACCCTTATGCGGAAAACGCCAAGCGTGCGCCCATCGACATCCTGGTGGATGCCAATGAGACCGACCAGTTGGTACTAGCGGAAATATTCCGTCAGGAGCTGATGGGGCAGGGGCGTGAGGCCTCCATCATGACGGAAGACATCTTTCAGGAGACCAAAGCGGGGCGGTCCTTGAACCAGCGTGGCAACTTTTATGTCGGCTGCACTGGGGCTTTTCTAGGCGTTCTCAATCCCGGTGAGGCGCGGGAAATCTCCAAGGTCTATAGAAAGGCCCAACAGGCTTCCCAGCCCGGCGGTGAAGACTACCTAGCCCGTACGCACATCGCGCTCATGTCATCGCTTCCCAGCGACTTGAGCACGGTGGAACCTTCCGGCGCCACCGGTTGTGAAGACGCTACGCCGGAGCTTCCAGAGAACTTTGTGGTTCTCTACCAAGACGAACTCTTCGACCGCGAGGAACGCCAATCAGTAGCCTCCCTCACGAAATTCATCACTCAAAAAGATATTTCTGAGATGGCGGAAAAGGCAGAGCAAAAAGGTGACGTTGAGAAAGTGGTTCGCACCTGGCTGCATGATTCCGGCATCAAAATCCTCAATGAAGAGGGCGATTCTGACTCCTCCGGTGGGTCTGATCTCACCGGTGGTTCCTAAGAGTTTTTCTTTGGCAAAATTGAGCAAGTTTCCGTGCACGCCAATAACCCTGAGACCCCGAGGCTAAGCCCACCGTCGGGCATACAGCTCCCGAGTCCGTGACGGCCTCCAAGAGCCTTTCTGGCTCGACATAGAAGTCATTACCGGTGCCAACTCCCTAGCATTTCAGTACGGCTGAGCATCCGTGCTGCTGCGAAAACGGCTGTCCAAATAAAATTACCCTCTCACTCCCTCCCTTCGCGCTCACCGGGGCACACTATTCTCGCGGCAGTTACTTTCCCGTGAGCGCGAAGGGAGGGAAGCAGGACGGTAAGAAACTGAGAGGTGAAGAAATCCGAGAACCGTCGCTCTAAGGAACGTTGGCACCGGCATGAGTAAGCCCCAGTGAGGAACTCCTCACTGGGGCTTATGCGGTGCAGAGGCAACTAGATGTCGAAGGCCTCTTCCAGCAGGTTCTTCTGCTCAATCTGGTGCACCTTGGCATTACCGGTGGCAGTCGAGGACTGCGCACGACGGGAAACGCGTACCAGCTCTGGCATATCCGGAATCAACCGGCGCAGGTGCTCGTTGTAGAACGGCCACGGCCCCTGGTTGGCTGGCTCGTCTTGAATGAAGCGAACCTGGGTGGCGTTCGGGTAAGCCTCGAATGCCTCGCGCAGGCGGTTGAACGGAATCGGATGGAGCATCTCCACGCGGACGATGGCGATGTCATCGCGACCATCGGCCTCGCGCTTCTTGGCCAAGTCCCAGTACAGCTTGCCGGAGACCAACATGATGGTCTTGACCTTGTCGGTATCGCCTACCTTATTGCCGTCGATGTCGACGTAGTTCGGGTCATTGATAACGGACTGGAAGCGCTTGACCTCGGTGAAGTCTTCCACAGCGGAGGTAGCTGCCTTGTTACGCAGCATGGACTTCGGAGTGAAGACAACCAGTGGGCGCTTCATCTCGCCAAGTGCCTGGCGGCGCAGCAGGTGGAAGTGGTTAGCCGGGGTGGAAGGCTGTGCCACGGTCATGGAACCCTCAGCGCATAGCTGCAGGTACCGCTCAATGCGGGCGGAGGAGTGGTCCGGACCCTGGCCCTCGTAGCCGTGCGGCAAGAGGAGCACCAGGCTAGACAGCTGGCCCCACTTGGCCTCGCCGGAGGAGATGTATTCGTCGATGACAGTCTGAGCGCCATTGGCAAAGTCACCGAACTGTGCCTCCCAGGCAACGAGCGCGTCTGGGTTGCCCACGGTGTAGCCGTATTCGAAGCCCATGCCGGCGAACTCGGTCAGTGCGGAGTTGTAGACCATGAACTTGCCGCCATTGCCCTTGGAGGTGGCGAGGGCGTGCATCGGGTTGTACTCGTTGCCATTTCGTGGGTCGAAGGCCACAGCGTGGCGCTGGGTGAAGGTACCGCGGCGGGAATCCTCACCGGCCAGACGGACTACCTTGCCCTCACCAGCCAGGGAACCAAAGGCGATGAGCTCGCCCCAGCCCCAGTCGATGCCGCCCTCGCGGGAGGACTTCTCGCGCTCCTTGGCTACCTTGCCCACGCGCTTGTGGTACTCGAAGTCCTCTGGTGGGTTGCCGTATGCGGCACCCAGTTCGGCGAGTTCCTCGGCGGTAATCGAGGTATCCAGGCCGCGGGTGAGCTCCTGGGAAGAGGTAATTCCGGTCTGTTCCTTTGGACGAGCCTTACCAGCTTCCTTGTGCTCGGTAAAGACGGATTCCATCTGGTCATGGAAGTCGCGAGCAGCTGCCTCGGCGTCTTCGGCGGAAAGGTCACCGCGGCCGATGAGGTCGTTAGTGTAGTGCTCGCGCACTGCCTGGTGGTCGTCGATGACCGAGTAGAGCTCCGGCTGAGTCATGGACGGGTCATCGGCCTCGTTGTGGCCGCGCAGGCGGTAGACCATGAGGTCGATGAAGACGTCCTTGCCAAACCGGCGGCGGTACTCGGCGGCCATCTGGCCTACCCAAACAACTGCCTCTGGGTCATCGCCGTTGACGTGGAAGACCGGGCAGTCGAAGCCCTTGGCCAGGTCGGTGGCGTAGTGGGTGGAGCGGCCGGAGTCCGGAGTGGTGGTGAAGCCCACCTGGTTGTTGACCACGATGTGGACGGTGCCGCCGTTGGTGTAACCGCGCAGCTGGGACAAGTTGATGGTCTCCTGGACAACGCCTAGGCCGGTGAACGAAGCATCGCCGTGGAGCATGACCGGAACAACGGTGTGGCCCTCTGGGCCCTTGTCCAAGATGTCCTGCTTAGCGCGGGCGATGCCCTCCATGACCGGATCGACGGCCTCGAGGTGGGAAGGGTTGGCGGCAAGGGTGACCTTGATTTCGCCATCGCCAAACATTTGCAGGTGGTGGCCCTCGGAGCCCAGGTGGTACTTAACGTCACCGGAGCCGCCGAGCTGGCCGCCCTTGTAGTTGCCATCGAACTCGCCGAAGATATCGGCAAGTGGCTTGCCCACGATATTGAACAAGACGTTGAGGCGGCCGCGGTGCGGCATGCCGATGACGACCTCGTCCAGATCCTGGCCTGCGGCGGTATCAATGATGGAATCCAGCAGGGGGATGAGGGTCTCTGCGCCCTCGAGGGAGAAGCGCTTCTGGCCCACGTACTTAGTCTGCAGGAAGTTCTCGAATGCCTCGGCGGCATTGACCTTCTGCAGGATGTACTTCTGCTCCGCGTTGGTGGGCTTTGGCATGCCCGCCTCCAAGCGATCCTGCAGCCAGCCGCGCTCATCGCGATCCAGGATGTGGGTGTACTCGGAGCCAACCTTCAAGGTGTAGGCGGCGCGCAGGCGAGACAGAACCTCGCGCAGGGTCATCTGCTCCTTGCCGCCGAAGCCACCGACATTGAAGGTGCGGTCCAGATCCCAGATGGTCAGGCCGTGGGTGGCGATATCGAGGTCGCGGTGGTCCGGGTGAGGCAGGCCCGGCTGCACCCAACCTAGCGGGTTGGTATCTGCCAAGAGGTGGCCGCGGGAGCGGTAGGCCTCGATGAGCTGCATGACGCGGGTGTTCTTGTCCACGCCGGAGTTCGGCACATCTTGTGCCCAGCGGAATGGCTCATAAGGCACGCCCATGGAGGAGAAGAGGTCGTCCCAAAAGGCGCCGTCGACAAGCAGCTGGCCAATGGTGCGCAAGAATTCGCCGGACTCTGCACCTTGGATGACGCGGTGGTCGTAGGTCGAGGTCAGGGTAACCAGGCGCCCAACGCCTAGGTCAGCCAAGCGGTCCGCGGATGCGCCAGCGAACTCGGCTGGGTAATCCATGGAGCCCACGCCGATGATGGAGCCCGCGCCCTTGGTCAGGCGGGCGATGGAGTGGCGGGTGCCGATGCCGCCTGGGTTAGTGAGGTTAATGGTCACACCAGAGAAGTCATCCATGGTGAGCTTGTTCTTGCGAGAACGGGTAACGATGTCCTCATAAGCCTCAACAAACTCGGAGAAGGACTTGTTCTCGCACTCCTTGATGGCGGCGACGACCAAGGCGCGGGAGCCATCCTTTTGCGGCAGGTCAATGGCTAGGCCCAAGTTAATGTGCTCGGGCTGGATGACATAAGGCTTGCCATCCCTTTCCTCGTAGCGCACGTTCATATCTGGGTGCAGCTGCACGGCCTTGACCATGGCGTAGCCAATGATGTGGGTAAAGGAGATCTTGCCACCGCGGGTGCGCTTGAGGTGGTCATTGATCATGGAGCGGTTTTCCCACATGAGCTTGACCGGCATATCGCGCACGGTGGTAGCCGTTGGGATTTCTAGAGACTCATCCATGTTCTTGGCAATGGCCTTGAACATGCCCTTGAGCTGGCGCTCCTCGCCGCCCTTGTATTCAGAAATGTGGTCGAGCGGGGACTCGGGCTTCTTTACGGATTGCTTTGCCTTGGCGGTCTTTTCCTGTGCCTTGGCCACGGACTTTTCTACGTTAGTCTCGCGGGCCTCCTGCTTGCGGGCGGTAGTGGTACCCTCAGTCTTCTTTGCGGCAGGCTTAGACGGCTTCGCTGCCTCCTTTGCCGGGGCCTTAGACTTAGGCGCGCCGTTCGCTTCGAAGTATTCGCGCCACTCCTTATCTACGGAGCTAGGGTCCTTGGAGTACTGCTGGAACTGCTCGTCTATCAGCCACGCATTGGGGCCGAAGATATTCGATGTGCTCACGGCAGGTATTCGCCTCATTTCTCTGCTTTAAAATGGTCGTTTATTCGACTTTAGTGCGGCCTTTGGACGAGTGCATAGGCCGCTCGCCAAAGAGTCTGCCTACATGATACGGGTCATACCCCTAAACTCACTATGTTAGGGGTATCAATAGCCCCACTTAGCCGTGCCCGGCTACCCCTAGGCTTGGGTGAGCGGCGAAAGCTGCTCGCCGGCGTGCTCAATTACCTGCTTGGCCAGCTTGCGGTTGGCGGTGGTACCCAGCACCGCGCCGATGCCCATCGGCATCAGCTTGCTAACCCATGCCCACTTCAGGCGCTTGGTGATCTGCTTGGTAAAAAGCTTGGTCAGGCGGCCATTAATTCCGGAAAGCGTGGGGCCGGAAAAACGCGACAGGGTAGCGGCCGAGCGCATGCCGGATACGCTATTGAGATCGCCCACAAAGGTATCCACCAAGGCTGAGCCCTTTGAACCGGTGAGCACGATAAGTACAAGGGCGCGGCGGCGCTCGGGGGACTTAATATCATCGCCACGTAGGTAGGCGGAGGCCAAGATATACCACGCAGCGGCCTCTAGAAAGACTACAGATTCCCCGGCAATGGTTGCCGCGCCCGTGACTAGGCCGATGCCCGGAATGGCGGCGGAAGCACCCGCCGCGGCGCCGGTGCCGGAAGTGATATTGAGGAAGTGCTTGTCAATGAGTTCCTGCAGTTCCTGCACGCTGGCGTTCTTATTGCGCTTTTTTAGGTTTTCGACGTACTTGATAATGACGCTGGACTGCACGGAAACCGCGCGATCCAGCGAATTGTGTAGCGCCGAGGTAAAGCGATTGCTATCTTCCGGATCGATGTCATAAGTATCGACGGTGTCCACCTCGGTGGAGTTGTCCTTCTTATCCTTAGTAAATAAACCCATGTGTCCTTCTCGTTTGCTGGAACTTATTTGAACCCAGCATAGTAAAGGCAGCGTTAATACGCCGCCGTGCAGCTATTAGATCGTCCAGGGCGTGCAGGCGTCCTAAGCTAGTGAGTATGGTTACGCCGCACGAGAACTACCGCGATTCCGGGGATTTTCCTCCGGAGGAGTCCTCCGCGGCGGCGCGCCTGAAAGCGATGCAAGCACATGAGCGCGCCCGCCGCGCCTACGAGGAGGCGCAAAACGCCTTAGCAGATGAATTGACGGTGCGTACAACCTCCGGGTGGGTGCGGGGTGTCATCGAAGAGGATTTGCGCACCGATCGCCCAATTAGTGCCGGCCCGGTGCTGACGTGGCGCGGTATTCCCTTCGGGGACACCACCGCGGGGGATAACCGCTTTCGCGCCCCGCAGCCGGCCCCGTCCTGGGAAGGTGTACGTGATTGCAGCCAGTTCGGCCCGCCGGCCCCGCAGCCCACTTATTCGTGGACCGATCGCATCATTGGCTCCGAGGACTGCCTGCACCTAGATATTGTGCGGCCACGCACCGAAGAGAAGCTTCCCGTGGTGGTCTACTTGCACGGCGGCAGCTTCATTATGGGTTCATCCCATATGCTCATGCTCCGCGGCTTTGAGCTGGCCACCCGCATGGACGTGGTCTACGTATCCATTAACTTTCGGCTCAATTCCCTGGGCTACTTGGATCTGCGCAGCTTGGGCGGGGACTGCAGCGCTAACCCGGCCGTGGCCGATCAGATCTTGGCGTTGCAATGGGTCCGAGACAATATTGCGGCCTTTGGCGGCGATCCTGATTCGGTCACCCTGATGGGTGAATCAGCCGGTGGTGCAGCCGTATTGACCTTGATGGCGAGCCCGCCCGCGAAGGGCCTATTCCACCGCGCTATCGCCCAGTCTCCGCCGATTGCCATGATCCATTCCCGCGCCCAGTCCACACTGTGGGCGCGCGAGCTGGTCCACCGCATGGCCTTGCCGCGGCGAAGTTCGGTGGAAGATTTGCGGCAGGAGAACTACGCCGATTTGGTGCGGTCCGGCCAGTCTATGATGTGGCGGGCTGGGGAGCTAATCCACCTCAACTCCTGTTATGCGCCCACGGTGGATGATGAACTCATTCCAGAGCACCCCATCGCCGCTTTTGAGAATGGCCACCAGCATCAGGTGCCGCTGCTTATAGGAACCAATTCGGATGAGGCGAGCTTTGGCAAATTCCTTTTTCAGCGCCAGAGCTCCCGCGAGCGTGCCGCCCTGCGCCTTTTAGCTTCCTTCGATCCCCAGCACGCCCCAGAGGTCGTTGCCGCCTATGACGGCGCGGTGGCCAGGGAGGATTTTGCGCACTTGCTTGCCGACGCCCTCTTTTGGGCACCCTCCACCCGCATCGCCAGCGCCCATGCGCAGGCGGCACCAACGTGGATGTACCGCTTTGACTACGCCTCCGCGGTGCTCAAGTGGTTGGGGCTGGGTGCGATGCACTCGATGGAGCTGGGTAATGTCTTCGGTGATCCCTACTCTTCGCGCGCATCTTTCCTGACCAATTGGGGCTCGCGTGCGGAAATGGAGGAGCTTACCGCTACCATGCAGCAACACTGGTCCGCCTTCATCCATGGCGGCCGCCCAGAGGTGAGTTGGCCGCGCTATGGGGTGGATCAACGCGCCACCATGATCTTCGATGCGGAGGCCTATATCGAGCACGCTCCGCACGAGCTCAAGCGCCAGGCCTGGGAGGGCTACCACATGTTGGAGTGGGGCAGCGGGCGTCCGGAACTTGTGAGATCTTTGGGCTTTCAACCATCCGGGTGGGAATGACGGTAGACTTCACAGTGACCGCGGGCGGCGGCTTGCCTACCGTGGGAACCTCTGCTTCCGAAGGATGGATTTTAAACCACCATGAGCTTTTTCGAAGATATTGCTTCTGCATTGGATGCCGAGGGCATCGAGTCCCGTGTCAATGATGACGTCATGTTCGTTCCGATCACCTCTGATCTGGAAATCCAATTTATTGAAATCGATCCGCTCCTCCCCGCAGCGAATGTTTATATCGCCGCGGCGGACGTTGATGAAGACGATGAGGAATTTGAGGCGGTCCTTGTCTCCGTCGCCTTCTCTGTAGACGATGCCGTGGAGGCGGTATCCCGCCACATCGCCACCGACCAGGTCGTCACCGTCCTGCGCGACCTGCTGGAGGGCACCGATGAGCGCATCGCGGAACTGGAATTTGCCCAAGACGAACTCAACCCGCACTTAGTCGTTGCAGAAGTTGCCAATGACTCGGAGCTGCGCGTTCTGGTGGAAACTATTGACGGTGTCCCGTCCGCCATTGTCCGCTTCCTCGCCTTCGACTTTGATGAGGATGACCTAGATGACATTGAGGATGAGGCAGTTGCCCAGGCCTGGGAGGTAGATGAAGAGGACGAAGATCTTGATGAGGCTGACCGCATCGCCCTCTTTGATAACGCCGACTTCGATGAGGCTCCCATCGTGGAGGTTCCCGCTGAGGCCCTGGAGCTCGGAACCTATACCGACTTTGATCGCCTCTTCGATGTCCTCGGCCTCGTTTCTGAGCAGGCCCTGGATTGGGAGGCACAGCTGGTGTCCTTTGATGATGAGGACTACGAGGAGCCGGATGTCTACGATATCTTCGGCGAAGATGACGAAGATGAAGATGAAGAATTCTTTGACGGCGAGGAAAGCGACCTCGAGGACGAAGCAGACGAAGACAACGAGAAGTAACACCCACTTCTCATAGCCCAGCCAGCCGCTTCTTCTTGCGGCCTAGGCTGGGCTTTCGCGTTGCTATTTTCGCGCACCCCAAATTAGGCTTTGTATGATTCCCATACCTCTAGCCCAGCCTTACGAGGAGGAAAACCATGGCCTCGACCCGCGATACTACCTGGCGATACGTACTCGTCATTGTCGCAGTGGCTCTCTCGCTTGCCGCTTGGTTTTGCACCGTTCTTGGCCTTTATTCCACGGTCAACGTGACCTTTGAAAGCTACCTAACCGGAAGCGTTTGGGGCCTTCTCTTTGTGGCCTCTGTGCTGTTGTACACCTCGCAGCACGGCTTGGTGCCTAACTGTATCCTCTTCTATCCGGTATTCGGGGCCTCGTTAAACCTGTTTCTGGGCTCGTTGACGGTGCGTTCGCAATTGCCTTTGTTCTTCGATTGCATCGGCACCGCCATTGTGGCGATCATGGCCGGCCCAGTGCTTGGAATGGCTACCGGCCTGACCACCACTGTGCTGGGCGGAGTGTACTTTACCTATGATCTTGCTTTTGCCCCAGTAGGCATCTTTATGGGCGCTGCAGCGGGATTATTGGCCAGGCGAGGGGCGTTTAAGAAGCTATCATGGATCATCTTTTCTGGGCTGGGTACGGGCCTCGGTGCCGGGGTTATTAGCGTGTACGTGCTCATCTTCTCCTTCAGTGGCCGCCCACGGAAGGGACCAGAAAACCTCACCAAATTCTATGAGTTGATTTTCCAAGACGAGCGCGTCGCCATCATCTCGCAGGGGCTTACCTCAGATGTCTTAGATAAAGTCTTTACCGTCCTTATCGCGTGCCTCGTCCTGCGTTTTATGCCAAGGGCACTGGCGCGGCATTATACGGTGACCTTCAATAGTGAGGTGCTACGCAAGGTCCTTAATGCGCCTGATCCGCGTGCAGAGTCAGACGCATCGGCCACGTCTGCGAGGCGAGCCAAGCAACACGCGTCTGCTTAAGCGGCTTGGCTAAAGCCTGCGAAAAGTGACTCGGGGGAGTGGACCGGCTGATAGGAGCTATCCACGAGCCACACGTAGGTGGCATTCGGTCCGCGGGAGACCTCGTGGACGGCACCGGCCATCTCTGCTGGCACCAGCGTGCGCACCCAGCCTTCGGCTACAGCGGGTTCAACCGGCTGGCCAAAATTCTCGGTGATGCGGATGGTAATGAGGTAGGCCGGAATTCGGTCTTGGCCAAAGCCGCGCACGCGAGCCTTAACCCGCGCACCCACGCGGTGGCGGGTAATGCTCATGCAGTATTCTCCGCTCGGTCCACCGGCGAGCGTGGGAAGCTGCTTTATCGGTGGGCGCCAGGTGGGGGTGGGCCGTGCTAGGGAGCGCGGGTGGTGCATGATGGCCGCGATGGACTTGATGGTGTCGTATTCGTGGTAGAGCAGGTCTGCCGCAATCTCGCTGGCGGATTGCGGCAAGGACATTGGGGTGGATTGGGAAAAGTTTTTCTGTACGTTGTGCATGGTCATCACACTAGAACCCGAGCTGGACATCACCTCACAATAATAAAACAAACGTTCGAACAGTAGTCGAAAATGGTCTTCCATCACGCCAAGGATTAGAGTTGCAGCCGATATGATGAATACACACAGCGGGGAAGTAGAACACGAGGAAGTACCAAAGATCCCACGCGAAATCTGGGTCATGGTCACCGCTGCCTTTATTATCGCTTTAGGCTATGGCCTCATCGCCCCACTCTTGCCGCAGTTCGTGGTGAGCTTCGATGGCTCCATGGCCGCCGCAGGCCTGGTGGTCTCCATTTTTGCCGCCTCGCGCCTTATCTTCGCGCCGATGTCCGGCTCATTGGTGGATCGCGTTGGCTCGCGCCGCGTCTATCTCGTTGGCCTCATGACCGTAGCGGTCACCACGGGCCTCGTCTCTATCGCCCAAAGCTACTGGCACATCGTGGCCCTGCGCGCTGTAGCCGGTATCGGTTCAACCATGTTTACCGTCTCTGCCATGGGCCTTATTGTGCGAATGTCGCCACCGACGATTCGCGGCAAGTGCTCTGCCACCTATGCCACTGCCTTCCTGCTAGGCAACGTCGCCGGTCCAGTACTCGGCGCTAGCTTGTCTTTCCTAGGCTTTCGCTGGCCATTTTTCATTTACGGCGCGGGTGTCGCGCTCGCCGCATTCGTCGTCTGGTGGCAAATGCCCCGCGTCAACCACAAGCAAGCCAGCAAGGATAAGCTACCGCCAATGCGTTTGCATGAAGCTTGGAACGATACCGCCTACCGTGCGGTTCTGACCTCCAACTTTGCCCATAGCTGGATCAACATGGGCGTGCGCGTCTCCGTCCTGCCGCTTTTTGCCGCCTCCATCTTCCACAATGGCGCGGCCGCCTCCGGTCTTGCGCTTGCCGTTTTTGCTGCTGGCAACGCCATCGTCTTGCAGTTTTCCGGCAGGTGGTCCGATATCCATGGCCGCAAGCCGCTCATCCTCATCGGCCTGGTCGGCTCCGCCATCTTTATGGTGCTCATGGGCATGGCCACCAGCGTGTGGTTCCTGCTACTCATCTCCGCCTTCGCCGGTGCCTCCTCTGGGCTTATCAACCCCTCCCAGCAGGCGGCAGTGGGCGATATCGTGGGCAATGACCGCTCCGGTGGCAAGGTGCTTTCCACCTTCCAGATGGCAGGAGACTTCGGCCAGATCTTAGGCCCCATGCTCATTGGCCTGCTTGCCGACGCCTCCGGCTTCCCCCTCGCCTTCACCGTCTGCGGCGCCATCGCCTTCGTCGGCATCATTGCTTGGGCATTCGGCCGCGATCCGCATGCCGGGGTGGGGACTAAGCCGAAGCGGGTGCCGCAGAGAGATCGCTGATCTGTCCTCAACCGTCCAGTCAACCGTGCCTTTTTGGTAAGCGAAGACTAGTAGGTACGAGAATTAAGAGCGGTGTCTAACGGCGTCGCTGGCCCTTGAAAGCTGTACTTAAGTTTCAGAGGCTTCCAAATATTGCAAAAATCCGTCGGTAACTGGATGATCCAAAACGAGCTTCATTCTTACGGTGCTCAAATTTTTGTTGTCATCACTCTGAATATATGTTTCCTCAGGATCAGTGGCACGAGCTTCGCCAAGATAGAAGAATCCTCTTCCCTCGGTGTCATTCCTTTGTACAAATACGTGAAGAGGAAATTTGTGATTAACAATCGCGGCCTCGCTCTTTCCTTTCAGGGAAGTCCGATTCCTGGTGAACCACTGGAGCGTTCCATGATCGAGAAAAGTGTCTTGATATTTTACTTGGGCCGATATGGAATCGCCTTTATGATAAGTGATAAAGATTGGAACTGATCCAGAATATTCGTCTACTTTATATCCGTACAAAGTAGACATTTGGTTCGTCTCCAACTTTAAGAGGCGACAGGCATCTTTACGGGTGTACCTGTTTCCAACTTTGAGCATTCCTTCCCAAAAGCCTTTTTCTCGTGACCTAAAAAGTGCAGTTTCTACCAAATCGTCAACATGAGAGCGGAAAGAGTTAGGGAAGTCTTCGCTATCGCTGTTGTATAACGCTTCAAATTCTGTACCGAGAGTAAACCCTCTGCCGGTAGGATTGATGATTGGCTCTAGAGAATAAAACCTGGAGTCGTAGAAACTTAGGGTTAGGACTCTTTCGACGACAGAAATATCGTCTTCTGAGCTAGCCATATTCTTGGACTTAAGCAGGTCTTGGAAGCCTAAGCGAGAAATGCTTGAATGTTCAAGAAGGTGCTGCAATAGAACCAATTCCTGGGGCTGTTTGCCGCTTAAGAGTTCATTTGAAAGAAATTTGAGATAGTCAGACTCTAGAGGAGTTGGAGGTACGTCGACGAACTTTTGTTGGTAGAGCAGCTGCCAATAATTCTGGCGCTTTGTAGCCATAACTAATGGATCCACGGTGTCGAATCGTGCAAAATCAAACAACTTTGGTAGGCGGTTAAGCCGAACTTCCAGTTGTTGGACTTCCTTCTTCAACTCAAAAACGCTGTCAAGCGACACTTTAGAAAGAGACTCGAAAATTTTCTTGCGCGATATGTGATCGAAATTTACGCTTGATACTCCGGCTATCGTGTTGTCCTCGTTGTTCTCGATCATCTTTTTCCTAATCGAATCCTTGGATTTTGAGTTATCGCCAAAAAGCGCGATTGGGATTAGGAAGTTGTTCTTATAGTTTCCGATAAAATCAATGACCCGAAGATGATCTTTGTTTCGGTATTTTCGGAGTCCTCGGCCCAACTGTTGAGTAAAAATGATGCTTGACTGGGTTCCTCGGAGCATCACAATTTGGTTTACGCTGGGGATGTCGATTCCTTCGTTAAAGATGTCGACAGTAAGGATGTAATCTAGCTCGCCTGTTTCGAGCTGTTCGATGGCTGCGTTTCTTACACTTTGTTCTGTATCTCCTAAAAGGGCTGTAGTGTGAAGCCCCTTTCCATTCAATGTAGATGAGTTGAGTAACTCGGAAAGCTCTGTAGCTTCTCCTTTTGAGCTGCAGAAAATTAATCCTCGGACGTCTTGGGGAAGTCCATACTTTTCCAAGTTTTCTAGAATGTGTTCGACTCTTTCAGTGGAGATAAGTTTGGACAGCTCTGAAGTATCCTCAACTACTTCTCCCGATTCTGTTACATAGTCGGTTACCCCGTAGTAATGGAAAGGGCAGAGCATTTTCGCTTCTAGAGCCTCTTGGAGTCTAATTTCATAGGCCACGTTGTAGTCGAATATACGAAAAATATCTTTGCCGTCAGTACGCTCAGGAGTTGCAGTAAGGCCCAGCAGGAACTTCGGCTTGAAATGGTCTAAAACAGTTTCGTAGGTCTTGGCAATTCCCCGGTGTACTTCGTCTACGATGACGAAATCAAAATCTGTGGGAGAAAATTTGTTGAGGTTTTCCGTCTTGGACAGCGACTGAATCGAAGAAAATATGAATCTCGGCTCGGTGTCTTTATCTTTGCCCACAAAGAAACCGAAGTCTTTGGCTGGCGCCTGGAAGACTCTTTGGAATTCCTCCGCAGCTTTGCGCAAGATCTGCTCGCGGTGAGCGATAAAGAGTACCCGAGAGGGAGAGAACTGTTTAGCCGCAAGTGCGGAAAGAATAGTCTTGCCCGTACCTGTAGCTGAGATAACTAGAGCCCTATTCTCTCCGGTAATCTTCAGTTGTTCTAGCTGTGACAGCGCTCTTGCCTGCATACTATTTGCGACAATTGGTTTGTCCTCTGGAGCACCGTCTTCGAGCTGTTTCTGGGGCGCTAATGCAGCAATTGTGCGTCGCTTCTCGTATTGCCGGATCCACTCCTCGGTAAGTGGCATTGCCTTTTCACATTGCAGACGAATAGCGTCTTGAAGCTGATAAGCAATGTCGCCATTTTGGGAAGTGGAAAAGCGAATATTCCATTCTGTGTTTTGGAGTAGTGCTGAGTCAGTTAGGTTGGAGCTTCCTACAATCGCGGAAACCTCAGACCCTTGATCAAACACGTAGCCTTTTGGGTGAAAAGCACCGTGCCCATCTTCGTAGATGCAAACATCCACGTTGTCCAATCTGTTTAGCTCCCGGAACATGCGGGGTTCGTTGAAATCTAGGTATGTCGAGGTGATGATTTTTCCCCGACCAGGGAAGTCTAGAAGCGTTTGCTTTAAAAGTGCTAAGGCGCGACTCGAGATAAATGCCACTGAAAAGCAAAAGCTTTCAGAGCGGTGGATATTTTGTTGCAGGACCCGCAACATAGTCGTTTCACCGGAGTTGATAATGAGCTTAGGATTAGAAATCTCCGGTGCTTCGATACGCCGGTTTAAGAAACCGTGCGCAACGTCTTTAGCGAGGTTGCTGGAGAGATTCATACTATGATTTAGAAAGTATTGAAACAGTGGGAATATCTGCGGGAGCCCACTTGAGCTGGGGGAGCTCAATCGGCTCTAGCCAACGAATTTCGGAATGCTCGGTGAGCTGGGGGGAAGAACCAACTAATTCGCATTCAAATGTTGAAAGTACGACGATTCCAAAGTTATATTCGTGCTCGGTAGTGGTAATTGGTTGACCCACGGCAGCTTCTATCAGAAGCTCTTCTTTGAGTTCTCTTGCAAGTGCTTCTTTCGGAGTTTCTCCTTCCTCAATTTTTCCGCCTGGAAACTCCCAAAAACCGCCTAACGATTTATCATTCCCGCGCTTGGCGGCAAGGATTTTGCCTTCTTTGCGTAGAACTGCTCCGGTAACGTAAATTTTCTTCTTCATGACAACTCCTAGTGCAGGTCAAATATAGAGAAGTTTAGCATTAGGCGAATGTTCTGTTCGGTTCAAATACGGATGTGAGGAACCAAAGTCTAGACAGTGGGCTGTTACTTAGATAACATGTCCCCAATGTTCGCGTAAGGCTGTCACGCGGGCTTGAATTTTGTATGCAAGCTTGAGGGGACGGTTTTACTGTGACTTCTACCGAATCGGTCTACACCTCTCACCAGAGTCATGACGGGGAAATCCCGCAGCCTGGGGGACGGTGGAAACTCTTTTTATATAGCGCCATTGGCGCGTTCGTATTCTTCCTGCCGGTGACTTATCAGGATAAGCGTTCCATTCCTTTGGACCACATGGTCACCATGGTGCGCGAGGGGATTCCGGCGGCAGTGCCGTGGATTATCTTTGCGCTTGCCGTCTATGGCACGGTGCGCAGCTTTACCACCGGCGCGTTCAAAGAAAGCATATTGCAAGCGGTCTTTGCGGTGCTCAATATTGTGGGTGCGGTGATCTCCTTCCTCATGGTCATCGATGCGCTGCCGTGGGTGCTCGGTGATGAGGATCTAGTGCCGTTCCTGTGGAACTCCATCGCGATTCCGGTAGGCCTCATTGTGCCTATCGGAGGTGCGTTCCTGGCATTTCTCATTGGCTTTGGCCTGCTGGAATTTGTCGGTGTGCTCATGCAGCCCATCATGCAGCCGTTGTGGAAGACGCCGGGGCGCTCAGCCATTGACGCGGTGGCCTCGTTCGTGGGCTCGTATTCGCTAGGCATTTTGGTCACGGACCGCGTCTACCAAAAGGGTGGCTATGCCGGCCGCGAGGCGGCCATCATTGCCACCGGCTTTTCGACGGTCTCTGCGGCCTTCATGGTTATCGTGGCCAAACAGCTTGACCTGATGAAGATCTGGGGTACCCACTTTATTGTCGCGCTCATCGTGACCTTTGTAGTGACGGCCATTACCGTGCGCATTCCGCCGCTGCGCACCATTCCGGATGAGTACTTTGCAGAAGCGCACCCAGACCCGGAAAAGCCGGTGGAGGGCTCGCGCATCAAGAACGCGTGGCGCGAAGCAATGCTGGCCCTGCAGCGCGCGCCGTCCTTGTGGGAGTCCATCTGGGAGAACTTGCGCGATGGTGTCCGCATGGCGGCGGCCATCGTACCTTCCATCATGTCGGTAGGCCTTATTGGCCTACTGCTTGCGCGCTTTACGCCCATCTTCGAGTGGATTGGCTACCTGTTTTATCCGTTCGCGTGGGTAGTGCAGCTGCCGGAGCCGGTCCAGGCCGGTAAGGGCGCGGCCATGGGTATTGCGGAGATGTTCCTGCCCGCCACCGCAGTGGCAGGCAGCGATAACATGGTGGTCAAGTTCGTTATCGGCGTGGTGGCGGTCTCCGCCATCATTTTCTTCTCCGCGCTGGTGCCCTGCATCCTGGCTACCAAGATTCCGGTGAAGCTGACCCACCTGGTCATCATTTGGTTTGAGCGTGTAGCGCTGACCATTCTTATCGCTACCCCGATTGCCCACCTGCTTTTTTGATAAGTTGAATCCAAGACGGGTAAGAGGATTTATATCGCTGGAGGGTAATGATGCTTATAGCCACTATCGCAGCTGAGGTAGCTTTTTGGCTTTGCTTAGTGGCTGGCTGCCTCTTGCGCTACGTCTTTAAACTGCGCAAACTTGGCTTGATACTTATGGCCGCGACCCCAATTATCGACCTGCTGCTTTTAGTATTTTTCTATGTGAGCCTGAGCCAAGGCGGTACGGCCGAGTTCATGCACGGCTTCGCAGCCTTTTATATCTCCTTCTCGGTTGTCTTCGGCAAAGACATTATTGGATTCGTTGACCAGAAAGTTTCTGGTGCCAGCACTCGCAAAGGGCCTAAAGCTGACCAGCGCAGTTTCACACAATGTGTCCTCGCAAGTGCTGGCGCAGCGCTTTTGCTGCTCATAGGTATTGTGGTGACTGGCTTAGCGGGTAGTTTCTGGCTTTTCTATTGGCTCATCGCCGTTGCTTTTACTCCCGCTATGTGGTGGGGAGTCCAACGTTGGATGAGTAAAAAAGTTACCCGCTAAACCGCACGGCCCAGCTAAGCCCCAACGCCGTTGGCGTTTAGCTAGTGACGTGTGCCGTGACGATGTCATCGATAAGCCGCGCCGCTGCCTTGGCGGTGCGATTATCAATGTCAAAGGTGGGGTTAAGCTCGACGATGTCCACCAAGGCCAGCTTGCCGGTCTGCGCGATGGCTACAGCCATGGCGCGGATGCGCTCACAGCTCACACCCAGGGAAGCTGGGGCAGATACGCCCGGCGCGGTGGACGCCGGCAGCACATCGAGGTCGATGGACAGGTGGACCTTGTCCTTGCCCTCGGTAGCCTTGGCGGCTAGCTCAGCGCACTCGCCTGGGGTCAGGTTGACTAGTTCCTCGTCCAGGGTGATGGCGACGTTTAGGCTCTTTGCCTCGTCGAAAAGCACGGCGGTGTTATTGGGGCGGGAGATGCCCAACACGGTGTAGTCGAAGTCGTCGGTGAGCTCCGAAATCTGCTTGAACGGGGTGCCGGAGGTGGCTTGGTCCGCGCGGCGTAGATCGAAGTGGGCGTCCAGGTTAATGATCTTGGTGGCACCTACCGCGCGGTAGAGGCCGCGGTGGGAGCCAAAGGCAGTCTCGTGCCCGCCTCCGAGGACGATGGGCAGGCTGCCGGCCGCGACGAGTTCCTGCACTTTATCGGAAAGAGCATTGTGAGCACCGTCGAGGTCATCGGCCTGGGTGGTGATGGTGCCGGCGTCGGCAAGCGCATGCTCATGGTGCACCGCCAAGGAGCCAAGCGCGGAACGCAGCGCGGCGGGGCCTGCCGCAGCACCTTGGCGGCCGCCATTGCGCAGGACGCCTTCATCAGACGCAAAGCCTAGGAGGGTTACTGGGGCGGGGGATTCAGTGGACTGATTGATAACGCTATGCCAGCGGGCATGCTCTGGGCCTGGGCCATCGGAGCGACCGGACCATTCGGGGGCGGGGGTGAAAAGTTCAGCTTTTTCTGTGTTCATGGTTATCGATGTTAGGTAAAACCGCGGCGTGTGGCAGGAAACTCTGCCTACAATCACTAAGCGTGAGTACCAACAGAGTCCCCGCGGCGCGTCACGCGATGGAGATCCTCAAGCTTTTATCCACCATCGACGTCCCTATTTCTGCTGCCCGCATCCAAGGTGAGCTCAACCTGCCGCGTTCATCTACATACCACCTGCTGGCGGAGATGGTTGATGCTGGTTTTGTGGCTCATTTGCCGGAGCATAAAACCTATGGCCTGGGTCTGGCTGCGTATTCCATGGCCTCGGCCTACGTGACGCAGCAACCCTTGGTGCGCATGGCTACTCGAGACTTGGAACAGTGTGCGGCACTGGTGGGTGGATCGGGGCATCTGTCACGTATGGCTGGATCGGAAATTTTGTATCTGCAGGAGGTGCGTGCGGTGGGGGCCACATCCTTGGTGACCGAGGTAGGTGTGCGCCTGCAGTCACATAAGACGGCGTCCGGGCGTGTGATGCTGGCACATCTGCCTGATGCGGAGGTGCGCGCCGCCTTTGATACTGCGGGAGGTAGCGGCTTTACCGCGTTGAAAGAACGCTTGAGTTTGGTAGCTGCACGTGGGTGGGACCAGGAGATTGAAGAAATTACTCGCGGTCAGGCCTCTGTGGCGGTACCCATCCTGGATCATTTGGACCGTCCAGCAGCGGCGGTAGCGGTGACGTATCCGGTGAGGACGTCGGATGCGAAGGTAGACGCCGCCATTCGAGCTTTGCTGGAGGTCTCGGACAAGGTAGCGGCCAAAATGTACCGCAATCGCAAAAAGTGAGGTAGCATACATTCATCGCGTTAGGCTGTCGCGCGACACATCGAAGTTATTAATCCCTTATTTAAAGGAGGTTTGCCATGCCTAACGCCTATCCAACCACCGTCATCGTGAATGTCGGTGCGTTGAGCATCGAAGATGTCGTGGCTGTTGCCCGCTATGGGGCGATGGTGGAAATTGCTCCCGAAGCTCTAGAAGAGGTGGCAGCTACCCGCGAGCGCGTGGAAGAACTAGCACAGGATCCCACCCCGGTGTATGGCATCTCCACCGGCTTTGGCGCGCTCGCTCGCCGCCATATCCCAGAAGAGATGCGTGCACAACTGCAGCTTTCCCTTGTGCGTTCGCACGCTGCGGGCACCGGCCCGGAGGTGGAAGAAGAAGTCATTCGCGCACTGATGCTGCTGCGCCTGTCCACCCTGTGCACCGGCCGCACCGGTGTGCGCCCCGTAGTGGTAGAAACCTACGCCAAGGCGCTTAACGCCGATATCGTTCCGGTGGTGCGCGAGTACGGCTCGCTGGGCTGCTCCGGTGACTTGGCGCCGCTGGCTCACTGCGCGCTGGCCCTACTGGGCGAGGGCGAGGTGCGCGTAAACGGCGAGTTGCAGGATGCAGGTTCGGCCCTTGCCGCAGCGGGCATCGAACCGCTGCAGCTGCGCGAGAAGGAAGGCCTTGCGCTTATCAACGGCACCGATGGCATGCTCGGCCAGCTTTGTCTGGCCATTACGGATCTACGCGCGGCAGCAAAGACCGCCGATATTGCCGCCGCCATGACCGTAGAAGGCCTCCTGGGTACCCTCGTGGTCTTTGCGGATGACCTGCAGCAGCTGCGCCCGCACCCAGGCCAGGCCGCTGCTGCTGCGAATATCCTCCAGGTGGCGGAAGGTTCGCAGATCTTGGAATTCGCGCTAGAAGATTTCAAAAAGAACCAGGTGCAAGATGCCTACTCTGTGCGGTGCGCCCCGCAGGTGGCCGGAGGCTTCCGCGATACCTTGGCGCATACTGCCCAGGTGGCGGAGCGCGAGCTCGCCGCCGCGGTGGACAACCCGGTGGTGGCCAAGGACGGCCGCGTGGTCTCTAACGGCAATTTCCACGGCGCGCCGGTGGCCTACGCGCTCGATTTCCTCGCCATCGTCACTGCGGACTTAGCCTCGATTTCCGAGCGCCGCACGGACCGCTTCTTGGACCCGGCGCGCAATCGCGGGCTGAATGCCTTTCTTGCCGCAGATCCTGGTGTCGACTCCGGACACATGATCGCCCAGTACGCCCAGGCCGGCATCGTGAGCGAAATGAAGCGCCTGGCTAACCCCTCCTCGGCTGATTCCATTCCGTCTTCGGCCATGCAGGAAGACCACGTGTCCATGGGCTGGTCTGCAGCCCGCAAGCTGCGCAAGGCCGTCGACGGACTGCAGCGCGTGCTGGCCGTGGAGATCCTCACCGCGGCCCGCGCCATCGACATGCGCGAAGGCGCCCCGGCCAAGGGCACTGGCGCGGTGATTGAGAAGCTGCGCGAGACCGTCGAGGGCCTAGGCGTGGACCGCTACCTCTCCCCGGAAATCGAGGAGACAGTACGCCTAGTAAAGGACGGCGTCTTACTAGAGGCCGTCGAAACTGCAATTGGAAAGCTGCGTGATTAATATGTCGATCATCTCTTGGCACCCGCAATCTGAACCTAACCCCTTGCCATTTTCGCCGTTTAAGGCGAGCACGGTTCCGCGGCCCATTGGTTGGCTTTCTAGTGTTGATGGCCAAGGTCGCGAAAACATCGCCCCCTATAGCCAGTGGCAAAATCTCACCTTCGATCCACCCATGGTGATGTTCTCGGCTAACCAGTACCCGGATGGTCGCCGGAAGGACACGGTCCTCAATGCAGAAGAAACCGGCTGGTTCGTGTGGAATATGGCCACCTATGACCTACGCGAGGAAGTCAATAAATCCGCCCAGGTGCTCGACTATGGCGACAGCGAGTGGGACCGCCTGTCCGTTACCAAGGAATATGCGGACAACTACCGCATTCCCATGGTGAAAGAATCGCCGGTGAAGTTCGAGTGCCAGTACAAGACCACGCTGCGTGTGCCTGGCAATTCCAAGGTGGGCAGGATCGACCTCGTGGTGGCCGATGTTGAGACCATTCACATCGATGAATCTGTTATCGACGAGGACGGCAAGCTTGACATCCTCAAGATTAAGCCCGTCGCGCGCATGGGCTACTTTGACTACACCGTGGTCACAGAAAAATTCGAGATGCGCGTGCCCGGTTCCGATGACGCCGCGCGCGCCGGACTAGAGGGCAGCGCGTAGAGCTTGGGCCATGGCCTGCTGGCCCGCGTGCGTGGGGTGCATGGGAAAGGAATCGGTCTCCTTTCCTGTAAAGTCTACCCACGGCGAGGGGGAACAGGCGGTGTGGTCTAGGGCGGCGTCGGCAAGCACGTAAGTAGCCCCATGGCGCTCGGAGGCCTCGCGCACTGCCTGATTGATGCGCTCGATGGACTCTGCCAACCACTCCCGGTCGCTGGCCGGGATTTTTTCTATGTAGGGGCAGGTCTCCCCGTGCTTGATAAGGGGGAGGTAGCCGGTGGCAAGGACCTTCGCATCGGGGGAGCGGTGGTGGATTTCCTCATAGACCTTGTCGAGCCGGCGGGGGAGATCGCGAATTTCCATGTCTATCTGCGGGCCGGATTCCGCCTGGCAAATATCGTCCGTGACGCACTGGGTAAGCCGCACGAAGCTGGCGTCATTGCCGCCGATGGATAGGCTTACCAGGTCGGTGTCTTCCCGCAGGGCGTCCACCTGGGCGGGGTGCTCGCCGGCTGAGGAGAGTACGTCGAGGGTGCTAGCGCCCTGGCAGGCAACATTGGTGAGCTCCGCATCCATCTCCTTGGCTGCGAGTTCGGGGTAGGAATCTTGTGCGCGCACGCAGGTATTGGGCGGATCGAGCGGTAGTGTGGTCGAGCCCATGGCCGCATAGGAATCTCCCAGCGCTACGTAGTGGGGTGGCTGTGGCTCCTCGGCGGGGGTGGAACAAGCGGCGAGAAGGGCCACGGAAAGGAGGGGGATGAACCGACGCATGCAGGCCATCCTAGATCATTGTGGGGTTGTCTCATATGCGAGACAGTTAGGGTTTGTGTGGCATGGTGCACAGAGCTGGGTCACAGTACCTTATGACATGTGACGCCGAGCAAGCCCTCGGGGACAGCCCCGGGAAACCGGCCTAGGGGGCTTGGAAGGGCGTCGAAAAGCACGACGAAAGGAAGCCATGTCTCAACCACGCGAAGTACGCGCGCCGCGCGGAACCGAATTGTCCGCCAAGTCTTGGCAGACCGAAGCGCCCTTGCGCATGCTCATGAATAACCTCGACCCCGAGGTTGCTGAGCGCCCCGAGGACCTCGTGGTCTACGGTGGCACCGGCCGTGCAGCGCGCAGCTGGGAAGCCTTTGACGCCATCGTAGAATCCCTCAAAGACCTCGAGTCCGATGAGACGCTGCTGGTGCAGTCCGGCAAGCCGGTGGGCATCTGGAAGACCAATGAGTGGGCACCGCGCGTGCTTATTGCTAACTCCAACCTCGTAGGAGATTGGGCTAACTGGGAGCACTTCCGCAAGCTCGAGGATGAGGGTCTCATGATGTACGGCCAGATGACGGCCGGTTCCTGGATCTACATCGCCACCCAGGGCATCCTGCAGGGCACCTTCGAGACCTTCGCGGCCGTGGCCAAGAAGCGCTTTGGCGGCAGCCTGGCCGGCACCTTCACCCTGACCGGTGGCTGCGGTGGCATGGGCGGCGCACAGCCGCTGTCTGTCACCCTCAACGGCGGCGCCTGCCTCATCGTGGACGTGGACGAGACCCGCCTGAAGCGCCGCCAGCACAAGCGCTACCTGGACGAGGTAGTCACCGACCTCGACGAGGCCCTCAAGCTGGTCCTCGAGGCAAAGGAAAACAAGAAGCCGCTATCGGTTGGCTTGGTAGCCAACGCCGCCGAGGTCTTCCCAGAGGTTTTGCGCCGCCAGCGCGCCGGGGAATTTACCGTCGACATCGTCACGGACCAGACCTCCGCACACGACCCGCTGTCCTACCTGCCTTCTGAAATTACCGTGGATGACTGGCACAACGAGTCCAAGGCAGACCCAACCACCTTTACCAAGAAGGCCCGCGAATCCATGGCCGCTCAGGTCCAGGCCATGGTTGAGTTCCAAGATGAGGGCGCTGAGGTCTTTGACTACGGCAACTCCATCCGCGATGAGGCCCGCAAGGCCGGCTACCAGCGTGCTTTCGAATTCCCGGGCTTCGTTCCGGCCTATATCCGTCCGCTCTTCTGCGAGGGCTTGGGTCCCTTCCGCTGGGCTGCGCTTTCCGGTGACCCGGAGGATATCAAGGTCACCGACCAAGCGCTTAAGGAGCTCTTCCCAGATAACGAGCACCTGCACAACTGGCTCGACGCCGCCGAAGAGTACGTCGAATTCGAGGGTCTGCCTGCGCGCATTTGCTGGCTGGGCTACGACGAGCGCCACAAGGCCGGCCTGCTCTTCAACGACCTCGTGCGCGAGGGCAAGATCAAGGCGCCGATTGTCATCGGCCGCGACCACCTAGATTCTGGCTCCGTTGCCTCCCCATACCGCGAGACCGAGGCCATGCTCGATGGCACCGATGCCGTGGCCGACTGGCCGCTGCTCAATGCCATGACTGCCGTATCTTCCGGCGCTACCTGGGTTTCCCTCCACCACGGCGGTGGCGTGGGCATGGGCCGCTCCATCCACGCAGGCCAGGTCACCGTTGCAGACGGCACCGAGCTCGCCGCGGCCAAGCTGCGCGCGGTGCTCACTAATGACCCGGGCATGGGCGTTATCCGCCATGTCGATTCCGGCTACACTCGCGCGAAGGAGGTCGCCGATGAGCGCGGCGTCCGCATTCCAATGGAATTCAAGGCAAGGGACTAGATGAGCACACTTTTTACCGGAATTTCAGAACTCCGTACGGTCAGCGAGCGCGGCACGCTTAACGACGCCGCAATTATCGCCCAATCCGGCACCATCGCCTGGGTCGGCCCAGCCTCCGAGGCGCCGGCGGCCGACGAGAAGGTGGACCTGGGCGGCCGCGCCGTCCTGCCCGGCTGGGTAGATTCGCACACCCACATGGTCTTCGACGGTGACCGCTCCGCCGAATTCGAGGCCCGCATCTCCGGCGGTTCCTATGAAGCAGGCGGCATCGCGGTGACCATGGACGCCACCCGCCAGGCCGGTACCGACCGCCTGGACAAGCTGGTGACGGACCGCGTAGCCGCTGGCCGCCGCGGTGGCACCACCACCTTCGAGACCAAGACCGGCTACGGCCTTAACACCGAGTCCGAGGTGGAGGCCGCCAAGGTAGCCTCCCGCCACGTCGATGACGTGACCTTCTTAGGTGCACACCTGGTCCCGCCGGGAGCGGACGCGGAGGAGTACCTCGACGAGGTCGTTGGCCCCATGCTTGAGGGCGTTGCTCCCTACGTGCAGTGGATTGACGTCTTCTGCGAGCGGGGCGCGTTCAATGAGGAGCAATCCCGCCGCGTGCTGGAAGCCGGTAAGAAGTTGGGCCTTGGCCTGCGCGTGCACGGCAACCAGCTGGGCGAGGGGCCAGGCGTTGCCCTCGCCGTGGAGCTCGGTGCAGCGTCTGTCGACCACGTCAATTACCTCAGTGACGAGGATGTCGAGCTGCTGGCCAACTCCGATACCGTGGCCACCATGTTGCCGGCTTGCGACCTATCCACCCGCGAGCCGCTCGCCCCGGGCCGCAAGCTTCTCGACGCCGGCGCCACCCTCGCCATCGCCTCCAATCTCAACCCCGGCACGTCCTATACCTCCTCGATGAACTACTGCGTGACCACCGCGGTCCTACAGCAGCACCTTTCTGTCGACGAGGCTATCCACGCCGCCACCACCGGCGGTGCGACCGCCCTGCGCCGCCACAATGTTGGCAATGGCCTCGATCCACAGGGCCGCCCCGCTAAGGGCACCATTGCGGAGGGCGCCGCCGCTGATTTGCACGTGCTCGACGCCCCCAGCGCCGTGCACTTGGCCTACCGCCCAGGCATGCCACTGAGCTACCGCACCTTTATCGCCGGAGCCTAGCGCTCCTTTAGAAAGGTCGCCGCTATCTGATATAGTCGGCGGCCATTTTCTTTTGTCATATGCAGCCACGCGTCTTTTTTGCTGATAAAGACCGCCCGCGATCCATCCGGATCTTCTACCATAAAGAGGGTTTCTTCGTCTTGTGCACCATGAACAGTCCATGACTCTGGGTCGTAGAGGCGACGGAAGCGCCCTAGCTCTATCTCTACGTCCGTGCGGGTGATAGCCGGTGGCCGGTAGGGGAGGTTATCGGGGCCGTAGTCCTTTCGCGGTCCTTTTATTTCTCCGCGTTCAAAGTCGCTATAGACCTCGCTCACCTGGGCGCGCACCAGCCCATTGTTGTCCTCCGTGGATTCTATGCGCAGGCATAAAGGGTGCCGAGGCCGTGAAGTAAAGCAGGAGTATAGGCGGCCTACCTTAGGCTTATCGACGGCACTAAAAGTCACAAACTTGCCACGAGATGCGAAATCAAACTCCACCGGAAAGTGAGTAGTTTTCTCGTTGTCCACCACGCTGCCGAGGCTAAGAAGTTTTGGACGTGCGGCGTATTCAGTGCGGTGAAAGCGCACTGGATCTAGCTCCATCACATAAAACTCAAAGTTGTCCTCCACCTTAGTTATGCGAAAGACGGGGTTTAGGTGAAAGCGGCGGTCTGTAATGTGTACAAACTCGCCATGCTGTGGCCGACGGCTGCGCCTAGTGGGGTAGATCAGGCCCGTAGACAGCGAGGACAGATAAAGGTCTACCGGAGCGTCCAGTTCCGTGCTGAACCCTGGATACGAACTTAGCTTGGCACGGATACGTGCTTGGTCGTAAAGGAACCGTGGGCGTAGATGAGACATGAACTGCACCTTAGAAGAAGGACGCGACGCCACGCTTCGGTGTTTTCGAATTGCTTCGAACATTGCAGGAAATCTGGGCTAGGAAAGCCGAAGAGCTGCGCAATGGAGTTTGTGGCTGCAATCGCGTAGGGTTGGTGAAGCAATGAGCATTACCGATAACGCCACCGGCGGCGTCAACGAGCCGGAAGATTTTAATAAGTCGGAATCTCAGGACAACTCGCAAGGTGTCACCAAGGACACCAGGGCTGCGAATACTTCTGAGGACACCGGCGCTGAGTCCCAAGATTCAGCCAACGACAACTCCCAGGGGTTCGCGCATCTTGGCCTGCCAGAGAGGATTCTGGAGGCTGTTGCGAAAGTAGGCTTCACCAAGCCGTCCCCCATTCAGGAAGAAACCATCCCGATCTTGATGGAAGGCCGCGACGTAGTCGGCCTCGCCCAGACCGGTACCGGCAAGACCGCAGCCTTTGCGCTGCCGGTTCTGTCGCAGATTGACACCAAGGCCCGCCATCCGCAGGCACTCGTACTCGCCCCAACCCGCGAGCTGGCCCTGCAGGTGGCGGACTCTTTCCAATCCTTCGCCGAGTCTCTCAAGGGTCTCGAGGTGCTGCCTATCTACGGCGGCCAAGCCTATGGCATTCAGCTATCCGGGTTGCGTCGTGGTGCCCAGGTCATCGTGGGTACCCCGGGTCGCGTCATCGACCACTTGGAAAAAGGCTCGCTGGACCTGTCTCAGCTGCAATTCCTCGTCCTCGATGAGGCCGATGAGATGCTGAACATGGGCTTCCAAGAAGACGTCGAGCGCATCTTGGAAGACACCCCGGACCGCAAGCAGGTGGCGCTTTTCTCGGCCACCATGCCGAACGCTATCCGGCGCCTCTCTAAGCAGTACCTCGACAACCCCGCCGAGGTCACGGTGAAGTCCGAGCGCCGCACCAATGACAACATCACCCAGCGCTTCCTCCTCATCCCGCACCGCGCGAAGATGGATGCCTTCACCCGCATCCTTGAGGTCATCAATTACGATGCCATCATCGTCTTCTGCCGGACCAAGCATGAGACCGAAGAGGTAGCCGAGACCCTGCGTGATCGCGGCTTTAGTGCCGCCGCCATCAACGGTGATATTGCGCAGGCGCAGCGTGAGCGCACCGTCGATCAGCTCAAGGATGGCCGCCTAGACATCCTCGTGGCTACCGACGTTGCCGCCCGTGGCCTCGACGTTGAGCGCATCACCCACGTGGTCAATTTCGATATCCCGAACGATACCGAGTCCTACGTGCACCGCATCGGCCGCACTGGCCGCGCGGGCCGCTCCGGCGAAGCCATCCTGTTCGTCACCCCGCGCGAGCGCCGCATGCTGCGCTCCATCGAGCGTGTGACCAACGCCCGCTTGGAAGAGATGGAACTGCCGTCCGTCGATGAGGTTAACGAAAAGCGCAAGGAAAAGTTTGCGCAGTCCATTACCAACTCCATGGACAATAAGCAGGCGGATTTCTTCCGTACCTTGGTGCGCAAGTACTCCGAGGACAATAACGCGGCCATGGATGACATTGCCGCAGCCCTCGCTGTCATGCTTCAAGGCGGAAAGAACTTCCTAATGGAAGACAAGCCGCTTCCCAAGCCGAAGCGTGACCGCGACCGCCGCGACGATCGCAAGCGCGATTTCAAGGGCGGCGGCAAGGGCCGTGGTCCTAAGCGGCCGGACGGAGATTTTGAAACGTACCGGTTGGACGTCGGCAAGCGGCAAAATGTGCGCCCGGGAGCCATCGTGGGTGCTATTGCCAACGAGGGTGGCCTGTCTGCCAAGGACTTTGGCCGTATCACCATCGCGGTAGGCCATACTCTGGTTGACCTGCCAAAGAACCTTGACCCGGCAGTGCTGGATCGCCTGAAAGATACCCGCATTTCCGGCCAGCTGATCAAGATTAAAAAGGACACCGGACGCCCGCCACGCCGTGACCACGGCGGCGGACGCAAGCGCGGTGGGCGCTGGCGCGATTAACATTTTCGACTCAATGGGCCTCTTCGGAGGTCCATTTTTTCGTACCTTTTGACCTGCGGTTTTACTATAAACGGGGGTAGGGTGTCGGAGGCATTTTGTATACTAAAAGCGCAAACATGTTCTAGAGAAACTTCTGCGGGGGAAGTCCATGAATGCGCCCTATTTTGCCAATACCAATCCAGAAAATTCCACCTCACAAGCAGCTACAGACATACGCAAGTCAGAATACCGGCTATGGCGGAGCCTGCATCCTGACCCGGACGATGATATCGAAATAATTAGCCAATCACTCTCGGATCTTACTGGGGCACGGCAATCGCGAATTAGAAATATCATCTTCGCCTTTGAGCGTTTAAAGGAGTTGCCGCGCCTTAAATCCCGGCAGGAAGAGCTTTACCATTTAGATTTAGACCGCTTGATTACTATCGACCAGACCCTCTCAAAGCTGGGAGAGATTAACGCCGAACAGCGCTTGCTTATCGACGCCGAATTAACCACCTACCTCACCCCCAAACGCCCCAACCAAAAATTACCGTCCCATCGCAACCTGCGGCGAAAGCTGCGGGACCTCATTGTCCGCCTTGATCCGACCATCGCCGCGCGCGATCCGCGCCGCAAAGAGACTTATCACCTCGAGCCTACGGGAGGGCAGTGGGCCGCAGTTTGTCTCGATGTCGGCTTAGAAACTGCCGAGATCATTGATCGAAATATTCGCGGTGTGGCCGCGGAGAAGGACATTTCCTTGGCGCAGGCGGCGGTCGAGTTGCTCACCGGAGAGGCCGAAGCCAAAGCGAAGGTGGTGCTCAATATGTACCGCTGCGATCTGCCGGATGCTCCCGCCTTTGTGCAAAATCTAGGGTGGGTTTCACCAGATGTAGCTGATGAAATGCAATCGCGGGCCACGACCGTGCGCGACATGGATGCAGCAGCGGAGGATGAAAGCGGAAACTATGTAACTCCGCCGCATATCCGTGCCTTTGTTGAGGGGCTCGATGGAACCTGCCGGTGGCCCGGCTGTACGAGGCCGGCGATGGCTTCCCAGATGGACCACCGGCACGATTTCGCCGAAGGGGGTCCTACCTCTGCAGCAAATTTGACCTGCCTTTGTCAACACCACCACAACATAAAGACCGATGGCCGAGCCTTCTATATTAAGGACCCGGTTAGCGGGGACGTCGTCTGGCTCTTTGAGGATTCCACTTGGGTCTATGACGAGGCTAGCGGTCCGCTTACACCGAAGAACCGACGGTGGGCACAGACGGTGGCGCAGGCGACGCGTCGGCGTCGAGAAAATGCGCACGAAGATGCACAAAAGTTGAAGGAGGAGCTCAAAAACGAGAAAAGGGACAGTGAAGACACTGCCCCAGAAGAATAAATGGCTTCTTAGAAGGCCACTTAGAAGTTGACGTACATCAGGATAAGGCAGACAATCCACAGCAGGTTGAACACGCCGCCGAATGCGGACAGCGGCTTCTTAGCAGCTGCATAGTCAAAGGTGGAGTTGGATTCTAGAGCTGTCAAGGACTTCTTCTGCTTCGGCAGAATCAGGAAGAACAACAGGCACCACGCGATGATGGCCACGAGGATAGCGATGTGGAAATTGACCGCGGACTTGTAGGCGTCAATATCGGAAAGGAATACGCCGAGTCCCAGGATGGGCACGATGGCGGAGATGTAGCCGTAGGTATTGGTGATGTTGTGTAGAACGCGGGCGGAGCCAAGGGCTGCTTGGTCACCTTGTGCTGCCTTCGCCATTTGGGTCTGGTAGGAGGAAGTGGATACACACACCGGGCCAATCAAGAGGATGGCCGCAGCCACGTGGAGGAATACAAGGAAAGAAGTCATTGAAAGAACCCTTCAATCGCGGAAAGTTGCCACGTCAACCCTAATCAATTTCCAGTCAGGAGGGCTAACCGACATTGCCTTTGCATCGCGTGTACATCCTTGGAGGGTAGGGGAAGGGAGTACTTGCCGGCGATGTCGGCGAGGCGGCGCGAGTAGTCGCAACGGTTGGCCGGAGGAAGCCATTCCGCAGGGAGAGAATCTGACTTTTCTTGGTTGAGCTCACGGCTGGTGGCTACGAGATTGAGCGGATCGTTGCCAAAGCGGACCTTAGACTCGCGGTCCCACTCGGAAGCACCCATGTCATAGGCCGCGGAGAGGGGAAAGATGTGGTTGATCTCAATAGGGGAGGTAGCAGGAATAGGGGTGCCACTATATGGGTCGTAGACAGTGCCGGAGTGGGCATGGCAGTTTTCGAGAGGATCGCTGGCCTGGCTTTCTAGAATGACCTCGCGCGTGGTGCAGGCACCGTGGGGCTGCCAAATGCCGAAGTCTTCGCGGTTGTAGCCGGTGGCCTCCGGCCGGGCTGGGAGGGTGGCAACATCAAAACGCGGAAAAGGCCACGCATACCATGCGCCGATGAGAACGGTAATGCATGATAGCGCGGCCAGGTAATAGGACTTCATGTCCTATTGGACTGTGCGGACCGCAGGTTGGTTCCGACTATTTATCGGTGACCTTCTCTGCTGCTTCCTCGAAGTCCAGGTTGGAGTCATTTTCCACGAGCTTGGCCAGCTTGGTGGACTCTTCGAATTCGGCCACAACCTCTGGCTTAGGCTCCTTGGTGAGCTTGGAGACAACAACCGCCACGATGAGGGCCAGGAAGAAGCCTGGGACGATTTCGTAGAGGACGTCGGAAAGCGGGGACATGCCCCAGCCAATAGCAATGATGGCACCGGTAAGCATGCCGGCAATTGCGCCGGTGGAGTTGAGACGCTTCCAGTACAAGGAGAGCAAGATGATCGGGCCGAAGGCAGAACCGAAGCCTGCCCAAGCGAAGCCAACCAGACCCAAAATGGAGTCAGATGGGTTGATTGCCAGCAGGGCGGCAATGACCGCGATGGCGACGATGGCGGTGCGGGAGAGGTTAATGAGGACCTGCTCGCCTGGCTTCTTTTTGGCAAAGATGAGGAAGAGGTCCTCGATGAGGGAAGTAGAGACGACGAGCATCTGGGACGACATGGTGGACATAATGGCGGCCAGAACCGCGGTCAGAATGAAGCCTGCGGGCAGTGGGTGCATCATGGCCTGCGCCATATCCAGGAAGATGGTTTCGAAGTTTTCCTGGTCGGTGATGCTGTGGCCGGTCTGTGTGAAATAAACGGTGCCGGATAGGGCGACGAAGATGGCGCCGATGACGGATAGGCCCATCCAAGTCACGCCGTAAAAGCGGCCCTGGCGGGCGTCGGAAGGCTTGCGCAGCGCCATGAAACGCACGATGATGTGCGGCTGGCCAAAGTAGCCCAAACCCCAGGCAAGGTTGCCGATGATAACGCCGGCGGAAACGCCCGCGAACATGGAAAAGTAGTTGTCGTTTTCGACGATGCCATCGGTGCCGTAGGCGTTATTGTCGGCGAAAGAGAAGATAGAAGCGGGATCGCTAAGAGAGACGATTGCCATGATCGGCACAATCATCAGGGCGACGAACATGAGCACGCCCTGGACGACGTCCGTGTAGGACACCGCCAAGAAGCCACCGACGAAGGTGTAGAAAATGGTCACGGCCGCAATAACAAGCATGCCGGTGAGGTAGTCACCACCGAAGGTGGACTCGAAGTAGCGGCCACCAGAGACCATGCCGGAGGAGACGTAGAAGGTAAAGAAGAAGATAATGATGGCTGCGGAGATGATGCGCAGCAGGCGGGACTTATCGTGCAGGCGGTTTTCAAAGAAGGACGGCACGGTAATGGAGTTGGCCGCAATCTCCGAGTAGGAGCGCAGGCGCGGTGCCACCCACTTCCAGTTTGCCCAGCAGCCGACGAGCAGGCCGATGGCCATCCACAGCTCGGACATGCCCGAGAGGAAAAGCGCGCCCGGCAGGCCCATGAGTAGCCAGCCGGACATGTCAGAGGCGCCTGCGGAGAGAGCCGCTACGAATGGGTGCAGGCCACGGCCGCCCAAAACATAATCGTCATATTTGTCGGTTTGTTTGTAGCTCCAGTAGCCAATGGCTGCCATTGCGAAGAGATAAATGATCATCGCAATGACGTACCAAGTTGATTCTTGCACGTTTTACTCCTTGTAGATTTTGTAAAGGACATTCTTACGTTAACGAGGTCACAAGATTTACCCAAGCGAAAATGCAGGTGTGGCGCATGTCTCCGTTTGGATTTTCTATCATTCAACTGGGAAAAGGGTGGAACATAACGAGCGTGTAACAAAATCAAATGGGCTGCTATGCTGGCGGCTATGGCTTCTTACCTTGTGCATGGACTGTGGCTGCCCGTAACGGGGCTTGGTCTATGGATTGAACAGGTAGAAGGGCACAAGATTGTTATGCCCAATGCCGTGCCGGAGGGCACCTTTCCACCAGCGGTGGAGGCCATCTTGGGGAAAAAGTCCTTCCGCAATCGGGCGCGGGTTTCCTTGCGTACGCCGAAGGGCAAGGATGTTTCCTTGATGGTGCCGATGGCGATGTTCGGCCCAGAGGAGGCCGTCGCGGCCCTCGCGCAGATGGAACACCTCAACCATAAACCGCTAGCCACTATCGCCCCTGACCTGCAGTGGTTATTGCAAGCCTACGGTGGCTTGTGCAAATTCGTCCGCGCTGGGCGCGTGACTTTCCGCTTGGCGTACCAGGCCAATGAATGGTTCCCTATGTGGCAGCTGGCCTCGGGTTTAGGCGAGCGCGGATGGCTCGCGGAGATGATGGCCGCCGCGCCGGGGATCTTGCACGTAAATAACCGGGCTCTTTCGGATGATATGGCCGATGAGCTAACGCATTGGATTGCCTTCCGCGAACTGCGGCCCGTGGCGGAGGCACCGCGGCCGATGCCATGGCACGAATTCGCGCGTGCTCTTTTGGATACCCGGCCGATTCGCCGTGGCCGGGCACAGCTGCTGCGTGGGCTCAACGAGTGGAAAAACTCGATTTATGAGGTAGAACTTCAGCTGGTTTATATCGTGGAGGAGCCACTGGAGGAAGACCCGGACGAGGCGAAGTGGCCCGTGCGCGTGCGGGTGCGCTCAGGCACGGATTCTCCGCGGCCGGTGTCGGCGCAGAGTTTGGATAGGGCGAGCGTCGAAAAGCTGAGGGAAGCTCACCGCAAGGCCGTGCGCATCGCACCCACGCTGGGGGAGACCGCGCAGCTGCCGCAGGCTGGCGACGGCGACTGGGACGTCTACCTTGAGACCCACCAGCTCACCCACTTTATTACCCACGAGGTGGATAAGCTCAAGGCCAATGGCGTGACCGTCATGTTGCCCAAGGCTTGGGCTCAGATGGAGACCAAGGCCAAGTTGGAGACCCATGAGGCCCGTGATCCGGCCGAGGCCGCCACTAAGAAGCACATCGGCATGAATAAGCTGGTGGACTATAACTGGCGCATGTCCGTGGGCGATGTGGAACTTACTGAGGAAGAGATGGAGGACTTGGTCAATTCCAAGTCCGGTCTCATCCAGCTACGCGGCAAGTGGGTGATGGCCGATAAGCAGGTGGTCTCGCAAGTCTCCGGTTATATGGACGCGCTGCGGGAGAAGGCCATAGCGCGCAAGAAGAAGGAGCTGGAGCAGTTGGCCGCCACCGCGGAGATGGCCAAGCAACTAGAAGAGCCAGGCTGGGAAGCCCTGATGGCGGACGTGGAACGCCGCCGCCAAGAGTTTAATGAGGGCGGCGAGGAGCACGAGCAGGTCACGGTGGCCGAGCTGCGCGAGTTGGCGCTGGAGTCCATGGCCCAGGAACCCATCGAGTTCACCGGCAGTACTTGGCATACGGCGTTGCTCGGCGGGGTGGATAAGGTCGCCCCAGAGCGCGTGGACATCCCTTCGACTGTGCAGGCGGAGCTGCGCGAGTACCAGCGTCGTGGCGTCGACTGGCTGTATTGGATGTCGCGCAACAGCATTGGGGCAGTGCTTGCCGACGACATGGGGCTCGGCAAAACCCTCCAACTACTGTCCCTACTCGCGGTGGAAAAGGACCGCGGCGAGCAGACCGGGCCCACGCTCGTCGTGGCGCCAACTTCCGTGGTGGGCAACTGGGCGCGCGAGGCTCAGCGCTTCGTCCCAGATTTCAAAGTCATGGTGCAGCACGGCTCGAGCCGTCCGCGTGGCGAGGACTTTATTAAGGGGGCCGGCGAGAGCGACCTCGTCATCACCACCTACGGCACTGTGGGTCGTGATTTTAAGGACATGGGCGAGGTGGGCTGGCAGCGCGTTGTCCTCGATGAGGCCCAGGCGATCAAGAACTCCGCTACCCGCTCATCCAAGGCCGTGCGCTCCCTGCCCTCGGAGCATCGCGTGGCGCTGACCGGTACCCCGGTGGAAAATCGCCTCTCAGAGATGCGCTCCATCCTGGATTTTTGCAACCCTGGTGTATTGGGCACCGCCTCGTTTTTCCGTAATCACTTTGCCAAGGCCATCGAGCGCAATAATGATGAGGACATGTCCGAGCGCCTGCGCCAGCTCACCGCGCCGTTTATCCTCCGCCGCGTAAAGACGGATCCGAATATCATCGATGACCTGCCGGAAAAGTCCGAGCAAATCCTTACCGTGTCCATGACCACCGAGCAGGCCGCCTTATATAAGGCACTGGTCAACCAGGTCAAGAAGGATCTGCAGGAGGCTACGGGAATAAATAAGCGCGGGCTGGTACTAGCCTCGCTGACCCGTATTAAGCAGATTTGTAATCACCCCGCGCATTACCTAGGCGATAACTCGCCGGTGACGCTTAAGGGCAAGCACCGCTCCGGCAAGGTCAAAGAGCTCATGCGCATCGTGGATGATGCCACCGAATCCGGCGAGCGACTTTTGGTCTTTACCCAGTACAAGGCCTTTGGCGATATCTTGCGGCCCTACCTTAGTAACCAGCTTGGCCGGGAGATTCCCTTCCTCCATGGCGGGGTAAGCAAGAATAAGCGCGACCAGATGGTGGAAGATTTCCAGTCCGAGGACGGACCGCCGGCGATGATCCTTTCGCTCAAAGCCGGCGGCACTGGTCTGAACCTGACGGCCGCCTCTATCGTCGTGCACATGGACCGCTGGTGGAATCCGGCGGTGGAAAACCAGGCGACGGACCGTGCCTTCCGTATTGGCCAGCGCCGCAATGTGCAGGTATATAAGATGATCACCGCGGGTACGCTGGAGGAATCCATCCAGGATATCTTGGACGGTAAGACGCAGTTGGCCGGCGCCGTGGTGGGCGAAGGCGAGGGCTGGCTCACGGAGCTGGATCCAGATCAGCTGGCCGCACTCATGAGCTACCGGGGGAGGGAGTAATCCATGGCTGTTAAAGGCGACGACAACGTCATCTATGCCAATTTTGGCACTCGCAAGCGGGTAAGCACGCCGGCCGAGGTCAATCACGTGGACCGCAGCGGGCGCATCCTGTCCACTACGGCTTCGCGGATCGCGGCCTTTACCTCGCATGGTGCAGATCGCGGCCGGATTACCCGCGGCCGCCAGTATGCCGAGGGCGGACACGTCGTGGGCCTCGAGGTGCGCAACGGCGCCATCCACGGCCGCGTTGCTGGTTCCCAGAACGAGCCCTTTGCGGTGCTCATCCAGCTGCCGTACCGCAATAACGATGATATTGCCCAGCTGGCCACCGAGTTTGCCCGCACCCCCAATTCTGTGGCCAATGCGCGCAAGGGCCTGCTTGCCGATGCCGCCCTGGACACCCTCTTTGCCCCCGAGGCCGAAGACCTGCGCCTGACCTGCGACTGCCCGGACGGTGAGTACGTGTGCAAGCACATTGTGGCTGTGGGCGATAAGCTCGCCACCCGCGCGGATGCGGACCCAGCCGTCATCTTTAATATGCGTGGTCTGGACTTTGCTCGCCTGGAGCGCATGGTCTTAGAGCAAGCCAAGGTGGTTAGCCGCGAAAGCTTCACCCCGAGCGACCTGTCCGAGGAAGAAAAGAATGACATCTTCTGGAACGGCCGTGAGCTGCCGAAGTTGCCGCAGCCCAAGGTAGCCCCGGCCATCGATGACTCCGATCCGGACCTGTTGCGTAAGGCCATGCGTTCGGTCTCACATACCAACCTGGACCTCCTGCGCGCAGTATCGGATATTGAAGACCTCTACTACCACCTCACGCACTAATGACTGCTACCACGTTTATCCACACCTCCGATTTTCAGCTGGGCATGACCCGGTGGTTTTTGAAGGGTGAGGCCCAGGGCCGCTTTAACGATGATCGCGAGGCCGCAATCGTGCGGCTAGGAGAACTGGCCGAGGAAACCGGCGCGGAGTTCATCGTCGTCGCCGGCGACGTTTTTGAGCATAATGCCCTCTCGCGCGAAATCCTCGCCCGCGCCACGGAGATGTTCAAGCGCCTGCCGGTGCCGGTCTATGTCCTGCCCGGCAACCACGACCCGCTGGTGGCGGATTCGGTCTTTTATAAGGCCAGCGCGGACAATGTCCACGTCATAGCAGACTCGGAGCCCATCGAGGTCGCACCCGGCGTGGAACTGGTTGGCGCGCCGTACCTTTCCAAGCGCGCGAACCACGACTTGGTCCGCCAAGCGCTCGAACCGTTGGGGCCGGCTGCGGGCATCCGCATCGCCGTCGGCCACGGCCAGGTGGATTCCCGCTCCGGCGAGGATGACGCCGATACCATCGACCTTGCCTTCGTCGAGGACTGCCTGGACCGCGGGGTCATCGACTACCTCGCGCTCGGTGATACCCACTCCACCGCGAGCCTTGGCACGACCGGACGGGTGTGGTTCTCCGGTAGCCCGGAGACCACGGACTATAAGGAAACGAGCACCGGCGGCGGCGAATCGGATTCCGGCAATGCGCTGGTGGTGCGTGTGGGGGATGAGGTGGACGTCGAGAAGCGCCGCATCGGCCGCTGGACCTTTGAGGCCGTCGATGCCGCCGTGGATTCCGCCGAGGATGTGGAGCGCTTCCTCGCCCGCTTGGGCGAGTACCCGGATAAGGTGCGCACGGCCGTGAAATATAGCCTGCGCGGCACGCTCGGGGTTGAGGCCCACGCGCGCCTGCAGCGCGGATTGGATGAGTACGAGGCCGTATTTGCGTCCTTGCGCCCCCGCGAGCGCACCATGGACCTCTACCTAGAGCCCAACGAGGAAGAACTTGCCAGCCTCGATATTTCCGGCTACGCGGCCGAGGCGCTGCACGAACTGCTGGATAACCACGAGGATCCCGTCGCCCGCGACGCCGCCAACCTGCTATTCCGCCTGGAAGGACAGTCCTAATGCGTATCCACCGCCTAGAACTCACCAATGTCCGTGGCATTGAACACTTGGTCCTCGACGATCTGCCTGAGACCGGCGTCGTGGTCATTCACGGCGAGAACGAGGCAGGCAAGTCCACCATCGTGGAGGCGCTCGACGTGGTGCTCACCGAAAAACATAGCGGCCGCTCCAAGCGTATTCGCGCCCTGCAGCCGGTGGGCAAGGACGTTGCCCCGGAGGTTATAGCCGAGCTGAGCGTAGGGGAGTACCGCTTTCGCATTGCCAAGCGCTGGCTGTCCAAAAAGTCTTGCGAGCTGAATATTTCTTCCCCACGGCCGGCGCAATTTACCGGCAGCCAGGCCGACGATGAGCTGGAGCGCATCCTTTCGGAGCACTTGGATCGCTCGCTTGTCGACGCCCTCTTTATGCGCCAAGACGACACCGGCGAGGCCATTTCTGCCGTCGGTATACCCAGCCTAACCCGGGCGCTAGAGCGCGAATCCGGCCTAGCCGAGGAAGAAGTCTCCGGCGATGACTCCGCGTTGCTGGCCCGCGTGGACAAGGAGTATCAGCGCTATTTCACCGCGGCGAAGGGTAATCCGGCAGGCGGGTACAAGGAATCCGCCGAAGCCCTGTCCCGCGCCGAAGAAGAATACGCAGAGGCTACCCGCGTACTGCGCGAGCTCGACTCCGTGGTCGAGCGCTACGAACAACTCGAGCGCGACCAAGCCGCCGCCCAGTCCGAACTTCCCGCTGCGCAGGCCGATCTCACTGACAAGCAGTCTCGGGCCGAGGAAGCCGCGACCGCGCAGGCCAAGTTGGACTCCCATAAAGCCACGCTTGAGCGTGCCACGGATGATCTCGCTCGTGCACAATCCGCAGTCACCGAGCGCGCCGAGCTCGTCACCGCGGCCGAGGAAGCTGCCAGGGCCGCCGAGGCTGCCCAATACAGGCTCACCGCCGCGCAGGACAAGGCTAAAGGGGAAGCCGAGGAGAAGGAAAGATTAGAAAAGCGCCTGGCGGTGGCCAAAGAGGACTATGCCGCGGCCCGCAGCACTCTTAAGCAAGCGCGCCGCCAGCAAGATAAGCAGAAGTTTGAGAAGCTCAGTGCCCGGCTAGAATCGCTTGACGCCCTTGCCGCCGAGGCGGACCAAGCCCGCGCGGTCGTTGCGCAGCGGGGCCGCGAGGTGACCGCGGCCGATATCACCGGATTGCATAAGGCGGACTCGGCCCTTTCGGTAGCAGAGCGCCTGCACGAGGCCGCGGCTGCCAAGGTGCATTTCTCCGGGCCGGCGGGTTCTACCATTCGCGTTGATGGCGAGGATATCGAGGTGGGGGAGGATACCGCCATCGAGCTCGTTGATTCCCGCGTTATCACCATCGGTGATATCACCGCCCGCTTCTCGGCCGGTTCCTACTCGGCCGAGGATACCCAGCGTGATGTGGAACAGGCGCGCATGCGGCTGCGGGATCTGCTCGATATCCTGGGCGTAGGTTCAGTAGCTGCGGCCGAGGAAGCCCATGAGGCGCACCGTGCACAGAACGATGCCCTCGATGCCGCTACCCGAGCGCTTAATGCCGAGCTGGGTCCAGATGACTTGGCCGGCTTGCGCTCCCAGCATTCCGCGCTGGCCGAAAAGGTCGCGGACCTTGAAGATACCGCTGAGGTAGACCTTCCTGCCGCCGAAGCCGCAGAGGAAGCCGCGAGCGAAAAGGTCGATGCGCTCGACCGCGAGCTTGTGCCGTATCGAGAAAGCCGCCTTGCTCACGAGGTAGTGCGCCTAGATGCCGAGCTGGACGCCGCCCGCGAAAATGCGCAACGAGTGACCCGAGAACTCGCCTCCGAGCGCGAGCGCGCCGCCGATGATGCTCTCCACACTGAGGTCACCCGCTTGGAAGCCACCGTAGCGGACCTGTGCGGGCAGCTGGACCACATGGAAGCAGTTGATCTTGATACTGCCAATTCGCTGGTAGAAGGTGCGCAGTCTCACCTTGCCTACCTCACCGACCGCATACAGCGCTGCGAGGTGGACCTCGGCCGGCTCTCTAGCGAGGTGAACTTCCACTCCGGTGCCGCCGAGCGCGCACAGCAGGCCACCGCGGCGGTAGAGATGGCTCGGGCGGTGTACGAGAGCGTCGACAAGCGCGCCCAAGCAGCCCGTTACCTGCGCGAAATATTGCTCAAGCACCGCGATGCCGCCCGCCAGCGCTACGCTGCGCCCTTCGTAGCTGTGCTCTCACAGTTGGCGCGCGCCGTTTATGGTGGCGAAATCACCTTTGAGCTGGATGAAGATCTCCGTGTGATCGCTCGCACTCAGTACAATGAGACGGTAAGTCTGGCTAGCCTTTCTGGTGGTGCCCGCGAGCAATTGGCCATCCTCACCCGCTTTGCCATTGCGCAATTAGTGGGGGCGGAGTCGGTACCGGTCATCGTCGACGATGCGCTGGGTTCTACTGACAGGCACCGTCTGCAACTTATGGCCACGCTCTTTTCCCATGTCGGCCGGGACAATCAGGTATTGGTCTTTACCTGCATGCCAGAGCGCTACTCCCGGGTGCCGGGACGCGACGAGCGCGACATAGCTTCCCTCAAAGGGGTAATCTAGGTCCCATGCCTTATCAAACTCGCTGGTTAAACGACGAAGAACAGGAGCTATGGCGCCTGTTGCTTGCCGCTGTGCGCAAAATAGATAGGGGAATGGATGAAACGCTGAAAGCCGGCGGGGAAGTCTCTGCTTCCGAGTTTGCCGTCCTGGTCGCTCTTTCAGAGGCGCCCGAACAGCGCCTGCGCCTGCGCGAGTTGTGCACGCAGCTGGAGTGGGACCGCTCTAGGGCCTCGCACCAGGTAACCCGAATGGAAAAGCGCGGCCTATTGTTTAAGGAACCGGACGAGAACGATGCCCGCGGTATCAATGTGTGCGTAACGCACGCCGGCCTAGAACACCTACGCCGCGCCGCCCCCGAACACGTGGAATCGGTGCGGCGCATGGTCTTTGATCACTTGAAGCCCGAGGATATCCCGGCGCTTAAGCGCTTTTTCACCGGAGTTGTGCAGGTGACTAACCTGCCAGGCTACGAAGGCTATGTTCCGGATTCACTACTACACGGAAAGGATTAAGCTCCATGATGGGCCAAGAGCTCTTTGAGCGCCCAAAGAAGCAATATAAAACCTACGGCATCACCGCGCTGGAGGAGCTTAGCCCGCGGATCGGTGACCCCGAGGCGCACCTAGAGGATACGGCTAGCGCGGAACAAATCTCCGCCATGGAAGAGGCGCTAAAGGCGTACCCAGACTCCGCGCTGACCTACGACCAAGACACCGAGCTGTGGATCGTAGGCGCGGAGGAAGACATCGAGCGCATGCTGGCGGACCGCGAGTCTTTCGTAGAAGCGCTGCTTAATAACGAGGACCCAGGGATCTAGAGTTCGGTCTTCGGCGTCAATCAAAAGTGCGAGGAATGCGGCCTTGTAAGCACTTAACTGTTAAGATATCCGTAGTTAATCCTCGGTGGATCGAAAGGTTTTATCATTATGAACGAGCGTGAGGCTCAGGAACAGCGCGAAGCGGCAGCTCGCGATAAGGGCAATGGCTGGGTTTCCGTCTTTGTGCAGTGGATCCCGAACATGCTGCTGGCACTGGTAATGGTTGCTGCCATGTTCTTCGGTATGTATTACATCGAGCACGGCACCTTGGACATCACTCAGCCGATCACCAACGAGTTCATTACTCAGTAGCTTCGGCACATAGAAGAATCCGGCTCCCGCACAATCGGCGGGGAGCCGGATTATTTTTATTTGCCCAGGCCTTGGCGCCAGGTCATCTTGCGGCCATTGTTCAAAATGGCGCGGCGGTAGATACGGCCGACGATGACGATAATAAGTGCCGTCGCTAAGGCCATAAGCAGATAGCTTGCGGCAAGGCCTAGCCAGCTGAGGTTGCCCCCGGCCACCTGCAGCGGAGCGACCAGCATGGACACCGGCGGCAACCAGGTCATGACTTGCATCCACGTGGCATCCAGGTGCATCCAGCCGAACATCGGTACATACATGGTGGCAAAGACAAGGAACAGAATCGGTGTCTGCGTGGACTGGAGATCCTCGGTGCGCTGCACCATAGAGCCGGCTGCAGCGTAGAGACTGCCAAAGAAAAGCAGGCCTAGAATCTCGCCAACAAGGAGGACCGCTACCAAGCCATAGTCCAGCTCGAGGTCACTAGCCAGACCGGACGCAGCAAGCGAGATCGCGCCACCGCCCAGGATGAGGAGGGTGGCCAAGAAACCGATGATGGTATTGCCCAAAATCTTGCCGGCCAGGAAGTCCGCTGGGCGCACGGAAGATAGGATAATTTCCACCACGCGGGAGGACTTTTCCTCGGTGACGCGGCCGCCAATCAGACCAGCGAAAGTCATGACGGAAAAGACTACGACCATGGCTCCGATCATGACGGTGGCAACGCCGGCCAACTTTTGTTCAGTGCCGTCCTCTTCTTCTAGGTTCACCTGGTTGACCGTGGTGGACGGGGTAGCCTTTTCTAACTCTTGTGGGTCGATATTGAGCTTATCTAGTGCCGTTGCTTGTGCTTGAGAAGCAACGATTTGGTTGACGGTGGTAGTTACCGACGCCGGGGCGTCACCCTTGCTCACTAAATCCCAACCGTCGTTCTCTACCGGTACTAGGGCGGCATCGGCCTCGTCGTCTTCCACCAATTGCTGGGCTTCCGCTCGGTCTTTTACCTTGGTGGCATCGATGCCGGAATCTTCAAAGGCAGACGCTTCCATGCCCACGACGGCTACGGAATCAGGTTCGTCATCGCTGCTGAAGAAGCTGATAGCAAGTGGCGCGATAATAGCGCCGAGGATAAGCAGCAGCATAGTGCCCACTACCATCTTCGACTTCAGCGCGACTGCCATCTCACGCTTGGCTACAACCCCGATGGTCTTCATTGCGGAATACTGCATGGCTTAGGCCTCCTCATTCTGGTTGCTGGTGACGACGTCCTGGAAAAGCTCGGTCAGGTCTGGGATCTTGCGGCCGAAGGAATGCACCGGGCCTGCAGCTAGGGCTGCATGCAGGATTATCTGATCATCTACGGCGGAATCGGCTTGGAGCACTACGGCATCGGCGGTTTCTGCCACCAGCTCTGTGCCTTCCGGGTACCAGCCGCGCGCTGGGGTAGCGACCTCGAAGCGAGGTGGGCCTTGGCTGCGCAGCTTATCGACGCCCCCTTCAGCTACCATCTGCCCCTTCGTCACAATGCCCACGCGGTCACACAAGCGCTGCACCAGGTCCAACTGGTGCGAGGAGAAAATGACGGGCACGCCACGGTTGGCGCGCTCGCGCAGCATGTCTGACATGACGTTTACAGCAACCGGGTCTAGGCCGGAGAAGGGCTCGTCCAGAATCAGCATGTCAGGATCATGGATAAGGGAGGCTGCCAGCTGCACCCTCTGCTGGTTGCCCAAAGACAGGTCATCGAGCTTATCGTCCATCCGCTCGCCCAGGCCAAGCTGCTCAAGGAGCTCGGTGCCGGCGCGTTTGGCGGCGGGCTTATCCATTCCGTGCAGGGTGCCGAGGAAGACCAGCTGGCTAAGCAGCGGTTCTTTCCCGTAGAGGCCGCGCTCTTCTGGCATATAACCAATGCGGCGGCGGTTATCGTCATTAATTGGGGCGTTATCGAAATAGACTTCGCCGGAGTCTTTCGCCAGCACACCAAGCGCAATACGCATAGTGGTGGATTTTCCAGCGCCGTTGGAGCCGACGAACCCGAAGATTTCGCCCTCGCCAACGCTAAAGGTCATATCCCGCAGGGCTTGCGTCTCCCCGAAGGACTTATTGAGGTGGTCAATGGTCAAGGTGGGCATGTTTAGTTCTCCGAGTTCTGATTGAAAGTTAGTGCGTAGCCGACAGCGGGCAGGGTGGCAGAGATGAAATAACTAAAGAGCAGGTAGTAGCCGACTCCTAAGAGAAATTTGGTGCTATTTAATTCGAAGATATCTGCGCCCAGGAACCCAAAGTTGGATATGAAAGCAGCCGCGCTCCCGCCGATAAGCAATGACGTAGACAGCTTGAATGCCTTTTGCCGCCAGTGGTCCAGCACCTGGGCCTCATATTCATCGAGAGAGGCCAGAGGCTTCGTGTCCTTGGAGTCGATGGAAATTCGCAGAATGGTCCACGGTACGCACGAGAGCGCGATTGTTATCGACATAGCAAAGAGGGCCCAATAGGCGGAAAATGCTAGGGCAATGATGAGGAAAATCGCGGATACGGCCACGCAGCCATACATTGACGCGATTAATCCACGTGTGGGGCCGGGTCTGCGGAACCGTTCGGCGCGGATCGTTGTTGAAACAGGGACGTCGTTTGCTGTCATACACCCAAGTGTTGCATAAACCCAACACTCTGGCAAGTGTTTCTGGGAATTTCTCTGGGGTTGACCCTGACGCAGCGTAAGGCGTGACAATGAAATCATGGACGACATCGATGAAGTTCTCTATACCGTTGGCGAGGTAGCAGCGCTCTTCCGCATTACGGTGCGCACCTTGCATCACTGGGAAGCACAAGGCTTGCTATCTCCCACGTGGCGCAGCTGGTCCAATTACCGGCTGTATACCGAGGAAGACTGTGCCCGGGTGCAGAAGATTCTGATCTATCGCGCCACCGGTATGAAATTGACCGATATTAAACAGCTGCTAGATGGCGGTTCCTCAGACATAGAACATTTGCAGAGGCAAAGGGAAAGCTTGCTTGCTCAACGCGACAACCTCACTGAAATGCTGGCAGCGATTGACACCTTGATGGAGGATGTAATGGATAACCGAAAGCTCACTGTGGAAGAAGTCGGACAAATTGTCGGCGATGCCAACTTCGCCGCGCATCAACAAGAAGCCGAAGAGGCCTATGGATCGAGCGAGGACTGGGCTGTGTATCAGCAACGCACTGCCGGTTGGTCGGAGAAGAACTGGAGCGATGCTCAAGCCGGCGTGGCTGAGGTGGAAAAGGCGCTGGCCCAGGCCGTAGCGAGCGGTAAGGCACCGGATTCGGAGGAGGCGCAGGGGATCGTCGAAAAGCACCGCGAAGCATTAAGCGCCTTCTTTCCCGTCACGCCGGCAAAGCACTTCTTAATCTCGCGCGGCTACGTAGCTGACGAGCGCTTCCGTGCCCATTATGAGGCGCAGCAGGAGGGGCTGGCCCAGTGGTTGGCGGAGGCGATTGAGCATGCGGCAAAGGTGCAAGGGGTGGATACCGCAAACCCGGAGTGGGGATAGGCGGCTCGTGCATCGTGGCCTAAACGACAGGATGTGTTGGTGAGGTTGTACGGCTAGCCGGTCTGGCGTGCTGATATTACGACTATTTCACTTATCCAAAGGGATATTCCAGCTTCAACCATGAAATACCGCCAAAGACATGCCGGTGTGCTAGGCACCTAGGTTCACGATGAGGGGATGAGTAAAAATCATCCTCGATGCCCCGTCTGCGGCGGGACATGCACGAAACACGGAACAACGAGTGCTGGGCGCCAACGATGGCGATGCCGCACCTGCAAGGCCACCTTCACCCGCGTGAATAACGATGCTGTGCAAGCCAAATGGTTCCGCCTTTTCATTTTCTGGCTCACCTCCAGCAACAGCCTGGAAGAAACAGCTAAAACCTGCGGTGTTTCACCGCGAACTTTGCAACGACGCTTTAAACCGTTCTGGCTTATCCAACCTCCCCGAAGCGTTGATAAGCAGCGAATCTACGATCAAGTCTTCATCGACGGCACCTACTTCAACACCAAGTGCCTTGTTGTAGCTGCCGACTCCAGCCATGTCATCAATTGGTTCTGGTGCACGAAAGAATCCTCGTGGTCCTACACGCGCCTGCTCGACCCACTAGCCCCACCACAATTGGTGACCTGCGATGGGGATGCCGGAGGCCTTAAAGCACTGCACCACTTGTGGCCTAATACCCCGGTTCAACGCTGCATTGTCCACGTCAAACGCAATATCCAACGCGCCACCGGCCTTCATCCCACTTCCGCTATGGGCAAAGCATTACAACGACTTTCCTTTGAACTACTCGCCGTCGACAACCTGGATAAAGCAGCCGAATGGACCGTAAAACTACAACAGTTCGGCACCGTATTTAGCACCCAGCTCAAAGCCAAAACCTACGTCAAAGACGTTCCTTTCGACCAGATTCCAAAGTCCAAGCGCCGGAACAAAAAGTGGTGGTACACCCACTACACTCACCGCGGAATCTACCTGCAGCTAAAGAAAATGAGCCAACAAGGACACCTCTTTGCCTACCTCACCGAAGCCGAAGAAGGCCAACGGTTTGAACGCACGACCAACAAGCTAGAAGGCGGGGTGAACTCACAAATTAAGCAACTTATGCACACCCACCGCGGACTGCGCGACGAACAACAGCGCATCGCCTGCGACTGGTGGTTATACCTCCACACGCAACTGCCTGACGACCCTGTAGAGATCGCCAGGCAGCAAAACTGGGGCCAGGACGCACTCGCCAAAGCACAAACCCTAGCCAACCAGGAAAAACAAGCCACCAGTGGCCACGAAGACGGCCGACCAGCAACCTACGACAGTGCCATCGACACTGCCTACAACCACTCTATGGGAATACGCAAAGGCCACATACGCTAACCCCACCAACACAAAATGTCGTTTAGCCTGACACGCCGCAAAACAACACATTCTGTCGTTTAGGCCTGCATCGTTAGAGAAAGCCGAGACTGCGCGGTCCGATAAAAAATAAACCGCTGGCCACCAGAAAATTCTAGTGGCCAGCGGTAACCGTGTCCCCGACAGGGATCGAACCTGCGACCTTCGGTACCGGAAACCGATGCTCTAATCCGCTGAGCTACGGAGACATCGCTGGGAGAATTCCCAACGACGTAATTTTAGCGCATGGGGTAGTGGGGGACTAAATCAGCCCGGGGGCGTCGGTGGTAGTGACTTCACCCGTGCGCAAGTAGTGCACGCCGATGTCATCGATGACCTTATTCTGGGATGCAAAGTGGGCATGGCCAGGGCCGTGGACGGTGACCACACGCGACTGCATCGGCTTGGAGAGGCTGGTGTGGTAGTGGTACGGCGTTTGCGGGTCGCCCGTTGCCTGGATCTGGAGGGGCTTGGTGGCGAGCTTAGAGCCGTCGAGAGGCGCCTGTCCCGTGACCGGCGCACGGCCACCGCAGCCGGCGCCGGAGCCATAGAGGGAATTGAGGAGGGTGAAGGGATCAACGCTGACGAAATTGGCCCACAGGTAGCTCGGGTACAGCAGCGGATTGCCCGGCACGGTATTTTCATTGCAGACGATGAGGTTTTGCATATTCATCGCCTGAGCGAGGGATTCTTGCTCTTTGCGTAGTGCGTCTGGGTCGGACTGCTCTACATCCATAGGTTCACTGCCGTTTAGGTGCTTGGCAAAGGCATCCCATTGCGCAGGAACCGGTACGAGGGTGCGCGTCATGCTCAGAAGTGGGGAGGAAACCTGCATGGCGTTGGGGCGCTGAATCTTCTGGCTGAGGAACTCCGCCTGCACGCGCAGTGGGCCGGTGGCTGTCATGATGTCCGCGCCAGGCTGGCCGGCAAATTCGAGTCCTGGAGGAAGGTCACCAACCTTGGCGTTCGGTGGCAAGACAGTTGGGCGTACACCAGCCTCGCGGGCTACCTTCTGCGACCACTTTTCATAGACCTGCAGCGGGGTGGTGCCGAGGTGGTACTTGGCATCATTTTTGGCGATGAACCCAAAGAGATCGTGCAGTGCCTTTTCATAGCCGCGTTGTTGCGAAGCAAAGATGCCATTCCACGCCAGCTTGGGGCTCATACCGGAATCCAACAAGACCTTGCCGGTGTGCTCCGGATACTTGGTGGCGTAGGCGGAGCCGAGGTACGTGCCATAAGAGGTGCCGGCGATATCAATCTTTTCTTCGCCCAAGGCGCGGCGCACCATTTCCCAATCCTGCAGGGTATTAGCAGTAGTCAGTGAGTTGGTGTAGCCCGGGGTGTGCTTTTCGCAGGCATCGCGGGTGAGCTTTCCCACCTGGAGGCTTCCCTGGAGGGGATCACTGGTAGCCGTGGCATCGCACTTGACTGGGGTGGAGCCTGGAAGACCGCGTGGCTGCACGCCGATAGTATCCCATTCATCGCGCACGGCCTGTGGCCACGGAACAGCGCTATTGCCGGCCCATCCATAGGCATCGCCACTTGGACCACCAGGGTTGGTAAACAACGCGCCACGGCGGGCACCTGGGTTGGCGGCGGGCACCCGCACGAAACCGACGCTAATGGTGCCGGCATCAGGGTTGTCGTAGTACGTAGGGACTTCGATGCGTCCGCATTCGGCCGAGTCGATATCTACCTGCTCGGGGCAGTCTTCCCAAGAAATAGCGGGCTTGGTTTCCAACGGTGCGGGGGCTGGTGCGGACGCGGCAATCGGTGCAGTAACACTAATAGCGACCGCAGCAGCACCGAGCGTGGCCGCTAGTTTAGAAGAAAAAGAAAGCATAGATTAGGTCTCCAGAATAAAAATGATTGGTAGACCTAGCCTATGCTTTTTTGATGCTTTTGGCATCATATTCACAGTAGGTGGGTGCCCTCACCGGCCGGAGCGGGTGAGGGCTGCGCAGAGCTACTTGACGATGAGAACGATAAGGTCACGCGGACCGTGTACCCCCTCGACGCGAGCGAGCTCGATATCGGAGGTAGCGGACGGACCGGAGATCCAGGTTGCAGGCTTTTCCGGGTTCATGCGGGAGATGACCTCAGGGATGCCGTAAACAATCTCATCCTGGTGGACGATGCACAGGTGGCGGTCCGGCACCAAGGTCAAAGCGCGGCGGCCGCAGCGCTCGTCAGACTCGAGTACGATGGTGCCGGTCTGGGCGGAGGTGACGTGGGAATAAGTGACCACAGCGTCGGTCTCATTCAACGTGCGCGGATCGACAGATTTATCATCTGGTTTGGCGTCGAACCCCTCGAAGAGGCTCGCATCCAGGCCCTCGGCGTAACGGATGTCATTGCACTTGCGATCATTGAGGATCGTGGCGATGGCCTGCTTGAGCTCGCCTTCCTCGGTGACGTGCACCTCGGCCTTGTAATCCTCGAGTCGGTCAATGAGCATATCGCGCAGCTCGTCCGCGTTCAGGGTGCCCTCGTGGTGGTAGTCACGCGGGGCATCAACGTGGTCGGGGAGACCAGCCTGCTTCTGAGCGGAGCGGATGCGGCTTAGGATTTCCTGCTTTGCGTTCACTTTTGGGACTCCTCACGGGCCTCGGCAAGAAGTTCCTTGCCTTCTTCGGACTCGAACCACTGGCGGAAAGACTTCTTCGGCGGAACCGCGGTGTCGCGGCCTTCAGACCAACCGGACATAAACAGTGGCAGGGATTCGATGGTCTTGTTGGTGCCACCCAAAATGCGGCCCAAGGCCACCATGTGGGTTGCCTTATTCCACAGCTTCGGGTTGCTCCACAGCAGCTGAATGGTCTTGAACAGCTTGGGCTCGATTGGCGGAGTGGCGTGGGTGACCTTCTGGTGGCGGTTTTCCAAAATGACGTCAGAAAGCGGAATCTTCACCGGGCACACCTCGTCGCAGCGGCCGCACAGCGAGCACGCATAAGGCAGGCTGGCAGAAGGATCGTTGTGGTCCTTCATGCCGGTCAGCTGCGGCGTCAAGGAAATGCCGATAGGACCAGGGTAAACAGAGCCGTAAGCGTGGCCGCCGGCGCGCTCATAGACCGGGCAAACATTCAGGCAAGCCGAGCAACGGATGCACTTGAGAGCCTGGTGACCAATTGGGGAGGACAGTGCCGCGGTACGGCCGTTATCCAGCAGGACCAAGTGGAAATTCTGCGGGCCATCGCCCTCAGTAACACCGGACCACATGGAGGTGTATGGGTTCATGCGCTCTGCCGTGGAAGAACGCGGCAGCAGCTGGAGGAAGACCTCCAAGTCCTGGAAGGTTGGGACCAGCTTCTCAATGCCCATGACGGTAATGAGGGTCTCTGGCAGGGTCAGGCACATGCGGCCATTGCCCTCGGACTCTACGATGTTGATGGTGCCGGTTTCCGCCACGCCGAAGTTGGCGCCGGAAATGGCGACCTTGGCCTTCATGAACTGCTCGCGCAGGAACTGGCGGGATGCCTCAGCCAACTCCGCCGGCTCAGCCTGCAGGGTGTCATCGGTATTTGGCATCTTGTTGACGAAGATATCGCGGATCTCCGCGCGGTTGCGGTGAATAGCCGGAACCAGAATGTGGGAGGGTTTATCCTCACCTAGCTGCACGATGAGCTCTGCGAGGTCGGTCTCGCGAGCGTTGATGCCTGCTTCCTCCAGGTGCTCGTTCATGCCGATCTCCTGGGTGGCCATGGACTTGACCTTGACCACGTCAGTCTCGCCGGTAGCACGAATCAGACCTTCGATGATCTGGTTAGCTTCCTTGGCATCGCGTGCCCAGTGGACAACGCCGCCGCGAGCCTTAACTGCCTCTTCGAACTGCTCGAGCAGTTCGGGCATGCGGGCTGCAACATCTTCCTTGATGGCGGAACCTGCCGCGCGCAACTCCTGCCAATCATCCAGCTCTTCTACAGCGTTGGAGCGCTTTTCACGAATAGTGGTGGTAGCGTGCTGCAGGTTGTGACGCTGGGTGGCGTTATTCAGGCCAACGTGAGCCAGCGGGACGAAAGCCTTGCTGCCGCGCAAATTGCCATAGCCTTCCGGCGCGCGCGGCGGGGTGGTATCGAGGAAAGAGGTCATTAGAGCATCGTCTCCTTGGAGTAGGCGGCGGAGGTAGGAGTCCATGGGTGCTCCTTGGTGGAAGCCAAGATCTCAGCCATGTGAACGGCGCGGATACCGGAACGCTGGCGGCTCAGGGCACCGCCGATGTTCATCAGGCAGGAAGAGTCACCGCCGGTGACATATTCAGCCTCGGTTTCCTTAACGTGGCGGGTCTTATCGGTGACCATTGCGCGGGATACTTCCGCATTCTTAATTGCGAAGGTACCGCCGAAGCCGCAGCATTCTTCCTTATTGGGAAGTGTGACTAGGTCAATTCCTTCTACTTCCTGGAGAAGCTGCAGTGGGCGGTCTCCCAGCTTCAAAAAGCGCAGGCCGTGGCAGGAGGGGTGGTACGTCACGCGGTGCGGGAAGAATGCGCCGACGTTGGTCACACCGGCGACATCCACTAGGAATTCTGGAAGATCCAGGGTCTTCTGAGTGGTCTTGCGTGCACCGTCGACGTCGGCGGAGTTGCCAAATCGGTCCGCGATGCGCTCATGCTGTTCGCGAACGGCGCCGACGCAGGAGCCGGATGCCGCGACAACATAATCAATGGAGGGATCGGCAAAGGCATCCGCATAGGAGCGGATCATTCCCAGGGTTTCCTTCTGATAACCGGTATTGATGTGCATCTGGCCGCAGCAGGTCTGCTCCTCCGGGAAGACCACCTCGTGGCCCAAGCGGGAGAGAACCAGTGCCGTTGCCTTTTGTACGTCCGGGAAAAGGGCGTCACCAATGCAAGTGGAAAATAGCGCAATGCGCATACGGTGCTCCTCGTTGATTTTTTACATGGGGTAGCCATAACTCTACTCCTTTTAAGCAGTACGTGCGTAATGCGTCCCCCGCTTGACCAGCAATTATTTCGCAATATTAGTGTTGCAGAAAACTGCTATCAACCGTTTGCGCTGCAAAGGCGAACTTTTTGCTATAGCCCTTTTCACGCTCGTCTTTTCAGTGAACTAGAATCGTGCGACATGACTCCAGCTGATTTGGCCACATTGATTAAAAAATCCGCAATTAAGATCATGGACGACCATGATCTTGATTCCTCTGTCTTGCCAGAAACGGTAACCGTCGAGCGCCCGCGTAACCCTGAGCACGGCGATTATGCCACCAACGTTGCGTTGCAGGTGGCCAAAAAGGCCGGTGCCAACCCGCGCGAGCTAGGCGGTTGGCTGGCAGAAGCATTAGCGGACAATGACGCCATTGCTGAAGCCGCCGTTGCCGGCCCTGGCTTCATTAATATCCGCCTGGCTGCCGATGCCCAAGGCGAAATCGTGGCGCAAATTCTCCGTGCGGGCAAGGAGTACGGTTCCAATGATTCTTTTGCCGGCAAGAAGGTCAACCTAGAATTTGTCTCTGCGAACCCGACCGGCCCGATCCACCTCGGTGGTACACGCTGGGCCGCCGTCGGTGATTCTTTAGGCCGCGTGCTGGAGGCATCCGGCGCGGAGGTGACCCGCGAGTATTACTTCAATGACCACGGCGGTCAGATTGATCGCTTCTCCCGCTCCCTCGTCGCAGCGGCGAAGGGCGAGCCCACCCCAGAAGATGGCTACGGCGGTGCTTATATCCAAGACATCGCTCAGGCCGTGGTAGAGAAGAATCCATCTGCGCTGGAAGGCAGCGATGAAGAAGTCCAAGAAGCTTTCCGCGCAGACGGCGTAGAGATGATGTTCGCGCAGATTAAGCAGTCCTTGCACGAGTTCGGAGTGGACTTTGACGTCTACTTCCATGAGAACTCCCTCTTTGAATCCGGTGCTGTGGACGCAGCGCTGGAAAAGCTCAAGGCCGAAGGCCACATGTATGAGGCGGAAAATGCGTGGTGGTTGAAGTCCACCGACTATGGCGACTCCAAGGACCGCGTAGTGGTGAAATCGGATGGCAATGCGGCCTATATTGCTGGCGACATCGCTTACGTGGCCGATAAATTTGATCGCGGCCACGACTTGAATATCTACATGCTCGGCGCTGACCACCACGGCTATGTGCCGCGTTTGAAGGCGGCAGCGGCTGCTCTAGGCTACGACGCCGACGCCGTCGAGGTGCTCATCGGCCAGCTGGTTAACCTGATGCGTGATGGAAAGCCGGTGCGCATGTCTAAGCGCGCAGGCACGGTTATCACCATGGAAGATCTCGTCGCCGCCATTGGCGTGGATGCTTCGCGCTATTCCTTGGTGCGCTCTTCCGTGGATCAAACCATCGATATTGACTTGGCCCTGTGGGAGACACAGTCTTCCGATAATCCCGTCTACTACGTGCAGTACGGCCATGCCCGGCTATGCTCCATCGGACGCAAGGCTGCCGAGCTTGGCATCGACGCGGAAGGTGCGGATCTCTCGCTGCTTACTCACGAGCGTGAGGGTGACTTGATTCGTACCTTGGGGGAATTCCCAGCAGTAGTGGAGGAAGCAGCGCAGCTGCGCGAGCCGCACCGCATTGCTCGCTACGCCGAGGATCTCGCCGCGGTATTCCATCGCTTTTATGATTCTTGCCAGGTCCTGCCTAAGGCCGGCGAGGAGGAGGCACCAATCCACGGTGCCCGCTTGGCGCTGGCGCAGGCTTCCCGCGTGGTTCTGGCCAATGCCTTGACCATGGTGGGCGTGAGCACCCCGGAGAAGATGTAAGTGGCGGATTTTAATGAACTGCCGGCCCACGTCTGGCCGCGCAACGCGAAACGCGAAGAAGACGGCGTGGTTACCATCGCTGGCGTCCCACTGCCGGATCTAGCAGAAGAATTCCACACCCCGCTCTATGTCTTCGATGAGGACGATTTCCGCTCCCGCTGTCAGGACATGGCGCGAGCTTTCGGTGGTCCGGAGCATGTGCACTATGCCTCTAAGGCCTTCATCTCCAAAAAGATCGTGAACTGGGTCAATGAGGAAGGCCTGTGCCTTGATGCAGCCTCTCTCAACGAGCTCAAAATTGCCTTGGCCGCACAGTTCCCGCCAGAACGCATCACCACGCACGGCAATAATAAGGATGGAGAGTATCTGCGCCTGTGCGTAGATGCCGGCGTAGGGCATGTCGTCATCGATAACGAGCACGAGCTCGAAGAGCTCAATCGCATCGCTGGGGAAGCGGGCAAGGTGCAGCCGGTCATGATCCGCGTCAAGCCTGGCGTGGATGCGCATACGCATGAATTCATCGCCACAGCGCATGAGGATCAGAAATTCGGCATTTCGCTAGCCACCGGTGCGGCCTTTGCCGCGGCTAAGCGCTGCCTGGAAGCAGAGAATCTGCACTTGAGCGGCCTGCACTGCCATGTGGGCTCCCAGGTATTCAACGCGGAAGGCTTCAAGCTTGCTGCCGAGCGCGTAATGGGGCTGTACCGCCAAATTTACACCGAGCTGGGCGTGACCCTAGCAGAGCTCGACTTGGGCGGTGGCTTCGGTATTCCCTATATGCCTTATGAGGAGGCGCTGGATATCGAGCGGGTAGCGGCGGATATGCTCGGGGCGGTCAAGCACACCGCAGAGGAGCTGGGAATCGAGGCGCCCTTCCTCTTGGTGGAACCGGGACGGTCTCTGGTTGCCGGATCTGCGGTGACCGTATACCGCGTGGGGACCGTCAAGGACGTGGAAACCGGCAAGTCGGATTTGCCGCTGCGTCGCTATATCTCCGTCGATGGCGGGATGTCCGATAATATCCGTCCCGCTCTCTATGGCTCCGAGTATGACGTGCGCGTGGTCAACCGCTATTGCGATGGGGAAGAAGTTACCTCCCGCGTTGTGGGATTCCATTGCGAATCCGGGGATATCCTTCTTGAGGACGGCGAGCTACCCAATGATATTCAACCCGGAGACTTGCTTGCCTTTGCCGCTACCGGTGGCTACCAATACATGATGTCCTCGCGTTATAACGGCGCGGTGCGGCCAGCGGTCGTCGCCACGCGCGTGGGGCAAACTAAGCCGATGCTGCGGCGCGAGACCATCGAGGATCTCCTCTCCCTAGAGGTGGATTAACTCCCTACCTTCAGACCCCGTTACCTGGCGGAATTTAATTCATGCCTTGTGACGGGGATTTTTCTATTGTTGGCTCTATTTAAGGCGAAAGTAGACAGCTTGTTCTGTATAGTGTCCTGTATCCGCACTGAGCGGTAACGACACGTTGACCCCAACTTCAATATGGAGACGGACTATGGCTGCACCGACTAGTGAGCTTCAGGCACAAAAGCATTCCGGTAAAGGCGAGGGCGAGACCGTTGGCATCGCCCTGCTGGGCTTTGGCACCGTGGGTGCTGAGGTCTTCCGCCTGCTGGGAGAAAATGCTGATGCCTTTGCTCACCGCATTGGGGGCCCAGCCGAGATTCGCGGCATCGCCATCCAAAATAAGAATAAGCTGCGCCCAGGCGTGCCCAAGGAGCTTTTGACCGATGATGCCAAGGCACTCGTCGCCCGCGACGATATTGACTTGGTAGTGGAGGTCATCGGCGGTATCGATTTCCCGCGTGAGCTGGTCCTCGCCGCGCTTAATTCCGGCAAGTCCGTGGTTACCGCTAATAAAGCGCTGGTGGCCGCGCACGCAGACGAGTTAGCGGAAGCTGCTGACCGCGCTGGCGTAGACCTATACTTTGAGGCTGCAGTGGCCGCCGCCATCCCAGTGGTGGGCATGCTGCGCCGTTCCTTGGCCGGCGATCAGGTAGAGCGCATCTCCGGCATCGTCAACGGCACCACCAACTTCATCTTGGATGCCATGGAGTCCACGGGTGCTTCTTATGATGAGGCTCTGGCCGAAGCCACCCGCTTGGGCTACGCCGAGGCTGATCCTACCGCGGATGTTGAAGGCCACGACGCCGCTTCTAAGGCCGCCATTATGGCGTCTTTGGGCTTCCATACCCGCGTTAAATTTGAAGACGTCCACTGCGAGGGCATCACTAAGGTCACCGCCGCGGATATCGCCGCGGCCAATGATGCCGGCTTTTCCATCAAGTTGCTGGCCATCTGCGAGCGCCTCCAGCGTGCGGATGGCTCCGAGGCGGTCAATGCCCGCGTGCACCCCACGTTGGTGCCCAAGGAGCACCCGCTGGCTTCCGTGAGTGAGTCTTATAATGCCATCTTCGTCGAGGCCGAGGCCGCAGGTTCCTTGATGTTCTACGGCAATGGTGCGGGCGGCAATCCTACTGCTTCTGCCGTGCTTGGCGACGTCGTCGGCGCAGCCCGCAATATCGTCCACGGCGGCCGCGCACCGGGCGAGAATACCTATGCCAACCTGCCCATCGCAGATTTCGGTGAGGTGGAAACTCGCTATCACATCGATATGGAGGTCCAGGACCGCACTGGTGTGCTCGCGGCCATTTCTGCCGCCTTTGCCAATAATGGCGTATCCCTGCGCACGGTACGCCAAGAGGACGGCGAAGATACGGCCCGCCTTATCGTGGTCACCCACGCTGCTAAGGAGGCTACCTTGAACAAGATTGTGGCTGACTTGGGTGAGCTAGATGAGGTCAAGGCCGTCCATTCCGTAATCCGCCTCGGCAGCTAGCCCGACACAATAGACTGGATAGCTATGAGTATCGAAGTTGAAGTCGGCACCAAGGCAATCGTGACCGTTCCCGCGTCCACGGCGAACCTTGGCCCAGGTTACGACACCTTGGGGCTGGCGCTAAGCCTCTATGACACGGTCGAGGTAGAGGTCACCACCTCGGGCCTTGTGGTGGAAATTTTCGGCGAGGGTACAGAAGACCTGCCGCGCGATGGCTCCCATTTGGTGGTCAAGGCGATTCGCTCCGCGCTTTCGGCAGCCGACGCCACCGTGCCGGGCCTGCGCGTGGTCTCGCATAATAATATCCCGCAGTCGCGCGGATTGGGCTCGTCTGCCTCTGCCGCGGTGGCGGGCGTGGCCGCCGGCAATGCACTGGCCGGAAGCCCGCTGACGCAGGAGCAGGTGGTCCAGCTTTCCTCCGCATTTGAAGGCCATCCCGATAATGCGGCCGCCTCCGTGCTGGGGGATGCCGTGGTGTCTTGGACCAATGTCCCAGTCGATGGCCATTCCTTGCCGGATTACCGCGCGGCTTCTATCAAGGTGCACAAAGATATCCGTGCCACCGCATTAGTGCCGGATTTCCACGCTTCTACCCAGGCGGTGCGTCGCGTATTGCCGTCGCACGTGACCCATTCGGATGCGGCGTTTAACGTCTCGCGCACCGCGGTGCAGGTGGCCGCATTGCAAAACTATCCGGACCTTTTGTGGGAGGGCACCCGCGACCGCTTGCACCAGCCGTACCGCGCGGATGTGCTTCCAGTGACCGCGGAGTGGGTGAACCGCCTGCGCAATCGCGGCTATGCGGCCTACCTATCCGGCGCCGGCCCCACCGTGATGGTGCTGCACACCGACGATATCGATGAGCGCATTCTTGCCGACGCCCGCGAACAGAACCTCCGCGTCATCGACCTCACCGTCGCCGGCCCCGTCAGCGTGGAGCATACGCAGGCTTAATTTCCAGCCTGCACACGTTGTGAGGCTGGCGCGGCACCAAGTTAATGGTGGTGTCTTCATCGCTGGTTTCTTGCAGGAAGCCAGCGTGTACCGCACACAGGAACGGCGAAGGCTTAAGCCCCGAAGACACAAACGGGCAGGCATGGAGCTCGATGTCGGTTGACTCAGGTTTGGTGGCAGGATCAAAGCCCATATCGCGCAGGGTGGCAAAGAGCGTATCGAGCGCACCATTGGAGCCATCCGCGCCCGCGGCGCGCGCCCAGCGTCGCCCGATCTCGAGGGCCTTGGTCGAGGCGGCGTCATCAAGCTCTTCCTTATCCGCCAGCATCGTGGTCAGCACTTCTACCAAGGTGATGTATTCCTCTGCCACCGCTTTATTATCCGGTACGCGGGCCCGAAAGATGAGGGAGGGACGCCCGCGGCCCTTACTTGGCGCGGACACCACGTTGACGGCCCCAGCGTTGACCAGCTCATCGATGTGACCGCGGGCGGTGTTGACGTGCATGCCTAGTTCCTCGGCGACGGTGCCGGCCTTGGCGCCTTCGGGATGGCGCTGCACAGCGGTGAGCACCTCGCGCTGCTTGGGCGAGAGGTTGAGGGCCTCCGGAAAGAGTTCGGTGGTGGGCCGAGGAAGTGAATCAGGCATGGTAGGAATCCGCCTTGGGGTGGACAAAAACGTTTGCTTTAGACACTGTTAAGGATACGATGTTACCCACCCCAACGTCTAAAGTGAATTCGCGGTCTATCGGTACGGACGCCTCTTGGCCGCCCAGATCAACGCGCAGCTGCATCGCCGCGAGGCTGGTGGCCTCGACTGCAAGGACTCGCACCGTCCACTGATTGCACGTTTCCTGCGCGGCGCCAATTGTGGCCGCATGCGGGTCAAAGGTCACCGCCACCTTCTGGCCGGGCGCAAGAGACGCATGCTCCGTGGCCGCCAGAACGGTAATATCGCCGCACGCGACTTCCACCGCGGACGCGCCGATCTCGGTCACGGTCCCTTCTAGGCGGTTGAGCCCTGCTAGTGCCGCAACGAAGCCAGAGGGTGGTGCGTTAAGCAGACGAGCGGTAGTGTCGTGCGCTCGTATGCGTCCGGAATCCATGACCAGCATGTCTCGCGCCAGGTTCGCAATGTCGAGCGCATTATGGGTCACAAGCAGCGTGGTCCGGTCTTCGCGCGCCGCGCGCAAGAAACCTCGCCACCTCTCGGCGGATTTCACATCGACAGCGGCGAGTGGTTCGTCCAAGATTAGGACGGCAGGCCGTGCGGCCAGCGCGCGCACCAGCGCCACGTGGGCGGCTTGGCCGCCGGACAGGGCGGGAACGGGTACATCGGCAAGCTCGTGCAATCCCGCTGCCGCCAGGAGCTCCTGCGCACGTACCTTATCGCGGGTGACCATGGCGACCGCCTCCACGGCCGTCGACCGCGGCGGCAACCCCGGCCGCTGGGTGAGCAAGACGACGTCGGCGCCCTCCGGGGAGACCTCCCCGCCGCTCAGGCGCCCGGCAATGCGCCCCATCAAGGTCGTCTTGCCGGAACCATTCGGGCCCACCACGGCCGTAATGGCGCGCGGGGAAAAATCCGTGCGCATACCGTCGACGGCCACCGACAACGCCGGCATATCAGTGGGTCGGGTAAGGGCGCGGAGCTTATCGACGTCCACCTCATGCAACCGCCTGGCCTGCGGCTGGTAGCTCCGCCGCCACAGGGCAGGCAGGCCCGCCAGCGCCAGGCAGGCTAAGGCCAACCCGATAAGCAGCGCGGAGAGCACGTATGCGCCATCCGCGTCGACCTCGCGCTCTAGGTAAATGCCCAGTGGCATGGTGCGGGTAACCCCCGGCTGCGAGCCAGCGAAGGTTAGGGTCGTGCCAAATTCGCCTAGGGATCGGGCGAAGGCTAAGCCGGCACCGGTCGCCAAAGCGGGCGCAATAGAAGGCAGGGTGATTTTGCCGAGTATCTCCCAGCGCCCCACGCCCACGCCGCGCGCAGAGGCGAGGATTTCCTGGTCTAGCTGGCGCAGCGCCGAATCGACCGCCACCACCACAAAGGGCAGCGCCACAAAGGTCTGTGCCATAACGACTCCGGGGAAGGCGAAGGCCAGGTGGATACCTAGGGCGTCGAGAAGCGGGGCCAGGAACCCCTTGCGGCCAAAGGCTGCGGTAAGGGCCAAGCCACCCACCACCGGTGGCATGGCCAGGGGTAGGTAGACCAAGAGGCGTACTACGGCGCTGCCGCGGCCGAGCTGCTGCACCCACAGGGCCAGCCCCAAACCCAGCACGAGCGCAAGGACCATGGATTGGAAGGCAGCTGCCACTGAGATGAGTAGCATGTCTCGGATCTCGTCACGCGCGAGGTAGTCGCCGATACGCGTCCACGGCACGCGCAGCCCGAGGGCCGCCACCGGAACAATGATGGTGGCTACCGCAATGAGGCCAATAAGGCCGATGAGCAGCGGGGACTTTAGGCGGATGGGTTGTGGGGAAGACATAGAGATGTAGACTAGTCTGCCTGCTGGAAGCCGAGCTCGCGCCAGGTGGAATCAAAGTCAGTGGCCAAAAGATCTAGGACTTCCTGCGCCTCCTTGGGGTGTTCGGCTTCGGCCGTGACTGCGCCGACAATCTGGTTGGCGAATTTGTCCGCCCCAGGAATGTCAATTACTTCGACATCATCGCCAGCTGCGGCGGCATCGGTGGAATACACCCATCCGGCATCGGCTTCACCCGCGGACACTTTTCCTAAAACGTCCGCTACCTGGCGCTCTTGGGAGGAGGGGTGAACGTCGAGGTGCTTGTCATCGATGATCTGAGAGGAGATATCGCCGCAGGGTACCTGCGGATCACAGAGCACAAAGTGGCGGGCGCGGGAAAGATCCTGCAGCGAGTGAATATTGGCCGGGTTTCCCTTAGGCACCACCATGACCATGACATTGGTGGCAAGCACCGCGGGTGTGTCGACGGTCCCATCCTGCACCGCCTTATCCATGGTCTTTTTCGAAGCCGTGAGGAGAAGATCGGCTGGGGCGCCTTCGCGCAGCTTGCTTACCAGATCGGAGGAGCCGCCATTTTCAAAGCTCAGATTTACCGGCGGAGCGAGCTGGCCAGCGCGCTGAGTGAGTTCGTCATTGATGACGCGGGTGGAGGATGCAGCGAAGACATTGAGCGTGGCAGCATCCGCGTCCTGGGCGGAGGTCGTTGACGTTGGGGGAGCGCAGCATGTAAGGGCGAATGCGATGGCGGCGAGGAGTGCGGCGGCGCGCTTCTTCATCTGCGGAGGGCTCCTTCTACAGCGGAGAGTGTGACTTATCCAGGATAGCCCTCCGCCCCGCGAGGGTTTAGCTCACGCGGGTGAACTTGATGTGGAAGTCGTTTTCTTCTTCCTTGAGGTAGTCCAGCTCGAAGCTCTCCTCGCGAGCCTCGACCTCCTTGAGCAGTGGAATTGGATTATGCGGGGCGATGAGGATCATGGATTCGCCCACGTTGAGGGTGCCCAGCGCGCCATGGATAGCGCCGTGGCGAACGGCGTGCGGGATTTCGGAGGCGTTCAGAGTTGGGATGAAGTGTGGCTTATTGGCATCGGAGATGGGCAGTTGCATAGCGAGTAGTCCTTTCTTAAGGGGTGCGAGTTTCGCTCTGTTACCAATATTAGTACGATAAAACCCGTGCAAAATAATAGCGTGGCGCATCGCCTCATCTTCCTCGCCTTCGCAGGCCTATCGCTGCTGGTAGGCCTAGCTGCGGGCGCCACCCTATTGGGGTTGACCGCCACCCCTGGCGCGTCCTTTGCCGCCGACCACGGACCGCTCATGGTCTTCGGTTTCGTGGGCGGAGCCATCGGCCTTGAGCGCACCGTTGCTGTGCGCACCTCCTGGGCATGGGCTGGGCCCGTGTGCCACGTCGCCGGCGTGCTGGGTATTCTCGCCGGCCTGCCGCGGGCGGTCCCCGCAGTGTGTTTTGCCGCCAGCTTCCTTGTGCTTGGCTTCATTTACGCCATCATCTATCGCCGCCAGGCGAGTCTCGCGATCCTGGTGCAGGCAGCTGGCGTTATCGGGGGAGTAGCAGCCGCTGTACTATGGGCCATGGGCCCGGGGTTCGCTGCGGCGATGCCGTTGTGTGTCCTCTACGCCGTGGCCACCATCATCGGCGAGCGCATGGAACTAGCGCGCGTCACCATGGCCGGAACCCGCGCCGAAAACCACCTGACCCTCCTAGTTCTGGGGCTGGCGGCGGCCAGCGTCATCTACGTGCTTGCCCCTGCGGTGGGCTATCGCGCCATGGGCTTGGTGCTCATCGCCATCGCAGCGGCCACCGCGCGGGTAGACGTGGCCAAGAATCTGGTGCGCTCTCACGGCCTGCCGCGCTACTCGGCGGCGTGCATGTTGGCTGGCTATGGCTGGCTCGCCCTCGGCGGTTACCTCTGGCTGCTGCACGGACAGTCCACCGGCTTTGCCTATGATGCCTCAGTGCACGCCATCTTCTTGGGCTTTGTTATGTCCATGATTTTCGCGCACGCTCCTATCATCTTCACCTCCGTTATTCGCCGCCGGTTGCCGTACCACCCGGTGCTCTATGTGCCGGTGGCGTTCTTACATGGCGGCCTCGCGTTGCGCCTCCTTGCCGATTGCGCCGAGCACACCACTGCCCTCCACACCGGCGGGGTGGTTACGATATTCGCAGTGTTAGTTTTTCTCGCTTGCGGCATTGCCTTGACTGCGAAGGAGGCGCGACGTGCGCATTCATGACGTATCCCTGGCCGCGCGCGGCCGCTGGCATACCCTGAGCGCCGCCATTATTGGCCTGTGGATCCTTATTGGCCTCGGCGTTCTCATTGCCGCATCCTTGGGCGCTCCTGTGGTGTGGTGGGATATCATCCACCCCTTCACCATTGGTGCGCTGACGACGGCAATCATCGTCTTTTCCACCCATTTCACTGAGGCGTTGACCCGGACTGCGGGTGGGGACTATCGGGGCGTCGGCAGTCGCGTGGGCCTAGTGCAGTCCGGGCTTATCCTGCTGCTCATTGATAGGGCGGGGTATGACTGGGGCCCGCTTGCCGACGCCGCCTCTATACTCATCATCGCCGCCCTTACCTGGCACCTGTGGTTTGTCGCGCGGCGCCTGCGTGGCTCATTGTCTGGTTCTTTTGCCGTGACCGTGCCCTTTTATATCGCGGCGGCCGTGTTCATGATTGCCTCCGTGGTGCTTGTCATCCTCAGCGGTAATGGGGTAGGCGAGTATTCCCTCCTCGTCGGCGCCCACTCGCGCGGCATGATCTGGGGCTTCGCGTGGCTTACCGTCATCGGCACGGTGGTCACGTTGCTCCCCACACTATCGGCCACCGCGATTTCACCCACCGCTCGCGCGCGGTGTACTCGCGCGCTCATCGTGCACTGCGTTGGCTTGTCCTTGGCGATGGCGCTATACGCGGTGGGCCTTACCCGCGTTGCAGGCGTGGCCCAACTGCTCGTGGTCCTCGCGGCGGTGCTCGTCATCCAGCCGGTGCTTGCCACCGTCATGGGGCGCTCGCCGCGGCTGACCACCGCCACCGTTGCCGTCATCGCCGGACTGCTGTGGATGTTGGCGCTGTGTGCCGGCGACGCCATTTCCGCAGCGGTGGGCGCTTACCCGCGCACCATCACGCTGGTTTTGCTGCCTGCCTTCCTCGGTGCCGGCCTCTTGCAGTTGGTCACCGGTGTCCTTCACCACTTGCTACCCATCCTTACCGGCGCACGCCCTGATACCACCGAGCGCACCGGCTACGCCCGTCTGCTGCTCATCAACGTGGGCGGACTGCTGACATTGCTAGGCGCTACCGTGGCCGGGCTTATCATGATGGGGATAGGCCTTGCCGCCAACGTTATTGCCGTCGGCCGAGCCATCTACCTACAGAAAAGACTGGAGAGTTAAATGCTGAGCGTTTCTTCCTCACAACCTGCGGAAAAACCCGCGCCGAAGGATTCATCGTGGGCCTCGTGGCTGCTCATCGGCATAGCGCTGGCGGCGGTCATCGCGCTCGCGGTGGTCAATTCCACCGGCAAGGGCACGGAGTCTGCCGCACCGGTATCCTCTGGCGAAACGAAAACCATTGACGTGGGCGTGGATGGTATGGCCTTTACCCCCTCGTCCATCGACATCGAGCCCGGCACCCACCTGGTGGTCAACTTCACCAACTCCGGCGACCAAGTCCATGACCTCAAGATTGGTGAGGCCGAGACTGGCCGCGTTGACCCCGGCGAGACCGTCCAACTCGATGCCGGAGTCATCGACTCCTCCGAGGAAGGCTATTGCACTATCGCCGGCCACAAGATGCAGGGCATGACCTTCCAGGTCAACGTGGGAGACGGCGCCGCTGCAGGACATGACCATGCGGTGTCCTCAGCTAGCAATCCGCACGTAGACGTGCCAACTGCCGCCGAACTGGGCGCTCAGCGCGACGATTTTTCCGCCTTTGACGCCACCTTGCAGCCGGCCGCTGAGACGAAAACACATAAAGAGACCTGGACAATGACCGAGGAAGTCGTGGAGGTTGCCCCCGGCATCAAGCAGATGCGCTGGCTCTTCAACGGCCAGGCCCCCGGCCCCACCCTGCGTGGCAAGGTGGGCGATAAATTCGAAATCACCATCAAGAACGAGGGCTCCATGGCCCACTCCATCGACTTCCACGCCGGCGAGGTCAACCCAGATAAGACCATGAAATCCATCCAGCCGGGCGAGGAATTGACCTATAAGTTCACCGCTAACCGCTCCGGCATCTGGATGTATCACTGCTCCACGATGCCCATGTCCCTCCACATTGCTAACGGCATGGCCGGCAACGTCATCATCGATCCGCCGAACCTTAAGCCCGTTGATGCGGAGTATAACTTCATGGCTACCGATGTCTTCCTCGGCGCGGAAAACACTGGCGCCGACGCCCAGCGCGTTGCCGACGGCCGCTTCAACCTGATGGCCTTCAATTACTACCCTGGCCAGTATGACGCAGAGCCCATCAGGGCCAAGGTAGGCGAGACCGTCCGCCTGTGGCTGACCAACCTAGGTCCCGATCAGCCGCTGAGTTTCCACGTTGTGGGCGAACAATTCGATACGGCCTACAAGGAAGGCGCTTACCTAATCAAGGATGAGGACTCGACCGGCTCGCAAGCCCTTGACCTCCTCCCGGCGCAAGGCGGATTCGTCGAGATGACCTTCAACGAGCCCGGAACCTATTCCTTTGTCAATCACATTATGACTAACGCCGAGAAGGGCCAGCACGGCAAATTCATCGTTACGGAGTAGGAACTCCTTTGCCGCTTGCCTTGCATCGCCGTGCCCTTCGCGCTCACCGGAAGCCGATGGTGGGCGATCCACATCGCCCCCGTGAGCGCGAAGGGTGGTGGAGGCGTCTAGGTTCTCCTTGGCGCTCACCGGTGGAAGGATATGCCTAAGTCAGCGGTTGCCGGTGAGCGCGAAGGGTGGTGGGGAAGCAGAGCTGAGGGAGCTCGTGCAGCTCCGCACGGGTGTCGTAGTCGCGTTCAGCGCCGGTGCCAGGAATCTCGACGAAGTTAGCTCCACGGATAAGGCGGCGGACAGACACGTTGCGGGTCGTGGGAAGGGATTCGAGCTGCGCGCGGAGCGTGGGGGCGTGCCAGAGCGAGCACAAGGGCTGGAGATAACCGTCGGCGGCACGGGTGAGCACGGCATCGGCTGTGGAAGAGGTGAGAACTGCGCGTAGGTGGGGAAGCAGCTGCGGAGAATCGGGGGCATCCACGGCAAAGAGGGCGAGCTCGGAGCAATGGGATAAGGCTTGGGTGCCGGCGGCGATGCCGGCGACGGGACCACCGTAGAGCGGGGTCTCGCACACCTGAGGCAAGCCGAGGCGATGCGGAGAGACGGCCACGGTCGGGGTGCCGTAGGGAAGCTGGGCGAGCAAGCGGTCGATAAAGCGCGTGCCGTGTGCGGAAAGGGAGGCCTTATCGGCGCCGCCCATGCGCCTGCCGTGGCCGCCGGCGAGGATGACCGCGCCGAGCATTAGGACTCCGGGAGGGTGCGGGACCAGTCCCCGGAGCGGCCGCCGGATTTCGCCACGATGCCGCAGCGGCGGATATACGCGGAGCGGTCCACGCCCTTGACCATGTCGATAATGGCGAGCGCGGAAACATTCACGGCCGTAAGCGCCTCCATCTCCACGCCGGTGCGATCGGCGGTGCGGACGGTAGCGGAGATAGAAACGTGGTCGTCGGCAAGCGTGAGCTCCACTGCACAGCCATGCACGCCGATGGTATGTGCCAGCGGAAGCAGCTCGGGGACCTTCTTGGCGGCCGAAATGCCGGCGATGCGGGCGACGGCGAGGACATCGCCCTTGGGTACGGTGCCGTCGCGCAGCGCGGTCATCACCTCGGGCGAGCACGCAACTTCGCCCTCGGCGGTGGCGGTGCGTACAGTGGGCTGCTTCTCGGTGACGTCGACCATGTGGGCGGCACCGTCAGAGTTCAGGTGGGTAAATTCCATGGTTGCTCCTTAGTACATATAAACGATGATGTCCTCGCCTATGGCGGGCGGCTCGGAGTCGATGAGACAAAAGCCATTAGTCCCAGCCAGTGACACGACGCGGTGGCTGCCGTGGGGCAGGTGCGAGGTGATAATTGGCCCTTCCTGAAAGTCTACGGTCACGGGAACAATGGTCGGGCGGCCCCGTGAAGCGGGAAGGCGCGTGTCCACTCGTGCGCGCAGGTTGACCCGCTGGCGTGGCGCGGGGTGTCCGGAGAGCGCGGCGATAAGGGGGCGGGCGTAAAGCTGGAAATCGACGAAAGCTGCCACAGGGTTGCCGGGCAAGCACAGCACCGGGGTGCTATTCCACAGCGAGTAGCCTTGTGGCGCGCCCGGGCGCTGGTCGACGTGCCCGAACCACGAAGAACCAGTGCGCCCCAGCACGGTGTGCACGACGTCGAATGCGCCGGCGGAAACTCCGCCGGAGGTGATGACGAGATCGTGGGACGGGGCTAGCTCATCTAGCGCAGAGGCTAGGTCCGCAGGGGTATCGCCCACATGGACGTGCGTATCTGCGCCGCAGAGAGCGGCGAGCATCGGGCCATTAGAATTCGGCAGCTGGCCGGGGGCGAGCTGCGCTGGGGAAGCGACGAGTTCTTCGCCGGAAGAAATAATCGCAATGCGTGGGCGGCGGTAGGCCGAGACGGAGTACACGCCGGCGGAGGTGAGGGCGGCGATCACGGCGGCGTCGACAAGCGTGCCGGCCGTGGACACTGGCGCGCCGGGCTGGATGTCCTCGCCGGCTGGGCGGATATGCGACTTGGTGGGTGCATCGGTGATGGTGACCTCACCGGGGAGTGCAACGGGCCCGGCCGGGGTGGTGGTGTTTTCGACTGGGACGACGAGCATTCCTGCGATATCGGCCACAGGGGCGCCGGTCATGATGCGCACGGCGTGGCCGGCAGGAACATCGATGGGTAGTGCGCCGGCGGGTACATCACCGGCGACGGGGAGGGTCCACGGGCCAGGGGAGGAAAGGTCGGTGGCGTGGACGAGGAAGCCATCCATGGCAGAGTTGGCGTGGGGCGGCACGGGGAAGCGTGCGGTGGCAGCGGCGGCGAGGACACGGCCGATGAGGGAGGCATCGACTGCGGCGGACTCGGCCGGCGGAGTAGGAGCCAGCGCGAGTACGGCATCGAGGTGCGCGGAGATGCTGCGGGGCGTGGACATAGGATTCAGGTTAGCCGCCGATGGCAGACATTGGGCGGTCTGGTTGGAGAAAGCCTTCGTCATCGATGCCGTGGCCGGGCTTTTTGGTCCACATTTCCCCAGCCCAGGCTTCCATGATGTCCTCATCGCTAGCGCCGGAGCGTAGCAAATCCCGCAGCGGAGTTTCGGAATTGCCAAAGAGGCAGTTGCGGATGGCGCCATCGGTAGTCAGGCGGGTGCGGTCGCAATCGCCGCAGAAGGGGTGGGTGACCGAGGCTATAATGCCCAGCGTGCCGCGCGTGCCATCCGGGGCGCTAACCTCCCACAGAGCAGCGGGAGCGGAACCACGGGGTTCGCGGGCGGACTCCATGGAAAAGTGGGTGCGCAGTCGGGCGAGGATATCTTCGGCCGTGACCATGTCCTCTCGGCGCCACTGCTCGCGGGGCCCGAGCGGCATCTGCTCGATGAAGCGAAGCTGGGCGCCGTGGTGGACGGCATAGTCCGCCAGCGGAACGATGTCTTCTTCGTTGACCCCGGGCATGACCACGGCGTTGATCTTGATGGGGTGCAGGCCCGCGGCATCCGCGGCGGCGATGGCCTGAAGGACGTGGTCAAGGCGGTCGCGGCGGGTAAGCGCGGCGTAGCGCTCGCGGTCGATGGTGTCGAGCGAGACATTAATGCGGTCGAGCCCGGCCGCGGCCAGGGCACCGGCGCGCTTTTCCAAGCCAAGCCCGTTGGTAGTCAGCGCGGTGGATGGGGAGCGGCCTTGGTCGGTGCGCAACTGCTTGGTCGCGGCAATAATCTTCTCCAGCGACTTGCGTAGCAGTGGCTCGCCGCCGGTAAAACGCACCTGGCGGATGCCCAGCTTGCCGACGCCGATTCGGATCAACCGAATGGTTTCCGCATCGCTCAAGGTTTGCTCTGTGGGCATCCACTCTAAACCTTCGGCCGGCATACAGTAGGTGCAGCGCAGATTGCAGCGATCCGTGAGGGAGACGCGCAGATCGCGGGCCTGGCGTCCATAGCGATCCAACAGGGCGCGCGTGCCATCAGCGGCCGGTGCAGGCAGATCCGCCGGCGGCTGCGCCCAGCCTACGGTGGGCAGGGGCAGCGAAACCACGGAGTACTTCGAAGAAGTCATTGGTGCCAGTCTAAGAGAGCGGACGGGGTACACCAAGCTCTAACAACGATAGGGCCAATATTATTGCTGGTTTTCCCGGTTTAATTCATTCGGGCCAGTGGGATCGAGGCGTTGCGATTCACCGGGTCCCTTGAGTCGGATGATGTTGTACTCGCCTTCAGCCAGGTGGGCGCGCAGATCTTTCTTATCGAATTTGCCCACGGAGGTTTTATCAATGGATTTTACAAAGGTCCAATATTCCGGCAGCATCCAGCTCGGAAGCTCCTTGCGCATGCTGGCGCGCAGGCTTTCGGCGGTTTCGATGGTAGGTGAGACGCCTTCCGCCAATACGGTAACGGCGAGCGGGCGCTCCACCCACTGCTTGTCGGGGTAGCCAATAACGGCCGCTTCGACCACGCGCGAACTGGACATGATGAGGTTTTCTAGTTGTACGGAGTAGATCCATTCGCCGCCGGAGCGGATGACATCGCGGGCGCGGTCCTCCACGGTGAGGAATCCGTCTTTAGTTACCGACCCGACGTCGCCAGTGCGCAACCAGCCATCGGCGGTGAATTTATCTTCAGCGGCTTCGACCTGCTTGCCGCGGAATTCGGAGGCGATCTCACCGGGCTCCGCAGTAGGCGAGTGATAGTAAGAGCCGGTCACGAGATTGCCGCGCACCTGCAGCTCGCCGGCGTTGCGGTCGGTGCGGGCCACGACTTGGCCATCATTAACCACGCGGTATTCCAGCGAGGCAGGAATGCGGCCTTGGGATACGCGGTATGCCCAGCGGGTATCGCCCGAGGCACCTTGGGGCGGGCGGGCAACGCTGCCGACGGTGGAGGTTTCCACCATGCCCCAGACATGGACGACGTCGACGCCATAGCGTTCTTCCCACATCTTAATGAGCTGCGGTGGAACAGGGGAGCCGCCGGCATAAATTTCTGTCAGCGTCATGCGCTCTGGCGGATGGTGCATGTAGTGAACGAAAAGCTGAATCCAGATGGTAGGCACGCCATGCGCCACGCGGGGTGAAGTGGCAGCGATGGCCTTGGCCAGGGTGGGGGCGGAAACGTCGGCGTCGGGAAGCACGAGCGGGGTGCCGGTCATGAAACAAGTAAACGGCACGCCCCAGCTCAACACGTGGCAGATGGGGATGCAGCACAGGAAGGTCTCACCGTGGGTAATGCATAGCGAGTCCGAGGAGCGCAGCTGCATTGCCTCCAAATAAAGCGAACGGTGCGAATAGAGCACGCCCTTTGGCGCGCCCGTGGTGCCCGTGGAATAGCACAGCGCCGCGGCTGTGCGCTCATCCAGCTCCGGCCAGTCATAGACGGTAGAGCGGCCATCGATGAGGGCTTCATAAGAATAGACCTCGACTCCACGAGGGAAGAGGTGGGCGAATTGTTGCGCCGGCTGTGCACCGGTGATGATGACGCTTGCTACCGATGTTGTACCGGTGAGGACCTTGCCCAACTGCTGAGCTAAGCGGGGATCGCATACAATGGCGGAGATTTCCGCATGATTGATGATGTGGCGAATCTGATCATTCATTAACTGCTTATTAAGCGGCGCGAAAATCGCGCCCTTGCAGGCGGTACCGAACATTACCTCAAGGTGCTCGGCGCAGTTCCACATAAAACTTCCTACGCGCTCATCGCCGGTGATCCCCAAATCATCATGGATAGCGTGGGCGAATGCGGCGGCGCGGGCGGCGATATCGCGGAAGGTTACTTCCTCAGCCGGATCAAATTCGGAGCCGGTGCCTTCGCCGTGCCAAGTGGTGACCGTAGTATTTCCGTGCACCGAGGCCCCGTACTCCAAAATGCGGGTCAGGGAGAGGGGTATATCCATCATCGTGGAAAGCATGCTTCTACTGTAGCGGTGTCATGGTGCGGGCGTGACACCCTATGCGTTATACTTATTCGCGACTGGTAGGAAACCGGAAAATTTAACTCCCCTTTCCTATGTAATCGGGCCCAGAGAACTATTTTTGCCCGCAGTCGTTTCTTGATTTCTTCCGGTTCGTGCACTCGGTGTGCGAAGTCTCCTCAAGGACACGGAAGAGGCCTCATACTTATTGCCCGGCAGGACGCGTATGCGCCTTGGCACGAGGGCGAGAAGTCTTAGAAAAATACACATTGGCTTCCAGTGCAACGCCGCGAGCATAAGCTCCGGCGGCTCCCGCATAAACGGACCTGGTCAAGCAACGAAAGGATATCCGTGAGCGAAACGGACAACACCGCAGCACAGGATCTCGCATCCCTAAAGCTGCCGGAATTGCGCAAAATGGCCGCAGAGCGCGGCCTACGTGGTGTCTCTGCCCTGCGCAAGGGGGATCTGATCACCGCCATTAAGACCGGCCAAGTTCCGCCAAAGGCAAAGGCCAAGGTGGAAAAGGCCGCACAAGTAGAACAGGCGGAGAAGGCAGAGAAGTCCGAAGATACGGACAAGCCGCGCAAGCAGGCGCAGGATGATGCGCCGCAGAAGGCAGGAAAGCAGGAAGAATCCGGCGATAAGCAGGACAACCGCCAAGATGGATCTGGTGAGGAACAGCGCTACGAGTCGCGCTCGCAGGCCCGCCGCGCTCGTCGTAACCGCGCCCGCCGCCAAGAACGCCAAGAGCGCGAGGAACGCAACCGCAATGAGGAGCAGGGCGGCAATAAAGACAACCGCGACAATAACTCCCAGGACGGCTCTGATGATCAGGGCGATAAGAATGACCGCGGCGATAATAAGCGGCGCGGCAACCGCCATGATGACCACAATAATCACGAGCGCGGAAACCGCCGTGGGCGCCGCAACCGCCGCAATCGCCGCGGCCGCGGGAATAATCATGACAATAACGGTGGCAACGATCTGCAGGTGCGCGAGGGCGATGAACTGCAGGCAGTAGGCGGTATCCTAGACGTCGTAGACAATAACGTCGCTTTCCTGCGCACCACCGGTTACCGCGCCGCGGCTTCCGACGTCTTTGTCAATAACGGCATTGTGCGCCGCCTCGGCCTACGCTCTGGTGATGCTATTACCGGTCAGGTCAAGGTCTCCGGCCCGACGCATACGCATGGCAATGGCCGCAACCGCCGCAAGTACAACCAGCTGGTGCAGGTCGATACCGTTAACGGCATCGATCCGGAAGGCGCGAAGCAGCGCCCGCAATTTAATAAGCTGACCCCGCTGTACCCGAATAAGCGCCTGCGTTTGGAAACGGATCCGAAGAGCCTCACTACTCGCGTCATTGACCTCATTATGCCTATTGGTAAGGGCCAGCGCGCGCTTATCGTCTCCCCACCAAAGGCCGGCAAGACGACGATTCTGCAAAATATCGCCAACGCGATTTCTACCAATAACCCGGAGTGCTACCTCATGGTCGTCCTCGTAGACGAGCGCCCTGAGGAAGTTACGGATATGCAGCGTTCCGTCAACGGTGAGGTCATTGCCTCAACCTTTGACCGCCCGCCGTCAGAGCATACCTCCGTGGCGGAGCTGGCCATCGAGCGCGCCAAGCGCCTAGTGGAGCAGGGTAAGGACGTCGTAGTCCTGCTGGACTCTATTACCCGTCTGGGCCGCGCCTACAATAACTCTTCCCCGGCTTCCGGCCGCATCCTCTCTGGTGGTGTGGACTCCAACGCCCTTTACCCACCGAAGCGCTTCTTGGGTGCTGCCCGCAATATCGAAGAGGGCGGCTCGCTGACGATCATCGCCACCGCCATGGTGGAGACCGGCTCTACCGGCGATACCGTCATCTTCGAGGAATTCAAGGGCACCGGTAACGCCGAGCTGAAGCTGGATCGTGGCATTTCTGAGCGTCGCGTCTTCCCAGCTGTGGATGTCAACCCGTCCGGTACCCGCAAGGACGAGCTGCTGCTTGTCCCAGAGGAGGCGCGCATCATGACCAAGCTACGCCGCATCCTCTCCGCGTTGGATTCTCACCAAGCCATTGACCTGCTCATTAAGCAGCTGAAGAAGACCCGCTCCAATGGCGAGTTCTTGATGCAGGTGGCCTCCTCGGCCCCGATGGCTGCGGATAAGGATGAAGAAGATTATGTCTAATCAGGTTTCCCTCGTTGATGACATCGTGTCCGAGTACCAGGGCATTGAGATGCAGATGGGTGATCCGGAGGTAGCCGGCGACCAGAAGCAATTCCGCAAGCTTTCGAAACGCTATGCGGAGCTGCGCCCGATCATCATGGTTAATAATGAGCTGACTCAGGTCCGCGAGGATCTCGCGGACGCCAAGGAGATGGCCTACGAGGACCATGACTTTCAAGAAGAAGCGGACCTCCTAGAAAAGTCCGTAGAGGACTTGGAAGAAAAACTCGCTGACTTGCTCGCGCCGCGCGATGAGCAGGATTCCGAGGACATCATTATGGAGATCAAGGCCGGTGCCGGCGGCGAAGAAGCAGCCTTGTTTGCCGGTGACTTGGCCCGCATGTACGAGCGCTATGCGGATAAGACCGGTTTCAACTGGGAAGTCTTGGGACTCAATGAATCCGATCTGGGCGGCGTAAAGGATATGACCATATCCTTCCGCTCCAAGTCGCCATCGCGCGATGGGGCCTGGTCCGTATTCAAGTTTGAGGGCGGAGTACACCGTGTGCAGCGCGTCCCAGTGACCGAGTCGCAGGGTCGCATTCAAACCTCTGCCGCCGGTGTGCTGGTCTATCCGGAGCCGGAAGAGGTGGAGTCTGTCAATATTGATGACAAGGACATCCGCGTGGATGTTTATCGTTCCTCCGGCAAGGGCGGCCAGGGTGTGAACACCACCGACTCCGCGGTGCGTATTACTCACCTTCCCACCGGGCTTATCGTGACCTGTCAGAAGGAACGTTCCCAGATCCAGAACAAGGCGCGTGCGTTGCAGGTCCTACAGGCTCGCTTGGACCAGATGGAGCGCGAGGCTCGCGAGGCGGAGGCTGGCGAGCAGCGTGCTTCCCAGGTACGCACGATGGACCGTTCCGAGCGCATCCGCACCTATAACTGGCCGGAAAACCGCATCACAGACCACCGCATTGGCTATAAAGCCAATAATCTAGACTCCGTGTTAAATGGCGATATGCATGACCTGATTAAGGCTTTGCAAGACCAAGAGCGTGCCGAGCGCCTCGAAGCCGAGGGCTAGACGGGCGTGGACAACACGTATGGAAAGGCGCTGCGCCGCGGGGTGCAGCGCCTTCGTGCTGCAGGGGTGGCAAGCCCGGAGTGGGATGCGCGCATCTTGGCCGCGCACCTTATTCACTGCGGCCACATGGATATCCCGCTTGACCACGCTCCTATGCCTGGCTTTGATGTGGCCTTCGATGCATTGCTTCACCGCCGCGAGGCCCGCGAGCCCCTGCAATACGTGCTAGGCAGCACCTGGTTCGGTCCGTTGGAGCTCAAGGTAGGCCCGGGCGTATTTATCCCGCGCCCGGAGACCGAGGTCATGGCGGATTGGGCGGTGCGCAATGCGGACGGCCCCCGCCTGGTGGACTTGTGCACTGGCACGGGTGCGCTAGCGCTCTACCTGCGTCACTATTTGCCGGAGGCACAGGTGTGCGCAGTAGAGCTTGCCGACACCGCCCTCGCCTACACCGAAGCCAATACCCACGGCAGCGGGGTAGAGGTCATCCAAGCAGATGCCACGGCAGTCGATACGCTAGCGCAGTGGAATGGGACAGTGGACCTCATCGTGACCAACCCGCCGTACGTGCCTGAATCCCCGGACCTAGATCCGGAGGTTTACCATGATCCGCACGATGCGGTTTTTGCTGGCGCGGATGGCATGCGAGTCATCACCAGACTGATACCTACCATCGCTCGGCTGCTACGCCCAGGCGGCAAGGTAGCAATCGAGCATGATGACTCCACGAGTGATGCGGTTCAAGCCGCGCTGGTGCACTATGGCGGTTTCGAACAAATAGTGCCGTTGCAGGATCTGACGGGAACGCCCCGCTTTGTCACTGCGGTGCGCGGGGTAGACTAAGACACCATTGAGGGCAAGAAGGGGAAAAGACTATGCAAGGAAAAATATTTAACTGCGCCGATGATGCCGAGCGCGAAGAAGGAATGCATAATGCGGTAAAGGCCGCACAATCTGGCCGCCTCGTTGTGATGCCTACCGATACGCTTTACGGCCTCGGCTGTGATGCCTTTGATAATGACGCCGTGGCGAATCTCTTGGCCACCAAGCAGCGCGGCCCGGATATGCCGGTGCCGGTACTGGTCGGATCGTGGGATACCGTCCGTGGTCTCGTTGCCTCCTATACCGATACCGCCCGTGACCTAGTGGAGGCCTTCTGGCCGGGTGGCCTGTCCATCGTGGTTCCCCAGGCACCGTCCTTGCCGTGGAACCTCGGCGATACCCGCGGCACTGTGATGCTGCGCATGCCGCTGCACCCCATTGCCATCGAGCTGCTGCGCGAAGTCGGCCCGATGGCTGTCTCCTCCGCTAATATCTCCGGCCACCAGCCACCGACCACCGCCTTGATGGCCAAGCAACAGTTGGGTAAAGCCGTAACGGTTTACTTGGACGGGGGAGAGACGGCCGTCGGCAAGCCTTCCACCATCATTGACCTCTCTGGTCAGCGCCCGTACCTGCTGCGCGAAGGCGCACTATCTGCCGAAGAAGTCGGTGAGGTTATCGGTGTCGATGCGCAGAGCCTGCGCACTCGCCCACAGGCCTAAGGAGGGATTCGCGTGAGCGGCAGTGGTGTTCCGCTGCGCGAGCTGGCCCTCGTCATCCTCGTCGCAGCAGCGTTTACGTATCTCACTACCGGTGTGGTGCGCTCCTTTTTGGTACGTACCGGCCGGGTGGCTGAGATTCGCCTGCGCGATGCTCACACCCAACCCACGCCGCGCATGGGTGGCGTGGCCATGTTTACCGGCTTCGCAGCGGCAATATTCCTCGCAGCCCAGCTTCCAGCCTTGACTCGCGGGTTTATGCCCGTCACCCCAGAGATGAATGCGGTGTTGTGGGCGGCCTTGGCGTTGGTACTTGTCGGCGTTGTCGATGACCTCGTGGAGCTCAGCGCCATAGTTAAGCTCTTTGGCCAGCTCTTTGCCGCTACTTTGATGAGCGGGCTGGGATTGACGTGGACACTGCTTTTTATACCTTTTGGCGGTGGCACCACGGTCGTCCTGGATCAGCTGCAAAGCACAATGCTGACTGCCTTTTTTACCGTATTGCTCATCAATGCCATCAACTTTGTGGATGGCCTTGATGGTCTTGCGGCGGGCCTCGGAATGATTGCCGGCGGCGCGATTCTGGTCTTCTCTTTGACCGTCCTCCACGATCAAGGTGGGGCGGTATCGGCATATCCTCCAGCCATTATCAGTGCCGCCCTAGTGGGCATGTGCGCGGGATTTTTGCCGCATAATTTTGAACCTTCCCGCATTTTTATGGGCGATTCCGGCTCTATGTTCATTGGTTTATTATTGGCTGCGGCTTCGACTTCAGCGTCGGGCAAGATCAATATGTCCCTCTATGGAACTGTGGATATTGTGGCGTTGATGTCTCCCATTATCGTCGTGGTCGCGGCAGTATTCATTCCAGTCTTAGACCTTGTCTGGGCTGTGATTCGACGCCTGTCACAGGGCCGATCGCCGTTTTCGGCGGACAAAGCGCATATTCACCACCGCCTCCTTTCCCTTGGCCATACCCACCGTCGTACCGTGTTGGTGCTCTATCTGTGGGTCTCCGCTGTTGCCTTCGGGGCGGTGTCCTTTTCCATCGTGCCCGCGCCGGTGGCCATTGGCGTTACTATCGCCGCCTTGCTGCTCGCGTTCGCAGCTACTCTGGTACCACTGCGGCAAGGAAAGATCGGTCCGGCGGCGCGGGAGACGGTCGTGGTGAAGGAATCCGCTCCCTCGTGAGGTAGGGTGTGTAGCCGTGAGTGAAGCACAATCGACTACGCAACCCTCGGAATTTGATGACCACCGGCGCCCCATGCAGAGGGCGGTCAAACTTGGCGGCCTCGCCCTGCTGGTAATTACAGTGGTCTCTTTAGCCGCGTGGGGCGGCATGCGTGGGCTCCCAGGAATTTGGGGCGTATTGGTGGGCGCGGCCATCGGCGGCGGCTTTGTCCTTTTTACGGCTTTGTCCGTGTTGCTAACTGCTAATACCACGCCTGCCAACACCATGGCCGTGGTGCTGGGTGGGTGGCTGCTAAAGGTCATAATTTTGGTGATGGTGCTGATGTTTATCCGGGACATGGATTTCTACGACACCTTGGCTCTTTTTGTCACGGTGATGTTGGCGCTTATCGCTACCTTAGGCTCTGAGGTTTGGGCGGTCATTACTTCGCGGGTTACCTACGTCTCGTAGGTGGGGAACGCCTTTCAGCGCTGCGGCGCGAGCCCATTGCCTTTCTCTGGGGGAGGCAATGGGCCTCTTTCTTTGTGGTGTATGCAATCGTTTTTGCGCTAGTTACCCCCGTCAAGGTGGGAAAATAGGATAGTGTGATGAACTCCACGTGGTGCGATTTCGGCAGAATGTGGCCGTTTTGTTGTGAGTTTGTGCCGGAATTGCGCCCTTTAGGAGCGAAGTGGAGCGCATTAGTGGCCCCCCACGTGCGAAAACTCTTGATCTAACTGATACGCTTTTCTTCGGGTTACCGCGGGCTAGCGCAAAAGCTGGCTTTCGCAGCGGTGAATCCCTGTCTTACGCACGCTGATGTGCGACGGAGTCCGTGTGTGAGGCAGAGAGTTTGAGACGTCCATCGCACCACACGGCCTTCGACAAGCTGTGTGGCCCGAACACGGGAGAGAACGCTGAGCGTTACAACATTGGCCATGAAGGGTAGCTTCCACGCACCCGAACTGGACCCAGAATTTTTCCCGGGGCACGTAACCGATGATGGCGGAGTCGTTGACCTCTGGTTGAGCGATTTTGCCAACGGTTGGTTCGCTTTGGATCGCATCATGCTCGTTCGCCTTCTGATGGCGGCCGTGCTGGTGCTCCTATTTGTTGTCGCCTTCAGGAACCCGAAGCTGGTTCCTAAAGGAATTCAAAACGTAGGCGAGCATGCGATTGACTTCGTGCGAGTTCAGATCGCAGAAGACATCTTGGGCAAGAAGGAAGGACGTCGCTTCCTTCCACTTTTGGCCTCTATCTTCTTTGCAGTTTTGTTCTGGAACCTCACAACTATTGTGCCGGGTCTGAACATTTCTCCGAACGCCCGTATCGGTATGCCAATCGTCTTGGCAGCTGTCGCGTACATCGCCATGATTTACGCGGGCGCCAAGCGCTATGGCTTTGGCAAGTTCATCAAGTCCTCGGTGGTTATTCCTAATCTGCCGCCGGCCTTGCACCTTCTTGTCGTGCCGATTGAGGCTTTCTCTACGTTTGTTATGCGCCCAGTCACCTTGGCTCTTCGTCTTATGGCGAACTTCCTGGCTGGTCACCTCATTTTGGTCCTGTTGTACTCGGCTACGAACTTCTTCTTCTTCCAGTTCAACGCTTGGACCGCAGTGGGTGGCTTGACCCTGGTCGCAGCGGTTCTGTTCACGCTTTACGAGATTATCGTCATCTTCCTACAGGCATATATCTTTGCCCTGTTGACGGCGGTATACATCGAATTGTCGTTGCATGCAGATTCGCACTAACAACAACGCGAACCTCGCGGTTAACTAAATACCCCAAAATCAAACCAACACCGCCCCGCAGGACACTCCGGCGGGATATACATTGAAAGGGAACGACTTTCACATGAACGAGATCATCTTGGCTCAGGACGCAGCAACCACCTCCTTCGACGGCCTTCAGTCCCTCGGCTACGGCTTGGCCACCATCGGCCCGGGCCTGGGCATCGGCATCCTCGTTGGCAAGACCGTTGAGGGCATGGCTCGCCAGCCTGAGATGGCCGGCCAGCTGCGTACCACCATGTTCCTGGGTATTGCCTTCGTTGAGGCACTTGCCCTGATCGGCCTCGTTGCAGGCTTCCTGTTCTAAAGAGCGCTTTACACAAGTAAATCGAACTTTAAGAACGGAGACCCATGAACAACGTCATTTACTACCTTGCAGCAGAGGGAAGTGAGCACCTGCCGCTGGAGAGCGGCAACTCCATCCTCCTGCCCAAGATGTACGACTTAGTCTGGTCAATCATTCCGTTCGCCATCATTTTGCTGATTTTCGCGAAGTTTGTCCTTCCGATGTACAGCAAAATGCTGCAGGAGCGTGAAGACCGGATCGAGGGCGGCTTGAAGCGCGCTAAGGCTCAGCAGGCCGAGGCTAAGGCCGCTCTGGAAAAGTACAATGCTCAGCTGGCTGATGCCCGTGCAGAAGCTGCCGAGATCCGCGAGCAGGCGCGCGAGCGCGGCAAGCAGATCGAGGCCGAGGCTAAGACCAATGCGGAAGAAGAATCCCGCCGCATCGTCGCTAATGGCGAGAAGCAGCTGGAAGCTTCTCGCGCCCAGGTTGTCACTGAGCTGCGTTCTGAAATGGGCCAGAATTCCATCAACCTGGCGGAGAAGATTTTGGGCGGCGAGCTTTCCGACGCCTCTAAGAAGTCCTCCACCATTGATGGCTTCTTGTCCGAGCTCGACTCTGTGGCACCGGCCGGAAAGTAGGCAACTATGAAGGCAGCTAGCCGCGAAGCACTCGCAACCTCACAAAACCGCTTGGATGAGATCCTGGCCGGCGACAACAATGTTGCCACCGCCGCACAGGCAGGTTTGGATATCTTTGAGGTTGTCGATGTCTTGGATACCGACCGCGAATTGCGCGTCGCTTTCACCGATATCGCCGCCCCAAGCGAGGCACGTAAGTCTCTTGCGGAGAACCTGTTTGGCTCCAAGATTTCTGCTGGTGCGCTGCGCATCATCCAGGAAGCTGCGGCCGTGCAGTGGTCCACCCCGAAGGACTTTGTCAAGGGCTTGGTTTCCCTGGGGCGCCGCGCACTACTGCGCGGTGCCGAGTCACAGGGCCAGCTGGGTCAGGTAGAAGATGAGCTCTTCCGTCTGTCTCAGATCCTTGACCGTGAGGGCGAGCTCACCCAGCTGCTTTCCGACCGAACTGCTGATTCCGCCCGCAAGCGCGGATTGCTGGCAAACGTGCTCTACGGCAAGGTCACGATGTTCACTGAGGCACTGGTGCTTCAGGCCATCTCCCGCCCAGAGCAGAACCCGAACGACGATGTTGCCGCCTTGGCCGATTCTGCAGCAGACCTGCAGGGCCGCACCATTGCGCGCGTTACCGCAGCGGGTGAACTAAACGAAGGCCAGCAAGCAGTACTCGCTGAGAAGCTGGGCAAAATTTATGGTCGTGCGATGTCCATTCACTCTGAGGTTGACACCAGCCTCCTCGGTGGCTTGCGCATCCGCGTCGGCGATGAAGTCATTGACGGCTCTACAGCAGGCAAGATTGCTCGCCTGCGTGCCCAGATGGCGTAGCCGAAACGACAGAAACGAATTAAGTAAGTGCTGGAAGATACTACCGAGAGCAGGAAGAACATGGCGGAGCTGACGATCTCCTCCGACGAGATCCGTAGTGCGATTGCGAACTACACCTCGAGCTACTCCGCGGAGGCCTCCCGTGAGGAGGTCGGCGTGGTCATTTCGGCAGCTGACGGTATTGCGCAGGTTTCTGGCCTGCCATCCGTTATGGCGAATGAGCTGCTCGAGTTCCCAGGCGGCGTGATTGGCGTCGCACAGAACCTCGACACCAACTCCATCGGTGTTGTGGTCCTGGGTAACTTCGAGTCCCTCAAGGAGGGCGACGAGGTCAAGAGGACCGGCGAGGTTCTCTCTATCCCAGTGGGCGAGGAATTCCTCGGCCGCGTGATTAACCCTTTGGGTCAGCCAATTGATGGCATGGGCCCAATCAACGCTGAAGAGGAGCGCGTCCTCGAGCTGCAGGCACCGTCCGTGCTGCAGCGTCAGCCGGTGGAAGAGCCAATGCAGACCGGCATCAAGGCTATCGATGCAATGACCCCGATTGGCCGTGGCCAGCGTCAGCTGGTCATCGGTGACCGCAAGACCGGTAAGACCGCGGTGTGCATCGATACCATTTTGAACCAGAAGGCTAACTGGGAGTCCGGCGACAAGGATAAGCAGGTCCGCTGTATCTATGTCGCTATCGGCCAAAAGGGCTCGACCATCGCTGGTGTGCGCCGCACCCTTGAGGAGCACGGCGCACTGGATTACACCACCATCGTGGCTGCACCGGCTTCTGATTCCGCTGGCTTTAAGTGGCTGGCGCCGTTCTCTGGTGCAGCCTTGGGCCAGCACTGGATGTACCAGGGTAATCACGTCCTGGTTATCTACGATGATCTGACCAAGCAGGCTGAGGCTTACCGTGCCATCTCCTTGCTGCTCCGCCGTCCGCCGGGACGCGAAGCATACCCGGGCGATGTGTTCTACCTGCACTCCCGTCTGCTGGAGCGTGCTGCAAAGCTTTCCGACGACATGGGTGCCGGTTCCATGACCGCCCTGCCGATCATCGAAACCAAGGCAAACGACGTCGGCGCGTTCATTCCGACCAACGTCATTTCCATTACCGACGGTCAGGTATTCCTGGAGTCCGACCTGTTCAACCAGGGCGTTCGCCCGGCTATCAACGTGGGTGTCTCCGTCTCCCGCGTTGGTGGCGCTGCACAGACCAAGGGCATGAAGAAGGTCGCCGGTAACCTCCGTCTGGACCTGGCTTCTTACCGCGACCTGCAGGCCTTCGCAGCGTTCGCATCCGATTTGGATGCTGCCTCCAAGGCGCAGCTCGAGCGCGGTTCCCGCCTGGTTGAGCTTTTGAAGCAGCCTGAGTCCTCTCCGCAGCCGGTGGAGTACCAGATGGTGTCCATCTACCTCGCCGAGGCTGGCATCTTCGACGTCGTTCCCGTTGAGGACGTCCGCCGCTTCGAGGCTGAGGTCCACGAGTACCTCAATGCAAACACCCCAGAGGTCTTTGAGCAGATTTCCGGCGGCAAGCCGCTGACTGATGAGTCCAAGGACGCATTGGTTGCGGCAGCTAAGGACTTCCAGCCAACCTTCCGTACTTCCGAGGGCCGCAACTTGGGGTCCGAGGCAGCGGTAGAGCCTTTGGATGAAAGCGACGTAAAGAACACCGAGCTCAACGTCTCCCGCAAGACGGCTAAGTAGAGTTCAGAACTCATAACTAACCGTCTAGATTAAAGAAGGGAGGAGAAACGATGGCTAATCTTCGCGAACTGCGAGACCGCATTCGGTCCGTTAATTCGACTAAGAAGATCACCAAGGCCCAGGAGCTGATTGCTACCTCGCGCATTACCAAAGCGCAGGCCAGGGTAGAGGCATCGCAGCCGTACGCGACCGAGATGACCAGCATCATGAATAAGCTGGCTGCGGCTTCTACGTTGGAGCACGACATGCTGCGCGAGCGTGAAGACGGCAACGTCGCCGCCATCCTCGTGGTCACATCTGACCGCGGTATGTGTGGCGGCTATAACAACAACGTCTTCAAGAAGGCCGCACAGCTGCAGGCTCTCCTGGAAAGCAAGGGCTACGAGGTAGTTCGCTACGTAACTGGCAACAAAGGCATCGGCCACTACAAGTTCCGTGAGGACGAGGTAATTGGCAGCTGGGGCGGTTTCTCTCAGGATCCGACCTGGGAGGCCACCCACGATGTGCGCCGTCACTTGATTGATGGTTTCGTTGCCGGTTCTCACGGTACAACTAAGGGCCGTGCTGGCCTGCACGCACAGGGTGAAGGCGAAGGTGTCCGTGGCTTTGACCAGGTGCACGTTGTCTACACCGAGTTTGAGTCGATGCTGACTCAGACTGCTCGGGCACAGCAGCTGCTGCCAGTTGAGCCGGTCATTCAGGATGAGGAGTACCAACTCGGTGATTCCGCTTTGTCTGATGCCGAGTTCGGGGATACTGCCGCTGGTTTCGAGTTCGAGCCAGACGCAGATACGCTGATGCAAACGCTGCTTCCGCAGTACGTCTCGCGTATCCTGTTTGCTATGTTCTTGGAGGCATCCGCCTCCGAGTCCGCTGCACGCCGTACAGCTATGAAGTCTGCTACTGACAACGCGACGGAGATGGTCGATGACCTCTCTCGCGTGGCTAACCAGGCTCGTCAGGCACAGATTACCCAGGAAATTTCAGAGATCGTCGGTGGCGCTGGCGCGCTATCTGACAGCGCAGAAAGTGACTAGATTATGACTACAGCTCTGCAAGAGCAGAATGCACAGTCTTCGGCAGTCGCCGGTCGTGTCGTGCGCGTCATCGGTCCGGTTGTGGACGTGGAGTTCCCACGTGAGGCACTGCCGGCCCTGTACAACGCACTGCACGTCGACATTAAGCTCGAAGCTGTTGCAAAGACCGTCACCCTCGAGGTCGCTCAGCACCTCGGTGACAACCTTGTCCGTACCGTGTCCATGGCACCGACCGACGGCCTCGTCCGCGGTGCCGAGGTCATCGACTCCGGAAAGCCAATTTCCGTGCCAGTCGGCGACATCGTCAAGGGCCACGTCTTCAACGCCCTCGGTGATTGCCTCGACGAGCCGGGTCTCGGCCGCGATGGCGAGCAGTGGGGTATCCACCGCGAGCCGCCAGCGTTCGACCAGCTTGAGGGTAAGACCGAGATTCTGGAGACCGGCATTAAGGTCATCGACCTGCTGACCCCGTACGTTAAGGGCGGCAAGATTGGCCTCTTCGGCGGCGCAGGTGTGGGTAAGACTGTTCTCATTCAGGAGATGATTACCCGTATCGCCCGTGAGTTCTCCGGTACCTCCGTCTTCGCCGGCGTCGGCGAGCGCACCCGTGAGGGCACCGACCTCTTCCTGGAGATGGAAGAGATGGGCGTGCTGCAAGATACCGCCCTTGTCTTCGGCCAGATGGATGAGCCGCCAGGAGTCCGTATGCGCGTGGCCCTGTCCGGCCTGACCATGGCGGAGTACTTCCGCGATGTGCAGAACCAGGACGTCCTCCTGTTCATCGACAACATCTTCCGCTTTACCCAGGCCGGCTCTGAGGTTTCGACCTTGCTGGGTCGTATGCCTTCCGCTGTGGGCTACCAGCCGACCCTGGCTGATGAGATGGGTGTTCTTCAGGAGCGCATTACCTCGACCAAGGGCCGTTCTATTACGTCCCTGCAGGCCGTTTACGTTCCGGCCGATGACTACACCGACCCAGCTCCGGCTACGACGTTCGCTCACTTGGACGCTACCACCGAGCTGGACCGTGCGATTGCTTCCAAGGGTATTTACCCTGCAGTGAACCCGCTGACTTCCACCTCTCGTATTCTCGAGCCAGGCATCGTTGGCGAAAAGCACTACGAGGTTGCACAGCGCGTCATCGGTATTCTGCAGAAGAACAAGGAACTCCAGGACATCATCGCCATCCTTGGTATGGACGAGCTGTCCGAGGAGGATAAGGTCACCGTTCAGCGTGCCCGCCGTATCGAGCGCTTCTTGGGCCAGAACTTCTTCGTCGCACAGAAGTTCACCGGCCTGCCGGGCTCTTACGTGCCGCTGTCTGAGACCATCGATGCCTTCGAGCGCATCTGCGATGGCGAGTTTGACCACTACCCAGAGCAGGCTTTCAACGGCTTGGGTGGCTTGGACGACGTCAAGGCTGCATACGAGAAGTTGAACGAGAAGTAGGGAGAGGCACATGGCTGACATCACCGCCGAATTGGTTTCCGTCGAGCGCCTGCTGTGGACCGGACAGGCCTCCATGGTCACGGCTGAGACCACCGAGGGTGAGATCGGCGTGCTTCCCGGTCACGAGCCTACGATCGGTCAGTTGATCGATAATGGCGTGGTGACCATCCACCCCGTAGACGGCGAGCGCCGCGTCGCTGCCGTTCAGGGTGGTTTCCTCTCCGTTACCCAGGACAAGATCACCGTCCTCGCTGATTGGGCCATCTGGTCCGATGAGGTGGATGAGGAGAAGGCTCAGGAGGAATTCGCTTCTGAGCACGAGCTCACCAAGTCCCGTGGCGAGGCCGCACAGCGTGCAATCCGCCGCGCTAAGGCTTAGAACCTTGGATTGGTAGGAGAGGGCAGCAATAGCCGCCCTTCCTGCTCTCTTAAGGCGCACCGGTTTCAAACCGGTGCGCCTTCTTCGTGTTTTCTTTGCCTATTCTTATTGGCATACTGGGGCCGCTAGGCGCTACAATTCAAGAAATTAGTATCTCCACAGAGCGAGGATGGCGTGAATTAGCCCATGAATTCAACGTTTGTTGCAGTGCTTCTGTGGGCCCTTGGAGTGGCCCTGTTTTTAGTCTTCTTCTTGGCGGCGCTCCGGTTTTTTACTATCCGCTCTCGCGGTACCTCTGTGCTTTTGCGTCGTTACCCTGCCAGAAACTCCCTTTCTTGGCGGCATGGATCGCTGCGCTATGAGGGTGAATTTGTGGAGTATTTCAAGCTGCGTTCAGTCTCCCCGCGCTGCGACCTGCGCATCAATCGCCTCGACATCGAGCTAGTGAGCACCCGCCCGCTTGATGATGCCGAGGCTTCTTTTATGTCTGCCGCCACCGAGGTTGTGCGATTTCGCGCCAAAGGCAGGGAGTATGAGCTAGCCTCCGATCCGCACGGAATCATGGGCTTTGGTGCATGGGTAGAAGCGGCACCGTCCAAGCGCCAGCAGCGCTTCGATTTCCGGCAACTGCGCGAGCGCGCTACCCGTCAATCCAAGCGATAAGGCTACCCGCTAGGGTAGAGGTCATGCGTTTAGTAATCGCCCGATGCTCCGTAGATTACGTGGGCCGTTTGGATGCCCACCTTCCCATGGCAGACCGGCTGCTTATCGTCAAAGCAGACGGTTCTGTGTCTGTGCACGCCGATGACCGCGCTTATAAACCGCTTAATTGGATGACCCCGCCGTGCACCTTAAAGGAGTCCGCCATCGAGGACTTAGATGGTGAAGATACAGGTGAGCTCTTATGGTTGGTAGAAAATCCTAAAGGCGAGCAACTGCGAATCACCATCGCTGAGATCCACGAGGAAGTTTCCTATGACATGGGGGAGGATCCAGGTTTGGTCAAGGACGGCGTAGAAGCTCACTTACAAGAGCTTTTGGCGGACCAGATCGATACCTTGGGCGATAGCTATACCTTGGTACGTCGTGAGTTTCCTACCGCCATTGGTCCAGTAGACATCATGGCGAAAGACGAGAACAATAATAACGTCGCCATCGAGGTGAAACGCCGCGGTGGTATCGACGGTGTGGAACAGCTCACGAGATATTTGGAGTTGCTCAATCGCGATGAGCTGCTCGCCCCAGTGTCCGGCGTATTCGCGGCGCAGGAAATCAAGCCGCAGGCCCGAACCTTGGCAGAAGACCGCGGTATTCGGTGTGTCGTACTAGACTATCAGGAGCTGCGCGGCCTCGAGTCGAATGAATTGCGGTTGTTCTGATGCCGCGGCGAAATAGACGCAAACCGGTAGAGATTCGCTCCTTGCCGAAAGATGGCTCCACTTTCCTCGGGTCGCAGACGGTCGTGGGCCCTAGTTGGACCCGCGGTGAGCCCTACGTCATGCGTCATATCGGTTCCGCGCGTGCTCAGAAGTATTACGTGTGTCCGGGCTGCAACCAAAACATCCCCCCTGGGGTGGCCCATATCGTCGCGTGGCCCCGAGACGTGGGCCGCCAAGGCGACGATCGCCGGCACTGGCACCGCCACTGTTGGGAGCGTAGGTAGACTAGCGGGCATGATTGTTGCATTTTCTGTAGCCCCAGCGGTAGTCAATAATGACTCCCAAGAAATGGCCGATGCCGTGGCCGAGGCTGTACGCGTGGTTCGCGAGTCTGGCCTCCCTAATGAGACTAATGCCATGTTTACCCTTCTGGAAGGGGAATGGGATGAGGTCTTTGGAACCATCAAAAAGGCAACTGAGGCAGTGCGCGCTGTATCCCCGCGTACTTCTTTGGTGGTAAAGGCCGATATTCGTGAAGGCGTGACCAATCAGCTGACAGACAAGGTAGACGCGGTCAACCGCCGCCTTGCAAAGGAGGACTAGATGACTTCAGCAAATAATGCTTATGTAGGAGGCGCGCTTGATCTCAGCCAGGTCAAAGCCCGCGCTGAGGCGCGCCAGAAGGCGCAGGAGTCGCCGCACACAAACGCTAGTGGGGTCCAGCCGTTCTTTACGGTTACAGAGTCTAATTTCGAACAAGACGTGGTGCGCCGCTCTGCGGAAGTTCCAGTGGTCGTTCTCATTGGTACTGCCCGTTCCACGCAGTCAGAGCAGTTGCGGACCGATCTCCAGGATTTGGCTATGCAAGGAAACCTCAGTTTCCTCGTTGCCTATGTAGATGCGGATGCTACTCCGCAGGTGGCGCAGGTCTTCGGCGTTAAGAATCTGCCTACCGTGGTGGCGTTGGGCGCTGGTCAGCCGCTGACTAATTTTGAAGGCGCGCAGCCGAAGGACGCGCTCAAGCAATGGGTAGAAACCCTAGTGCAAAATGTTGGTCCACAGTTGAAGGGTTTGCAGGGCGATCATGGATCGGAACAGCCCCAAGAGGAAGAAGAGGATCCGCGCCTCCAGGAAGCAGAGAGCTTCTTGAATGCCGGCGATTTTGATGGTGCGCTCAACGTCTACAACTCCATTTTGGACTCCGAGCCCGATAACGTGCAGATTAAACAGGCACGCGATACCACGATCCTGCTCAAGCGCCTAGACCCAGCTAACCAGACCGATGACCCGATTGCGGCTGCGGAAGGGGATAAGGAGGACGTCGATAAGCAAATGCGTGCTGCGGATGCCGAGGTAGTGGCGGGAGCACCGGAGAAAGCATTTGAACGTCTCATTGAAACGATGAAGGCAACAGCAGGTGACAAGAAGGCACAGGTCCGAGAACGCTTGCTAGAGCTTTTCGGCCTCTTCGACGCAAATGACCCGCGTGTCCTGGAAGCGCGCACCAAGCTGGCGAGTGCCCTGTACTAGTTTGGGTAGGATGGGAAAGCATGACTTCAGTGCTTTTCCTGTGCAATACAAATCGCGGCAAGTCCCAGATGGCAGCGGCGTTAGCCGCGAAGCATGCCCCTGAATGGGATATTTACTCGGCTGGGGTGCAAACTACGCCGGAGCACACCCAGCAGGGTATCAATCAAGAGGCTAAAGCCTCCCTCGCGAAGGTGGGAGCAGAAATGACTGGTACTCCTGCTCTAGTGGATCCTAACCTTGCCGCCACTGTCGACCACGTCGTCGTAGTAGGTGATGCGAAATATGAGGGGCCAGCACAGCGGTGGACTATCGAGGATCCTTCGCTTCGCGGTCTGGAAGGTGAAGAGCGCATGGACGCGCTCCGTGATGACATCGAAGCGCGCGTAGTGGAGTTCCTGCGGACGCAGCGATAAGCGTTTTATTGCTCCAGCACGTACCACTGTACCGAGTTAGCCGGTAGATGAAGCGTGGTGAGATTATCCGCTACGTGAATGTGCTGGGGAAGCGGATTCCCAGCGCCTTCATAGACAGCATCATCAGTGTTGAGGATCATCTGCCACTCGCCGTCATATGGAACCCAAAGGTCGTAGTTGGGAATAGAAGAACCAGAAAGGTTGCACACGGCGAGTAGGGCGGAGCCATCAGCACCGTAGCGGACGTAGCCGAGCACGTTATTATTCGAGTCATCCGCCTTGACCCACTGGAATCCCCCTTGGCTAAAGTCTTGCGACCACAAGGCAGGGGTGTCACGATAGATGAAGTTAATATCGCGCACGAGTCTCTTGATGCCGCGGTGCCACTCGTTAGCCCACCCATCGAGGTTGCCCCAGTCTACAGAATGCCCCTCGGCCCACTCGGTAGTCTGGCCGAATTCTTGGCCCATGAACAGCAGGTTCTTGCCGGGGTGGGAAAACATGTATCCGTAGAGTGCCCGCAGGCCGGCGGCCTTATTCCAGTCATCACCGGGCATGCGTTCCCACAGCGAGCCTTTGCCGTGCACCACTTCATCATGGCTAAACGGTAGTACATAGCGCTCAGAGTAGGCGTAGACCATAGAAAAGGTGAGTTCGCCGTGGTGATGGGAGCGGTGGATGGGTTCGTGTTGGAAGTACTCCAGGGTGTCATTCATCCAGCCCATGTTCCACTTCAGGGAAAAACCCAGGCCATTTTCAGAAGTCGGAGCGGTAACGCCCGGCCAGGAGGTGGATTCCTCGGCGATGGTGAGCACACCAGAATGGGTGCGGTTGAGAGTGGCATTGGTTTCCTGCAGGAACTGCACGGCCTCTAAATTCTCGCGCCCGCCGTACTGGTTGGGCAGCCATTCATCGCGGGAATAATCCAGGTAGAGCATGGAGGCCACGGCGTCTACGCGCAGGCCATCGATATGGAACTCTTCGGCCCAGTACAGTGCATTGGCTACAAGGAAATTGCGGACCTCATTGCGTCCGAAATCAAAGACATAGGTGCCCCAGTCGGATTGTTCACCGCGGCGGGGATCGGGGTGCTCATACAGCGCCTGTCCGTCGAAGCGTCCGAGGGCCCAGTCATCTTTGGGGAAGTGGGCCGGCACCCAGTCCACGATGACGCCGATGCCGTTTTCGTGCAGTGCATTGACCAGTTCACGGAATTCATCCGGCGAGCCCCAACGCGCGGACGGCGAGTAGTAGCCGGAGACTTGGTAGCCCCAGGAGCCGCCAAAGGGGTGCTCTGCAACGGGCAAGAGCTCGACGTGGGTGAAACCGTGCTCCTTGAGATACGGAATGAGTTCCTCGCGCAGGCGGTTGTAGTTGGCGCCAACCTTCCACGAGCCGACGTGAACCTCATAGATGCTCATGGGGACGTCGAGGTTGCCGGTGCGCTTGCCCATCCAGGCGGAATCGGACCAAGCGAAGCTGGTGGAATCCACGATAGAGTCTGTTTCCGGCGGGCAGGCGGTGCGCTTTGCCAAGGGGTCGGCCTTGTCCTTGCGGCCCTCGTGGCTAAAAAGGGCGAACTTATAGTGCTCGCCAGCACCGATGCCTGGAACAAAGACCTCCCATACGCCGGTAGAGCCTAAAGAACGCATCGGATACTGGGTTGGGTTCCAGCCACAGAAGTCACCCACCACAGCCACGCCTTGGGCGTTGGGAGCCCACACGGCAAAGGAGACCCCTTCCACGGAGCCCATCTCTGTCTCGTAGCTGCGCAAGTTTGCACCGAGGACTTCCCAGAGGCGCTCGTGGCGGCCTTCTCCAATAAGGTGCAGGTCCAGCGAGCCGATGGTGGGAAGGAAATGATAGCCGTCTGCCACAATGCGAGTAGGCACCTCCGGATAGGAGATTTCTAGGCGGTAATCGCAGTTATCGCCCACCTCTGCTTCCCAAATATCATCGTCTACCAAGTCCATGGAAATGGATTGGGTGGGGGTGTGAACGTGTACCGCCGTGGCGCCAGGCTGGCAGGTGCGTACGGTGCCTTCGTGCCAACCATAAAAGCCGTGTGGGTCATGGTGGCGGCAGTCGTTCAGGCGGGCGAGATCAGCGGCCGGGATATTCATACAATCAGAGTACCTAGATCGAGTGCGGTTTTATGGGCAAATGTTTAAGGGCGATAATCGGTCACGTCGCGCCAAGCGAGCTGTTCTTGGAGGGCGTGATCGGCGTGGGGCAGGACAAAGACATGGGCGACGTCGCGAAGCGGTTCCAAGCGCACAAAGTTGCGCTCTGACCAGTGATAAGCAGAGCCGGTAATGGTGTCTTGCACGGTATAAGATTCGCCGGGGTGACGGCCGATAGCCCGCATATCTACTGACACGGTAGCTTCCTGCGCGTTTCGCGGATCCAAATTGACCACGACGAGGACCACGTTGCCGGTGGCCGGATCCGCCTTGGAATAGGCAATGATGGCCTCGTTGTCGGTGTCATGGAATCGCAGGGTGCGCAATTGCTGCAATGCGGGATTATCGCGGCGAATCTGATTGAGTAGCCGGATATAAGACTCCAAGGAGTCACCGGACTTTGCGGCCGCGGCAAAATCGCGTGGGCGCAGTTCATACTTCTCAGAGTCGAGGTATTCTTCCGAACCCGGCGCTACCGGGGTGTGCTCGTACAACTCGAAGCCGGAATAAACACCCCACAGAGGTGACATGGTGGCAGCTAGGACAGCGCGAATGGCAAACATGGCGCGCCCTCCAGTTTGCAAGGACTCGTGCAAAATATCCGGTGTATTGACAAAGAGATTAGGGCGGCAGATATCCGCTTGCTCCACGTGCATTTGGCCAAATTGGGTTAGCTCGTACTTGGAGGTCTGCCACGTGAAATAGCTGTAGGACTGGGAAAAGCCGGCCTTGGCTAGGCCAAAAAGACGAGGAGCACGAGTAAAGGCCTCGGCCAAAAAGATGACATCCGGATGAGTGGCGTGTACGCGAGTAATCAACCAATCCCAAAAGTTTGCCGGCTTGGTGTGCGGATTATCCACGCGGAAGGTCCTCACCCCAGCTTCGACCCAAATCATCAAGGTTTCATAGATCTCGTGGTAGATGGAATCCGATGCGTTATCGAAGTTGAGCGGATAGATATCCTGGTACTTCTTCGGTGGATTTTCAGCATAGGCGATGGTGCCATCCGGAAGAACGGTGAAAAATTCCGGGTGGCTTTTTGCCCACGGGTGATCAGGCGATGCCTGCAGTGCAAAATCGAGCGCAACTTCGAGACCAAGCTCTTGGGCGCGCGAGACGAGTTTCTTAAAATCCTCCATTGTGCCCAAGTCCGGATGGGTGGTGGAGTGGTCCTGGATGGCCCAAGGGCTTCCAACATCCCCAGGCTCTGCAACGACCGAGTTATTCTTGCCCTTGCGGTGTACTTCTCCGATGGGATGGATCGGCGGAAAATAGACTGTATCGAAGCCCATATCGGCCACGCGTTCCAGTGCCTTAGCTGTGGTCTCAAATGTACCGTGAACAGGATTTCCCTCTTCATTCCAGCCGCCCGTTGAGCGGGGAAAGAGCTCGTACCACGAGTTATACAGCGCAGCGGGGCGTTCCACATAAACCTCGTGGATTGCACCCTCCACCAGAAGGTCCCGCAGCGGGTGCGAGTGAAGGATATCTGCCACTTCATCCGAAAGCGCTACCTGCACCCGCTTGTCGACGTCCTTAGACTCATCCGCCAAATCCCGCGCGGCCACAAAGAGCGGTGCCACCACATCAGACGGGGTTTGCAAAGCGGCCCGCGAAAACAGGTCCGCGCCATGGTGGAGATCATTGGCCAACTCGGCAGCGGACTGCCCAGCCGCCATCTTTTTGGTTACTGCATTCTTCCAAGTGGCGATGGGATCGGACCAGGCGTCAACTCGAAAAAACCAGGTGCCTTGGGTACCTGGGGTAAATACGCCATGTACGCGATCTTGGTCGTGCGGATCCGCCTGCATGGTGACGGAGGATGTGGCCGTGGTACGTGCCGCCCATGCGGACAAGGTAGCCGAGACTGCGTCGTGGCCCTCACGCCAGACTAAAGCAGTGACGGGAATTACCTCGCCTACAACGGCTTTGGAGGCTACAGAACCAGCGGAAATAAGTGGGCGGACATCGTCAATACCAAGGCGAGTAGTCATGCCCATAAGACTAATGCAGCTGTGTCAATTTCACCGGCCAAAGAACTAATCAGTCACAATGGAAGGCGTGAACGACGTAACTCCTACTGATCAAGACTGGCTCGTAGATTTCCGCGGCGTTGAGCTGCGCCGGGGTGGCAAGACTCTCGTGGGTCCTGTGGATTGGCAAGTAGAGCTTGATGAGCGCTGGGTCATCATTGGGCCCAACGGGGCAGGCAAGACTTCCTTGGTACGCATGGCCGCGGCCGAACAATTCCCCTCGAAAGGCACCGCCTTTTTGATGGGGGAGCAAATTGGCAAGACGGACATGCGCGATCTGCGCGCGCTCATTGGCATTTCCTCCGCGGCGGTGCAATCACGGATCCCAGACAACGAGCGCGTAGACGATCTCGTTGTCTCCGCCGGCTACGCAGTGCTCGGCCGGTGGCGAGAGGAATACCAAGACATGGACTTCTCCCGCGCTGATGACATCTTGGCGCAGGTAGGTGCGACCCATCTGAAAGAACGCACATGGGGAACACTGTCCGAAGGTGAAAAGAAGCGCGTCGTCCTAGCTCGCGCCCTCATGTCCAACCCGGAGCTGCTCATCCTCGATGAGCCTTCAGCCGGAATGGACCTGGGCGGCCGCGAAGACCTAGTGGGATACCTCGGCGATCTAGCCATGGATCCCGATGCCCCAGCGATTGTCATGATCACCCACCACGTGGAGGAAATCCCCTACGGCTTCACCCACGCCATGCTGCTGGATGAGGGTAAGGTAGTGGCAAAAGGCCTGATTAATTCCGTCCTTACCTCCGAAAACCTGACTCGCGCCTTCCACCAGCCCATCCAGGTGGACCGCATTGGACAGCGATACTTCGCCCGCCGAGCTTCTCTATGACCAATCCTATTCATGACCGTCTAGATGCCATCGACGCCAGCGATACCACCGGCTTTAATGGTGGGCGCTTGGCGGCAACGGTCCTGCTGTTGCGGGATGGCGCTGACGGTCTTGAGGTATGGGTCCAAGAACGGGTCCACACTATGCATAACTACCCGGGGCATTCGGTGTTTCCCGGAGGGGGAGTAGATCCGCGCGACTTTCCACCTCGATCTTGGGACTCGGGCGAGCTGTGGGCCGGTAAATCAGTCGTTGCGATGGCCCGGCGAATGGGGGTGACAAAGTACAAGGCCCATGCCCTTGTCTTTGCTGCTGCGCGCGAACTCTTCGAAGAAGCCGGCACCCTTTTTGCCATACGCGAAGACGGCATTGTTTCTAATGCGCGGCGCTATCACAAGGAGCGAAAGCTTCTGGAAAACCACACCATTTCCTTTACCGAATTCCTCAGCAATAACGGCATGCGGGTCGACGCCGATATGCTCCTTCCCTGGGCGCGCTGGGTAGGAAAAGGCAAGAGCCACTGGTTCGATACCTTCTTCTTCGTTGGGGTGTTGCCCTCCGGCCAAGAACCAGACGGGGATACCGATGAAGCTGATGATGCCGGATGGTTCTCCCCGCAGCTCATCCTGGATGGCTGGCGCGCCGGGCTGGTGCGCCTAGTCATTCCTACGTGGGCGCAAATGCAAAGGTTGAGCAAATACTCCTCGGTCCAAGAAGTCTTAGATGATGCGTCCTATTCTGATCTGCGCCCCGTCATTGGGGATCCCCGCGAGGATTCCCGGTACCGCGAATTCTTTTCCACCACCCCTTTAGACCGCATATGAGTTATACCCCCGCAGAAGTCAGCTTCCTGATGGACCACCATGAGGAAATAACTAGCCTCGATCTCACACTGACCAAGGCCTCTCGGCTCAAAGATGCCGAGGTCCTCAAAGAAAAGTTCGGCGACTTTGGCCGCGCAGTTATGGAGTTGGTGACTGCGCGTAATTCAGGCAAGCTTCCGCGCAATTGGCTGATGGATGCTGACTCCGCCCAGCAAGCCACTCCCACCGGCGTTGCTGCGTATCGCATGAGCTTCCTTGCGGAACAGGGAGTTCGTACCGTTCATGATCTCACCTGTTCCATCGGCACGGAAGGCTATAATTGCCCGCTTGACTATTTCGGCTCGGATCTGGATGAGTCGCGCGTGAGGATGGCTAGGTATAACCTCTCTTCGGCCAACATATTCCGCGCGGATGCGCTCACCACGACTACGACTGCCGATGTCCTCCTTGCAGATCCAGCCCGCCGCGCCGGTGGGAAAAGGATCACGCGGCCGGAAGATTTGGTGCCGCCGCTTCCGGAGGTCGTCGATAAGCATCGCGGCAAGGAGCTGGCCATTAAGTGCGCGCCCGGTCTTGATTTCAGCGAATGGGATGGTCTCGTTACCGTCGCGAGCGTCGATGGGGGAGTAAAGGAATCCTGCCTGTATACCCCTGGACTTGGTACGGGGCGCAAGGCGGTAATGATTCGTGGCGAACAGATAGATGTCCTCGATGACCAAGAAACAAACCTGCCAGAGGCCGGCGATATTGGCAGCTACCTGATTGATCCGGACGGCGCCGTCGTTCGTGCTGGCCTAGTTCAGCACTACGCGGCTAGGGAAGGGCTGCACCAAATCGATCCGCGCATCGCGTACCTAACAGGGGAGAGGATTCCGGAGGGAACTTCGGGATTTCCATTCATAGAAAAAGTACCCCTAAAGAAATTAAAATCCGTACTTAAATCCTATGACGCGGGGAGTCTGGAAATCCTTGTGCGCGGGGTAGAAGTGGACCCTGACCAGCTACGCAAGAAGATGAAGCTGAAAGGAAAGAAGCCTTTTGCAGTAATCATTACGCGAATTGGCTCACAGAGAATCGCCTTGCTCTGTCAACCCCGAGTATCATCGTCCGAGGATAATTACGCAACATAAATATATCGGAAAGGTGAGTGCCCAATGCCAACTATCGTGGCTCTGGTCAAACACGTGCCGGATACGTGGTCTACCAAGACCTTGGAAGATGACCACACCCTGGATCGCACCTCCGTGGATAACGTCATTGATGAAGTTAATGAATTCTCCGTGGAACAAGCCCTGCGCCTGCGCGGCGATAATCCTGATGCAGGGTTCAAGGTGGTAGCGCTGACTATGGGTCCGGCCCAGGCGGACGAGGCTCTGCGCAAGGCACTGGCCATGGGCGCCGATGATGCGGTGCTCGTCTCCGATGACTCGCTGGCCGGCGCGGACGCACTGTCGACCGCATGGACTCTTAATGCTGCGCTGAACAAGCTTGACGACGTCCAGCTGATCACCGCAGGCACTGAAGCTTCTGATGCCTCCACCGGCCTCCTTACCGGACTGCTCGCCGAATACCGCCAGCTGCCAGCCCTTACCGCCCTACACAAGGTAGAGCTAGCTGACGGCACCGTGCAGGGCATCCGCGATGATGCCCGCGGCACTTGGGAACTAGAGGCGCCGCTGCCGGCGATTGTCTCCGTGACCGATAAGAGCGACAAGCCCCGCTTCCCCAATTTCAAGGGCCTAATGGCTGCCAAGAAGGCGGAAATTACAACTTTCTCGCTGGCTGAGCTGGGTATCGAAGCAATCGCGCCTACTACCGCCGTTACGGCCGCTGAGAAGCGCCCACCGCGTACCGCCGGCGAGGTTATCTCTGAGCCCAACCCACAAGACGCAGCGAAGAAGATCGCTGACTTCCTGTCCGCAAAGAACTTGATTTAGGAGTAGATATGTCTCACGTTTACGTACTAGTTGAGCACGATGCGGATAAGGTCCTTCCCGTTACCGGCGAGTTGATTACAGCTGCGCGGGAATTGGGTACGGTGTCCGCAGTGGTCGTCGGCAAGCAGGCCGATAAGTTCGATGCTGACCTTGCCGCCCTCGGTGCCGCGCAGGTGGTTCAGGCAACGGCCGAGGATTATGATCAGCGTTTCCTTACCCCAGAAGTTGATGCCCTGCATGCCCTCGGCGCAGCTAACCCCGCGCCCATCGTGTTGGCTGCAACTCCGGCGAATAATGAAATTGCCGGCCGCCTTGCAGCTCGCCTCGCTTCTGGAGCGCTCGTCAACGTCGATGCCATTGCTGCCGATGGCTCTGCCCAGATGACCATTTTTGGTGGTTCCTATGAGACCACCTCTACCGCCGCTGGACAGTGCCCGATTTACACCCTCCGCCCAGGCGCGGTTGAGACCGCACCACAGCAGGTAGAGGCGCAGCCGGCGCCCATGCCACTGCCGGCCGCTACGGGAATAGACGTTAAGGTAACCTCCTTCACCCCGGCCCAGAAGTCCGCACGACCGGAAATTACCGAGGCCAAGGCGGTCGTCGCCGGCGGCCGTGGCGTGGGCAACGAATTCAGCACCGTAGTCGAGCCGCTTGCTGATGCTCTCGGCGCTGCTGTCGGCGCCACTCGCGACGCGGTAGATGAAGGCTTTTACGACGCCGCCTATCAGATCGGCCAGACCGGTGTTACCGTCTCGCCGGATCTCTATATCGGTTTGGGCATCTCCGGCGCTATCCAGCACACCTCTGGCATGCAGACCTCCGGCACCATTGTGGTGGTCAACCAGGATCAAGATGAGCCGTTCTTCCAGATCGCTGACCTTGGCGTCGTGGGCGACCTGCATGAAATCGCTCCAGCTCTCACCGAGGAACTGAAGGCACGCCAGTAATGCCGTACTACTTCGATTACGCCGCTACCCAGCCGATGCGCCAGAGCGCGATTGATGCTTGGGTGGCGGCAGCTGGCTCCCTTAATTCCGGTGCCCAGTACGGTTCCGGCCGAAAGGCTCGGTCTGTGCTCGATGACGCCCGCGAAAAAGTGGCCTCCCTCCTTGGCTGCGAGCCAATCGAGGTCATCTTCACTTCCTCGGGTACCGAAGCGGACAATATCGCCATCCAGGGGCTCTACGCGGCTGGAACTACGAACTGCATCGTTTCTACCGATATTGAGCATCCCGCCGTGCGCGATACCGTGGCTAAACTGCAAAAATCCGGAGCGGCCGTCGACTTGCTTCCCGTCGATCGTTCTGGGCACATCGCAGACTTGTCGGCTCTAGACACGCTTGCCGACGTCGCCACGTGCATGTGGGCCAATAACGAAACCGGCACCATCCAGCCCATCGAAGAGATAGCTACACGTGCGAATGCGGCCGGCACCCCCGTGCACGTTGATGCGGTGCAGGCCGTGGGCAAGGTCCCCGTTAACTTTTCCGAACTAGGGATCACCAGCCTCGCCGCCAGTGCCCATAAGTTCGGCGGCCCTCGCGGCATCGGTCTGCTATTGACCAAGCGCAGCCCTGCACCCCAGCCGATCGCCTACGGTGGCGGGCAGGAGCGCGGAATCCGCCCGGGAACCGTCGACGTAGCTAGCGCTTCCGGTCTAGCTGCGGCGTTGGAAGAATCCGTCGCGGAAATTTCTACTCAGAGTGAGCGAGTTTCTGCGCTCCGCAAAAAGCTGCGTGACGGAATCCTTGCCACCATCGATAACGCGGTGGTCAATTCCGCCGAGCCGTGCCTGCCTTCCCACCTGCACGTCTCTTTCCCCGGTGCTGATGGAGATAGCCTCATCATGCTGCTGGATTCCCTGCAGATCGAAGCCTCCACCGGCAGCGCTTGTAGCGCAGGCGTAAACCGTATGTCTCACGTCCTCGAGGCAATGGGAGTTAGCGAAGCTGAAGGTATTGGCTCCCTGCGCTTTACTCTCGGCCGGCTTACTTCGGAAGAAGACGTCGACTACGTGTTGGCTCATCTTCCTGAGGTAATTTCACGAGCCCGTTCCGTCTAGCTATCACTCCTTTCCTTAGCCGCTGCCCTCCGGGCGGCGATAGCTTGGCCGACCGTAAGCGCCCAGTTCTTGTTCTTGCGCGCTAGCGGTCCTTGTGGCTCGTCATATTCCCAGCGACCATCGTCAAAGAGCCACACAATGTCTCCGGTGTGCGGGTCCATTATGTAGAAGGCTCCACCGTCGGTCTTGATGTTGTGGTGATGCTGGCATAACGATGCCAAATTGCTAGCCGCCGTTTTCCCTCCCTTGGAATGGTCAATGCGATGGTCCTTCTGGCAGGTTTCTGCGGGGCGGTTGCAGCCCGGCCAGCGGCACACACCATCGCGGCCTTCCACGAAGGCTCCAATGAGCGGGGGAGTGACGTAGCTTTCGCTCTCCATTTCTTTGGCCGAATCCATGTTCCGCGTCTGGGTGGGGCGCAGATTGTCTGCGGTGTCTGGGCTTATCCATCCGAATCCTCGGATAAACGCGGGTGCAGCTTCCAGATCGTGAGCACGGTACATGTGTAAAACCACCTTAGCCCGCGATTCAATCTCGCCCAGAATCAGTTTGGCCAGCGCCTCTGCCTTGGAGAGGTTATGTTTTTGGGCGGCCTTACAGACGTGTTCATCGATAGCTATCAATGTAGCTTCATCGAATTCCACTGCTAGCCCGGCCTTGCCGCCAAAGCTGGGGTAGGTGAAATAGTCGTCGCTCCGCGCGTCAGACTCCTCGGCTTCTTCGGCATTCGGGTTTTCAACAGCGATGAGGCCATTGAGCTTTCGGCGCAAATTCGTATTCGAAGGCAGTACCTGTCCGGGCCTTGTGGGAGTCAGGTAACGTGCCAGCTCTTGATCTATCCGCTCGAGAGTTTCGGTAGGGATGTCACCGAGCTTGCTAAGTACGGCGTCGATAGTAATAAGGCGAGAGAAATCCAGGAAATAATAGGTTTCTTGCAGCGCCATCGTAAGGGGCAACTCAGCCAGCCGGTATAGCGCCATGGTTATGTCTCGCGTGCGCCGCTCGCTCAATCCCGTGCGGGTGGCGAGTGCGTGGCAGGAAATATCGAAATCATCTTTTAGGCCTGGCTTAACCTCGTTCCAAAATAGGTAATCTTGTTTTCTATTTTCGGTCGCTCTAACTGCTATGGGATCTTTGGGGTCATTAACTACGTAATAAGCATCCACGTCTAATTTCCCCCATTATTAGAACATGTGCGTGTCTTTGCATGTCTCCAATCCTAAGTGGCCAATTGACCATCCGCAATAGAAGAGGGGCAAAAATGTGTTCTAAAAGGCGACATTCGCACTAAATTAGAAACAAAAGCGACAAAATTGGTTGGCAGGGCCGCGTGTTAAATATGTGACTGAAGTGAAGACGTTGCTAGACTCACGCGCATGACATCAAAGAAGGCACTCCGAAAGAGCATTACTGCGGTGGTCACCGTGGCTGCACTAGCCGTAAGTGGTACCGCCGTCGCCCAGGCGGTGAGCCTCGGTGCACCTAAGGGCGTTGACGTTGCAGCGCACCAGCATCCAGGCGGTACACCTATCGATTGGTCAAAGGTGCGTACCGACGGTCAGTCCTTTGCATTCGTGAAAGCTACCGAGGGTGGTGATTGGGTAAACCCACACTATGTAGAGGATATTCAGGCGGCTAAAGCTGCTGGACTCAAGACAGGTGCGTACCACTACGCACGTCCGGCGGGCGACGCCAAGACTCAGGCGGCCAATTTTGCCGCGCAGATCGCCCTAGCCCCGGATCAGACATTGCCTCCTGCACTTGATATCGAGGTGGCGGAAGGAAAGTCCGCGGCACAGCTGGAGCAATGGATTGAAGAATTTACTAGCGAGCTCAAGCGTCTTACCGGCCGTACGCCCATGATCTACACCTACAAGTACTTCTGGATGGGGCAAATGAATAACTCCCAGAAGTTCTCGGATATGCCACTGTGGCTCGCGGCCTACCAGGATCAAGCGCCCGATGCCGTAGGCGGTTGGAACAAGCTATCTTTCTGGCAGCGCTCTGGCTCCGGCAAGGTGGCAGGCATTCCTACCGACGTCGACATGAACCTGTTTAATGGTTCTAAGCAGCAACTGCAGTCCTTCAGCGACGGCAACTACGTAGACGTGGGCGGCGCGCTCGAGCAGCTGGTCGTGAGCGATGGCCTTGACCTGAGCTCCGATAGCACGCCACTCATTGGTGCGATCTTGGCGCTTGCCGCTGGTCTGATTGCATTGCCGCAGCTTGCCGACGCCGCAGAAAAGTCCGGCCTTGATTCCCAAGCTGCGCAGGGCTTGGCTGGCTTCGTGAAGACCCTGCAGGACAAGGATGCTCTCCCGGTGGAGGACCTAGGCGATATGGCCAAGGGTGATTTTTCTGTCAGTGACCTAGCAATCTTGCTGGACAACGCCGGTCACGTGAACAACGTTAAGTCAGGCAATGTCTCCGAGTCGGAGGTATCGGAAGCAAAGAATGCGGCCAAGAAGGCCGGTGCCGATATTCCTGATTTTGACGCGGGACAAGTAGCCACGCTGCTCAATCGCGTGCTGCAGTAGCACCAGTGAAAAACGCGCGGGTCCAGGTCTCGTTTTTGTAATGGACGGGCACGGCCCCGCCAAGGAGTGCCTTTGCCAGCTGGGCGGCTTCGACGGAGCCCTCGGCTGGCATTACTGTATCTGAGGCTACCAGGATGATGTTCCCGTAGCGCCGACCCTTGAGCATCGGTGGGTCCGCGATGACGGCGAGGTGGTCAAATACTCGATCGAGGCCCGCCAGCTCGCTCTTTGCCAGCTGTAGATCGGAATGGTCGCCGCAGTTGGCTACGTAGAGGCCACCCGGCCCCAGCGACTGCTTAGCAGCCTGAAAGAACTCCACGGTGGTGAGGTTGGCCGGTGTCTTGTCGCCAGCAAAGACATCGCGGATGATGATATCCCGGCTGGACGGTAGAAATCCCTCGGTTTCTTTGCGAGCTTCGCCGGCACGAATTTTGACGGTGGGGGAGCGGGGGACGTCGAAAAGCGCGCGCACCAACTCGCCCAACTTGGCGTCGAGTTCGACCACCGTGTGGCGGCTGCCCGGAAGCTTGCTGGCAAAATAGCGCGGAAGGGAGCATCCCGCGCCACCTAAGTGCGTCACGCGAAGCTTATTCGCGGGCCGAGAATTGAGGTGCTCTACCGCTGCCGCAATCCAGCGCATATACTCAAACTCCAGCTCCTCCGGCTCACCGAGCACAATGTGGCTGCTCGGCACGCCATTAACGTTGAGAATATAGGCGCCGTCGCGAAACTCATCCGGCACAACCTCGGCTGTGCCGGTAGAAATAGCGTAGGTGCCGGTGATTCCCGGATCGGTGGAAGCTCGCTTTCTGCCCATGTCACACAAGCTTAGGGAATGGATTCGATTTAAACCGCGTTGGGGCTAGGGAGTAGACTTTCGGGCCTGTAGTCAAGGTGAAATGGGGAGCACAATGCGAGTATTGGTTGCCATGTCCGGCGGCGTGGACTCATCGGTTGCCGCCGCCCGCGCAGTAGAAGCCGGCCACGAGGTGATTGGCGTTCATCTCGCGCTGCACAAAGACGCGCAGCAGACCAGGGAAAAGGCCCGCGGTTGCTGCTCGTTGGAGGATTCGGCCGACGCCCGCCGCATCTGCGATAAGCTGGGCATTCCCTTTTATGTCTGGGATTTTTCGGAGGAATTTAAAGAAGAGGTCATTACGGACTTCGTGGATTCCTACGCCCGTGGCGAGACCCCCAATCCCTGCCTGCGCTGCAACGAAAAGATCAAGTTCCGCGCGCTGCTACAAAAGGGCATGGCGCTTGGCTTCGATGCTGTGGCGACGGGCCACTATGCCACCATCGACGAAGACGGCTATATGCGCCGCTCCTTGGACGAGAATAAGGACCAGTCTTATGTTTTAGGAGTCATCTCGGCCGAGGAGTTGGAGCACTGCTTTTTCCCCATCGGCGACACCCCCAAGCCACAGATCCGCGAAGAGGCTGCGGCGCATGGCTTTTCCACTGCGAAAAAGCCGGATTCTTATGACATTTGCTTTATTCCAGACGGCAATACGCAGGCGTTTTTGGGTGCCCGCATCGGACTGCGCCCCGGCATGATCGTGGATCAAGAGGGTACGGAGCTCAAGGAGCACGATGGCGCGTGGAACTACACCATCGGCCAGCGCAAGGGCCTGGACATCAAGGCTCCGGCTGCCGACGGCCGCCCCCGCTACGTCACCGATATCGATGCTTCTACGGGCACGGTGACCGTCGGTGCCCGTGAGGACTTGGCCGTGACCTTGATTCAGGCCGATCGCCTAAAGTACCTCCATCCAGGCATGGATGGGGACTTCGAGTGTGAGGTTCAGGTGCGTGCACACGGCTCCGTGGTGCCTTGCACCGCGCACGTTGACCGCAATGCGGATCAGATGTGCCTTGAGCTTAAGGATCCCCTATCTGGTGTCGCGCGCGGCCAAGCGGCGGTGCTGTACTTGCCTTCGCCGGACGAGCTGGGAGACATCGTCATCGGCTCCGGCACCATCTGCGGTACTAATTAAGCACGCAGTTGGCAATGAGCCGGTCTAGGGCTCGGACATCGATATTGGGACCAATGTTGATTTTGAATTCGCCGGCCCTAGTCCACAGCTGCAGCTCAGCATTGAAGTCAAGGAGCTTTCCCGCGTTTTCCGTGGACCACATGTTAATGGAGGAATAGGGCAGGGAGTACATCTCTACCTTTTTGCCTGTAAGGCCTTGAGCGTCGCGGATGATGAGGCGCCTATTGGTAAATACGGCGGCATCGCGGACTGTCTTGAAAGCGCAGACGGGATATTCCTGTTCGGCCAAAACAGTGGAAATGTCCTGAGGAATTTCGCACTCGTTGTAGAAGGTCCAGCCGGAGTATTTTTCCACGCCCATAGTAAGGTTCCTTTCAAAGTGATACGTCGCGTATCGGATAGATAATTCTGAGAAATAATACTAGCGCCGAGGTGAATATGGACGCTTTTGGTTTAGGCCCTATGCCGGGATACTCCATGAGTGAGGCGGCAGACATCGTGATGGGTGAGACGGGTGGTCTCCCGCACCTTCCGCAGTTGCCGGACCGCGGGATTCATGCCGGAGCCATTGGGCGAACGGCGGGCTTGTTGGAAGCAGTCTCCATTGACTGCGGACCGCGCTCATGGGTGCTCAGCGATCGGCCGCAGCTCATCTCGCACCGGATTGTCGACCAGACGAGCCGCGACCTGGACGAGATTCAGGAGGTGTGGGGCGAGTCAGTTCCCCGTATCAAGGTCCAAGTGGTAGGCCCGTGGAGTTTGGCGGCCGCTGTGGAGCTAGGAAACGGGCACCGCGCGATTACTGATTCGGGTGCTTTTCGGGACCTGTGTGGTGCACTATTGGCCGCAATTCAGGAACACAGAGCACAGGTGGCACAGCGCTTTGGGGCAGAAGTGCGAGTGCAGCTGGACGAGCCCCTGCTTGCCGACGTCCTTTCGGGCGCCCTTCCAGGCACCACCGATTTCGATACGATTAGGGCTGTTCCCGCAGACCAGGTCAATGCGACACTGGCGGAGTTTGGCGCGGATTACCTACGGCTTCGCAAACCCATATGGGAAGTGGCGGCGAAGACGGTGCTGCTCGATTTTGCTGGTCTAGCCTCGCCCGAGCATCTCGATGGCTTGGGGCAGTGGATTGATGGTGGCGCTCGCGTCGGATTGGGCGTGGCAGGGCAAGATGCTCGCGCGGAGGCTATTTCTATTGCACAGCACTTTGACCGCATGGGATTGTCGCGGGAGCGAATTCCAGAGCAGGTTGATATCTTCCCGTGGCCGGTGGAAAAGGCCGCGCCCAGCTACTCCTTTGCCGCTGAGGTGGCGGGCATCCTCATCCGCGACGCAGGCGATCTTTAATCGACGCGCCCGCGGCTATCCGTGGTGGTGAAGTATTCGCCCATGTAGGGGATGACGTAGCGCAGCTTGCCATGTGCGGTGGGTTCGATGAGGTCGGCGTCGATAAGCCGCTGGCGGGTGGCTGACAGTGAGCGCACCGTGCGGTCCATGTGGCCCGCGATGTCTGCGATTGTAGCGATGCCATGGACTTCGACTGCGGCCATCGCTTCCAGGAACTCCCGCTGCGCCGGCGTCAGGGCTAGCGTCGCAGGCTGGTGCACCTGCGCGCCCATGATCGATATTGCATCTGGGGCGATAGAGGCGATTGTCTGCTGGGAAATGCCGCCTTCTTGGTTGCGGCGACTGCGCTCCCACGCCAGTGAGCCGACCAATTGCACGAGGTAGGGGTAGCCGCGGGTGAGCGCGGCGGCGTCCGTAATCGCTTCGTGGCTAAACTCCAGCCCCGACCCCGAGGCCGTGTGCTCTAGGGCCTGCTCCGCATTGGCCGGCGACAAGGGGCCGAGCACGAATTTCTGGGCCCGGCGCAGGAAGGTTACCCCGGGCAGGTCCAGCAAGTGGTTGACCCCCTGCGGCAGGCCAGCGGCCACCAAGGCGATATCGATTTCATCGCGCACCAAGTCTTGGTAGGCCACGGCGATGGTGGTGAGCTCTTCGACGTCGGCGTCTTGAACCTCGTCGATGGTGAGGAGGATGCCGACGCCTTTCAGCTCGGAGGAAAGCTCGCGTAGGCGAGAATTCAACGTGGGGGTGAAGCGGTCTTCCTTCTGGTGGTCGAAGCCAATCGATCCTACGCCGCCGATGCCGATGCGGCTGACCTTCTTCTTATCGCTGGGCGAAAGCCGCTCGAGAAGCCTCGGAATCGTGGTGTTGACCAGTTCCTCCACCATGGTGGAGCGCCCGGAGGCGCGTAGCGTTACCCAACCGCGCGCTTCAGCAATATCTTCCAACTCGTTGATAAGGACCGTTTTGCCGATGCCCCTAGCGCCGCTTAGCACCATGGAACGGGAGGCATTGCCTGCTGAACCATCGAGGGCAGTGCGGAAACTATCGAGCACGACGCCGCGGCCGACCCAGAACAGGGGAGGGGCACCGAATGTCGGGCGGAATGGGTTGTCCATGCGGCTAGTGTAACCCGTTTCGTCGGAGATTTGGGAGACTTTCGGCTCGAAGTGGAGATTTGGGAGACTTTATCCGATCAGCGGCCACGCCGTCGAGACATCCGACGCATCGCGGCCTTTGCCCTCTAGGTATTTCTTGAACGCGACGCGGTCCTCGTACCACTTGACTGCCTGGAACTCCATGAGCTCGTTTTCCTCCATCTGCGCCAGGTTGGGGTAGTGCTGGCGTACCTGCTTCCATGCCACGCGGGCGGCCGCGAGGGCGTCGGCAGTAGCTTCGTGGGCGTTGCCCAACTCGACGCCGTAGTGTTCGCACACTGCGCCAAGGGTGCGTTTTCCTTTTCGCCACTTATCGCTGACGCGGTCTATCACATAGGGGTCATAGACCGGGCCGGTTACCGTAAAATCTCCGGTCAGGCTGCGCAATACGGTGAGATCAAATGCTGCGTTGTAGACGATCAGCGTCAGGCCATCCTCCCATGCAGCCTTGATTGCCTCGACCGTCTCTTTGAGCACAACTTCGTGGGGGCGGCCCTCTGCGCGGGCCTTTTCCGTGGTGATTCCATGGACATTGGTTGCTTCCTGTGGAATTTCGATTCCGGGATCGGCTAGGTGCTCAATTTTTTGCACATCGCGGCCGTCAATGCGGACTAGGGCAGAGGTAACAATGCGGGCTTGTTTAGGGTTGGCCGAGGTGGTCTCAAGGTCGAAGGCGAGCATGCGGGAGGCGTCGAAATTCATGATTCATACCTTAGTAGCTAGCCCCGACACGAGGGATAGCTACACTTGGGCAGCGTGACTAATCCAGTTGATCTGCACCGTGAATGGAATGACCTCGCGCAGGAAGTGCGCCGCCACCGCAATCTGTACTACAACGGTGAGCCGGCTATTCCCGACGCCGATTTTGATGCACTCTTTCAGCGCCTTCTTGCGCTAGAAGAAGAGCACCCAGAGCTTGCCGTGCCTGATTCGCCCACCCAGCAGGTAGGCGCCGCTCCGAGCGGCGGCGAAGATATTGAGCACCTTGAGCGCATGATGAGCTTGGATAACGTCTTTAGCGCTGGTGAGATGCAGGATTGGCTAGATAGAACTCCGGCAAAGACCTATCTCACCGAGCTTAAGATCGATGGGCTGTCTATCGATCTGGTCTATCGCAACGGACGCCTGAGCACTGCCGCTACCCGAGGCGATGGCACGGTGGGCGAGGAGATCACTGCCAATGCACGCGTAATCGAGGATATTCCGCACGAGCTGACGGGGACTGATGAATACCCAGTTCCGGAGCTTATCGAGATCCGTGGCGAGGTATACATGCGCCCCGAGGACTTCGAGGAGATCAATGAGGAACGCGTGGCTGATGGCAAGGATAAATTTGCTAATCCGCGCAATGCCGCGGCCGGTGGACTTCGCATGAAGGATCCCGCCGAGGTGAAAAAACGCCGCCTGAAAATGGTGTGCCACGGCTTGGGTGCGCGCGAGGGATTCTCGCCCAGCTCACAGCACGATGCCTATAAGGCGATTGCGGCTTGGGGGCTACCCGTTTCCCCGTATACCAAGCAGGTGCACTCGGCCAAAGAGGTTCAGGAAGAGGTGGCGCATTGGGCAGAGCACCGCCACGACGCCATCTTTGAAATGGACGGACTGGTGGTCAAGGTCGATGACTTGGCTTCTCAGCGCGCACTTGGTTCAACCTCCCGCGCACCGCGCTGGGCCATTGCCTATAAGTATCCGCCGGAGGAAGTGACCACAAAGCTCAAGGGCATCGAGGTGGGTGTGGGGCGTACTGGGCGAGTAACGCCTTTTGCCATTATGGAGCCGGTCTTTGTCTCTGGATCCACGGTGTCCATGGCAACCTTGCATAACCAATCTGAGGTCAAGCGCAAGGGGGTGCTGATCGGCGATACCGTTATCATCCGCAAGGCGGGCGAGATTATTCCGGAGGTGCTCGGGCCAGTGCGCGAACAGCGCGATGGTAGCGAATACGAGTGGACCTTCCCAGAAAACTGCCCGGCGTGCGGCACGAAATTGGCCCCACAGAAGGATGGTGATGCGGACTGGCGTTGCCCTAATACTCAATCGTGCCCAGCGCAGCTTTCGGCGCGCCTGGAGTACTTGGCCTCGCGTAAAGCACTGGACATTGAGGCCCTCGGTGAAAAGGGAGCCATGGACTTAATTGAAAATGGCATCCTCATCGATGAGTCGGAGCTTTTTGAGCTCACCGCGGAAAAGCTTTTGGCCTCAGACGTCTACACGGCGAAGAAGGACACCAAGGACAAGCGCACCAAAAAGGAAGGCAATGCCAAAGTAAACACGGCCGGGCAGAACCTGCTGAAAAATCTAGAGGAGGTTAAACGGCGGGATTTCTGGCGGGTATTGGTCGCTTTGTCTATTCGCCACGTGGGTCCGATTGCGGCTCGGGCGCTTGCTTCCCACTATGGATCCATGGACAAGCTGCGCGCTGCGAAGACGGAGGAGCTTGCAGAGGTCGATGGCGTCGGCATGACCATCGCGCAATCCTTCCACGATTGGTTCGAGGTGGATTGGCACCGCACGATTGTGGACAAATGGGCTGCTGCGGGCGTGGCCATGGAGGTAGCGGTCGAGGATCACAAGGAGCAGACCCTTGAGGGCCTGACCATCGTGGTCACCGGCAGCTTGGAGAACTTCACCAGGGATTCCGCGAAAGAGGCTATTGTCTCTCGCGGCGGCAAGGCCACCGGATCGGTGTCGAAAAAGACCTCCTATGTGGTGGCCGGTGAAAACGCCGGTTCCAAGGAAGACAAAGCACGCGAGCTGGAAATCCCGATTCTCAACGAAGCGGAATTCCAGCAGCTACTAGAATCTGGCGAGGCCTAATTCAGTCCGGCTACTTGAGGAAGCTGCCCAAGATGGTGCCGATGTGGCCTAAGTGCTCTACCTCGGAGGCGAGGTAGTCAGGGCCACCGGTGCGGCCCATGGCGATAACCAAGCCGGTATCGCCCAATGGGGCGGCGGCCAAGGCGGAATCGAGAAGCGACCAGCTTTCCGGAATCCATGCATCGCGCTCGGGGCTGAGCACGCGCGCGCTTTCAACCTCGATATCGTGCGGCACGGTTCCATCATCTTCGGGAGCGGCGTTGGAGGAGGCCAGGCGGCGGATAGGCTCGTTATTATCAATGACGATGCACCAGGTGGAGGTGAGTGCCTTCGGGATGGCCGCGACGACCTCTTCCATGGCCGCAGTGACATTGGTGGCATTAGCTACACGCGCGAGCAGCTCAATCTGGCCGCGTCGGTCTACTCGGCCGCTAAACGGGCGGATGGAGTCAATTTCCACGCCGTCGACGGAGGAGGCGGCGGTGATGAGGACATCGGCCATGGCGCCTTGGGGCAGCTCGATGACAATGTCATCCATAACGGTGCCGTCGGGGAAGTTTTCTACGATATCGACCGATTGGATATTGCCGTCGACGAGTCCAAAGGCGTCGGCAAGCTGGCCCAGGCTGCCAGGGGCATCGGGGAGCAGTACACGGATCAAAAAGGACATGGTCTCGCACGCTTTCGGTTGTTTGTAGTCCCGAACATGATACGTGCGTCACAATGGCGGCTTCAAGCAACGCAAATTTGGGGTGACGCAGCAGCCATCTCAGTTGGTGCAGTACCATGGGTCGTTAGCAATTCACATAGTACATGCTTTCAGTGAATATTTTTCGCTGGCATGTCGATTATGCAGATGAAGGATGGAGTTCGCGTGTCTGAGATTTCGCGTGATGAGGTAGCCCACCTCGCCAAGCTTTCCCGCCTGGCCTTGAGTGAGGAAGAGCTAGCCCAGTTTGCAACGCAGATTGATGAAATTGTTGATTCCGTTTCCGCGGTAGGAAACGTGGATACCGAGGGTGTGGAGCCGATGAGTCACCCGCACTCCGTGGACGCCCCGATGCGCGAGGACGTTATTGTGCGCACCCTTACTGCAGAACAGGCTTTGGATCAGGCGCCGGCCGTAGAAGATGAGCGCTTCGTCGTGCCACAGATTTTGGGAGGAAAATAAATGTCTAACCTGACCGTTCCTGCGGAGGGCTTGACTTCCCTGACCGCCGCCGAGTTGGCGGAAAAGATTCACTCCCGCGAAATTACTTCCCGCGAGGTTACTCAGGCCTTCCTGGATCGCATCGCAGAGACCAATGAGGGGCTTAATTCCTTCCTGCACGTGGGGGCGGAAGAAGCCCTCGCGGCTGCCGACGCCGTGGATAAGGCCCTCGATGCCGGCGAAGAGCCTGCTTCTGGTCTGGCAGGCGTGCCCCTGGCGCTGAAGGATTTGCTCGTTACCACCGATGCGCCTACCACCGCGGCCTCTAAGATGCTGGAGGGCTACGTTTCTCCTTATGACGCCACCGTGACGAAGCGTCTGCGCGAGGCTGGAATCCCAATCCTGGGCAAGACCAACCTGGATGAGTTTGCCATGGGTTCTTCTAATGAGAACTCTGCCTTTGGTCCGGCTCATAACCCTTATGACATCGAGCGCACCCCGGGCGGCTCCGGCGGTGGTACTGCGGCAGCACTCGCTTCCGGCCAGGCGCCGCTTGGCATTGGTACCGATACCGGCGGCTCCATCCGCCAGCCAGCCGCGCTGACCAATACTGTGGGTGTTAAGCCAACCTACGGCACCGTGTCCCGCTATGGTCTTATTGCTGCTGCATCCTCCCTGGATCAGGCTGGTCCCTGTGGCCGCACGGTCCTGGATACCGCGCTGTTGCACGAGGTCATCGCCGGCCACGATGCCTTCGATGCGACCTCCGTGGATAAGCCGGTAGCACCGGTGGTCGCCGCCGCACGGGAGGGTGCTAAGGGGGATCTCTCCGGCGTCAAGGTAGGCCTGATTAAGCAATTCGAGCGCGATGGCTGGCAGGAAGGCGTGATGGAGAATTATCACGCTGCCGTCGAGCAGCTGCGCGAGCAGGGGGCGGAGATTGTTGAGGTAGACTGCCCGCACTTCGACGATGCGCTGGCCGCGTACTACCTGATTATGCCGTGTGAGGTCTCGTCCAACCTGGCGCGTTTCGATGGCATGCGCTACGGCCTGCGCGCCGGCGATGACGGCTCCCACTCCGCGGAGCAGGTCATGTCCCAGTCCCGCGCGGAGGGCTTTGGCCCCGAGGTAAAGCGCCGCATCATGCTGGGCACCTATGCGCTGTCCGTGGGCTACTACGACGCCTACTACCTGCAGGCGCAGCGCGTGCGTACCCTCATTGCGCAGGACTTCGCTCGTGCCTTCGAGCAGGTTGACGTGCTCGTTTCCCCGACCACCCCGACCACCGCATTCAAGCTGGGGGAGAAGGCCGAGGATCCGGTGGCGATGTATAACTTTGACTTGTGCACCCTCCCGCTTAATCTAGCTGGCTTGTGCGGCATGTCCGTGCCGTCCGGGATGGCGAGCGATACCAATTTGCCGACCGGCCTGCAGATCATGGCGCCAGCCTTCGAAGATGACCGCCTCTACAAGGTGGGCGCTGCCTACGAGGCTGGCCGCAATAAATAAGCGACTTCCTGTGGGGTCGCTGGCGATTCCATAAAGGTTTCTTTACCCCCGTTGAATTTATATTCGGCGGGGGTAAATTATTGGGCATGCATTTCAAGAAGACCGCACTATTTTCGTTGTCCGCCGCTGCGCTCATGGGTGCAGGAATTGCCAACGCCGCACAGGCACCCGCCATTGATGCAGGATTCAGCATGACCGCCCCCACCAATTCCGACCTGATTACTCCGCTGCCACAGGGCGCAGAGAAGTTGGAACCCAAGATTGAAGGCCAGACCATCACCGGCGAGCTCCACTCCGTTAAGGAAGATGGCAAGCTTAGCGTCGATTTTGCCAAGGACCACTCCTTGGTGATGAATGATGGTTGCAATACCTATAACACCACCTACGTGGTGGCAGAGGACGGCACCATTAGCGTTGGGGAATTCACCTCCACCCGTGTTGCCTGCGATGAGCATACGCAGGAGCTTTCCGACGCCCTCCGTGGCCTCCTTGAATCTCAGCCCAACTTCTATAACCTGCCCGGCGGCACTGTCGCCCTAGGTAGCGACGATACAGCGGTTGAGTTCAAGGTTGCCAAGTAGGAACTAACAGCCCGCATAATATAAGAATGCGCACCACGCCCAGGGACGTGGTGCGCATAATTGTGTGGGGACTATTTGGCGTCGGAAAGCGCATAAGCCGCGCCTGCTGAGGCGGCAGTGACGCTAAGTACGGCCGGCCAGGCACCAATCTTCTTTGCTAGCGGGTGGGAGGCGCCGAATGCTCCGACATAGAGCGCGCACAGGCCTGCAGTGGTGGTTGGAGTGGTCTTCTTGGCCCAAGAGCGGCCCGCCCATACACCCGCAGCGGCGAGGATCACGCCGCCGAGCGGGCGGATTCCGGTCTCGCGCGCGGTTACCCAGCCGCCGATAAGGCCGAGGGTGACGGTGGTGGCAGTAGAAACATCTTGGGGCTTTTTGATATCGATCATGGACATGCGGCCAGTCTAGGCCGACTCTCTTGGTCCCGCTAGACTTTATGGCCATGACCGTGGAGACCCATCTGCCGCCCGAGCGCCAAGCATGGCGCGCCATGTTTGCCCTATCCTTGGGCTTCTTCGTTTCTCTTTTGGATCAATCCATGGTGGCGGTGGCTTTGCCGGATCTGCAACGCGAGCTAGGTGCGAGTGTTAACCACACCATGTGGGTATCCGCCGCTTATCTTTTGGCGGTGGTGGTGCCGCTTCTTTTTACCGGACGCTTAGGCGATGTCTTGGGCCAACGGCGTACGTTTTGTGTGGGCGTGGCCGTCTTCGGTGTAGGCGCGCTGAGCTGTGCTTTGGCCCCCGCTGTGGAGGTGCTTATCGCAGCGCGAGTTGTGCAAGGCATTGGCGCTTCGCTACAGATGCCACAGACGATGTCCGTGATTAATCGAATTTTCGCTCGCGAGCGGCGCGGACGCGCATTAGGTGTGTGGGGTGTGATTGGTTCGGTCGCGGCCTTGGCCGGGCCACTCGCTGGGGGCTATTTGGTAGGGAATTTCGGCTGGCAGGCCGCTTTTTGGGTGCATATTCCCTTCGTGGTGTTAGCTATTGCATTCGCGCTTTTGTGGGTGCCTGAGCTGCCCACCACCGCGCAGGCTATCGATGTGGCCTCGGCCATTGTCTCCCTACTTGCACTGGCTGCGCTCGTCTTTGGGATTCAACAAGGCCCCGTGCTTGGTTGGGGCTGGACAGTCTGGCTGATTTTGCTTGTCGGAATTATTGCTAGTGCGTGGTTCATTCGTCTGCAGGTTACCGCTCACGCCCGCGGCTCAAGCCCATTGGTGCCACTGGCGCTTTTTCGCAACCGCAATTATGTGGCAGGTTCGGTAGGCATTATCGCTATGGGTTTTATGGCGGCGTCCGTCATGCTGCCTGTCATGTTTTGGTTGCAGACCGTTCAAGGAATTCCGGCGGGAGAGGCCGGCATCATCGTGGCACCTATGGCACTGGTATCGCTGTTGATGTCCCCGGTGGCAGGAATAATGGCCGATAAAATCAACCCGCGTTTGCTGGGCGCGACGGGTTTTTCCATCCTTATCTTCTCCCTCTTCGCGGCATGGTGGGTCATGCAGGCAGATGCCCTGGCCTGGGTGCTTGGTCTGCCTATTGCGGGTTTAGGAGTGGGACAGTCCTTTATCTGGGGTTCCAATGCGGCAACCACCTTGCGTGATGTTTCGCCGCAGCTTATGGGGGCTGCCTCCGGTGTGTATAACACCTCCCGTCAAGTGGGATCTGTGCTGGGCGTCGCTCTCGTCTCTGCGGTAATGCAAACGGGCAGCCCAGAGGCAGCCATTATTAATTCGTTATTCGCCATCGTGGTTGCGCTGGTGGTCGGCCTGGTTTCCGCTCTATGCTTTCGGAACACTCTGCAGGGCTAAAATTCGCGCGCTAAATTGGTAGGTATGCGTCTAGGTGTTTTAACGTCCGGTGGCGACTGCCCCGGCCTCAATGCTGTAATCCGTGCGGTAGTGCGTACCGCATCCAACGAGTTTGGAGATACCGTCGTCGGTTATGAGGACGGTTGGGTCGGCCTGATGGAAGACCGCCGCCGCGATCTTTATGACGATGCGGAAATCGACCGTATTCTGCTGCGCGGCGGCACCATCCTGGGCACCGGCCGCCTGCATCCGGATAAGTTCAAGGCCGGCCTTGAACAGATTAAGTCCAACATGGCGGATGCCGGGGTAGATGCACTTGTAGCCATTGGTGGTGAGGGAACCCTCAAGGGTGCAAAGTGGCTTTCTGATAACGGCGTGCCGGTAGTGGGCGTGCCGAAGACCATTGATAATGACGTCAATGCCACCGATTACACCTTTGGTTTCGATACTGCGGTTTCTGTGGCCACCGATGCTATCGACCGTCTGCACACCACCGCAGAGTCCCATAATCGCATCCTGATCGTGGAGGTTATGGGCCGCCACGTGGGATGGATTGCCCTGCATGCGGGCATGGCAGGCGGTGCGCACTATACCGTGGTACCGGAAGAGCCTTTCGATATCGCGGAGATTACGAAGGCGATGGAACGCCGCTTCCAGATGGGTGAGAAGTACGGCATTATCTGCGTGGCAGAAGGCGCCCTCCCAAAGGAAGGGACGATGGACTTCGAGGCCGGCGGCGTCGATCAGTTCGGTCACCAGACCTTTAACGGCATCGGCCAGGTAATCGGCGATGAAATCAAGGCACGCACCGGGTATGACGTGCGTACGACCGTGCTGGGGCATATCCAGCGCGGCGGCACGCCGACGGCCTATGACCGCGTCCTTGCGACTCGATACGGTGTACATGCAGCCCGTGCTATTCACGAGGGCAAATCCGGCATGTGTGTTGCCCTGCATGGTGAAAATATTGACCTAGTTCCACTCGAAGATGCCGTGGGCCAATTGAAGACGGTACCGGAATCGCGTTACCGCAACGCCCAGGCGCTCTTTGGCTAGAGGCATTCCGCGTTCCGAATATTAAGATAGCGCTCCCACTGGGTGGGAGCGTGTTCTTTTGTCCATGAGTATCGATAGAAGGACAGATAATCGGGTAGAGGCGCGGCCCGCGCCCTCTTCAGCACAAGACCGCCAAGCGTTCATTGCAGCGCTGGGCTTTCCCGTGCTTGTGATTATCGGTGGAGTAATTGGCTACCTCGCGCCGGACACCGCAGCCTCCTTCGCCCCTCAGGTCACCCCGCTGCTGGGAATCGTCATGTTCGGTATGGGGCTTACCCTTAAACCAGTGGATTTTGCCCTAGTGGCGCGCAGGCCTCTTCCGGTGCTCATCGGAGTCGTGGCTCAGTTTGTGATCATGCCGCTGGTAGCGCTGCTGGTGGTTGCGGTCATGGATCTGCCTGATGAGGTGGCGGCCGGCGTCATTCTAGTGGGCTGTGCTCCTGGCGGCACGAGCTCTAATGTGGTCTCTTACCTTGCCCGCGGTGATGTCGCTCTTTCAGTAACCATGACATCAATTTCCACGTTACTTGCGCCGGTTCTAACCCCTTTGTTGACCTTGTGGTTGGCGGGGGAGTATATGCCAGTCTCCGCTCCGGCGATGGCGTGGTCCATCGTCAAAGTAGTTCTCATTCCCGTCGTGGCCGGCATCCTTGTCGGCATGCTATTTCCACGCTTGGTGGCAAAGATTAACGCAGCATTGCCGTGGATCTCAGTTGCCGCGATTTCCGCCATTGTGTGCATCGTGGTCGGCGGTGCGCACGACCCCATCGCTATGGCGGGTGCGCTGGTCTTTGGGGCCGTAGCTATCCATAATGCCTGTGGCTATCTGCTGGGCTACCTTGCAGGAGCGGTGACCAAACAAGCTATTACCGCCCGTCGCACCATGGCCGTCGAGGTGGGCATGCAAAACTCCGGCTTGGCGACGTCCCTGGCATCGACTTACATGAATCCACTGGCTGCCCTGCCCGGCGCTGTCTTTTCCGTGTGGCACAACCTTTCCGGTGCAGTGCTGGCAGCCATCTGCCGTTATTCGGATTCCCGTAAGGGTGGAAGAATTCGCTAGAAGTTAATCGTGACCGCAGGAAGAGACTCGTCTACAAACCAGGGCTCTTTTGCCACGGTCAGTGGGGGCTGGCCTTGCTCGAAACTTAGGGTGTCGCCGTCTTTGACGGTGGCACCTTGGAGAACGTGGTCTGCAATATTAGCTAGCTTGTAATAAAGATCGGTGGGATCCATGGATTCGGTAGCCGCCTGAATTTCGGGGTGTCCGGCTTGGACGAGCCCAACGGTATAACCCAAGATCTTGTTTCCTTTTTGGGTGAGCCACACTGGGGCGATGTGCATCGGGGCAAGGTTGTCCCGAACGGCCTCGAGGAAAGTATTCGGTGCGATGGATACGTTGCCGCGAGGATTGTGGACTATCAAGCAGTCAGGGTGTTCGGCCACCACGGCAGTGGCCTTGGAGAGCAATTCGAGGTGTTTGCGGCGGGCTTCGCGGAATTGCTTCGCGCGGTCTTGCTCGTCATTCTGCGCGAAAACAGTGACGAGGATTTGTGCGGTGGCGGAATCAAGGCCGCGGGCATCCGCGCTCAAAATGGGGTGGAGGCCATAGCTATCACGGGTGGGAGGGGTGTCAACGGCTTGGTAGTGCAATAAAAATGAATCATCAAGCTCAACCATGATGCTTCCTGGATTCTTACCCGGTGTGATTTCTCCCAGGCGGTCACCAAAAGTGGTGGTCAGGCGCTCGCTTACCTCCTCAGGGGTAGGGGCAGTGCGGAAGACTGCGATGTTGATCAATGGGGCATCGATAAGCGCAGCATCAACGCTATGTGGTGTAGTCATAATATTCAGCTTAGGGGCGTGAGCGCGCGGGCGCATGGACGTATTAAGATGGCACGCATGACTGCTGCGATGTATGACCTGATGGACTTCGATGAGGTCCTAGAAAAGTTCGAACCGGTAATGGGCATGGAAGTCCACGTAGAGCTGGATACGGAAACCAAGATGTTTTCTACCTCTCCTACGAACTTCAACGCAGCGCCTAATTCCAACGTTGACCCGGTATCCCTGGGCCTTCCCGGTGCGCTGCCGGTAGTTAACTCCAAGGGCGTGGAGGGGGCCATCAAGATTGGGCTTGCGCTTAATTGCTCCATTGCGGAGTCCTCACGCTTTGCCCGCAAAAATTACTTTTACCCGGACCAGCCGAAGAACTACCAGATTTCCCAGTACGACGAGCCGATTGCCTATGACGGCTACCTGGACGTTGTGCTGGAGGACGGCACCGAGTGGCGCGTAGAAATCGAGCGTGCCCACATGGAGGAAGACACCGGCAAGTTGACCCACATGGGCGGTGCCGATGGCCGTATTCACGGCGCTACCGCATCGCTAGTGGATTGCAACCGCGCTGGCATCCCTCTCATTGAGATTGTGACCAAGCCGATCATCGGTGCCGGTGAGCGTGCGCCCGAGGTGGCTAAGGCCTATGTCTCTGCCCTGCGCGAGCTCGTTGCTGCCTTGGGCGTCTCCGATGCCCGTATGGACCAAGGCTCCATGCGCGTGGACTCCAACTTGTCCCTGCGCCCATTTGGACAGGAAGAATTCGGAACCCGCACCGAAACGAAGAATATTAACTCGCTGCGTTCTGTGGAGCAGGCCGTTCGCTTCGAGATGCAGCGTCAGGCGCAAGTGCTCGAAGATGGCGGGAGTATTGACCAGGAAACCCGCCACTACCAGGAGGCGGACGGAACCACCTCGAAGGGCCGTCCGAAGGAAACCGCAGAAGACTACCGCTACTTCAACGATCCGGACCTTCCGCCGGTTATCGCACCGCGCGAGTGGGTCGAAGAACTGCGCCAGACCCTGCCGGAGCTGCCGTGGGTTCGCCGCGCACGAATCCAGGAAGAATGGGGCATCAAGGATGAAGAGATGCGCGACCTAGTTAACGCCGGCGCTCTCGACCTCATCGTGGATACCGTAGAAGCTGGTGCGAAGCCGGACGAGGCACGTGCTTGGTGGGTTTCCTACTTAGCGGGCAAGGCCAACGAGCAGGAGACCGATCTCGCCGGTCTATCTATCACCCCGCAACACGTGGCGCGCGTCATTGAGCTAGTTAATGAGGGCAAGCTGACTACCAAGCTGGCGCGTAAGGCCGTCGATGGCGTACTGGCTGGCGAGGGCGACGTTGACGAGGTCGTCGAAAAGCGCGGCCTTGAGGTCGTGCGCGATGACGGAGCTATTGAAAAGGCAGTGGATGATGCGCTGGCCGCCAATCCGGACATCGTGGAGAAATACCGCGCCGGAAATAAAAAGGTAACCGGTGCCATCGTCGGTGCGGTCATGAAGGCCACCCAGGGTAAGGCTGATCCGGGCCAGGTAAATAAGCTCATCGCAGAGAAGCTGAACTAAACACCCTAATAGGCCGGCTGCGTTTGTCCTTCCATCGGAGGGGAGCGCGGCTGGCTTTTCGTGCCACCAACCCTGTGCTGGAATTGGTGATAATTTTCGTTAGGCGAGGTCAGTGGGGTTACGCGTAGGGTCGTGGGCATGACAATTAAGAGCAAAGTATTGCAAAAAGAAAGCCCTGAAGCACCATTCAATGTCGTAGAAATCGAGCGCCGCGATCCGCGCGAAGACGATGTGGTCATTGATATCAAGGCTGCAGGTATTTGCCACTCCGATATTCACACGATCCGCAACGAGTGGGGCCAGGCCCACTTCCCCCTGACGGTGGGCCATGAGATCGCCGGCGTTGTGGAAGCTGTGGGCGATAAGGTCACCAAGTTCAAAGTGGGCGACCGCGTGGGCGTGGGCTGCCTGGTGAACTCCTGTGGCGAGTGCGAACAGTGCCGCAACGGCCAGGAGCAGAACTGCCTGAAAGGCAATGTGGGCACCTATAACTCCGAAGACGTCGACGGCACCATTACCCAAGGCGGCTATGCCCAGAAGGTAGTAGTCAACGAAGGCTTCGTGTGCACCATTCCAGAGGGTATTGACTTTGACGTCGCAGCCCCGCTGCTGTGCGCGGGAATCACCACCTATTCGCCGCTGGCTCGCTGGCAGGTTAAAGAAGGCGACAAGGTTGCCGTAGTAGGCCTGGGCGGCTTGGGCCACATGGGTGTGCAGATCGCTGCGGCAAAGGGCGCGGAAGTAACCGTGATTTCCCGCTCCCTGCGCAAGGAAAAGGAAGCCTATGAGCTGGGTGCGAAGCATATTCTGGCCACCGGTGAAGAGGAAGACTTCTTTGCCAACCACCGCGGCGAATTCGACGTCATCTTGTCCACCATATCTGCCCGGTACTCCCTCGATGACTATCTGCAGCTACTGAAGCCGCGCGGCATTATGTCCGTTGTCGGACTTCCGCCGGAGGAGCTGGGGATCCATATGAGCAGCCTCGTCGGTGGCGGCAAGGTGCTTACGGGTAATAATATCGGCGGCATTGCAGAGACCCAGGAGATGCTGGACTTCTGTGCCGAGCACGGTATCGGCGCCGTTATTGAAAAGATCGGCGTCAACGATGTTGATGACGCCTATGAGCGCGTGGTGCAAGGCGATGTAAAGTTCCGCTTCGTGATTGATACCGCGACCTTTGAAGACTGAGTCGCCCGGCCATTTTCGGCGTTTTCCTTAAATGTGATTTAGTACAATATCGGTATGTGCCAGTAGGTGTTTAACGAGTTACTTACGTACCATTCCTTAAGGAAAGCATATTTGTGTTGTGCGGCCCACTAGCTGGGGGCGGGGGACTGGGGCCGCGCGCACCTGTATGCGAGAGATATTCGCTACGAAAAGTTAGGCAACTGTGTCTTCTAAAAACATTATCGCCATTGCTATGTCCTTCGTGGGCTTGCTCGTTGGTGCTGGTTTTGCCACAGGCCAAGAAGTGGTGCAGTACTTCACCGCTTTTGGTACCTGGGGCATTCCTGGCCTCATCGTCGCTGCCCTCATCATGACCCTTGCGGGTACCGTTTTCTTGCAGTTGGGAAGTTATTTCCACGCGGCTGAGCACAATACGGTCTTTCGCAATGTCACCCACCCCATTGTGTCTAAATTGCTGGATGTGGCGGTGGTCATTACCCTTTTCGCCATCGGCTTTGTGATGTTGGCGGGCGCCGGTTCCAATATGCAGCAGCAATTTGGGTGGAAGACCTGGATTGGTTCCACCCTCATGCTGGTATTGGTGCTTATCGTGGGCATGTTCGACGTGGACAAGGTAGCCAAGGTTATCGGTGCTGTAACACCGACCATCATCATTGCGGTCATTGGTATTGCTATCTACACCGCCCTCAATATGCCAGATGACATTGGCGCTGCCATGGATGCCTCCAGCCAGATCGATACTCCGATTGGTAACTGGCTGATTTCCGCACTGAACTATAACGGCCTAGCCCTGATGCTCGCTGTGTCCATGTCCCTAGTTATCGGTGGTGACAATATCAGCCCACGCGAGGCTGGTTGGGGCGGCATCGTAGGCGGAGTAATTTACTCCATCATGATGGGCCTTGCAGGTTTCTCCTTGCTGATGAACTCGGACAAGGCTCAAGGGTCCGATATCCCGATGCTTTCCCTCGTCGATAGCGTTAACCCGACATTGGGTGCCATCATGGCGGTCATCATCTACCTGATGATCTTCAATACCGCTATCGGTATGTTCTACGCGCTGGGCAAACGCCTGTCCGCCGGCCATGAGAAGCGCTTCCCAGTTATCTTCGTCATCGGCTGCTTGGCTGGTTTCGCGGTCTCTTTCGCCGGCTTTAAGACCTTGATGAACTACATCTACCCAATCATCGGCTACATGGGCATCCTCATGGTGGCAATCTTGGTTTTTGCCTGGTTCCGTAGCCAAGCCCAGATTAAGGACGAGGCAGTGCGTCGCGAGCGCCTACGTTCACTTATGCACCTGAAGCTGAACCCCAACAAGGATTATGACGCTGAGCGTTATGATGACGAGATTGGCCAGCACATCGAGGACTCCAATATGGATAACGAGGCCCTCTATGATGAGCTGGTGGATGAGGTCATCGAGGAGCTTGACGGCGACGATCACGTGGACTTTGACAAAAAGGAGTACGCAGAAAAGCGCCACGACTACTCCTATTACACCGAACGCGACGCGGTAGAAACCGACCGTACGCCTGAAGAAATTGAAAAGTGGGTCGAAGAAACCGGTGCATCCGGAGACCCTGAGGAAGATAAGGAGCTGCCGCAGGCTGATAATTCCAAGAATTAGGCGGACAATGGGTGCTATGAGTATCTATGCACCCGCATCTGACCGTTATGATTCGATGGAGTACCGCCGAGTAGGTAACTCTGGGCTGAAGTTGCCGGCCATCTCCCTTGGTCTGTGGCAGAACTTCGGCGATGATCGTCCCCTGGCTACGCAGCGCGAAATTTTGCGCGCGGCATATGACCGGGGGATTACTCATTTCGATTTGGCCAATAACTATGGCCCCGAGCCTGGTGCCGCCGAGGACAACTTTGGCCGCATCTTCGCCCGCGATTTCCGCCCCTTGCGCGATGAAATGATCATTTCTTCCAAGGCCGGGTGGGTGATGAATGATTCCCCATATGGCTTCGGTGGTTCTCGCAAGTACCTAGTTAGTTCCTTGGATGCGTCCCTGAAGCGGATGGGCCTGGATTATGTGGATATCTTTTACCACCATCGTCCGGACCCGGATACTCCGTTGGAAGAGACCTTGTACGCATTGCGCGATATCGTGGCTTCTGGCAAGGCCCTGTACGTTGGGATTTCCTCCTACGGCCCGGAGCTCACCACGGAAGCCGTGGAATTCATGGAGGATGAAGGTTGCCCGTTGCTGATTCATCAGCCGAGCTACTCCATTTTGAACCGCTGGATTGAGCGGCCCGGGGAAGACGGGGAGTCGCTGCTTGACGTCACTGGACGCAGCGGATTGGGCGTGATTGGTTTCGGTCCGCTGGCGCAGGGCATGCTGACCGACCGCTATATTGATGGCATTCCCGCAGACTCCCGCGCAGCCAAGGATAAGACCTTGGAAAAGGACTGGATCAATGAGGAGAACCTTTCCATGATCCGTTCGCTCAACGATATTGCAGGCAAGCGTGGTCAGTCTCTGGCGCAGATGGCTATCTCGTGGGTGCTGCGTGATCAGGGTGATCGCACGCTTACCTCGGCGCTGTTGGGTGCTTCTTCGGTAGAGCAGCTTGAGCACAACCTTGGGGCGCTGGATAACCTGGAATTCAGCGCGGATGAGCTTGCTGCTATTGATGACGCTGCCCACGACGCCGGAATCAACCGTTGGGCCGGCGCTACCGCTTCGCGCGTTCGCGGCGACTAGGCCGCTACCGAGCCCGGCCCCCTAGAGCAGAAGCAACTTGAGTGTTAGGCCGATCATGATGACGCCAATACTTAGGTTGATCCAGCGCCACACCGTGGGCCGGGACAACACGTGGGAAAAGCGTGCGGCTCCGAAACCGATACACGGAAACCAAGAAAAGCTGGCACAGATTGCACCCACGGCGAAAAGCCAGCGCCCCGTTTCGCCATATTGATTAGCAATGCTGCCGAGCATGACCACTACGTCCACGTAGGCGCCTGGGTTAAGCCACGTTAAGGCCAGGGCGGTCAATAGCGGCTTAACCCACGAAGGGGAGCGCTTGATCTCGACGCGAGTTGCGGTCTTGGTCGTGCTGCGTGCCTGAGAGCCATCGAAGGAAGCGACTTCCTGCGGTACTTTCGGCTGTGTGGATTCCACCTCGATGGCCTCGCCTTTGGTCTTGACCGCATCGCGGAAGCAGGTAAAGGTGAAATACGCCAGGTAAGCGGCGCCAACATATTTCAGAACCTGCAGGGCGTTGGGGAATTTTTCTACCAAGTAGCCCACGCCGGCCGTGCCGGCGGTAATCAGGATGACGTCGGAAAGCGCGCAGACGGCAATGATGAGGCCAATGTGGTCGCGGCGGATGCCGTACTTGAGCAGCATGGCATTTTGCGGGCCGACGGCCACGATGAGCGATAATCCCAGGAAGAAACCGGCAAGCACAATGGACATGCCTTCTAGTGTGAATTCCCTGCTTGAATTAGTCCAGTTAATGAATCTTCAGTTGGTTTAAAATAGCTTCATGAACCCGGTACACCTAGAAACCTTGCTCGCAATCGTGGATGAGGGAAGCTTCGATGTTGCTGCCGCTGTGCTCGGCATATCGCCCTCGGCGGTGAGCCAGCGAATAAAGGCTTTGGAATCGAGCACTGGGCGAGTGCTCCTGCGTCGCGCCACCCCGGTAACCGCCACGGAAGCGGGGGAGATCCTGGTTCAATCCGCACGCCGCATGGCGTTGGTACAGGCAGAAACGGATGCCCGCCTCGGACACCGCCTAGCCCGCGTTCCGCTGTCAGTAGCGGTGAACTCGGACTCGCTCGCGACGTGGTTTAGGAAGGTGCTCAGCGATACCGCGCGGCGGGGCGACGTCGCGCTGCGCATCCGGATTGAGGATGAAGCGCGCACGCTGGCGATGCTGCGGCGCGGAGATGTACTCGGCGCGGTGACGAGGGAGGCTACGCCGGTCTCCGGCTGTGAGTCTAGCTTCCTAGGCACGATGCGCTATTTCCCGGTGGCGGCGCCTCCTATCGCAGAAAGCTTCCATAGTGGCAGCCTGACGTGGGAAACGATGCCCCTTGTGGGCTATGGGCCCAACGATCAAGTTCTGGATGATGCGATGCGCGAGCGGTTTATTGATTCTGCCGTGGTGCGCGCCCGGGTTTCGCAAATTCCATCTTCCGAGGGGTACCTAGAGGCCGTTCGCGTCGGCTTGGGCTGGGGATTGTTGCCGCAAGCCCAAGCGCTGCCCCTATTGGCGGCAAAAGAGCTGGTGCTTCTCGACGACTCCCCGCTCGATATTGACCTTTATTGGCAGCGTTGGCGCTTGGAGTCAGAGGTTTTGAGCGAACTTACGCGTTCGGTAATCGAGGCTGCGGCCGATCTAGTGGTGACGTAGTACGCGTGCTCGCGCGGCGCGCCGTGGTGGGTACCACAAAAGTGCAGGCACGTCCCCTAAGTTGGAGCTATGAGCGATAAGCAGCAACCGGATAAAGCCACCCCGTTTGATGAGGATATGGACGTCCCTACCTACAACGCGAAGCCCGCTAGTAAGGATTCTGTCTCCGGCCAGGGAAAGTCGAAGCCTGGCCTCTTCGAGCGCGCCGGCCGCGCTGAGCCGCAGGAGATCAAGCCGTCCCAGGCGCAGCAGGACCACCCGGAAACCGAGGTACTGTCCTACTCCAGTGCGAATGAGGCCGCGCGTCAGCAAAGTGGCGGCGGCGAGGAGACCGTAGCCTTCGCGCAACCGGAGTCCACCACGTCGGCCAGCGTGGAGCAGGAGACGGCACTTGCTACTGCCGACGCCCCCGCGGACAGCGCCCTCAGCACTGAAACCGCAGAGGAGCGCGAGGCTCGACTGCAGGCGGAACAAGAAGAAAAGGAAGGCTATCAACGCTACGGTCGCCGCGGCACCATCGACTTCGGTCTGCTATTCATTCGCATCGCACTGAGCGCCTACCTGATCATTGCCGGTGCAAAAACCTTTTTCGAGCTCGGTGATAGCCAGGGCTTGTCCGGTCTAGAGGGCGACTTTGCTAACTATGCCTGGGATACCGCACTGTCCATTGCGGTGCCGACCATGCAGCTTATCGCTGGTGTGTTCTTGCTGCTCGGCCTCATCACGCCGCTGGCGGCCATGATTGGCCTGGTAGTGACCGGCTTTACTGCCGTCCACGAGCTAGCTCAGACCGATGCCGGCCTGGACGTCTTTAGCTGGCCGGAATCCGTATGGCTTTCCTTGGTCCTCTTTGTCATCGCAGTGGGCCTGCAGTTTACTGGCCCAGGCTTTATCTCCCTAGACTTCAAGCGCTCGTGGGCACGCCGCCCACTGGGTACTTCCTGGGCCTTTGTTCTCATCGGCATCGCCATCCTCGCCGCACTCTGGTTCTTCGGCGCAGGGGTTAATCCGCTGAATTAGGCCCTTATAGATTGTCCGTCGCAATAGCGGCGGATTTTCTTTTCCCCTTGCTTTCCAGGGTGGAAAGTATGATACTTTCTAAAGTGGAAAACAACGAAAGGTCGAGGACGAAAGGAACGGTGATCATGGACGAAAGTGTGCACGAGGCACTGACCTTCAATGAAGAAGTGGAAAAGGATCAAAGCGACAAGCGGAAGACTGTGCTTAATGCCTTGTTTGCTGCAGCGCTGGCAGTACTTTGGTTTATCTTGAGCCAATGGGGGAATGGCATGCCGTGGTGGGTGTTCCTCGGCTTCGTGGTGTTTGGTCTTGGAGCAATCATGTGGGTTGGTGCCCATCAGAGTGATGTGCGTCCGAGCTATAGGCAGGATCCATTCAACCAGCCGGAGCCGGATAAGAAGTACTATTTCGGAATCATTCTGATTTTTATCCCTACGTTTTTCCAGACCTTTCTCGAAGGACACATGGTAATTACGGCCGTAGCATTCACGTTGTGGGGCTTGGGCGTGTTTTGGGTTCTCAATTCTGGTGCGATGGATCTGTCCACGCGAGACCACGAGAGTAATAAGCGGGCAAGCGACGATGAGTGAGCTTGATCCGATAATCCACCCGCTTAATCGGTTTAAGATTTGTGCGGTGCTCAACGCGGCTGGCGCAGTGGAAGGCGCCATCAACAAAGAGATGCGCTTTGCCGCGATTCGAGACAAGGTGAATCAATCCGATGCTACGCTGTCTAAGCAGTTAAGCGCACTGGAAAAAGAGGGGTATGTCAGTCGCTTTCGTGAGTATGGATCCTCGCGAGGCAAGGACACGGTGTGGGTGATGCTCACGGCTAAAGGTAAGGCCGCATTCGATTCGCACCTTGCAGCGCTTAAGACGCTAGCGGGGCAGGAGTAGCGGTTTTAGCGTTCCGGTTATTGCGCTGGGAGGCATAGAAAGCGGCTGCGAAAAGTGCGACGGTCAGTATGGTTAGCCACACAAAGTCATCCACCCAGAACTTCTGGTAGCGCTCCATGGCGTGGACATCGACTTGATCGCCCCACCACCACTTAGGTGGAACTGTCAGCAGCATGGCTGCCCAGGCTACGAGGATGGTCAGGAGGCTGCCCGCGGCCCACCCAGTAGAAAGCCAGCTCAAAGCACGGTAAAGGAAGACTGGGATGATGAGCGTGAGCCAGACCCAGTGGTGCGACCAAGAAACGGGGGAGATGAGGAGGAGGGTGAGGGCGGTGACCATTTGGGCGTCGACAAGCAAGTGCTCCTCGCACAGTCGCTTGATAAGCCACGCCGCGAATGCAATAACCAGGAGGGAGGCGGCGATCCACGCGATATTGATGGCCAGCCCATTGGCGTCCATGGCCCCGGAAGAAGAATACATGCGCTGAATGGCACCCTTGATAGAGCTATTGGACTGGTAATCAGTGCCCACGCCGAAGTCGCCGCCAGAGCCCATATCGAGCAATTTAGAGCTGAAGAACTCTACGAATGCGTCCCAACGGAAGGCTGCGGCGAGGAGAGTGGCAGCGACTGCGGAAAGGAAAGCCGTGGCAATCTGCTTCCATTCCTTGCGCACGAGGAAGTAGAGCAGCATCGCCAGTGGGGTAATTTTGATAGCGGCGGCCAAGCCAATCAAGATACCTTGGGGCAAGAAGCGCTTGCGCGGAACGAGGTCGAGGATAACCAGCGCCATCACCACGATATTGATCTGTGCAAAACCATTGTTGAGGTCAACCGGTTCGAAGCGCAAGGCAATGGTCCAAGTAATGGCGGTAATTGGCAAGAGAAAATCCGGCTTCTTAAGCACCGCCTTGAAGACAAAGTAGAGGCAGGCGAGCAGGAGTAAATCGGACAGGACGACCATGATGTCGCCCGCCATATCGTGGTCGATGCCGTCGAAAGCCGTAAGCGGAACCATGACGAGCGCGCCAAAGGGCGGATAAATGAAGGGAAGTTCAATATCCCCGGCCAACATGGGTTCGCTGTAGACGGAGCGATGCTCAAGGAAGGCCTTGACGCCCTCGCGGTAGACCACCATGTCAATGGGAAAGTCCGTGATGCGGGTGTCTTGAACAATCTTCCAGGCGCCAAAAATGAGGCCCAGCAGAGCTAAGGCAAAACGGAAAAATGGGGTGCGCGCGAGTTTCATCGCAGTACACTTTATGCGATCTGCAGGTAAACGGGCGTGCACCCCACCGAGGCTCACAGGGATTTAGCAGTTAATACTGTCTAATTCACATGGCCATCGACAACGCGCACCGCGCCGCGATCGGCAGAGGTGGCCATGGCTGCATACGCGCGCAGTGCCTTGGTGATGGGGCGGTTGCGGTTCACCGGAGTCCACGGTTGCTCGCGCTGTTCCTGGGCGGCGCGGCGGCGCTCCAGCACGTCCTCGTCCACATCCAGGGTGAGTTGGCGCTCGTGGATGTCGATGGTGATGGTGTCGCCGTTTTCGATGAGCCCGATAAGGCCCTGGTGGGCCGCCTCGGGGGAGATGTGGCCGATGGAAAGGCCGGAGGTGCCGCCGGAAAAGCGGCCGTCGGTAATCAAGGCGCATGCCTTGCCCAAGCCGGCGCCTTTGAGGAAGGACGTCGGGTGGAGCATTTCCTGCATGCCCGGGCCACCGGAAGGGCCTTCGTAGCGGATGACCACAACATCGCCCGGCTGAACTTCCTTATTGAGGATGATGGACACCGCTTCCTCCTGCGATTCCACGACGCGGGCGGGGCCGGAAAAGGTCCATAGTTCCTCTTCGACGCCCGCTGCTTTCACGATGGCCCCGTCGGGAGCCAAGTTTCCGCGCAGGACAACGAGGCCGCCGTCGGAAGAAAAGGCATGGTCGGCATCGTGAATGCAGCCGTTTGTGGCATCGGTATCTAGGTCGTCCCAGCGGTTGGACTGGGAAAATGGTTCGGTGGTGCGCACACCGCCGGGCGCGGCGTAATACAGTTCGCGGGCCTCATCAGTGGCATGAGGGTTGCGGATATCCCAGTCATCTAGCCACTGCTCGGCGTTGTCATATAGTGCGGTATGCACCTTCAAGTTCAGGTGCCCGGCGCGGCGAAGCTCTCCTAAGATAGCGGGGATGCCACCGGCGCGGTGGACGTCCTCAATGTGGTAGCTGCCATTGGGCGCGACCTTGGACAGGCAGGGCACGCGGTAGGAGATGTCATTAATATTATCGAGGGTGAAATCCACCTCGCCTTCCTGTGCGGCTGCAAGCGTGTGCAGGATGGTATTAGTCGAGCCACCCATGGCCATGTCTAGCGCCATGGCGTTGGTGAAGGCTTCCTTGGTGGCGATATTGCGGGGGAGAACGGATTTGTCCTCCTCGCCGTAATAGCGGCGGCACATATCGACGATGGTGGAGCCGGCCTTTTCAAATAGGCTGCGCCGAGCCGTGTGGGTGGCCAAGGTGGTGCCGTTGCCGGGCAGCGCCAGGCCAAGGGCCTCTGTCAGGCAGTTCATGGAATTGGCGGTAAACATGCCAGAACAGGAACCGCAGGTGGGGCAGGCGGATTCCTCTACCTGGGACAAGCCTTCATCAGATACCGCGTCATTGGCGGAGGCGGTAATGGCAGTGATGAGGTCAGTGGGGGCGTGGGCTACGCCATCAACCACGACGGCTTTGCCGGCCTCCATCGGTCCGCCGGAGACGAAAATGGTGGGAATGTTCAGGCGCAGCGCCGCATTGAGCATGCCCGGGGTGATTTTATCGCAGTTGGAGATGCACACCAGGGCGTCGGCAGTGTGGGCATTGGCCATGTACTCGATGGAATCGGAGATGATTTCACGCGAGGGTAGCGAGTAGAGCATGCCGCTGTGCCCCATAGCAATGCCATCGTCCACGGCAATGGTGTTGAATTCCTTGGGTACGCCGCCTGCTTCGCGCACGGCATTAGCAACGATATCGCCGACGTTTTTCAGGTGCACGTGGCCGGGGACGAACTGCGTATAGGAGTTAGCGATGGCGACGATCGGCTTGCCAAAGTCATTTTCTTTGGTGCCGGTGGCCCGCCAGAGGGCGCGGGCTCCAGAGGCTTGGCGGCCGACGGTAGTTACTTTTGAACGCAGCGGGAACATGGTTTTCAGTCACCATTCCTTCAAGGATGTGGGGGGTGTCCCTATGTTTTTGTCAAGTGCCAGACCGATGTTGACGAGCACAGTCTTGGGAGTAGTTTCTTAGGCGTGCCTAGGAGCCGGCCAGCGTGTGCTGGTCGGCTTCGTCTTTGGGGCTTTATGCGGCGACGGGGCGTGGCGGGATTTCGCGGAAGAACTCCTTGTTTTTCAGCATCGCGTAGATGACATTGCATCGGCGTCGTGCCAGGCAGATGACTGCTGCGTTGTGGCGTTTTCCTTCAGCGCGTTTGCGTTCGTAATACCGCCGTGACGGTTCGTGGCTGCGGATAACTGCGAATGCGGAGTAGAACAAGGCGTTTTTCAGTCGTTTATTGCCTGACCGTGCCGGGAATTCACCTCTGATCGACGAACCGGATCGTCTAGTCACGGGTGCTATTCCAGCATAAGCAGCTAAGTGGCCAGCACTAGCGAAGTCGGAGCCATCACCGATCGCAAGAAGGATCTGCGCTGCGGTCTTGATGCCGACTCCGGGCATACTCATCAAGACCTCACAAAGAGGGAAATCAGCGAGCATCTCTTCAACCTGCTCAGCAATGGTGTTTCGTTGCTCTTTGAGGGCCTGGATGTTTGCAGCCAGTTGAGGAATTACTAACTCGGCGGCATCGCTTCCAGGCACGGTGACTGTTTGAGCTTTCAGCGCTGTAAAAATGTCGTCTACCAGCGGGGTGGGGTCTTTACGTGTGCGCTTGATCATCCAGTTCAACACTCGTTGGTATCCGGCTCTTTTTAGCCCCTGCGGTCCCTTGTAATGGATCAATAATTCCAGGATCGGCGTGCGAGTCAGGGTGCTACCAGCAAAAACTCGTTCCAGGCTGGGGTAGATCTGGGTGAGGACACTGCGAAGCCGATTGACAGTGCGAGTGCAATCGCGGGCGATGTCATCATCGAAGCCGGACAGCATCTTTAGGGCGGAGAGTACCTCATCATTGCGGTCGACGGCACGTAGCGTGTGGGGCATTGTGCGGGCGGTGTCGGCGATGATGAATGCGTCGCGTTTGTCTGTTTTGCACGTCCCGGATAGAGATCTGCAGCTTTGCGCATCGCAAGACCTGGCAGGTATCCGACTTCGCAACCGCAGTCCCGGGCTACAGCAATCGGTAGTGCGCCGATGGTGTTGGGTTGGTCGACGATCACGAGCACGGTGCCAAGCTTCTGAAGCTGGTGAAAAACGCCTGCTAGTTCGGATTCGAGTTGAGGCAACGGTTTGTCGAAGACCTTGTTGCCATCACGGTCTAAGGCGCAGGCGTGGTGTTCAGATTTGCCGACGTCTAACCCAAGGAATATGTCGATGGAATGCTCCGGAGACATGATGAGCTCCTAGAAAACGAGATGGGTATGGCGTTGTTCCAGTCGCTGGTGTCATGACCTTCGTTGCAAGCACCCACGTTACAAAGAGACCTAGTTTAAAACTGGCCGTGTCCCTATCAGCTGTCATCGAAAGTCCTGGCACCCGGCGGCAACACCCCCCGGATTATGGAAACTACAGGGCAGGTAAGCCATACCGGGACCAGCGACTATCCCCATTATCGGGGACACTCACAAGGTAACGGGGGAGTGTAGGCGGCGTATTTAGTTTTCGGCCGAAGGCTTGAGCTCGGGGTGGCGCTCGAGGTAGTCCTCATACTCTTCTTTGCTGAGGAGGACTTGTTGGCCGTCACGGTGGACAATTACCACCTTGTCATCTGCCGCTTCACGGCCCTGGGTAAGGGCGTCAGGGATGCGGCCGCGGGAGGCCTCCGAAAGGCGCGGGAGCGAGTTAAAGGTAACACCGGGCAGGTTGTGCTCCGCGCCGGCCTTGGTGCGGGCGAAGGCGCGGGCGCGTTGGAAGCCGATTCCGGCAAAATCGTCCCATGCGATCTGGATATTTTTCCGGAATGCGTAAGAGATAGCGATTCCAGATTCGGAGACTTTGGTGCGGGATTTTATGACCCACCACAATCCGAGGATGGGGATAATGAACAGCCATGCGAGGTATTTGGGGGCCCATCCGATGCTTAGTAGAGCAATGGCGGACAGGATGAGGATGCCCAAGATGTGGTCACGGGATGGCTTGAAAACCTCTGCCTGGGTGGTGAACTGACGAGGTTTGTTGCCCTTAGGTGGTGGAGTCATAGTGTGCAAGCCTAATTCACTAAGGCCGGCAAGGGCGAACCTATTTTTCAGGCGTGTCTCACTAGGTGGGAATATGATCCCAAAAGGGGGTAATCTCCACGAGTGTAATACCTATCAGTGTATAGTCATGCCCATGATCATTATTCGACTTCAGGTAGTACCAACGCGGTGGTGACCGCGACGCCCATGACGTCGACGCTTTTCGCCCCCGCAGACATAACAGCCGGCGGGGGCTTTATTCATATCTGGAGACGTTTCCGATGATGATCAGACCCTGTATTAGACCAACCCAAGGAGCACATTAACCGTGGTAACGACAACTTCGCCCACGCCCGCTTCGGTGGCCGCGGCCTCACGTGCCCGCGCTCCCGAGCGGATGAGTGGCGCTCACGCCATTGTCCGCACTCTTGAAGATCTGGGAACCAAGCTTGTCTTCGGTATTCCAGGCGGTGCCGTGCTTCCTCTATACGACGCCTTGCACACCTCGACCAAGCTGCGCCATGTGCTCACTCGCCATGAGCAAGGGGCTGGCCATGCTGCTGAAGGATATGCCCAAGCTTCCGGCAAGGTAGGTGTGCGTATCGCTACCTCTGGGCCGGGCGCGACCAACTTAGTGACAGCGCTTGCCGACGCCAATTTGGACTCCGTTCCCATCGTCGCGATCACCGGGCAGGTGGGCAGCAACCTCTTGGGAACCGATGCCTTCCAAGAGGCCGATATTCGCGGCGTGACGATGCCGATTACCAAGCACAACTACATCGTGACGGAACCGAGCCAGATTCCAGCTGCCATTGCAGCCGCATTCCATCTGGCTTCTACGGGCCGTCCGGGGCCGGTCTTAGTGGATATCCCGAAGGACGTGCAAAACGGTGAATTGGAATATTCCTTTCCGGCTACGTTTGATCTGCCTGGATATAAACCGACGACCAAGCCGCACCATCGTCAGATCGCGCAAGCGGTTGAGCTCATTGCACAGGCAGAAAAGCCGGTCATCTATGCCGGCGGCGGTGTCATCAAGGCCGAGGCGGCCAAGGAGCTGCGCGAGTTTGCGGAATTTTCCGGAATCCCTGTCGTGACTACGCTCATGGCCTTGGGGGCCTTTCCGGAATCTCATCCGCTCCACATGGGCATGCCGGGTATGCATGGCACCGTCCCTGCAGTTGCGGCCATGCAGCGAGCTGACCTGTTGATTACTATCGGCGCGCGATTTGATGATCGAGTAACCGGTGATACCTCCACTTTTGCCCCTGAGGCCCAGGTAATTCATGCTGATATTGACCCGGCTGAAATTGGGAAAATCCGCGACGTTGCCGTGCCAATCGTGGGTGATGCCCGCAACGTGTTGGCAGGACTCTTAAAGGAGTACCGCAAGAACTCCGCGGTGAAGTCTCCGGAAGTAGGCCCATGGCGGGACTGCCTCGATGGGCTCAAGGAACGGTTCCCCCGTGGCTATGATCCCACTCCAGATGGGCAACTCAATCCCCAATTTGTGTTGGAAAAGCTGAGTGAAACCGTAGGTCCTGAGGCTATCTACTGTGCCGGTGTGGGACAGCACCAGATGTGGTCGGCACAGTTCATTGACTTTGAACATCCACGCTCTTGGATCAACTCCGGCGGTGCCGGAACCATGGGCTATGCCGTGCCGGCGGCCCTCGGCGCCAAGGCAGCATGCCCGGATAAAGAAGTGTGGGCGATTGACGGTGACGGTTGCTTCCAAATGACCAACCAGGAACTCACCACCGCGGCATTGGAGGGCTTTCCGTTTAAGGTTGCCGTCATTAACAACGGCAACCTCGGCATGGTCCGTCAGTGGCAGACACTATTCTTTAATGAGAACTACTCCAATACTAAGCTGCGAGAACGAGATGTCTATACCCCAGACTTCGTCCGCTTGGCAGAGGCGCTGGGATGCGAGGCTATCCGAGTCACCTGTGAGGAAGAAGTAGTGCCGGCCATTGAACGGGCACGCGCAATCAATGACCGCCCAGTGGTCCTTGACTTCATCGTTGGTGAGGATGCCCAGGTCTGGCCAATGATTGGCGGTGGGGCGTCTAACGAAGAAATTCAATATGCCCGTGGCTTGCGCCCGCTTTTTGCTGACAATGAATCGGCAGCAGAAGCTCCTGCCGATATCGACGAGACTATCCAGGAGGTATAGGCATGGCACCCAGTGACGTTTCCCGGCATACTCTGTCGGTCCTGGTAGAAGACGTAGAGGGACTTTTGTCGCGCGTGACGGGCATGTTTTCTCGGCGTGGATACAGCATCATTTCGCTGGTTTCTGCCCAAACGGAAAATCCAGGGATTAACCGGCTGACCATAGTGGTCGATGCTTCTGAGATCATTATGGAGCAGGTGACCAAACAGCTCAATAAGATTATTCCAGTAATCAAGGTGGTGGAGCTGGACACGGACTCGACCGTGGCGCGAGCCCTGATGCTGGTCAAGGTAGCTGCCAACAATGCCAACAGGCCGCAGGTTGTCGACGCCGTCAATATTTTCCGTGCCCGGGTGGTTGATGTGGCGCAAGAGTCTGTAGTGGTGGAGGCCACTGGCACCCCGGGAAAGCTGGCTGCACTGCTCGATGTCTTGGAGCCATTCGGTGTACTCGAGCTGGTCCAGTCGGGAGATGTCGCTTTGGGCCGTGGCCCTAAGGCGATGGCCCCTCCACGCAATTAAATCTCATTATATGAGCACAGCGTCTCGCATAATGGTATAATGCTGGGTGGGACGTTGTTTCATTGAACTTTCAAACGCAACAGAATTGAGGACTACAACATGGCTATTGAAACCTTCTACGACGACGATGCAGACCTGTCTATCATTCAGGGTCGCAAGGTAGCCGTCATTGGTTATGGCTCCCAAGGGCATGCGCACGCGCAGAACCTGCGTGATTCCGGCGTTGAGGTCGTAATTGGCCTGCGCGAAGGATCTAAGTCTGCGCCTAAGGCCGAAGAAGCGGGATTTGAGGTCAAGACCGTGGCAGAGGCTGCCAAGTGGGCAGACGTCATCATGCTGCTGGCCCCAGATACCTCCCAGAAGCAGATTTTTGAAGACGAGATCGCTCCCCACCTGGAGGATGGCAACGCGTTGCTGTTTGGCCACGGCTTGAATATTCACTTCAAGCTGATTGAGCCGCAGGCCAACGTCACCGTCGGAATGGTTGCACCCAAGGGGCCTGGCCACTTGGTCCGCCGTCAGTTTGTTGATGGCAAGGGCGTTCCGTGCCTCATCGCTACCGAGCAGGATCCCAAGAACGAGGGCCACGACCTGACCTTGTCTTACGCCGCAGCCATCGGCGGCGCGCGTGCCGGCGTCATCCCCACCACCTTCGAGGCCGAAACGGTTACTGACCTCTTTGGTGAGCAGGCTGTGCTGTGCGGCGGCGTCGAATTCCTGATTCGCACCGGCTTTGAGGTTCTAACTGAGGCTGGATACGAACCGGAAATGGCTTACTTTGAAGTTCTGCACGAGATGAAGCTCATTGTGGACCTGATGTTCGAGGGTGGTATCGCCAATATGAACTACTCGGTCTCTGATACCGCTGAGTTCGGCGGGTATATTTCCGGACCGCGTATTATCAATGCCGATACGAAGCAGCGCATGAAGGACATTCTGTCGGATATTCAGGACGGCACCTTTACCAAACGGCTGCTGGCTAATATTGAGGGCGGCAATAAGGAATTGGAGGATCTGCGCGAGGGGTTCGCACAGCACGAGATTGAAAAGACTGGCACCAAGCTGCGTGATCTCATGAGCTGGGTAAAGAATCCTCTGGATGCTACGGCCTAATAGCTTTCGGCCGCGTACCTAGCACTAACTCACGATGAACAAGCGTGTTCACCGTGGGTTTTGCTGTATTTGAGTCAGGTAAAAATAGATCCTAGGGAGTAGGATGTATGGCATGGGTTTTACGGTGCCAAGTTATGATCTCAAAGACCTCTTCGCACGAATTGATCGTGGGGACATCCAGCTCCCGGATTTCCAGCGCAGCTACGCCTGGGATGAGGACCGTATTCGTTCTCTCATCGTTTCTGTATTGCGCGGTTATCCTATCGGTGCGCTCATGGCATTGGATACCCGAAACGAAAAGATGCGCTTTCGGCCCCGTGCCCTCGCGGGTGCACCGGATACTGGCGTCGATCCGGGATTGCTCCTTTTGGACGGGCAACAGCGTCTGACCACCTTGTATCACTGCTTTAATGGCGACGGTTTCGTCGATACTACTGACTTCCGTAAAAAGAAGATTCACCGTCGTTTCTTTATTGATATCCGCGCTGCAGTGCGCGGAGAACTCATGCCGGATGACGCCATCTTTGCGGTTAACCAAGACGGCAAGATTCGATCGCACTTTGCGCCGGCGATTGAGGGAGACATTCTCTCCCGCGAAGATGCACTAGAGCATATGTGCATCCCAGTATCTTCGCTATTGAGCGAAGATGGCGTCAGTAGACTCTTCGAGCTTGCAGCCACCAAGCAGGAGTACAGTTCAGAACTCGCGGCGTTTAATAATCGGATCGTTCGGCCATTGTCTGGCTATGACCTGCCAATGATTCGCCTTTCCCGCGAGACGGAGCGGGCAGGCATCGGCTCGATTTTCGCGCAAGCAAACTCGGCAGGCTTGCAAATGGACGTATTCGACTTGTTGACCGCGGTCTTTGCCTCAGAGGATCCCAACTTCCATCTAGCCGCTGACTGGCAAGATGTGGAAAGGGACCTACGGAAGTCCCCGGCTCTAGACGGAATTGGGCGCACCGAGTTCCTCTCCGCGGTATCGCTGCTTGTATCCGGTGAAAAGGGCTACGCCGGGGGCCAGCGGGAGGATATTTTGAAGCTTTCCTTGTCGGAGTACAAGTCAGCGGCAAACGACCTGCGTATTACTTTCCGTGAGGTCTCTGAATTCTTGGCTCAGCGTTGCATTCTCAGCACTGACCAGGTTCCATTTAATGAGCAGATTGTTCCTTTGGCGGTAATTATAGCCCGCCTTGCTAAGCGCAGTGGAGTACTGTCTACCCAGCAGTCGTGGGACCGTATCAACCAATGGTTCTGGTGCGGTGTCTTTGGCGAGCTCTACGGCTCTTCAGCCGTGCGGTTGCGGGCTGCCCGCGACGTCGATGAGGTCACCGAATGGGTGGCCGGTGCAACAGATGAGGTTCCAAAGACCGTTGCAGATGCCAGCTTCCGCGAGTCCCGTTTGCTCTCGGTAGATGAAAAGGACGGTGTATGGCACGGCTTATACGCCCTCTTGATGGCTCGTGGTGCTAAGGATTGGCGTACAGGAAAAGCCTTTAATAGGAATACGTTTGAGGAGCTAAAGCCAGGCTTTTTCCCTGTATTCCCATTGAATTGGTGTAAGCGCCACGGGGTAGATCGTGTCTTGGCAGAATCCGTGATGAATTACACCCCGATGGGCAAGCGGACTGAGGTGGTTCTTGACGGTTTTGCGCCCAACCGATACCTACCCCGCGTGCAGTCAAAGTCCATCATGGAAGACGCCGAATTTGACGAGGTTCTTGCCTCCCACGAGATGAACTTGGACTACCTGCGTGCGTCTCGACCGCGAGAGTTCTTAGCGGATCGCCGTCATCGGTTCCTAAATATCGTGGAATATGCATTAGGCAAACCCGTTATCCGCGATGTTGACGAGGCAGATCTATTCGGTGGAGAGGAAGGGCCCCAAGCCTTTGATCGCTAAATCTGTGCGGTCTGCTGCCACAGTAATTGTTGCTTCGCTATTGTTATCGGCCTGTGGCACCTCGGTTACAGAGTCCAAACTGGTCAGGCGAGGATTGTCTGATATGGCCGAGTCAGAAATTGACCTCAATAAGGCTAAAGCGGAGAACCAGAACCGGCTTATTGACCCGAATTTTGACGGCAAGTTTGTCATCATAAATGACGCCACTGGAATTGAGGCTAGCCGTCTGTTTTTTAAAGACTCGGATTCACTGGTTCTCTTTGCCTCAGACGATGAATCTAAATTGCGGGCGGCGACGCTCGCGGTAAATCAGCACTTGCCTGCAGTTCAGTACCAAGATGATAAGCGTCTGGAGATTCATAAGCTTTTAACCGACCTTGGTGTGCGGCGCCTGGTAGTCATCGGCGATGTGCCTTGGACGGAGACGTCTGGGGAATTTGACGTGATTAAGGACCCAGGAACGCACAAAGCTTTAGGAGAGTTCACAGCCTTACAGTATGGCTCCAAAGTGGTAGCTTCCCCAGAACAAATGGTTAAAGATATCGCGCGATTGGATAAGACTCCTCAAGTGGAGCTGCGTCCGGCTTGGGTGCCGTATGAAGGAGAACCTGAAGGCAACGAGGAGAAGAAAGGAGCTGTTCCGGCTCAGTCTCGAAGGGACGGACAGATGGCGCCGAATATCGTAGCGACGAAAAATAGCCCAATCGCTAATGTGATTACGGCTGCAGCTTATGGTGGCAAAGTCTTGGTGATGCCGACAGCAGATCCGCTAGAAGATAAGCACAGTATGGCGGCCGTTGCCGGGTTAGAAGAAGGTGCATTGGTGGCTCTCGGCCCGGAATTCGGTCGAGTGAAAGAATTTAAGGCGAAAATCAAGCAAGGCACCCCTAGCTGAACTACACTTCCTTGACACGCGAACTACTCGCGTGAACCGCACTACAGTTAAGTAAAGGAAGATATGTCGAAGCCGGTAGTTCTTATCGCTGATAAACTAGCTCAATCTACAGTTACGGCTCTGGGGGATTCTGTCGACGTCCGTTGGGTCGACGGGCCCAATCGAGAGGAGCTACTCGCTGCGGTTCCTGATGCGGAGGCATTGCTGGTGCGTTCTGCCACTACTGTGGACGCAGAAGTATTAAAAGCAGCCCCGAACCTGAAGATTGTAGGCCGTGCCGGTGTGGGCTTGGATAACGTGGATATCCCAGCGGCGACGGAAAAGGGCGTAATGGTTGTCAATGCGCCCACCTCGAATATCCACTCCGCGTGTGAACAGGCTATTTCGCTGCTATTGGCTACTGCGCGCCAAGTGCCGGCTGCTGACCAGTCTCTGCGGCAGGGAGAGTGGAAGCGCTCGTCGTTCAAAGGTGTAGAGGTATACGGCAAGACAGTTGGGATTGTCGGTTTTGGGCACATCGGGCAACTTTTTGCGCAACGTTTAAAGTCTTTCGAAACCACCATCATTGCTCATGATCCCTATGCGAATCCGGCGCGCGCGGCGGCGCTTGGGGTAGAGCTGGTGGAGCTGGAAGAGCTCATGTCTCGGTCCGATTTCGTGACCATTCATTTGCCTAAGACTCCGGAGACTGCCGGCATGTTTGATAAGGACTTGCTGGCTAAGGCTAAAAAGGGTCAGATCTTGATTAATGCTGCCCGTGGTGGGCTGGTAGATGAGGCTGCTTTGGCTGAATCCATTGAGTCTGGACATCATCGCGGTGCTGGCTTCGATGTTTATGCCACGGAGCCATGTACCAACTCCCCACTGTTCCAGCTGCCGCAGGTTACCGTGTCGCCTCATCTAGGCGCATCTACGGTAGAGGCCCAAGACCGTGCGGGAACCGATGTAGCGGCTTCCGTGCTCAAAGCCTTGGCTGGGGAGTTTGTCCCGGATGCGGTAAACGTCTCTGGCGGCACCGTAGGGGAAGAGGTTTCTGGCTGGTTGGATCTTGCGCGCAAACTGGGTCTTACGGCTGGTCGCCTGTTGGGCCAGGCGCCCGTTGCTGTAGAAGTAGAAGCATGCGGTGAGCTTTCGGCGGAAGATGTAGAAGTCCTGGGGCTTTCTGCCGTTCGCGGCCTGTTTAGCGGTGTGACCTCTGAACCGGTGACCTTTGTTAATGCAATGCAGATTGCGCAGAGCCGCGGGGTAGAAGTGGAAGTATCTACCAACGCGGAATCCAAGGGACACCGCTCCTCTTTGCAGGTCAAGGTGATTGGCGCCGACGGGGAGACGTCTTCGCTGACCGGTGCGCTCATCGGTGTCGATGGAACCGAAAAATTCATCCGTATTAACGGCCGTGGCGTCGATATGCGTGCTACTGGCCGAAATCTCTTTTTCCGTTACGCGGATGCTCCCGGAGCATTGGGAACCGTGGGTACCAAGTTGGGCGCAGCTGGCATCAATATCGTGGCGGCGGCTCTGACCTATGGCAAGCAGGAGTCCGATGCAGTATTGATTCTTCGCGTGGAGACTGAAGTGCCGGAACAGCTCATCGAAGAAATCAATGGGGCATTAGGGGCGGAGTGTGAACAGTTAGATATGGACGCATAGGCACTCTTACAGAAAGTGTGAAGCCATGCCGCGCAGCGCAGGTAATTCCCTGCGCTGCGCGGTTTCCTTTTGGTAGGGTGGGTGAATATCCACTCTGTGAGAAAGGAATCCTACATAATGAAACTTGCTGTGATCGGTGGAGATGGCATCGGGCCTGAGGTGACGACTGAAGCCCTCAAAGTACTGCAGGCTGTTCGTTCCGATATTGAAACCACTGAGTATGACCTCGGCGCGCGACGCTACCTGCGCAATGGAGAGCTTCTTACGGATGCGGATTTAGTCAGCCTGCGCGAGCACGATGCCATTTTATTGGGGGCAATTGGAGCACCGGGAAAGGTAGCTCCGGGCGTATTGGAACGAGGGCTTTTGCTCAAGATGAGGTTTGAGTTGGACCACCATGTGAACCTGCGTCCGTCCAAGCTATATCCCACCGCTTCTTCGCCGTTGGCTGAACCGGGAGACATTGATTTTGTGGTGGTGCGCGAAGGGACCGAAGGTCTGTACTGCGGAAATGGCGGCACGCTACGAGAAGGTACCGCGCATGAGGTGGCGAGTGAGGTTTCACAAAATACTCGTTTTGGCGTGGAGCGAGTGGTGCGTGATGCCTTTGCTCGCGCGAAGCAGCGTCGGAAGCGCCTAACTTTGGTGCACAAGACCAATGTTTTGGTTAATGCTGGAGGTCTGTGGCAGCGCACGGTCGATGAGGTATCAGCCGAGTTTCCAGATGTACAGGTGGATTACCAGCATATTGACGCGGCCACGATATATATGGTCACTGATCCGGCACGCTATGACGTTATTGTTACCGATAACCTCTTCGGTGACATTCTTACAGATCTTGCCGGCGCGGTAACTGGTGGCATCGGTCTCGCTGCTTCCGGAAATATCGATGCGTCTGGCGCAAATCCCTCCATGTTTGAGCCGGTCCATGGTTCTGCGCCAGATATTGCACGCCAAGGAATCGCAGATCCTACAGCGGCCATCTTGTCCGCGGCAATGCTCCTGCGTCACGTTGGCGACAAAGATAAAGCACAACGGATTGAAGACGCAGTGGCTCAGGATGTAGCGCAGCGGAGAGGTGCGCCGATTAAGACCTCTGAAGTAGGTGACCGAATCGCCGGTATCCTGGCAGGATAGAACTCCGTTTTATAGGGGCGATGTTGTGCGCTTACCCTAAGGAGGGGTGCGGTGGACTTTCTGCATTGTGCGCAATGCGCTTGCCGACGCCCCAGGGTGCACCGACCCGCAGAGTCATCACCGTAGTGTTCATGCAATTTACTTAGATTAACTAATTAACATCGCATCCTTTGCACACGTGTAAAGGTGGCAATTGAGTAGGATAGCCGCTATGCGTTTAGGACGAATTGCACACCCAGAAGGAATCTGTTTTGCCATCATTGACGGGCCAAAGGACGCCCCGATGGAAGACTTGGTAGCAAAAGAAATCGCGGGCACGCCGTTCACTCCGCCAGAGCCGACCGGCCGAGAGTGGAAGCTGAATGAGGTTCGCCTGTTGGCTCCAACGCTGCCTACCAAGGTGGTGGCGCTCGGACGAAACTATGCGGACCACGTTGCAGAGGTCTTTAAGAAGTCCGCGGATAGCCTTCCGCCTACGATTTTTATCAAACCATCCACCGCAGTAGTCGGGCCGGATGCGGCCATCAAGATCCCTGACTATGCCACCAACGTGGAATTTGAAGGCGAGCTAGCCGTGGTCATTTCCAAGCCGTCTAAGAATATTAAGGCAGAGAATTGGCAGGACCACGTGCTGGGCTACACCATCTGTAACGATGTCTCCTCCCGTGACCTGCAGTTCAAGGATGGCCAGTGGGCGCGAGCCAAGGGCATCGATACCTTCTGCCCGCTGGGCCCGTGGATTGAGACGGATCTCAGTACTTTGAACTTGGACGATCAGAAGATTCACGCCTACCTGACGCACGAGGGCTCCCGCGAACAAAAGCAGGATTCCAATACGGATCAGATGATTGTAAAGATGGGCGGCATTTTGGAAGAGATTTCTGCGGCATATACCTTATTGCCGGGCGATGTCATTACCACTGGTTCCCCAGCCGGCACTGCGCCGATGGTGCCGGGGGATACCATCGAGATTGAGATTCCAGGCCTCGGTACCCTCCGAAACCCCATTTCTCATGCATAGCTCTGCATCCCACGATCACCGCCCCTATGTACCTACCTCTGCGGAAATGGAGGAGCGCTACCGTAGCAGCGATCGGGTATGGTCGGGGAACCCGAATGCTACCTTGGTCGATTGCACAGCAGGACTTACGCCCGGCTCCGCTCTCGAGATTGGTTGTGGTGAGGGCGCAGATGCGCTCTGACTGAAGAATCAGGGTTGGCAGGTACTGGGCATAGACTTCGCCCCGACAGTCGTGGCCCGCACACGGGAGCGCGGCGTCGAAGCGCAGGTGGCCACTTTTAGCAGCTTTAGCCACACCCCGTTTGACCTAGTAAGTGTCCATTACGGGAGAGTGCGAGCTACGGCGGACGAGGTCCAAAGGTTGGAGCGCTTGGTCGCTCCTGGCGGAACGCTGCTTTTTGTCCATCACGAGGTGGAGTCTGCAGAGCTAGCCATGCCGGAGTGGCTCGCGGAAAATTTGCGGAGCTAGAGGTTATTACCTTAACTCGGCGAGCGCGCCACGTGAGCGAGGGCGCGGGGGCGCACCACCGCATTGACGCGATTCTCGTCGCCAAGCGAGCGGGCTAAAGGCTCAGCGCCCGGAGGATTGTCTGCAGTTTGGCTGTGGTTTCCTCTAGCTCGGCTTGGGCGTTGGAATCGCCCACAATCCCACCGCCGGCCCAGGCTCGCGCGGAAAGGCCATCGCCAGCGACTTCAGCACAGCGGATGGCCACCATGTATTCGCCATCTCCCGAGCTATCGCACCAACCGACCGCTCCGGCGTAGAACCCGCGGTCTGTCTCTGCGGTCTCAATGAGGGCTTGGGCAGCCTCGGCTGGGGTGCCGCAGATAGCTGGAGTGGGGTGAGTAGCCAAGGCAAGCTCTAGGGCTGTCAAGTGCTTATCCTTGAGCGGTCCGGCGACGGGCGTGCCTAAGTGCCACATCTCATTGGTGCTAATTAGCTGGGGGGTATCGGGAATATTCAGTCGCTCACATAGGGGGTTGAGCACTCGGCGGAGATGTTCTACGACAAAAGCGTGTTCGTGGAGGTCCTTTGCAGAGTGTAAAAGGTCTTGGCCGGCGATGTGGTCCTCTGCCGGAGTGGCGCGGCGCGGAGACGACCCCGCCAAGGGGAATGCGGACACAGTCGAGCCTTGACGCTTGATTAGAACCTCTGGGGAAGAGCCAACTAACATCGCGCCTGGGCGCCCGGCGGGGGAGAGATCAGCAATGAAACCATCGCGGTTAGCGGAGAGATCAATGAGACGGGCCGCCACAAGCCGTGGATCGATAACCTCTGGGAATTCGATGTCTACGGCGCGGGCTAGGACTACCTTCTCCAGTTTGGAGGTCTCGATGGTGCCGATGGCTGCTTCCACGCGGCGCAGGTGCTCTTCTGGTTCCGGATCAAAGCCGACGACGCGGGACTTGAGAGTCTGATTGCGATAGTGAGCGTGGGGCTCTAGAGGTCCTTCTTCCCGAATTATCTCTTCCGGTACCGTCAGCGCGGCGGGCGTGTCAGAATCGAAAGGGATTGCGCCCACTACCATGGTTGCGTCTTTGTTGCGCAGGGCAGAGATCGCCGCGTCAACGTCAGTAAAGGTTTGGCGCGCACCTTGGGTACGGACAGACCCCGTTGCTCGTGAAAGCAAAAAATCGGGGGCGGTGCTTGGTCTGTCTTCGTGCATGAGCATCTAGCTTAATGCCTTGGACTTTTCTTACAGAATTCAGTGTGCGCTGGGCGTGTAAATAGTGTCTCAAGTGAACAATGTGGTTAATTTTAATGTTGTGGCTAATATTACTAAGTTCCTGCGCCGTTCCCTATACCTAATCCTCTCCGCAGCACTAGCTAGTGCTGCGCTGCTGTGCGCTTATCCTGCCCATGCGCAAGAAGAGCCAGTGCCTGCACCAGCTCCGGCACCGCAACCTGTATCTCAGCCGGTTCCAGCTCCCGCACCCGCTCCGGCTCCCGCGCCTGCCCCCGCAGACGCACAACCTGTTACCCCGCAGCCGGATGGATCCCACCTAGTCCCAGAAGGTGCAAAGGAATCCACTCCAGCTCCTGCGGAAAATAGTGGCAAGATTAATGCGCCGGAGCCAGCTCCAAACGGATCATCGCTTCCAGAACCAGCTCCGCAGCCGGAAATGGGGGATACCACTATTAGCCCGAATCCTCCGTTTAAGCCTGGCTCCATGCAGTCGCTAGAGATGGAGCATGAAGGCAAGACTCGTCGATACTTGCTGCGCATTCCAAATCATTATTCGCCCGACAAGGCTGCGCCGGTACTTTTCGGCTTTGGCGGCTGGGGAGATTCCCCAGAAAATTACTCCGGCTATGCGCGCATGCAGACTACTGACGCTAATAATGAGGCAATCATCGTCTACCCGGAGGGCTTTGAGCGCGCTTGGGAGGCAGCGCCCTATGCCAAGACCCGCGATGGTGAGGACATCCGCTTCATCAAGCGCATTCTCGACGCGGTAGACAAGGATTACCATGTTGACCGCAACCGCGTGTACGCCATGGGCATGTCCAACGGCGGCGGGTTTACCTCTGTGCTGGGCTGCCACGCCCAAGATACCTTCGCGGCTGTAGCCATGGTCTCGGGTGCATTTTATAACCCGGTCGAGGTCAACTGTGCCGATGCGCCGATGAATACCCTCATCATGCATGGTGTTAATGACAAGATGATGACCTATGCAGGCGGTGACCGGCACGAGGCTGGTTACTTGCCAGTGCGCACCGTGCTTGGCGGCTACCTGAAGCGCAATCGATGCGATATGACCTTCCAAGCCATTCCGGAGGCTGGCGGTTCCGAACGCCTGAGCTTCAACGGCTGCCAGAAGGATGTACAGCTGGTCAAGGTTCCACAGGACCACACCTGGTTCTGGCAGCCAGATACTCCACGGGTGGTCTGGGACTTCCTCTCATCCAAGGCCAGGGTATAAAACCGCGGCGCTTAGCTACGGATAAGGCCCAGAGGAGAGAACCTCTGGGCCTAGTTCTATTGTTGGCTGCTCAAGAGCACTGTGCTAGTCGACGCGCGGCAGGTGGGTCGTAGCATCATCGGCAGGCTGCTGGGTTGGGGCCTTCTTCTTGCGGTAGAACTGGACATAGACCAACAGGCCGATGCCGAGCACCAGCGCGAATGCGCCTAGTCCGGCTAGAAGTCCCGCCCAGAAGCTACTTTTTGCCAGGGTAGCGGTATACGCAGCGGCATTAGTCAGCACATTCTCAGAGTCCCTGCCTTCCGCAGCACCGGCATCCGGAACCTGCTGTGCACTAGCGGAGCCCGCAGCCTTGCCCTTAGTACGCTTAGTAGACTTTGCGTCCCGTGAGCCGGTGGACTTTTTGGCCGTCGAGTGGGAAGAACCGCTGGTGGAAGCAGAACGGTGCGAGCTCCTGCCAGTAGCCGCGCTTTTGCCGGATTTCGCAGTGGAGGCAGAATCATTCACACGGCTAGCAGAGTGGTGGGTCGTAGCCCCAGAACCAGAACCGGACTTTCGCGGAGTACCAGAGGCTTGAGCTGAGCCCGTGGAGGGCGTGCCATGTGGAGCTCCATCCTTCCCAGCGTCTTTTGCCGTGGTGCGGGAGGCCTGCTTGCGCTTGCCCGCGCTATCCTCGCCAGAGTCCTTGTCTCCTTGTTGCGGCTTACCACCTTCTAGAAATTTCTGACCCTCCTGCAGGGTCTTTTCGAGCTCTTTGTCCAAGCCAGCGATGGCTTTGTCTACGTCTTTAACGTCTTTTTCAAGTTGCTTGGGCCGGCTATTTGAGTCGCCTCCGTTGCCGGTAGCAGCGTCAGCATCGGTATAGTCCACGCCGCACAGTTCTGTCTCCGTGGCCTGCTCTCCGACGAGGAAACCGGCATGGAGGTGGTGTCGGGAGCCGTCGGGAAGCTCAAAGGTAAAGCTCACCGCGTAGGTTCCCGGCTCGGTAAAGACAAAGGCCGGGTGGGAATGGGAGTTGCCGGGGTAGTCCCAGGCAGAGCCATCGGCAGTATCCATAAGTACCTTGGGGCCACCAAGCTCCATCTGGTAGGCCACGATACGGCCATCCTCGGGGCCCTGTGCGATAGCCAGGCTCAAAGTAGCGGTGTCTCCGGCGGCGAGGAGATCCTGAGAAAGCTCTTGGGTATTAAAACCTAGCCAGGGGGCGTTGGGATCTTGCGTTTGCGGCAGTACCCAGCCTTCATCGGGCAGGGAACTATCGCTGAGCTCGGAAAGCGGCTGCTTAAGGTCATCAGATACCTCAATGGCAAAGGACTCAGAGTCATGCTCGATGCCCTTATCATCATCTTTGACCTTGAAGCTGAGATCGCCGGAATCGCCGCTGAGCGCCATGTCCTGGTGTCCCTTGGTGATGAGGTCGAAGTCGCTGGAAGTGCATGCTTCGGTGGATTCTTCTGCATATGCGGTGGCGGGCTCGAAGAGTTCTACCCCCGCTCCCGGAAGGGCGCTGAGGCTTATCAGTCCCGCGGTGCCGAGGGCTACCGCGGTGCGGCAGACAGGTTTCATGAGGAGACGGATTCCTTTCGTGGAGTGGGGTGTGGGGCGTCGGAAAGCGAGGCACCTGCGTGCTTGCGGGCGCCGAGAAGTGGATGGATGGCCCATACAACCAAGAAGATCGCGGTGAGCGTGAGCACGATGGTGGCGCCGGCCGGCAGGTCAATGGCCCACGCCAGGTAGATGCCGAGGAAACTGGACAGCGCGCCGATGAGGGCGGAAAGCCACATCATGGTCACAAGATGCGTGCTAAGCAGGCGTGCCGTCGCGGCCGGAGTGATGAGCAGCGCGAGGACCAAGATATTGCCGATGGTGCTCACGGAAATGACCACTGCGGCCGTGACGCACAAGTACAAAATGATGTCCAAAACAAACACAGGCAAGCCCATTGCGCGGGCAGTTTCCCGGTCCAAGCACGTGGCGTTGAGCTGGGGGCCAAAGGCTATAACGATGGCGACAACTACGGTGCATACGCAGCCCGCGACGATAATATCGGTGCGGGAAACGCCGGTGAGTGAGCCGAAGAGGAAGCTTGTCAGCGAGGCGCTATAACCATCGGTGCGCGAGATTATCACCATGCCCAAAGCGAAAGCAGCGGCGAAGAAGATACCGATGATGGAATCCGCTCGCACGTGGCGACGCTGCGAAAAAGCGGCGATGAGCAAGGCCACAACCGCACCGGCGACTGCGCCGCCCACGAGCACCGAGGTTTGCAGGACGAAGGCAATGGCTAGGCCCGGGAATACGGCGTGGGAGACGGCGTCGCCAATAAAAGCCATGCCGCGTAGCACGACATAGCAGCCGATGACGCCGCAAACGATGGCCGCAAGCAAGGAGATGCCTACCGCGCGGGCGAGAAAGTCAAGGTGGGGATTGACCAGGTCGCGCAGGAAATCGAGGAAGGAAATTTTTATCATGCGGTGACTCCAATGGCAGAAAGCAAAGGGGAACCGGCACGCACGCCAAAGGTTTGCGTCCACGGATCCGTCTGGTGGAGAAGGTGGGAGGCGGAATCATCGGCTACCACGGTGCCGTTAAAGAGAATGAGGCGGTGGCAAGAATGTGCGGCTTCAGAAAGGTTATGAGTGGACATAATGATGGATGTGCCGCGGTGGGAAAGCTCTTCAAAAAGCTCGAGGAGCGATTCGGTATTGGGCGCATCTAGTCCGGTAAAGGGCTCATCGAGCAACAGCACGTGTGGTTGTGTGGCGAGGGCCCGGGCGATGAGCACGCGCTGGCGTTGACCACCGGAGAGTTCTTCGATGGGGCGGGTAGAAAATTCTTCCATGTTCGCCAAACGAAGCGCCTCTGCTGCTGCGGCATGATCTTTAGCGCGCGGTCGCTTGAGCCAGCCAATGATGCCGATGCGCCCGCTGAGCACGGTGCGATAGACATTGATGGGGAAGCCCCATTCCACTTCGTGACGCTGGGGAACATACCCCACGGTGCCGGAGATGCTGCGAGTTCCGGAGGAAGGGATAAGCCCTAAAATGGCGCGCATGAGGGTGGTCTTACCAGCACCATTGGGCCCGAGGAGCCCGATGAATTCACCGGGGTGGACCTCTAGATTGGCAGCGGTGATAACGCTGCGGTGCGAGAGTGAGACGTTTAGATCAGCAACGGAAATGAGCGGTTTAGCCACGGCTATCGCCCCGCTTGGCTGAACGCAGGGCGAGCCCTAGGGCCAGCAGTAGCACTACGGCGCCAACGCCGGCGAGGACAAAAACCCAGGTGGGAATAGAGGAGCCTGCGGTCTGAGCGTTGTCTGGATTCCAGGTAGTGTCTTGGGCCGCTTGGACGTCGGCATCATCGCCCACGGCGAAGGTGAGTACGCCATCGGTGCTGAAATCGGCGCCGTCCTTGGTCTTGCCCTTCACCCTGATGCCTACCTGATGGGTGCCTGGCTCCGTAAACGTCCAGTTGGCGTGGGTGTGGGTATTGAGGTCTACCCAGAAGTCCTCGTCGCTCTTCTGCACGGTGGACCACAAGAGCTGTGGTGCTTCAAAGCCGCCGTTTTGTAAGAAGAGGGAGAAATCGCCCGGGCCGGAGTGGCCGAGGAATTCCATGGTGACGCCGCGGTCGGCGGCGTCGACAAGGGAGGGCGCCTGGGTATTCCAGCCCAGCCAGGGAACGCCGACTTGCTCGGTTTGGGGAACCACCCAGACCTTATCGCCGGACTCAGCTCCAACGAAGCCAAAGTCATCCGTATCGGGAAGGGCTTGCTGTGCTTTATCGCCCACGGAAAACACGAGGTCGTCCAAGTGACGCCAGACTGGCTTATCGCCGGCATCATCGCGGGCCATAAGATCAGAATCCGTGCCATCAAGCAGGGCACCAACGTCTACGTGACCGGTGTCGATGACCTTTTCTTCGCCCTGCGGGGCAACGTGTTCATCGGCACCGACCACCTGGGCGAGGTCTCCCGCCCAAGCAGGGCTGGTAGAAAGTGCCAGACCTGCAGTAAGGACGCAGGCGGCGGTGCGGGTGGCGGTACGAGTAGCGAATTTAAGCATTTTTATCTCCATGGGTGGGATTGGGGTTCAGGCAACGCTGCAGGGAATCAGCGTTAAATTTCATGAGGTCGATGTAGGAGCTGACGGTGTCATCGAACGTGTCGCCGTAGATGGGGCACAGCTCCAGGCCTTGCTCCGCGGCAGCCTGCTTCAGGGTCTCGGTGCTTGCCTGCTGCACGGGTTCTACAAACACGGCTGGCAGATGGAGGTTCTCCAGCGTGCGGCGTAAGGAAATGACCTCGCGTGGGGAAGGCTCGATGGCCGGATTGGGAGTGACGAAGCCGGCTACCGACATGTCATAACCTTGCTCCAGGTAGGCATAGCCGTGGTGCGTGGTCACAAGGTGCCGGTTTTCTTCTGCAATATAAGAAATGGCACGGTCAACATAGGTATCCGTATTCCGCAGACGCTGCGTGTAGGTCTCCGCTCGTTGGCGGTAGGACGCCCCGTGGGAAGGATCTGCCTGCGCCATTTCCTCGGCAATGACATCGACGTAGGCGATGGCATTGTCCACGTTGTGCCACAGGTGCGGGTCCACCTCGCCGTGGATGTGTTTTCCTAGCACCGCCTGCGGCAATAGGTAGGTATCCGATCCCGGCCTGCCCAGGAAGCGGTAGGCCGGATCCGGCGGTATGGGCTGCAGTACCGAAGAGGGGATTGACACCACGGTGGTGGCAGGGTCGAAGCGCTCGTCCTGATCGCGCAGGTCAATGCGTCGCTTGGCTAGGTCTCCTGCAATATCCAGGTGTCCGGAATCTATCACTTGCATGCCTTTAGGCGGGTTTACTCCCACGGCCACAGTGAGGTGTTGGACGTCGGTGCCCTCTGCTTGGAACCCGAGGTGGTAGATTCCCGGCTGGGAAAATCCCCAAGACACGTGCGTGTGGGCGTTGGCCGGCAAGGTCACTGAGTCTTTTCCATCGATGCCATCGGCCGAGTTAAAAAGGACCTCCGGGGTGCCGAAGGTAGAGACCACATAGGCCGCGACGTTACCTGGCCCATCGGCAGAGACCATGCGGAAGTCCACTCCGGAAGAACGCTGCTGTGCGCCGCTGATGCGCAGGCCCAGCCAAATTGCCTCGAGCGAGACATCTTCTACCAGCGGCACCAGAGTGGCACCGCGGGTGGAGGCAGCATCGGCGACTTCCACCACGGGGGCATCGGTGGATTCGTGCAGCGTATCGATGAGGGACTGTGGCTCCAGCAAGTAGCCATTGCTCAGCGCCAAATCGGCATTGGCAACATCGCGCACCGTGCGCAGCGTTGGCTCAAAGGTATGCGGATCTTTTCCGCTGGGGATAAGGCTTTGTACCCGGGCATCTTCTCCTGCGACGTTGCGCGCAAGATCCGCGAGGATCGGGGTGGTGGCCACCACGGCGAATTTTTCTCCGCTTCCGGTATCCAACGCAGCCGAAGGGGCACAACCAGTGGCCAGCAGGCAGGAGCCCAGTAGCGCGCCTATGGTCCGAAGCCGGCGTCTATGGGAAAGCGCACGCGCCATTAGTCTGCTGCCTTAGCTACAGCTAGACGGGCAATGCCTAGGCCGAGGAAGAGCATGCCCAAGCCCAACGCTCCGATGCCAAAGGGAACAATAGGAGTCCCCGTATTGGCTAAAGAACCGCCCTTGCTGTGTGCCTGCCCGGACTGGCCAGTGTTTGATCCGGTACTTGCGGTAGAGCCACCAGCGCTTGCCGACGCCCCACCTGCCGCAGCACCATGCCCGCAGTCGCCGCCCTCCGGATTGACCGCAGCGCCCAAGTCGAAGTGCCCGTTGTCAAAGGCTTCAGCCGGCTTGTCGCCGCCGACCACGAAGTGAAGTGTCGCTTGACCGGCAACTTGCTTGCCCTCATTGGTCTTGGCCACCTGGCGGATGGTGACGTCATAGGTGCCTTGCGCACCAAAGACCCAGTTGGGGTGCACGTGCGTATTGGGCGCAATCGAATAGGTGCCCTCCGCCGCATCTGCATTGCCGCGGAACCACTCATCGCCCACGATCTTTCCCAATCCGCCCTGGGAGTAGACCATCATCGGGCCGGGTCCCTTGAAGCCTGCTAACTCCCAGGTGACATCGCCAGGGATATTCTTGCGCATGGTTGGACTTTGGGTATTAGCGCCGAGCCACGGCACACCATCGACCTGGGTAGAACCAATCATCCACGCCTGACCAGCTGGCACTGGGCCTACCTCTTGCGGAAGATCGACGCTGGATTTATCGGAGAGATAAAAGGTAGCGCCTTCAGCATCGCGCCACTGGGAGGGGGAGACCGTATCGTCCTTGATTTGCGGCGTCATGCCCGGGGTGCACTCTTCGTCCCCGGAGACGCCGGACTTATCGGCAGCTGCAGCGCCGCCCTTGTCTGCTGACCGTTGGGCGCTCGAGGCTTCTTGGTCATTGCTAACCTCGTCCGTGTCAGCCGATCGATCCACTGTGGACGCATCGCCGCCGTCGCCCACTTCCCAGGTGTAGGTCACAGCATTGCTGGTTTCGCCGTTGGAGTGGGCTCGCACCGTCATGGTGTAGGTGCCGGCTTCGCTAAAGGCCCAGTTGACGTGCCGGTGGGCTGGATTGGGTTGGTTGATGACCTCGCCGCTGGTCAGCTCCATTGAACCGGAATCAGTAACCGCCTGTATGTCTCCGAAACCGCTGGTCTCAAAGACATATACCGAACCCGGGCCGGAAATTTCGGCGAATTCTAGGTCAACGTTGTCAAAGCCGCCATCGCGTGCAGGTTGGGTATCCCAGCCCGGCCAAATGATGCGCTGGTCTTGCGATTGTGGCAGGAGGTAGGTGGGCTGGCCTATCTCCGGCACGGCCTCGGTGGCATCCGACCAGGCATCCTCGACAACCTTGAGCACCACATCATCGCCGGAGCGTGGAACGGCCGATCCAGTGATGTCTTCCTTCATTGACAGATGTAGCTGACCATCTGGCGCCGTGACATAGAAGGCGTCTACATGCCCAGAGTCGAAGACCTCATCAAAAGCAAGTGCCGCGGCGGGGGAGAAGAACGCCAATGCTGTGGCAAAGACGGCGGCAAATACCTGAATAAATCGGCGCCGCAGCGGGACGCGCCGGGAGGAAAAAGATGGTGAATAGTGCATTGTGGTTTCCCGTCTAGTTGGTGGGGTAGAAGAGGCTTAGAAGTTGAGGCCGAAGCGCTTGCGGATGAGGTCCTCGTTATCTCGGAAAAAGTTATAAAAGGCCTTGAAAATCACCACGAGGACCGCTGGTAGGACCAGACTCCACGGGCTAAACGAGGACCCTGTGGGCTCTTCTGGCCGGCCGGGGTGGGCTGGTGTGTCCGGGTTATCAGGTGCGGATGGTTGCGTGGAAGGCTCCTGGGAAGGCTCCGCGGAAGGCTTATCTGTTGGACTTTCGCTGGGCTCTCCGCTCCCGGTCGTGCCCGGCGCGAGGAAGGAACAGGAGTCCAATGTCTTATCGCCTACAGCAAAGGTGAGGGTTTGGGGCGCGGACTTTAGTTCCTTGCCGTCCGTGCCCGTGGCCGTATAAGTAGCCTCAAAGGTGTACAAGCCAGGCTTGGAAAAGGCCCAGTGCGTATGGGTATGGGCCGGAAAGTTGGTTTCGATGGTGTAGTCCTTAGCCGCAGAATTGGCGAGGACCGAAAAACCTTTGCCACGGGTGCCATCGATAAATGCGCCCCATTCGGCACCGTCCGGCGTGGAGGTGGGCTTCAAGTTGAGGTTGACGGCATTGTCCTTGGTTAAGGAATAGTTCAGATCCTGGGTGTTATAGCCTGGCCAAATGATGTTTTGGTCCTGGGTTTGTGGCAGGTGATAGAAGCGCTCACCGGGCTTTCCTAGGAAATCGAACTCCTTGCCTGCGAGCTTCTTATTGCGCGGGGTGAGCGCATTATCGTGTACGCCGAGTACAACGTCATCGAGTTTGCGGTCAACAGACTTCTTGTCCACTTGTGCCGTGTCATCGCGCAGAACCGTTGCAAAGCCTCCCTCGGCAGGCTGGGCCTTGATGTCTACATGACCACGGTCTAGTAGGTACTTCTCGCTGCATTGTGCATTGCTGGCTTGCGGTTCTTCGGTGCCTGGCTGCGGCGCGGAAGACGGAGTGTCTTCCTTGCCTGGGGTAGCCTCTGGTTCTTCATTGGAAGTGGAGAACTTCCCACTGACTTCATAGTTTTCACCAAAAGCAAAAGACTCAGTAATAACGCTGCTAGCATGTCCAGCCTTAACGGTGGAATGGGGGAAGAGGTTAACCTTGGCAAAATAGCCTTTGAAGTACTCGCCCTCATCAAAGGCGACCTCGCCGTGGCCGTTAGTAATAGGGGTTTCCAGATCCACGGTGGGGTATTTAGCCCCCTTCGTGTCATAGAGCCCGCCAGTGAGAAGGCCATTGAAGTCTTTATCCTCGGTATCCACCACAATCTTGGTGCCCCCATCACCCTGCTTGCGCATGCGGATGGTGTAGCCCAGCTCTTTTAGCTCGGTTTCCTCGGTGGCGGCCAGCTGGCGCGGCTGGGAAGTTTCCTGCCACGTATCAGCGGCGGCAGAAGAATCGGTGTGGCTGGATTTACCGGGTTGGAAGTCAAGGGGTTGGGATATCCAGCGTGGGGCATCACCCTCTGGGGTAAATACGGCCTGTAACTGGGAAGGGGCGGGACCCATATATTCATCCCACTGAGCATGCCCGTCCTTAACGGGAAGGTCGGTGAGGAAGTAGCCGTCGATAAGCAGCGTGAGGGTGCCTTGTGCCTTGTTCTTGGCGTCGAAGGAAATGGTGGTGAGCTTGTCGTCGCCGTCTTTTTCGGGATTGGACTTGGGGGCCATGCGCAGGCTGTAGCCTGCAGCAGCGGCGTTGCCAGCCGCGGACTGTGCGAAGCGCTCCTTGAGGCTCGGCGTTTTTTCCTCTTTGGGCTTTTGCCCGCCAACTTGGATGGTGGTGGTCTGTGGCTCATTGGCTATGAGCTGGCCATCCTTTCCGCGCGCACTGGTGCGGTAGGTCAGGCGGTATCGGCCTGGCTTGGTAAACAGAGTGGAGTTGTGCGTATGTGTGCCGGCAACGAGGTAGGCCGAGTGTGGTGAATCTGGGAAGGAACCGAGCATACGGTGCAGTTGGGTGCCGTCCTCGTCATCTTTATTGGTAAAAAGCTCGACCTCGCCGGGGCCATCGACGCTAAGTAAGTCAAGGAAAGCTACGCCATCGCGGAACTTATCCGTAGGCAACGAAGTATCTGCGCCAAAGCCTAGCCAGATGGGCGAAGCATTTCCCGATACCTGGTGTGGGGCGGTGTAGTAAGTGGTTCCGGGCGCCCCAATATAGTCCTGCGTGCCGTTTTCAGGCAGTGTATAAAGATACTGGTTGCTGCCGTCCGTAGCGCTAAAGCCCCTGCCCACCCACGCAACGGTGTCTGCGATCGGTGGTGCCTGGTCGCCAAACTCGGATTTCAGGACAAAATCGTTGTTTTCCCAAAAGGACTTGGGGGAGTCAACGTGGGTATTGGTAGCAATGTGCTTGCCGTCATCGGGGCCGGCGACGGCCGTGGCGGGAGTTATAAGCGCCAACGTGCTCAGCGTGGCAAGGAAACGGATGCGTGGGGAAGCCACTGTTGGGAAGGCCTTTCTGTAGTTCTCACAAGTTCATCAGAAACTATAGAAAATGATTCCCATATTCTGTTAAGGCTAAGGGAAACCAGGTTCACTGACCTGTGTCTTCGTAATGAAATTTATTACCGTTTACCCCTATTTGTGTGTAGGTGCAGAGTGTAAGTGGCCCGCGCGCCGGGGCAGTGTGGGGCCACTTTGGACTGGTGCGGACTGGGATTGCGGGCTCCACTACGATGGTTGGCATGACTGAAGTACGCGTTCGATTCTGTCCATCACCAACCGGCACCCCGCACGTAGGCATGGTGCGCACCGCACTGTTTAACTGGGCGTATGCCCGTCATACCGGCGGCAAGCTGGTATTCCGCATCGAGGACACCGATGCGGCTCGCGACTCTGAGGAGTCTTACCAGGCCATTATTGACTCCCTGACTTGGCTTGGCTTGGGCTGGGACGAGGGCATTGATGTGGGTGGGCCAGATGGGCCTTATCGCCAATCCCAGCGCATGGACATCTACAAGGAGGTCCTAGACAAGCTCATTGAGGGTGGCTTTGTATATCCGGCATACTCCACGGCCGAAGAGGTAGAAGAGCGTCACAAGGCTGCTGGTCGCGACCCAAAGCTGGGCTATGACAACTATGACCGTGACCTCACCCAGGAGCAGATCGATGCTTTTGAGGCTGAAGGCCGCAAGCCGGTGTGGCGCCTGCGCATGCCGGAGCAGGACTGGACTTGGACCGACTTGGTGCGCGGTGAGATGACTTTCAAATGTGAGACTCAACCGGACTACGTTGTGGCCCGTTCCAACGGCGCACCGCTCTACACCCTGGTTAACCCGGTTGATGATGCGCTGATGCGCGTTACCCACGTGCTGCGCGGTGAGGACCTGCTATCTTCCACTCCACGCCAGCTTGCGCTTTACGAAGCCCTGAAGAAGATCGGCGTCGCCGAGTTCACCCCAGAGTTTGGCCACTTGCCATTCGTGATGGGCGAGGGCAATAAGAAGCTGTCGAAGCGCGATCCGCAGTCCAACCTGTTTAACCACCGCGATAACGGCATCATCCCAGAGGGCATGCTCAATTACCTGTCCCTGCTGGGGTGGTCCCTGTCTGCGGACCAGGACATTTTCAGCATGGATGACTTGGTAGAAAACTTCGACGTCCACGATGTGCTGGGTAACCCGGCACGCTTTGACCAGAAGAAGCTCGAAGCTATTAACGCGGACCACATCCGCCAGCTGGACCCAGAAGAATTTGCCTTCCGTCTGCGCAACTACTTGACCGAATACACGGACTTCCCAGTCGATTATGACGGCGAGAAGTTTGCCTTCGCCGCAGACCTGGTTCAGACCCGCATCAAGACTCTGTCTGATGCTTACGGCCTGATGAGCTTTTTGGTAACGCCAGATGCTGAGCTGAAGCTCGATGAGAAGGCGGCGAAGAAAAACCTCAAGGAAGAGGCGAAACAGCCGCTCGAGGTGGGCATTGAGACCCTCGAGGGCGTTGCGGACTGGAAGACGGAAAACATCGAAGCGGCCCTCTCCAAGGCGCTTATTGAAGACCTCGAACTGAAGCCCCGTAAGGCCTACGGTGCACTGCGCGTGGCCATTTCCGGCGCACAGGTTTCCCCACCGCTCTTTGAGTCCATGGAACTGCTGGGCAAGGACTCTACGCTGGCTCGCCTGCGCGCAGCCCGCGAGTTAACCCCATTTGTCCCAGCGGAGCAGTAAGACACGCAGGAGTTAGCGCGGGAATTAATGTCTCATCCCGCGCCGATGCGGCGGATGACGATGGAACTACAGTACTGTCATTCGCCGCATCTTTTTCGCCAAATGTTATTGCCCGAAAAAGGGTGTTGAGCTGCCGATTTGGCAGTTTAGGCGATGATCATTATAGTTATAACACGTTGCAGCGAGCAAGGGAGACCGCCTGATAGGCGACTTACTTCCAATGCAAGTTTGCAGATGGCCTATGGTGTAATTGGCAACACAGCGGTTTCTGGTACCGCCATTCTAGGTTCGAGTCCTGGTAGGCCAGCAGTGAAAATGCTTTAAGTAGCAGGCTCACTTGTTCTATGCCCCGTTCGTCTAGCGGCCTAGGACGCCGGCCTCTCACGCCGGTAACACGGGTTCAAATCCCGTACGGGGTACCACGACCTCCAGCCGAAAGGCTGGAGGATTTTTTATACATGGGGCATTCCCTCACATTATCGCCGTTCTGTACAGGCCCAAAGCGCAAGTTGGAAAATTGGTTATAAGCTACCCCCAGACCGCCACAGAATTCCTGCAGCCAGTAGGGCGGCGTTATTCAGACCAGGGTTAAGACCGCCGCGAAGTTCTGCAAAACCCTTTTTGTCCTGTATGCGCCGGCATAGACTGCAAGTACAGCAGAAAACAGACAGAAAGGAGAGCGGATGGCAGAAATTGAAACGCACCACAGCGAAGGCGCACAGTCCCAAAGTAATGCCAGGTAGTAACGCTATAATCCACAACTTCCTTCCCATCAACGCTTGTACGAAGTATAGGAGCCTGCAGCATATGCTTTTCGACGCGCAGCGCCATCCCGAGTTCTACTAGCACAGCGTTCTCGGCCACGGACTATCCACAGATTGCATGCGGAATAACCACTGATTCGATCCGCACCTCGGCCACGAAGAACCCTCACTGCAGCATCGGACTCGGGATTTTTGCGCTTACCTGTTGCCCTTGGATTCTAGGGGTCGTTGCAACGATGATGGTTAGTTTGGTTTGATGCTACCGGTTTGTGTGAGGGCGTTGGTCATGACTTCGGCTGGGGTGCGCCAGTTGAGTGCTTTGCGTGGTTTGTGGTTGTGAATGTTGGCGATCATCTCCAAGTCCTCGGCACTGTAGATGGACAGGTCGCTGTTTTTAGGAAGGTTTCTTCTCAGCCTGCCGTTGGTGTTTTCGTTGCTGCCGCGTTCCCATGGCGATCCTGGATGGCAGAAGTAGATGGGAATGTCAGTAGCCATGGTAAAGGCTTTATGGCCAGCCATTTCGCTTCCTTGGTCCCAGGTAATTGATGACCAGATAGCTTTATCGATTCCTGCAACTGCCTTGTGCAGGGCTGTGAATACTTCTTTGCTGGTATGCCTTCCCGGTAAGTGGCCAAGGACAACAAATCGGCTAACGCGTTCTACTAGCGTGATTACCGCTGATTGGTTGTTTTTACCGAGGATGAGGTCGCCTTCCCAGTGGCCTGGCAAAATACGTTCACTTACCTCATCTGGCCGGTCGTCTATGAGGATCATGTCGTCGACGAAGCGTTGCTGGGAAGCTGTGGTGGTGCGTGATTGGCGTTTCTTGCGTTTCTTTCTACCGGTCGGCAAGTCCAAGCCAAGGTCTTTGAGTCTTCCTTTGGCCTGCAGGTAAAAGGCGTCATAAATCGTTTCGTGACTAATGCGCATGTCCTTATCAGTGGGGTAGTCGATGGGCAGGCGATTAGAAATCTCCTCAGGTGACCATTGTGCCCGCAATTGTGCGCATACATAGTCCCATAGCCTTTTGTTGGCTAGTAGTTTCGGTATTTTCGGCCGCAATCTCCGCGCACAGGCCTTTAACTGGGCTGTTTCCGCACGATACGGGCCTTCAGCACTGTGGTTTCTGCGCACTTCACGCTGAATTGACGATGCACTACGCCCTAAACGGCGCCCAATCTCACGCAGTGGCACATCTTCGCGGAGAAGATCGGCGATAATGACGCGTTCTTCGAAGCAAATGTAGCGATTGCTGATGCGTTTATACGGATCTACCCCGCTAGGTAAGGCGGGAGGGGCAAGCCTTCCGGATTCGATGACATCATGGCGTTGGTGCAGCGCTTTCATAAGTCTGTTATACGTGCTGGCGTCTTCGCCGACGGGTATGAACTCTTCTCGTCGACCCTGGGATTTGGTGAGTCCTTTTTCGAAATCTAAACGCAGTCGACGATCAATTCCTACTGCCGTGCCAGCATCACCACCAGGCAGGCTCGCCAGCCGAAGGCGCAGGTATTCCACTCTTAACTGCGTCTGGCGGACTTTCCGAGCATACTGACTTAACCGGATATGGCACCCAGCTTCCGTAGCTACGGCATACGCAGCGGTAAGATGCATCCCACATCTTTTAGCAGCTTGGCGTACCGACAGTCCGCTTCGGACTAGCTCTACAAGCTGGACAGCCTGGCTGCCGCGGCGATCAACTCGTTTGGCTTTATACACGACTGGCAATCCAAAGGCATGGCAAAAATTCAAAGCATGCCCGTAATGACAGCCAAGCTCACCAGCCGCCGAACGGACACTACGCCCACTGCCAACCAAGGCAACTAAGCCACGACGATCCGATTCAGACAACGAATGAAACGGGCCAACAACCCCAGACACAACAACACCCTCCTAAGGGAAAGTGTTGCAACGACCCTCTGAACTCAAGGCCCAAGAAGAACTTGTGACCGTGCGATTTGTGCTGAATTAACCCATCGTTTACTCTTAACAAGTCCGCAACGCACAGTGTGCGATTGCTGCGAACGCGCCCCGTTCGTCTAGCGGCCTAGGACGCCGGCCTCTCACGCCGGTAACACGGGTTCAAATCCCGTACGGGGTACCAAATCGTAACTGCTGCGAGCTACTCGGCTCGCAGCTTTTTGTTTCTAGCCCAAGGTAGTCTACGTTGGGCCTTCAGCTTCGTCCTAAAGACTACGTGAACGGGTCAACACGCATATTTGGAGCATAGTGGGGTAGAAGTGCTCGAAGACTCCCATAGTAGTCAGCACGAGAGATGCAACCCAATTTCCGCATGCGCCAGCCCAGACTACAGCCGCGCGCAGTGGCCGAGTGCTAGGTCTGGGGGTTGAAGTGCGCTCGCATCTCCGCATATTGAAAATGAGCCTGATCCAGCCAAAAGCAGACAGCAGAGAGTTAAACCGTGCCATTCCGTAGCGGTGGTGTGCGGCTGAGAAGAGGGAGAAGCGCTGCCATAATGAGCCCGGCAGCATGGTAAACAACACCCAAGCCAGGTGCGGCGGCCGTTGTCAGGACTAGAGCGACCACCCGTCCTCTTTCACGGCTTCAGCAGCTTTCTCACACCCTACAGTGCTATTGCTTGCACTAGCTTGGGACCGAGCATGAAAGAAGCCCACCAGGCCGAGAAAGGGGCCTGGTGGGCTGAACGGAGGGGCGTCGGCAAGCGTGGTTATGCCATAACCTTCGTCTTCTTAATCGCTTTCTGCAGGCGCTTGTGATAGGCATCCATGGCGCGGCGGATAACGAGTCCGACGACCAATGCAGGGATAGTAAACAGCAGTAGCATGCCCAACTCGCGCCAAATATCACCGTGATAGGTGCCCGCAATGGCGCTGCGGAAAGCATCAATGGCGTACGTTGCTGGCAGCCACGGGCTCACGTTCTGGAACCATTCAGGCAGCAAAGGCAGCGGGTACGCGCCGCCGGAGCCGGAGACTTGTATCACGAGCAACAACACCGCTAAGGCCTTGCCGGCACTATCGAGTGTGATGACAAGTGCATAGATGATCAACATAAACACCAGCGAGACTATCCATGCGGCAAACATAAGCATGAATGGGTGAGCAGGCTCGATCTGGACGAAGAAGATGAGGCTGAGAACCACCAAGGTGGCCTGCGCGAGGCCGACCAGGCCGAGTGTGGCAAAGCGGCCGAAGAACGCTTGACCACGGGTGAATTCGCTCTCGTCGTACTTCCCGTTCTCGTCCTTGCGCAAGTATTTACGCTCGGCGTTGGTATGCACCAGCACGCATGCCAGAAGGGCGCCTACCCATAGCGACAAGGCGAGGTAGAACGGCGTCATACCCACGCCAAAGGCAGCGACAGGGTAGACCGGCTGGCGGTCTACAGCCACGGGAGCGGCGATGCGAGAGGCAAGCAGTTCTGGATCGTTGCCGACGATATCCGCCAGCTTGTCCAAATCGCCGCCACGGCGCACCTCGTCGATCTTGCGGCCCATGTCCGCAAAACGGCCGCTTTGCTCCCGCAGGGTGCCGGCAAGGCCGGCAGTGGTATCGCGGGCGCGCGCCAGGCTTTGCTGTGGCGACTCGTCATCCTCGGAAACCGAGGAGCGAATGCCTGCGATGTCCTGCTTGACAGCATCAATATCGTCCGCGACAACCGAGACGCTCTGGTTGAGCTGATCTAGCTGCGGTTTGAGGTTCTCGTTATAGGAATTGCGTGCCTTCTCAGCAGCCTGCTTGGCATTGGCGATGGCATCCTTGGTGCGCTGTCGGGAGTCTTGGGACGTGCCACGGCCTTGCTCAAGGTCATCGGCGGTAGATACGAGCGAATCATGCAGAGCGTTGCTCTGGGCAATGGAGGCATCAATCTGGCCCATCAGCGCCTTATATCCACCCGCCACCGCGGCAGGTAGGGCTACTTTATCGGCTTGGTCCTTGATGGAAGTGCGAACTCCCTCAAAGGCCTGAGTTTGCTCATCCACCCGTTTAGCAGCGGTGCGGTAGGTCTGCGCTGTTTGTGCGCTGGTGTTGCTTGCATTATTGAGCAACTCATCGACCTGGGCAGAAAGCGCATCGTAGCTTTGCGTTGTAGCCGCCAAGGAAGCGTCGAGCGAACCAGCCGAGTCATTGAGGGTAGAGCGCAGAACGTCGATGGGGTTTTCGCCTTGATCATTGTTGGTCTCCGTAGCCTGGCGGCCAGCCTCGGCGAGAATATTGTCCGCAGCCTGCGTAAGCGGCAGGGTGGAGTCGACCAGATTGCTTAGTGCACTTACGGTGCCAGCCGCAGCATCGAGGCGAGTGCTGACGTTATTGACGCGATTGTGCAGGTTATTGAGTGCAGTCTGGGTATCGTCCTCATTGAGGTATTTATCAAAATCCGAGACGACGCCAAGGCCGACATTGGATACCACGCGGGTGAAGGACTCGTCGATTTTCTGGATGACGCCGTCCGCACTCTTTTGCGTGATGGTGGTAGACAGCGCATTCTTCTTCTCATTGGTATAGAGGTTGAGCTTGCTTGGTTCGGTTCCTTCTACATAGAACGTGAGAAGGTCCGCGCTGAAGTCTTTGGGAAGGACAATGCCGGCATAGTATTCGCCGGACTTTGTTCCTTCAACTGCATCGGCGCTATCAGTAATGACCCAATCGATATCGTGATTGCGGCTGAGCTGCGAGAGCACCTCATCGCCCAGATTAAGCTTCAGGGAGGCGAGGTCGCTTTCGTGGCCTTCATCCTCGCTGGCCACAGCAATCTTGAGCTGGTTGGTAGTAGCAAAAGGATCCCAGCTAGCCAGCACGTTGAAGGACGTGAAAAGCAACGGGATGATGGCAAGGCCAAAGATGATGACCGCGGTCATTACATTGGTGCGAATGGCGTGGAGGTCATCGCGGAGAATGGTCAGAATGTTTTTCATGACTTACTCGCCTCCCTTTCCGGAGTCATCACCATCAACGGCGGGCATTTCCTTGGTCTCGCTGGTATTAGAAGGTGTGGATTCCTCGTCTAAGTCCTCTAGGAGGTAGCGGTTTGGGTGTTCCTGTTGGTGCTCGAGGTGCTCCTGGATTTCCTCATCGCTGAGATCCGCCAGGCGGTTATCGTGCGCGATGCTCTGCTTGACGTACTCAAGGGAGCAGATAACCCCCACCGCAATGAGCGTAACCAGGCAGGCCAGGCCGAAGATGATGGCCTTTTCTTCAGGGTTAATGCGTGAGTAGATGCCCAAGGCGACGACTAACGCTAGGCCTACCGCGACGGTAATCTTCATCAGCTGGGAGTAATTCCTGCGCGCCATGCTCCATTTAGCCTCCAAGCTTTGTTGATACGCCTCGCGGTCATTCAAGGCATAGAGGAGGTCGGTAAAGCGGTACCGGCTGCCGACCAGATGGACCTGCTCATTGATAACCAAACCGCCCTTATGCAGTTCGTCGTTGACCAGCATGTTGACGTTGGACAGGCCGCGGCGCATCACAGTACCGATGAGGTAAGCGATCGCGGCCATGCCGATGAGCGCGGCAAGGTCGCGTGCATAGTGGTTGCCGTAGAATCCACCGACGGTCTCGCGCATGGCATCGATGCCGTAGGTAAAGGGCAGGAATGGATGTACCGCGCGGAAGAAGTCCGGCGTCATTTCAATGGGGTAGAGGCCGGATGCGCCCGGAATCTGGATGAAGGCGAAGACCACCGCGATGCCGCGGCCTACGTGTCCAAACGTAGAAACCAAGCTATAGGTAATGCTCAGGTAGCACAGGCCTACGATGACTGCGGTAGCGACGTAGGCCAATGCATTGGCATGTTCAACTCCAATGGCCAGGTTGCCGATGGACACGATGAGTGCCTGTGCGATGGCAAAGAAGGAAAGCAAAAGGAAGCGGGCAAGGTAAGCCTTGGTAATGGTGAGGTTCTTGCGGCCCTGCGGGTCTACCTCAGCGCGAAAGATGATGAGCAGCATGAACGCGCCGATCCACAGCGTGAGGTTGATAAAGAGCGAGGACATGCCGGAACCGTAGTGCTTTACAGGGAATACGGCGTGGCTTTCCATCTCTGCAGGGGAGGCAAGGAAGGAAGACACCTCATCGGTGTTCAGGCCCTTCACAGACTGCAGGATGGAATTGTTATTGGCGGTATTGCTCAGCGCAATCACATCGCTGCGGGAGGCGCGAAGCCCCTCCTCAATACCGTCGAGGTCCACAGAAAAGCGCTCAACTACTTGCTGGGCCTGGCTTAGCTGCTCGTCGACGCCGCCCAAGAGCCCATCGGTTTGCCCTATCAGTGCCTGCTGGCTTTCGAGTGAGGCGGAAAGTTTGCCGGTGGTAGCGGTGACGTCGGAAAGCGCAGCATTGAGCTTGGGCAGGCCTTCGGCCACGTTATCGCGCAGCGCGTGGGAATCATCGCGCGTTTGGGCGGCCATCTTTTCCAACATGCCCGTGGTCTTATTGAGCGAATCGATGGTGTCGTTCGTATCGCCGTTGAGAGTATCTAAGTCACCGAGAACGGCCTTATTCTGATCATTGCGTTCGCGGAGGTCTCCTACCTGATCCTTAATCTGTTGGGAAACCTGTGGGGGCAGGGCCGGTGAAGACGCAAGCTTTTCAAGCTGATCGATAGCCCGGTCAGCTTCACCGACGATTCCTGACGCGCCCGCAGAGGCAGCACCGACGCGATTGAGTGCGGCGCGTAGTTTGCCGGAGACCGAGCCTACGGTGGCATTGGCGGAGGCGGTGCCGTCCGCCATGGCGGTAGTGCCTTCTACATAGGCGGCGGTGGCATCATCCGAGAAAGAAGTGACTTCCCGCTGGACCTCTGCAGTAATGGAGTTAAGTTCATCCAGGGCGGTCTGGGCATCATCGACGGTCTTTTGCACCGTGCCCAAAGAATCACGGGCTTGCGCGATAGTTGGGCGCGCATTCTCGATGGTGGTATGCACGTCAGCAAGCTGGCTGCGGGAGTTAGCTACCGTATCCGCAGTCTCTGAAAAAGAATCCGCGGTCTTGCTTGCGGTACTGTTAATCTTCTGGCTCAAATCGCCACCGGAGTTCTTTAGCTCAGTGGCCACCGAATCCGCTACCTGCTCATTAAAGGTAGAGCTAATGGTGGTGTCTAGGGTCGAAGCGCCAGTATCAGTAATCTTCGGTGCGATGGCGTTCAGCTTTTCATTGACGTGATATTCCAGCGTGGGCTGAGAATAGGTACCTTTAAAAAGGCTAACGAAATCGGCAGAGAAGTCCTCGGGGACGATTACCGAGGCGAAGACGTCCCCCTTCTTAACGGCGTCTTCGGCTTCCTGGCGGTCCATGAACTGCCAGCCCAGCTTGTCATTGTCATGCAGCTTGTCAATCATCTGCCCGCCGACGTCTAAGTGGCCGGTCATCTCCGAGGATGCGCCTTTGTCCTCATTAACTACGGCGACTTTGAGGTGTTCTGTGTTTCCGTATGGGTCCCAGAAACCGGAGATGTTTACCCAGGAATACAGGGCTGGGGTGATCATCAGACCAATGAGGATCACCCAGACCTGCGGGGTCCGCCACAAGCGGACAAAATCTTGGAGAAAAATCTTCCAACTAGTAATCACTCGAAGAACCGTAGCACCCAAACGGAAAGAACTAATAGTCTGACTGTCAGTTTTAACAGAAATGAGAGAGTGCGTCCTGTCGATCTTGCAGATATGTTTCTGGTGTGAATTTCGGGGACGATTTCAGCAGTAGTGGTGGGCATAGAAAAGGCCGCCTGGGCCCACAGTTCAAGGGGCCTAGGCGGCAAGCGATTTGGGGCTAGGCCCCGATAGGCGCTTAGTGCTCGTCGTAGTGATCACCGTGGGCGGCGTGGCGGTGACCGTCGTGCAGGTAGTCCACGTGGTCGCCATGCGGGATCGCTACGTGGCCGCAGCCTTCACCATGGGTGTGGTCGGCGTGCGCCTCGGCTTCAACGTGCTCGGTGGTCTCGCACTCATCCCAGTGGCCATCATGCTCACGGTGAATGTGGCCCTCGTGGAGATAGTCGGTGTGGTCACCGTGCGGGAAGGAAACGTGGCCACAATCGGCGCCATGGGTGTGGGTATGGTCTTCGTGGGTGTTGTGGGTCATGATGCCTGATCCTCTCTGGTAGGGGACGTTCCCCGTTGTTTTCAGTGTGTTTTCATTAAACCGTATTTTCATTTCAGTTTCAATAGGCGTGGGCGCGTTTCTCTAATTTTCTGGTTTGGGAAATAAAAGGGGCCCGCCTCCTTGGGGCTAAGTGGAGGCGGGCGTCGTAAAGCTGGGGAGGACCCTAGAGGAGATTGCTCAATTCGCGTGCGGCGGAAGTGAGAATGTCGGCGTATTTCTGGGCCGGGGAAGGTCGGAAGCGCTCGGCAGATCCGGAAATCGACAACACTGCGAGGAAGGTTCCGGAACTATCGAAAACCGGCGCTGAGATGGAGGCTAAGCCGGCTTCGCGTTCCTCAATAGATTCGGAATAGCCTTGGTTTCGGGCCGCCTCAATGTCTTCTTGGGTAAACGAGGCGTCTTTGGTATTGATGTCCACATATGCGGCGATGATGCGTGCGGCAGAGCCGGAGCTAAGTGGTAGCTGGCGCCCGACTGGCACGACGTTGTGGAGGCCGGATTCCGGCTCCCTAGTGGCAATGCAGGTGCGGGTATTTCCGGTGACCTCGTAGAGCTGGATGGATTCTCCGGTGCGTTCGCGCAGTTTCTCCATGATTGGCTCGGCTGCCTCGAGGAGGTGGTCTCGGTTGCCGGGAAGGGCTGGGCCAGCCTTCCACTTTCCATCGGGGGTGCGAACGAGGATGCGGTGTGCTTCGAGTGCGGTGGCCAATCGGTGTGCTGTCGCCCGAGGCAGCCCCGTGGTTTCGCATAATTCATTGAGGGTGGAGGGGTGGTTGGCGGCGGCCATCATTATGGCCATTGCTCGATCCAACACCTTAATTCCGGAAACTGCGCTATACTCTCCCATACAATGAAATCTACGTCCCAACTTATGAGATTTCAAGTGTGGAGAGATGTTTATGAACCAGAAGCTGACATTGGCAGAAAAAGTGTGGCGCGATCACGTCGTCCAACACGGCGATGCTGGGGCGCCAGACCTCATCTTTATTGACTTTCAGCTACTACATGAAGTTACCAGTCCGCAGGCATTTGATGGCTTGCGGCTGGCCGGCCGCAGGTTGCGTCACCCCGAGCTGCACTTGGCCACCGAGGACCATAACGTTCCCACGCAAGGCATAAAGTCCGGCAACCTCTTGGAAATCAAGGATGAGGTTTCACGCACCCAGGTTTCGACCCTGCGCAAGAATTGCGAAGAATTTGGAGTGCGCTTGCACTCTATGGGTGATGCCCAGCAGGGCATTGTGCACACGGTTGGCCCGCAGCTGGGGATCACCCAGCCGGGTATGACAATCGTGTGTGGCGACTCGCATACCTCCACGCATGGCGCCTTTGGCTCTATCGCCATGGGTATTGGCACCTCTGAGGTAGAACACGTCATGGCTACGCAGACGATTTCTTTAAAGCCATTCAAAACCATGGCTATTGAGGTGACTGGCGAGCTGCAAGAAGGGGTATCTGCCAAGGACCTCATCTTGGCCATTATCGCGAAAATTGGTACCGGTGGCGGGCAGGGCCACATCATTGAGTATCGCGGTGAGGCCATCCGCAAGATGTCCATGGAAGCGCGCATGACCATCTGCAATATGTCTATTGAGGCAGGAGCCCGCGCCGGCATGGTCGCTCCCGATGAGACGACCTTCGAGTATGTCAAGGGCCGCGAGTTCGCTCCCACAGGGGCAGTCTGGGATGCTGCAGTTGAGTATTGGAAGACACTTCCCACGGACGAAGGGGCAGAATTCGATACTGTCGTGGAAATTGATGGCTCCTCGCTGACCCCATTTGTTACGTGGGGAACCAATCCTGGACAGGGCCTTCCGTTAGGGGAGAAGGTTCCAGATCCGGAAGATTGTGGTGACGATAATGAAAAGGCCACTGTGGAAAAGGCTTTGCAGTATATGGACCTGCAGCCAGGTACTCCGCTGCGCGATATCAAGATCGATACCGTCTTCGTCGGTTCCTGTACCAATGCTCGCATCGAAGACCTGCGCGCTGCGGCCGACGTGGTCAAGGGGCGCACCATCGCTGCCAATACGCGGATGATGGTCGTGCCGTCCTCCGCCGTGGTCAAGGCCCAAGCCGAGGAGGAGGGCCTCGACGAAGTCTTCCGACAGTTCGGCGCGGAGTGGCGTACCGCCGGCTGCTCGATGTGCTTGGGTATGAACCCAGATCAATTGGCCCCGGGCGAGCGATCCGCCTCCATCTCCAACCGCAACTTCGAGGGGCGACAAGGCCCTGGTGGTCGCACGCACCTTGTCTCCCCGCAGGTGGCTGCCGCAACTGCCGTGACCGGTTACCTGTCTAGCCCTGCAGATCTGGATTAAGCGCTTAGAAAGGCATTGACGATGGAGAAATTTATTACGCATACGGGAACGGGCGTGCCGCTGCGCGCTTCCAACGTGGATACTGACCAGATCATCCCCGCGCGCTACTTGAAGTCGGTCAAGCGTACCGGCTTTTCAGATGGCCTATTTTCAAATTGGCGCTCCGATGACAACTTTGTACTCAACCAGGCGCAATTCAAGGATGGCTCGGTGCTTTTCGCGGGCAATGATTTTGGCACCGGATCCTCCCGTGAGCACGCAGTGTGGGCGTTGGGTGAATACGGCTTCCGCGCGGTGTTTTCTTCCCGCTTTGCTGATATTTTCCGCGGCAACGCTGGAAAGTCCGGACTGCTTACTGGATTGATGGAGCAAGAAGATATCGAACTCATTTGGAAGCAGCTGGAATCTGGAGAAACCCAGGTCACCGTGGACCTGGAGGCTCGAACAGTCACAGTGGGTGAAAATACCTACCGCTTCGATATTGATGACTACACCCGTTGGCGGTTGATGGAAGGGCTCGATGACATCGGCATCACCCTTCGTAACGAAGACGCAATCGCTGGCTATGAATCGCGGCGCGCCAACTTCAAACCCTCCGTTATTGCTCCATAAAAAACTGCCATTGAATTAGGGTTAGTAGCAGTACCCCACAGTCCTATCGGAAGGAGGCACTGTAGGGGGTTCCGCGCCTTCAAAGAAGAATCTCAAGCATGCTTATTGGGGGAGTTGTGGGGGTATAACTCGGTAACGTATAGATAACAATTGTTTGCTCCAGTTTGCTGCGGCAAAGTATCCCCCTAGCTTTAGACTTATGAGCAACCCCTATTCGAATAATGATTCTTTCAATTCAGAAAACAACGGTGCCGGGTATCCCGGGTCTGGCAATGAGTTGCCCGCCTATGGGCAGGGTCCTTACGGTCAGCCTGGCTACGCCGGAAGTAACTATTCCGGCGAAAACATCCTTGATGAGGATGTAGACGCCATCCAGGCCATAGGCGATGGGTTCCGATACTTTGGTCGCAACTGGGCGCAGTGGATCTTTGGGCCGTTGCTCCAAGGGATTGTTATTTTCATTATCTACCTACTACTTGTAGCGGTACTGGCAGCAAGCGGGACCTCGATCGATGGCATGGCGGACAGCGGGTCAGGGGCTGAGGGTGCGCTGACCGGCGGACTCATTGCTGTGATGGCCATCGCCCTTATTGCTATGTTCCTAGTAATACTGTGGGCATATAGCACGTGGTACAGGGCTGCCAATAAGCAGATTGAAACAGGAGAGCTGCAATTTACGGATTTCCTGAATTTCAAAAACGCCGGTGGGCTCATGGCGGTCTATTTTCTCTCGAACCTTATCATCGGCCTCGGCTTTTTGCTGTTGATCATTCCTGGCCTATTTGCCCTTTTCTTCTTCTGGTGGATGCCAGCTGTTAAGGCGGTACGCCCCGAGCTTTCCGTTGGTGAATGCTTTGGCGCCTCCATTGAGGTAGCTAAGAAGAATGTGGGGGTGACCATTCTGCTGGGTGTCCTGCTCATAGTGTTGCACGCAGTGCTCAGCTTTACCGTAGTGGGCCTGCTGATCTTTCCGGCGTTGCAGACTCTTATCGCCGTGCTTTTCGTCCGCCGCACTTTGGGTATGCGCGGCTAAGTATTATCGAAACCGCCTAGGAACAAAACAAGGCCCTGCCTGTCCACCGAATATGGTGGATAAGCAAGGCCTTAGTAGTAGCGTGCGGAAGAGCCGAGCAGCTAGCGCACCGGCAGCGGGCTAGCCAGGTAATCGGCACCGGTCAGCTCGCCATTGTTGAAAGATAAGACCCACACAGAAGCTTTCTTGAACTTCAGCTTGTCCACCGGCTTTTTGAGGAACTTTGGGGCGAGGTCCTCAATAGTGCCGGGAATGGTTTCACCTTGGCTGACGATGACGGGCACGCCACCGTCGTTGACCACGCGGCGGAAAGCTTTCTTGGCCGCTTCTGGGTCGTTCTCCCAGGCCTCGTCACCAAAGTTTTTGTTGATGGAAATGTCCTTGCCCAGTTCGTCGGCGAGCGGGGCAGCTGTCTGCTGGCAGCGCTGGGGCAAGGCTGAATAAATCGCGGTGGGCTGGTAGGCGCTCAGCATCGGCACCAGCATCTCTGCTTGGCGGCGGCCCTTCTTATCCAGTGGCCGCAGGTTGTCATCGCCTTGCCAGCTGCCCCTTTCATGCGCGCGTGCGTGGCGCACATAAAGCACGCGGGTAGCGGGCGCGATGCGTAGGCGTTTAGCCGCCTTGGCCACTACCGCGGTATCAACGTCGTAGGACAGGAGGTCTTGCGCCTCGTCGATGGGCAGCCAGCGCAGCTCATCGGTCTCACCATTGGTGGAATAGGTGCCGCCTAGATACTTTGCCACCCAGTAGTAAACGACCTTGGTGCGGCCTTGGACTGGGTAGGTTACCTTGCCAATAAGCTTGCCAAGCCGCACGTTAAAGCCTGTTTCTTCGAAGATTTCTCGCACCGCTGTGGTGGGCAAAGACTCGCCAGGGTCCACCTTCCCCTTTGGAAGGGACCAATCATCGTAGTGGGGGCGGTGAATGAGTGCTATCTCCGGATTCTGCGGAGTACCACGCCAGACAACGGCACCAGCAGCAAGGGTGGTGCGGTGAAATTCCTTGGCTGGGTCCACCGGGATTTCTTGGTGGCGGCCGGATATAAATTCCTCGTGCTGCTGGTCCTTGTCGGTTTCGTGCATTTTTTTAATATTCGGCATGGTCTGCCTCCACGGAGCCTTTCCACAGTTGTTGTGTTCTTCAAAACAGTGTCTAAGGGCCCATTGTCCCACGGGGTAGGCGCGTCGTGCATCCTTGCCCACAGTAAAAAGGCATGCTTTAAGGTTGGGTATATATCTGAAGTTTGAAGGAGACACCATGGTTAACGTTGCTGTGATGGGCGCTGGTTCTTGGGGTACCACCTTGGCCAAAGTTTTTGCGGATGCCGGAAACGATGTCCGGCTTTGGGCGCGCCGCGCGGAGTTGGCGCAGGCTATCAATGAGACTCACACCAATCCCGATTATCTTCCAGATACCCGCCTGCCGGCTGCGGTACGGGCCACCCACGACGATGTAGAGGCACTGGCGCTTGCCGATGTCGTCGTATTCGGCGTTCCCTCCCAAACATTGCGCGGCAATGTGGAGAAGTGGGCACCCCATTTGCCCAAAGCGGCTACGTTGGTCTCCATTTCCAAGGGCGTAGAGACCACAACGCTTAAGCGCATGAGCGAGGTCATCATGGACGCCGCGGATGTGCCGGCAGACCGGGTCGCCGTGCTTTCTGGCCCGAATCTGGCCAAGGAGATTGCTGCCGGCCAGGTAGCCGCCACGGTGATTGCCTGCTCTGACGAAGAGCGCGCCCAGCGCGTGCAGGCCGCGGTGGCTGCGCCGTACCTGCGCCCATACACTAATACTGATGTAATTGGTGCGGAAATCGGCGGTGCCTGCAAAAACGTTATCGCCTTAGCTTGCGGTATCGCCTCCGGCAAGGGTTTGGGCAATAACACGATGGCCACCATCATCACCCGCGGTTTGGCAGAAATTACCCGTCTTGGTGTGGAGCTAGGAGCCGACCCCTTTACCTTCTCCGGCTTGGCTGGTTTGGGCGACTTGGTAGCAACATGTACCTCGACGTTGTCGCGTAACCGCACTTTTGGCTACCGCTTGGGCCAGGGCGGGACGATTGAGGAGGCCAAGGCCGCGACCAACGGCCAGGTTGCGGAAGGCGTCTACTCCTGTGACTCCATCTACCGCCTAGCCCAGCAGGCTAGGGTAGAGATGCCGATCACCCATGCGGTCTATGGCGTCTGTTACGAGGGTATGGCGGTAGAGGATATGATCATCGCTCTGATGGGTCGGTCCAAGAAGTCGGAGTAGGTCGAGGGTAAAATCTGCGGGCATGACTGAAAAGACCCGCGTGGCCGTTGTCTATGGCGGCCGTAGCACCGAGCACTCCGTATCCTGTGTGTCCGCAGGTGCGATCATGAACCACCTCGACCCGGAAAAATTCGAGGTGGTGCCCATTGGCATTACCCGTGAGGGCACGTGGACGCCCGGCACCACGGAGGGCTTAGAAATTGTCGATGGCGTTATGCCGGAGGTCAGCCCAGGTGCGGAGCTGACCCTTTCTCTTGATCCCAATGCCAGGGGACAATTCCACAACGTCACCGACGGCACGCTCTTTGCAGAGGTCGACGTGGTATTTCCCATTCTGCACGGCCCCTTTGGTGAGGACGGTACTATCCAAGGCCTCTTTGAGCTTTCCGGCTTGCCCTATGTCGGGCCGGGAGTTTTGGCGTCCTCAGTGGGAATGGACAAGGAATTTACCAAGAAGGTGCTGGTAGCAGCAGGCTTGCCTGTAGCGCCTGAGGTCATTCTCAAAGGCCACACCGAGATCAGCGAGGACGAAAAGCAGCGCCTGGGCCTTCCCGTCTTTGTAAAACCCGCTCGCGGTGGATCCTCCATTGGTGTATCTAAGGTCACTACCTGGGAGGATTTCCCTGCAGCTGTTGACCTCGCCCTAGAAGATGATGACAAGGTTCTGGTGGAACCGGAAATCGTAGGCCAAGAGGTAGAAATCGGCGTATTGCACTATGCCGACGGCACCTTGCTGGCCTCCGTCCCAGCACTGCTAGCGGGCATCGATGACTCCGATGAGGGCTTTTATGGCTTCGACACGAAGTACCTCGACAACGTGGTCACTGCCGAAATCCCTGCGCCTTTTGCACCCGAATTGACCGAGCGGCTGCGCGATATGGCAATCCGCGCCTTCGCGGCCCTCAACTGCGAGGGTCTGTCCCGAGTCGACTTCTTCGTCACCGAGGACTCCGTCTACATCAACGAGATCAATACCCTGCCGGGCTTTACCCCGATCTCCATGTACCCGCAGGTGCTCGCGGCCTCGGGCGTCGAGTACCCGGCGCTGCTCGAGGCGCTTATCGAGCAGGCCCTAGCCAAGTAGGCCTAAGCGCTGCCTACTTTTCGGCCGTGTGCTCTGCGAGCACGTCGCCGATTTCCACCAGTGCCGCCTGCGCGGCATCTTGTGGGGCGTGTAGCGCAAGGTAGTTCTCGCGGCCGAGGGCAAACCACGTGCCTGCGGTCGTGCCGTGGGCCAAGGTGGTGTCCTCGAACCACGGAATTTCGTTAACCTGCTGGAGCTTGACTCCGGCCCGGTAGTTCACTGGCTTGGCTACGCCGCATCGCGCAACGATGTCTTCGCGGCCATCGGCGCTCCACACATAGGTATTCTTTTCCTCTACCTCGCGGCGGCTGTATCCCTCAGCCACCGAATCGGGCAGGGCCTTGTCCACCTCGGCGCACATCTGGTCGTCGCCCGCCTTGAGTGTCTTGAGTGGCGCCTCGTGTGCGGTGGCTGGCTTTTCTTCGAGGGAAGAGAGGGCGTCGTTAAGCTCGCCCGGCTCTGCGTCAGTGGAGGAAGTCACCGCCACAATAGGGAAGCGCTGGGTCGAATACCAGGTGGTCAGGTTGGAGCCGGGGGTGGCATCGCGAACTTGGTACCACTGTTCCCCGTCTACGTCTTGGGGCTGTGAATACTCGGTGTACTGGAAGGGCATATCTACTCCGCAGCGGGCGGTGACCTTATCTTCAGAGGTAGTAGCCCAGGCCGCGACGCCGGAAGGTACGGGCTCGGCAATATCTGCACGCGGTTTATCCATCACCGTATCCGGCAGGGCGTCGATAAAGCTATGGCAGGCTTGTGAATCCGATTCCTTGGACTCCACGGGGGAGACCGCAACGGGTGCCTTGGCAATGTTATTGAATACGTACTTTGCGCCGAAGAGGACCGCCAGAACCATCACTATGGACAACCCAAGTGAAATGAAGATCGCGGTGCGGTTAAATTGGGATGTCATAAGGGCTCATAGTATCGAAAGGAAGCTGGTGAACTTAACTCAGACTCTCGCAGATGTGGGAGAACGCGCCGCCATCCGGGAAATTACCTCCGTGGCCTCCAGTGGGCTCAATGGAGACGATGCCGCGGTTCTGCCCAGTGCGCCGCCGAATTCCCGCACCGTGGCGGCCACCGATTTGATGGTGGAGGGAGGTCACTTCCTGCGCGAGTGGTCTACCCCGCGCGAGATTGGCAAGAAGGCTATCTTGCGCAATTTTGCCGATATTGAGGCCATGGGTGCGCGCCCCGTTGCCGCGCTTCTCGCGATTGCCGCCCCAGGTGATACCCCGGTGCCTTTCGTGCGGGGGATCGCAGAGGGCATTGCGGAGCATAGCTCTTTCTATAACGCGGAATTGGTAGGCGGTGATCTCACCCAGTCCGATCTATTAGTCATCAATATCACGGCCGTTGGATTCCTTGGCGGCAGCCTTCCCGCCTTGACCTTGGATGGCGCGCGGGCAGGTCAGCACGTAGTAGCGCACGGAAAGATCGGCCACTCTGCTGCGGGCCTGGCCTTGTTGGAGCGCTTCGGCCGAGATCTTCCTGCAGGACACGATCACCTGCAGCCGCTTATCGACGCCCACTGTGCCCCCTGGCTGAACCCCGGCCGCGGCGTTATCGCCCGCGCCGCAGGGGTTACCGCCATGACGGATAATTCCGATGGTTTGATCCAAGACTGCACTACGATGGCGGAGCACTCCGGCGTGCGCGTGGATCTGGATCCGGAGGCCTTGCAGCCGGAGGACCTGCTCTGCCAAGCTGCGGATCTTCTGGGCTGTGACCCATGGGAATGGGTGCTTTCTGGCGGTGAAGATCACACGCTCGTGGGTACCACTGCAAAGGAAGCGCCCTCCGGCTTCCGCAAGATTGGCACCGTTATTCGCGGCAGCGGGGTTACGGTAGGTAGCAAGACCCCGAGTTATCAGAAAGGCTGGCTGAGCTTTTAACCATGCATCCCACCTATCACCCGTCCTGGGAGCCGGCGTTGGCACCGGTAATAGAGCAGCAGTGGCCACAGATCTCCCAGGCCCTAGACGGCCAAGAGTACCTGCCGCCAGCCGCGGACGTGTGTCGCGCACTCCAGATGCCGCTGGACGATGTCCGCGTGCTCATTGTTGGCCAAGATCCTTATCCCACCCCAGGCCACGCCATGGGGATGGCCTTTTCCACCCGCCCAGGAGTGAAACCGCCGCGTTCCTTGGTCAATATCTACCGAGAACTTAGCGATGACCTGGGTATCGCCGGCCGCGAAGATGGTGATTTAAGGGCATGGGCCGACCAAGGTGTGCTGCTTCTCAACAGGGTGCTTACCGTAGCCCCTGGCCAGGCCGGATCGCACCGCCGGATTGGGTGGGAGGAAATTACCGAGGCCGCCATTCGCGCACTCAACCGCACGCCGATGGTGGCCATCCTGTGGGGCCGCGACGCACAAGGATGTGAGCGCTTTCTTCCCGACGTCCCTTGTATCAAGTCCCCGCACCCCTCACCGCTTTCTGCCAGCCGTGGCTTCTTCGGTTCTCGCCCATTTTCCCGGGCAAACGCCCTTTTGCGGAACCAAGGGGCGCAGGAAATAGACTGGCGCTTGTAAACTATTGCGCATGTCATACCCCAGCACGCTGGATGCCCAGGGATTGCGCAATTGGGCCACCCGCGCCGTGGGCGAACTATCCCATCGCCGCGATGAAATCAACGCGCTCAATGTGTTCCCCGTACCTGATTCCGATACCGGCTCCAATATGACGCACACTATGGAAGCCGCGGTGGAGGAGCTCAACAATGGAGGCGATGTAGCAGATGCCCTCGCGCTCGGCGCTGTACGTGGTGCGCGCGGGAACTCCGGAATGGTGCTCTCGCAGCTTCTACGGGGAGTGGCCGAATCCACGGTGGACTCGGTCATCGATGGCGGCGTGTTCGCTCGCTCGCTGCAGCAGGCCGTGGAACTGGTGGACCGGGCCATCACGGAGCCGGTAGAAGGCACAGTTATCACCGTTCTGCGGGCCGCCGCAGAAGCTGCGGGAAACGCGGCCGCGCGCCCTAGCGCTAACTTGCACGGCATTGTCAGCGCTGCCATTACCGCTTCGCGGACCGCCCTAGAGCACACGCCGTCGCAATTGCCAGCACTGCGCGAGGCAGGAGTGGTAGACGCCGGAGGGGCCGGTTTGGTGATCCTCTTGGAATCGCTCTTGGCGGAAATTGAGGGAACCGCTGGGCACACTGGCTTGTCCGAGCCGGAGACAGTTACCGAGTTGGAGGTAATCTTCTTTTTCGAAGGAGACATAGAGGCACTACAGGCCTCCCTCACCCCGTTGGGAGAAAGCCTGGTCATCGCCCGCGCCACGGAACACAGCGCTAACGTACACATCCATTCCCAACAAGCTGGCACCGTCATCGAGACGGCCTTTTGCGCGGGAAAGGTGACCAACCTGCGCATTGAGGTGCTGCCTCCTTACGCCGAACCCGCTGCTGGAAAGCCGGTTTCTCGTCGCGTTTTCGCCGCCGCACCTCCAGGGCCTATTACCGACCTTTTGGAATCTGCGGGGGTTACCGTGGTTTCTCCAGATGATCCTATTGCAGCGGAGGAAGAGGACATTGTTCTCGCGACCGGACTAAGCACGGATACAGGGGCTGGGCGAGTTGTCCCCGCGCAATCGCTAGCTGCAGCGTTAGCAGCGATTTCAGTCTATGAACCGGACAATTCGGATGCCGGGGCCGTTGTCGCCGCCATGCGCGATGCTGCCAAGTCTATGCGGGTGGCCTATCCGAGCCAGGAGACGCCGCAGTCAATCATCGCCACTTGCCGCGACCTTTTAGCAGAGGGCGGGGAGCAGGTCACCATTTTGAGCGCGCTTGACTTAGACGAGGAAGCAATCTCCCAGCACCTTCACGTGGATGTAATGGCGCTGGAGGTTCCAGATATCGCAACTGAAATCGGAGTGGAGTAGTAATGCTCGGCTGGCAGGATAATCGCCCTTTGACCGAGGTACTTGCAGCGAAAGACGCCGCAAAGATTACCAAAGCGCTGGGGTATGAGACTTGCGGCGAGCTCTTAGCCCATTATCCGCGAGACTATATCCGCCATAACAAGGACGTCGGCTTAGGCGATGCTGCGGAGGGCGAAATCGTCACCGTTACCGGAACTATCACCGGATTCAACCGCCATGAAACGGGCAAGACCACCATTATCAATGTGCAGCTCGATGGCAGCATCATTGCTACCTTCTTCAATGCCAATTACGTCATGCGGATGTTGCATCGCGGGCAGCGGGTCATGATGAGCGGCAAGCTGAAATTCTTCCGCAACCAGCCGCAGCTGCAACAGCCAGACTTTGTGGAGATCGATGCCTTTGGCCGTCCCGAAGGCGAGCTAGATGATTACCGTCAGCCGACTCCCGAATCTGGAAAGAAGCATCGGCCGAAGGCCACCGGTTCGCTGCGGAACCTGTCGCAGTTCGGCAGGTTGGACAAGCTCCTCTTAGAGCGAGAATGGATCCCCGTGTACCCCGCCACGTCCACGGTCACGTCGTGGTACATCATGGGCGCCATTCACTACGTCTTATCGAAGACCCCGTCGATTGAGGAACCGTTGGATTATCAGATGATCATCAGCCTCGATAAGGCGGTGCGAGAGATCCACGAACCTGGGGAGGCAGGTCCTTATCGGGCTATTCAACGGCTCAAATACAACGAGGCGTTGTCGATTGGTCTCGTCATGGCTTTGCGCCAACGCGATGCCGAAGCTTGTACTGCCATTTCCATGCCGGCTACGCTAGGAGGCTTTCGCGAGGAGCTGCTAAAGCATCTGCCTTTCGCACTTACCCAAGGGCAACGGCGCGTTATCAACGAGATTGAAGATGACCTGGCTCGTCCGCTACCCATGATGCGGTTGCTGCAAGGTGAGGTCGGCTCTGGCAAGACCATGGTTGCCACGTGCGCGATGCTGCAGGCGGTTGATGCAGGCACCCAGGCTGCGTTGCTGGCGCCTACTGAGGTGCTCGCGTCTCAACATGCTGCCTCTATCGGAACAGCGGTGCCAGAGGGCGTCAAGGTGGTGCTCCTGACCGGCTCTATGCGCACAGCTGAAAAGCGCCAGGCCCTGCTAGATATTGTCTCCGGCGACGCGGACATCATCATTGGAACCCATGCGATCATCCAAGAAGCCGTTGAGTTTTTCAATCTGGGACTAGTGGTAGTAGATGAACAACATCGATTTGGTGTAGAGCAGCGCGATAGCTTACGCACCAAAGCACGTGAGGAACTAAGCCCCCATATTCTCGTGATGACGGCGACCCCGATCCCCCGCACCATTGCGATGACCGTCTTTGGTGACCTAGCTGTTTCGACTCTTACCGAGTTGCCTGGCGGACGTAAGCCCATCCAATCGGCAGTGGTAGCTGAGTGGCGGCCCACTTGGGTGCTGCGCGCCCTCGAGCGGATTCGGGAGGAAGTAGCCCACGGCCACCAGGCCTATATCGTCTGCCCCCGGATCGGAGACAAAGGCGGGGTCCTCGAGCTTGCGGAGCAGCTAGAAAATGGGCCCTTCAAGGGGCTACGTGTGGCGATCTTGCATGGAAAGATGCCGAATAAAGATGAGGTCATGACGTCATTTGCTAGGGGAGAGATCGATGTTTTGGTCTCAACCACGGTCATCGAGGTGGGCGTGGATGTTCCCAATGCCACCGTTATGCTCATCCGTGAGGCTGAGCATTTTGGAGTCTCCCAGCTGCATCAATTGCGTGGCCGCGTGGGGCGCGGGGGAAATGCCTCCATTTGTCTTTTGCATACCACGGCAGCTGATAACACCCCATCCTTTCGACGCATAAATCAGATTGCGGAGACATCCTCCGGTTTTGAGTTGGCCGAGCTCGATTTACGGCAGCGCCAAGAAGGCGACATTTTGGGTACCTCGCAATCGGGCAAGCACCGTACCTTGCGATTGCTGAATCTGGCAGATGATCAAGACATTGTAGAGCGCACGCATACCGACGCGCGCGCGATGGTGCTGCGCAATCCCGAGCTGGCAGAAGAACTCACCCGCAATTTGAGCGAAAGTGAACAAGAATTCTTGGAGAAGAACTAAGAAAGGCTAACCTAGAGGCATGAAAATCTACGCCCCCTTCGCGGGCATTGTCCGCTGCCACGTGGCCGTGGGTGACACGGTAGATGCTGGGGTTCCTCTCGCGACTGTGGAAGCCACGAAGCTCGAGGCCCCCGTAGAATGCCCGGGCCCGGGAAAGGTACACCGCATTGCGGTCGCTGACTTTAGTGACGTAGTAGGCGGGGACCTCTTGATGGAGATTGGAGAAGCATAAATGACGCGCATTATCGCCGGAGAAGCCCGCGGACGCACCATCAAGGTACCCGCAGAAGGAACCCGGCCCACCGCAGACCGCGCCCGTGAAGGGCTTTTTTCTTCGCTTAATGCACGGTGGGGTTTTGCTGGATCTTCGGTGCTCGACCTTTTCGCCGGCTCCGGTGCGCTTGGTCTCGAGGCAGCTAGCCGCGGCGCAGACGAGGCCGTGCTAGTGGAATCTTCGGCGGATGCGATAAAGGTCATTAGGCACAATATGGGCGTCGTCAAGCACCCCGGCGTGCGCGTACATGAGATGAAGGTAGACACCTACCTGGCTAGTGCACCGCGCAAGCACTTCGATCTAGTGCTGGCGGATCCGCCCTATGCCTTTGATGAGGTAGAGGAACTCCTTGCCGCTATCGAACCAGTGCTTACTGATCATGCGATGGTGGTAATCGAGCGCCACGTCGAATCCCCGGAGACGGTGTGGCCCGCAGGGTTTGAGCCCACCGGCCAAAAGCTCAAAAAGCGCACCTTTGGTATCGCCCGCATGGATATGGCGGTCTTTACCCGCTCCGGCAGCGAGGAAGCCGAAGACTAATCCACTTAAGAAACGAGAGCGAATACAGCATGACTAAAGCCGTCTGCCCAGGATCTTTCGACCCAGTTACTTTAGGCCATATTGATATCATCAACCGTGCGAACCAGATGTTTGATGAGGTCACCGTATTGGTAACCGGTAACCCAGATAAGCCTTCTGGTCTCTTCAGCGTGGATGAACGAATGGAACTTATCCGCCAAAGCGTGGATCCCTCGATTAAGGTGGACTTTTGTTCCGGACTTCTTGTGGATTACACCACGGACCACGGCGTGGACGTGCTGGTGAAGGGGCTGCGCAGCTCCCTAGACTACGAATACGAGCTGCCCATGGCACAGATGAACCGGCGCCTTTCCGGAATCGATACCGTCTTTTTGCTCACGGACGAAAAATATGGCTATATTAGCTCCTCACTGTGCAAGCAGGTGGCAAGATTCGGCGGTGATGTTACCGGGATGTTCCCAGACGCTGTGGGGCGTGCGGTAAAGGAGAAATACCGCAAGTGAGCCTTGCACTGGTCATCTTCTTCGTTGTCGTAGCCGGTTCGACTCTTCAGCGGGTTTCTGGAATGGGGCTAGGCCTCATCGGTGGGCCTATCCTGATGCTGATTATCGGGCCTGTAGAAGGCATCTTGGTCATCAACGTCTTAGCTTGCGTAAATGCGATTTTGACCACCGTTTCCGTCCGCGAAAACGTCAGCTGGAAGAAGTTCGGGCTCATTGCCCCGGTCATGGTCATTGGTTCCTTGGCCGCAGCATTGCTCATTAGGCGCATGGATACCGCAGGCCTCATGGTTGTAGTAGGCGCCGCGCTACTGGTCGCCCTTGCCGTAGTTACGTTCGGGAAGAAATTCGTTCCGGCAATGGCAGGAATAGGTCCTGCCATCTCCGCGGGCATTCTAGGCGGATTCACCAATACTTTGGCCGGAGTGGCAGGCCCAGTAATTACCGTCTATGCGCAGGCGGCGAAGTGGCCCCAACAGGTCTACGCCGCAACGTTGCAGCCCATCTTTGTGGTGGGTGGATTCTTTTCGGTGCTGACCAAGACGCTGACGGGGGCAGCGAATTTCGACGGGTTGCCTTGGGTGATGTGGCCCGCCGGCGTGTTAGGGATGTGTGTTGGTATTTGGGCAGGCACCCGCATTGCCGAGCGCGTGACGCGAGATAAGGCCCGCGTGCTATCCCTTAGCGTTGCTAGCCTTGGCGCGGCTAGTGCGCTGATTCGGGGTCTTTTGACGCTCTCGTAGATCTGCGAGTCAGGCACTCAGCTGAGTGCTGCGGGCGTTAAAGCAGCGAGGCCAAAAATTCTTTGGTGCGTGGCTGCTGCGGGTTATCCAATACCTCGGCTGGGCTGCCGGATTCGATAACTACGCCGCCGTCCATGAAAAAGACTTTGTCGGCTACCTCTCGGGCAAATCCCATCTCGTGGGTAACTACGAGCATGGTCATGCCTTCGGCTGCGAGGTCCTTCATTACGCGCAGCACTTCGCCGACGAGTTCGGGGTCGAGGGCGGATGTGGGTTCGTCGAAAAGCATGAGCTTAGGGTTCATGGCCACCGCACGAGCAATAGCGACGCGCTGCTGCTGGCCGCCGGAAAGTTGCACCGGGTAGTTATTGGCTTTGGACGCCAAGCCGACATCCTCGAGCAACTCCATGGCGCGGGCTCGGGCAGTGTCTTCTGGAATCTTCTTCACCTGGACTGGGGCCTCGATGATGTTTTCAATCACCGTGCGGTGGGGGAAGAGGTTAAAAGACTGAAAGACCATGCCGATATCGGATCGCTGCTCGGCTGCTTCCTTCTCGCTGATTTCATATAGGGTGCCGTTTTTCTCACGGTAGCCAATAAGCTCGCCGTCTACGTATAAGCGACCTGCGGTAGCTTTATCCAAGTGATTCACGCAGCGCAGGAAGGTGGACTTGCCGGAGCCCGAAGGGCCCAATAGGCAAGCCACTTCGCCGGGCTGGACTTCGAGGTCAATGCCTTTAAGGACCTCGAGCTGTCCGAAGGACTTATGGACGTTCTGGGCGGAAATCATGGGAGTAGCCATTAGTTTTTTGCCTCCGGAATAACGGATACGTTGCGGGGGATGGTGCCTTCGGCGTCTGCTAGCGCAGCAAGTTGGCGGCCGGTGAGCTCGCGGGTGGCGCCGCGCTCAAACCGGCGCTCCAAGAAGTATTGGCCCACCATCAGTAGGGAAGTAACTACGAGGTACCAAGATGCGGCAACCAATAGCAGCGGGATCGGCTGGAAAAGGGCGGCCGAAATATCCGTGGTGCGGCCGAAGATTTCCTGAGTATAAGGAATCGCAACAACAAGCGAAGAAGTTTTCAGCAAAGAAATGAACTCATTGCCGGTCGGCGGGATGATAATGCGCATAGCCTGCGGAAGTACCGTGCGGCGCATGGTCATCCACCACGACATGCCGAGGGCCTTGGAAGCCTCCTTTTGACCTTCCGGCACCGAGGTGATGCCGGAGCGCACGATTTCGGCCATATATGCTGCCTCATTGAGACCTAGACCCATCACGGCAAGGAAGAAGGCGTTGGTGAGGATGGTCTGCAGGGACACCTCAGTAAAGCCCAAATTAATGGACTGATAAATGGCCGAGAGCAGGCCCCAGAACACCAGTTGGACATAGATAGGGGTGCCTCGAAAGACCCAAAGGAAAATCCAGGATACGGTTCGTAGGACCGGATTGGGAGACATGCGCATGACCGCGAGTACGGCACCGCCCACAACGCCGATGATCATCGACAAGATGGTGATGGCGATGGTGTGCAGGGAAGCAATAGCAATGCGCTTATCAAAGAGGTACTGGAAGTAGGTTCCCCAGCCGAAAGCCTCATTGCGTGCAGAGGCGATGATAAACCACGCACTCAGCACAATGAGCACGCCAGCGAAGACCCAGCGCCACGGGTGGCGTAGTGGGCGCGCTTCAATCTTGGCGGGTTTATCTTTGGGCGTGGCCGTAGCAGGCGTTGCCGCATTCTCGTTAACCATTGATCGGCCTTTCATTAATCATTGCCTGGTCTATTAATCCATCCTCGATGCCCCAGCGGGACAAAATCTCTGCGTACTCGCCGGTTTCGATGAGATGTTGGAGCGCTGCTGCCGAAGCCTTGCCCAAATCCGAATCTTTGGGAACGGCAAAGCCATAAGGTGAGGCCTGGAACATATCGCCTACCTGCTGCATCTTTCCTTCGGAGCGATTGACCGCCCACGCCGTCACTGGGGAATCCGCAGACAGGGCATCCGCACGCCCCATCAAGACGGCTAGCGCGGCATTATCGCCGGTGTCATAGGACAAAACGGTGAGATCGCCACTGCAGGCTTCCTGCTTGGGCCGAACATCATCGGTTTCAGAGACCGTGGTGCGCTGCACCGCGACCGTCAAGCCGCAGGGGTTATCCGGGTCGACTTTCCTAGGCCCATCCACCCGCTCGGCCCATTGGATACCAGCGTAGAGGTGATCCACAAAGTCGAATTCATTGCGGCGGTCAGGGTTATCTGTAAAGCCAGACACACCCATGTCAATCTGACCCGACTGCACGGCGGGCAGAATCATGGAAAAGTCCTGTTCCATCGGCTGGAAATCGAGGCCTAAGACGCCGGCTACCGCCCGAGCCAGATCCAGCTCCACGCCCTGGAGCGCGCCGTGAGAATCCTTCAACTGGAATGGTGCGTACGGCGGGTTGGTACCGGCGGTGAGGACACCATCATTGTCTTGGTACATGGCGGCAATTTCCGGCACCATAGCGGAATGGGGTTCTTCCCAGCCGTCCGGGGTGGAATCTTCCTCGTTGGTAACGCAGGCGCTCAGGGAGAGTGTAGGGATGAGAACCGCAGCGGCAATTGAGCGGCGAGAAAACGTGCGCGGCATTAGTTCTGCGCCGTCCTTTCCGCAATGGACTGAGCCTTTTTCATATCTACAAAAATGAAGGCAGAAACGATGAGGGCGCCGAGGATAAACATGCCCACGATAACCCCACTGGAGGCATCTTGGTCCGCTCCCCAAGGCCACAGGGCGCGCAGTGAACCAAGCATGAAACCGGCCATAGCCATAAGCGTGGGAGCGCGGTGATTATTTAGAAGGAAATTCAATACCTTGATGAATGTTGCTAGACCGCACAGGGCACCTGCAGCAAAAACCGCAATAGTGCCCATTTCACGGTCCGAGACCGCGCCGATGATGGGCTGGTAAAGGCCCATGGTAAGCAGAATGAGCGAACCGGAAATTCCCGGCAGAATGAGCGCGCAGACGGCTATGGCAGCGGCGAAGAAAACCACGATGAGGTTGGGGTCCCCGTGCGGCTCGGAGGTAAAGCCAGTAATAAAGAAGATCACAAGCGTGGCGACCACAAATGCGATTATGGAGGATGGGCGGAGGCGCTCGGCTTTGGTCAGCATGGAAAGCGGCACAAAAATAGATACTGCGACCATGCCTAAAAATAGTGCGCCAGATGCGGACACGTGATTGTCCACAAAATTGGACAACACCGTAGACATTCCGAATACGGCGACAAACATGCCGATGGCTACGGAAAGAAGGAAGGCCCACTCGACCTTTTTGAAGCGGCCGGAGATCAAATCATTGGCGTTGTGTACTGCGCGTTCATAGATGCCGACAATGAGCGCCACGGTGCCGCCGGAGATGCCAGGCACCAGCTCGGCCATGCCGATGAGGGCGCCGCGGATTGCGTTCAAAATGTACTGCATAAATTAAAAATCTACCTAGGAGATGGCTGGGACGGAGAGCGACTGGCCTAGCGGGGTCGGAGAAATCTGGTGCTTGGTCTAGGCGCTGGGTTCCGCTGTAAAAAGTGGTGCATATCTTTCATCGCCAGGCGGCTGGTTACTGCCCGCAGAAAGGGAGAGGTATCTACCCAACTGTAGAGGTAATGCTGGATTGAAGTTCATTCTGTCAGTTTAATCTACCCTATTGCAACTATGCAGTTTGGGGCAGGATATACGGCGCCTTCTTAGGTGTACAGTCCTGCCAGCGGAAACGATAAGTTTCCCTTTATTCAGTGTCTCGTTTACGAGAATGTCAACTATTAGAAAGCTTGACTGCCTAGGATCTCGGGCGTATTCCCGTCTTTCTCCTATATCCATATGTACTTCAAGAAAGAAGGACTCTCTATGTTGAATCGATTAGTCCTGCCTGCAGTCACCGCAACTGCAGTGGTGGGAAACCTCATCTTTGTTCCCGCAGCGAGCGCAGCGGAGGGGGCGCCCGAAGGGGCTTCGCCAAGCGAAGGCTCCCGTTTTAGCATCGGCGTTTTGCCGGATACCCAGTTCTATTCTCGCTATTCCACCCCGGAGACCGGAAATCTTGCCCAGGCACGCTATGGCAGTGAACCCTACTTGGCCCAAACCCAATGGTTGGTGGACCACCAAGACGAGCTGAACATGGACTTCGTGACCCACTTAGGCGATGTCGTGGACCAGTGGAATGTGGAGGGCGAATGGCAGGTGGCCGATAAGGCCATGCAGGTCCTCGACGATTCGGATCTGAACTACTCCATCCTGCCCGGCAATCACGACATGGACGTAGAAGGTGCGACGGCCCACCCGTACGACAAGTGGTTTAGCACTGATCGCGCAAAGTCCGCCAACCCGGAGACTTTCCAGGAACGCTACACGGCGACCAACAATGACTCCGAGGCTCATATCTTTGAAGCCGAGGGCCAGAAATACCTCAACTTGGCCTTGGGGTGGCGCGCCGATGAGAAGGTTATTGCGTGGGCGCAAGGCATCATCGATAAGCACCCCGATCTACCCGTCATCGTCACCACGCACGAAGCCCTCAATATCGATGGCGAGGGAAACGTCTTCTATTCTGACGACTACGGCAAGGGTTTGTGGGATAAGTTCATCAAGGGCAACGACCAGATCTTCTTGGTGATGGGTGGCCATCACCACGGCGCGGGCTATCGCGTGGATAAGAATGATGCCGGGCACGACGTCGTTTCCATCTTGCAGGACTATCAGATGGCCTACCAGGGCGGCAACGGACTGCTGGGCGTGCTTGAATTTGATCTTTCCGGCAAGCAATTGGAGATGACCGCGCTCTCTCCGTGGGTCGCACAAAAGCCGCATGAGGAGCTGACGCAGTTTGACAAGCTCACCCTGGATGATAACGGCGATAGCTACGCCATTCCGTTCGACTTTGAGCAGCGCTTTTCCTCTTTCGCGCCTGATTTCACAGTGGGTGAGGGCCACCAGCCGGACCTAGCGCAGCGTGCCCGTGACATCGCCGCTGAAGGCTTTAGGCCCTATACCATTGCGGAGGACGAGCTTCCCAAAGGCGCGGAGGATTTTGCCAAGAATGACCACACGGTATTCCACTGGCGCCCGGGCCAGGCCCGAGACAAGGACGGCCATGCGCTTGCCGACGGCGCCCCTGCCGGCCGAGGCACCACCATCCCCGATATTGCCAGCGATTCCGGCAGCGACCTGCATCGCTCTGGCGCCATGCTAGGCGATCGAGTGACCTATAGCTCTGACCGCCACCCGCTGTCCTCTGATTCCGGCTCACTCTTCTGGTCCGACCCAGCGGGCAAGGTAGGCAATGCCGAGTTCCGCACCGACAAGGACGCGACGGCCAATAGTGTGGATACCACCAAGGGGTACACCTTCGAATCCTTCGTCAAGATTCCTAAAGACTTCAATGGCGCACAACATGGCTGGGGAAGCGCGCTGAGCCGCGACTCTGCCATTAATAAATTGGTCGACGGCTCTGATGACACGGACCCCACCGTCATGTTTGGTATCTCCAACCTCCGCGAGCTGCGCTGGTGGGCGGAGCCGAAGCAGGGAAGCGGTTCTACCGTATGGTCCCACGAGGTGCCCAAGGACGAGTGGATGCACATCGCCGTGGTTAACGATCCGCAGCGCGATAGCGTGGAGATGTTCATCAACGGCGCGCCTATCTTGCGCAATGCGGTAGGCGCCGAAGGCCTTCTCCCGCGTGACCTGCAGTGGGTTATGGGCGGCGGCTTTGATAACCAGCGCCCGCAGAACCCGTGGTATGGCTGGATCGGCGAGACCCGCCTGACCCAGGGCGTCCTAGGCAAGGAGGAATGGCTTACCGCCCGTGCGCACGATTCCGGCAAGCCGGCCGATACCACGCAGCCTGCCACGGGGAGCTCCGCATTAAGCTCCAGTACGAGCTCAAAGCCCGCTATCTTGGGAGCAATCCTCGGCATCGCGGGCGTGGCCGGACTCATCGGTCTAGCGTTACCGCAGCTGAGGGCTTCCATTCCGCAGATCAACGCATCGCTGCGCAAGTACCACCTACCAACGCTGCCTGAACTGGGCTAAAGCGAAGACCTCGGTTTCCTGATTTAGTGGAAGCCGAGGTCTTTTCTAGTAGTGCCCCTGGTGAGACTCGAACTCACACTGGACGGGTTTTGAATCCGTTGCCTCTGCCAATTGGGCTACAGGGGCGCACTCTCCAAAGGCGGACTGCCTTTGACTGTGAAAATAGTAGCGCAGGCACTAGACGAATTCCTAATTGGGTAGGGGCAGCGGGGGAATGCCCACGTCATCTACACAATCTGCACCGGGGTGTTCGTATGTCGGCTCGCTTCTCTAGGATGGGGCAGGTGACTACTAATCAGCCTCGACTTCTGCTCATTGACGGCCACTCTATGGCCTTTCGTGCCTTCTATGCCCTGCCGGTGGATAATTTCTCCACCTCAGGAGGTCAGCACACTAATGCCGTGTATGGCTTCTTATCGATGCTCTCTAATATCGTGGCGGAAGAGACCCCCGACGCCATTGCGGTGGCATTCGACGTGGGGCGCAAGACCTTCCGCACTGAGATATTCCCGGACTATAAGGCCCAGCGCGAGGCCGCGCCGGAGGAATTCAAGGGTCAGGTAGACCTCATTCGCGAGGTGCTCGAGGTACTGGGCATTACCACCCTCTCTCGTGAGAACTTCGAGGCCGATGACATTCTGGCTACTCTCGCAACCGAGGCACAGGACTATGAGACCCTCATCGTCACCGGTGACCGTGACTACCTGCAATTGGTAAACGATTCTACGACGGTGCTCTATCCCATGAAGGGCGTATCCACTCTCCACCGCTTTACCCCTTCCGCGGTAGAAGAGAAGTACGGTCTCACCCCCGCGCAGTACCCAGACTTGGCCGCGTTGCGCGGCGACCCTTCCGATAATTTGCCGGGCATCCCCAAGGTGGGCGAGAAGACGGCCACCAAGTGGATTGTCAAGTATGGAGACTTGGCATCCTTGGTAGAGCACGCCGAGGAAATTAAGGGCGTGGTGGGCAATAACTTCCGCGAGCGCATCGAGCAGGTGCAGATGAACCGGAAGCTCACCCAGATGATTACGGACATGGACTTAGAAGTCGGTCCTGCTGATTTGGCCTTTAAGGAAGCCAAGGTCGCCGACGTTGCCGCCAAGTTCGACGACCTGGAGTTCGGTACCAACCTGCGCGATCGCGTACTCGCAGCCATTCCCAATGATGGTGCTGAGGCGGCCGAGCAGACCGAGGAAGTCCAAGAGCTCGAGACGGTCATCGATGATGAGCCGCTGTCCCAGTGGCTGCCCGGCCGAGAGCATGTCGCGGTGTATGTCCAAGGCGAGGGAAACCCGGGACAGGGCGATGCGTCTGCGATTGCTTTCGTGGACCAGGAACGCCACGGCCTGCAAGTGGAGCTGGGCGATCTTTCTGCTGAGGACGATAAGGCCCTAGCCCAGTGGTTGGCATCTGATGCGCCGAAGTATTTCCACGAGGCAAAGGCGGCCTTTCATATGCTTGCTGGTCGTGGGATAGAGCTGGCCGGCATTGCCCATGACACGGCCCTTGCTGCCTACCTGCTTCGCCCAGGTCAGCGCACTTACGCGCTTGCCGACGTCTACCAGCGCCACCTCCAAAAGACCCTCGGCGCCGCCACGGAGCAGCTTTCCCTGCTGGACGATTCCTCCCTGGTTGACCAGGCCGCGGCAATTATGGAGCTGGCAGAAAGGCTCACTACGGAGCTGCAGGAGATTGACTCTTTCGAGCTCTATACCGACCTTGAGTTGCCGCTGGTAACTATCCTGGCGCGCATGGAGGCTACCGGAATCGCTGTTGACGTTGACATTCTCGAAACGCAAAAGGATGCCTTTGTAGAGCAGGTTGCCGAACAAGAACGTGCCGCCCGCGAGCTTGCCGGCGATGACAAGCTCAACCTCAACTCGCCAAAGCAGTTGCAAACCGTGCTCTTTGAGACCTTCGAGTTGCCCAAGACTAAGAAGACGAAAACGGGCTATTCCACCGCGGCCAAGGAGATTGAACAGCTCGCGGCTAAGAACCCTCATCCCTTCCTGGATCACCTCTTGGCACACCGCGAGTACCAGAAGATGAAGACCACCCTGGAAGGCCTTGTCAAAACCGTGCAGCCTGACGGCCGCATTCACACCACGTTTAACCAAACCGTGGCCTCGACCGGCCGCTTGTCGTCCACCGAACCCAACCTGCAAAACATCCCCGTGCGCACCGAAGCAGGCCGCCAGATCCGTTCTGCCTTCATCGTGGGCGAGGGCTTCGATGAACTCATGACTGCGGACTACTCCCAGATTGAGATGCGTGTCATGGCGCACCTCTCCGCCGATCCAGGCCTCATCGAGGCCTACAAAGAAGGCGAAGACCTACACAACTATGTTGGCTCTCGAGTCTTCGACGTTCCCGTTGATCAAGTGACACCCGAGCTGCGCCGCCGGGTTAAGGCCATGTCTTATGGGTTGGTATACGGACTTTCCGCTTTCGGCCTATCCCAGCAATTGGGCATTCCGGCCGGGGAAGCAAAGTCCATCATGGAAAGCTACTTTGAGCGCTTTGGCGGCGTGAAGAAGTACCTCGATGAAGTCGTGGTCCAAGCCCGCAAGGATGGCTACACGGCAACGCTCTTCGGCCGTCGCCGCTACTTGCCAGAGCTTAACTCCGATAACCGCCTAGCACGCGAGAACGCGGAGCGCGCAGCACTTAATGCGCCGATTCAGGGCACTGCCGCAGACATCATTAAGGTAGCGATGATTCGCGTGGACCGCGCACTGCAAGGGTTGAAGTCTCGCGTGCTGCTCCAGGTGCACGATGAATTGGTAGTTGAAGTCGCCCCCGGTGAGGCCGACAAGGTCCGAGAGATTCTCGAGCGTGAGATGGACTCAGCGATCGAGCTGAACGTGCCGCTGGAGGTCTCCGCCGGTGCAGGCAAGGATTGGGATGCCGCAGCCCACTAGCTCGGTTACTTTTTCCCGCCGGGAAAAGGCGCGTCTGAGGCTCGCCTCGCAAGGCCTAACCGTGCGGCGGTGGGAGAGTGCTGAGGATGTGGCCCGCGCTTTCGGCGTAATGCAAGGCCAGGACCTGCACTCGGTGCGCCGGTCACTGTCTTTGCGGGCGAAAGACCACTCGGATGCAGGAAACATGGTGCGTGGATATCCCATGCGCAATACGCTTTTCGCGGCTTCTATCAAGGACATAGGCTGGATAACCGAACTCTGCGCCAAAGGGCGCAAGGGTGAAGCCGAGCTGCGGGCGGAGGTAAACAAGCTCATTGAGAATCCGCTTTCGCGCGCCGAACTCAAGGAGCGGGCTGTAACAGCGTTGCCCGACGTACCCTTTGGCATGTTGTGCGCGTAGCAATGGAAAGCGGTCACGCCGTCTATTCAGGAGCCGATCAGCTCATCACACCGGTGGATCTGCCGGGGCTAGAGGAGACCTTCAACGGCGATAAAGTCGCGGCGACCGCGGAGCTGATGACTCGGTACGTTCGCACTCACGGTCCCGCAACGTTGCGGGACTTTGCCTGGTGGGCAAAGCTCTCACAAAAACTGATACGGCCCGCAGCCGAAAACCTCGCGCCGGACATTGTGCGCTGTGGAGAAGAATCCCAGGACCTTGTTTCGGCTGAGATAGTGGAAATAGCCGAAGCAAGAAAGAAGCAATCGGTATTGCTGCTGGGAGCATTTGACGAGTACATCTTGGGTTATCAAGACCGTCTATTTGCGATGACAAACGAGGTCCACGAAGCACTGGTACCGGGAAATCGTGGAGTATTTCGCCGCGCCATCGTGGTGGACGGCCAGGTCCGCGGAACGTGGAATAAGCAAGACATTGAGGACTTGGGCATGCCCGGCTATGCAATGCGGAAAGTTCAAAAGCTGTGGCGGGATGCGCACTAAGTTTTTAGGTAGCCTTTTCTGTGCGGAAAAAGTTATGAGTGTAAGTCGAAAAGCCAAGAAGGGAATTGCCGAGCAGTGACGTTAGAAGAGAAGACGAATAAATGGAGCCTGCGCTTCTTTGAAAGCCTGTGGGCCATTCAAGTAACCTTTCCTGCCACCGATATTGCTGACTTCGGGCTCGAACGGTATCTTGCAGAATATAGGGCAAGTGTAATCGGGTACGGAATTATTGCGGTGGCGTATTTGGGGGGTGCCATGGCTAACGCCCGTTTGGCACCTAACCCTAAGGTTAGGAGGCTAACGGCCGCCGCGGTGATGGTTGTAGCTACGGCACTAGCATTCCTCTTCCCATCTTCGTGGATGTTCGCTGTCCTGGTAGTCTTAGCGCTTCTGTATTACTTGGTGCCGCGAAAAGAAGGCGTGTCCATCTGAGATCGGCGCTCGACTAGGCAATTGGCCAGCATGTCAAAAGGGGTTTGGCCGAAGGCGAGGACACTCACGCTTAGGACGCCGAGTAACAACGGCACAATAAACGGCACTCCCGTCAGTGTGAGCATAGAAAGTAACAGCCAGGAATTGCGCAAGCAGGCCGCGCGCACACCGGGGTGGGTGGCAACGATCTCCAGTTTGAGCGACCATTTTCCCAGCGACGTCGCCTTGGTGGCTTCTGCCCATACGCGGTAGACGTAGAAGACTAGGGCGAGGGCCACGGCGTTGTAAGCCTCGAGGGCTTGGCCGGTTAAGGGGGCGTCGGCAAGTGCATTGATTGCCCAGCGCGCCACAACGATGACGGCTGCTGCCAGGAAGGCGTCGATCCACCAGGCAAGGCCGCGGCGCAAGAGTAAGCCAATTCGATCCAAGACCATGCCCATAGGTTAGCGGCAATTTCGGCAGACGAAAATAATCGTTCCGGGGAAGATTTCGCCACGCATTGGCGACCATTGGCCCCACGTAGTGGTGAGATCCAATGGCCATTCGGGCTCTATAATGTCCTCGATAAAGAACCCGCCTTCGCCCTGTAAGGCCTTAAACCAGTCGGCTATGGTGCGATGGAACTCAGCATAAGTGAGGTTGCCATCGCGGTCTTGTTCCACATAGGCGCGGTTGAAATAGCTGATATCGGCGGTGAGATCGGTGGGGTCGTCGGGGAAAATCCAGCGCATCGGGTGGTTGGCCGAAAGAACAAAGCGACCGGTTGGTTTAAGAACGCGGGAGACTTCACTTAAGGCTAAGTCAAGGTTGGCAAGGAAGGGAAAGGCTCCGAACGCCGAAAATGCGGCGTCGAAGGAGCCGGTGGCATAGGGGAGTGAAAGCGCATCGGCTTGGGCTATTGGGAGCCCGGGTGCAGCGTGTTTGAGCATGCCGCGGGAGATATCGAAGCCGGTGGCGAAGTGCGCGCGTGTCTGGAGCCATTGGGTACACGGGGCGGAGCCGCAGCCAATTTCGAGTACGGAGGAAGCCGAGACGTCGCCTAGCAAGTGTGCTTGGTCTTCGTGCAGCATTTCTGGGCACCAGTAAAAGGAAGATAGGTAGTCGGGGTGCTCGGCGTGGTAATTGGCGGCGTCGCTATCCCAGTAGGCCTGGTTTGCGTGCGAGGGGGAAGTCACGGTGAAAGAAATTCCTTTGCGAAATAGTTGGTCCGTGTATTTGCCCTTTTAGCTGGACAGATGTAGTGTTGGACGGGCGTGTCTATGCCACGGGTTGTTCTAAGTCCCTGTAGGAAGGCTTTAAGCAATCACGAGGCGGGATCGAATATTCCTCTTTTTAGCTGCATTTGCGCAGCTTAGCAAGCTTTTTCGAGAGACGCGCAGTTGTCCAATTTCGATTTCCTACATTTATTCGGAGCATTTTTCAATATGCCATCTTCTAACACCCCGCAGGTTGCGATTAACGATATCGGAACCGCAGAGGACTTCCTCGCAGCTGTAGACGCCACCATCAAGTACTTCAACGATGGTGACATTGTCGAGGGTACCGTCGTCAAGGTTGACCACGACGAGGTACTGCTGGACATCGGATACAAGACCGAAGGCGTTATCCCTTCCCGCGAGCTGTCCATTAAGCACGACGTCAACCCAGACGAGGTTGTCGAGGTCGGCGATGAGGTTGACGCTCTTGTTCTCACCAAGGAGGACAAGGAAGGTCGCCTGATCCTGTCGAAGAAGCGTGCACAGTACGAGCGCGCTTGGGGCGCCATCGAGGAGCTGCAGGCCAAGGAAGAGCCTGTTACCGGTACCGTTATCGAGGTTGTTAAGGGCGGCCTCATCCTGGATATCGGCCTGCGTGGCTTCCTGCCTGCATCTCTGGTTGAGATGCGTCGCGTCCGTGACCTGGAGCCATACATCGGCCAGGAGCTGGAAGCAAAGATCATCGAGCTGGACAAGCAGCGCAATAACGTTGTCCTGTCCCGCCGTGCATACCTGGAGCAGACCCAGTCCGAGGTTCGCTCCGAGTTCCTGCACCAGCTGCAGAAGGGTCAGGTCCGCAAGGGCGTTGTTTCCTCTATCGTCAACTTCGGCGCCTTCGTCGATCTCGGCGGTGTCGACGGCCTGGTTCACGTTTCCGAGCTGTCCTGGAAGCACATCGATCACCCATCCGAGGTTGTCACCGTTGGTGACGAGGTAACCGTTGAGGTTCTGGACGTCGATCTGGACCGCGAGCGCGTTTCCCTGTCCCTGAAGGCTACCCAGGAAGATCCGTGGCGCGTATTCGCCCGCACCCACGCTGTGGGCCAAATCGTTCCGGGCAAGGTCACCAAGCTCGTTCCGTTCGGCGCCTTCGTTCGCGTCGAGGAGGGCATCGAGGGCCTCGTTCACATCTCCGAGCTGGCTCAGCGCCACGTCGAGGTTCCGGACCAGGTTGTCACCGTTGGCCAGGAAGTTATGGTCAAGGTTATCGACATCGATCTCGAGCGTCGTCGTATCTCCCTGTCTGTTAAGCAGGCAGACGAGGACTACACCGAAGAGTTCGATCCGTCCAAGTACGGCATGGCTGACTCCTACGATGAGCAGGGCAACTATGTCTTCCCTGAGGGCTTCGACCCTGAGACCAACGAGTGGAAGGAAGGCTTCGACGAGCAGCGTCAGGCTTGGGAGGCGCGCTACGCAGAGTCCGAGCGTCGTTTCAACCTGCACACCGCTCAGATCGAGCGCAACCGCGCCGCGGCCGCTGAGGCTGCTGAGTCTGCAGAGTCCTCCAACTACTCCTCTGATTCCTCCGATGCAGCTCCGGCATCCGAGACTCAGGCAGAGGTTGGCGGCTCCCTGGCTTCCGACGAGCAGCTCGCTGCGCTGCGTGACAAGCTCGCTGGCAACTAAAATAACCGCTTAGTTCACGCTGAGTTCTATGGCTTAGCGTTACAGCTGCAGGGCCGCGCCCGCTCCATCACCACGATGGGGTGGGCGCGGCTTTTGTGATTTTTGAAACACATAGTGCCATCGTTTGCTAGTCGGTTAGAGGATTAAACGCTTTTGACCAGTCAACAAAGGTGGAAACAGGAAGAAAGTCCCTGAGAAGTCCACAAAACGGGCTTTTGTTCGTGTGGGAATGCTCTTATACTCAATTGTGACGTTATAGCCAGTGCGCTGCTGGTTATGAATAGTTTTGAACTGAGGAGTAAGAAGTGACATCTGTTAAGGACACTTCCACCCACATCGTTGAAAGCATCGGCGGCGCCGATAACATCACGTCGCTTACGCACTGCGCAACGCGCCTTCGCTTCCAACTTGCTGATGCGGGGAGAGTTGACAAGGAAAAGCTCGACAGCGACCCAGCGGTACTAGGAACCGTGCCCCAAGGCGCCCACGGCTACCAGGTGGTTATGGGCGGCGGCGTTGCTAATTATTACAGCGAAATAATCAAGCAGCCTGGTGTAAATGCCTCTAGCGACAAGGATTCTTCCTCTAAGAAGGAATATGACGGTGTTCGTGGCAAGTATGACTGGGTAGATTACTGCTTCGAATTCCTCTCGGATACCTTCCGCCCAGTGCTCTGGGCACTCTTGGGCGCCTCGCTCATCATCATGCTGTTGATCTTGGCGGATACTGCTGGCATCCAGGATTTCCGCGCTCCGCTGGAGGAGCAGCCGGAAGGCTTCCGTCTAGCACATGCAATGTACCAGTCGGTCTTCTACTTCTTGCCGGTGATGGTCGGTGCCACTGCAGCCCAGAAGTTGGGCGCGAATATGTGGGTTTCTGCTGCTATTCCGGCAGCACTTTTGACTCCGGAGTTTTTGTCCCTTGGTGAACAGGGCGATACCGTCAATGTCTTCGGTTTACCGCTGGTCATCAACTCTTATGGCTCCCAAGTCTTCCCGCCCATCTTGGCCGCAATTGGCCTGTACTGGGTGGAGAAGGGCCTTAAGAAGATTATTCCGAGCGCCGTGCACATGGTTTTCGTGCCGTTCTTCTCCTTGCTTATTATGATCCCGGCAACGGCTTTTCTTCTTGGCCCGTTCGGCATTGGTGTGGGCAATGGCATCTCTTGGGTTCTTTACCAGATCAACGATTTCTCGCCGTTTATCCTGGCAATCGTTATTCCACTGCTGTACCCATTCTTGGTTCCCATGGGCCTGCACTGGCCACTTAACGTCATCATGATCCAAAACATCGCTACCTATGGCTACGACTTCATTCAGGGGCCAATGGGCGCATGGAACTTCGCCTGCTTCGGCGTCGTGGGCGCGGTCATGGTTATCTCCTTCAAAGAAAAGAACAATGCCATGCGCCAGGTTTCCATTGGTGCCTTCGCCGCAGGCATGCTTGGCGGCGTCTCGGAGCCATCCTTGTACGGCATCCTTTTGCGTTTCCGCCGAAGCTATTACAGGCTGTTGCCGGGCTGTGCGCTGGGTGGCGCAGTTATCGGTCTTTTCGATGTCCGAGCCGAGGCCTTTGTCTTCACCTCTGCGCTAACGACTGGTGCCATGACTCCGCAATTGGGCTATGCCCTCGGTATCACCGTCGCGTTCGTAACCTCCTTCCTCCTGACCTTGTTCTTTGGATACCGCACCGCGGAAGAAAAGCAAGCAGATTTGGAGCGAATTGCGCGCGAACAAGGTGAGTCTGTTGAAGAGGTAGCTGCGCGTTCGGAGTTCAAGTCCCACAAGGGGGCGGAGGAAGACGCCTCGGACAAGGGTGGAGCCGTTCCTGTCAGCGCTGCGGGCGCTGCTTCTACCGGCATCGCCGCCAAGCCGGCTGGGCAGGACTCCATCGTGCTGGAGTCCCCTCTAGAGGGCGAGGCAGTTGACCTTTCGGAGGTTCCGGATCCGATCTTTGCTGGGGCAAAGTTGGGGCCTGGCATGGCGGTCCAGCCAACTGGCAGCACCGTTTATGCGCCTGCCGACGGCAAGGTGCTCACCGTTCAGAAATCCGGCCACGCGGTCGGCCTAAGCCTTGACAATGGCGTGCAGCTGCTCATCCACGTGGGCCTCGATACCGTGGAACTGGGCGGCGAAGGCTTCGAAGTTCACGTGGAAAAGAAGCAACGCATTTCCGCGGGCGATAAGTTGATTAGCTTTGACCCGGAATTCATCCGTTCCAAGGGCTATAACCTGATTACTCCGGTTGTGGTAACTAACGCCACCAAGTTTGGCGCGGTCTCCGGTGAAGCCGGTCGGGTTACCCCGAGTGATGATTTGCTCCGCATTCCCCCGAAGCCGGAGGAAGCAGCGGAGTAAGGGAACGCTGACGCCTCGATTCGACAGAGGAGCCCCACACCATTGCGTATGTTGGGGCTCCTTTTCGCGTAGGGTGGCTGCCATGGAACTCATTGGCCTTACGGGCGGTATTGGCAGCGGAAAATCAACGGTCGCAACGCTTTGCCGCGAACGCGGGTGGCGTGTGGTCGACGCCGATCGCATTGCACGTGACGTCGTCGAGCCTGGCAAGCCCGCTCTATCGGAGCTGGCGTCGGCATTCGGAGAAGATATCCTGCTGGCGGACGGCAGCCTCAACCGCAAGGAATTAGCTCGGCGAGCCTTTGTGGACAAAGAACACACCGAGTTGTTGAACTCCATTACTCATCCACGCATCCATGAGGAAACGCAGCGCCAATTCGCGTTGACACGTGAGGAAGGCTATGGCTTCGCCGTTTACGATATGCCCCTTTTGGTGGATAATGGCTTAGACAAAGACATGGACTGCGTCATTGTGGTTGATGTGGATGAAGAAGAACGCGTTCGTCGCCTCGTAGCTTCGCGCGGTCTTGAAGCGGAAGACGCGCGCCGGCGCATTGCTGCCCAGGTGCCGGACGAGGTGCGCCGAGCCGCAGCTACGCACATCATTGATAACAATGGTTCGCTAGAGCAGCTGCGCGCGCGAACTAACGAAGTTTTGGTCAGCATTGAATCGGAGTCACCCAAGGTTTAACCGTTGGGTAATTAAAGTTCACGCGCTTTCGAAGTCTCGTTAACTTTAGTGTCTTAAGCTACCGGCCGTGGGAACGTGGGATACTGGGCCATTTGATAATCACGCGGCGCGAGAATTGCTCGCGGGCTTGCGCGATGGTTCTTTCGATCTCAAATCATTTCAGCGATCGTGCGCTGCAGAGCCTTTGGACTCAGATGATGCGGAGACCATGATCGCCCTAGGCGCCTTGCTGAAGCTGTCTGCGGATGCACTGCCGGAAGGTATAGACCGCGAAGATCTTGCGCCGCTCTTCACGCCGCAGTCTAAGGCCTGGCTGCGAAGGCACATCAATAGCGCCATGCGCCCTGAAACTTCCTCTGTCTACGCGTTATGGGAGACCACTGGCGAGCTAGACCAGTGGCTTCGCACCGCGCAGGATTCTCTACCTTGAACGTAGCTAGTTTTGCTGCATAGACAGTAGAGTAGTGGGCATGGCTTTTGCTGCTGAACATCCCCTTATTCCAAATTCCGAGCACCGCGTCGTCAGCGAGGTGGAGCGCACCCCTGGCGAATTTCAGGTTGTGTCGGAATATGAGCCGGCAGGCGATCAGCCTTCCGCCATCGCAGAGCTCAATGACAGGCTTAATCGAGACGAGCGCGATGTCGTTCTCATGGGCGCTACCGGTACAGGTAAGTCTGCTACCGCCGCTTGGCTCATCGAAAAGCAGCAGCGGCCCACATTGGTAATGGCACCCAATAAGACTCTCGCGGCGCAGTTGGCCAATGAGCTGCGCCAGCTTTTGCCGCATAACGCGGTGGAGTACTTCGTTTCCTACTATGACTACTACCAGCCTGAGGCCTATATCGCGCAGACAGATACCTATATCGAAAAGGATTCTTCCATCAACGAGGACGTTGAGCGCCTGCGCCACTCTGCTACGTCGGCGCTGCTGTCTCGCCGAGACGTGGTAGTGGTCTCCTCTGTGTCTTGTATTTATGGTTTGGGTACTCCGCAATCCTACCTAGATCGCTCAGTCATTATTTCCGTGGATGAGGAACTGGATCGTGACCGTTTCCTCCGGTTGCTGGTGGATATCCAATATGAGCGCAACGACGTGGGCTTTACCCGCGGTACCTTCCGCGCCAAGGGCGATACGGTAGACATCATTCCAGCCTATGAGGAACGTGCTGTGCGTATCGAGTTTTTCGGTGACGATATTGATTCGCTGTATTACATCCACCCCGTGACCGGAGATGTCATCGAAGAAGTAGATGAGGTGCGCATCTTCCCGGCTACGCACTACGTGGCCGGGCCAGAACGCATGGAAAAGGCAGTAGCTGCCATCAAGGAAGAACTGGCCGAGCGCTTGGAGGATCTGGAAAACCGCGGCAAGTTGCTGGAGGCACAAAGGCTGCGAATGCGCACCGAATATGATTTGGAAATGATCGAGCAGGTAGGTTTTTGCTCCGGCATCGAGAACTACTCTCGGCACGTGGATGGTCGCCCGGCTGGCTCTGCGCCAGCAACGTTGCTGGACTACTTTCCAGAGGACTTTCTCACCATTATTGACGAGTCCCACGTCACCGTTCCGCAGATTGGTGGCATGTTTGAGGGGGATATGTCCCGCAAACGAAACTTGGTGGAGTTTGGATTCCGTTTGCCGTCGGCCGTGGATAATCGCCCGTTGACCTTCGATGAGTTTGAGCAGCGCGTGGGCCAAACCGTGTATATGTCCGCAACACCAGGGGACTTTGAGCTTACGTCCTCGGACGGCGAGTACGTAGAACAGGTAATTCGCCCCACCGGCTTGGTAGATCCGAAGGTGACCGTTAAGCCCACCAAGGGCCAAATTGATGACCTTATCGATGAAGTACGCACCCGCATATCCCAGCAAGAGCGTGTCCTAGTGACCACGTTGACCAAGCGCATGGCAGAAGATCTCACCGATTACCTGCTGGAGCAGGGCATTAAGGTGCGCTATCTGCACTCGGATATTGATACTTTGCAGCGCGTCGAGTTGTTGCGGCAATTGCGACTAGGTGAGTTCGATGTTTTGGTTGGCATCAACCTTCTGCGCGAGGGCCTTGACCTTCCGGAGGTGTCCCTGGTGGCTATTTTGGATGCGGATAAGGAAGGCTTTTTACGCTCGACTACCTCGCTCATCCAGACTATTGGTCGCGCCGCGCGCAATGTCTCGGGCGAGGTCATCATGTATGCCGATAAGGTCACTGAGTCTATGCAAGAGGCGATTGAGGAGACCGAACGTCGCCGCGAAAAGCAGATAGCTTATAACAAGGAACATGGCATTGACCCGCAACCGCTGCGCAAAAAGATTGCGGATATCTTAGATCAGGTTTATGAAAATGGCGGGGAGGAAGAATCGGACTCCGATCCCTCTGCAATGGTGGAAAAGCGCGATATTTCCAGTATGGCTACCGACGAGGTGCAAGCGCTTATCGACGACCTTTCGGCACAGATGGGTGCCGCCGCGCGCGAGCTTAAATTTGAGTTGGCAGGGCGCTTGCGCGATGAAATCGCGGATCTCAAAAAGGAGTTGCGAGGATTGAAGGAGGCAGGAATCTAGCTTTCTCCCCCTGAAAGGGATGATTGTTTCCAAGGGTGCTTCTATATACAGCCGTGCTAGTTATACTGGGGGAGTGCCAGAAGCGCCGTTTAGTTGGCTCTATGTAAAGGTTCAACTGCAAGGAGAATAATGCTTACGTATAAAAACATTGCCGTCGGCACCGATGGCTCTGAAACCTCCCTGCGCGCGGTACGCGCAGCAGCGTCCATGGCACGGGCGTACGACGCCAAACTGATTATCATCTCGGCATTTTATAACCACGCTGGATCAATGCTGGGCGCTCCTAGGGGTGACGAAGCCGGTTTGCCCGTTATTAGTGAGGACATGGCAGGTACCTACCTCACCAATGCCACCCGGATCGCCGAGTCTGAGGGTGCGGAACACATTGAAATAGTGGGCAAATCCGGCGACCCAGTTAAAGCCTTGTTGGAAGTAGGCCAAGACTATGATGTGGACCTGTTCGTGGTGGGCAACCGCGGTGTTAATTCCGTTCGTGGTCGAGTCTTCGGTTCCGTGCCCACGGAACTGACCCACAAGTCTAAGGTGGACGTCGTCGTTGTTAATACCAGCGAGAAACGTTAATCATTTTTCGTTGTTACACTGGCAGTAATGCCCCTGTAGGCTAAATAAAATCCCGGGTACACACCCACAAAGAAAGGTCATCATGAGCGACTACAACACGATCGTTGTCGGTACTGACGGTTCTAAGTCTTCTCTTCTTGCAGTGGAACGAGCAGCTAAGATTGCCGCCGCCTTTGATTCCACCCTGATCATCGGTTGTGCTTACTACGAGAATCAGGAGCAGGCTTCTAAGACCCTGCGCCAGGATTCCGTTACTATTCTGGGCGATGAGAAGGCCGAAGCTAACCTGAAGGACGCCAAGGAACACGCCGAGAAGTTCGGTGCTTCCAAGGTCGAGACCGCTGTTCGCCCTGGCACTCCAGTTCAGGCCCTGATGTCCATCGTCAATGACAACAAGGCTGACTTGCTCATTGTCGGCAACCGCGGCATCAACTCCTTGACCGGTCGCCTGTTGGGTTCCGTTCCAGCAGATGTTGCTCGCCAGTCTGACTGCGATGTGATGATCGTTCACACCGTAAGCTAAGCTCGGTATCAAAACCCGCCCTGGCCTTTGAATATAGAAAGACTAGGGCGGATTTCGTCGTTAAGCGCCGCGTTATTCTTCAGGGTGCGCGGCGTTAAAGGCCGTGTTGATAGCCCTGCCGTTTGCGCCTTGAATTAGGGGAATGGCAAAGTTGCCCTCCTCATTGGCATCGGCCAAAGGGATTAGTGAACCGTGCGAAAGCAATTGTTCCTGCGGGCTTAGGTTGCGGATGATCACCGAATGAATTCGGTCCGGATGTTCGTTTGCCACATCGCCGTAGGTCAAAGGATCGTGTTGACCATCATCACCGATCAATATCCATTGCATATCAGGGTACGCGATCAGCAAGTTTCGCAACTGCACTCGCTTGTGCTCCTGTCCGCTGCGGAAGAAGCCCGTCTCGGTAGGGCCCCAATCCGTCAGCAGCATAGGGCCAGCGGGAAAGCCATGGTGAGACAGAAACTGCTTAAGCGAGCCAAAGGTATTCCATGCGCCCGTGGATAGATAGAACACCGGTGCTTGCGGATAGCGCCGTTGCAGTTGGGCATAAAACTCCGCCATTCCAGGAACCGATTGGCGCTTGCTTGGGCGTTTAGCCCAGGAATTCCATGCAGCAGTGAGCGCCCGTGGCAGCCAGGTGACCATCACCGTGTCATCAATATCACTGACTATTCCGATTTTTGCTTCCGGGTCCACGATGAGTACTTCGACGGCTACGGGCTTCGCGTTAGCGGCTTCGACCGTGCCCGTATGCCACCCAGGCTCCAAGCCGTGATTATGGACGAGCAGGTCGATATAGCCGTTGCTATCGGTTGTTCCAGAGACAGTCTGTTCGCCAATTGTGACTGCTACATCATGGTGGCCTACTTGGATGGTGAGAAATTGTTGGTAACCGCGCTTTCCCCAGGTGTCCCTTTTGCCTTCCTCAGGGTCCCGCATGAGCACGCGGCCAAAGATTCTCACGTGTTCGGTGGTGCCGTAGCCGGTATAGCCCACAATTTGGGGCTGCCATCCGCGGCGCTGGGAGCGCTTTAGAGTAATGGAGTTAAGCGAGCTTTCAGCCTTGCGCACGATGTCAGAAAGAGCCATGGCCTAAAGCTTACGGCAGGCTAAAGAACTTCGCCGCAGTTACCAACCAGGGTCAGCGTTTGGGTGGCACGAGTAATGCAGACATAAAGGTTCTGCAGGCCCTGTGGAGAGGAATCCACAATGCGCTGCGGGTCTAGTACTACCACGTGGTCAAACTCGAGGCCTTTGTAGTTCTCTGCTGAGGCGGCGTCGATAACCGCTGTGAGCCTGCCGTCTTCTTCGGTATATACGCCCGGGGCGTAGTCTCCTTCCTTGATCCTGCGCACCGGTCCTCCATCCCGGATGGAAGTAGCCGGAGTGGCCTCGGGATTAATCATCTCCAGTACGTCATTGGCTAGCTCGGTGATCGGTTGCGGCGTGCGGTAGTTGACGGTGAGAAAATGGTGCCGGAAACGCTGCGCCACAAACGGCTCCAAAGCTTCGCCCCAGTCATCCACACCAGCCGGGGAACCGGTCTGGGAGGTATCTCCCACCAAAGTCATCCACCGGGATGGACAACGCCGGAAGAGCATCCGCCATTCCATCGGCGTTAGTTCTTGGGCCTCGTCCACAATGATGTGCCCGTATGCCCACGTATGATCCTCGCGCGCGCGTTGGGCGGTCGTCCGCTTATCGCGCACCTCTTGCCGGTGAGCTAGGGTTTCGGCATCGATGACATCGTGAGCCGAAAGGATCTCGGCTTCAAACATGTCATCGTCGTTATCGGTGGACTCCGAAGAGGAAAGGATGTCGAGGGCATCTTCCGCGTCCGCCACTTGTTCGCGCCAAGCTGCATCATAAGCCGCCTTCTTCTCCTCAGGATTGGGCATTCCGATAAGAACGGCTAGTTCATCCAGGAGGGCAGCATCCGAATCGGCCCAGGCCCGTCCATCGGCGCGGTAGAGGGCCTCCTGAGTTTCTTCGTCATAACCCCAGGCGGCAACCGCAATGCGCTCGCGGGAGGTCAATAGCTCCGCAAGAACGTCGGTGGGATGAAGCTCGGGCCAATACTCATCGACCAAAGCGATAACCCCCACATTCTCAGCAAGGTCATCGTGGAACTGGTCGATATCGGCGCGGGATAGCAGGTTGTTCCCCCCGAGCGGATCGGTTCCTACCTTTTCAGCCATCTGCTGGGCGAGGTCTTCGACGAAGTGCTCGATAAAAGCTCCTCGCGCTTCATTATGCGGCTTGCGCGAGCGGCGTGCCCTAGTACGTGCGCTTTTGACCATGCCGGGGGTAACGCTCAAGCTGAGCCCATCAACGAAGAGTTCGCGAGGGGCATCGGGAAGCAGCTGATAGGCCTTAACTGCAGCGGAGAGTATCTCTACCATGGCTGCACTGCCTTTGATTTCGCGAGCTATGAGGTCTTCTTCGTGAGTTGGGTCCATTCCGGGGAACAGGCCACCAATGGTTGACAGCACCACGCCGGTCTCACCAAGCTCTGGCAGCACGCGTGAAATATAGTCCAAGAAGCTGCTATTGGGGCCAACGATAAGAACGCCGGTGGCAGATAGAAGTTCGCGGTGGGTATAGAGCAGGTAGGCCACTCGGTGCAATGCGACGGCGGTCTTGCCAGTACCAGGCCCACCCTCTACTACCATCACGCCGCGGGTGTTATCGCGGATAATTTCGTCCTGCTCCCGCTGGATGGTCTCGACGATGGATGCCATGTGCCCAGTGCGAGCACGCTGCATGGCGTGGTAGAGCGCAGATTCACTGGCTACTCCCGCCTCTTCTTCCCGCACACCGGGGCCAGATAGCACTTCATCATGTATCCCGGTGACCGTGCGCCCTTTGGTGCGGATTTGGCGGCGGGTGCTGACACCTTCTGGTTGGGCAGTAGTGGCTAAATAAAATGGGCGTGCCATTGGGGCTCGCCAGTCCAAGAGCAGCGTGCGATAGTCCTCCTCACGTGCATCTAATCCCATGCGCCCGATATAGCGGCGATCGAATCCCTCCGGGGTGGGGTTATCGCCAGGGGCGTCAATGTCAATGCGCCCAAAGACCAGACCCATTTGGGCAACGTTGAGGCGGTCTAGCTTGGCCTGTAACCCGTGGTATTCGGTTTCGCGGCGCACTAAAGCATCCGCGTCTGGGGTGGAAGGATCTACATTCGCTTGCACCTCATTAAGCTTCTCATTGGCCGCTGCCACCTCATGGTCGAGCCGGGAGAATAGGCTGTCCACATATTCTTGCTCTGCGGCGATGGCTTTGTGCTCGGTGGAGCCTACAGTTGCCGCGTGCTTTTTGGATGCTGGGTTCACGTTACTCCTTGGAAATCGGTCTTTAGGGAAGAAGACGCCGGGCACGCTGTCCGGCAAGGGGAGAGACGAGTTTAGACCGTGCTGTGACAAAGAACAACGGCCCAGCTCTTAGCTGGGCCGTGTGTCACCGCCGAGATATTCGGCCGAAGATCTGGTGGCTACTTATTGCGCTTTTCCAGCTTCTTGATTGCAGCCTCAATCTTCTTATTGGCTTCCTCCTGCAGCTTATCTGCGCGCTTGGAGGCCTTCTTGGTTGCGTGCTTGGACTTTGCGCCCTCCAGCTTGGCGACGGCCTTGTCAGCACGAGCTTGAGCCTTGGTAGCTGCCTTGATGGCACCGGTGCGGGCGGTCTCGCGATTGGCCTGTGCGGCCTCTAGCCAATCACCTTTGTTGTCTTCTACGTAGGACTTGGCGTTATCGACCGAGTCTTCAATGAAGGATCTGGCATTGCCCAGCAAACCGCGTCCGGACTCCTGCCAGTCGTCCTTGTTGTCTTCCACATAGGTCTTGGCATCGTCCACATAAGACTTTGCAGTGTCTAGCAAGCCACGGCCAGTGGACTGCCAGTCATCCTTGTTGTCATCTACATAGGCCTGTGCCTTAGCGGAGGTTTCATTGAACCAGTCGCCGGCCTTGGTGGACAGTTCGTTAGCTCGTGCAGAAAGCTCTTCACGCTTTTGCTCAGACTCGGACTTGGTTGGCAGAGCCTGCTGAATCTTCTTGTTCGTGCGCTTGCCTGCTTTCTGCGCGCGCCAGCGCATGGAAGGCTTTCCCTCGGTGTCTTGGGTGGTGATAAATAGGGCACCGAGCAGGGCAGTGTTGGTAATGAAGCCGTTGCGGCGGGCTTCCTTTTCTTCCTTATTGCCAGCAGCCCAGAAATTATTCTTAGCAATCAGGTTAGGCAGGGTAGCGGCAGCCAGAACCGCAGCGGAGGTGCGCGGTGCCTTGCCCAGAGCCAAGGTGGATCCGGCGCCGACCTTCGCGCCGCCGATGGCGCGGGTAACTAGTTCTGGGTCATTAGGGATATAGCCCTGGTACTCAGAAGGAACGGCCTTGCGCACGGTCTTGAGGAAGCCTTCAGTCTCCTTCACGTGCTCGGACGCGTTGCGCAGATTATCTACGCCTTCCCATACAAAAACGGATGCCAGCATGGGGCGGGCAAGCTTGCGAATCATAGTCCTTAAAGCTCCTTAGCTCGTTGTTCTAGATCTATCGTGTGCCAGACCATTGTACGCGGAAATTGGCCGCTGGATCACCAGCGGCGTTCCCACCAGTCACCCAGCTTGGGGCGTTCCTCCCCCAAGGTCGTGGGCTTGCCGTGGCCGGGACGCACAATGGCGTTGTCTGGGAACTCATCAAAAATGCGTCCTGTTACATCCTTATACAAGCGGACAAAGTCTCCTTCGGAGGTGGTTTTGCCCAGCCCGCCAGGGAAGAGGGAATCGCCCACGAAGAGGTTGGTGATGCCTTCAACAGTGGCAATCAGAGCAGCCCCTCCTGGAGTGTGGCCGCGCAAGATGCGAACGGGCAGAGGGAGACTTGCGAAGTCAATGGTATCGCCGTCGCGCAGCTCCACGTCCACGTTGGCCGGAATGGCTGGGGAGTCCAGAAAGGAGGCGTAGTGGGTGGCATCGGTTCCGGAGAGGACCTCTTCAAGCGCGCGCACATGATCCCAATGGCGATGGGTGGTGAGCACGGCGGTGATCTTTACCCCAGCCTCGCGGGCCATGTCCAAGATGGCGGGGGCGTTATCGGCGGCGTCGATAAGCAAGCCTTCCTTGCCTGCTTGGAGAAGGTAGCAGTTATTGTCCATTTCGGATACGGAAATCTGATGTAGCTGAAGCTCGTTAGTCATGTGTCCTAGCCTACGGGTACATTCGAGTGGAGAGTGCAATCCTTAGGACTGGAGGTCTGAGCACAGTGGCTGATCGTTTGGTGGTGCGCGGTGCCCGCGAACACAACCTCAAGGGCGTGGATATTGATATCCCCCGCGATAAAATGGTTGTTTTTACCGGCCTATCGGGTTCCGGTAAATCTTCGCTGGCCTTTGACACCATCTTCGCTGAGGGCCAGCGTCGTTACGTGGAATCCTTAAGCTCCTACGCCCGCATGTTTTTGGGGCAGATGGATAAGCCGAATGTGGAATTTATTGATGGCCTTTCCCCGGCAGTGTCCATCGATCAAAAGTCAACGAACCACAATCCGCGCTCCACGGTGGGCACGATTACGGAGATCTACGACTACCTGCGCTTGCTGTTTTCCCGTGCTGGCACGCCGCACTGCCCCAAGTGTGATGCGGTAATTGAGCGCCAAACGCCACAACAGATTGTAGATGCGGTACTCGGCTTGGAAGAAAAGCTGAAATTCCAGGTCCTCGCACCAGTGGTGCGCAAGCGCAAGGGAGAGTTCGTCGATCTTTTCCAGGACCTGTCGGCCCAAGGTTATTCCCGCGTCCGCGTGGATGGGGAGACCTATCAGCTCAGCGATCCGCCTAAGCTAAAGAAGCAGATCAAGCACAATATTGAGGTAGTGGTTGACCGCCTGCAGGTAAAGGCTTCGCAAAAGCAACGGTTGACCGATTCGGTGGAAACCGCATTGCGTCTAGCAGAAGGTTTGGTGACCATCGAGTTCGTGGATAAGGAAGAGCTTACCCACACTTATTCGGAGAAGGCCGCCTGCCCGAATGGCCACACATTGACCATCGAAGAGTATGAGCCCCGTGCCTTTTCTTTCAACGCCCCATTTGGCTCCTGCCCCGTGTGTGATGGCTTGGGCACCAAGCTGGAAGTCGATGTAGATCTGCTGATTCCAGACCCAGATGCGCCTGCGGTGGACGCCATTCAGCCATGGCACTCCAGCCCGAACTCCCGCTACTTTGTCAAGCTGGTGGAGGGCCTAGGAAAGTCGATGGGGTTTGACCCTAAAACCCCGGTGAGCGAATTGACCGAGGAACAGCGCCACGCGCTCGTTTATGGCACGGATGAAGAGGTGCAGGTCCGGTATAAGAATCGCTACGGACGGCAGCGCAACTGGACCGCGCCGTTTGAGGGTGCGACCGGCTTCATTCACCGCAAGCTAGAGACCACCGATTCCCACTCCCAAAAGGACCGCCTGCTGCAGTACACCCGCCGCGTGCCGTGTAGCACCTGTAAGGGGACCCGCCTGAAGCCGGAAATCTTAGCCGTCCGCCTGGCGTCTACCACTCATGGTGAGCAGTCCATCGCTGGGTTATGTGCGCTTTCTATCGAAGACGCCTCCGAGTTCTTGGACTCCTTGGTGTTGGGACACCGTGAGGAAATCATTGCCGGTGCGGTGCTCAAGGAGACCCAGGCCCGCCTGCGCTTCCTTCTGGACGTGGGCTTGAACTACCTCACCCTTGACCGCGGTGCCTCCACTTTGTCAGGTGGCGAAGCGCAGCGCATCCGCCTGGCTACCCAGATTGGCTCCGGATTAGCCGGGGTTCTCTACGTGCTCGATGAGCCTTCCATCGGCCTGCATCAGCGCGATAATCAGCGCCTTATTAAGACCCTGCAGCGCCTGCGCGATATTGGCAATACCCTCATTGTGGTTGAGCACGATGAGGACACCATCCGGGAGTCCGATTGGCTCGTCGATGTCGGACCGCGTGCCGGTGAATACGGCGGCGAGGTGGTCTACCAAGGCGAGCCTGCTGGAATCGAGCAGGTAAAAGAGTCCCTCACCGGCCAGTACCTTTCTGGCAAAAAGGTCCTCGCGGTACCGGACCACCGCCGAGAGATTGACAAGGAACGGATCCTCAAGGTTGTCGGCGCGCGCGAAAATAACCTGAAGGGCATCAACGTGGAGATTCCTTTGGGCGTATTGGTGTGCATCACCGGCGTGTCAGGGTCTGGCAAGTCCACGGTGGTCAATGAGATTTTAGCCAAGAATTTGGCAAATAAGCTCAACCGCGCACGCCAGGTCCCAGGCCGCGCCAAGCGCGTCGAGGGTGTGGAGCACTTAGACAAGTTGGTACAGGTGGATCAGAGCCCAATTGGCCGTACCCCGCGTTCGAACCCAGCTACCTACACGGGCGTCTTTGACAAAATCCGCAACCTTTTTGCGGAAACCCAAGAGGCCAAGGTACGTGGTTACAAGGCCGGTCGTTTCTCCTTCAACGTCAAGGGCGGGCGCTGCGAGGCTTGTCAGGGTGACGGCACCATCAAAATCGAAATGAATTTCTTGCCAGACGTTTACGTTCCGTGCGAGGTTTGCGAGGGCGCTCGCTATAACCGCGAGACTCTGGAAGTGCACTACAAGGGCAAGAACATTGCCGAGGTCCTGGATATGCCCATCTCCGAGGCTGCGGACTTTTTCGAGCCCATCAACTCCATTCACCGCTACCTTGCCACGCTTGTCGACGTCGGCTTGGGCTACGTGCGCCTCGGTCAAGCTGCTACCACGCTCTCGGGTGGCGAAGCGCAGCGCGTCAAGCTCGCCTCGGAACTGCAAAAGCGAACCAACGGCCGAACCATCTACATCTTGGACGAGCCGACTACCGGCTTGCACTTTGAGGACATTCGAAAGCTGATGTTGGTTATCCAAGGCTTGGTGGACAAGGGCAACTCGGTGCTAGTGATCGAGCATAACCTCGACGTCATCAAGGCCGCAGACTGGATTGTGGATATGGGGCCGGAAGGCGGCGCCGGCGGCGGCACTGTGGTGGCGCAGGGAACCCCAGAAGATGTAGTACAGGTGGAAGGCTCCTATACGGGTAGCTATTTGAAGGACATGTTGAAGTAGGGAAACGTGAAAAATAAACGCCTTGGCGTCAGCCTGCTCGCAGCACTCACCCTGTTGACAGTGAGCGCTTGTTCTGGCGAACCCGAGACAGAAAGTGCCCCAGCGTCTTCGACTACATCTTCGGCGCCGGACCAGAACCTCGTGCGCACTCAGCTTGACCGTGCGGTGGACAAGACCGCAAAGCAATATCATGCCCAGGTTGGCGTTGCCATTTCCGCCAGTGACGACACTATCGCCGCGGGTGATAAAGGCGACGGCCCTGTCTGGTCCACTATCAAAGTTCCCATCGCCATCGCGGCGCTTAAAGACGGTGCGGATAAGAGCCTCGTCGACTTGGCAATCAAAGAATCAGATAACGATGCCGCCTACTCCTTGTGGTCACAGGTGCAATGGTATGAAGGCTCGGCCGATAAAGCAGTGAGGGATTTGCTCGATGACCATGGATCGCATGCGGATATCCACGACACCGCCTTCGGCTACTCCACGTGGCCATTAAAAGACCAGGCGGTTTTCGGCGCCCAACTACCCTGTATTGAAGAGGCGGACTACGTGCACAAGGTGCTCAAGGACATAGTGTCCTGGCAGAAGGTTGGTCTGTCTAAGGAGAAACAAACCCGCGCCAAAAGCGGCTGGGGCTTGGATGACGAAGAAAATGAGTACACCTACCGCCAATTTGGTGTTCATGAGGTTGCCGGAAAACGCGTCGGCATAGCGCTATCTGTGGTTACGGATGGGGAGAATTATGCGGAGGCCGAGCCAGCGGTAGATTACCTCGCCCATCAGTTGGTCGACATCGTTGAAGCTGGGGTGGATGAAGGCAACATTGAACCAGCTGCCCAATGCGAAGATCGTTAGACGAGCTGAGATTTGGTGGGAAGGGAAGAAGCTGCTATTCTCAAAGCCACTACCGCCCATGAGACCTTTTCGAGGTTCGTGGGTCACAAGCGGAGTATCTCCCACCCGAAGCCGCGAACGATGTTCGTAGGATAAAGGTAAAGGTAACCAAGCGGTTGTGCTTGGCACTGTGAGAACTCCCGGCTGTCTTTGGCAGACCGGGTTTGATTCGTTTGTGGTCCCGGTAGGTGAACTACTTACTCATACACCCCCTAATCGAGGAGAACCACAATCAGCGCTGAAGCTCGCATCAATGAGCGTATCCGAGTACCCGAGGTCCGTCTGGTAGGCCCCGGTGGTGAACAGGTGGGTATCGTCCGTACCGATGATGCTCGCAAGCTTGCATATGAGGCTGACCTTGACTTGGTTGAGGTAGCACCGAAGGCAAAGCCCCCAGTGGCCAAGATCATGGACTACGGCAAATTCAAGTACGAGCAGGCTCAGAAGGCTCGCGAAGCCCGCAAGAACCAACAGCAGACCGTGGTGAAGGAACAGAAGTTCCGTCCTAAGATCGATGATCACGATTATGAGACGAAGAAGGGTAACGTAGTTCGCTTCCTCGAGAAGGGATCCAAGGTCAAGGTGACCATCATGTTCCGCGGCCGCGAACAATCGCGTCCGGAGCTGGGTTTCCGCCTCTTGGAGCGTTTGGCCGATGACGTCGCTGAAGTTGGCGTTGTTGAGTCCCGCCCCAAGCAGGATGGTCGCAACATGACCATGGTTTTGGGTCCGGTTCGCAAGGGCAAGAAGTAGACCAGATTCCACGTAGGATTTAAGGACTTAATACTCATGAAGCAGAAGACCCACAAGGGCACCGCAAAGCGTATCAAGGTGACCGGTTCCGGCAAGCTGCGCCGTGAGCAGGCTGGCCGCCGCCACCTGCTGGAGGGCAAGCCGTCCAAGCGTACCCGTCGTCTGAAGGGCACCGAGGCAGTCGCACAGCCTGACACCAAGCGCGTCAAGCGCCTGCTCGGCCGCGCATAATAGCGCCGAATCAACCCACATCCGCCATCACAATTCGAATTAAGGAAGTATCACTGTGGCACGAGTAAAGCGCTCAGTTAACGCAAAGAAGAAGCGTCGCGCGATTCTGAAGTCCGCTAAGGGCTACCGCGGCCAGCGCTCCCGCCTGTACCGTAAGGCGAAGGAGCAGTGGCTGCACTCCATGACTTACGCTTACCGCGATCGTCGCGCTCGTAAGTCTGAGTTCCGTAAGCTGTGGATCCAGCGCATCAACGCTGCTGCCCGCATGAATGACATCACCTACAACCGTCTCATCCACGGCCTGCGCCTGGCTGAGATCGAGGTTGACCGCAAGATCCTGGCTGAGCTTGCTGTCAATGACTTCGAGGCATTCTCTGCACTATGCGAGGCTGCCAAGGCTGCCCTTCCTGAGGACGTTAACGCTCCTAAGGCTGCCTAAGGGTTTAACCCCTTCCGCCCACCTACGGCTCGTATGAGTGGTAGGTGGGTTTTTCCATGAGCCGGGTGGAAAGTCCTTTTGCTGGTGTAGGTAGGGTAGTAGCCATGAATTTGGATTTTGACTCTGCCTTTACTGAACTTACGCCGCGCATTGTCAACGCAGCCAAGCTGCACCGTGCGGCTAACCGCAAGAAGGCGAAGCAATTCCTAATTGAGGGAGAAAATGCCGTGGATGCGGCGGTATCGACTGGAGCGGCTGTTGACGTATTTGTAACAGACAAGGCAGCTGAACGTTTTGGTGAGATTATTACCGCCTGTGGATACATGGGTGTGTATGTTCACCCGATTACAGATAAAGCCGCAAAGCACCTGTCTGATACGGCCACCACCACGGGGATCTTTGCGCTTTGCAAACCAGTGCTGTGGTCGGCGGGTAAAATCCTCAACGGTAAGCCGCGCCTAGTCTCTGTGCCGGTGCTAACTTCGGAGCCAGGAAATGCGGGAACTCTAATCAGGACCTCAGATGCAATGGGGGCGGATGGCGTCATTTTTGCAGGTGAAACTGTTGACCCCCTTAGCTGCAAGGTAGCACGTGCTTCGGCCGGTTCACTCTTTCATGTTCCGGTAGCGCGAGACCCCAACATTAAAGACGTTTTGGGGCAGCTGCGTAAGTCGGGTATGCAAATTGTAGCTACGGCCGCCGATGGGGAAGTAGACCTTGCGGAGGCCGATCTGTCCCAGCCTACGGCTTGGCTTTTTGGAAACGAGGCTCATGGCTTGGGCGAGCTGCTGGAAGAAGCGGATTTGCGGGTACGTATTCCACTGCGTGGACGTGCTGAGTCCCTCAACCTTGCAACTGCGGCGAGCATCTGTCTCTATGAGTCGGCAAAGGCTCAAAACCGCGGTTAAACCGAGCTCGAATGAAATGGGGGTCCCTGGGGCCGTCAGCTCCCTGGTGACAGAGTAAGATTGCACGCGTTAGTTTTCGCGCGAGAAGAAGGTACGAAGTACGTGTCCGATACACCGCAGATCGAATTGACCGAAGAGGCTCTTGGGGCCGCGGCCGATAAGGCTATCGAAGCCTTCGACGCAGCCGAAACCTTAGACGAGTTGGCTGCCGCCCGCCGCAAGCACCTTGGAGAGGACGGCTATATTCCGCAGGCTCGTCAGTCGCTGGGACAGCTGCCCAAGGATCAGCGCAAGAGCGCTGGCAGGGCCGTCAACATGGCCCGCGGCAAGATGGAAAAGCGCTTTGCCCAGGTTAAGGATGTCTTGGAACAGAAGGCTCGCGAGGAACAGCTGCGAGCAGAGACCGTAGACGTCACGATTCCCACCACCCGCACACAAACTGGTGCGCTTCACCCAATTACCACACTGTCTGAGCGTATTGCAGACATCTTCATCGGCATGGGCTGGGAAATTGCGGATGGCCCAGAAATTGAGGCGGAGTACTTTAACTTCGACGCTCTGAATTTCAAGCCGGATCACCCAGCACGTACTCTGCAGGATACCTTCCACGTTTCCAGCGAGGGCTCTAAGCAGGTACTGCGTACCCATACTTCTCCGGTTCAGGTGCGCACCATGCTAGACCGCGACGTGCCACTTTATATTGCCTGCCCGGGTCGCGTATTCCGCACCGATGAGCTTGATGCCACCCACACTCCCGTCTTTCACCAGGTAGAAGGTTTAGCCGTAGACAAGGGCTTAACCATGGCTCACCTGCGCGGCACCCTAGAGCACTTGGCGAAGGTGCTGTTCGGCCCGGAGACCACCACGCGCATGCGCGTGAACTACTTCCCATTTACTGAGCCCTCTGCCGAGGTCGATGTGTGGTTTCCCAATAAGAAGGGCGGCGCCGGATGGATCGAGTGGGGTGGCTGCGGAATGGTGAACCCTAATGTACTCCGTGCTGTAGGCGTTGACCCGGAGGAATATACGGGCTTTGCTTTTGGCATGGGCCTTGAGCGCACGCTGCAGTTCCGCAATGGCTTGACCGATATGCGCGACATGGTCGAAGGCGATGTCCGCTTCACCCTGCCGTTTGGCGTACAGGCTTAAAACCCAGAAAGGATTGAAACACTAATGCTTATTTCCCAAGACTGGGTCACCCGCATCCTGGGCGCTAAGAACCCTGGTTGGAGCGTTCCTGCTGCCGATATGGACTCCGGATTCGTGCGCGTCGGTTTTGAAACCGAAGGCTACGCAGCTGTTCCGGAAAGCACTGGTCCGGTGGTCATTGGCCAGGTCGTAGAGATCGAAGAGCTTACTCAGTTCAAAAAGCCCATCCGCTACTGCCAGGTCAATGTAGGCAAGGCCAATGGCACGGGCGAGCTGCAGGGCATTATTTGCGGTGCCCGGAATTTCCGCTTGAATGACTATGTCGTCGTGGCCCTTCCTGGGTCGGAGCTGCCAGGTGGTTTCAAGATCGCGGCCCGCGAGACCTACGATCACATCTCCAATGGCATGATGTGCTCTGGCGCGGAGCTGGGATTGGGCGCACAGGCCAACGGCATCATTGTCTTGGGCGAGGAAGTTGCCGATAAAGTGGGCGAGGATGCCCGCCCGATTATCGGATTGTACGATACCGATTTTGACGTAAACATCACCCCAGACCGCGGCTACGCCCTGTCCGCGCGTGGTTTGAGCCGTGAGATTGCCTCCGCTTTCGATCTAGAGTTTGCCGATATTGCCGAGGATCCGTCGGTTGCTGGAATTGATACCTCTGCTGTTCCGGCGGCGCAGGGCTCGCTTATCGACGTCACTCTAGACCCCGCGACCAAGGCGCAGCGTTTCGGCCTCCGCAAAGTAAGCGGTATAGACCCGCAGGCGCGTACCCCGTTCTGGCTGGAGCGCGAGCTCATGCTCTGCGGTCAGCGCAGCGTGAACCTGCCTACGGACATTACTAACTATGTGATGTTGTTGTTGGGCACCCCGATGCATGCCTTTGACGCTAATGTGATCCAAGGAAACGTCGTTGTCCGTAACGCGGAGGAAGGCGAGAAGTTCGAGACTCTGGACCATGTAAAGCGTGAACTTTCTGCAGAAGACGTGGTCATTTGCGATGCCAATGGAATCCAATCCCTAGCCGGCGTCATGGGAGGCACTACCTCCGAAATCTCGGCAGAGACCACTGATGTGGTCTTCGAATCAGCCATCTGGGATCCTATTACCGTGGCGCGCACTTCTCGCCGCCATAAGTTGTCTTCCGAGTCCTCCCGCCGCTTCGAGCGCGGCGTGGATCCCGCGATTGTTGAGGCCGCCTTGGACACCGCGTGTGCGCTTCTGCAGAGGTTGGCGGGCGGCACTATTGAGGAGGGCCGGACGCTTATCGGGGACGTCGCCAAGCGCGAGCCCATTGCGCTGCGCACCGCAAAGGCAAGCGAGTACGCAGGCGTTGACTACTCCCGTGAGACAGTCATTGCCCGCCTTGAGGAAGTCGGCTGCACTGTTGTCGATGAGGGTGAAATGCTGCAGGTAACGCCTGCATCGTGGCGCACCGATATCTCTATGGATGTTGACCTCATTGAGGAGGTCCTACGTCTTGAGGGGTTGGAGGACATTCCTACCGTCCTGCCTACTCCGGCCGGCGGTCGCGGTCTAACCCCAGCGCAGAAGCGTCGCCGCGCTATTGGTCACGGCCTGGCCTATGCCGGTTATGCAGAGGTATTGCCGGCCCCGTTCGTGGCGAACGACACCTTTGATGTGTGGGGCTTGGACAAGGATGATGCTCGCCGCCGCACTGTAGCGGTGCAGAATCCGCTCGAGGCCGACAAGGCTATCCTGTCGACGACATTGCTGCCGAATATGCTAGAGGCCATCGGCCGAAACGTTGCACGTGGCCGCAGCGACCTTGCTCTGTACGGGCTGCAGCAGGTGGCGTTTAAGCGTGCTGAGTCATCGCCCATGCCTTCCGTGGAGCACCGTCCTTCGGAGCAGGTTGTTTCTGATCTCCTCGAAACCCTGCCAGAGCAGCCACTACACGTTGCGACGGTGGCAACTGGCAATATCGAGCACGAAGGCCCCTGGGGTGAGGGACGTGCATACTCTTATGCCGACGCTATCGAGTCCGCCCAGCTGGTTGCTCGCGCCGCCGGTGTGGATATCGAGTTAGAAGCGGCCCAGGTTCTGCCCTGGCACCCGGGCCGGTGTGCCGCCGTCAAGGTTGCTGGCACCGACGTGGTGCTGGGGTATGCCGGTGAGCTACACCCCCAGGTGTTGGAGGCGCTGAACCTGCCGGCACGCACCTGTGCAATGGAACTAGACATTACTGCCATGCCGTTGGAGGAAAAGTTCCCGGCGCCAGTGCTGTCTTCGTTCCCCGCATTGCACCAGGATATTGCTCTGGTAGTTGATGAGGATGTGCCGGCCGAGCGCGTGCGCGCCACCGTCGAAGAGGGGGCAGGTGAGCTCATCGAATCCGTGGAGCTCTTCGATATTTTCCGCGGTGAGCAGTTGGGTGAGGGCAAGAAGTCCTTGGCCTTCCAGCTTCTGTTCCGTGCAGCGGATCGCACGTTGACGGACGAGGAAGTCAATGAGCACCGCACAGCTGCTGCGGAATTGGCCAAGCAACGCCTGGGTGCCGAGATGCGTGCCTAGCAAAGAGCTGAATACGGGGCGGTGAGATTTTACTCACCGCCCCTTTTTCATGCATTTTTCAGTTACTGTGAGCCGCTGACCGCGTGTTTTGTGAGCAGTTTACTGAATAACATACGTTGGACTGTATTTATTGCTATAGTCACGGCTATGACGATTTCAGTTGCAAGTGCAGGTGCCACCGGATACGCAGGTAGCGAAATACTTCGCCTGCTTCTTTCTCACCCAGCTTATAAGGCAGGGGACTTGCGCATCGGTGCGCTTACCGCCCGCTCCACCGCGGGTCAAAAAGTCTGTGAAGTCATGCCGCATCTCCCGCAGCTTGCTGACCGTGTCATCGCGGAAACTACGGCTGAAAACCTGCGTGGCCACGACATCGTACTTTTAGGACTACCCCATGGACACTCCGCAACGATTGCCCAGCAGGTGGGGCAATCAACCACGGTGATCGATTGCGCAGCAGATTTTCGTCTCCGCAGCAAGGAAGACTGGGATAGCTTTTACGAGGGAGAATACGCAGGAAGCTGGCCATATGGCATTCCTGAGGTTCCCGGCAATAGGGATGCGCTGCGCCGTACGAACCGCGTTGCGGTGCCGGGGTGTTTTCCCACGGCTATCACCCTAGGTGCGTTGCCAGCTGTAGCCCACGGGCTGATCGAGCTCGAGCTATCTGCCATAGCCATTACGGGTGTGTCCGGTGCCGGAAAGAAGGCTTCTGTGGCACAGCTCGGTGCAGAAACCATGGGAAACCTTAAGGCATATAAACCCGGCGGAATACATCGGCATACCCCGGAAATTCTGCAGAACCTGCAGCCCTTTACACAAGACAAGCTCTCCGTAAGCTTTACCCCTGTTCTCGCGCCTTTACCGCGCGGAATTCTAGCGACGATTACGGCGGGGCTGAAAGGGGGCGTCGGCAAGCGCGAGGTCGACACTGCCTTCCGTGAGTTTTATGCGCAAGAGCCGTTTTGTCATGTGCTTCCTGCAGGCCAGCAGCCAGAAACCCAAAACGTAGTGGGAACCAATATGGTCCACCTCCAAGCCCATGTGGACGAGCGGGCCCGACGCCTCATCGTGACTTCCGCGCTAGACAACCTGTGCAAAGGTACCGCCGGTGCCGCGGTGCAGTGCATGAACCTCACCCTTGGCTGGGAGGAAACTCTGGGACTGCCGCAAGCGGCTGTGGCCCCATAAAAGTTAGGAGAAACAATGAGTACACATGGAATTACTAGCCCAGCCGGCTTCAGCGCCGGCGCAACTACCGCAGGCATTAAGCCCTCCGGTAAGCCCAACATGGCGTTAGTTGTTAATAGTGGCCCTCGCTTTGATGCGGCAGCAGTGTTTACCCGCAACCGCGTGGTGGCATCTCCAGTGAAGATCTCCCGCAAGGCGGTGGCTGATGGACAGCTCCGCGCCGTCGTCTTCAATTCTGGAAACGCCAACGCTTGCAATGGGGCGCGGGGAGATGAAGACGCCGAGGCGCTGGTAGCTGAGGTCTCCCATGCCCTGAGTATTCCGCAAGACGATATCGCCGCCTGTTCGACGGGGCTTATTGGGGAGCCGTTGCCCATGGATAGGGCACTAGCTGGAGCACGCGCAGTGGCGAATGACCTGGGCACGGATGTGGAATGTGCCAGTGCTGCCGCTGCGGCGATACTAACAACGGACACCGTAAGCAAAGAGGCTTCCTATTCCGGATCCGGCTGGTCGGTAGGCGCCATGGGGAAAGGCGTGGGCATGATGGCCCCCTCGCTAGCCACGATGTTGGTATGCCTGACTACCGACGCCGTGGTAGAGGCTCCAGCCCTCCAGCATGCTCTAGATGCAGCTGCGGCCAAGACCTTCAACACTTTGGATGTAGACGGTTCCACCTCCACCAATGACACGGTGATACTTATGACCTCTGGGGCCTCGGGAATAACACCCACCCAAGAAGAACTCGAAACCGCGATCCTAAAGGTGTGCAGTGACATTGCGGACCAACTGCAAGCCGATGCGGAGGGGGTTACCAAAAGGGTCAAGATCACTGTCGAAGGCACGGGCACCAATAGTCAAGCTCTCAATGCCGCACGGACCTTGGGGCGCGACAACCTCTTTAAGTGCGCCATGTTCGGTTCTGATCCGAATTGGGGCCGCGTCCTTGCGGCGGTGGGAATGGCCGATGCAGATATGGACCCAGACAACATCTCCGTCTATTTCAATGACCAACCGGTTTGCTTAGCTTCAGCAGGAGCGCCTGGTGCACGCGAGGTGGACCTCAGTGGCACCGATGTTGATGTTCGCGTGGACCTAGGCACGGGAGGAGCAGGTGCTGCATTTGTGCGAACTACTGACCTCTCCCACGCCTATGTGGAAATCAACTCGGCCTATAGCTCCTAAGGAGGAGATGAAAATGTTGAGTGGATTAAACGACCAAGAGCGCGCCACCGTCTTAGCCGATGCGCTCCCGTGGCTCCAGCACTATCGAGACGCAATAGTGGTAGTGAAATACGGCGGAAACGCCATCGTGGATGAGCGACTCAAGGCGGCTTTTGCAGCGGATATGGTTTTTTGCGCACCGTGGGAGCAAAGCCCGTGGTGGTGCACGGTGGCGGTCCGCAGATCAACTCCATGCTGCATCGGCTTGGCATTGAGGGGGAGTTTAAGGGAGGCTTCCGCGTGACCTCTTCGGAAATTATGGATGTGGTGCGCATGGTGCTCTTTGGGCAGGTGGGGCGTGGTCTCGTTAACCTAATCAACTCACACGGGCCCTATGCGGTGGGGGCCTCTGGCGAGGACGCCGGCCTCTTCCGCGCGACGAAACGGCTGGTAGATGTCGATGGCGAGCTTACCGATATCGGAATGGTGGGAGATATCGTAGAGGTCAATCCAGCAGCCGTAATGGACATCATTGAGGCAGGGCGCATCCCGGTGGTCTCCACCATTGCCCCTGGTGACGATGGCGCTATTTATAACATCAATGCCGATAGCGCGGCCGGTGCTTTAGCGAGCGCACTAGGCGCGGAGCGCCTTGTCATTCTTACCAACGTGGAAGGACTCTATACGGATTGGCCGGATCGCGAGTCCCTCGTCTCCAAAATCGATTGCGGCCAACTCGTCAGCCTTCTCCCACGACTGGATTCGGGAATGATTCCCAAGATGGAGTCTTGCTTGAAGGCAGTAGAGGCAGGTGTGTCCGCAGCGCACGTTATCGATGGGCGGATTGGCCACTCGGTACTCCTTGAACTTTTAACCCCGGGTGGCATTGGCACCATGGTGCTGCCCAATGACTATGACAAACACGACTATCCCGAAGGAACAATTTTTAGGAAGGATGATGCGGCGTGAACGCGGCAAAGATGTTGACCGAACGGTGGCGGGAGACGTTGGTGGATACTTATGGGACCCCGCCTATAGGACTAGTCTCTGGTCACGGCGCAACGCTGACCGATGAACAGGGCAATTCTTATATTGACCTTTTAGCAGGAATTGCGGTGAACGCCTTAGGCTATGGCAATGAGCACGTGGCGCAGGCGGTTTACCACCAAGCGCAAAATCTGGTTCATACCTCAAATCTCTTTGCCACACAGCCCGTACTGGATGCGGGGGCGAAGCTCATTGAGCGTGTCGGAGACGCCAACGCCCGTGTATTCTTTTGCAACTCAGGTGCGGAAGCAAACGAGGCCGCATTTAAGCTTGCGCGTTTGACAGGTCGTCACCGCATACTTGCGGCTAAGCACGGTTTTCATGGCCGAACCATGGGTTCCCTAGCTCTGACGGGGCAGCCTGATAAGCAAAACGCATTTCGCCCGTTGCCGGGTGGGGTAGAGTTTTATCCCTTTGGGGACGCGGATTACCTACGCCAGCTGGTTGAGCTGAATCCAGAGGATACTGCGGCCATCATTTTTGAGCCTATGCAGGGAGAAACTGGGGTTATACCGGCACCTAGCGGATTTATGCAGAAAGTCAACGATCTATGTGAAGAATACGGCATATTGCTTATCGTTGATGAAGTCCAAACGGGTGTGGGCCGCACGGGGGCGTTCTTCGCCCACGAGATAGAAAGCGTACGTCCGGATGTCATCACTATGGCGAAGGGGCTGGGCGCTGGGGTGCCGATCGGTGCGATGATTACACGAGGACGAGCAAGAGACCTATTTACGCCCGGCACTCATGGCACTACCTTTGGCGGTAACCCCGTGGCCTGTGCTGCGGCCAATGTAGTCCTTGACACCGTGGATGCGGAGTTTCTTGCGGAAGTTACCCGCAAGGGGGATTATCTGCGCCAAAAGCTAGAAAATCTGGCGAATGTGGACCACGTACGTGGCCGAGGCTTTATGCTGGGAGTTGTATTAAATGCACCGGTGGCAAAGCAGGCTGTGCACGGCGGGCTGGAAAAGGGACTCATTCTCAATGCACCTAAGGAGAATGTCCTCCGCTTAACTCCGCCCTTAATTATCTCCCAGCAAGAACTTGATACAGCACTGAACACACTCCGGACCATATTGGAGGAACTGGCATGAGCCTGCGACACTTTTTAGCTGATGATGACATCAGCACCCAAGAACAAACGACCATCCTTGATTTAGCAGAAAAGTTAAAGAAGGAGCCCTTCGCAGAGCGCCCTTTGGATGGCCCCAAGACTGTGGCCGTGCTTTTTGATAAGACGTCTACACGCACGCGCTTTTCGTTCGAGACTGCGGTGGCCAATATGGGAGGGCGTGCCATCACCGTCGATACCTCCATGACCCAGATGGGAAAGGGGGAGTCCTATCAAGATACTGCGGCGGTGCTTTCGCGTTATGTGGAAGCTATCGTTTGGCGTACTTTTGACCACGCCAATCTCCTCGAGATGGCAGAGACAACCACTGTGCCTTTGGTCAATGCGCTTTCCGATGACCTGCATCCCTGCCAGATTCTTGCTGACCTTCTGACCTGCCGTGAGAACTTAGGTGAGTTGCGCGGCCGAAAGGCCGTCTACCTAGGGGATGGTGACAATAATATGGCCAACTCCTACATGATCGGTTTTGCCACCGCAGGCATGGACGTTTCTATTATCGCGCCCGAGGGATTCCAGCCGCGCCAGGAATTTGTGGACCGCGCGCGCAAGCGCGGCAACATCACCATTTCAGACGATGTTGATGAGGTAAAGGGGGCAGACGTTGTCATTACCGATACCTGGATTTCGATGGGCCAGGAAAACGATGGCCGCGATAGGCGCACGCCGTTCCTTCCTTATCGAGTTGATTCGACCTTAATGAGCAAAGCAAATGAAGATGCAATATTCTTACATTGTTTGCCGGCGTATCGCGGAAACGAGGTCACGACTGAGGTTATTGATGGTCCGCAGTCGCGAGTCTTTGATGAAGCGGAAAACCGCTTGCACGCGCAAAAGGCGCTTCTTGTCTGGTTGCTCGGAATAAATAAGGAGATCAACTAAGTAATGAACACCCCGACCACCCGTAATGCTCGGCAGGCCAAAATCCTAGAGATTTTGGATCGCAATCGCGTTACCAGCCAGGTGCAATTATCGGAGCTGCTTCTTGCAGACGGGATAGACATCACGCAGGCCACCTTGTCGCGAGACTTGGACGAACTGGGTGCGAAAAAGATCAAGCGTGACGGCGGGCGTTCCTTTTATGTGGTCAGCGGTGAATTGGAGCAGTTCGAGGACCAAGTGGGCGGGCCGCGGGAAAAGTTGCGTCGCATGCTGGATGAATTGGTGGTTTCTCACGATTCTTCCGGCAATATTGCAATGCTGCGCACCCCAGCGGGCGCTGCCCAGTACCTTGCTAGTTTCATTGATAGGGTAGGTCTGCACGATGTCATTGGTTGTATTGCTGGTGATGACACCATTTTCGTATTAGCGCGCGAGGGTGTGACTGGCGCGGATCTGGCGGTAACGCTAACCGCTCGAAATATTTAAAGACCGCGTTGGCATTCACCGGCCAGCTCGTATAATATGTATTTAGCTGAATTCTTTCCAAACGATTAAGGAGATTTTCCATGTCCGCACGCGTAGTTCTGGCATACTCCGGTGGCCTTGATACTTCTGTTGCCATCCCGTACTTGGCAAAGATGACCGGAGGCGATGTCGTAGCCGTTTCCTTAGATTTGGGCCAAGGCGGCGAGGACATGGAATCGGTACGCCAGCGTGCGCTGGACTGTGGTGCCGTAGAATCCATCGTCATTGATGCCAAGGATGAGTTTGCAGAAAACTACTGCGTTCCCACCATCAAGGCAAACGGCATGTACATGAAGCAGTACCCGTTGGTATCGGCAATTTCTCGTCCGCTTATTACCAAGCATCTCGTAGAGGCAGCCCAGGAATTCGGCGGCACGCACGTCTCCCACGGTTGCACCGGTAAGGGCAATGACCAGGTTCGTTTTGAGGTGTCCTTCCGTGCTCAGGACCCTTCCCTGGAGATTATTGCCCCAGCACGTGACTATGCATGGACGCGCGATAAGGCGATCGCCTTCGCCGAGGAAATTAATCTGCCCATTGAGCAGTCCGCGTCCTCACCATTTTCTATCGATCAGAATCTGTGGGGCCGCGCCGTAGAAACCGGCTTCCTGGAGGATCTGTGGAATCCGCCGACAAAGGATCTCTATGCCTACACCGAGGACCCCGGCTTGGGCAATGCTCCAGATGAGATCATCATCTCCTTTGAAAAGGGAATTCCGGTAGCCGTTGATGGGCAAAAGAAGTCCCCGCTGCAGATCATTGAAGAGGTTAACCGTCGTGCAGGTGCCCAGGGCATTGGCCGCCTCGACATGGTGGAGGATCGGTTGGTGGGCATTAAGTCCCGCGAGGTCTATGAGGCCCCAGGCGCAATGGTGCTCATCCAGGCTCACGAGGCGCTGGAGGATGTCACTGTAGAGCGCGAGCTGGCTCGGTACAAGCGCTTGACCGATGCCCGTTGGTCCGAAGAAGTTTATGACGGACTGTGGCATTCGCCGCTGAAGCGTTCCCTGGATGCTTTCATCGAGGAGTCTCAGGAGAATGTCACTGGCGATATTCGCCTGAGCATGCACGCCGGCACCGCCACGGTCACCGGACGCCGTTCTGGCCAGTCGCTGTACTCCTTTGACCTGGCTACTTATGATACTGGCGATACCTTCGACCAGACTGCCGCAAAGGGCTTTGTGCAGCTCCACGGCCTGTCCACTCAGATTTCCAACCAGCGTGACCGCGAAGGCGGTTTCCCCACCAGCGCGCAGAAGTAGGAGCACATGGAACCGCATAAGACTAATGAGGGTGCCCTATGGGGCGGCCGCTTTTCTGGCGGCCCCTCCGAGGCGATGTTTGCCCTTTCCGTTTCTACCCACTTCGATTGGGTATTGGCACCCTATGATGCGCTTGCTTCCAAGGCGCATGCCAAGGTGCTGCACAAAGCGGGCTTGCTTTCCGACGTCGACTTGGACACTATGCTTTCCGGGCTCACCGAACTAGGGGAAAAGGTGGCCTCTGGTGAGTTCCGCCCAGCGCCCACGGATGAGGACGTCCATGGTGCGATGGAGCGCGGGCTGATCGAAATCGTTGGTCCGGAAGTCGGCGGCCGTTTGCGCGCTGGCCGCTCCCGCAATGACCAGGTGGCCACGCTTTTCCGCATGTGGGTACGTGATGCCATTCGCGATACCGCGGCTCAGGTGAGCGACTTGGTGGATGCCTTGGCCGATCAGGCAGCAGCACATCCGGACGCCATAATGCCGGGCAAAACTCACTCGCAGGCGGCACAGCCAGTTCTTTTGGCGCATGAGCTTTTGGGCCATGCGCAGCCACTTCTACGCGATATTGAGCGTCTGCAGGACCTGGATAAGCGCTTGGCTGTATCGCCCTACGGTTCTGGCGCTCTAGCCGGTTCCTCCTTGCAGCTAGATCCGGAAGCCATTGCGGAGGAACTCGGCTTTGATGCCGCTGCGGAGAACTCCTTGGATGGCACTGCGGCTCGTGACTTCGCCTCCGAGACGGCTTTCGTCTTGGCGCAGATTGCCGTCGACATGTCCCGACTTTCGGAAGAAATTATCTACTGGTGCACGCCGGAATACGGCTACGTCACTCTGGATGATGCATGGTCGACCGGCTCGTCCATCATGCCGCAAAAGAAGAATCCCGACGTTCCGGAGCTCACCCGCGGCAAAACTGGCCGCCTTATCGGTAACCTCACTGGCCTTTTATTCACCCTGAAGGCTCAGCCGCTGGCCTATAACCGCGACCTACAGGAAGACAAGGAGCCGATCGTTGACTCGGTGGCGCAGCTTAACCTGCTGCTGCCTGCGATGACCGGTCTTGTATCGACGCTTACCTTCCATGAGGACCGCATGCGCGAGTTGGCTCCGCGCGGGTTTACGCTGGCTACCGATTTGGCTGAATGGATGGTTCGCCAAGGCGTTCCTTTCCGCGAGGCGCACGAAGCGTCCGGCGCCTGCGTGCGCATCGCTGAGGAGCGGGGAGTTGACCTAGTGGAGCTCACCGATGAGGATTTGGCGGGCGTCGACAAGCGGCTGAAGCCTAGCGTCCGTGAAGTGCTCACCATCGACGGGGCGGTGGCCTCTCGTGACACCAAGGGTGGCACCGCTGGTGTCCGCGTGGCTGAGCAGCGCGAGACTGTCCGGGAGCGTGCCGCGGCTGCTCGCACGTGGGCGCAGAAGCCGCTGCGCTAATTCTCGGTGCTCTTTAAAAACCGCAGGGTCGCTGGCCATGCGGTTCTTTTATATTTCGCTGCGGGTATATTTCGCTGCGGGGGTGGGAGATTGACCCCGTTCTCAACCTGTCAACAGCGTTGTTAAAAATATTGGGGGTAGTGGTAACTTGGGTAACAGTGTAGTGCGTTAGTATTCTTGCAGGGAATGTGACCTGACAGACTCATTCCCCGCAATGAAAGGACGATCTCTCCTATGACAGTAAATTCTCCGCCGTCCCCGGATGGACCACACGAGAATGAAAGGGCGGTCTACGCCTCAGAAGACCACGACCTGCAAAAGGGAATGGGCAATCGCCAGCTGCAGATGATCGCCATCGGTTCTGCTATCGGTACCGGTCTGCTTCTGGGCACCGGAAGTCGTTTGCAAGACGCCGGACCGTTTCTCGCGGTGCTGTATCTCATTTGTGGCTTCTTCGGCTATATCATCCTGCGTTCTCTTGGCGAGCTCATCGTCTATCGCCCCAGCTCCGGCTCGTTCGTTTCCTATGCCCGCGAGTTTTACGGCGAGAAGACCGCCTTTGTTACCGGTTGGTTGTACTGGGGAAATTGGGCCATGACCCTGGTGGCGGATGGCACAGCCGTAGCTATCTACATCAAATGGTTTAGCCAATACACGTCGTGGCTCGATTCCGTTCCGCAGTGGGCACTTGCCCTCGTAGTTATCTGCGGCATCCTGGTATTCAATATGCTCTCGGTGAAAATCTTCGGCGAGCTGGAGTATTGGTTCTCGCTGATTAAGATTGTTGCACTGATCATCTTCATGCTGGTGGCCATCGGTGTCCTCATCTTCGGCCACCCGAGTGGCGACCCGACCGGCTTTAGTCTCATTTCTGACTATGGCGGCTGGCTGCCTAATGGCTTGATGCCTGCCGTGATCGTCATCCAGGGTGTCGTCTTCGCCTATGCCGGCATTGAGCTTGTCGGCACCACCTCCGGCGAGACCAAGAACGTAGAAAAGCACATCCCGCGCGCGGTCAATAACGTGCTGCTGCGCATCCTAGTTTTCTACTTCGGCTCCGTGCTGCTGCTCACGCTCGTGCTGCCGTACACCACTTACCTCGCTGACGTGTCGCCATTTGTGACCTTCTTTGAGTCCCTCGGTGTAGGTGTGGCGGCCCCGATTTTCCAGCTTGTCGTTATCACCGCTGCGATTTCCTCGCTCAACGCCGGCTTGTATTCCACCGGCCGCATTATGTACAACATGTCCACCTCCGGCTCCGGCCCGAAGTTTGGTGCTCGCATGTCCAAGTCTGGTGTTCCCTACGGCGGCATCGTCATGGCGGCCTTGGTGGGCTTGGTAGGCGTCTTCCTCAACTATGTGGTGCCGGAGATGGCGTTTGAAATCGTGCTCAACCTGGCAGCCTTGGGCACATTGGCGTCCTGGGCGGCAGTTGCGATCTCGCACCTCAAGTTTGTGCGCCTGGCCAAGAGCGGAAGCTACACCCGACCGGGATACCGCTCGCCGTTTGGCGAAGGCGGAGACTGGGCCGTACTCATCTTCATTGGCCTAGTCATTATCTTGATGGCCTTTGATTATCCAATCGGTACCTATGCGCTGGCATCCACTCTGCTCCTCGTTCCGGTCTTTATGGCAATGTGGTACGCATGGCGCGACCGCATCCGTACTATTGCGGAAGAGAGGAAGGCCAAGCATCTGCCAACCTCCAGCTTCCCGGCCGCACCGCAAACAGACCTTCACCCAAAGAAATAGAAAGGAACTTTTATGAACCACGCAGTTAAGTTCGTAGACGTAGAAAATATGGCGCGCTGGATTCAGCGCGAAGGCGTAGAAAACATCATTACCGGAATGGTGGACTACCTCGAGGCGGACTACCGCGAATGGGAACGCTTCGACAAGATTCCGCGCGTTGCTTCCCACACCCCGTTCGGCGTTATCGAGCTCATGCCTACCTCCAATGGCAAGGAGTACTCCTTCAAGTACGTCAACGGTCACCCATCCAACCCGGCTCGCGGTTTCCAGACCGTTACTGCCTTTGGCGTGCTTGCCGACGTCGACAATGGCTACCCCACCTTCGAAGCCGAGATGACGCTGCTTACCGCACTGCGTACCGCCGCGACCTCCGCCATGGTGGCAAAGCACTTGGCACGCAAGGATTCCAAGCGCATGGCCATGGTCGGTGCCGGCTCCCAGTCCGAGTTCCAGGCGCTTGGCTTCCGCGGCGTTATGGGAATTGAGGACATTACCATCTACGACATCGACCCTGAGGCGGTAGAAAAGTTCAAGCGCAACTTGGAGCCACTGGGCTTTAATATCACTGCTTGTTCCAGCGTCGACGAGGCGGTTTTGGGTGCAGACATCATCACCACCTGTACCGCAGACAAGGCTCAGAACCAGATTCTGGCTGAGCGCCACGTCGCCCCAGGCGTCCACCTCAATGCCGTTGGCGGTGACTGCCCGGGCAAGACCGAGCTGGAGAGCTCCATCTTGGACAAGTCCAAGGTCTTCGTAGAGTTCCCAGAGCAGACCCGCATCGAAGGTGAAATCCAGCAGAAGCCGGAAGATTTCCCGGTTGTCGAGTTCTACCAGGTGCTTACCGGCCAGGCCACCGGCCGCGATGACGACGAGCAGATCACGCTCTTCGACGATGTTGGATTCGCTATTAACGACTTCTCCGCGCTGCGTTACCTGCGCGATTCCGTCAAGGGCACGGACTTGGAGTCCGAGATCGACATCATTGCCAACCCGGATGACCCCAAGGATCTCTTCTCCTTGGTTGCTAACGTTCCGTCCCTGCTCTAAGGCCAATGTGGGGTAGGGGGATCCAACTTCTCCCGCTACCCGCTAAGATATGACGCATGAGTCTTGACCCGAAGTTGCTAGAGGTCCTTGTCTGCCCGCAAGACAAGGGCCCTTTGACATATCTGGAACAAAAACAGGTCCTCGTCAACGAGCGGCTGGGCATTGCCTATCCCATTGAGGATGACATCCCAGTCATGCTTGTAGACCACGCCCAGAAATGGCCAGCTTAACTTCGAACTTTAGAAAGACCTTCCATGAATATCATTGATGAACTGCAATGGCGCGGGCTGATTAACCAGTCCACAGATCTTGAAGCCCTCCGCGAGGCATGCGAGAAACCTATCGCTTTGTACTGCGGCTTTGACCCAACCGGTGATTCCCTCCACGCCGGCCACCTGGTCCCGCTCATCATGCTGCGCCGCTTCCAGAAGGCCGGGCACCACCCGATCGCCCTGGCAGGTGGCGCGACAGGTTTCATTGGCGATCCGCGCGATGTCGGCGAGCGCTCCATGCTTAGTGAGGAAGACTTGGCGCATAACCTTGACGCCATCAAGGGCCAATTGCGTCGCTTCATCGACTTCGACGGCGAGCAAGCCGCCACCATGGTCAATAACGCGGATTGGACCATGAACATGTCCGTCATCGACTTCTTGCGTGATGTGGGAAAGAACTTCTCCCTCAACACGATGCTGGACCGCGATACCGTCAAGCGGCGCCTCGAGGGCGACGGCATTTCCTATACCGAGTTCTCCTACATGCTCCTGCAGTCTAATGACTTCGTGCAGCTTCGCCGCGAGCGCGAATGCGTATTGCAGATCGGCGGTGGTGACCAGTGGGGCAACATTGTCTCCGGTGTTGATCTCAATCGTCGTGTCGACGGCGCCAAGGTGCACGGCCTTACCGTGCCGCTGGTTACCGACGCCTCCGGCCAGAAGTTCGGCAAGTCCACCGGTGGCGGCAAGCTATGGCTAGATCCGGAAAAGACGTCCGCTTACTCTTGGTACCAGTACTTCCTCAATGCTGGTGACTCTGTAGTCATCGACTACCTGCGCTGGTTTACCTTCTTAACGCAGGAGGAAATCGCCGAATATGAGCGCGCCGTGGAAGCGGAGCCGTACAAGCGCGCAGCGCAGCGCCGCCTGGCACAAGAGATGACCGATCTGGTTCATGGTGAAAAGGCAACTAAAGCTGTCGAGCTTGCCGCTCAAGCACTCTTTGGTAAGGCGGAACTTTCCGAGCTGGACGAGAAGACCCTCGCCGGCGCACTTTCCGAAACCACCGTCGCGGAAATTGCCGCCGGCGAACCGTGCACCATTGTTGACCTACTGGTGGCCAGCGGTTTGGCCGATTCCAAGGGGGCAGCTCGCCGCACCATCAAGGAAGGCGGCGCCTACGTCAATAACCAGCGCATCGAATCGGCAGAGTGGGAGCCGTCTGTGGAAGATCTCCTTCACGGAAGTTGGCTAGTTCTGCGCCGAGGCAAGAAGAACTTTGCTGGCGCTAAGTTGAGCTAAGCAGCGGTAGATGACGTCCGTTCCACTTGTTGGAAGGGCGTCATTTTTCATTTTTATGTCCTGTCCTGCAGGTTTGTGTTGTTTGGTTGTGGTGGGCTAGATTAATCCAAGTCGCTGGGCGGTAGCCGGTTGGTTACTTTCAAGCGAATTTCGTGCGGGCTTGGTTCGATGATTTGACTTGGTTCTTTGAGTTGAGTAAGTTTGTACGGGCCGCCAACGAGAGGTTAACGGTTGGTTAATTTTCTTGTGGTGTGCGGATGATGTTTGAGAACTCAATAGTGTGCCAATGTACTTTTTATTTTTTGTGTGCATGGTTGTGTGTTGATTGGTTTGTCTGCCAGTGAGCTTTGGTGGTTTGTTGGTTGGTGTGTGCCGGTTGGGTATGTGGAACATGTACTCTTTTGAATGCTGTTTGGTGTTTCGGCTGCATTGAGATGGATTGGTTGGCATGTGATTGTGTTCAACTTTTTTGGTTTCCTTATTTTTGACCCCGTCGGGTTGAGGGAACTGTATTTTTCTTTGTAGTAATTTTTTTGGACGCCAGCACAGGCTTTTGTGGTTTGTGGTGGTTTGTTCTTTTGTTGGGTTTCGGGCTTTTCACGGCCTGTTTCGGATTTTTGTTCTGAAATTTTTTTTGTGGAGAGTTTGATCCTGGCTCAGGACGAACGCTGGCGGCGTGCTTAACACATGCAAGTCGAACGGAAAGGCCCTGCTTGCAGGGTACTCGAGTGGCGAACGGGTGAGTAACACGTGGGTGATCTGCCCTGCACTTCGGGATAAGCCTGGGAAACTGGGTCTAATACCGGATAGGAACCATTTTTAGTGTGATGGTTGGAAAGTTTTTTCGGTGTAGGATGAGCTCGCGGCCTATCAGCTTGTTGGTGGGGTAATGGCCTACCAAGGCGGCGACGGGTAGCCGGCCTGAGAGGGTGGACGGCCACATTGGGACTGAGATACGGCCCAGACTCCTACGGGAGGCAGCAGTGGGGAATATTGCACAATGGGCGCAAGCCTGATGCAGCGACGCCGCGTGGGGGATGACGGCCTTCGGGTTGTAAACTCCTTTCGCTAGGGACGAAGCTTTTGTGACGGTACCTAGATAAGAAGCACCGGCTAACTACGTGCCAGCAGCCGCGGTAATACGTAGGGTGCGAGCGTTGTCCGGAATTACTGGGCGTAAAGGGCTCGTAGGTGGTTTGTCGCGTCGTCTGTGAAATTCCGGGGCTTAACTCCGGGCGTGCAGGCGATACGGGCATAACTTGAGTACTGTAGGGGTAACTGGAATTCCTGGTGTAGCGGTGAAATGCGCAGATATCAGGAGGAACACCGATGGCGAAGGCAGGTTACTGGGCAGTTACTGACGCTGAGGAGCGAAAGCATGGGTAGCGAACAGGATTAGATACCCTGGTAGTCCATGCCGTAAACGGTGGGCGCTAGGTGTGAGGGTCTTTTCACGACTTTCGTGCCGTAGCTAACGCATTAAGCGCCCCGCCTGGGGAGTACGGCCGCAAGGCTAAAACTCAAAGGAATTGACGGGGGCCCGCACAAGCGGCGGAGCATGTGGATTAATTCGATGCAACGCGAAGAACCTTACCTGGGCTTGACATACACCGGATCGGGCTAGAGATAGTCTTTCCCTTTGTGGCTGGTGTACAGGTGGTGCATGGTTGTCGTCAGCTCGTGTCGTGAGATGTTGGGTTAAGTCCCGCAACGAGCGCAACCCTTGTCTTATGTTGCCAGCATTTGGTTGGGGACTCATGAGAGACTGCCGGGGTCAACTCGGAGGAAGGTGGGGATGACGTCAAATCATCATGCCCCTTATGTCCAGGGCTTCACACATGCTACAATGGTCGGTACAATGCGCAGCGACACTGTGAGGTGGAGCGAATCGCTGAAAGCCGGCCTTAGTTCGGATTGGGGTCTGCAACTCGACCCCATGAAGTCGGAGTCGCTAGTAATCGCAGATCAGCAATGCTGCGGTGAATACGTTCCCGGGCCTTGTACACACCGCCCGTCACGTCATGAAAGTTGGTAACACCCGAAGCCGGTGGCCCAAACTTGTTAGGGAGCCGTCGAAGGTGGGATCGGCGATTGGGACGAAGTCGTAACAAGGTACCCGTACCGGAAGGTGCGGGTGGATCACCTCCTTTCTAAGGAGCTTTATTTGTGGGCACAGTTGTGCTTTTCCTGCCACGGTTTATGGTGGGTGGTTGGTTGAGTGTGCGAGTGTCATGCTGCCAACGTTGTTTGTTGAAATCCGGGTGAATCACGCACCTTTAAGGCAAGTCAAGTGTTTGAATGGCGCTTTGTGACACACAAGCCGTGCACAGTTGTAAAAAATAGGTTGTTTGTATGTTGGTGCATTGTTGGGTGTCTGGGGCATTATTCCCCTTTTTTTGTGCCTGACCATTTGTCGTGCTGACACGGTTTGTGTTGGCCGGGTGTGGTTGGGGTGTTGTGTGAGAACTGTATAGTGGACGCGAGCATTAAACATGCATGGATGGGCTGCTTTTGTGGTTTGTTTGTGTGTGTTTGTGTGATTTCTTTTTTCTTTAGTTAATTTTTTGTCAAGTTCACTTGTGTGGCCACTGCATGTTTGTGTGTGGTGGTTTGTGTGTTCGTTATTAAGGGCGCATGGTGGATGCCTTGGCATGCTGAGCCGATGAAGGACGTGAAAGGCTGCGTTAAGCCTCGGGGAGTTGTCAATTAAGCGTTGATCCGAGGATGTCCGAATGGGGAAACCTGGCCCTGGTTATGTGGGGTTACCCTTCAGTGAATTCATAGCTGTTGTGGGGGTTGACGCGGGGAAGTGAAACATCTCAGTACCCGTAGGAGGAGAAAATAATAATGATTCTGCTAGTAGTGGCGAACGAACGTGGATGAGGCTAAACCGTGTGCATGTGATACCTGGTAGGGGTTGTGTATGCGGTGTTGTGGGCCCCAATGGGCGGTGACTACCATCATCGTGCTTGTGTGTTGTTGTTAGGTGAAGTGGTTTGGAATGGCCTGCCGGAGAAGGTGAGAGTCCTGTAGTTGAAGACAATGGCATGTGGGTTGTTGGGTTGCCCGAGTAGCAGCGGGCTCGTGGAATCTGCTGTGAATCTGCCGGGACCACCCGGTAAGCCTAAATACTCAGTGTGACCGATAGTGTATTAAGTACCGTGAGGGAATGGTGAAAAGTACCCCGGGAGGGGAGTGAAATAGTTCCTGAAACCATGTGCTTACAATCCGTCAGAGCACCTTTTTGTGTGTGATGGCGTGCCTTTTGAAGAATGAGCCTGCGAGTCAGCGGCATGTCGCGAGGTTAACCCGTGTGGGGTAGCCGTAGGGAAACCGAATCCTAATGGGGTGTTTGAGTGGCATGTCCTGGACCCGAAGCGGGGTGATCTACCCATGGCCAGTGTGAAGCAGCTGTAAGAGGTTGTGGAGGCGCGAACCCACGTAGGTTGAAAACTGCGGGGATGAGCTGTGGGTAGGGGTGAAAGGCCAATCAAACTCCGTGATAGCTGGTTCTCCCCGAAATGCATTTAGGTGCAGCGTCGTATTATAGCTTGGTGGAGGTAGAGCGACTGGTTGGTTGAGCGGGACTACAATCTTAGCAATGTCAGCCAAACTCCGAATGCCGCTAATTGTGTTGTACGGCAGTGAGACTGTGGGGGATAAGCTTCATAGTCGAGAGGGAAACAGCCCAGATCGCCGGTTAAGGCCCCTAAGGGTGTACTAAGTGGAAAAGGATGTGGGATCGCGAAGACAGCCAGGAGGTTGGCTTAGAAGCAGCCATCCTTGAAAGAGTGCGTAATAGCTCACTGGTCGAGTGGTTCTGCGCCGACAATTTAGTGGGGCTCAAGTACACCGCCGAAGCCGCGGCAAACATTTTGTTTGGGTAGGGGAGCGTCGTGCATGGGTGGAAGCGTTACCGTAAGGAGGCGTGGACTGTGTGCGAGTGAGAATGCAGGCATGAGTAACGAATTGATAGGTGAGAATCCTATCCGCCGGATGACTAAGGGTTCCTGGGTCAAGTTCGTCTTCCCAGGGTGAGTCGGGACCTAAGGCGAGGCCGACAGGCGTAGTCGATGGATAACCAGTTGATATTCTGGTACCCGTACATGCGCGCCCATGATAAAGCACTGATACTAACCACCGCGGATGCACTGCTAGTCTTCTTTGAAGATTGGTGGTGTTGATGTCGTGGGGCCTGATGTGTGGTTCAAGTGATGGGGTGACGCAGTGAGGTAGCCACGCCACTTACTGGATTGGTGGTGTAAGCGTGCAGGCCGTGTGGTAGGTAAATCCGCCACATGTTTGGTTGAGACGTGATGCGTAGACCCAATGGGGTTGATGGTGGTGATCCTGTACTGTCGAGAAAAGCCTCTAGCGATGTGTGTGTATGGCCCGTACCCTAAACCGACACAGGTAGTCAGGTTGAAAATACTAAGGCGTTCGGGTGAACTGTGGTTAAGGAATTCGGCAAAATGCCCCCGTAACTTCGGGAGAAGGGGGGCCTCACGACGTGAAGGCCCATGCGGCTGGAAGCGTTGTGGGGTCGCAGAGAATAGAGGGAAGCGACTGTTTATCAAAAACACAGGTCCATGCGAAGACGTGAAGTTGATGTATATGGACTGACGCCTGCCCGGTGCTGGAAGGTTAAGAGGACCGGTTAGTAGTCTTTGACTGCGAAGCTGAGAATTTAAGCCCCAGTAAACGGCGGTGGTAACTATAACCATCCTAAGGTAGCGAAATTCCTTGTCGGGTAAGTTCCGACCTGCACGAATGGCGTAACGACTTCTCTGCTGTCTCAACCACAGGCCCGGTGAAATTGCACTACGAGTAAAGATGCTCGTTACGCGCGGCAGGACGAAAAGACCCCGGGACCTTCACTATAGCTTGGTATTGGTGTTTGGTTCGGTTTGTGTAGGATAGGTGGGAGACAAAGAAGCTACCACGCTAGTGGTGGTGGAGTCGTTGTTGAAATACCACTCTGATCGGATTGAGCATCTAACCTTGGCCCATGATCTGGGTTGGGGACAGTGCCTGGTGGGTAGTTTAACTGGGGCGGTTGCCTCCCAAAATGTAACGGAGGCGCCCAAAGGTTCCCTCAGCCTGGTTGGCAATCAGGTGGTGAGTGTAAGTGCACAAGGGAGCTTGACTGTGAGACAGACATGTCGAGCAGGGACGAAAGTCGGGACTAGTGATCCGGCACCTACTTGTGGATGTGGTGTCGCTCAACGGATAAAAGGTACCCCGGGGATAACAGGCTGATCTTCCCCAAGAGTTCATATCGACGGGATGGTTTGGCACCTCGATGTCGGCTCGTCGCATCCTGGGGCTGGAGTAGGTCCCAAGGGTTGGGCTGTTCGCCCATTAAAGCGGCACGCGAGCTGGGTTCAGAACGTCGTGAGACAGTTCGGTCTCTATCCGCCGCGCGCGTTGAAACTTGAAGAAAGCTGTCCCTAGTACGAGAGGACCGGGACGGACGTACCTCTAGTGTGCCAGTTATCCCGCCAGGGGTATCGCTGGTTGGCTACGTACGGAAGGGATAACCGCTGAAAGCATCTAAGCGGGAAGCCTGTTTTAAGATGAGGTTTCGTTAAGGTCCCCTAAAGACGATAGGGTAGATAGGCCAGACCTGGACGCACTGCAAAGTGTGAAGGCTACTGGTACTAATTGACCACAACAAACACCAACACACTGGTGTAACTCAACAAAAACAACAAAAAGAAAAAACAAAAAAGTCACTGTCGTGACCGCGTCCACTATGCAGTATCTGACACAACACCCAAGCAAGGGCACCCAACAAAAAAGGGTATGTACTAATGCTTCGCATGTTTGTCGGTGGTCAATAGCTGCAGGGAAACGCCCGGTCCCATTCCGAACCCGGAAGCTAAGCCTGCACACGCTGATGGTACTGCAACCGGGAGGTTGTGGGAGAGTAAGTCACCGCCGACACCAAACAACAATCACAACAAAATACAGAAACAATGAAGCCGTAGAAGACAACGCACACTATAGAGTACAGCAGTCTCCTACGGCTTCATTCGTGGTTTTGCCGCGGTTGTCTGGAAAGTCAGCTTGAGGACTATTCCGACCTAATCGGACATGATAGATAGACTATCTTGAATGGCAGTTTGCCCTGGACGTCAGTTCAGTATGATGTCCCGAAGGGCAAACTTTTTCGTTCCATCTTCGCTACATTTACTCACTCGATAGTTTGGGAGGAAACTCATGTGGTTCGATGGTTATCATCAGCAATTTGGAAAACGCCTGGAAGAGTTTCACGCGGTTGCGATTCCCGCGATGCTCGCTGAGCTATCGCCGGAGCAGGAAGAACAAGTCACCCAGGGGGCCAAAGAATTTCCGTTCGACGCGGTGCTAGACGTCTTAAACTCCAAGCACAGCTACGAAGACAAAGTTTCTCGAATATTGGCTATCAGCGGTACATGGATGAATGCTGCTTCTGGTAGCCAGTGGGCACTAGGCCCATTGAGCAGTACAGCATACTCTGAACGGGTAGGCATTGGCGTTAGGTGGGGTGAGATTGCATTCTCACCACTATTGAATGTCGCAGAGAACCTTATTGATACGTATCCGACCTGGCCAGGCGTGCTCAGGGAATTTGCTCAGAATCAAGAAGATGCCCGTGATTATTTCTCGCAACGACTTAAGGAGATTTAGCGGTGTCTGGCTTCTCTTCTGGAAGACCGCTAAATGCTTCTGGAACTAGGGTCTTATTCGGTATCGGCGCTGCGCTGCCGGGCTCTTTGCTCTTGTCTATTTCGTGTGAAGGTGGCAGTGAGGGCTGGTGGGACGTTGCGACAGGCGTGGTTTTGATTGCGTTTGCGGTGGTGCTTCTCTGTTGGGCTGCGTTGAGGAAGTCATGGCGTCATCAAGCGCTGTGGGGCCTGCTATTCGTTGTCTACGGCATTCTAGGCGCGCTACTTGTTCCTAGTGGTAGCAGCCGTTTCGTCACGGTGAGCGTCTGGGTTGTTGTGATGAGTAATGTTTGGCTAACGCTGCGGCAGCCCGTCAAGATCTAAATTCCGGCCTTTTGTCTGCGGGTTGTAGAATAGGGCTGGTATTTCTGTGCTAGTTCCAACCAAGAAAGGGTAGGGCTGAATGTCGGAGCGCAATCACAATGGGCGAGGCGGACGTGACCGCAAGCCACGCAATAACAAAGGCCGTGATTTTAAGGGCGATTCCCGGAAGAGGAAGTCCTTTTCGCCGCAGCGCTCCGGTTACCGTGAGGAACGTATTAATCGCCGCATGAGTGATCCTGATATCCCCGCGGAAGTTGACGTCAACGACCTGGACCCGCTGGTACTGCAGGACTTGAAGTCTCTGTCGAAAGAGAACTCCGAGGCCGTCGCCAAGCATATGATTATGGCCGCAATGTGGATGGAAGATGATCCGAAGCTGGCTCTGCGCCACGCACGCGCTGCCAAGGATCGGGCAGGCCGAGTTGCTATCGCCCGTGAAGTCAACGGTATCGCTGCGTATCGCGCCGGCGAGTGGAAAGAAGCATTGGCTGAGCTGCGTGCCGCGCGCCGCATTTCCGGTGGGCCTGGAATGCTAGCGGTGATGGCTGATTGCGAGCGTGGCCTAGGTCGTCCCGAGAAGGCGCTTGAGCTGGGTCGCACGGATGAAGCGGCAGATCTCGACGAGGAATCCAAGATTGAGCTAGCTATTGTTTTAGCTGGCGCCCGTCTAGATATGGGACAAGCTGAGTCCGCAGTTGTCACGATTCAGCGTGCTAATCCGGATCGTGATGCCCGCGGGGTGAGCGCATGTCGCCTCGCTTATGCCTACGGTAATGCTTTGTTGGAAGCAGGCCGAAAGGATGAGGCCAGGGAGTGGTTTGAGCACGCGGTTTCGATTGATGAAGGCGACTGGACCGATGCTGGCGAACGTCTAGAGGAGTGCAAATAGTGACGGTTTTAAGCAAGCATGACGCTCTTCTTCTTGATCTGGATGGGACTGTGTGGGAAGGCGGCCGACCCCTTTCTAACGTAGTGGACGTTATCAATACCTGCGGAGTGCCGGCGGTGTACGTAACCAATAATGCTTCGCGTAGCCCAGAAGCAGTGGCGAAGATGCTGGCGGACATTGGGCTAAAGGCCGGCAATGAACAGATAGTTACCTCTGCTCAGGCGGTACTTCAACTAGCGGCGGAAGAGGTTCCAGCTGGCTCAAAGCTCCTTATTATTGGCGCAGATTCCTTCCGTGATTTGGCTAGAGAGATGGGCTTCAAAGTCGTCTCCAGTGCTGATGATAAACCGGCTGCCGTTTTGCAGGGGTTTGATCGGACTGTTGGCTGGGAACAGCTTACGGAAGGGGCCTTGGCCATTCGCCAGGGGGCTAAGTTCTTTGCGTCGAACCTAGATACCTCTCTGCCGATTGAGCGGGGATTGGCTGTGGGTAATGGTTCCTTGGTGGCTGCAGTCCAGTCCGCAACCGGCGTAGAGCCGGTGTCCGCGGGGAAACCGGAGCCCGCGATGTTTACTGTTGCCGCGAAGCAGATCGGCGCGAAGAAGCCTCTTGCTGTGGGTGACCGTTTGGATACTGACATCGCGGGTGGCAATACCGCTGCAATGGATACATTCCATGTCCTCACCGGCGTTTCTGGTGAGTTGGAGCTGATTGAGGCACCTGTGGAGGCACGCCCCAACTTTATTGGCGCAGGGATGCACGAGCTGGCCTTACCGGTATCCGTTGCCCGTCCTGGAGCGCAGGGCGGGTTTACGGCGCGGTGTGATGGTCACGATCTCCTGTTGGAGGGCGGCGAGGAAAAATCAACTTCGGTGCAGGCACTGCGTACTGTGCTGGAGGTAGCGTGGGCAATGCCGAAACCGCCGCGTTATATCCAGCCACGCAGTGAGTATGCAGAAAAGGCAGTGGCTCAATGGCGGTAAAGCCCCATGACTTTCGAGCAGTCAAGGAACCGGCAGCCATCGATGTTGAGGTAGCTGAGATCCTTGGAGAAGACGCAGCGGACTTGGCCGCTGAAGTAGATCAGCTTGATCGCGCTCACAATGTGTTGCGCGATGCTTTGCAGGAGAACTAATGCCCCCTCAACGTCGTAGGTTAGACGCGGAGCTGGTGCGCCGAAAGATTGCGCGCTCTCGTGAGCAGGCCCGAGAGATGATTAAGTCCGGCCGTGTCACGGTCGGTGGTTTCAAGGCGCAAAAGCCGGCGTCGATTGTAGAGCCCGAGGTTTCCATCAAGGTAGAAGAAGCCGAAGAGGACAAGTGGGCTTCCCGTGGCGCTCACAAGCTTTTGGGCGCCTTGGCCGCATTCGACGTCGACATGAATGGCCGCATCCTCGATGCCGGCGCTTCTACCGGTGGCTTTACGGACGTGTGCTTGGAACACGGTGCGCAGGAAGTGCTGTCTGTCGACGTGGGCTATGGGCAGCTGCTCTGGCGGCTGCAAAATGATGACCGCGTGACAGTCTTAGACCGCACCAATATCCGGAACTTGACGCTGGAGCTTACCGACGGCCCATGCGACGGCATGGTAGGCGACTTGTCCTTCATTTCCCTCCGCTTGGTATTGCCGGCCATTGTGGATTGTCTGAAGGACGGTGCTTGGTTGTTGCCTATGGTGAAGCCGCAATTTGAGGTGGGCAAGGAGCGCCTCGGAAGCGGCGGTGTAGTCCGTTCACCGGAACTGCGCAAAGAAGTAACCAAAGAAGTGGCGGAATTTGCCCTGTCCTTGGGCTTGAGCATGCATGGAGCTGTAGCGTCCCCGCTGCCTGGGCCGAGCGGCAATGTGGAGTACTTCCTGTGGCTGAAAAAGGACGGTCAGCCCACAGATCTGTCTAAAGTGGAAGAGATGATATACCGCGCAGTCGAGGAAGGCCCACAATGAAACGTGAGATTCTATTGGTTCCCCATGCCAACCGCCAAGAGAATCTGCGGGCGACCTCGCGTGCGGCAGAGCTTTTGCAGGATGCCGGCATTACCGTTCGGGTGTGCGCCGACGATAAGGTTCTTCCAGGACTCAAGCACGTTCCACATACCGAAAATGCGGCAGCGGGCTGCGAATTAGTGCTGGTATTGGGCGGCGACGGAACATTCCTCCGCGCAGCCGATATGGCGCGCGCCGTGGATATTCCGGTGTTGGGCATCAACCTAGGCCACGTGGGCTTTCTGGCCGAGTGGGAGGTTGAATCCCTCGATCAAGCCTTGGTGCGGGTCATCGAAAAGAGGTACCGCATCGAGGACCGTCTCACCATCGACGTGTCCATTTTCGATGAGGAAGGGACCCTTCTGAACCGTAGCTGGGCGTTGAACGAAGCCTCGGTAGAAAACCAAAACCGGTCCGGCGTATTGGACGCAATCTTGGAAATTGACCGCAGGCCGGTGTCCTCCTTCGGCTGCGATGGCGTGTTGATTTCTACTCCTACCGGTTCAACCGCCTACGCGTTTTCTGCAGGCGGGCCGGTGTTGTGGCCGTCGCTCGATGCGATTTTGGTGGTACCGAATAATGCGCATGCGCTGTTTACCAAGCCACTGGTTGTTTCGCCTAACTCCTTGGTGGCGGTCGAATCAACGATGCGTACAACGCTAGCTGCGGTGATTCTGGACGGCTTCCGTGAGTTCGCGATGCCACCAGGGGCACGCGTGGAGGTAGTGCGGGGCGAGCGTCCAGTGCGGTGGGTACGCTTGGATGACCAACCTTTTACTGACCGTTTAGTGTCGAAGCTGCGCCTGCCCGTAGAAGGGTGGCGTGGGCCGAAGGAGAAGTAGTGCTCGTCGATATTTCCATCAATGATCTGGGCGTCATTAGCAAAAGCTCTGCGGAGCTATCCGCCGGGTTGACCGTGCTTACTGGTGAGACCGGTGCAGGTAAGACCATGGTGGTTACCGGACTGCGACTCTTAGCAGGCGGACGCGCAGATGCTTCGCGTGTACGTGACGGCGCAAAGAAGGCCGCGGTGGAGGGGCACTTTTCTTCGGCGAAGGACTCCATCCGCGAGCTGGTGGAGTCGGTAGGTGGCGAGCCCGACGAAAATGGAGAATACATCGTCTCCCGCACAGTTTCTGCCGCGGGAAGATCGAGAGCCTATTTGGGCGGCCGGGCGGTCCCCGCGGCAACCTTAGGCGAGTTCGCGCGCGAGCTCATTACGGTGCATGGGCAAAATGATCAGCTGCGTTTGCTAGCGCCCGAGGAGCAACTGGGCGCGGTTGATCGTGCGGATCCTAAGTTGGCGGGCGTGCGCCAGCACTATACTGAGGCTTTCAAGGAGTGGCGCAGCCTCGCCAAGGAATATAAGCGGCGCACGGAGCAGCGCCGTGAGCTCGCACAAGAAGTTGACCGCCTGCAATTCGCAGTCGATGAGATCGATGGTATCGCCCCAGAACCTGGCGAAGATGAGGAACTAGTGCAGCTGGTTCGCAAGCTGCAGGACGTCGATGGGCTGCGAGAGTCCGCGGAAATTGCGTTGGCTGCCATCGACGGCACCGAGGAGCTGGAGGAGGCTGCCTCGGCCTTGCTGGGCCGGGCGGTTTCTGCATTGGCGGGTTCCACCGACAAGAAACTGGCGGCCTTGGGAGAGCGGCTCAGCGAGATCACTTCGCAACTGGGCGATATTTCCGGGGAGCTTGGTGGATATCTGGCTGGGCTGCCGGCGGATCCACACCTATTGGAAAAGTCCCTGCAGCGGCAGCAAGAATTGCGTACGTTGACCAGGAAGTACGCGGGAGATATTGATGGCGTCGTGGCCTGGCGCAATGAGGCGGCGGCAAAGCTCGAGTCCATGGATACCTCCACAGAGGCCCTAGAGGAACTGAAGAAGCAGGTTAAGGACGCGGAATCAGTGATGATTGAGCGGGCGGGGGAGCTGACAAAGGGGCGTCGGAAAGCGGCGAAAGCTTTGGGAGAGCAGGTAACGCAGGAGCTTCATGGCCTGGCCATGCCAAATTCGACGTTGACAGTTGAGCTTACGGAGGCCAAGTATTCTAAAACTGGCGCGGACGCGGCCGAGCTGCAACTGAATGGCAAGCCGATTGCGTCAGCGGCCTCGGGTGGCGAGCTTTCCCGTGTCATGCTGGCCCTAGAAGTGGTGCTGGCGGACGAAGACGGCACCACCTTGGTCTTCGATGAGGTAGATGCCGGTGTGGGTGGGCGCGCGGCGGTGGAGATTGGTCGCCGCCTAGCTCGCTTGGCGGTACACAACCAGGTGATTGTGGTGACGCACTTGCCGCAGGTAGCGGCTTATGCTAAAGCGCATTTGCACGTGTCAAAGGAGAAATTCACCTCTGGCGTGGCTGAGCTATCGCAGGAGGAACGCGTGGAGGAACTGGCCCGGATGCTGGCAGGTTTGGACGATACCGAAACCGGCCGCGCGCACGCGCAGGAGCTTTTTGACCGTGCACAGGAAGAAGCTTCCGCGCGCCTCACCCACTCGAAACGATAATCACGCCACAATAGAACCCATGGCTCTGTTTTCCCGTAACCCCGAGCAGCCTGGTGCACTGCGTGATTGCACTCCCGGCGCTAAGGGGATGAAAAAGTTCAGTGAAGGCGATGTCGCTGTAATTGATGCGGCCAATATCTCTCGCCACGAGGCCCAGACTCTCGTAGGCCTCAAGCCTTCCGCCGTAATTAATGTGGCGGAGTTTTCTACCGGTTCGATCCCTAACTACGGGCCGCACATGCTTCTCGACGCTGATATTACCCTTCTTGAAGGCGTTGGCCAGTCCTTTGTCTCCGAATTTAAGGAGGGAAAGAAGGCGCGTATCGGGGAGGACGGCACCGTCTTCAGCGGCGATAAGGCCCTTGGCACCGGCCGTATGGTTACCCGCGAACGAGCAGAGAAGAACTTTGCTGCGGCTCAGGGCGCACTGATAGATCACATGGAATCCTTCTTTGGCAATTCCATCGATTTTATTAACTCGGAAGGCCCTTTGCTTATCGACGGCCTCGGCGTCCCCGCGTCTGGGGCCGAGATAGCCGGCCGCAAGGTAGTCCTGTTTTCGCCGACGGATAAGCACCGCGAACAGCTCAAGCAGATGCGGAATTTTATCCGCGAGTATGAGCCACTGCTTATCGCTGTAGGAGCGGCGGCAGATTCGCTGCTGGCCCAAGGGTATAAACCAGATTTCATTATCGGCGATCCCAATAGTGTAAGCGACGAAGCACTGCGTTGCGGCGCTCGCGTTATCGTGCCCGCCGATCCTGAAGGTGGGGTAGAAGGCCTTGATCGCATCCAGGACCTTGGCATCGGCGCCATGACCTTCCCCGCAGCAACGCAATCCGGCACTGACTTGGGCCTGCTCTTTGCTGATTATCACGGCGCGGATCTCATCGTGCAGGCCGGCGGTGGGGTAGACCTCGATGATATTTTCGCGGATCGCACCAACCCCTCGGCCGTGCTTTCCCGCCTCAAGGCCGGCACCAAGGTGGTCGACGCGGAGGCGGTGATCAATCTCTACAGTGCGCCCTCCTCCAACCTTGGCTGGCTGTGGGCGCTGTTAGGAGTCTTGGTTGCTATTGCGGTAGTTATCCTCATTGTCGGTTTCGGCGGCAACCAGGACTTTGCTAGCAACCTCAGCGAAACCTGGTCTAGCCTTTTTGGAGGCGCATAGGGTATGGCAAAGGCTGAGCTTGTAGCAGGCTTGGGTTTCGGTGCCGCGGTAGGCGTCGCGTTAGGTGCACTGGTGATCGCGCCCAACTTGACGACCGGTATGGCTGATGACGATCCCCTCCGTGAGGAGCACCGCAAGGTGGTCCAAGACAATAAGATACTGCAGACCCAAAATGAAGCTAGCGATAAGATCGTTGGGGATGTGGGGGCAGAATTGGTGGACGGCACCTTGTCGCAGCGCCCCGTGCTCATCGTCTCCACCGATGATGCCAACAGTGGAGACGTGAACACGATTAAGAAGCTCTTGGAGTCTTCTGATGCCACCGAGGCTGGCGAAATTAAGCTGACCAAGGACTTCTTGCGCCCTGAAACCAAAGACGAGCTGCTGCCTATCTTGAAGGACACTGCGCCAAAGAAGGCAGATACCAAGGACCTAGATTCCGCAGGAGCCCTTAGCGGCGAGGTACTGGGTACTGCATTGGCTATGGACCCGGAGAGCACCAAGTCGCTGGCATCGGTAGAAGAACGCGCGGATTTGCTCCATAAGCTGCGCGATAAGGGCTTCATTGACTACGAAGACGGCACCATCGTTCCTGCCCAGGCCATCATCGTGGTCTCCGGCAATGGTCTGCGCGGCTATCCTTCAACCGCGTTGGCGGAATTTGCCACCGGCTTGGATGATGTCAATGGCTCCGTAGTGTTGAGCGGGCGCACCAAGCAGACTCAAGATGATAAGGCGCTAGCCCAAGTGCGCGACCAGGATGCGAAACTGTCTACGGTGGACGGCACTGAACGGGCAGTGGAGCGTATCGCTGTTATTCTGGCCACCCAGGAACAACTCGATGGTGGCCGAGGCAATTATGGTTCCACCGAGACCGCAGATTCTGCCTTGCCCGGAAAGGAATAGCTCATGGCGCATGACTTCAAGGTGCTTGATTCGCAGCTGCTTGTCGACGCCCCCATTCTCGCTCTTCGCCGCGATGAAGTTCTCATGCCCGGCGGCGTTTCCGCTTCCCGCGAGGTAGTCGAGCACCTGGGTGCGGTGGCCGTAGTGGCGATAGACCCAGATGAACGTGTTGCGATGGTGTATCAGTATCGCCATAGCGTGGGCAAGCGCCTGTGGGAGCTGCCGGCAGGTTTGCTCGATGTGCGAGGAGAAGATGAGCTGACCGGTGCGCAGCGCGAACTGCAGGAGGAAGCCGGGCTCAGTGCACAGACTTGGTCCGTGCTGACGGATTTGGTGACTTCTCCAGGATTCTGCGAAGAGGCGGTGCGAGTATTCCTTGCCTCGGACCTTTCCGAGGTTCCGCGGATGGATGCTACAGGAGACGAAGAAGCCGATATGGAGGTGGCTTGGGTAGCGCTGGAAGATGCCGTCAATAAGGTGCTGCGGGGTGAAATCGTGAATTCGATTGCCTGCAGTGGCATCTTGGCTGCCTACGCGGTGCTTCGCGGCGGCAAACCGACTCGCAGCGTGGAGGCGCCATTTGAGCTGCGGCCGACGTCGATGAGCTCCCGCCGCTCAGGTGCGGACCTGAAGAAGCAGTGACCGCCGAAGATATAGCGCAGACTTGGCTCAATCACCTCGCGGTTGAGCGAGGTGTCTCTGCTAATACGCTGAGCAACTATCGCCGCGATGTTCGCCGCTACGTTGGCTGGTTGCACGATAGCGGGGTAGTAGATCTGCAGTCGGTGACGCGGCCAATGGTGGAGGCCTATCTCAAAGACTTGCGGTCAAAAATGGCCGCCTCCTCAGCCAATCGTGCGCTTATCGTGGCGCGCGGTCTGCATAAATTTGCCGTGGCGGAGGGGGTCGTGGACGTAGACGTCGCGGCTGAGGTAGCCCCTCCGTCAACCGGACAGCATTTGCCAGAGACACTATCGGTGGATGAGGTGTCCCGCCTTATCGAGGCGACTCCCACCGAAACACCAGTGGATGTGCGCGACCGTGCACTGCTGGAGATGCTCTACGGTACCGGTGCGCGAATCTCAGAAGTTATCTCTCTCAATGTTGATGACGTTTCCTCCGCGCAAGAAGTAATTCGCCTCCGAGGCAAGGGAAATAAAGAGCGGATTGTGCCAATGGGCTCACACGCTCGCCAGGCTATCGATGCGTATTTGGTACGGGCACGTCCGGCGCTCAATAAAGGTAAGACCCCGGCACTATTTTTGAATACTCGCGGCGGAGCTTTATCCCGTCAAAGCGCTTGGGCAGTGCTGAAGACGGCTGCGCAGCGCGTTGAGCTAGGCAAGTCTATTTCTCCGCACACCCTCCGGCATTCTTTTGCGACGCACCTTCTGGAAGGCGGCGCAGATGTGCGCACCGTGCAAGAATTGCTGGGGCATTCATCCGTGACGACGACGCAAATATATACTCACGTCACTGCCGATTCCTTGCGTGAGGTCTGGCGTACCGCGCACCCTCGCGCCTAAGAAAGGACCTATATGCATTCAACTCGATTGGCCGGTGCGGTGCTTTCCACCGCATTACTTTTTCCAGCAGCGGCGCACGCACAGTTGCCGCCCGAGGTGGAAGCCGCTATTGCTTCTCCCATCTCGGTTCCTGCAGGCCAGACTACGACCGTGAGCCTGCCTGTGCCAGCTGAGGCTAACTACTCGGGCGATGGGTGGAATGTCTCAGCCTCTGGTCCCTCCGCTACCATTACCGCCCCAGCAGAGGGCGGCCAAATCTCAGTGCCTGTGTCTGCTGAAGGTATGAACGCAACTCTCACGCTCGTCGCCGATGGTTCAGTAGCGCAGGAGGACATTCAGGAAGAAATTGACGGCGCGGACGGCGGCCCAGCACCAGCCCCGGATTCGAATCAGCCGGCTGAAGGTGGAAATGCCACAGCAGGCAAGGACGCCGAGGAAAAGGACGAGAAGCCTGCTCCAGCACAGGAAATGGGAAACCTACCGGGAGTCCCTGGGAATAAGCCTGAGCGCCAACCGGCCGGGGAAGCCAATCTTGATGGTGCGGAATACGTCAACCTTGAGTCCCATATCGAAGGTAATACGATTACCGCGAAGATGGGCCTCAAGCAGGCCTATGATCTCTACCAGCAGTTCAAGGGAACGGAAGAAAACGACGTCAAGCTGCGCTACCTCGATGGCGAAGGCAATATTATCCAGGGCGTAAAGCGTGATGTGGATGCGTCCTCGCGGACCCTCACCTTGACCTATCCGGACGGAGAGGCGCCTGATAATCCCTTCATTATGCAGTTGCTGCGCAACGATGGTTCTGGTGCTGCGCTAATCGTCACTTTGCAGGATCCTAATTATAAATCTGCGGCGAAGGACCTCGACGAGCGGCAACGAGAAGCCCCTAAAGAAGAGGACGGGGATTCACATTTGGGCTGGATTATTGGCGGAGCAGCCGTGGCGGTACTGATTGCGCTCATAGCTCTAGCGGTGGCGCTCAAACGTCGTTCTAGTCAACGCCAAAAGCTTGATATAGACTAAATCTCTGTACTTTTAAGCTTTAGCGGGTACGCTTTAATGACAACGTTGTAATCAACCCTAAGCCAAGTGTCATGGTCCGGAACTTGGCGTCAAGGAAGCAGGTGTGACTGTGAGCGAAGAAGGTCTCTTTTCCGCCTCTGACGTAGAGGTGGGGCTGACCGGCCGTCCTATCCGCGAGTTACCAGAACCCGCCCCCTTGGAAAAGCATGGACCGGCGACCATCATTTCGATGTGTAATCAAAAGGGTGGCGTCGGTAAAACCACCTCTACTATCAATATGGGCGCCTGCTTGGCCGAGTATGGCCGTAAAGTCCTCTTGGTTGACCTTGACCCTCAGGGGGCGCTTTCGGCGGGCCTCGGCCTCACGCATGATGATATCGAGGACACGATCTATGACGTGATGCTCGATAGTCACACCTCAATTCACTCCGCTATCCAGCACACTGGCGTTTCGGGGTTGGATTTAGTGCCGGCGAATATTGACCTTTCCGCTGCGGAAATTCAGATGGTCAATGAGGTTGGTCGCGAGCACACCCTGGCCCGCGCCTTGCGCCCGGTGCGCCGCGATTATGATTTCATCATCATTGACTGCCAGCCGTCCTTAGGGCTGCTTACCGTTAACGCTCTAGCTTGCTCTCAGGGCGTAATCATCCCCATGGAGTGCGAGTTCTTCTCTCTGCGCGGTTTGGCGTTGTTGACCGATACCGTGGAAAAGGTTTCTGATCGCATCAATTTTGACCTTGAGGTTATGGGCATCTTGGTGACCATGTTTGATCGCCGCACAAAGCATGCCCGGGAAGTTATGTCCCGAGTGGTGGACTACTTTGGCGATAAGGTCTTTGACACCGTTATTACTCGGACGGTACGTTTCCCTGAAACTTCAGTAGCTGGAGAGCCGATTACCACGTGGGCGCCTAATTCCCCGGCTACACAGCAGTATCGTGATCTGGCCAAAGAGGTCATTGAACGCTCTACCGTCTAAGGCATCGTGACCCAGCCGGAGATTACGGGCTTTCGCATTGCGCTGCGAAATTTTGAGGGCCCTTTTGACCTGCTCTTGCAGCTTATCCAGTCCAAAAAGATGGACGTAACTGACGTTGCGCTATCAGAGGTAACGGATGAGTTCGTTGCTTATACGCGTCAACTGGGTGAATCCGCGGATCTAGACGAGACCACTGATTTTTTGCTGGTGGCAGCTACGCTTTTGGATCTGAAGGCGGCACGGCTTTTGCCGCGCGGTGATGTCGATGATATTGAAGATCTAGAGCTGCTGGAGTCGAGAGACCTCCTTTTTGCCCGGCTTTTGCAGTACAAGGCTTATAAGCAAGCGGCGGACCAATTCGCGGTATGGCAGCGCGAAGCGCAGCGCAGCTATCCGCGTGCGGTAGCAATCGAGGAGAAGTTTGCAGAACTCTTGCCACCAGTCTCGTTCGGTCATACGCCAGCTAGTTTTGCCGAACTTGCAGCGGGGGTTTTCCGCCCGAAGCCGCCGGAGGAAGTAGCTACTGGTCACGTGCACGCCGTGGCGGTATCCGTGCCAGAGCAGGCCGGCAAGATCTTAGAAACTCTCAAGCTACTAGGAGCCGGCCAATGGACTAGTTTTGGCGCGCTCACCCGCGATTGCACGGTATCGATGCAGGTAGTTGGGCGCTTTCTTGCACTATTAGAGCTGTACAAGGCCAAGGCAGTGGATGCCCAGCAAGAAGAAGCACTGGGCCAATTGGACCTATCGTGGACGGGCCTCAATGTCGACCCAGCGGTAGTGGCTGCCGCGAACTGGGATTAAGGGCGCTTCTGGATGAACTCCAGCGTCTCAGGGGAGAGCTCGCGGTCAGAGTAGACGCGTACATCTGGCTCCTCTGGGTTGTCCTCGGTGCCAACGCGGCGCCCTTCCCATACCTGCTGGAGCCCTTGCTTTTCGATGACCCGGATCGACGCCGGGTGGTTTGTCGTAACGCGGGCCGTGATGGGGGAGTCGGGATCAACTTGGCGGATACTCTTTAACGCCGCCGAGGTGATCTCTGTGGCAAAGCCTGAACCCCAATGGGCGGGGCGTAGGCGGTATTTGATGTCCCAGAAGCTTCCATCTTCGACGAAGATGGCACCGCCAACGCCAACGAATTCCGAAGGATTGTGGCGCATGTAGGCGGCCCAGGGGCCGAAGTGGTGAGCATCCCACGACTGGGAGGACGCCTGTGCGAGTGCGCGCGTGGTGCGAATATCGGCGAAGCGCCCGTTGGGTCGGTGGCTCCAAATTCGTCCGTCGCTGTAGACCTTGTGGGTCTCTTCGGTATTGGCGGCGGACAATGGGATGAGAATGAGTCTGTCGGTGCGTGTGATAGTTTCCATGGTCATATGTTAGACGAGTCACAGAGCGGATCGAAAGTGATCTGGGAAAATTCAGTCAGCCTTCTCTCCTGCAGTAAGCTTGTCTCCTATGGATCTTCCCCTCATCTCGCAGCTGCGTTCCCGCCTTGAGTCAATCCTGCTCGTGCTCGACTCCCCGGCTTCGGTAGAGTCCTTAGCGCGTGCGTTGGGGGCAGAAAGGGACGTCGTCAGTGATTGCTTGCGTTCTATTCAGCGGGAGTTGGATAGTCGCGGTTCTGGTATTGACCTGCGCGAGACCCAAGAGGGGTGGCGGTTTTATACGCGCACCGAGAATGCCGGCGCGGTTGAAGAATTTCTTTTGGATGGTGCCCAGACAAAGCTGTCACGCGCTGCCCTAGAGACGCTAGCGGTGGTAGCTTACCGCCAGCCCGTAACGCGCCAGCAGGTGGCAGCGGTTCGTGGAGTTAACGTCGATGGCGTCATGCGTACTCTGAACCTGCGCGGGTTGGTCCGGGAGCTGCCGCAGGATGATTTTGAAGGCGCGGCGCACCGGTATGAAACGACGGAATTGTTCCTAGAGCTTTTGGGGATTGATTCCTTGGATCGTCTGCCGGATCTAGCGCCACTGCTTCCTGACGTGGAGGCGATCGACGAAGAGTACTAACGTGGGGTAGGATTGCCCAGGTAATTTCATATCTTCGAGAGAAAAGGACACGTACGTGACTCCTCCCGCTCGCCGTGACGGCACACCGGAAAAGAAGCAGCGAGACAGTGACATCATTGTCTCCAATGCGAAACCGGCCCGCCACCAGCATGTGTCAAAGAAAAAGCAGAAGGCCACCGCAGAATCCGTAGCCCGCGATTTGGGTGCCGATTGGCTGGTAGATGGAGACAAGCCCAAGGGAGAGCGCCTCCAGAAGGTGCTCGCCAAGGCTGGCGTCGCTTCTCGTCGCCACGCAGAAATCCTCATCGATGCCGAACGTGTTGAGGTTAATGGCAAGGTAATCACCAAGCAAGGTGTGAAGGTAGACCCATCTGTTGATGTTATCCGCGTAGACGGTGTACGCGTCAACGTCAATGAAGAGCAGGAATATTTCGTGCTCAATAAGCCACGCGGCATGCAGTCGACCATGTCTGATGACCTAGGCCGCCCGTGTGTGGGCGATGTGGTTTCAGAAAAGGTCGCAGCCGGCCAGCGACTCTTTCACGTCGGCCGCCTCGACGCCGATACGGAAGGCCTGCTCATCCTCACTAATGATGGCGAGTTAGCCAACCGCTTGATGCACCCCAAGTACGAGGTGACCAAGACTTACCTCGCCACCGTTCTGGGCGAGGCCGATAGGAAGCTCGTGCGACAGCTCAAGGAAGGCATCGAGCTGGAAGACGGAGTGGCAAAGGCCGACTTTGCACAGGTCGTTGATACCAACCAGGGCTATTCCTTAGTGCGGCTTGAGCTCCATGAGGGGCGCAAGCACATTGTGCGTCGCATGTTGAAGGAGGCGAGATTCCCCGTGCAGCGTTTGGTGCGTACCAAACTGCATACGGTGCAGCTGGGCGATATGAAGCCTGGTGGCCTGCGTGCGCTCAACTCCAGCGAGTTGACTAGTTTGTACAAGGCGGTGGAAATGTAATGATTTCTAATTTGCCAAACGAAGGCCTCATCCTAGCGGTAGATGGCCCTTCTGGAACTGGAAAATCGACTACTTGCCGTGCCCTAGCCAAGCAGCTGGGGGCAAAATACGTCGACACCGGTGCAATGTATCGTGTGGCAACGCTTGCCGTGCTGCGCAAAGGCGTGGACCCTGCAGACACCGCCGCGGTCATTGCAGCTACCGCGGATCTGCCTCTGGAGGTATCCGATGACCCGGATTCCACCGAGGTTCTCCTCGGCGGCGAGGACGTCTCGCGCGTTATTCGAGAAGATGAGGTTACTCGCAATGTGTCCGCAGTATCCGCCATTCCGGAGGTGCGCGAGAATCTGGTTGCGCTGCAGCGCAAGCTTGCCCGCGAGGCTCACCGCGCGATTGTAGAAGGCCGCGATATTGGCACTGTCGTGCTTGCCGACGCCCCCGCTAAGGCATTCATGACTGCCTCTGCCGAGGTCCGCGCTCAGCGCCGCCAAGCTCAAAATGAAAGGGCGGGCATCGCTTCGGATTACGAGACGGTACTCGCAGACGTCCAGCGCCGGGACGCTGCGGATTCTTCCCGCAAGGCCTCACCTCTGCGCCCAGCGGAAGACGCAACCCTAGTCGATACCTCCAATATGAGCCCAGAGGATGTGCTGGAAGCTCTGATTAACGTGGTAAAGGAGTCTGCCAATGACTAATCACGATCCCCAGGAAGAGTCGGAGACTCAGTTCCATTACCCGGCCGGAAAGTTCGATGATGAGGTGGTAGAAGCCGCTCCTGGTTGGGCCGCCGATGATTTCAATACCGAGGAATTCGACTATGACTTCGATGACTCGGAATTTGGTGAGGCTGATTATGGCGATGACGCACAGACCGAAGACGCACTGAGTGAAGAGGAGTGGGAGGAGCTCTCCCGCGCTTTCGGTGTGGAGTCCGATGATCGCACCGAAGAGGCTTTGTGCACGGTGGCCGTAGTCGGTCGCCCAAATGTGGGTAAGTCCTCCTTGGTTAACCGTTTCCTTGGCCGCCGCGAAGCGGTGGTAGAGGACCACCCTGGCGTTACTCGTGACCGAATTTCCTACGTTGCGGACTGGAACGGTCAGCGCTTTTTGGTGCAGGACACCGGCGGCTGGGATCCCAACGTGAAGGGCATCCATGCAGCAATCGCTCGCCAGGCAGAGGTAGCGATGGAAACGGCTGATGTCATCGTCATGGTGGTGGATACCAAGGTGGGCATCACGGAGACGGATGAGGTCATGGCTCGCCGCCTGCAAAAGTCCCCCGTGCCCGTGATTTTGGTATCGAATAAGTTCGATTCCGATAATCAGTACGCGGATATGGCGGAATTTTATGCCTTGGGCCTGGGGGATCCGTGGCCCGTATCCGCCCAGCATGGTCGCGGCGGTGCGGACGTGCTCGATGAGATTTTGCGTGTCTTCCCTGAAGAGCCCCGGCAAACCGCGATTACCTCGGGGCCGCGCCGAGTAGCACTGGTGGGCAAGCCTAATGTGGGCAAGTCCTCGCTGCTGAATAAGCTCACCAGCGAGGAGCGCTCCGTGGTGGATAACGTTGCGGGAACCACTGTGGATCCGGTGGACTCGCTGGTCCAATTGGATGAGCAACTGTGGAAGTTTATCGATACCGCGGGCCTGCGCAAAAAGGTAAAGAATGCCCAGGGGCATGAGTACTACGCCTCCTTGCGTACTCGCGGCGTCATCGATGCTGCCGAAGTCTGCATCATGCTTATCGACGCCTCTGAAGAGATTTCCGAGCAAGACCAGCGCGTGCTCAATATGGTACTCGAGGCGGGCAAGGCCCTGGTGATTGCGTTTAATAAGTGGGACCTCATGGATGAGGACCGCCGTTACTACCTGGACCGCGAGATTGATCAGCAGCTGAGCCACTTGCCGTGGGTAACGCGCGTTAATATTTCAGCAGAAACTGGCCGCGCTCTACAGAAGCTAGAACCGGCTATGATAGAGGCGCTGGAGAGCTGGGATCAGCGTGTCTCCACGGGCCAGCTGAATAACTGGATGCGTGAGGCTATTGCGGCTAATCCACCGCCAATGAAGAACAATCGCCTGCCGCGAGTGTTGTTTGCCACCCAGGCATCTACGCAGCCGCCGACCATTGTTTTGTTCACGACAGGCTTTTTGGATGCGGCGTATCGCCGCTATCTCGAGCGCAAGTTCCGCGAGCGCTTTGGCTTCCATGGGACGCCTATTCGCATCGCGGTTCGAGTAAGGGAGCGCCGCGGCAAAAAGCGCTAGCAGTATGCCCGTTACGCTGGGATTATAGCACTGAGGCGAGCGAATCTGGCACCGGACACGGTGTGAGAATTCGCTCGCCTTTCCGTTTATGCCCGTTCATGTGGGCCTAGATAGGATATAACCAGTTATTTGTTCGCTTTGTGACGAAAGGCGCAGCATGTTAGCTAGCGTAATTGCGCCAGACTCAATTCTGGCCATTGTCCTTCAGGTCATCATTATCCTGAGTGCCCTGCTATTGGGCACCCGCTATGGCGGCATTGGGCTAGGCCTTATTTCCGGCATCGGCTTGATGCTCATGGTCTTTGTCTTCGGCCTTGCCCCAGGTGAACCGCCAGTGTCCGTGATGCTGACCATCATTGCGGTTATCGGGTGTGCGGCAACCTTGCAACAGGCTCGCGGCCTAGAAGTGATGATGCAATTTGCCGAGAAGTTTCTTCGCGCGCATCCAGAACGCATTACCATTTTGGCCCCGCTGACCACGTGGTTCTTGACGGTATTGTGCGGTACGGGTCACGTGGTCTATACGATGTTTCCTATCATTGAGGATATTGCGCTGAAGAAAGGTATTCGCCCGGAACGTCCTATGGCGGTGGCATCGACATCGGCCCAGATGGGTATTACGGCCTCGCCAGTATCTGTGGCAACCGTTTCCTTAGCATCTATCATCGCGGAAAATGCCGGCGCTATCGATCACGCCTATTCCATTCCGCAAATCCTGATGGTTGCTATGCCCGCCTCGCTAGCCGGCGTCATTCTAGCTGCGCTCTGGTCACTGCGCCGTGGTAAGGACTTGGATGAGGATCCGGCATTCCAAGAGCGAATGAAGGATCCGGCGTTTGCAGAGAGCATCCACCAGTCCACCGGATCGCTTATGGAGGAGGAATTTTCGCCAGAGGCAAAGCGCGCGGTGGTTGTCTTCCTCCTGGCGATTGCGAGCGTCGTGGCCTTGGGAGCCTTTGAGTTCCTTCGCCCGTTGGTACCAGGGGAGGATGGCGAGTTGAGCCCGCTATCTATGAACCTGGTTATTCAGATGGTCATGTTGGTTGCTGGCGCAATCATCTTGTTGAGCTGTAAGGCTGATCCCAAAAAGATCGCTTCTACTCCCGTATTCAAAGCTGGTATGACCGCCGTGTTCTCAGTCTTCGGTGTCGCGTGGATGGCAGATACCTTCTTTGAAGCCCATATTGATGCTTTGGAGTCCAACTTGGGTTCTGTTGTTGAGGCTGCTCCTTGGGCCTATGCCGTGGTCTTGGTCATCGTTTCCAAATTGGTTAACTCCCAAGCTGCAGCGTTGGTCGCGATCGCGCCTATCGGTTTGCAGTTGGGTATCGATCCCGCGACCATCATCGGATTCTACGGCGCAGCCTATGGCTATTTCATTTTGCCGACGTACCCCTCGGACCTTGCCTGCATCGGCTTCGACCGCACGGGCACGACGCACATTGGCAAGTTCGTCATCAATCACTCCTTCCTTGTGCCTGGAGCGATTTCGGTCTTCACCTCTTGCGTGGTGGGCTCGCTACTGGCTCAGGTAGTGCTTTAATCCGCTTCCCGTACCAGCACGAAGGCATCCGTGCGGTACGGGATTTTAAGTTTTTGCCCGGGGTGAAAGCCTAGGTGCTCGTAGAGGTACCAGTCCAGGTTATGGCTCATGCGTTCGTGGATGGTTTCGCCATTGCGCAACCAGTAGGAGCGGGTGTGCATCAGCTGGTGAAGCTGCTCGGGGGTAAGTTCGTGTTCCCAGGTCAAGCGCAGTTCACGGTCTAAAACCCACGGTGCGGTGTAGGTGGGGTAAAAACCCGGTTTGTGCACGTCGCCCGAGTGCATTATGCGCGAGAGCCGTAGGAGCCATGGGTCAGCGTTGACATCGAGCGTATTCCACGCCAAGAGGATCTGCCCGCCCGGCGCGAGGACCCGGTCAAGCTCCGCGCAGGCGGCAGGCACGTCGACCCAGTGCCATGTTTGGGCAAGGCAAGCGGCATTGAGGGAGGCGTCGGCAAGCGCGGTGTTTTCGGCCGTAGCTTGCAGGACGGGTAGGGACAGGTGGGTGGCGAGGAGCCCGGCCATATTGGCGGAAGGCTCAACCGCCAAGACTCGGGCATTGGTCAAGCCTTCGGTTAGTTTTCCAGTGCCAGCGCCGATATCGGCAACAGTGTGGGCATCTGCAATGAGCTCGGCCACCTCGGCGGGATAGCCCGGGCGCACGTCGTGGTAGGTGCTTGCACCGCTGCGAAAGGCCCGTGCGGAGGTCTTGCGCTGCGTGGCGTCGCGGAAGGCAGGTCCTTGCTTGGTGGAGGCCCTGCGGTAGCTAGGGAAGTCGCGGGGATCTGGGTGGCGAGTCGACATAGCCCATCTAACCTACCTCGAATTAGAATTGCAGCCTATGTCGACACTTCCCGCTCCATCAGATCCGCGGTGGTTGCTGAAAACTGTCTTCTCTCGTCCCCGGCTGACCTTGCCAGCGGCAATGTGCATGGCAGTATCGTTCTTGCTAAATGGTTCCACACCGGTCATCGTCGGGCATGCCCTCGATGAGGCGGTGGCGCAAGGTTCTCCACGGCGCTTGTGGTTCTGGGTTTCGGTATTGGTGGCCGTTTTTGGGCTTAATGCTATAGCGGCGTGGTGGGGGCGCGGGCTTAATTCGCGGGGCATGCTAGAGGTTGGACACGATGTACGCATGGCCATTGCGGACAGGATCCTAGACCCACGTGGTATTGCTGGCAGCCGCCGTAGCGCTGGAGAGCTGTTAGCTATTGCCTCTACGGATGCACAGCGTATTCAAAATGCAGTGATGATGACTGTCTTTCCTGTGGCAGAGATTAGCGCCATTGTCTATGTTGCGGTAATAGCTAGCCGGGTCAACCTCGCCTTGGGCGCTGCCATTCTTTGTGGCGGGCCATTAGTGGTGTGGGGCTCTTTGCAGGCTGCGAAAACACTGCGCGCGCGTTCGGGTATTCGCCAGGCGGCGTTAGCAAATGCCAGTGCGATGGCCACCGATGTGGTTCAGGGCTTGCGAATCTTAAAAGGGCTAGGCGCAGTGACTACGGTTAGCAAACGCTATGCCGCGGTTTCCGACGCCGCCTTTGAACGCACCATTGCAGCCAATGCGGCCCAGGCTCGCCTTAACGCTATAACGGAGATTCTCGGCTCGGTCTACGTTATTGCCGTGGGCATCGGAGCGGGTTTTATGGCGCTGCATTCCATAATCAGCGTGGGCGAATTGATTACCGTGATTGGCCTGACACAGTTCATCATCACGCCGATGACCATGCTCGGCCGCAATATCGCCTCGCGTTGGGCGGCAGCGAAAGCGAGTGCGGAGCGCATTAGGGCAGTACTTGCTGCCCCCGGGGTGGAAGCGGAGGAGCCGCAGCTTCCAGCGCTAGCGGGTGGCGTGAACGTACTAGGTGAGCCTGCTCCTGCGGATTTAGAATTCCTACCACGCGAGCGCTTCCTTGTTGCTCCGCATGAAACAATTCTCTTTGAAGGTTCCGTGGGAGACAATATCCATCCGGATGACAGGGTTGCGCAAAACGCCCTCTATGTTGCCGCTGGGGAGGATATACCGGGCGGGCTCGACCGCGAGGTTGGAGAAGCCGGGCGGAACCTGTCTGGAGGTCAACAACAGCGCGTGGCACTTGCGCGAGCAATTGCAGCAAACCCAGAGGTCTTGGTTCTAGCAGATCCAACTACCGCCGTGGACTCGGTAACTGAGTACACTATTGCCCAGCGGGTAGCAGAATACCGGGGTAGCAAGACAACGCTCGTCTTTACCACCTCACCGGCCTGGAGCGCTGTGGGGGTCAGAATATAATGCGGTTTCCCACAGCTTCTTGGTCCCAAACGCGCACGGTGGTAGGCCAGCAGCTTTCCCACACCCCGCGTGCACGGTCTCAGGCTTTTGTTGCGTTAGCTTTGCTGACTGCTGGTGCATGCGCCAATGTAGCCATACCCATTTTGTTGGGGAAGGTAATTGACACGGTCATCGTTGGCGACGCCATAGCGCCCGTTGCGATCTCGTTGGTGCTTATGGCCGCAGTCTCCGCGTTGCTCTCCGCGTCAGGGTTTTATGTTCTCTCCCGGCTTACGGAGCGAGTAATTGCCAACCTGCGCGAGGACATGGTTGCTACCGCCCTTCGCTTGCCCACTCACCGCGTAGAAGAAGCTGGCACCGGAGATCTGGTGTCACGGTCTACCGATGACGTTGCAGAGCTTTCTGCGGCTGTAACTGACAGCGTACCCGTGCTGGCAAAGTCGCTATTCGCTGTCGTGGCCACTGGGCTAGCGTTAGTGAGCCTGAATTGGCAATATGTAATGGTCGTAGCGGCTGTTACGCCGCTGTATTTCTTTGCCGCCCGCCGCTACCTACATCGTGCACCACAGCGCTATACAGATGAGCGTGCATCCATGGCAGAGCGTGCACGCCGGCTTCTTGAGTCCATACGTGGGCGAAAAACAGTGCGGGCCTTCTGCTTGGAAGAGCACATGCATGGTCGGATCGAGCGCGCCTCCCAGGGGGTAGTAGACAATGGATACGCAGCGCGAAGAACGATGATGGTCTTGCAGCTGTGGATTACCGGCATCGAGCTGGTAATGCTCATCATTGGGCTTGTGGTCAGCTACTGGGTCGTAAGTTCGCAAGCGCTTAGCGTAGGCACCGTTACTGCCGCGATGCTGCTACTTATACGATTGCGGGGCCCGCTTATGGGCTTGATGCGGGTCATTGACACTGTACAGTCCGGCTATGCCTCGCTGTCGCGCATTATTGGAGTCGTCATCGATCCACCTCGGGCGGTGCCTGCCAGCGGAGCCCCAACGCCACGCGGCGTGGCCGAGATGCGGGATGTGAGCTTTAGCTACGACGATGGTGGCTGGGCTGTGCAAGACGTCAGCATCGAATTGCCAGCCGGGCAGACGGTGGCTTTAGTAGGCGCCTCCGGCGCAGGAAAGACCACCGTTGCTGCACTATTGGCAGGATTGCGTGTCCCTGAGGAGGGGAAAGTCTTGGTTGATGGGGTAGAGGTGTCTGCCCTTTCGGATACTGAGCGCGTGGCGCGATTAGCGATGGTTACCCAAGAGGTACACGTCTTTTCGGGCACCCTTCGCGCGGACCTCTCTTTGGCTGCCCCACAGGCTAACGACGAACAAATGCTCCAGGCGCTCGAGCGCGTGGGAGCACGGTGGTATGCGCAATTGGAACAGGGCCTAGATACGGTCATTGGCTCGCAAGGTATCCAGTTGGATCCTGTGGCGTCCCAGCAACTCGCGCTGGCACGAATTTTGCTTTTGGATCCGAAACTCGTCATTATGGATGAGGCCACTGCTGAGGCAGGTTCCGTGGGAGCCGAAGCCTTAGAACAGGCCGCTGCTGAAGTCACCCGTGGGCGAACCGCGTTGGTCGTGGCGCACCGGCTCGACCAAGCGGCACGGGCGGATAGGATCGTGGTGATGGATGATGGCCGCGTGGTTGAACAAGGAAGTCACGACGAATTGCTAGATTATGGTGGCCGTTATAAGCAATTGTGGGCCGCATGGCAGAAGGGACGACAAAGATGAACGCGAGGTCACTACGGGCCGTGCTTGGTGCGGTAGCTGTGTGTTTCCTCGCGTTTGCTGGCACCTCGTGTTCTAGCCAATCAGCAGATCCCCCGAACCCGGCAGATTCCACTGACACGGTTAACCTAGGAATTCCCACCTCCGCACCATTGAGCGGCCCTGAGCCGGGGTCCTATAGCACCATCAACCTGCCGTCAGGTCGTTCCTTTATCCTCAGCGTGCCAAAAGATTATTCCGGAGATAAAAGATGGCCGATAGTCCTCGCCTTTCACGGGTGGGGGCAGTCTGCCGAAAATCTCCGTGGTTATTCGCGTCTCGATGCCGCTGATGCCATTACGATTTTCCCAGAAGGTAAGAAAAAGGCGTGGAGCCCTGCACCGTATGCTAAGACCTCGACAACGGAAGATAAAAAATTCGTTCGCGAAATAGTAGACGTCGTTCGCGCTACCTATCGGGTAGATGATGCCCGGATTTTTGCGACTGGCATGTCTAATGGCGGCGGATTCGCTGTCTATCTGGCCTGCCAGATGCCCGATACATTCAAATCCGTTGCTACCGTATCGGCCGCCTATTATGAAGACATTCTGAAGAACTGTGCGCATTCTCCCGTAGGGCGGTTGGATATGCATGGCACGGTGGACCCCGTGGTGGGCTACTACGGAGGCACTCGCCATAAGACCAAATACTATTCCGTGGAGTCTGTACTGGAGCAGGATCGCAAACGTAACCGTTGCTCCACGAAGGTCAATACATCCCGCCTAGTAAATAATGCGCTCGACATGAAGTGGAGCGGATGCACCGCCCCTCTCGAGCACATTCGTATTGCAGGCGGGTCCCACGTGTGGCCGGGCGGCACCGCAGATGCACACAACGAGGTAGGAAAGTTCTTTGCTACCGATCGTGTCCTTGACTTCTTTGGAATTCCAGGCCGCCCCACCGGTACCGCGCCGACTTAATACTGCTTAAAGACGTGAAACTCGGACCCCGGAACCATTCGCACCCTTTCGATGCAGATATCTGCCACCGTCGAAAAGCCGGCGCGATGAGCAGTGCTGCGGGGAGAGGTTGGCTCCGGAATCTGGACTAGATGGAAAGACCGCGAACCACCATCCTCCGCGTTGAGCTCCAATACCGCCTGTGCAGTAGTCCCAGAACCAGCAAAGAAATCCAATACTCGGGCGTTCTTAGGCCCTGCAATGGAAATGAGGTGCTTGATGAGGCGTACCGGTTTAGGGAAATCAAAAATTCCCTCTAGGCCCATGACTTCTTCAGCATCGCGCCGACCTGTGCGGGTAACGCCAAAGCGTTCCCCATCCAGAATGGAGCGTGGGCGGGCACCGACTTTTTGATAGTTCTTGGTGTAGACAAATCCGCGGCGGAATACCAGCTCATCGTAGTGCGTCGCCACCTTTTCTTTGCCCCACCTCCAACGTGCAACATGGTTCTTTCCTGCCGGTTGGTCGGGCCAGTATTGCGTTCCATCTGGTGCGGAGATAGGAAAATCTAGGGAAGGAAGGTAGCCCAGTGTTTTGGAATCTAGGCGTACAAGGGAGTATTTCCCCTTCTCATCTTCATGGTTGTACTTCGTGGTGGTATGGCCTTGGGTGTCAATATTGAAGCCCGGATTGTCTAGAGTGCGGGCATAGCACAGGATGTATTCGTGCTCTACTACAGCATATTTGGAATCGTTCTTTCCGGTTCCAGCTTTCTTCCAAATCAACTGGCCGGCAAAGCAACCTTCCCCAAAGACCTCATCGAGTACTTTACGGGTATTGGCAACCTCGCCCTCACCGATGGAGACAAGGATGAAGCCTTCGGTAGATAGCACCTCACGGGCCAAGATGAGGCGTGGAAGCAGCATGGATAGCCATTCTGAGTGCCATTCTGCGTAACTGCCAGAGCGCATCTGACGGCGCAACCGGTAGTTATCACGGTAGACAAAGTCCTTGCCTGTGTTATACGGCGGATCTATATAGATGACGTCGAAAAACTCCCCTTGAGCTGCCAGCTCCTGTAGGGCGGGGAGATTATCTGCTATGAAGATGGCATTGCGGGTGTCAGTAATTGTACTGAGGGCCGAATCTCGTGTGAAGCTCCGAGGAATGGGGGCGGTTGCAGCAGCGCGGGCGGCTTCCTTTCCAGGCCAAACCAAGCCAAAAAACTCCGTGTCGTTCGCCTCGTCGGGCGTGGATGCCGGATGATCAGGAGTCATAGAGCTAAGCCTTTGCTACGAAGGAGGTAATACGGTCTAACGCTATCATCTGGAAGGATAAGCAATCCGTTTCGTCTACTTGGTGATGAGGATGCACAAGAGGTTGAGTGAATCTTGCATTGGTGGGGTGATCCGCTCTTGCAAGTAGTGCACTCCAAGATTTGCGCCCAAGATTATTTGGTCTATCGAGCTCGGAGAATTTTCGGTGGCACGTTCACGCAAGTGTAGGTACGTTGGGGCGTGTTGCCGGACACGGCAGCGGTTAGATAGAGCTAGAACTAGAGGAAAGGAAAACCACATGGGTATCTTCGATAAGGCAAAGGACGCACTGAATTCCGACAAGGGCGAAGAGTTCAGCGATAAGGGCTTGGACAAGGCCGCTGACGCAGCTAAGGGTAAGCTGGGTGACGATAAGGCAGAAAAGATTGATAAGGCTCGCGACGCTGCTGACGGCAAGATCGGCAACGAGTAAATTGCTCCACCCACTTGATCGGGTGAAAATTTAATACCAACTGTGGCCCCTCGTCCAGCTAGACGCGGGGCCACAGTTATGTAAACTCTGTCAGCTAGTTGCTGGGATTGGCCTATGCCTCCGCTCTCGCCTTTTCGTGGGTGAAATGTAGCCAATAGCGATCTACTCTAAGCATTTCTATATGGAATCGCTAGGATGACACTTGTGAACAATCTTGAAGGCACCGTTTCCCACACGGGCTCCACTAAGCGTCGTTTGCTAGAGCACAGTGCTCGGATTTTGGCCAAAGGTGGACCCGAGGCCTTGCAGGTTTGTACTGTTGCGGAACAAATTGATGTGCCCGTTGATGAGGCTAAATCCTACTTTGAGGATGACCGGGACCTCTACATTCAAACTAGCCGGTTCTTAGATGAACGGATTAGAGTAGCAACGTTTGAAGCACTTGATAAGTTGTCGGAAGATGCTTCGCCGATTGAGAAAATGCGCGAATCGGCCCGCGTTTACTTCAATCTCGCGATCGACAACCCAGCCTATTTTTCGGCATACAATAACTGCGAAACGGCAACGAGCTTTCCTAATTTTGAAGACGGAATTGAGCAGGCCAAGAGCTTCGATGCATTTCCACCTATTTTCCGCTGGCTCCTTGCACACATGCGGGAAGCAGCTATAGCTGCGCGCGGTAGTTTTGACCACCGCCTAGTTGTCATCCAATCCTTGACATTCCTGTCTGAACTGCAGGGAATTACCCACCTCGCCACTTTCGGCATTATGCGTCACCTTTCGCCTGCGGCAAAGAAGCAGACCTTCAATGCGTGCATGGAAACAATGTTTTCTGGGCTGGAGGTGATTCTGCGCAAAGGAGAAAATATCAGCTATGAGCCGCAAGCCCGCGTAGGGGAGCAGCCGGTACCGGTGACCACTGCGGCCAAGGATATGCCAAAGGACACGTCAGCAGATAAGCGCGCGGCCATCTTCCGCGGTGCAGCCGAGGAAATTGCAAATAATGGCCTGCCAAGCTTGCACCTTGGTTCTGCTGCCGCACGCGCAGGCGTTTCCATCTCGGATGCCGAACATCTTTTTGATGGTGATACTCACTTTGTCCGGTCCTTGGAGGAATCCTTGGATGAGGCAATTACGCAGGCAATCATGCGCCAAGATGCAGCTGTTCCTGAAGGCTCGCACGGGCTTACCTATATCAAAGCCACTGGTTTCGGATACTTGGAGTTTGCGCTTGCGGATCCCGTTGGTTTTGTGGCGCTCATAGAGGTATCGAGCCGTTCGATCGTCCCGGTTTCGTTCGATGATTCGGGGGATAGCGAACAGCCTTTTGATATGGGCAAGGCATTTAGTCTCATCATGAATTTGGTGCGGGATGCCATCTCTGAGTCCAATGGGCCGCGTTCGCCGTGGATCCTCTTTACCCAAATCGCAGCATTGTGGGCCTCAATCCACGGACTGTCGCAGCTAAGCACTGTAGGCGCATTGCGCTACCATTCGACTGGCTTTTATTTCGACCTAGCGTCTAAAGTCATGGACGTAGTCATTCAGGGAATGGTCAACGTTCTTGAACTCGAGACTACGTAGAAGTACTTCAACTTAGGAAAAGGCGCTTTACTAAATCCACCTATGGGTTTGCGCGGTGGTCGCTGCCTCATAGCGATTGCCAGCACCGGTCTTTGAGATGAGGGAAGATACGATATTGCGCACGGTGCCATTGCTAAGGTGGATTTTGTTGGCTATCAGACGAGAGCCAGCGCCATCCAAAATCAGTTGTGCTACCTCTTGTTCCCGTGGGTTGAGCGGGTTATCGGGAATAAAAACTGTCTCTTTTGCGAGTGCGGGATCAATCACTTTGAGTCCCGAGTGGACCCGCCGTATAGCTTCGGCCAGCTGTTCCGGCGGGGTGTCTTTGACTACAAACCCTGCTACGCCGGACTCTAGTGCGCGTTTAACGTATCCACCGCGGCCAAACGTCGTGACAATAAGGCTGCGGCAGGCGGTTCCGGCAAGTTCTGCCGCAGCGTCTAGCCCATTCTTTCCAGGCATTTCTATATCCAACAGCGCCACATCAACGCAATGACTGGCGACGAGCCCCGCAACCTCGATGCCTGTTTCACACTCAGCTACAACGGCAATGTCCGGTTCTGTCTCTAGGAGAGCTTTAAGCGCCCCGCGTACCAATGATTGGTCCTCCGCAATGAGAACACGGATACTATCAGTCAATGTGCGGGCCTCCGGCAGGTTCGAGAGGGAGCAAGTTTTCATCGCCATTCATAGTAACCAAGGCTATTGTGCAGCTATTTCTGCGCGCGAAGAGGAGCTGACCGTCAGCATCGTTGACGCGTTGGCGAAGACCAGCAATGCCACCTTGGGAACGTGGAAGACTTTTGTCTGCATCAAACCCGCAGCCGTCGTCTGCTACTTGCAGTTGGTGATCCGTTACGTTGACTCAACAGTGCTTGGCGCCCGAATGCCGCACCACGTTAGTGGTTAGCTCGCGCAGGGCCCAAGAAAATACGGCGTCGTAAAGCCCGGTTGCCGTCTTTGTTGAAGGCAAGTATGCCGCAATACCAGCGGTTTCGAGAGCTCTTTGGGTAGCGTGGATTTCTCCTTCAAAGGTGGGCATGCGCATGCGCGTGACCGTAGAGCGAACCTCCGCCAAACTCTTTCGGGAAAGATCGCTGACCCCCTGCAGCTCGCGCTTAGCCCGCTGCGGATCCGAATCCACTTGCCGACGCGCCAGCTCCGATTTGAGGTTGATAACGGTCAGAGCGTGCCCTAGGAGATCGTGCACATCCCGGGCTATGGCTTCACGTTGGCGAGCCAATTCAAGTTCGTGTTCTAGCTCAGTGCGGCTATCTTCGCGCTGGGAAAATGCACCTAGAAGCACGAGGAGAATGGGCCACGCGAAAAGGATGATCGAGGCCCATCCTATGTTCTTAGGTGCGAAATACCAGTAGACTGCCGCCAGCATTGCACCAGTCAGCAGGGTAAGTGTCAGAGCGCGTCGTAGCGAAAGGTTAAACCCGAGAAGCGCCGCAAGATAGGGCACGAAGGTGGTGGCCAATATTCCTAGGAAAGGAATAGAAAGCGCCGCTATCGAGGCAAGGACGATCCAACGAAGTGCTACACGCTGCTCCGGGCGCCATCCGCGCGGATAATAGCCTATAGAGCCGAAAGCGAAAAAGTAGAAGCCGCCGAAAGCTAGGACACAGGTGGTGGCCCCGATTTGATCTACCGGTCCGAAGCCCGGCGCGAAGTAGATTGCAACAAGACTAGAAAATTAGGAAAATTAACCACACGCTGGCGAAAAGTGCGTGATTTAGGACAAAGCTGCGGCCAAGATTCCGAGGTTTAGCCATTAACGGCGCGCCTTGTCGCGAGTGGGGCTAAGGGTCAAAAGGGGATGCGGAAAATCCTCCAAGATTTCGTGCGCATCCCCAAATGTCCCTTAACGCGACACGCCGCAAATCCACACGAAATGTCCCTTAAGCCCTCATCTTGTTAGGTATTGCGATCTTGCTCGCAGTATGAGAAAAGCCGGCACCTTGTAGGTGTCGGCTGGAATTTTGTCGGGCTAACAGGATTTGAACCTGCGACCCCTACACCCCCAGTGTAGTGCGCTACCAAACTGCGCCATAGCCCGCCGTCGAACTGTGCGACTTGTCTAGATTACATCAGTAGGATTCTACTGTGAAATCTGGGGTGTAACCTGCGTTAAAACTCGCCGGTGGAGTACACCCAGGCGCCACCTAAACGGCGGAATGAGGAACGCTCCCGGTGCGAACCGACGGCTGCTCCCTTATAAAAGGCCTCAAACTCCACCACTCCCGAATTATCCAATAAACCACCGCCTTGCGTGCCGAGGATATCGAGTCGGTAAAACCTGATGGGAGAATCCGCTAAGTCGAGGGTCGCAGGGCGAGTATCGGGATCCCAGGTGCGCAGCAGGTAATCCTCGTCACCAGTAACAAAGGCGCTAAACCGCGAGCGCATGAGTGATTCCGCGGTGGGCGCATTGGAACCGGAATGGTACTTGCCGCAGCACTCGCCGTAGGAAAGTCCAGTTCCGCACGGGCAGCGGCGCGATGGATCGTGGGCCGGCATCAGTGAGCATCCACAATGGTGACGCTGCCGAGCATGCGCTCGACATCGGTATCCTTCGCGGCAGAGCGCAGTGTGGATTCCTCCTCCGCGGAGAGGTCGCCGGCAAGCTCGATGCGGCGTTCAAAGGCGGTGGGGCCCGTTTGAGTGACACCGACGTGGACGTCGTCAAGCGCAAGCTTTTTACCGGCCTCCTTGATGGCCTGGATGGAGGCGGTGGCTAGCGCGGACATGACAAGGCCCTCCGCCGTAAAGCCTTTGCCCTTGCCTCCGTTCTTCTTGGTGCGATCGGCGCTGAGGTTATGGTCGTTATGGCGCACTACCACGCCGAAACTAGTGCCAGTGGCCGGTTGCGCAACGGCGGCATCGGTACCAACTTCTGCAGGCCGATAATCTGGGACGATAAACTGCTCAGCCCAAGCGCCAATGAGATCTGCGGCCCTAGCTGCGGTACCTTGTTTCGTAAGCAGGTGATCGGCCTTGTCGAGAGACACCAAAGATTTAGGGTAACGGGTGAGCAAGAAGATATTTTGAGCATTATCAATGCCCACGGTTTGGTCAATGGGGGAATGCAGCACCATCAATGGCTTGCGTAGCTTTGGCAAGTATTCCTCGGGATTAGTATCCGCCAAGTCTTCCAAGAACTTCCGGGAAATGATGAGGCCGCGGCCGCCGAGCACGACTTCAACCTCGCCATTGGCGTCGACCTCGCCAATCTTATCCGCATAATGAAGCACGGAGTGAGCTGGGTCAAAGGGCGCACCGATGGTAGCTACCGCCTTGAGGGACTTCATAGTGGTGGCGGCCTTTAGGGCAGCGGCGCCGCCTAGGGAGTGCCCCATAAGCAATTGCGGCGCAGAATAGTTTTCCGTCAGCCACGCGGCGGCGGCGTGGATGTCGTCGACGTTTTGACTAAAAGTCGTATCTCCAAATTCACCGGCGGACTGTCCCAATCCCGGAAAATCGAAACGCAGGGTAGCGATGCCGAACTCGGTGAGCTGCTTCGCGGTGCGGGCAGCGCCGGGAGTATGGCGGGAGCCGGCGAAGCAATGGGCAAAAATGGCATAGGCGATCGGGGGAGAATCCGGAAAATCGATGGTTCCGGCCATCTCGGTCCCCTGGCTCGAAGGCAGCTTTACATTGACGGATTGCATGAGAACTAGAATAACGGGCCTCTTACCCGCAAGCCATACCAGGTTGACTACAGTCGGAATGAGCAATCCAATAAAGGAGGATGAGGTATGGGCGCGTTTGATTGGTTCTGGAAAGCGATGGGCTCACAAAGCGAGCGCAACGATAAGAAATCCAAGGCCATTGTGGGTTCGGCTGATGATGCAGCCCGCACTTTGAGCCAGAAGGATGACGCAACTGTAGCCCAAGCCGCACGTGATGCCGTCCAAGGCGGCGAGGTCGCGGATAAGACAAAGTTCCTCGCGGCCCTAGCGGTGGCGTGCGAGCGCACCTTGGGCATGAATCCCTTTAACGTGCAGTCGCAGGCGGTGTTGCGCCTTTTAACCGGCGATGTCATCCAGATGGCGACCGGCGAGGGTAAGACCCTAGTGGGTGCGATGGCTGCTACCGGCTTCGCTCTTACCGGAAAGCGCGTCCATGTAGTTACCGTTAATAACTATCTTGCCGCCCGTGACGCTGAGTGGATGCGTCCCGTGGTGGAGTTTTTTGGCTTAAGCGTTGCCTCGGTGACCGAGGGAATGACTCCGGACGAGCGCCGTGTCGCCTACGCCCAGAATATTGTTTATGCACCTGTTAATGAGCTCGGCTTTGACCTCCTGCGCGATAATCAGATCACCGACCGCTCCCAAACTGTGCAGGTTGCTGGCGATGTTGCCCTCGTCGATGAGGCTGATTCCGTGCTCGTCGATGAGGCCCTAGTGCCCTTAGTTCTGGCTGGCAACCGGCCGGGCGAAGCCCCAACAGGGCACATCACTAATGTGGTCTCCCGACTACGCGAGAAGCTAGACTACTCCATCTCGGAGGACGGCCGCACCGTTCAATTGACCGAGGCCGGTGCCCGCCGTGTGGAGCAAGAATTGGGCATTGATTCGCTGTATTCCGAAGAGAATATTGGCACCATCTTGGTGAAAGTCAACCTTGCGCTACACGCAAAGGCACTCCTTATTCGAGATATTCACTACATCGTCGTCGATGGCAAGCTGCAGCTTATCGACGCCTCCCGGGGCCGCGTAGCCGACTTGCAACGGTGGCCCGATGGCCTCCAGGCGGCAGTAGAGGCCAAGGAAGGCCTGGAGGTTTCCGAGGGTGGGCGCATCCTCGATACCATCACCCTGCAGGAATTGATGCGGCGCTATCCACTTGTGTGTGGCATGACCGGTACCGCGGTGGAGGCGACCGACCAGCTGCGGCAGTTTTACGGACTCCATGTATCCGTAATCGATCGCAATAAGCCGCTGCAGCGCTTTGATGAGCAAGACCGCATTTTTGCGACGGTGGATGATAAGTCTGCTGCCATTGTGGCGGAAATTGCCACCATTCACTCCACGGGCCAGCCGATCCTTGTTGGTACACAGGATGTTGCCGAGTCCGAAGATCTGGCAGATGCTTTGCGGGAGCGGGGCATTGAGGTCAACGTACTCAACGCCAAAAATGATGAACAGGAAGCACAGATAGTCGCCGAGGCCGGAGATATCGGCCGCGTCACGGTCTCTACTCAGATGGCCGGGCGCGGCACTGATATTAAGTTGGGCGGCGCTAACGAAGCCGACCATGATGCAGTTGCGGAACTGGGCGGTTTGGCGGTTATTGGTACCTCTCGGCACCGCACCGCCCGTCTGGATAACCAGTTGCGTGGCCGCGCGGGCCGCCAGGGCGATCCGGGGTTGTCGCTGTTTTTTGTCTCACTCGAAGATGATGTGGTCCAACAGGGTGGCGAGGGCGAAACTGTCCGTGCCCAACCGGCAGAAGACGGGCGTATCGAATCTAAACGGATTAGTGATTTTGTAGCACACTGCCAGCGAGTGACCGAGGGCCAACTACTCGAAATTCATGCCCAGACCTGGAAATATAATCAGCTCCTAGCCGATCAGCGCATCATTATTGATGAGCGCCGAGCCAAACTATTGGATACTGATCAAGCCTGGCAGGAACTATCCCAACGCGCTCCGGAGCGCACTGCAGAGCTACGGGAGGTCCCTGAGGAAGCACGCATCAAGGCCGCGCGCGAAATCATGCTCTATCACCTGGATTTGGCGTGGGCCGACCACCTGGAGCTTATGGACGATGTGCGCGAGTCGATCCACCTGCGCGCCATCGCACGAGAGACTCCGATCGATGAGTACCACCGCATTGCGGTGAGGGAGTTTAAGGACTTGGCCCAGCGGGCCGTCGACAAGTCTGTGGAGACTTTCCGCACAGTGCTTATCGACGCCGCTGGGGCGCACCTCGATGACGCCGACCTCGCGCGTCCGAGTGCTACATGGACCTACATGGTGTCCGATAACCCCCTAGCGGGCAAGGGAAATTCCGTGCTGAGCGGCATCGGAAACATTTTCCGGTGAAATAATTCCCCGCGAAGGGGCCACGGACTCACATGAGTCGCTAGTATTGTTATAAGTAACTCGTAACTAATCCCCGGAGGTAACAATGAGCGAGAACACCGGAACCCCGGAACCACAGGTAGAGACCACATCTGTATTCCGCGCAGACCTGCTCAAGGAGATGGAAAACGGCGCTAACGGGGCCGATGCTGCGGCAACCGGCACCGATAACCTGGAAGAAGGCCAGGCTCTATTGGTGGTCAAGCGTGGCCCTAACGCAGGAGCCCGTTTCCTATTGGATCAGGCAACCACTACCGCCGGCCGCCACCCCGAGGCGGATATTTTCCTCGATGACGTTACGGTATCCCGCCGCCACGCAGAGTTCCGCAAGAACGATGACGGCCAGTTTGAGGTCGTTGACGTAGGATCCCTCAACGGCACCTACGTTAACCGAGAGCCCCGTAACTCCCAGGTTCTTGAGGTGGGAGACGAGATTCAGATTGGGAAGTTCCGTCTAGTGTTCATTGCTAACCAGAACTAACTCCAATTAGTAGACCAGCCGCGCTTCCATAGAGGGAAGGGCGGTGTAGTCTGCTTATGGCACGATAAGAACGTTTGAGTACCCCTAAGAGATAGACACAGTGAGCGCAGCAAATTCTTCGGCAGCAGCAGTACGCCGCACCAGCCCAAAAGCTAAGAAGTCTAAGACTATGTCCATTGGCGTGGTCTTAGAGACGCTGAATCAGCAATTCCCTGACGTCACTGTGTCAAAGATTCGGTTCCTCGAATCTGAGGGACTCATCAGCCCGCAGCGTACAGCCTCGGGCTATCGCCGCTTCACGCAAGAAGATGTTGATCGCCTGCGCTATATCCTGACGACGCAGCGCGATAACTACACCCCGTTGAAAGTGATCCGCGAGCAGCTGGAAGCAATGGATTCCGGCCAAGTCACTGCCATCGTCTCTGCGGGAAACGCGGAAACGTTGGTTTCCCCGCAGCAGTTTAAAGCCCCTGTGGTCACGCGTTTGACCGATGCAGAGGTAGCTACGCAGGCGGGTGCCAGCGAGGAAGATGTGGCTTCTTTGGTCAAATACGGCCTTATCGGGCCTGATGCCGCCGGCTTTTTCAATACCGACGACGTGGCTATTGTCTCTGCTGCTGTGGCGCTTAAGGCCTTTGGCTTCGGTGCACGTGAGCTAAAGTCACTGCGCAATAATGCGCGCCGGCAGGCGGATCTAATTTCTCAGGTGGCCGCTCCAGTAGCTCACTCCAACTCGGATACTGCCCACCAGAAGGCCGAGGAGATTTCTCAGCAGATGACCGCCCTCGTAGTGTCTTTGCACGCTACGTTGGTGAAATCGGATCTGCGCGACGAATACCACGCCTAATACACACTGGTTACTGACTTTGTGGGAGAGTGGTAGACATGAGTGATGTAACCCTAGAGTTCCACGGCATTCACCAAGTTGGCCCCGAAGATGATGTGTGCGCCCTGTTGCGCTGGCCCGAAGAGAATCGGTTAATTCCCGTATGGATTTCTCCCATTGAAGGCCTGCAATTGGCCGCAGTTTTGGACGGCCACCAGCCTAACCGCCCAACCTCCCACGATCTGATTTGCGAGGTCTTAGAAGGCACCGGCGGGGTAGAGGTTATTGAAATCGCTAACTACCACCAGGGCACGTTCATGGTGGATGTTAAGGCTCCGAATGGCGAAGTTTACGATTCCCGCCTGAGTGACGCGCTTGCAGTGTCCGAATATTTCCATATTCCCATTACTGCAGAGCCTGATCTTCTTGCGCAGGTATCCGTATACGCCAGTGACGCGGATTTGAAGGAGTACTTTAACCTGGAGATTTCTACCCCCTCTTCAAGTGATTCCGGTCCGAGTAGCGAAAACGCTCAATCTTCTACGTCAGCATCAGGAAATGCGCAGGCAGATGCGGATTTTGAAGCCATGATGAGGTCATTGGGTATGGAGGAAAAGGATTTCCTTTCGGGGGATGATGACGAAAAAAGTTAATGACACGCGTGTGACTAATGGTGACAATGTGGTTAGAGGAGTCTAAAGTTGTACTTGATAGTTAAGCAGGCAGCGCTTGACGGGCGTATGCGCTTGGCTTTTAATTGATCTTTAGAACTTCCAACAAACCCCATTGGAGTAATTACGTGAGCATTAACGAGGACTCTCAGTCTGAATCCACCTATGTCCAGGAATCTCTCTTTGACGTCGGGCCAGACGAAGAAGTGGGCTACCGTGTTCCCATTGCCTGCCAAGTCGCTGGCATCACTTATCGCCAGCTGGACTACTGGGCACGCACTAACTTGGTGAACCCATCCATCCGCACGGCCCGCGGTTCGGGCTCCCAACGTCTGTACTCCTTCAAGGATGTCTTGGTTCTTAAGATCGTCAAGCGCCTTCTCGATACCGGAATTTCCTTGCAGAATATTCGCTTGGCAGTTGAATCCCTGCGGGATCGCGGGGTGAATGATCTGGCAGAGCTTACCCTCGTTTCCGATGGCACCACCGTCTATGAGTGCCGTTCCAACGATGAGGTGATTGACTTGCTTGCCGGGGGCCAAGGCGTCTTCGGTATCGCAGTTCCGGGCATCCTCAAGGAATTGTCCGGCACCATTTCTTCCTTCCCTTCCGAGCGCATCGAAGACTTCGCCGAGGACAACGTGGTGGGCCTCGACGAGCTGGCGGCTCGCCGCCAGCGCAAGAGTTCCTAAGCAAAGCTCCAAAATATATCCACCCGACTTCCCAGCTCACGGGGAAGTCGGGTGGATTTTTGTCTTTGCCGTACCTCAGGCCCAATGGACACAGCCCCCAAGAGGCCGTCGGACCCTAGCTTAAGATCTCCTAGGGCGCGCCACTTCCCGTTCCGGACTCAGCACGGGACGAAATCCATTGGAGTCACTGCACTAGTGCGGCCGTGTCAAAGGTAAGGGAATCAAAAGGCACCGGCCTTAAGCCGGTGCCGGTAAGAGGAGAAATTGCGGTGGATTAGATGCCTACGGCCTTATTAAATGCACCCGAGAGCTTGGCTTCATCTGCGGAATCAACAGAGGTAAAGTCGTCCGCTGCAGACTTAAGCGCATCATCGATACTGCCTTCGCCCACATGCACAACGCTTAAGGAAACGTCCTTGTAGGTGGCGTCTTTAAGCGCTGCCGTGAACTGGGCATCGTCCATATCCTGCTGCGTACCAGTAGTTACCACGAGCACGCGTGCCTTGTCGCCGTTGCCAGCGGCTTGATCAGCAGCATTGGCCACTGCGGCTACCACGGCGCTCCGAGTTTGCGGTACACCGCCAGTGCCAAAGCCACCGAGGGTGCCGGCTACAGCATTGCCATCACCGAAGCCCAAATTTTGGCGGAAGCCAACTGTTGCGGTCTCTGAAATAGGAGAGGAGTAGTTCCACAACGAAACTGTGCTTCCGTCGTTGGCCAAGTCGGACGCGGTGGTGCCCAAGGCTTGGGAGACGGGACCAAAAAATGGGGTCATAGAGGAAGAGGTATCCAGAAGCAGTAATGTATTGGCTGCCATGGCTACACCGGGTTTGGGCATCGGAGCGGAACTGGACTTAGGGGAGGAACTCTTTGTCGCGGAGGCACTCGTTGCCGTAGCAGAAGTGACGCTGGAAGCAGCCGATTCGGTAGTATCCGGCGCTGTTTCAGAGCCGCTTTCTACTGCCGCTGGGGCAGCAGAGGAATCGCTGCCATCATCGGTGCCACCTCGTAGAAGGAACGCCACTAGAGCAGCGATGGCCAGCAGCGCGATAATGGCCACTGCAATAACCCATCCCGCTACTGCGAAGCTATTCTTCCCGTTTGAGTGCCGTGCCATGTTGTGTAGTCCTCCCAAGCAAAATGCCGTTGTTAGTGGCTCATTGTAGCGGGGCGAGTGCCTGATCTATCACAGCGACAAGCCGCTCGCGCAGTGGTTGGGCTCGGTGGGCTAGTTCGCGCTGCCGCGATACATATTCTGCCTTTCCCTCTGGTGTTTCAATCGGCACAATGCCAAGGCCCCAATCCCGGCAATCGTAGGGAGAGGCCTCCATATCGAGGATGCGTGCCGCGATTGCCAAATCTAAGCATTCGAGAAAAAGCTTTCCTGGTACTAAGGGTCCGAGCTTCCACGCCCATTTATAGAGGTCCATGGTGACGTGAACACAGCCAGCCTGATCATTGGCGGGTTGATCCTCGCGGTGAAGAACCGTCAGATTGAGGGGTCGAGCGGGTGGAGTAAAGAAGCGAAAGGCATCATAGTGGGAGCACTTAATCGCGTGCTCGTCGACGACGCGGTTAGTCCCTTCCGCGCCCAGGCGCAACGGCAGCGAGTGGCGCGGGGAGTCTGTGTGGTAAACCATCGCCCATTCATGGAGCCCAAAGCAATCAAAGTGTGCCGGGTTGCCTGCAGAGCTGCGCAGGAGGTTGGAGATATAGCGAACCGAACTGCCACGGCGCTGCAGAAAGTTGGCAAGGTCTACGGTTACACCGTCTTCGGTGGTGCGGTAATCGCGCCACTCGGTGTGAGGCGGAGTGCCTTCTAGGGCAATGCCTACACCCGGATGCCAGCGTTTCAGATGGGAAGGCCGGACTGGATAGTACTCAAAAAGGAAATCGAAGACAGGGTGGTAGCTGCCAGGATACCGGAAGCGTTCCAAGCGGTCCGTAGCTTGCTTTTCATGTTCATGCAGTTGAGCAGCCCAGTCATCTGGGCGCAAGATATGCATAAGCGTCTTCCTCCTTGTCTTAGTGGTGCCGGCGACGAGCAGCTTTAGCACTGGGACGGCGGCGTTGGGAATTGGAGCTCTTTGCAGCGTTCTTCGGTTTCTGCGTGGCGGCCTGCCCAGGTGGGGGAAGCGCAGGACCATTAGGTTTGCGGGCTCCCGTAACCTCCTTGAGCGCCGGCGCGCCTGCAGGATTGTCACGCTTAGAAATATCGTGCTCAGTAGCCATGACGCCAGCTTTGTTAATAAGCGTTGCTACTTCCTTGCGTTGTTCATCCATCACCAAAGTAACCACCGTGCCCGCTGCTCCGCCGCGTGCGGTGCGGCCAGCGCGATGGAGATAGGCTTTGTGCTCTGCGGGGGGATCGACATGAACGACAAGGGAAACGTCCGCAATATCGATACCGCGAGCAGCAATATCGGTGGCGACCAATACAGGCACGCTGCCATCGGCAAAGCCTTCAATAGCGTGGGTACGCGCGCCTTGGCCTTTATCGCCATGCAGTGGATAAGCGTTAATACCAGCGCGCCGCAATTTTTTGACCTGTCTATCCACGCCGTGTTTTGTGCGCATGAACATGATGGTTTTGCCCTGGCGTGCAGCAATGCGTAATACTACTTCGTTTCGGGCGGGGCGGTCGCCGACGAAGAAGAGATGATGGGACATGGAATCCACGGCGGCCCGAACCGGGGCGGTGGAGTGGACAACTGGGTCGTGGAGGAATTGCTCCACCAGCTTGTTGACATCCCCGTCGAGTGTCGCGGAGAATAGCAAGCGCTGCCCCCTAGCCGGAGTCAGGCGCAGAAGTTTGCGCACCTGGGGCAAAAAGCCCATATCGGCCATTTGGTCGGCCTCGTCAAGCGCGGTGATCTGCACCGCATCCAGGTGCAGCTTGTGTTGATTAACGAGGTCTTGGGCACGCCCAGGGGTGGCAACGAGAACATCAACGGGGCGCGCGAGCGAGCGGATATGGTGATTGATATTTACACCGCCCACCACGGCGAGTACTCGTAGACCAAGAGTTGCTGCTGGTTCATCAAGGCGTTGGTAAATCTGGGTGGCCAACTCGCGGGTCGGGGCGAGAATTAGCCCCCGGGGATGCGCGGGTTTGGAGGCGCCTGCTCCAGCGAGACGCGCTAGCATGGGCAGGCCGAAGGTATAGGTTTTACCAGAACCTGTAGGACCGCGGCCGAGCACATCTTTGCCCGCGAGGGCGTCGGGAATCGCTGCGCGTTGAATTGGAAATGGTTCGGTGATGCCTTGGTTTTGCAGTACGTGCACCAGGCGCTGGGGTAAGCCGAGATCGGCAAAGGTAGTCATCGTCTTCCCATCCTATCGGCAAGAAGACGGATCGCCGCATTGAAGTGGAAAGGCCAGCTAGAAACGAAAAAGGGGCCCTTTAGAGCCCCTCTTTAGCCGACGCAAGCCTAGTCGGTCTCGGTCAAGCCGCGGTCGCCGGACCACTCAATATGGAAGGCTCCTGGCTTATCGGTGCGCTGGAAGGTGTGTGCGCCGAAGAAGTCGCGCTGTCCTTGGATGAGGGCGGCGGGCAGGCGCTCTGCGCGCAGGCTGTCGTAGTATGAGAGGGAAGATGCAAAGACCGGGGCCGGCAGGCCCAACTGGGTAGCGGCGACGACTACTCGGCGCCATGGGTCGATGAGGTCTTCCAGCTCGCCCTTGAAATAGGGGTCGAGAATGAGGGCGGGCAGGTCTGCATTATTGTCGTAGGCTGCGCGGATGCGATCCAGGAACTTGGCGCGGATGATGCAGCCGCCACGCCAAATGGTGGCAAGGTCGCGCGGGTCAACGTCCCAACCGAATTCCTCAGAGCCAGCCTTGATCTCATCAAAACCCTGGGAGTAGGCGATGAGCTTGGCAGCATAGAGGGCTCGGCGCACGTCTTCGATGAACTCTGCCTTGTCTACGTCCAGCTTCTTGATGGTGCCGGAGGGCAGATGGCCTTCTTGGGCGGCGGTGCGCTGAGCGGTGGAAGAGGATAGCGCTCGGGCGAAGACGGATTCGGCGATTCCGGTAATCGGAACGCCAAGCTCTAGGCCGTTGATGGCGGTCCAGCGGCCGGTACCCTTCTGGCCGGCGGCGTCTACAATGACGTCGACAAGCGGGGCTCCGGTCTCTGGGTCCTTTTGTGCCAGAACCTCAGCGGTGATTTCAATGAGGTAGGAATCGAGGTCACCAGAATTCCATTCGCAGAATACCTCTGCTATTTCGGCTGGCTCCATGCCTGCGCCGTAGCGAAGCAGCTGATAAGCCTCACCGATGACCTGCATATCGGCGTATTCGATACCGTTGTGGACCATCTTGACAAAATGGCCGGCGCCATCTGGGCCAATGTGGGTCACACATGGAGTTCCATCCACGTTGGCGGCGATGGACTCTAGGATCGGGCCGAGGGTTTCCCAGGATTCCTTAGGGCCGCCGGGCATGATGGCGGGGCCATTGAGCGCGCCTTCCTCGCCCCCGGAAATACCTGCACCGACGAAGTGCTTGCCGCGGGCGGCTACTTCCTTTTCGCGGCGGATGGTGTCAGTGAACAAGGCATTGCCGCCGTCGATGATGATATCGCCCTCATCCATGGCCTCAGCGAGCTGATCGATGACTGCATCAGTAGCCTTGCCCGCCTTAACCATGATGATGGCCTTGCGCGGGCGCTCCAAGGAAGCCACGAAATCCTCGATGGTCTCCGAAGGTACGAAGTTGCCTTCTTCACCGTAGACTTCAATGAGCGCGTGGGTCTTTTCAGGGCTGCGATTATATACCGCGACGGTATTGCCGTTGCGGGCAAAGTTACGGGCCAAGTTAGAACCCATTACCGCCAATCCCACGACGCCAATCTGAGCAAGTTCATTCTTATCAGTCATGATGCCCATCCTACGTCACTACGATGTGGCGCTGGCATCAATGGCTAGGCTGGTGGACTATGTCGGATACGCAGAAACTCAATGACTTGCTCCATCTTGCACATACGCGCGTGCTCAATGCGGAAGAATTAGAGTCACTCAATGCCTTAAACGGCGGCCTAGCGGAACTACTTGGGCTGCAGTTTACTCACGTTGGCCCCCGAGAGGCACGCGCGAAACTGCAGGTCCGCCCGGAGCACCACCAACCCTGGGGCGTGGCAAACGGTGGGTTGTATTGCTCCATTGCAGAAACTGTGGCCTCCATTGCCAGCGTGGCGGCTGCCGACGCCCCCGCGGTCGGCGTGAATAATTCCAGCGACTTTATCCGTTCAACTGGAGAGGGAGAGCTGGAGGCGGTGGCCACCCCAGTGCAGCTAGGTAGCCGCACGCACTTGTGGAGTGTTGAGATGCTCCAGGGCGGCAAGCTCATTGCCCGGACCACTCTGCGCACCATGATCTTGAGCTAATCCACCCGTTCGGTATTAAAGTTCATTCCGTGAGTGGAAAGCCGTTTAAGGTACGGCTCACCGAGTCCAGTGGCCGGGGTCAGAATGCCGCCGGTACGCTCGGCCGCCGTGCGCGAATCCAAGAGGCATAACGCGGCTTGGCTCAGCATCATTGCGGTCACCTCGTAGCCGGGATCACCTTGCGCAGAGAGTGTTGCGCGCCAGCGCTGGCCGTCCTCAGTTATTCCATGGTGACTGACCTGGAAATGTGCGCCCTCCCGCCCAGGTTTGGGCAGAACCTTTTCCACCAGCGGCCGCAGGCGTGATTGGGTGCCATCAAAAAGCAACTTGGTGGCCAAGGCCAGCCCGTATGCCCGCGCGCGGCCGAGCAAACCAGAACCAGCTAACCATGCTTCCTTGTAGAACAAGTGGGTGCCCCATGCACGCCCAAGCAGGGCGTTCGAGCGGCGAACTACCCGAGTATTGAACATCGACATAAAAAACGGTCCCACCCAGCCAATGCCATCAATCTGCCTGACCTCGAAGTCCCGTTGGAGGCCTTCCAAGCGCGGGCCTGTTTTCGGATCCGGGTCCAAAGAATAAGGGTTGTGCAGGTTGCGGGCGATATCCCTATCAGCATGCGCGGCATGCGAGACCTGCAGCGATGAATCGATCGTGCCTGGCGAGATTCCGCCTTTGAGCTTGTCGACGACCATGTCAACCCGCGCAAATGGCTTTCCCGCAGCTAAAAAGAGGTTGAGCATACCAATATCGGACGGCACGGAATCGAAACCGCAGGAAGGGATAATACGCGCGCCTGAGGACTGGGCGGCGGCGTGGTGGGAGTCGATGCTACTGCGGATGAAGGGGACCTCGCCGCACAGGTCTACATAATCCACGCCGTGCTCCGCGCAGGCAGCAATGACATTATCGCCGTACAGGGTATAAGGACCGACAACGGTGATAACCACCCGTGTTCGTTGCACCATTCGCTCAACTGCAGTCGCGTCCTCGGCGGAGGCGATGGCGATGTCCCAGTGCGGGTTAAACTCATCGCGGAGGGCAGCCAGCAGAGGTCGGTTCCGACCAGCGAGGGTAACTGAAGGTGCGTCAATCGACGCTAAGTAGCGCGCCACCAATTGGCCAACGAGCCCGGTGGCGCCGTACACGGTGATATCGCTCATAGTGCACGAGCGTACCTGAGGCATTAAAGCCAGTGGTTCTTACGGAACCAAGCCCAGAGCCCTACGACGACCATGATCATGATGATAATCGCCATCGGGTAGCCCAGAGCCCAGTGCAGCTCTGGCATGATATCGAAGTTCATACCGTAGATACCGGCCACCAAGGTGGGCGCGGCCCACATGCCAACGACTGCGGAAATGGTGCGCATATCGGAGTTTTGCTGCATGGTGACCTTGGCTACCGAGGCGTCGATAAGCGAGGTGAGGCGCTCGTCGAAGCTGGATACTTGGTCTTTGACCACGAGCTCATGGTCGTTGACGTCCCGCAGGTAGGAACGCAATTGCTTAGAAATTAGATCTTTGTGATCTGAAACCATGGATTTAAGCGCCACCGATAAAGGATCGATGGCATGTTTCATCTCCAGCACCTCACGCTTAAACATGTAGATGCGGTCCACATCAAATTTGAGGTTAGGTGTAAAGATTTCCTCTTCTAGCTCATCAACCTCGATGCTAATGAGGCGGGAAATCTCCGAGTAGCGGTCCACCATCATATCCAGGATCTTCCAAGCCATGGCCACAGGGCCAAGCTCAACCAAATCCTGCTCATCTTCCACCGTGTACGCAAGGTTGGGCAGTTTTGCCCCGTGGCGCACAGTAATGATGAAGTTAGAGCCCATGATCATCTGGATCTCACCGGTAGAAATGATCTGGCGCTTATCCGTCACTTCATCATGGTCGCGGTAGTTAACGGAGCGGGCGACGACGAAGAGCTGATCATCGTAGCGCTCGAGCTTGGGACGCTGGTGGGCCATAACGGCGTCTTCCACGATAAGTTCGTGGATGCCAAACTGGGAGGCCACTTTGGTCATCTGGGACTCATAGGGCTCGTGCATGCCTACCCAAATGAAGCCGCGTCCGTATTCCTCGATAGCTTCCAAGGCAGAGCTGGTGGAGTACTCACCGGGAAGCGCCTCACCATCAACAAAAACACGGCAGTGTTCGATAGCACGCTCCGGCGGTACCGGCAGGGAAGATGGCTTACTGGGAGGTCCGGGTTTCTTGCGGCCCCTAAAGGGTGAAGGTACGGATGGCATCGTTTCAGCCTCCTTTGCGCGGTAGAGCGGACAAGTTCGCAGAATTTGGATTGCGATTTTTAGCAGCGGGTAAATCTTACACCGAGGACGGGTAATATAATCGAATCTATGCCTACGTGGAAAGAAGTAACCCAAGCTAATCCCGAGCACTCCCATAATTTTGCACGCAAATGGAAGCTGCTTGCCGCACAGGGCAAGGACATCAATGGTGAGGCTCGGCTTATCGACGCCATGGTGGAACGCAACTCCACCATTCTCGACGCCGGCTGTGGCACCGGCCGCGTAGGCGGCGAGCTGCTTCGCCGCGGCCACAGCGTCGTGGGAGTCGACGTAGATCCCATCCTCATCGAGCACGCCGAGCACGATTTCCCAGAGGGGCAATGGTTCGTCGGTGACTTGTGCGAGGAAGAGGTGCCAGAAGGACCCTTTGATATTGCCGTATCTGCCGGCAATGTCATGGGCTTCTTAGCAAAGGAAGGCCGCGAGCCTGCACTGCGCAATATTTTTAATTCCCTCAAGCCGGGTGGGCGCCTCGTTACCGGCTTTGGCGAGGGCCGCGGCTGGATGTTCTCCGATTTCCTCGACATGGCGCAAAAGGTGGGCTACCGAGTCGACTTCACGTTCTCTTCGTGGGACATGAAGCTCTTCTCGGAGCACTCCACCTTCCTCGTCGCTGTCCTCTCGCGTCCGGGATCAGACCTACTGGCCTAAAAGCGCCTATCGGCTTGGTCGAAGAAATCGACCTCGTGGTGACTTGCGGTGATATAAGCGCGCTCGGCGCGCATGCGGGTTCGCTCATCCGCCCTGCTGAGCGCGTCCTCGACTATGTCAAGGCTTGCGCGTACTCCGTTGAGGAAGTCCTCGCCGCCGTACATGGATAGCCAGGAGTGGTATGGGTGCTCTGGGGAATCAAATTCTGCAAGGTGGAGGCCTACTTCTGCATACAACCAGTAGCAGGGAAGTACAGCTGCCGCGCCCACGACGTAATCATCGGTATGCGTCGAGCCGATGAGGAAATCCGTATAGGCACTGGTAACCCCAGAGGCTGCGGCAGTCATTTCGCTCTCCAGCCAACCGCGATGTAGCTCTGCCTCTACCGCTAGGCAATCGTGCGCCCCCTCGGCCCAGTGCAGTTGCTGTGCCGGTTCTGGTGCTTGGCTGGCGAGACGAGCCAGTGCCTTGGAATAGGCGTTGAGGTATTGAGCATCTTGGTCGAGGTAGAAGCCGAACGCATCTTTATCCAAAGCCCCTGTGCCCAGCGCTTGAATAAAGGGTAGCGCCTTGATGGCCTCCCAGTGATCTCCGGCCAAGTTCCACAGCCGCTGCGTGTGTGGTCCGGCCGCAGGAACGCGTGGCTGATCGACGTCATCCGGTTCCTTCAGGCTGCCGGATAGATAAGGCTGGGGCAGGGTAGAGGCAGCCTGCATCAGGCGCTGCGCGCGGTGCTGGTGATCTACGGGGCCATGTCCTTTACCCACTTGCAGCGCATCCGCATTCGCAATTGCCTCGTGCAACCACTGGGTGGACCACGTAAGAGCTGTGGCAGCGCTATCACCGGCACCTAAGCGTGTGGCCAAAGCAGAAGAAAGGGAGCAACCCGTCCCGTGGGTGTTTTTCGTATCCACGCGGCTTGAAGGCACGCGATGTACAGACCCATCTGGGCTTACTACCGCATTGTCTGAGATATCGGAATCGAGGTGCCCGCTCTTGACGACGACCGCGGTATCTGCAGCCTTGGCCCAATCTTTGGCAGTGGCGATGGCCTGCTCGAGGTCCTTAGCCTCTTGCGTCTGGGTCAAAACTGCCAATTCTTTTAAATTCGGAGTGATGAGATCGACCTGAGAACACAGATCGCGCACGGCCTGCTCTGCTTCTTCTTCCAAAAGCCGGTCACCGCTGGTGGCTACCATGACCGGATCGAGTACAACGGGAACGGTCTCCGGAAGGCGCCGGAGGAAGTCTGCGACCTTGGTGGTAATGGCGGCGTCAGCCAGCATGCCGATCTTTACTGCATCGATCTCTACGTCCTCAATGACCGAATCCAACTGTTCTTGCAGGAAATTCAGTGGGGGGACATGGACGCTGCGCACACCTTGGGTATTTTGGGCCACCAAGGCAGTAACCACGGTCATGCCGTAACCGCCCGCGGCGGAGATAGCCTTCAAGTCAGCCTGAATACCTGCGCCGCCTGTTGGGTCGGTACCGGCGATGGATAGAACTCGAGGATAGATTCCTTTAGCCACGAAAAGCCTCCTTGAGTTGAGCGGCAGCCGCTGCAGGATCTTGGGCTGCCATTATGTCGCTTACTACACAGATACCGGAAAAATCGTCGCCCGCCAGCTCGTGCGCGTTATGGGTCTTAATCCCGCCGATGGCGACAGAAGAAATACCGCGCTGTCGGGCGGCGTGGGCGAGAGCCTTGGCCGCATCCGGACCCATGCCGGCTGGGGCATCCTTCTTCGTAGCGGTCGAATGCACGGGACCAATGCCGATGATATCTGGGCGAGCATCATCCGCAATGGCTTCCAACTCTTCTTGGCTCCCAACGGATAAGCCGATCAGCTGATCGTCGCCCAGCTTGTCGCGGGCGACGCGAAATGTCATGTCATCTTGACCTATGTGCAGGTGGCAGCCGAGCTTGGCTGCCACCTCAACGCGGTCGTTGATAAACAACGGGACATCGCCCAGTACGGCAAGCAATTCGCGCGCAGTACTTTCAATCTGCTCATCGCTTGCTTCTTTGTCCCGCAGCTGAACAACGGTAACGCCGCCGCGAATAGCTTCTTGCACAATCCCAACGACGTTGTCGCGCCTGCCTGCAAGATGCGGATCGGTAACGAGGTAGAGCGTCCAATCAATAGCCATTTAGATCCCCTCGCCTGGGGTCACGGTGATGAGGCCTTCGATGTCTGCAGTTGGAACATCGTAAAGCGCATCGAGCCAGGCTACAGCAAAGGAACCAGGCGCATGCTGCTTTTCAGCAGCGATAGTGCCGGCCGCGCCAACGTGTGCGTGGGCCGCGATGATGGCCTCGAAGGGATCTTTCCACGATGCCAAATAAGCTGTGCAAATAGCACCGAGTGAACAGCCAGTGCCAATGACGTTTTGGAGCATTGGATGGCCCGATTCCAAGTAGACCGCACGAGTTGTATCACCGACGTGGATGATGAGGTCTCGCGGCCCTGAAATGGCCACCACGGCGCCGGTATCCCGAGATAGGGTCAAGGCAGACTCAATAGCGGCGTCAACGCCATCGGTTGATTCCACCCCGCGGCCTCCTTGTCCAGTGCCTGCTAGGGCGATAATTTCCGATGCATTGCCTCGGATAGCTGCCGGCCCCTGTGGCAGCACTTCCCGCATGAATTCGGTGCGCTTAGACAATCCACCAGCGCCCACAGGGTCTAGCACCCAGGGAGTCTGGGCGGCATTCGCTCCCGCGATGGCTTCGCGCATGCCGTCATATTGTTCGGAGGTAGGAGTGCCACAATTGATCAGAACCCCACTGGCTATCTGGGCGAATTCCCGGGATTCTTCCGGGGTATCCACCATTGCGGGGCTTGCGCCGACGGCCAAGAGGGTGTTGGCAGTAACGTTGCTGACGACCTTATTGGTCAAGCATTGAATAAGCGGCGTGGACTCGCGCACAGAATCGTGTGCGCGCAGAAAAGAATAATCCACAACTATCCCTTCGCTAGTTCTAACTGAGTGCAGGTTCGATGGGTGTATCTCAGCCGCACCGTGTGCGGCACCCCATGTTGTGTGTCTCAGCCTAACAAAGGTCACGGAAACTATGTGCGAAAATCTTGGTGCTAGCGCCAGGCAAATAGAAATCGCCGCCCGTGCCTTGCCTTGGGGCAGGTGGGCGGCGGTGCGAGCGAGGAGGTACTACTTCTCGTGCTTGTTGATGATATTGCGTGCGATGCGCTGCTGGGTGGTGATCTCCAAGTTGCCGCGATCGCGGGAGAGAATATTGGTTGCCCAGTTAACCAGGACTGCCAAACGGCTGCGCAGACCAATAACGTAAGTTAGGTGCAGGCCCAGCCAAGCCATCCAGCCTGCGAAGCCACCGAACTCGGTTTTGCCCAGCTTGACGACGGCGTTGAAGCGCTTGACGATGGCCATGGAGCCCTTATCAAAGTAGTCGAAGGCTTCCTTCTCGTTTGCGGTGGACTCCTCGTCCACCTTGGCCTCGATGAGCTTAGCGACGTGCACGCCACCCTGGATTGCAACCTGTGCCAGACCCGGCAGGCGGTTGAGCGAAATCATATCGCCGACCATGTAGACGTTATAGTGCTCGCCCACGGTCAGATCCTCGTTCACGGAGACGCGCCCCGCGCGGTCTGCCTCGACGCCAGCCTGCTCAGCAACCAGCTTGCCCAGTGGGGAAGCGGCCACACCGGCGGACCAGATCTTGGTTGCGCCGGTTAGGGTGGTCTCTTCCTCAGTCTTCATGTCCTTGTAGGTGACGGTATCCGCGGTTACGTCGGTCACCATGGCGTTGAGGTGAACCTGTACGCCTTCCTTTTCCAAGGTGCGCTGTGCCTTGCGGCCCAGGCGCTTGCCGAATGGCGGCAGAACCTGTGGGGCGCCATCGAGCAGGTAGATCTTGGCGGAGGTGGTGCCGTAGTTGGAGTAAACATCGTTGAGGGTACGGTTTGCCAGCTCGGCGATCTGGCCGGTGAGCTCAACACCAGTCGGGCCAGCACCAACGATGATGAAGGTGAGCAGGCGCTCGCGCTCCGCGGGGTCGTCGGTAAGCTCAGCCTTTTCAAACGCCGAGATGATGCGAGAACGCAGCTCCAGGGCATCGTCCAAGGTCTTCATGCCAGGGGCGAACTCGGCAAAGTGGTCGTTGCCAAAGTAGGACTGACCGGAACCCGCGGCTACAACCAGGGAGTCATAAGCATAAGTGCGGCAGAACTCGTCCTGCTCAGCGGTAACCGTCTGATCCGCTAGGTTGATGTCAGTAACCTCGGCGTTAACGAAGTGGACGTTGTCCTGATCGCGCAACAACTGGCGGGTAGAAGGGGCAACCTCACCGGCGGAAATCATGCCGGTTGCTACCTGGTAGAGCATCGGCTGGAACAGGTGGTGGTTCTTCTTATCGATGAGGGTAACTTCCACATCGGCGTTCTTCAGCTTCTGAACGGTGTTAAGGCCACCGAAGCCGGCACCAACCACGACGACGTGGTGGCGGCCACCGTTGGGGCGATAAGGGGTATCAGTCATGGAATTAATGCGACCTTCCTTAAGAAAGCTAATGTTTAGTACCCATACAGTCTAAACACTTCAAACAGAACGCGCATACTTAATAGTGATTAACTTGCGTTAGACGCACTTGGCTGATGAGGACGAAACGAGTCTGCATTCGCGGAGTGCCTAAACCTTTAGGCTCGCATAGCTGACTAAAGTTGTTGCAGATAGTGACTTCTTCCGCCCACCAAGGAGTGCACCTGGCATTATGTCTTTTACCCGCCCTGAGCATTTGAGCTCTATCGATGCAGAATCCTGGCCCAATGTGGCTACGGTTCCCGCACCTCGTTGGCCTGGAATGAAAGCCCGCCGGGCAGAGGCTGAATTTGCCAAGGCCTGCGATGATGCCGGTCTAGAACTTGACCTCGATGCCGAAGGTGGACCAGATCTCAAGGTGGGGCATGATGCTTTGTTTGAGCGCATTGCCGCTACCGGTTGGCTGGGATTTGCGGAAAGTTATATGGCAGGAGAGTGGACCGTCACCTCCTCCTCGCAGCTGGTAAAGGTGCTCGGCCGCCTATTGGGAGCAGGCTACCTCCCCAAGGCCAAAATGCTTGGTGCTGGTAAGTCGGAGCCAGGGGAGCTGCCGCTGGAATTGGTTCGGCTCTATGCCGGCGATGGATTAAGCCATGTAGGTGGGATTTTTTCCAGTGGCGTACCGACCACCATTAGGGAAACGGTGGAAAGCTATAGCCCCAAGGCCGGCCGCAAGGGGCCGAAGAGCCACTTCGTCGATGTCACGACGCTGAGTGAGCCCACGAGTGTGGACAGGGATGACCTAGGAGATGCGCAGCGCCGCGCGGCGGATTGGCTGCTTGACGTCACCCGCACCGGCGCCGGAACCCACCTGTTGGTATACCCGGCTGCCGGAATGCAGCCGGCGATGCGGGCGACTAAGCGGCGCACTACGGTAGACGTTTTGACCAGTGATGTGGACCAAATGAGCCACATGCGCGAGGCCCTCGTACTAGAGGGGGCAAACGATTCCATCCACATCGAACGCATTCCCGGCGTCGTCCCGAATCCCAAGCAGTGGAAAGGGCACTATGACGCCATCGTCACCGTAGAAAAGGTAGAACAACTCAGCGCTAGTGAGCGCAAAGACTACATCCGCGCAGTCGACCGGTTCTTGACGCCTAATGGGCGGGCAGGAATCCAATCCATCGTGGCGACCGAGTCGATGACGGAGGCCGGTAAGGCCTCGCTACAGGCCTTAAGAGCCTATGTGTGGCCGGGGTTGGACTATCCGCGCACCGCGGAGATGCACCAGCTAGTAGATAAGAACTCCAATTTGCGCATCGTGTCCGAAACACACGTGGGCACCCATTACTTGGAGTCCCTGCGTCAGCAGCGATCCTTTTTCGACGGGCACCTGCGAGAGGCAGCGGCCGCTGGGTTCGACCCAGTCTTCCGCCGCTTGTGGACCTTCCAATTTGCCCTCCGCGAGGCCCTTTTGACGCTCGGGATGATTGACTCGGTGCAATTTGGGTTGGCCCACCGCAACCGCGGGGGACGGCGTTAGGCGGCCGGCCGTTAGGCAGGCGGCCCTTAGGCCGGCGGCAGCTCGTCGAAGTTCTTCATCAGATCCGCGCTGGGCACAAAGAAATTGGTGCCTGTAAGCGCGGTGGAGAAGTCCAAGATGCGGTCGTAGTTTCCCTCCGGTTTGCCAATGAACATATTGCGCAGGCGCTCCATGACGTTTTCTGGGTCCTTGGCATAGCCAATGAAGTAGGTGCCCATCTCACCCGCGGCGAAAGAGCCGAAGACCATGTTCTCGCGGTAGATATCTTCCTCTAAATCGTTGAGTGCGACGTGGGAATTTGATGGCTTAGTGTCATCGTCCAATTCGATATCATCGGCTTTGGTGCGCCCGATGACCTTCTCTTGCTCCTCGGTACTTAGCTCATTCCACTTGGTAAGGTCATGGATATATTTTTGAACGGTGACATAGGAGCCGCGGGGGTAGTCGGCGTCATCGCCAAGCAACACGGTATCCAAAGCCTCCTCGGCCAGGGGATTGGCTGTGCCGTCCACAAACCCTAGCAAATCGCGCTGGTCAAGGTATTTAAAGCCGTGGGTTTCATCGACAACGGTTGCGGCCTCACCCAGTTGGTCTAGAACCTGGCGGGCCATTTCGTGGCAGAGATCGTAGCTATTAGCCCGGAAGTGAAACAGGATATCGCCTGGAGTCGCGGGAGCATTATGTGCTGCGTCAATTGCCTCAAATTTCTTCAGCCGATCAGGAAGGGGAGCGCTGGTCAAACGCGGCCACATGGAGGCTCCGATGCCAACTACGGTATAAAGCTCACCCTCGTTATAGCGGAAGTTCACGGACTTGAAGAGCCCGGCGAACCCCGTGAGCATGTCACGGGTGGCTTGCTCACCGCCGTTCTTGATCTCTAGGACTAGGAAAAGCGCTGCGCGGGAGGGCTTATCTACTACATGCTGAATCGTCATAACATCGATTTTACGCACCCTGTGGTGAACAGATCCGTTCGCCGGCTTGGAATCGCCCCTGATAGAGACCTGCTTGGCTTCTATATGCGCTAGTGTGCGTTTTAGTTGAAAACTAACCGATAGCCGGGTGAGAAGATGTGGGCATAGATACCAAGAAGCAGAAGAAAAGCACCGCTCGGATCTTCGTTTTATTTGCGCGGAAAGACGTTTCATATGATGAGTCTTTTGCAGGGGTTGCGCTGACGCGCAACCAAGAAAAAGCCATGGAGCAATGCGTAGACCGCCCAGGGGTAACCTGTTGGACTGAAGAGACATGCCTGCGTGGCTGGAAAGGTCCACTGGATGCAGAACACCATCCGGAAATGGTTTACATCGTATTTAGCGGTGGGCACGCTCAGGGATCGGATCCGTCGAGCGCAGAATTCGATCCCGAGCTTAAGGCCGCGTGTGCTACGAGAGGCCAAGCCGAGAAAGAAGTCATCCGCCGTATGGGAAATGACCAGAGCCCAATTTTCGTGAAGGAATGGCACATCTGGAAAGCTTCATTCGAGCGCGTGTTGTCAGGAGCGAACGGCAGAGGCGAGGTGCAGGTATCAATGTATGGAGTCAGGAGCTAAAAGGGGAATGCCACCCCTACTTAAAATGACATAATGTACATTATCGGACAAACTCTCACATCTGGGCTTATTGTCTTCTCGCCATTACAGACTTCCACCCAGTGTCAAGCTTTGCAGATATTGTTTCTGAACCACGGCTCAATTTTCGCCAGGACCTGAATGGCGTTGTGCTTTGCTTCGCGACGCCTCGCGGTCGCTCCCACGCTATCCGACGGTTCGCCAGCTTTGGGCCTAGGCGTGGATTCCCGCTTCAGCCGTCTGAGTACATATTTACGATGTCGGCTTCGTCAGACCTTAAGGGTTTCCTTATCCCGCGGTGTACCGATTGTGACTTCGCTCTGCTTGGTCACCGAATGGGTCGATATGGGTCAAGAATATGCCCTACTGGTGGGCACAACTACACTACCTTTTAAAGTCACACTGACGTTATTTGGGAAAATCCCTCGCCATGAAGACCAAAATTAACGATTACGGTACGCGCTCCACAGCTGCCAGATAGTCAACAGCGCCAAGATAACCGAGATCGCTGCGATGACCCACATGTGTTGAACGGCTACGAAAATCGTGAAGCCGATGACTACGACAAGGCGCAGCCACATAAACGGGATAATCTGACGGGTATTCACAGCCTAGTCCTCGCTAGTTCTTTTCAAAGGAAATGCGAAGATTAACCTCGCCCTTTTCTTCTACCTTGGCGGCAAGCATCTCTGGGGTCTCTACGCCGTAATCAAGGCGATCAACTGGCACGGTTCCGCCGATGACGATCTGGTCTCCATCACGAAGGACGTCAAAATCCTGAGTGATCTCGTGCGTCTTATCCTTGATCGTCAGATCGCCGGTGAGCTCAACCTTGCCAATGGTGCCGTCATCGGGGACGTCGGCAAGCGATGCTGGCTTCGTAAGCTCAAAGGAAGACTCCGGGAAAAGCTGGGTCTCAAAGAGCTTGGACTTCATATTCTTATCGCGGACCTTCTTATCCGTGGTCAGCTCATCCATATCAACAGTGACCATGGCATTTTTGAGGGTGGAATGAGAAATATCTGCCTGGCCAGTAACCTCGGTGGTTGAACCCGATGTGGTGGTCTTTTCCGCAGGTAGGGCCTCATTAAAGGTAAAGCCTACCGAAGTATGGTTATCGGCACGGCCCTTGGCTACTTGCCACGACCCATCCAGCTCCGTTGAGGCGGCCTTGGCACCATCTGCCGAGATTGCTTCAGTCTTCACGCCTGTGCCTTTCAGGAGCGAATACACCATAGGGCCAATAGCCACGGCGGTGAGCAATACGATCAGCACCACAAAGATGGTGATGACGAGCTTCCGGTTATAAAAAAGCTTTTTCATCTTCTATCGAAGTCCTTCTAGGCGTCGGGCTAGCGTTACGAGCTCTTCGCACAAACCGCTAAGCTCTTCTGCGCTGGCGCCTTCCTCCGCGGCGGTATTAATGTCCTCTGCGGAACAACGTAGTTCAAAAAGTCCGTCACGCAAACTCTCTGCCTTTTCTGGAGTAAGGATTACGGCATTGGCAGGAATTCCCGTGCCGCTGACGCTATTTCTCTGCTCATAAGCGCGCTGCTTACAGGAGGCGCTGCAGAATTTGCGTGGCCGTCCCCTACCGCCTTGGTCAATGTCCTTCCCACACCATTGGCAGGAACCGACGTTGCGTTCACGACTAGCTGTACGGATCACCCGATATACTTTAGTTCATTTTGGGCGGGCTGGGAACAAAGGCGCGTGGGTGTTCGTTATAATTAGTAGCTCTTAGGCGAAGTTTTGCTTCGCACTCAATCAGGGATCTCTTTGAAAAGGATGATGTTGCATGGCAGATCGCGTACTCCGTGGCAGCCGTATGGGCGCAGTCAGCTACGAAACCGACCGCGACCACGACCTCGCACCGCGCCAGATGGTGAAATACCGCACCGATGACGGCGAGATTTATGAGGTACCTTTTGCGGATGATGCTGAAATCCCTGAAGAATGGATGTGCAAGAACGGCAAGATGGGCCACCTGGTAGAAGGCGAGGGAGTTGAGTCTAAGCCAGCCAAGCCCCCGCGCACCCATTGGGACATGCTGCGTGAGCGCCGCTCCATCGAGGAGTTAGACGAGCTTCTAGAAGAGCGCATTAACCACCTGCGCTCCCGCCGCCGTTCCGCAGCACGGCTTTTGAAGGAGCAACAGGAACAGCAGCAGAAGAACTCCTAGAGTTTTCCGCGGCATGGATTAAGCCCGTACACCTTAGGTTGTTAGTTAAGGAGTACGGGCTATTCGTTAGTAAGCGGGCTACTTCTTCAGCTGCGCAATCTGGTGTTTAGCCAAATGACCGATCTCTCCGGCGAAGTCCGAAATCCAGCTGGCACCCTTGCGGGCTTGCACGCCCAGATCGTGAATGGAGCCGTCCTTAACCTCGCGGTTGACCAGCTTCGACACAGCGCCGCCGAAGTCCTGCAGCTGCTCAGCTCGGTGGGCTACGCCCCACTTGGTCACCTCGAGCAGGGAATCTTTGACGAAGGAGCCATCGAGCTTGGACTCGCCATATTCGCGCTCGGTAAAGGTAATGGGAACCTCGCGGACGTCGAAGCCAGCCTTAACCGCGCGGAAAGCCAGATCCACCTGGAAGATGTAGCCCGCCTTGGACAACTCATCGAAATCGATGGATTCCAGAAGCTCGCGGCGGAAGGCACGGTAACCGGCGGTCATATCGGATAGCCCAGCGCCCAGCGCTACGGAGATGTAGATATTGCCCAAGCGGGAAAGGTACTCGCGGGAGGCCGGCCAGTTGACGGTTTCGCCGCCAGGGATGTAGCGGGAGCCGATAACCAGGTCTGCACCCTTGTTTACCTCTTCCAGCAGCAGGTGCAGCTGTTCCGGTGCGTGGGAGCCATCTGCATCCATTTCACACAGCACCTGGTAGTCGCGCTCCAATCCCCACTCAAAGCCGGCGATATAGGCGCCCAACAGGCCGCCCTTGCCCTCGCGGTGAAGAACGTGGATGTGGTCATTTTGCGCTGCAAATTCATCGGCCTTGTCACCGGTGCCGTCGGGAGAGTTATCGTCGACGATGAGGATATGGACCTCTGGGACGGCCTTCCTGACGCGGCCGGTAATGAGGGGAAGATTTTCTATCTCGTTATAGGTCGGGATGATGACCAAGGTTGAGGATTCAAGCGTGCTCACAGTGTTTATGCTCCTACGAATGTATCTGGTCCGGAGCGGCGCGGGGTGCGTCGCAGGCGGTTTGTGCGCAAAGCTACCAGTGCGCAGATTGTACCAATAATAACCATCAGCCATTGCAGGGGCGAACCAAACCTGACCGAAAAGGTCTCGCCGTTTCGCAATGGCAGCTGTTCTACTAGAGCGGCCGGGGTAAAAATCTCCGAGGATTGGCTAACCTGGCCATCCGGGTGAACGATGGCGGATACTCCAGAGGTTGCCGCCACTACTACGGCGCGGTCGGTCTCCATCGCGCGCAGCCGGCTCATGGCCAATTGCTGATAGGTCATATCGGAGTGGCCGAAAGTGGCGTTGTTGGTGGGCGTCGTCAGCAGTTGCGCCCCATTTTTCACCGAGTCCCTGAAGGCATTATCGAAGGAAACTTCGTAGCACGTGGCCACGCCCACCGGCACGCCCGCCATGGATACCACGCCTGGACCATCACCGGGTTTGAAGTCGCCAGCCAAGTCCACATAGTCAGAAACTTTGGCAAAGAAATCCCGCATGGGCATGGTCTCACCGAATGGCTGCAGGTACTTTTTATAGTGGTGGTCTCCCACCGTGTGGTTAGGGGCAAAGACCTGCATGGTGTTGCGGGCGCCCACCTCATCCCGCGTAGCGGTGCCAACCAAAACAGGTGCGTCTATCGCATCGACGGCGCCGCTGATCGCCGAGGCTGCCTTGCCGTCACGGAATGGGTTGATATCAGAGGAGTTTTCGGGCCAGATGACTAGGTCAATGTCTTTTTCGCGGGCGGCCAGCTTCTTTGTTTCAGCCACGTGGTTGTTGAGGACCGCTTGGCGTTGCCCAGCAAAGTCTAGGCCCATGCGAGGTACGTTTCCTTGGATTGCGGCAACCTTTGCTTCCCCGACAGTGGAATCGTCTCGGTTGATTCCCAAGCCTGCCACCGTCGCGCTTGCAAGGGGAAGTATCGCTGCTAACAGTGCGGTGTTCTTTGCCTTCCATCCGCGTTGAATCAGCAGCGCAGCGAGACCGCAGCCGCACAGAACAGTGGCTGCGGTAATGAGCGAGGTTCCACCCCACGGCGCCAGCTTGGCTAGCGGTCCGTCGATTTGTCCCCAAGCCAATTTCACCCAAGAGAAACCGCCGAAAGGTACCGAAGAACGCAGCACCTCCACCGCGAGGTAGAAGAACGGGAAGGCAATAAAACCGTATTTCCACCGCGCTACTGCTGCGCCGCCAAGGCCCAGCACAATGGCGTATACCGAAAGCCATACGGCCAAAGCGATGTATGGCCCGCTGCCCACCAATTCGCCGATCCATGGCAGCGTCAGCAGATACAGCACGAGCGAATGCGTTACTGCAAGAAGCGCGCCCACACGGGCGGAAACGTGCCTAGTTCCCCACGGCAGCAAGCTCGCGTACAGCAAGCCCACGCCCACAACGGCAGCCCACCACCAACCACGGGGCTCTATGGCGGCATACGTGAGCAGACCAGAAAGGCCCGCCACAACGAGGCGGGCAAGAGTCAGCATCACTAGCTCTTTCCGCCCTTGGACTCGCCACTGGAGGGTCCGAAGTCATCTGGATCCAGGTTCTCGCTCCAGCGGCGGATCTCTTCCTCATCCAACACCTCATGCCGGCCAGCATCCTGTGTGCTGGGGTGCCCACTTTGTGTTGCTTGGCCACGACCAAAGGAGCCAAAGTCGCCATAAGAGTCGTGCTGCTGCGCCATTGGGGTGGCCTCGTAGATCTTAACGCCCATGTTTTCGATCTTGCGGTACAAGGAGGCCGCCATCACCGTGCGGAAGACGGCGCGGGTCGGCGAGAAAATTAAGAGGGCTCCGAGGATCGTCGTCAAGAAGCCCGGCAAAGAAAGCAACATGCCGCCTACCAAGGTAAGGCCCACATTGCTGGCGGTCTTGCCCACATTGCCGCCGCGAACGACGTATGTACCGTCCCCTGTGCGTTCGACCTGCTTTCCCATCAAGCGGCGCACTTCAATGCCAGCGATGGACATTCCGAAGAACATGGTGACAAAGAGGGCGATAAGCGCCCAGCCAACACCGATCCATTTAGAAACGGCCCAGAAGGTCAGGGTCTCTGCGACCATGTAGAGAGCAAAATACATAAACGGCATGGCCTCAGTCTAACGAGGCAGACTGATTAAGTGCTGGCAACACTCATGCGCGAAGGTGCAACCGCAGCAGGTTAGACTAGTGCGCATGTTTACTCCTGCGCTTTTTGAAGACCCCCGGTACGGCACGTGCATCCGCATCCACGTTGCCGGCGGCAGCACCCACGCCCAGGATTGGGTCATTTTGGCGCAGTGCGCCAGTGCCGTTGCGGATGGGTATGTCTACATCGACCGTTTCTCTGCAATCGAGCTGCGCGGTATTAAGGATGCGGAAGCACTCAATCAGCAGCTCCAGGAGTTGCAATTGCGCGCCACGGCGATGCCGGTGCTGGCTTCGCCTTTGTCGGCCGTAGCCAAGCAAACGGCCCAGGACATCGCGGCTGAGCTGGGCGCGGCGGAAGGCGGTCCCGGACTGGCAGTTATCGCCCACGACGACGTACCGACCGGCGCGGCCGCAGTCAGCCTTAGCATCGACGGGGACGGAGCCCTGCGCCTTGAGCGTTCCCCGCTTGGCGACGCCCCCTCGGACCCACTGACTCCACGCGCTGCCGCCCATCACTATGAAGTGGTGCTCCAAGGCGCTGAATCCCTAGAGCATAATGCCTCCGCCCTGGTTGAACCAGGCCCTATTGGCTGGCTGGATGATCATTTGCCTGCGGGCGTAGTTGACCTTGGCGCGGGCGTGCACCGCGGCGTCATCCCTGCCGAGTTTGCGCAGCTCATCGGCCAGTTAGAGGTAGACATCACCGTCACCCCGTGGGGCGGATTAGTCTTTCACAATATTGCCGAAGGTGACGCCGAAGTGGTACTGCGCGTACTCGCCCCACGCGGTTTTATCTTCGACATCAACTCTCCCCTGCTACGCGCAGAGTAAAAAGAACGCAGGGTTTAGCGCGGCATGTGCCGCCACAGTGGGCGCGGTACAAGTCTCATGACCCACGCTAGGCCCTGCAGAGCCCGAGGAATCCACATGGTGCGCGAACGCGGTTTTCCCCGCCGTGCATCTCGGGCAATGCAGCCGACAACTGCCTCCGCCACATCTGCCGGACGCACGGACAGTGGTGCCGGCTTCATCCCTTCGGTCATGCTGCCGATGACAAAGCCAGGGCGCGCGGTAATAAGGCCTACCTGGCTGCCGTGCAGCTTGTCCGCCAGTCCCTGACAAAAGGCATCAAGACCGGCCTTGGTAGATCCGTACACGTAGTTTGCCCGGCGGGCCCTCCAGCCTGCTATCGAGGAAAAGGCGACGATATGGCCGAGGTTCATACGCTGGGAAACGAGTGTAAGCAGTGAAATCTGCGCGGCATAATCGATTGTGGCGATGTCGACCGCGTGGGAAGCATCGCGTTCTGCCCGCTGCTGATCGCCCAAGATGCCAAAGGCTACGACAGCTAGCTCAAGGGGGCCTGCCAGCTCTATGGCGCGCTCAACCACACCGGCATGGGACGGAAAATCTGCGGCGTCAAAATCAAGCAGATGCACGCTGCGCGCACCCGCCGCCCGGAGCCGACCTACCACGCCTTCCATACCGTGGGTGCCACGAGCGGCGAGGACAATATCTTGGCCAGGTGCTACTCTCCTAGCGATTTCGCCGCCGATATCGCTACGGCCGCCTAGAATCAGTACGCCAGCCATTAACGGACGTCACGAGGAGCTTGGTTCAGGGACTCGTAGCCATCGTTGGTTAGCACCACAATGTCTTCCAAACGCATGCCCCACTTGCCTTCCAAGTAGATGCCCGGCTCAATGGAAAAGGCCATGCCTTCTTCCAAAGTTAGGTCATTGCCTTCCATAATGAATGGCTCTTCGTGCGTAGATAAGCCAATGCCATGGCCAGTGCGGTGGACAAAGTTGTCACCCCACCCCGCAGCAGCGATCGCCTTGCGGGTGATGGCATCGATGTCTGCAGCGGTGTTGCTGGGATGGGCTGCAGCTCGGCCGGCGGCTTGGGCGTCAGCAAGCACGGCATAAGCATCCTGAAAGTCCTGCGGGGCCTGAGAGAGGTCGCCTCCTACTACATAGGTGCGGGTGCAATCGGAGTGGTAGCCGGAAGGCAAAGTGCCACCGATATCGACGACGACTGGCTCGCCCTCAGCCAACACGCGATCCGAAAAGCTATGGTGCGGGTTGGCGCCATTCGGGCCCGATCCGACAATGACGAAATCGATAACGGAGTGCTCCCGCAAGATGAGCTTTTCGAGTTTGTGGGCTACCTCGGCCTCAGTACGACCGGCCTGCAAAAGCTGCGGTACCTGCCCGTGGACTGCGTCGATGGCACGGCCAGCCTTGCGCAGCTCAGCAATCTCAGCCTCGTCTTTGCGGGTAAAGAGCTCGGCCAATGCATAAGTGGCCAGTTCATAGCTGGCGTGTGGAAGAAGATCTTGGAAACGCAGCACGTGGTCTGCAGTCAGCGACTGTCCCAGCGCTACCTTGCCTAGTCCGTCACCTGCGCCACGCAGTGCAAGCTCATAAGGATTTTCTCCGTCATCCCAGCCACGCAACTCTACATCCAGCTCCCCTACTGGAGCAGCCTTGATATCGGTGATATCGGTATTAGGCGCAGCGATCCATGCATTACCCCGCTGTGGCACGACCAAGACCGTTAGGCGCTCGTGAGAAGAAACCCAGGAACCCGTGAGGTAAGCAAAGTCTGGCCCCGTGCCAATGAGGAGTAGATCGATGCCTTTGTCTGCGGCCGCCTGCTGAGCGGCCTGCAGGCGGTGGGCGTAGACATCGGCGAAAAAAGTCTGAGTAACAGTCATGTCCCAGAGTCTACTCGCCCGCGTATGGACTTTTAGGCGCCGATAGCTACGACACCGCGCTGAATGGCGTCGATGGCGCGGCGGGCATTACGCTGAATATCACCGTCATATCCGGTCTTGGCCACCTGCTGCAGCAGATCAATCACTTGGCGGCACCAGCGGACAAAATCACCGGGGGTGAGCTCGGCCCCGGCTTCATTTGCCGCGGCCATGCAGTAGCCCAACGGCGCCCCGGCCGCCCATTGGTGTACCGCCAATGCGAATCCGGCCTCTGGTTCACGTGTGGGCGGCAGCCGGTGGCGCTGCTCATCAGCGGTAAGTTCGGTGTACACGCGCCACGTGGCATTCATCGCGTCAGCCATGCGATCGGTGGCTGCTTCCGGTTGCCCACTGGTGGCCTTGCGGTTTTCGAAACAGCACAGGGAGGCAACGCCGGCAAGCTCTGCGGGATCGAGTTCATCCCAAATTCCGCGCTTGAGGCATTGGGCCACGAGTAGATCGGATTCGCTGTGAATTTTGGCAAGGCGCTCGCCTTCCTCCGTGATCACCGGTGTGCGATCGGCACCGACCCCGGTGAACTCTACGTAATTCATCTCTGCGAGGAGGTCCACAATGCGCTCGAAGGTGCGGCCCAATGTATCCGTTGCTTTATTGACCTTGGATTGCAGCTTGTCCCGATCACGCTCGCGCCGTGCAAGCTTTTGTGCCAAGCCCGCCAGCTGTTCGCGGTCAGTAGCCGGCCAATCGTGAGCTGGATGAGCACGCAGTGCGTCGCGCAACTGACCTACCCGCTTATTTGGACGGACGCGGGTTTGGGACTTCATGCGCTTAGGCCGGTCGAAGTGTTCACGGTGCAAGACGTCCTGCACATATCGGGTATTACGGCGCGGGTTCTTGCGCACCGGCTTGGGGATCTTGATGCTACCGACTTGGATCGGTGGGTTATTGATTCCGGCTGCATCGATACGTCCAGACCACCCAGACTCAGTGGTAATCCATGGGCGGGGATCCGCAGTTTGGTTAGCGGGAGTAACAACCGCGGCGAGAATAGGACGCTTCTTGCCGGGCATGGCAATAACATCGCCCAGCTGCAGGCGCCCCAGTACCGCGATAACCTCTTGGTTTCGTTGATTGGCACTATCGATTTTGGACTGCTTTTCCTCAACCGTGAGCTCGCGGCGCAAGCGAACATAGTCCATAAGCACTTCGGCGGGATCCTCCCCGTCCTTAGCAGGGGGCGCAAGGGATACCACAGCATCATCCAGCTGGCTTCGCAGCTCGCGCACGCGATGTTCGGCGCGTTCTATTTCGCGGGTCTCCTCCACGACCGAGCCATCCGCTTGGAACTGCGCAAAGGACTTTTCTAGAAGGCGCAGAGAATCCTCGAACCCCAGCATGCCCAGCAAGTTGATAGCCATATTGTAGCCCGGTGCGAAGGTGGAAATGAGCGGGTAAGTGCGGGTAGAAGCAAGGCCAGCTACTTGGCGCGGATCCATGGCGGGGGCCCACTGCACTACTGCATTTCCCAAGGTGTCGATGCCACGACGCCCCGCACGGCCAGTCAGCTGCGTGTACTGGCCCGGGGTGAGATCAACGTGGGCCTCACCATTGAATTTGATGAGTTTTTCTAGCACTACGGTGCGCGCTGGCATATTGATGCCCAGAGCAAGTGTTTCAGTAGCGAACACGGCACGCACGAGACCGCGTACGAATAGGTCTTCCACGATATGCCGGAAGGCGGGCAGCATGCCCGCATGGTGCGCGGCAAAGCCACGGGACAGGGCTTCGCGCCAGCGCTTAAAGTCCAGGACCTGCAGATCTTCTTCAGGAATGCCTTCCACACCCGCATCGACGATATCCTTGATCTGCTGCGCCTCCTCTTGGGAGGTAAGCACCATGCGGCTGCGCAGACACTGATAGAGAGCGCCGTCGCAGCCGGCGCGGGAGAAGATGAAGGTGATAGCCGGCAGCATGTCTTGCGACTGCAGTACTTTCAGCACCTCTGGACGTCCAAGCGGGCGATAACGATCCTGCTGCCGGGAAGCGCCGGAGCGCCCCCTTCCCTTGCCGTGGAATTCGCTACGTCCGCCGCCCTTGTGACGGGCGCGGGCACGAAAACCTTTGCCGGATTTATAGTCCGCGCGACCGTCATCCGTATCACCAGCTTCAAGGCGCTGGATTCTACGCTCGAGCTCGGCGTTGACCTGGCCTCCTGACTCAGGCTCAAAAAGCGGATAAATCTTGCGTCCCAGCATCATCCACTGGTCGAGAGGAACTGGGCGGTGCTCGGAAACGATGACGGTGGTATCGCCGCGCACAGTAGACAGCCAATCGCCGAATTCTTCCGAATTGGACACTGTGGCAGATAGGCCAATGATGGAGACATGATCCGCAAGGTTGAGGATGACCTCTTCCCACACCGCCCCGCGCGATGCATCGGCCAAAAAGTGGATCTCGTCCATGACCACGTGGGTCAGGCGATCCAAGGCAGGGGATTCTGCGTAAATCATATTGCGCAGCACCTCGGTGGTCATGACGACAATCTCGGCGTCAGAGTTGATCGATACGTCACCGGTGAGCAGGCCTACGGCTTCTTCGCCATGCTCTTCCACCAAGTCATGATACTTTTGATTGCTCAACGCCTTAATAGGCGTCGTATAAAAGCATTTGGTTCCCCGACTCAACGCCAAAGAAACTGCAAACTCTCCCACAATGGTTTTGCCGGCGCCGGTCGGCGCACAAACCAGCACGCCATGTCCGTTCTCCACGGCTTGGCAACCCTTTGCCTGGAACTCATCCAATGGGTATGGCAGGGCTGCGGAAAAGGAATCCAGATGAGTTTCAGTCATGACTCCCCAGGCTACCCGTGCCTAGAGGACATCGTCGAAAAAGCCGCCGCCGACCGACGGAGCGTCCTTGCCACCGGTGGTCCACGTCTGCTGCCGTTTCTGTTGTGCTTGTTGGACTGGTCGTGAAAGGGGTTGAGAGGGGCTCGGCGATGGTCCCACCCGGTTTGGTGCCTCCACAGGGGAGGGACCGCCGACGGCCCCTGGTCCAGCACCAAGCGGCGAGGCGGTTTCGTCATCAAGATCCATCCACACTGGGCGCTGGCGCTGCATGCGCTTATCGTGAATGCGGCAGAACTGGAATGCAAGCTCAATGAGTAGAATCAATGAGCTAGCGAGGACCACCATAGAAAATGGATCTTGCCCCGGGGTGACGAAGGCAGCAAAGATCATCACGACGACAATGATGATGCGGCGCTTATCCTTGACGTGTTCATACTCGAGCACGCCGATGAGGTTGAGTGACACGATAAGCAGAGGAATTTCAAAGCTAATACCGAAGATGAGTAGTAGCGCCAGTAGGAAGTAGAAATAGCGCTCACCGGTCAGGGCCGCTGTTTGGTACTCGGCACCGATACCCATGAGGAATTCCAAGCCCACGGACAAAATGAAATAGGCCAGCACGGCACCGGCAACGAATAGACTCACCGCGGCGCTAACAAAGCTCAAGGTGTGTCGCCGCTCATTCTTATGCAGTCCTGGCACCACGAAGGCCCAGACCTGATATAGCCACACCGGCGAGGACAATACGGTACCGGCAAGGGCGCCTACTTTGAGGCGGAGCAGGAGCATTTCAAATGGGCTGGTGGCTAGTAGGCGACATTCACCATCCGCGCTGAAGGAGGCACGCTTATCTGGAGGAAGGGCGCAATAAGGCTCGCGCAGAATCTCACCTAACGGAGACAGCCCGAATGGTGCTCGCTGGTACCAAATGAACCCAATGATGGCGCCGACGACGACTGCTAAAACGGCGATGATGACGCGGCGGCGCAGCTCCTGTAGGTGCTCCACCAAGGTCATCTCCCCGGTAGGGTTCTTCTGTTTGCGCGAAAAGCGCAATTTACCCTTCACATTCTTGCTTTTTTTCTGGGGAGATACCGGCTGTGACTGTGACGACATCAATGTGGCTCTTTCAACGCAAAGAAGCGAACACTACCCTGCCGTGCGGATTGCTGGTGCAAGTCCTCGAGCTGCAGGCTTGTTCGCAAAACAACAAAGGGGCGTTTACTGCTGAGTGTTGGTGTTGCTCTGCTGGCCTGGTTGCATGTCTGGGCGGTTCCAGAACTCCTCATCAGACTGCTGCTTCTGGTTCAGCTGTGCCTGCGCCTGAGAACGCTGGGTGTCCTCGGACTGCATCTCATTAACTTCAGACTTGAAGATGCGCATGGAACGGCCCATAGAACGTGCCAAATCCGGCAACTTCTTCGCGCCAAAAAGCAACACGATAACGAGTACGATCAGGCCAATTTCCATAGGTCCTAGGCTCATGGGAAACCTCTTTCAACTAGTGCACCAGCATGCCGGAAAGCATCACCGCCAACTTATCTGCCGGCGGGCGGGCGCAGTAAACGGGCAAGTAACTGGCTACTGAGTATAGCCGCTCAACGCGGTGTTTCCTCGCTCCGCAATGAGGTTTACCACGGATTGAGGAGCCACTACACGCAACCTATCAGCTTGACCAAGGGCAAAGCGAATAAGCCAATCCACTGATCCCATTGGCATCGTCGCAGCTACTTCCCCATTTCCTAAGTCTTCACCCAAGCGCATATCGTAATACTCAGCCAGCCACGTGAATTCTTGGTTAATTGCTAGTTGCACGGTGTCCCCATCGCCCAAATTAAAGGGTGAAGAGGCATCAAAGTCGAGGTCTTTCAGGTGCGGCTGGGATTTTTCCTCCAAGATACGAGCCCTACTAATGCGGTCGATACGGAAAGTGCGATGCGCTTGCTTTGCTTCCTCCCAAGCGGCCAAGTAGGGCTCGGAATCGACGATGAAAATACGGGCTGGATCCACCACCCTCTCGGACTCAGCATTTGAGGAAGCGCTCCAGTAACGCAGCCGTACCCGCTTTCTCTCATTGATTGCCTGGGTCAAAAGCGCCTGGATATCAGTCTCTTCAGGGGCTGGAGTAGACAGCGACTCATAGATGGCGACTGTCTTTTCATCCATGATGCCGCGCAGCTTAGCGGCGGCGGATTCGACCGCATGGGCGTCGATTAGCCCTGGCATCGCCTGCAAGGACTCCAGGGTGAGGAGCAAGGCCCCAGCTTCAGTCGGGGTTAGCCGTAGTGCCTGGCTTAAGCCTTGATCATTATGGATGGTTACCCCATCCCGATAGCTGAAGGAGAGATCGATGAGGTCCTCGGTATTGCGCCCCGTGCCGGAGCAAAAGAGGCGATCGAGAGCTTCCTTCAGCTCGCCGGGATCCATGCCTAAGTCCTTGGCCGCTTCCATAGGCGTCTTGTCGGGATGATTTTTAAAGTACGGAATCAGGTTCAAAGAGCGCACGAGCGCCTGGAGCTTCTGAGATCCATCAGCCATGACTAGCGTCCTTCCTGCGGATGTGCTGCCCTGCGCAAAAGGGAAATGACCTCCTGGCGCACCTCGGCTGGTTCTATCACTTGTACTTCCGGCGCATACCCGGCCGCGGTGCGTACGAGCCAGTCCTTATCCACCTTATGCAGCAACACCGTGCCATCGGCTTGTTGCTCGCCGGCATCTAAAAGCTCGCGCGCCTGCCCGTCAGGGATGACGAGGCGCGCATTAACCTTTTCTCCTCGCTGCAGTGTACGCTCTACCAACACCTGCAGGTCTTCATTTGGATTGGGGTGCTCCGCGGGATGGTGTGAGCGTTTGATGTCAGAGACGCGGAGGGCGCGAAAGACGCGCGGGGCGTTTCGGTCCACATCGAATCCCACGAGATAGATGTGGCTGTCACGGTTGACCACTCCCCAAGGATCCATGACGCGGCGTACCGGCTCAGTAGCCGGATTAGCACGGTAGGAAAACGTAATGCGGAGTTGATTGCGCACCGCAGCGAGCACCGCGGTGATGATTTCTGGGGCGAGTCGCGTGATGTCATTGACCGCCGTGTATACCGGTGCGCCTGCGAGGTTGCGCGAGGCGCCGCTGGCGGCAATCTTGGTCCAACCGGACAAGGAGAAATCGCTCAGGCCTCCGGTTGTACCCACTCCCCCAGCGATGCCTAAAACCATGGCCTCCTCAGGGGAAAATTCTACCGGCGGCAGCTGGTAGCTACTCGCGTCGAGCCGATAGCGCGCCCCGTCTTCGCCGCCGGAGTGCACAATGGGTACCCCGGCGCGTTGAAGGGTAGCTATATCGCGCGCCAATGATTTGGCAAAGGCCTCATCCGTTTTATCGCCGTATCCTGCTACATGCCGGCGAATCCAGGCGGCGGTGCGATCCGGGCTACCGCCGGAATTGGCGGCGCCCTGCAGCGCGAAAGAGAGGTTGGTGAGTCTTTCTACCGCTTCATCATGCCGTTTAGGCGCGGGGTTGTGTGCTGCCACGTGCTGTGTTGTCTCCCTGGTGCGGCTCGTGTGCTTCTAGCTGTGGTGTAGACGCATATAGTCTAGCAACGCCTCGACCCGATCATCGTCGGCCACGAAGGGATTAAGTAGCTCCTCGGTGCGCGGCTCTGGGCGGTTGACCTTAAGGCGCGTCCAGTCAACGGTGACGTTGGCCCCAAGGCTGCGGGCAGCGGCGAGGAACTGCCCTCGTAGCGCGGCGCGGGTGGTCGCGGGCGCGGTGTCTATGGCGCGTTCGATGTCGGCGTCCGAAATCCACCGATCAACAAGTCCCTTGCGCTGCAGTACGTGAAAGAGCCCGCGGCTAGGCCGGATATCGTGATAGGTCATATCAATCTGGGCGAGCTTGGGGTGGTCCCATTTGCCTCCCAGCCGTGCGCGATAGCGCTCGAGCAGCTCCAGTTTGATGACCCAGTCGATTTGTCTGTCCACGCCGGAAAAATCTTGGGTCTCAATGGCCTGCAGGATGCGCTGCCAGAGGTCAACCACGCGCCGCATTTCGGCGGTGGGGGTACCGGCGTCTTCCCGCTTGTCCAACCACTGGCTCGCGCGCTGGCATAGTTGCTGCTGGACCTCGAGCGCGGTGACGGATCCACCGCCGGCAAGCGGCAGTTCGGTCGAGCCCGTCATATCGCGCGCGATGGCGCGGATATGGTGAATGGGTTTTTCAATGTTGAACTCCGGCAGCTCGAATCCGGCCTCCAGCATTTCCAGGATGAGTAGCGTGGAACCGACTTTTAGCGCCATGGTGGGTTCGGCCATATTGGAATCGCCCACGATGATGTGCATGCGCCGGAAGCGCTTGGAATCGCCGTGTGGTTCATCGCGGGTATTGATGATGGGACGCGAGCGGGTGGTGGCAGAAGATACGCCTTCCCAGACCTGGTCTGCGCGTTGCGAAAGCAGGAATTGGGCGGGCTTATCGCCCTTTGCAGGCTGCACCATGCCGGCGCCGCAGATGAGCTGGCGGGTAATAAGGAACGGCAGGAGCGCAAGGCCTAAGTCCTTCAGAACCATATGGCGGCTGATGAGATAGTTTTCGTGGCAGCCAAAAGAATTGCCGGCCGAGTCCACGTTGTTCTTGAAGAGGTACACCGCGCGCGGGTGCCCCTCGGAAGCAAAGGTCTGCTCCGCTTTTTCGCCAAGTCGATTGACTATCGCATCGCCAGCGCATTCATAGGCCAAAAGCTGGCTTAAGCTATCGCACTCGGCGGTGGCTACCTCGGGGTGAGAGCCGACATCGAGGTACAGACGGCTGGCATTGGTAGAAAAGATATTGGACGAGGAATGCTCCTTGACGATAGGCCGAAAAAGCACGCGCGCCACTTCATCGGGGCTCAGGGCGCTTTCTCCTGGGCCCGCGCTGGTGGTTAAGCCATATTCCGTCTCGATGCCCATGATGCGACGGGCGAAGACGGGGCGCTGGTCACTCACCCTTACTGCCCGCCCTTTTGGACATAGGAGCGCACGAATTCCTCGGCGTTGTTTTCTAGCAAGCCATCGATCTCATCGAGCAATTCATCGGTGCCGGTGGTATTGATGCTTAGCTGAGTGGAGGTAAACTCCTCCTCCCCGGCGGAGTCATCGCCGCCGATTCCGCCGGTGACCTGGGACTGGTCAGTAGACATAGGGTGGATGTCCTTTCCTTCGCTTCTGCCTAATACTTGGTTATTAATTACGGTACTCGGGGTGGATACCGCTGTCAGTTAGTCCCTGGAGGAGATCCTCCACGGTGCGTGCGGCTTCGATGATCTCCCCGCATTCGGTCCGGGTAAGACTGGTGGTCTCATCCATCGGAACGGTGGCCCAGGGCGCTGCAGATCCCTCACCTACCCGAAAGGTGAGGCTTTGCCAGCTCGCTGCAATAACGTCCTCGCCGAATTTCTGCGTTACTCGTCCGCGGAAATACGCGCGGGTATCCTCCGGAGGGGTGCTGGCAGCGTGTTCTATATCTGCGGTGCTAAAGAGCTGGCGCATCTGCCCCTTGCATACCAGTGCGTGGTGAAGCGATTTGGCAGGATCAATCTCCGCGTATTGCAGGTCAATCAGGCGCAGCTTTGGGTCGGCCGGGTCGATACCGCGGTCAAGGTAGCCCTTAATCAGGCGATACTTCGCAACCCAATCCAAAAGGTGCGCGGCCTGCATGGGATCTTCCGCCAAGAGCGCAACTGCCTCATCCCAAGCCGCGAGAACCTTGTGGTCTGCGTCGGTGCGTGGGGTGACGCGAGCGCGGTATTCGGCGAGAAGCTCTAGGGCGGTGAGCTGGCGGGCGTCGGCGAGCTGGAGCCGATACTGAAGGGCGAGGTCGCGGCTCACGCGCGGAACTTCCGCTACTGCATCCTTCAGGCGGAGATCGCTAAAGTCCACGCCGTCCTCAATCGCATCGAGAACAAGCGAGGTCATGCCCAGTTTGAGCAGCGTGGAGGTCTGCGACATATTCGCATCCCCGATGATGACGTGGAGGCGACCAAAGTCCGTGTGCACCGCATGGGGCTCGTCGCGGGTATTGATGATGCCTCTGTTGAGGGTGGTTTCCAGCGAGATTTCTTGCTCTATATAGTCCGCACGCTGGGAGATCTGGAAGCCTGGCTCCTCGCCGAATTCCCCGAGCCCCATGCGTCCGGCACCGATGACTACTTGGCGGGCTACGAAGAAGGGAATGAGGGCCTGCGCCATGGTGTCAAAATCCGTGGCACGGGAGTACTGATAGTTCTCGTGCGAGCCATAAGACGCGCCCTTGCCGTCCACGTTGTTTTTATAGAAGCGCAAGGCAGGGCACGGGTCATGGTTGGCAAGGACGGACTTTCCTTGCGCGCTCAGACCTGCTACGGACGCGGCGGCTTGCAGGAGCGTGGCGTCCCCTGCGGCGTCGTAAAGCGTAGCTGCCCAGACATTGGTGCATTCCGGTGCGGAATATTCTGGGTGGGCGTGGTCCACATAGAAGCGCGCACCATTGGCCGTGACCACATTGGCCACCCCGATGGCGTTGGGATCCACCACGGGCACGGTTTGATAGCGCTTGAGATCAAAGCCGCGGGAATCGCGCAGCGGGTGTTCCTCAGCAAAGTCCCAGCGCGAGCGCGCCCCAGTGTGCATAGCGGCATAAGCTACCACCGCGTGCGTGGAAGAAATGATGGGCGAATATTCCGATAGCTCTGGGGTGGCAATTCCGTACTCGGTCTCGGTGCCTACTACGCGACTCATGCGCTCCTCTTTGCAGTCAGTAGCTCCACCCGTTCTACGCGGGCTCCAGCATGGTCTTGGGAAATGATCTTAGTCCACTCCTCCGGGTTGGTAGAGGTGGGCACGTACTCGGATTCGGCGCGCTCGGCTGCGATGGCCTGGAGCAAATGCTGCTTGGCGATGCCCCCGCGATGCTCGCCTTCCCCCTGCTCGCAATCTGCACGCATCTGCAACGCTTCCTTAATAGCCAGCTTCTTGGCACGTGAAAGGATATTGGCAATCATCGCGCCGGAGACAAAGTCCCGGTAGTGCAGAATTTCGCGCTCTCCGCTGGAAAAATGCAGCTGCACAAAGGGGCGATCGGCATAGAGCTCATCCACCGCGGCGCTGATGAGTTCCTCTAGCGTGCCCTCGTGCGGCACGGATTCTGCAAAGTGGCGAGCAAAGATCTCGCGGGCGCCCTCTTTATTCGGCCGGTTGACCCGGATCTTGATATCCAGCCGACCGGGACGCATGATGGCGGGATCGATGAGCTCCTCGCGGTTGGTAGCGCCAATAACGATCACATTGGAAAGGCTTTCTACTCCGTCGAGCTCCGTAAGCAACTGCGGCACCACCGTGGTTTCCATATCCGAGGACACGCCCGAGCCACGGGTGCGGAAGATCGATTCCATCTCATCAAAAAAGATGACCACCGGCCGGTCGGAACTCAGCTGGGCTAATTCACGAGCGCGCTCAAAGATGAGGCGGATGCGACGTTCCGTCTCACCTACATACTTATTGAGCAACTCTGGGCCCTTGATATTGAGGAAGTAGCTCGACCCATCGCTACCTAACTGCTGCGCCAAGGAATGGGCCACGGCCTTGGCGATGAGCGTCTTACCGCACCCTGGCGGGCCATAGAGGAGGACGCCCTTAGGCGGCTGTAGCTCGTATTGGTGGTAAAGGTCCGGATGGATAAACGGCAGTTCCACGGAATCGCGGATCTGAGAAATCTGCTCATCGAGCCCGCCGATGTCCTCGTAGCGCACATCCGGCACTTCTTCGAGGGACAGCTGGGAAAGCTCTGTCTTTTCCACCTTTTCCAGCGCGATTGCAGCCTTGGGATCAACGAGCACGATTTCTCCTGCTGGCACGGGGGTTTCCTCGCGCAGTGCCTGCGATAGGAGCACCACTTTTTCCTCGCCAGAGGAATTTGCCACGATGAGGCGTTGGTCTCCTAGGCGCTCGACCACGGTGGCGAGCTCGCCCGTGCTGTCGGGTGCGCACCCTTCCACCACCACGAAACCATCGCCCAAGCGAACCTGCTGGCCGGCTACTAGGCTACCTGGTTCCACATTGGGCGAGACCTTAAGCTGCATGGTGCGGCCATTGGTGTAGACCTCCGCGGTGGTTCCCACCTCGCTGTGGGTAGGCGAATAGCCGAGGAAAACGCCGTAGGTCGATGCCGGCTCTGCCAGCGCATTGACCTCCGCAAAAAGCTGTTCCAGCTTCCCCCGCGATTCTTTTAATAAGCCGGCCAACTTCTGATTGCGGGCGGCAAGCTGGTTGACCTGCCGCTTGTAGTCCGTGGCTTGATCCATGCCCACTACTCTAACGCGGGCTGGCCGGCTAAAGAGGCCACTTGCGCTTTAAATTCTGGGCGATCTGATGAGCCTACTTTCGGGCTCTATTTTCGGGCACGGCGCTGCGGACGCGGCGGAGTGACGCCATCGGCCAAGCGACGGGTCCAGATAAGGAAGGCGGTATGCGCGTTCATACGGTGCTCTGGGCGGGTAGCCAAGCCTTCAACCTTCCATTCGCGCACCAGCGATTCCCACGACTTAGGCTCGGTGAAGCACTTGAGCTCGCGAATGCCTTCCATGACCTTCATCAACTGCGGCACCGTTGCCACGTAGGTCATGAAGACACCACCGGGGATGAGGAGATCGCGCACGGTCTCCAAGTGCTCCCAAGGCTCGAGCATATCGAGGATTACGCGGTCGACCGGCCCGCCCAAGTCCTCGGCGGTGACATCTCCTAAATCGCCTAGGCGCGGCGACCACCACTCGGGCTGCTCGCCAAAGTATTCCTTCACGTTATCCACCGCATACTCAAGATGGTCATCGCGCACCTCATAGGAATACACGTGGCCTTCTGGGCCCACAGCTCGCAGCAGAGACATGGACAATGCACCCGAACCGGCGCCGGCCTCGAGCACGCGCGCGCCCATGAAGATATCGCCTTCCACTAGGATCTGTGCCGCATCCTTGGGGTAGATCACCGCAGCACCGCGCGGCATCGACAGCACGTGGTCCACCATCAGGTGGCGGAAAAGCAGGAAGAAGGAGCCAAGGGTGGACTCAATAACCGAGCCCTCATCCATACCCACGATGTCATCATGGTTAATGATGCCCTTGTGGGAGTGGAACTGGCCTCCTTCTTCCAGAATGACCGTGTAGTGGCGCCGTTTGGCGTCGGTAAGCTGCACGCGGTCGCCGTAGGCAAAGGGGCCGGAATATGCCATGTCTCAAGACTCCTCGAGGTTGCGGTTACTATCCCACCAAGTATGCCTCAAGTGCCTGCGCGAGCCATACTTGGTCCCGCTTGCCCACCATTTCTCGCGCCGAATGCATGGACAGCATGGGCACGCCCACATCGACAGTGTCGATGCCCAAACGCGTCGCCGTAATGGGACCGATGGTCGAGCCGCAGGGCACATCATTATTGCCCACAAAACGCTGCACCGGTACACCGGCCCTGCCGCACGCTGTTTCCCACAGCGCCACCGTGGTGGCATCGGAGGCATAACGCTGATTGCCGTTGATCTTGGTCACTGGGCCTTTGCCGATGATCGGATGGTGCGTGGGATCGTGCTTGCTCAAGTAGTTGGGGTGCACGGAGTGCGCTGCATCGGCCGAAACACAGCTCGAGCGTGAAAACATCTGGAAACGCTCCTCCTCGTCGGCCCCCAGTGCTCGCGCCGTACGGGTAAGTACATCCGCGAGGATGGGTCCGCCCGCACCGTAGCGCGAGCTGGAGCCTACCTCTTCGTGGTCAAAGGCCATCATGACCAAGATTTCGTTGCCGTGATAACTCTCGGCGGCCCTCTTCATCGCCTCCAACGAAGCATGTACGGAAGAAAGGTTATCCATGCGTCCGGCCGCGATAAACTGCTCCCCAGCGCCAAAGACTTCACCGCGGGCGGCGTCAGCCGTAATCAGGTTGAAAGAGGCAATGTCCCGCTTGGCGACGCCCACCTTCTCCCCCACTACCTGCAAGATGGACGCCTCTGGGTCACCGACGCTCAAAACCGGCTGCATATTGTATTGACGGTCCGGCTTGAATTCATCCTTGCGGTAAAGGTGGATCGCAAGGGAAGGGAGGCGCAGCACTGGACCAGTATTGACCAGGTGTCGCGTGCCATCCTTCGTCACAATCTGCCCGGCTACGGTCAGCTCCCGATCGAACCAGGTATGCAGTAGCGCCCCGCCATAGACCTCTACTGCCACTTGCTGCCAGCCCGCCGCCGAAAAATCCGGCGTGGGTTTAAGAACCAGACCCGGCGAATCCGTATGCGACCCGACGATGCGGAACCCAGAATTCTTATCCGCGCCCTCTGGCACGTACCACGCCGCTACCGCGCCGCCGCGCACCATCACGTGGCCGCCTGGCGCAGACGACCATTCCGTGCCTTCATCCTGTACCTCAAATCCCTCCTCGCGCAGCTGGCGGGATACCTCTTGTGCGGCATGGTACGAGGAAGGAGAAGCAGCGATGAAATCTAGGAAATCTGCGGTATAACTCATACCTCCTAGCTTGCCACGAAACGCGCGGCGATAGGCTAGATACACCATGGCTACTTCATCTACACCCCGCCCGCTCGCCCTTTCGCCCTCGCGCGCCTCCGACTATAAGCAGTGCCCGCTGCTCTATCGCTTCCGCGCGATTGACAAGTTACCCGAGCCCAAGACCATTGCCCAGGTCAAAGGAACCCTAGTGCACGCCGTGCTGGAAGAAATGCACAAGCTACCGCGAGACGAGCGCACCTATCCTGCCGCAGTGAAGATGATTAAGCCCTCTTGGGCAGAGATGACCGCTAAAGACGAAGTACTTCTAGAGCTCGTGCCAGAAGAAGACACCTACGACTTCTTCGTCGCTGCCAGAGATCTGCTCAAAGGCTATTTCCAGATGGAAAATCCGCAAGGCTTTGATTGCCAAGAAACCGAGATGTACGTCAACACGGTTCTGCCCAACGGCGTCCCCGTCCGTGGCTTCATCGACCGCGTGGACCGCGCACCAACCGGCGAGGTACGGGTCGTAGACTATAAAACAGGCAAGAAGCCCCTGCCCCGCTATTCTCACGACGCGCAATTTCAAATGCGCTTTTATGCGCTTGTCTACTGGCGCATCCTAGGCACTATTCCCCATCAACTCCGCTTGATGTACCTCAAGGTCTTGGACTCGATGTTTCTTAGCCCAAACCGTGAGGAACTCGAATACTTCGAGCGCGATCTCGGCGAATTGTGGGCCAAGATTGAGGCCGATGGGCGCGCCGGGGACTTCCGCCCGAAGCCGTCTAAGCTGTGCGGTTGGTGCGCCCACCAGGATCTCTGCCCCGAGTTTGGTGGCACTCCGCCGCAGTACCCGGGCTGGCCGGGCTCAGCGGCGGATACAAAGGCCTAGCGCCCCACCCGCCTAAAAGAGGCCCGAAATGGTGCCCTGCTTATCGACGTCGATCTTATTCGCCGCCGGCTTCTTAGGCAGGCCCGGCATCGTCATAACGTTGCCCGTTAGCACGACGATAAATCCCGAACCGGTGCGCGGCAGCACTTCGCGAACATGCAGGGTATGTCCTTCCGGCGCTCCCAATGCGGAGGCATCATCGCTAAAGGAGTACTGCGTCTTCGAAATAACCACGGGCAGCTTATCCCAGCCATTGTCCTGGATGTACCTCAGATCCTTGAGCGCCTTTGCCCCGTACTCCACACGGTCTGCGCGATAGATCTCGCGAGCGATGCTCTCGATGGAGGCCTCGATTCCCTTCTGCGGATCGTAGAGCTGCTTGGCTCCGCCCTGCAGGTTCTCCAGCAAGGTCTCTGCCAGCTTGGTAGCTCCCGCGCCACCCTCAGACCACACGTTGGCTTCCTCTATGGCCACACCAAAGTCCTTGGCCCACTGCCGCATGAATTCTCGCTCCGCCTCAGTATCAGACCAAAAGAGGTTGAGCGCTACTACCGGCTTGATCCCGAACTTGCGCAGGTTTTCTACGTGACGCTCTAGGTTGACAATGCCCGCCTTCAGGGCATCCAGGTTCTCCTCGGTGAGCTCATCCTTGGCCACACCGCCGTTGTACTTCTGTGAGCGGATGGTGGCGACAACGACTGCGCCGGCGACATCTAGATCACCGAAACGTGCCTTGATATCCAGGAATTTTTCGCCACCCAAATCAGAGCCGAAGCCTGCCTCGCTTAAGACGATATCGCCAAATTGTAATGCGGTTTGGGTCGCCAACAGGGAGTTACATCCATGCGCAATATTCGCAAAAGGCCCACCGTGAACCAGCGCCGGAACACCGCCTAGGGTTTGCACGAGGTTCGGATTCAAAGCATCGCGCATGAGCGCCGTGAGCGCGCCTTCTGCTTGCAAGTCGCGCGCATTGACAGGGCGCTGATCATAGGTGAATCCAATGGTGATATCGCCAAGGCGTTTCTTTAGGTCTTCGAGGCTCGTGGCCAAGCACAAGATGGCCATGATTTCAGAAGCAGCGGTAATGGTGAAACCGGTTTCAGCAGGTACCCCGTGAGCTGGCCCGCCCAGACCCGTGACTACGTTGCGGAGAGCACGGTCGTTGACGTCCATGCACCGCTGCCATGTCACGCGCCGCGGGTCGATGCCCAAGGCGTTGCCTTGGTGGATGTGGTTATCAATGATGGCGGCTAGGGTGTTGGTTGCAGAGGTAATGGCATGAAAATCGCCGGTGAAGTGAAGATTGATGTCTTCCATAGGGACAATCTGTGCATAGCCGCCGCCAGCCGCGCCGCCCTTAATACCCATCACTGGGCCTTGGGAGGGCTCACGCAGGGCAACGATGGCCTTCTTGCCCAACTGATCCAGGGCGTCGGTAAGGCCGATGAGGACTGTGGATTTGCCTTCCCCGGCAGGTGTAGGAGACACACCGGTAACAAGCACCAGCTTTCCTTGATTTTCTTTAGCGTAGTCAACCTTGGTGATATCCACCTTGGCCTTAGTAGTGCCGTAAGGAATTACGGCGTCAGAAGGAATGCCTGCCTTAGCGGCAATCTCTGCAATTGGTCGCAAGTTATGGGATTGAGCGATTTCGACATCGGATGGCTGAGTAGTCATGGCCTCAGCCTACCGAGCAGTGAGATGGAATAAAGCGCATTTGCCAATAAAAGTGAATTGACTCATGCCTTTAAAAAGTCGACCAACCGAAAAGGCGCCCCCAAGAGGGCGCCTCATGAATGAACTGGAGATCGTCCTACTACAGGATGACGAGACCGAATGCGTAGCCCAAAAGCACAGAAAGCACGATGCTGACTGTTCCCGGAATAAGGAACGGGTGGTTGAATACGGCCTTGCCAATTCGGGTAGAGCCCGTATCGTCCATCTCCACCGCTGCAAGCAGCGTTGGGTAGGTCGGCAAAATAAACAGTGCCGACACGGCAGGAAAAGCTGCGACTGCGGTAATTGGGCTGACCCCCAATGCCAGTGCTGCCGGCATGAGAGCCTTGGTGGTGGCTGCCTGCGAGTACAGCAATGCGGCTGCGAAGAACAGAACTACGGCGAGCAGCCACGGCGAAGACTCGATGACGCTGCCAGCCATGGACTGGATATCGTCCATGTAGTGATTGATAAGGCTGGTACCCAACCAAGCAACGCCCAACACACAAATACATGCAGACATACCGGACTTGAATACTGGGGTGTTTAAAACGTCTGCGGCAGGGACCTTGGTCATCATCACGATGATGGTGGCCGCGGTCAGCATCACCGTCATAATGGCCTCATTGCGCGGCAAGGTTGGCTCTGCGATAAGACCAACCTGCTCGGAGGTCAACGTGGCCCATGCCATCACAATGACGATGGCGACCAAAAATACGATAACAGAAGCTTTGGCGCCCTTCTGCGGTGAGAAACTCCCTGCGCCGAGCGGTTCTTTTACGAGGCCTTTAGCCTTGCGTTCCTGATAGACCGGATCATCTTCTAGTTCTTTTCCAAACTTATTGGCAATCCAAGCAGCCGGGAAAATGGAGAGGAAAGTTGCCGGGATGACCACTGCCAATACCTGTAGATAGCCCACATTCATCGGCTCCAACAAGCTAGCCAGCAAAACAACGGCTGCAGAAATTGGTGAAGCACAGATGGCCATCTGGGAGGCTACAACCGCAATAGAAAGCGGGCGGGAGGGACGAACTTTGCCTTCTTTAGCCACCTCCACGATGACCGGCAGCGTAGAAAACGCGGTGTGACCTGTACCGGCAAGTACCGTCATCAGCCACGTAACGACCGGTGCGTAGAAGGTAATGCGCTTGGGATTCTTGCGCAAAAACTTTTCGGCAATATGCACGAGGTAGTCCATACCTCCGGCGCGCTGCATAGCTGCAATCGCGGCAATAACAGTCATAATGATGCCGATGACATCAAACGGGATGTCTTCCCTTGTGATGGGAACGCCGGTGAGACCGAGCATCAGCACTCCGAGGCCGCCGGCCATGCCGATGCCAATTGATCCAATTCTCGCACCCAAGAAGATAGCCGCGAGAACGATGAGAATATGAACAATAACCACGGACTTACTCCATACGCTCTGTACGCAAACGATGGGCATGCTCCTCTCTGCAGGGTGCATGCCGCCTAGACAATTCCTATTGTGCACCCACTAGGGTGATTTATTCATTCAAAATGCCCGTTTGTGCTTATTCCCACACGTGTTTAGGTTCTCGTTATAAAACGCTCGGTATTTGTCTATTCATTTCCCGAGCTTAGAGGCCCGGAACAACAGTGGGAACGATGAGGCCGCCCCATAGAAAACACCCCCGGTGAATTCGCCGTTCTTCCAACGCATACACCTTGGAAGCGGCAAGTCCTACGGAGGTGTTTGGAAACAGGGACTCAGCCCTGCAGTTTATGCGGCGCTCCGGGCTTAATCCTCGTCGATGAAGAGCTGACCGCGGAACTCTGGGTGCATGAGGTTTTCTACGGAAAGCACCTTGTTCACGGTTGCCTCATCAAGGAGTCCCTTCTCCAGAACGAGCTCCTTAACGCCCTTGCCGGTCTCTAGGGATTCCTTGGCAATCAGATCACCATTGTGGTGGCCGATGAATGGGTTCAGGTAGGTGACGATACCAATGGAATTTTCCACGTACGCACGGCACACGTCTGCATTAGCGGTAATGCCGGTGACGCACTTCTCGCGTAGAGCATCAACGGCGTTACCCATGATGCGAATGGACTGGAACAGTGCCTCACCAATCACCGGCTCCATCACATTGAGCTGGAGCTGGCCAGCCTCAGCAGCCATGGTGACCACGTGGTCATTGCCGAAAATCTTAAAGCACGTCTGGTTAACAACCTCTGGGATAACGGGGTTGACCTTGCCTGGCATGATGGAGGATCCGGCCTGACGAGCAGGCAGGTTGATTTCAGCCAAGCCGGCGCGCGGACCAGAAGACAGAAGTCGCAGGTCATTGCAGATCTTGGCGAGCTTCATTGCTGCGCGCTTGATGGTGGAGTGCAGCAGGACATAAGCACCACAGTCAGAGGTAGCCTCAATGAGATCGCGTGCGGTCTTCATCTCAAGGCCGGTAACCTCAGACAAGGCAGCGGTTACTTGGTGGCGATATCCAGCTGGGGTATTCACGCCGGTACCAATTGCGGTTGCGCCCAAGTTGATCTCGAGGAGGCGACGCTGTGCATCGCGCAGCAAAGCCTGTTCCTCGTTGAGATTATTGGCAAATCCCTTGAATTCATCGCCCAAGGTCATCGGTACCGCGTCCTGTAGCTGGGTACGTCCCATCTTTAGGATGTCCTGGAACTCATTGCCTTTATCCTGGAATGCGGCGCGGAGGCCGTCCATGCGCTCAATGAGGTGGTCGACGGCTGCGTGCAGACCCAAACGGAAGCCGGTCGGGTATGCATCGTTGGTGGACTGGGACATGTTCACATCATCGTTTGGGTTGATGATGTCGTAGGAACCCTTTTCTTCACCGAGATACTCCAGCGCAAGGTTGGCGACGACCTCATTGGTGTTCATATTCAGCGAGGTACCAGCGCCGCCCTGGAATACATCCAGCGGGAACTGATCCATGCAGCGGCCTTCTTCCAGAATCTGGTCGCAGGCCCAGATGATGGCCTCAGCCTTCTTCTTCGGCAGCACGTGCAAGCGGCGGTTTGCCATCGCGGCCGCCTTCTTGACCTGAACCATGCCGCGAATGAAATGCGGGATGGTGTTAATGGTCACGTAAGAAATCTGGAAGTTGTCCGTAGCGCGGACGGTGTGGACACCGTAGTAAGCGTCAGCGGGAATCTCCAGGGAGCCAAGAAGATCGGTCTCGGTACGAGTCTTCTTGCTAGAATTCTTAGGTGCCTTTTGCTTGGCCACCTTCTGCTGTGCGGCGTGAGTGGAAGTGTCTTCTTCCTTCTTCACGTCCTTTGCTGCAGACTTGGTGTCCTTTTCTTCTTTCTTAGAGGACTTTGCCATGATGGCTCGGCTCCTTTGCCTGTCGAGACTTATATTCGAATGAGTAACCTCAAGCGCTAATGTTAGCCACGACTGAATCTATTTGGGCCGACCCAGAATATTTGCTCCCCCTAAAAGCGGGCGATGCGCAAATCAGAAGCCAAAATAGCTTCCGCCCCCAATTGGGAAAGCCGGTCCATCACATTGTTAGCTTGCTTCTGCGGAACCATCGCGCGCACTGCCACCCAATCTTCGCGGGCCAAAGGAGAAACCGTAGGACCAGTTAATCCCGGCGTAATACCAGCCGCTGAGTCCAAGTTAGCTTTGGCAATGTTGTAGTCAATCATCAAATAGGTGCGAGCATGCAGGATTCCCTGAATGCGGCCCATAACCACCTGCTCTTCTTCAGTGATTTCTACGCCGGTGCGCTTAATAACAACAGCTTCCGACTCGATAATGGGCTCACCAAATGGAGCCAAACCTTGTTGGCGCAACGTAGTACCAGTTGACACGACATCAGCAATGACATCAGCGACGCCGAGCCGGATGGAAATCTCCACGGCACCGTCTAGCCGAATTACATCGGCCTCAATGCCTTGTTTCGCAAGGTTGGTGCGGACAAGATTTGGGTAGGACGTAGCTACACGGCGGCCGGCTAGTTGAGAGATTTCCCACTCTTCTCCTTGCGGGGCGGCATACCGGAAAGTTGACGCGCCAAAACCCAACGGCAGGACTTCCTCAAATTGTGCCTTGGAATCAAGCGCAAGGTCGCGGCCGGTAATGCCCAGATCCAAAACTCCACGGGCGACATAGATGGCAATATCCTTCGGCCGCAGGAAGAAGAACTCTACGCCGTTTTCTGCGTCAATAACGTTGAGCGCCTTGGAGTGGCCACGGCCCTTGTAGCCGGCCTCCGTAAGAATCTCCACGGCGGCTTCGGATAGAGAGCCTTTGTTGGGTATAGCTACCTTAATCATGATGTTCCTTCCATCGCGTCCCTGCCGGGCTCTTAGAGATATTTGTAAATGTCTTCAGGACTTAATCCGCGCTTTAACATCATGACTTGCGTCCAATAGATAAGCTGAGACATCTCTTCTGCCAGTTCGGCATCGGATTGGTACTCTGCGGCTATCCAAACTTCGCCTGCCTCTTCGATGATCTTCTTGCCAATGTGATGTTCGCCTTCATCTAGGGCAGCGACGGTGCCAGACCCGGCTGGGCGCTGGGTGGCTTTGTGGGCTAGTTCAGCAAAAAGGGTCTCAAAGTTCTTCACGCCTACCTATTGTTCCATAGATAGATTTGGAATGTAAGGGACCGCCGGTTTTCTACTGCCGTGTTGAAATCTTCCTAAACCAGCCGTATACATCCGAAGCCGTTGCACCTTCAAGGTGACGAGAACTGCGGAGGAGGGAAACCTCCGTCACTCCTGCTGGGACCTCTACCCTGTTATCCTCTGGCAAGCCGATAACGGTGCAGCCCGCATCAACTGCCGCACGCATACCAGTCGCGGAATCTTCAAAAACCAGGCACTTCGCGGGATCAGCTCCGACGCGGCGGGCCGCTTCGCGGTACATATCTGGTGCAGGCTTTCCTGCCGGCACCTCATCTCCGCAGATGGTATCGACAAAATGCTCGCGCCCTAGTACCTGGATAGCTGCATCTGCCACGTTACGTTCGGTATTGGTGGTGACCATCATGGATATGCCATCTGCCTCAAGCTCTTTCAGCAGCGAGGCAATGCCGGGGAAGACTTCCAGCTTGCTGGCGAAAAGCCGTTTGACATAGTCAAACATCAACTCACGATACCGCTGACTATCACCAGGTTGAAGAGTTACTCCGGCATTATCAGCACAAATGCCCAAGGTGGTGTCAAAGGTCGCGCCTACTGTAGCCAGGCGCTGAGAAGGCGTTAGCCGTTTCCCTAGAAGCTCCGAAAGGTAAAAGGTAGCCTCTGCCCACAGCGGCTCCGAGTTAGTTAGCGTGCCATCCATGTCCCAGAAAATGGCGGCCGGCTTTGTCTGTTTGGAGGCACTATCGGGGTATGACAAGAGGATTGAACTAGCTTTCTCAATTAAACGGGCAATAGTAACAAGTACGCACCACGTACCCGACTTTAGGCACCGGCAGCTGGGGTTGCTCTACCTAGATGCGGATTTCGCCTAGGGTTTAAAGGCGATGACTAAAAATCCAACTCCGGAATCTGGGACAGTGCTTCTTCATCTGCCCCAGTTGCCGCGCAGGCATTATAGATGAGCTCGGAAAGCTCTTCCTTTTCCTCGGGCTCAAGCACAGCATCATGCTGGGCGCGGTTGAAATCGGCTAACTTGCGTACAGTCTTGGACAAAACGCTTAGCAATTGGGGCCCGTCCGGATCATCTGGAAGCGCATCCAGCCCATCCAACATCTGCTCTAGGTAGCCGCGCAGCTCCGGAAGCACGCTGGCATCAAAGGGGGCCTCCCAAAACTCCTTTTCCTCCTCTTTGAGGTAATCGCCGGTAGCGAAGGATTTCAGGTCATTGATGAACTCATCTACGGTGGGCTGGAAATCGGCGCGAATGCTCATGATGTAAATACTGCCCTATCTTGGCCAGGCCTGCACGCCGAGGAGCGAATTTAGTGCAGTGCGGACCAAATCGGCCGCCCCTTCTTCCTCTGCGCCCCGGTCGCCTTCCGCCCAGTCGTCCACGGCAGCTAGCGCGGATGGGGTATCAAGATCGTTGGCGATCGCTGCGCGCAGCTTGGCGACGACCGCTTGAGCCCCTGCTAAGCTGCCCGGCTTAGCCAATGCTTCCCGCCACGCAGCCAGACGTCGCTTCGCCTCTTCGAGGACTTCATCCGACCAGTCGCGCTCGTCGCGGTAATGTCCAGCGAAAACGCCCAAGCGGATAGCGGATGGATCCTCGCCCGCTTCTACTAACTTGTGAACGAAGACGAGATTACCCAAGGACTTAGACATTTTGACGCCCTCGAGCCCAATCATGCCGGTATGCACGTAGAACTGTGCCATGCGGTCTACTCGTAGGGCAGCCTCTGCGTGGGCAGCGGAAAACTCGTGGTGCGGGAACTTCAGGTCACTGCCGCCACCCTGGATATCAAAGGTAGGTCCCAAACGGTTGGTGGCGATGGCGGAACATTCAATATGCCAGCCTGGGCGGCCAGGCCCAAAGGGAGAATCCCATGCCGGCTCACCCTCGCGGTGGGCGCGCCAAATGAGTGCGTCAAGCGGGTTCTTCTTACCTGGGCGGTCTGGATCGCCGCCGCGCTCAGCAAAGAAGGTGCGCATCGCTTCAGCCGAGTATTTGGACTCGTAACCAAAGTGCTCAGTGGCTTCGATGGAGGCGTAGATATCTGGGTGTTCGGGGTCGTCTACGACGTAGGCCGCGCCAACGTCGAGAAGCTTCTGCACCATTTCCACGACCTCATCGATGGCCTCCATGGCGCCGATATAGTCCTGCGGCGGGAAAACGGAGAGCAGCTCCATATCGGAACGGAAGAGGTCAATCTGAGAAGTGCCGAGCTCACGCCAATCTACACCGTCGCGTTCGGCACGTTCGAATAGCGGATCATCGACGTCGGTGATGTTTTGGACGTAATGGACCTTCTTTCCGGCGTCCAAGAACGCGCGGTAGATAAGGTCAAAGGTCAAGTAGGTGGCGGCATGGCCCAGGTGCGTGGAGTCATAGGGCGTGATGCCGCACACGTACATGGTGGCGGTATCTCCTGCGACCTCTACGGGAGCGATGGTTTGATTCGCGGAATCGTACAAGCGCAGCTGTGCCGCATCACCCGGCACAGGGCGGAAGGAAGGTATTGGCCAAGAATGCATAGCCACCATCCTAACGCGGTGCGTCTTAGAGCGGCTGCAGCACTCCCAGTGCCAGGAGGATCATTACGAGGATGCCAATTGGAATGCGGTAGGCGGCGAACCAGGAGAAGGAGTGGTTGCCCACGAACTTCAGTAGCCACGCAATCGAGGCATAACCCAAGGTAAAGGCAATGCCCGTACCGACCAAGAGCTGGAGACCGGAGGCGGACTGGCCGGCTTCGGGAGAAAAGGCGTCGGGAAGCGAGAAAAGCCCCGAAGCCAACACTGCCGGAATGGCGAGCAAAAAGCTAAAACGCGTGGCCACCTCGCGGTCCAGCCCTAAGAACAGGCCGCCAGAGATGGTGCCCCCGGAGCGGGAAACGCCCGGAATGAGCGCCAAGCACTGGCACAAACCCATGACAATGGCGTCTTTCATGGTTAGCTCCTCAAAGCCGCGCTCCTTCTTGCCCAGCTTTTCTGCAGCGATGAATACAAAGGAGAAAAGAATCAACATAGCGGCGGTGATCCAGAGGTTGCGCAGGGCGCCACGGATCGCATCCTCGAATACGAGGCCGACGATTCCTATGGGAATGGAACCAACGATAACCATCCATCCCATACGCCAGTCCTGGCCACGAGAGGCCTTATTGGTCCAGCCACGGAACCAACCGGACAGAATCTGCCAGATCATAGGGGCGAAGTAGACCAGTACGGCCAGCTCCGTGCCAAGCTGGATAACGGCGGTAAAGGACGCGCCGGCGTCGTTTCCCCAAAATAGCTCGGAAACAATGCGCAGGTGGCCAGAGGAACTTACCGGAAGAAACTCGGTAAGGCCCTGAACGATGGACAAAACGATGACCTGCGCCCAAGAAACTGCGTCAGTTGCGGTATTAGAAATCACCCGCTTCACCCTACAGCCGCTCTGGGCTTCGGGTTTTTACAACGCGCGCTGTTAGGATTAGTAGCCGTGAAATCTCAATCCGGCTCCGCACTTATCCTTTCCAGTTTGCTGGCGCTCAGCGCCACCGCATTGGCCGCCTGCCAGCCCGAAGTGGGCGTGGGCGCCGATCCAGAGACCGCGGTCAAAGGCAATGCCACCCCGGCGGCCTCCCCAGCCAACGCGAATCCGGAAGGCACGGTAGTCGACCTCAAAGAAGACATCACGGACCTTGCTGCCGTTAATGACTCGCTAGCGGTGCGCACCAAGAACCAACTTCTCATTGGTAGCCAGAAGGATTTTGCGGGGAAGAAGGCCACCAAGCTCGATATTTCTGAGGAGTGCGGCGATCTCAGTTCTTCTGCTTCCGGTTTCGTCTTGGCTTGTCCGGACAAGGTGCTTCTTATCGATCCTTCCTCCCCAGAATCTCCCGATGAAGTCCGCATGGAGGAAGAGTCCCCAGTAACTGCTGCGACCCAGCTATCTAACGGTGACATTTTTGCTACTTCGACGGATTCCTCCACAGTGGGGATATATAGGGACGGCAAGCGCGAGAACGATATTGAAGTCGAAGCAGGCTCCGATCAGCTACTCGCCGTGCCCAATCCCAAGGGCGATGACGCGGTGGTACGTATACATCGCGAGGATTCCACCATCCAAAACGTGGATTGGACTAATGATCGCGCGGGCGGCCGGCTGCGCGTTGGCCAGGGCGTAGGAAGCATCACGGTGGGCGACAATGGCGTAGTCCTCGCCTCCGATACTGAAGGCGAGCGCTTGGCGGTCTATACCTCCGATGATGTCATCCGCCTGCACCAATACGGCAATGTCGACGGTTCTCCTTGGGGCGTAGCCTGGGATAAGGAGCGTAACTTGGCCTGGGTTAGCGCAACCGATACCAATAAGGCCCATGCCTACGAGATAAACAAAGGCGTTCCCGAGTTGCGCGGCAGTGTCTCCACCGTGCGGGATGCGCAAAATATCGCCGTGCTTGGCGACGGCACCTTTGTCGCCGCCTCCGCCACCGGTCACGGCCTGCAGTTCGTAGGCACCCCGCGCCTGAAGAAGGAGTCTTAGGAAGATGACCAGCACTATTGACCGCCTACGCGCCGAGGCCTACCAGCTTGCACTGCGCGGCATGTTCAAGCTCAGTCCGGAGCGGATACACGAGATCATCAATACGGCCTTGAGCGGACTCCAAGCTGCCGGCCCCGTCAACCGCGCCTTGGCAAAGATCCTGCCGGTCAATGATCCCGTCCTGCGCCAAGAGGTCTTTGGGGTAGAGTTTCCGCGCCCGCTGGGACTAGCCGCCGGGTTTGATAAGAACGCCGCGGCTGCTGATACCTGGACTCCCATCGGCTTTGGCTATGCGGAGTTGGGCACCGTCACCGCCCAAGCACAGCCCGGCAATCCCGCTCCACGCCTTTTCCGCCTTGAGGCCGACAAGGCCATCTTGAACCGCATGGGTTTTAACAATAGAGGCGCAGCGGCGGCGGCAGAAAACCTGCGCAAGCGCCGCTACAGCGATGTCATTGGCATCAATATTGGCAAAACCAAGGTCACCCCAGCCGAGCGCGCTGTAGAAGACTACTGCCGATCCGCGTCCGTACTTGGGGGTCTGGCGGATTTCCTAGTAGTAAACGTATCTTCCCCGAATACACCGGGCCTGCGTGATCTACAGGCAGTCGAATCCTTGCGCCCGATTCTTGCCGCCGTGCAGGAATGCACCGCAGTCCCAGTCTTGGTAAAGATTGCACCCGATCTTTCCGATGCAGACATTGACGCCGTGGCGGACCTAGCCCTCGAGCTCGATCTCGACGGCATCGTGGCAACTAATACCACCATCTCCCGCGAAGGACTTAAGACTCCACGTGCCGAGGTGACAGAGATGGGAGCCGGCGGCGTCTCTGGCCCCCCAGTAGCCGAACGCTCCCTGGAAGTTCTACGTCGCCTCAACAACCGGGTCGGCGACCAGCTCACGCTCATTTCTGTAGGCGGCATTTCCACGCCTGAACAAGCATGGGAACGCATCACTGCCGGCGCTTCGCTGCTGCAGGGCTACACCGGCCTGATCTACGGCGGCCCAGATTGGATCCGCGATATCCATCGCGGCATTGTCTCCCAAATCCGTGCACACGGACTGAGCAATATTTCCCAAGCCGTTGGCTCCGACTTGCCATGGAAGCCCTTGGATTAGATCAGTTCAGAACGTCTCATTTAAGAAGGTCCGCCTACTTTTCCTGCTGCGAGCAGATGGTGTAGGCGGACCTTTTGTCCTTGCGGTGCTGACTAGGCTTGCGGCATCGCACTACACCTAAGAACGAGTGCGCACAACACCGCAAAACCGGCGTATAATACGACCCAAATCTGCGGTTGAGTGAATAAAATATCGCCAGGTATAAAACGGCTTGCCGCAATGATCACAATGGAGACCGCCAACGCTGCAACTTGGGCGCGGCTTCCCGCCTGGCTTTTGCTCATGGTGCTAAATGCCCCGACGATAAGCGCGGCGACGACAGTAGCCACTTTGGAATACGTCCACGCAAAATCAGAGCCCCAGCCATCCGTAAAGACGGAAATCAGCGCAAAGAGCACTAACACGAATGCGACGGCCATGAAGGCACCGCCCACGCGCAGTGCCATCGGCGGGCCAGACTGCGGTGCCGTAGAGCTACTTGCCATTACTTTGCCTCGTACCAACCCCATAAAATGGCACGGCCTAGGGCATGGAAGTGCAAGTTGAAGCCGAGCACAGTTGGCGTCGCATCCGGATCGATATCGAGCTTTTCTACGTCAACTGCATGTACGGCATAAAGGTAGCGGTGTGGCGCGTGTCCAGCAGGCGGGTTGGCGCCAAAATAGGTGCGCTCGCCGGAGTCATTGCGCAAGCTGATGACACCGTCAATGCCTAGATCCTCGGCAGCCCCGGCGTTGGTGGGCAACTCACTCACCTCGACGGGAATGTTGAAGGCCGCCCAGTGCCAGAAACCAGAAGCGGTTGGTGCATCTGGATCGAAACAAGTTACGGCTAGGGACTTGGTACCTTCCGGCAAGCCGGACCACGCAAGCTGAGGAGACACACTCTCAGGGGCGCGGAGCTTTTCCTGCAGTTCATCGCCCTCGACTACATCGGTGGAAGAAAGAACGAAGGAGGGAACATCGCGCAAAGGCGCGTAGGGATCCGGTCCAGGAAAACGGGAATCATCTGCATAAGAAGTCATAGATCCATTTGTACCGCACATCACACGCCACTGTCGATGTGTTGCGTTTTTCATTGCCGATGAAACGTCCACTAACAATGCGAAAAGCCTTACCGGAGTTACATTCGTGTACTTTCTTGCCGCTCTACTGGCCTCATTTTTCTTAGTTAAGCTGGCGATTTGTAATGCAAGCGCCTAGCAGGATACAGTATCGGAGTGCCTAGCCGAGAGGCTAATAAACACCCTGCCCGGGTGGCGGAATGGCAGACGCGCTAGCTTGAGGTGCTAGTGTCCTATTAACGGACGTGGGGGTTCAAGTCCCCCCTCGGGCACGCATGAACCGGCGGTTACCACTGAGGTAATCGCCGGATTTTTCTTTTTCTTGCCTCCTCCCAAGGACTACGATTACCCCACATGACCACACCATTGAATTGGGCGCGCAGCTTCGGCCACTTCCTGGCTTCGCTCGCCCACTCTGCTTGGCGGTCAATTCTCCAGTGGACGCCGCGACGCTGGATAACCATCATCACTGCTGCCGTTGGGCTTGGGGTACTATTTTACTTTCTCGATATACCGGACATAGCACAGTTGCGTGAGGCTGCCACCCGGTACGGCGCTTGGTTTCCCCTAACTTTCACCCTAGGTTATGTCATATTCACCCAGTTCCCATTCCCCCGCACCATCTGGACAGTATCCGCGGGAATCTTATTTGGCCCCTGGAAAGGCCTTATCCTCTCCTTGGGCGCATTAACTATCTCTGCCGCCTTATCCCTCCTCATCGTGAGGAAACTTCTCGGCGGCTGGATCCGTCCGCACCTCACCCACCCCGCAGTCTTCAAGATAAACGCCCACTTGGAGCGGCGCGGCTGGCTAGCGATCGCCTCTCTCCGGATGGTGGCCGGCGTCCCCTTTAGCTTCCTCAACTATGTTGCGGCCCTGACTCCCGTGAAGCTAAGCCACTTCACCTTGGCCACCCTTCTCGGTTCCATCCCTACTACAGCCCTGGGCGTGTTCTTCGGCGATGCGCTCACCGGTCACACTTCCCCCGGCATAGTCATCGCCTTCGTGGCTTTTGCCGCCATTGGTGTGGGCGGGCTCTATATGGATTCGCGCCTGCCCACTCGCCCATGAGTCAAGTACGAGAGGTAGACTATTTCTCATTAGGCCCTTAAAGGAGGATTAACGTGCTTGCTGTTCACGCCCGCTACCGCGGCCGCTCCGTGCGTCGCGCGGAATTAGTCCAGCGTTCCGCATCGGCTCTGTCGACCCTCAATGGGGTTGGCGAATTCCACGTGCTCGGCGTGGAAGATATTTGCGCCGTAGTGGATTCGGCAACGGCCGTGTGCGACGTGGTCATGGCCCTGCTTGCCGACGGCGACTGGGCCATCGGCATCGGCATTAGCCCCGGCAACCAAAAAGATGAGGAAGGCGCTCGCCAAGTGGCTACCGCTGCCCTCAAAAGGTCCGCGCGCATGGGGCAGGTTTACGCGAAGCTCAATAAGCGAGGCCGTGCGTCGGAAGCGAGTGATATCGCCGCTACCTTTGCACTGCTTGGATACGTATTGCACAAGCGCACCATCGAGGGCCGCGAAGCTACTTCACTAGTGCGTGCAGGGCTCAACCAAAATGAGGCAGCCGAAGAACTAGGAATTTCTAAACAAGCCATGTCGCAGCGCCTCCAGGCGGCCGGCTGGAGTGCCGAAATGGCAGGATGGCAGCTGGCGGTAAATCTTATCGAGCGCGCCAACCTTGTCGATCCCTAGAGCAGGTCGGACTTGCTCAACTCGGGGGTCGTGACGAAATCCACGAGCCGCTCCACGGCGCCGATAAGGCTAGAATCCAGATCCCGAAAGGAATGAACGGCGTTATATACATGACGCCACCCGTCCTTGGGATCACTCCAGCCAACACGCCTGCAAATGCCACTCTTCCAATCCTCGCCGTAAGGTACCTCTGGCCATGCGCGCAGGCCCACCCGCTGAGGTTTTACCGCTGCCCAGATATCAATAAACGGGTGGCCGGTTACCAAAACGTGCTCTCCTACCGATTCAGTCATTCTGGTTTCCTTGGATCCTTGAACTAGGTGGTCAGCCAGCACCCCGACCCTGCGGCCCGGCCCAGGCTGAAACTCGGCTAAACGCTCTTCCAAATTATCCAGACCTTCAAGGTATTCCACCACTACCCCTTCCACGCGCAGATCGTGGCCCCACACCTTTTCAACGATGGCAGCATCGTGCACGCCTTCGACCCAAATGCGGGAAGGCGCGGCGACCTTTGCCTCGACGTTGTCCACGCGGCGGGAACCGGAGTTGGACTTCCGGGGAGCTTGCTTTTCGACGTACCTCGTTAGCGTTACCGGCTCGCCTTCCACTAAAAACCCGCCCTTGACCAAATTGAAGACGCGTTCTAACCCATGGCGATCCTCTAGGCGTACGACCTCACCGAATACGGTTTTGTCCACCCCCACGACAGCACCCACAAAGTCATCGCCACGTACTTCCACTACGATTCCGGGCTCAGCCGGCACCTCTGGGTATTGCCGCGGTTTAGACCGCGCGTGGCCGGCAAAAATATCTCCGCCATAAGGATCGAAACTCATGGCCCGATAGTCTATCTACTAGACTGGCTCGCCATGGATATGCGCGCCGAAGTATGGTCACCTTTGCAAAACACTGCCGTCTGGCTCGGATCGTGGCTGTGGGGACACGAGACCACCGATGACTTGCTAGATGCGTTGACTGAACTAGGCGGACGCCCGGAGTGCTTGGACGAATCCCCCTTCGTAGATTTGCTCTCGCTGCTACGCACCGAGACCGGCGATCTCACCGCCGAGCGCGGGGTACGAGCAGAACCCATCCTGCGCCTAGTGCTTTCCGGACCCGGCGAGCCACCAGCCTTACCCGCAGGCTCAGATTCCTATCGCGCGGCCACACAAAGTTCCACTGGAGCAATCATAGTGTGCACCAACAATCCCTTGCGGCACTTAGTCCTCATCCCCCACATTCTCCACAGCCATACAGCGTGGCAGGTGGTCGTCGAAAAGCAGCCGCTTCCAGCACCCGCATGGCTCAGCCCCGGAGAGGCTGACGCACTCTTAGCGCAAGCCACAAATGACTCTGCAGACATTATTGCCCCAACCGGATATAGCACAGAAGCGCTACCGAACCCCAGACTTACGGTGGGGACTCTCAGCGACTTCTATGACACGCCTGGCCTCCCCCGGTCTACGCCTGCCCGGGCAGCAAAGCTCTTTGCCCGCGCAGACCGAGTGGCAGCAATTATCGAAACCGTCACGGATCGAATCAATGACCACAGTCTAGATCCGCAACTGCTCCGACTCTCGCGCCACATCCGGCAGGCTCGCATGACGGGTGTGTCCTATACCCTTGGAGAATTCGCGCGTTAGCGACTCCAAATATCGCAGCACTCCGCCGCGCATGGAGCGCCGTTGACAGTGCACCCTTGGACTGTGACATTGCCGCTAGTTTCCCATTCGCTACCCTTCTCGAGTTCTTCCACTAGGTCAACTACCATCTCCGCAAAACGTGGCGTCGGACCTACGGTTCGGGTGCGTAGGACCTTTACCCCCAATTCTTCAGCGGCCTTCTGCAGCTCGGAATCTAGATCCCAGATGACTTCCATATGATCAGAAATGAAGCCAATCGGACAGACGACGACGGTATCGACGCCTTCATTGCGATTGAGTGCCGTAGTGTGGTTAACGATGTCCGGCTCGAGCCACGGGGTTCGTGGGTTGCCAGAACGCGACTGCCACACCAGATCGTAGTGTGAAATTCCTGCCTGCTCCGCTACCAAACGCGCTGCTTCCGCCACTTGACGGGAATATAGATTTTTATCGCCAGCTACACCTCCCGCATTGTCGTGGGCAACAGGCACCGAGTGGGCGGTAAAAAGAAGGCGGGTGGTGTCCAACTTATTCGCAGGTACCTGGTCCCAGATCTCACTTACCGCCGTGGCCATTTCGCCTACGAACTTGGGGTGGTCAAAGAATTGGCGAATCTTTGTGAACTCGATTTCGGGAAGACCTTGGCTCTCTAGATGATCGCGCATCTTCTTAATGTCCTCATCATATTGCCGGCAGGCAGAGTATCCGCCCCACGCGGAGGTAGCAAAAACAGCTACGCGGCGCACGCCGTCCTTGGCCATTTGTTCTGCAGTTTCGCTGGTAAAGGGGCGCCAATTCCGATTTCCAAAGTAGATCGGTAGATTATGTCCGCGTTTTTCCAGCTCGCCACTGACATGATCGATAATCTCGCGATTGAGTGCATTGAGCGGACTTACGCCTCCAAAGTGATAATAATGCTCCCCAACTACCTCAAGGCGTTCACGCGGAATGCCTCTCCCGCGGGTGACGTTCTCCAAAAAAGGAACGACCTCCTCGTTTCCTTCCGGGCCACCGAAAGAAAGAACCAGGAGGGCGTCAAAGTTTTGGGCATTCTGTTGTGCGTCAGTCATACCCTAAACAATACCAACCAAAAGTTGGAGCTTAGAGAAGGCGCACCACATCTGGAGTAGCGCCGCCCCACCGAACTGGAACTACCGAAACAGTCTGACCAGACTGCGGCGCTTCAATCATCTGACCGTCGCCAAGATAAATAGCTACGTGCTGGTTGCCACCAGGTCCATAGAAGATCAGGTCACCGCGCTGCACATTATCGCGGGATACTTTCTTACCCTGCTGATACTGCGCACCAGTGTAGTGAGGTAGATCCAAACCAGCGGCTGCATAGGCATACTTAACCAGGCCGGAGCAATCAAAGCCCGACTGACTAAAGTCACCGAAGGAGTCGGCCACCCCACCATCGCGCAGGCCGCCGGTAGGTCCGTTATTATCGCCGCCACCCCAGACATATGGAACGCCTACTTGGGACTCAGCACGCGAAATTACTGCCTCAATCTGGGCATCACGGCCCGCGTCTGCTCCCGTGGTGGACTCATCAGATTCGCTTAACTCATCCGCCTCAGGAGCATCAGCGCTAGCCGCCGGTGCGGTACTCGGGCTGCCAAGCCCGAGTAAATCAGACGATCCCTGCATAAGGGTGCGCACGTCATCTTCGTCCACTGCCGCTGCTATATCATTCGCAATTCCGAGCGCATCGTTTACAGAGGAGCCGGTTCCAAAATCAACGGTTTGGAAAGTCGGAGAACCCCCCTTGTTGAGAGCGTTTCCAAAGTCTGCTTCCGGGGCAGTCTGGTCTAGTTCGGGCGCTTCAGAGGCAACTGGATCCTCTGCACCATTTGGCATTGATGGCACCGGCTGGGGGCCCTCCCCAATAACCTCATCGGTAAAGCCCTCAGACTTGTTATTTTGAGTCAAGGTTTCAGGGTTGACGCGCAAATTCTTTTCAAGGTTTCCATTATCTAGTCCCTGATCTTGATTCAGGCCAGTGTCAAGAGTGTCCTGCTCGCTGAATTCCACATTGTGCTCACTTGCGTCTTGGGACGCACTCTCTTGCTGACGAGCAAAAGTAGCTTCTGCAAAACGCTGCGTAGCGTTTAAGCGTGCTTCATTTTGAGCCAGATTTCGGCGCTCTTGCACAACTCGGCCCTCAGCAGCCTGCTTCTCTTCGTGCGCTTGTTGCAGCTCGGTCTCCAGGGCGACAACATGCTCATTGCTTGTAACATGTTCCTCGCTCACCTGTGCCAACTCGGCCTTGATCTGAGTAATGCGTTCTTCAGCCGCAGCGGCATCTGACTCAGCGCGATCCAACTCAGCACGGATTGTTTCTACAGCACCCTGCAATGAATCGGCGTTGGTTATCGCACGCTCAATCGTGGTGTGGTCTGATTCCTGGGTTTTGACAGTGTCTGGTGTTTGTACTGACGCTTCATCAGCCCCGGCTGGGGCAACAGTAGAAAGCGTTGAAATGGCTGCGGTACCTGCTACTGCAGCGATAAAGGCGCGAACATGTCGAATGCGCGGAAGGCGAATGGTGGCCACTGAAATTCTCCTAGATTGAACCCACACATTTCCGCTGAGGAGCTATCCGTACCGGCATCTGGGCATAGGAATGCCCGAGGGGCCCGCCTGCATATTTCGCACAAACACAAGCGTAATCGCATATCTTGCAGTGCAAGCTAGAAAAGAGTTTCACAGAGATAGATCAAGGTACGCGAAACTAACCTCTAGCGACTGCGAGTGCTAAAGCGGTAAATGGATACGTAATGCCACAACTGGCTGAGACCTCACTCCAGGCGTGCTCTGTCGGTGGGCTATTGCGCACCCGATGGTTCTGTGATGGCCCGCTTAAAGTGCCTACGCTGAGCCTGGAGCTCAGCTAGCAATCTGCAACCGCGGCTGTTTCTCTACAACAGCAGTACCCGGATGCACACATGCTCGGCTAGCTAGGACGATTAAAGGTCTCTACTTGCCGGCTCCGGCTTAGTAGGCCGTTAATGGTCTGCAGGCACTCTCGGCTCGAACCACAATTTCCCATGACTGCGAAGCCCACCAATTTATTAACGGTCTTCGAGGCATACAAACCAGGATTTATGAGCAACCCCAATTCCGTAAAACCCCGAATACGTCTTCGTTGCACTGAGCGCCGTGAGAACTGCCCTATGGGTTCTGGCGGATCTCGCCGCGGCGCCGACAGGGATTTGCCTACTGGTCTAGCCATACAGCAATACCATGCCGCCGAGGGCAAGTTGCCACAAACCATGAACAGGCCACACGAAGCTGGCCTTTGCGGAGTGATTAGGTGTTCTTTGATCCCGGTCCCTATGGACATCTCCGCGCGCACCTTGTACATGGTAGCGAGCAGCAAGCTCGGCCCTGAAAGATGCACACCGAAATTTCCACACGGCGAGGCTCTAAAGAACCCGTCTCACCTCATAAACGGAAGGTGGGTTGATGTGTAATTTTTTCGAACATTGCAATCGCTCAAGTTATTTGCTTGCGCTCCCCTACTAACTTTCGAGGAGGACCAGGTTCATTGACTCCCAAGAACCGCCACTCGATTATCCATCCTTCGCTCGAGGCGTGCTTCCCCACATACCCGTGCGAGTGTTCTCGTGGCCGTCAAGGCTAAGCCCATGAACTCAGAAAGCAAGAAATATCTCCTGAGGCGACAACCGAACCATACGTCACGACACGCCCATTTCGCACAATTTCCCCCCAATTCCCGCGAGTCAAGTTAATTCACATGACACAACATGCGCATCTAACCTGCAATGATTTTGTTACCGTCCCGTTATTGTGATGTTGATCACGTTCATACGAGCCAAACCCCCGCCCCCGTTTGCGCTCTGGAGGCGGAACGGGACGGAATGAACCACTCCCCCACCGAGAGTCAACCACTAAGACTTTATTTTGCCCCCCCTCCCCTGTGTGACCCAGTATCCAACGGGGTCGACGCCCAATCCTCGAATGTAAAGCACCGAGTCCCTAAGACGGGCTCCCACACCTTTAGCCGACCCATACTGGAGCGCGATTGATTGCTTAAAGAAGTCCGCGCGCCATTCAAGCACAGCCAACCTAAGACCATATGGCCGCGACATGGCGACGAGTTTCTGACCAATTCGGAAAATTTTTTTCCAACAAAAGTATCGTTCCAACGATGACTTATCTTCAACTAATTAAGAACCGGGGACGCTTCGCCCCGCCTGAGAGCCGCCCTGCCCTAAAGCCGGGCCGCCATCTTTCACTCCTCCTGCACCCCCTTGTAGGTGCCCGAATTTATCGGCGCACGGCGGCCCAATAGGAACTGACAAAGATAATTGCGGCAATTAAAGTGACCGAACCGACTGTTGCGCTTACCGGGAAGCTGATTTGGTCTAGCCCCGCGTAGTACTGATTCAAAAGCTCATTTTGCGCCAGTCCGGGTGCTAGATGGGACTGGACAGCCTCAATGTCTGCACGACTATATGTGTCGCTCACAGAAGAGACGTATTGCGGAGTTTGCACGACAACCGTATCTAGCCCTGTAGCATCCTGAAGTTCCTGAGCTATGTCCCGAACATCGGGAGCTCGGTTTGCAGCTACATCAACAACCGCGATCCCATCTCCATCCTTTAATCCTTTTGCCACATCAGCATTAAGATCAACATCTTGCCCGTGGATTGGGTTTGTGTATGCCACACCATCTTCGTGGAGCTGCTGTGCCAAGTCCTTAATATCTACCCCTGCGGGAATCACGTGCGTCCCTTCCTTACTTATAGGGCTAGTGAACCTTGTCTCCCCCAAGATACGAGCCATCACTCGACGTTCAGCCCTCAACTCGCCGGTCTTTGAGAAAAGGTGAAAACAGAACGCTTGTACTGTTACAATGTCAGCGACCGAAGGTTTTAGCCTCTACAATATCTAGGTGAACCATCGCGTTCTTTGTCGCCTTCAGCACAGCGGGCCCCATGGCCGCGTCAGATCACATTGATAGTCTGAAGCGCATCGCACTCCCCCGAAGTGCTGCAGGGCGGCGATTAACAAACAGAACACACTGTTTATCAACAAGGAATGGAGCTCCCTGTGACTGAAAGCTTGAACTCCTTCGAGGCCAAGAAGACTCTTGATGTCAATGGCAAGTCCTACGACTACTTTGACATCAACGCCGTTTCCGGCCTGGAGAAGTTGCCGTACTCCCTAAAGGTGCTAGCAGAAAACCTGCTGCGCAACGAGGACGGCAAGAATGTAACCAAGGACCACATCAACGCCCTGGCTAACTGGGATCCGGAAGCAGAGCCGGATACCGAAATCCAGTTCACTCCAGCACGTGTCCTCATGCAGGACTTCACCGGCGTTCCTTGCGTTGTCGACCTCGCCACCATGCGTGAGGCTGTCTCCGCCTTGGGTGGTACCCCGGATCAGGTTAACCCGCTTAACCCGGCTGAGATGGTTATTGACCACTCCGTTATCGTTGAGGCTTTCGGTTCCACCGACGCGCTCGAAAAGAACGTCGAGATTGAGTACCAGCGCAACGAAGAGCGCTACCAGTTCCTCCGCTGGGGTGCAGAGAACTTCTCTAACTTCCGCGTTGTTCCTCCGGGAACCGGCATTGTCCACCAGGTAAACATCGAGTACCTGTCCCGCGTTGTCTTTGATAATGAGGGACTTGCTTACCCGGATACCTGTATCGGTACTGACTCCCATACCACCATGGAAAATGGCCTTGGCATTTTGGGCTGGGGCGTCGGCGGCATTGAAGCAGAGGCTGCCATGCTGGGCCAGCCGGTCTCCATGCTTATCCCAAAGGTCGTAGGCTTTAAGCTGACCGGCGAAATTCCTACTGGTGTTACCGCAACCGACGTTGTCCTGACCATCACTGAGATGCTGCGTGAGCACGGCGTCGTCCAGAAGTTCGTTGAGTTCTACGGCAACGGCGTGAAGTCTGTGCCGTTGGCTAACCGCGCCACCATCGGCAATATGTCTCCAGAGTTCGGTTCCACCGCAGCGATCTTCCCGATCGACGAAGAGACCACCAAGTACCTTGAGCTCACCGGCCGCCCGCAGGAGCAGATTGACCGCGTCGAGGCGTACGCCAAGGCGCAGGGCATGTGGTTGGAAGAGGATGCCCCAGAGGCAAAGTACTCCGAATACCTCGAGCTGGACCTCTCCACCGTCGTTCCTTCCATCGCCGGCCCGAAGCGCCCGCAGGATCGCATCTTGTTGACCGAGGCCAAGGAACAGTTCCGTAAGGACTTGGCTAATTACACCACCGATGAGGTCTGCGTTGATGAATCCTCCGTTGAGGCGAAGCGCATGTCTGCAGAAGGTGGCGCTCCGGCTATGGAAGACGTCACTGGCGGTTTGAACAAGGCTCGTGAGGGCCATGGAGAATCCTCGGCTACCGGTGCAAAGGGCCGTCACTCGAATCCGATTACCGTTGAGTCCCAAAACGGTGGCGAATTCACCTTGGACCACGGCATGGTTGCCATTGCTTCCATTACTTCTTGCACCAACACCTCCAACCCATCTGTCATGGTGGGCGCGGGTCTTATTGCCCGCAAGGCTGCAGAAAAGGGTCTCCAGTCCAAACCGTGGGTTAAGACCATTTGTGCACCTGGTTCCCAGGTTGTTGATGGTTACTTCCAGCGCGCAGACCTCTGGAAGGACCTTGAGGCTATGGGCTTCTACCTCTCTGGTTTCGGCTGCACCACCTGTATTGGTAACTCCGGCCCGCTGCCGGATGAAGTATCCGCTGCCATTAACGAAAATGATCTTGCAGCCACCGCAGTCCTTTCTGGTAACCGCAACTTCGAGGGCCGCATCTCTCCGGACGTCAAGATGAACTACTTGGCTTCCCCAATCATGGTTATCGCTTATGCTATTGCCGGTACCATGGACTTTGACTTCGACGAGCAGCCTTTGGGCCAAGATAAGGAAGGCAACGATGTCTTCCTGAAGGACATTTGGCCATCCCCGCAGGAAATTGAGGACACCATTCAGTCCGCTATCTCCCGCGAAATGTACGAGGCTGACTATGCCGACGTCTTCAAGGGAGATGATGCATGGCGCAACCTTGACGTACCTGAGGGCGAAACCTTCAAGTGGGATGAGGATTCCACCTATATCCGTAAGGCTCCTTATTTCGATGGCATGCCAACCGAGCCGAACCCGGTTGAAGACATTAAGGGTGCACGCGTACTGGCGAAGCTGGGCGATTCCGTCACCACTGACCACATCTCCCCTGCGTCCGCTATTAAGCCGGGCACCCCGGCTGCGCAGTACCTCGATGAGAGCGGCGTTGCCCGCCAGGACTACAACTCCCTGGGCTCCCGCCGCGGTAACCACGAAGTCATGATGCGCGGTACCTTCGCCAATATTCGCCTGGCAAACCAGCTGGTTGACGTCACCGGTGGCTATACCCGTGACTTCACCCAGGAAGGCGGCCCACAGGCCTTCATCTTTGATGCTTGCCAGAACTACAAGGAAGCCGGCATTCCGCTCGTTGTCATTGCTGGTAAGGAGTACGGCACCGGCTCCTCCCGTGACTGGGCTGCCAAGGGCACCAACCTGCTTGGTGTGAAGGCTGTTATCACCGAGTCCTTCGAGCGTATTCACCGTTCCAACTTGATCGGCATGGGCGTTATCCCGCTGCAGTTCCCTCAGGGTGAGTCCCATGAGTCGCTTGGCTTGGACGGTACCGAGACCTTCGATATTGAGGGTATTTCCGCCTTCAATGATGGCTCCATCCCGAAGACCGTCCACGTCACCGCTACCAAGGAGTCTGGCGAGACCGTCGAGTTTGATGCCGACGTCCGCATCGACACCCCGGGTGAGGCTGACTACTTCCGCCACGGCGGCATCCTGCAGTACGTGCTGCGTCAGATGGTCAAGAACTAAGAACTTCACTACGCCTCCTCTTAGCTCAGGAATTGGGCTAAGAGAGTAAGTTCGGTCGAAAGCGCGGGGTTGCACTGCCCTCTACTGTGGAGGGCAAGGCGACCCCGCGTTTCGTTACGTAGACATTATTAATTATTTAAGATTACTAAGTACTTTTAATTTAGACGTTTCCCATAAAGGAGAGTTCCCTGCTATGCCCATCGTGAGCGAATCTGAACTTAGCCGCCGTCGGCACGACATTCTCGTAGGTGCTCGCCGCTGCTTTGCAGAACACGGCTACGAGGGGGCTACAGTTCGGCTGCTAGAACAGGCAACGGGCAAGTCACGAGGCGCGATCTTTCACCACTTCGGCGATAAAGAGTCCCTCTTTCTTGCCTTGGCACAAGAGGATGCGGCTCGCCAAGCTGAAGTCGTTGCCCAGAATGGCTTGGTAGAAGTTATGCGCGAAATGCTTCAGCATCCTGAGCGCCACGATTGGCTTGCCACTCGCCTGGAAATCACCTCCCTCCTACGCACTGATCCCTCCTTCGCCGCTCGGTGGAAGGAAAATCAGTCGGTTCGTGATGAGGCCGTACGGGCGCGATTGGCTTCCAATGCGGATAAGGGCCGACTACGCGGTGATGTAGAAATCGACACCCTGGCCATTTATCTGGAGGTGTTCATGGATGGGTTCATCAACCGGCTCGCCTTGGGTGATACCGCAGAGTTGGAAGGTGTTCTTGATTTAGTGGAACAATCCATCCGCGGTACTCAGGCGAGCCCGCGTTAATCCCGCGCATAGCCCATCCAGCTCTCGGCTGCTTCTTACCTCAGGGACGCAATGGCCGAGAGTATTTTTGCATTAGCTCAACACTGTGGTGCCGGCAATACCTTCTCCTCCACTTGGGCATAAGTTGATATTTCCGCCACAAACTTTGGGTCGTGGCAGGCAACCACTATGGCACTACCGGACTGCAGGGCGTAGTGGATTAGTTGGTGCATTAACCATCGGTCCGCAGCAGAAAGCAAGGTATCTGGCTCATCGAGAAGTAGCTTCTGACGGTGCTGCCCAATGACGTGAGCAACTTGCGCAAGTCGCAAGCGAGACGATGATAAATCGAGAGGGTGATCTGCAGGATCTAGTCCCAGCAGGTCGCGCAAGGATGCATCGGGGACAAATTCCTCCACCGTGGAAAACACCGCCTGGTCAAACGGCGATTGCAGAGCAAGAGCTGGTGCATTCCGTACAACTCCTGCCCCATCGAGCCCGGCGACGGCGCGCAGGAGCGTAGTCTTGCCGCTGCCATTATCACCGCGTAACCAGGTCACCCCAGATTCCACGATAGGAATTTCTACCGGCCCGACGCTGAAGGAAGTGCCACGGGGCTGAGAAAAGTGCCACCATTTCTTCTTTGCTGCACTCCTGCATGCCGTTAGCGGACCGATACTCCCTGTCCGGGGGCTTGCAGAAACCCGCGGTAAGTCGACGGCCGCTACGAGCGGGTCTGTTCCAATGATGTGCCCACCCAATTCTGGCCAGGAAGCACTGGATATAGAAATGACGCAGGTTTCCGGCAACTCCTGCAAGAGGCGAACCACTTGCGTGCGCGAGTTTGCGTCTAGCCCGGCTGCAGGTTCGCACACAATCATGACTTCTGGCTCGCGAATGGCGACACAAGCAGCCGCAAGCCTTCGTGTTTGGCCACCGGATATCTGTGTTGGGTCATGTTCGCAATAGTCAGACAGTCCTACAGCGCGAAGCATTCGCTCCCCGCGCCGCTGCATTTCAGGGGCAGGCACGCCGGCATTTTCGAGGCCTAAAACTACTTCTTCGATGCAAGTTTCCCGCAGGAAGCTAATCTGTGCTGAGGCATCCGTGCCGATAATGGCTTCGGTAGATAGGTGTTCCGCTAGTTGCACGGCAACGTCTTCGACGGCTGTGTCAGGTTCGACGAGTACTTGATAAATGGCCCCAGGGGTGGGCTTAATGCGGGCTAGATCCATGTAGTAATCACCACCGCAAAGCTAACTAGTGGAATGACCAGGCGTATGACGCGAGAGACCGTGGAATCGGCAACAGGACGCAGGAGGGTGCGTTGCCCTTCTTGGTTGAATCCGACGGCGGCCAAGGCCTGGCCTCGTTGGGTTCCTTGGGTAAGGAGTCGAGCGATGACGGGAATAATGACGCGCGAGATGGTATTGCGCCAGGTCACGGTGATGCCGGCGAGCTGGTTGGCTTCACGGACGCAACGCCAAGCATGCGCACCTTGGGGCAGGGTTTGTAGGGAGGATCCGACGATATACGCGACCTTGTGGCCAGCGCGCGAAACTTGCAGCCACTTGGCGATATCAGCAATGCGCAGCACTGCCATGGCCGTGATGAAGCAGGCCATGAGGGCGCAGAACCGCAGGGTGAGGATGGCGGCGAGCACCAAGCCGTCGCTTGTTACCAGCGGCAGCACTGGGTTATCACCGTAGGGGGCGTGAATGACCAGCATGGAAAGGGCCGCTGGGGCGCTTAGCGCCACAGTTGTCAAAATTACGGAGGCGTTGCGGGTAGCGGCAGTACCGCAGGCTAGGGCGATGAGCACTACGCTTGCCGACGCCACCGGGGTATTCAGTGCCACAGTAAGGATCCAGCCGCAGGCCGCGATCGTGACAACGGTGGCGGGATGAAGGCCGTGCATTAACGGGGCTGGAGGGATTCTCGGGTGCGCTGCGGCAGTGCCTTGACCGCTGCCCAGACAATGAGGAAGACCAGTGCCTTATCCAGGGGATCCGAAATAAAGGACTGGAGCGTAACCGAGGCGATGAGGGAATTGCCCAACTCTCGGAAGAGCGAAACAACCGCGCCCGTACCAAGACCTGCGGTACCACCATAAACAAAGGCAGCCACTGGTGCGGCGAGCATGCCGGAAATGATTCCGATGATGGCGCCGCTGAGAATGACCCACCACACCTTAGTGAAAGCGCCCTTCTTGATTACCAGTCCGGAGAGGAACCCCGTGGCGGCGGACACGGCGGCGAAGGGCAGAGCGGCAGGGTTCAACAGCCCCCATACGACGGAGGACAATGTACCGGTAGCCAATCCGGCGATGGGTCCCGCGAGCGCGGCTACCAGGATTGTACCCACGGCGTCGATATACAGCGGAACGCCGATAGAACCAATGATTTCGCCGACAACAATATTGAGCACTAGCGCTACCGGGATGATGGCGATGGTTCGCGCCGGTAGTGCCGGAACGGTGCCGGCTAGAAGAAGCGCGGCGCCAACGAGGTAGCCGGCGAGGGTAATGAGCGCCTCTGTAGAGCCGGCAACGGATTCCCAATCAGTAGGACGCAGAAGAACCAGATAAATCCAGGTTGCGGCGACGATGAGTGCACCCGCGATGATCATAGCCTTGCGGGCGGGGGTGAGAGAAAGCTGTGACACAGTAAAAGTCCAAATCCACATACCGAAAAATGGGCAAAGTAGACGCCAACCGCGGATGGTGCTGCTTTCCTATGTCACCTCGGAAAGCGATCTCGCACGGTACGTGCGCCGCGGATAATAGTAGAGGCTCTGCGTGTTAAAAGCCACTAATGCGAAGCCAATAGCGTCAATCCCCGCGCGCATTCGTGGTGTGCGGCCTCCAAGTCTGCGCTTGTTACCAGCCGCGTGTTGTGGGCGCGGTCCCGGTGATTGCGCAAATCTGCAACGCTCGTGCCACGCAGCAGTGGCGATTCCGCCTCGACGTCCACGGTGGTTTCTATCGCGTCGACATTGATGCGTCCGAGAGCAATCATGCAGGTCAAGAGATCGTGGATTTGAGCTTGATATCCCTCCCCTTGTGCCTGGTGGAATTCAAAATAAAATCGCAGCACGTCCGGCAGGATTTGTGCCGTGGGGTGCTCCCCTAACAATTCCAAGGCCTCGTCTAGGCGCTGCGGGGTGATGAGAAACTGTTCCGTTACTTCGAGGGAACACAGCGTGGTGAGAACGCGTGGGGCAGTTGAATGAAAATGTTGGGCTGCAGCGTGTGGATCCACCCAAAAGTTCCACTCGGCAGTTGGCGTGGTGTTTCCGCGGTAATTGACCGCGCCGCCCATGATTGTGATGGCACCGAAGCGCGCGGCAGCCTCGCGATGGGTTGCCTCGAAAGCAGCAAGGTTGGTGACCGGTCCAGTAACGATCAGCTGCAGATCGTCGTGGGTGGCTAATGCCTCTTCCCATACCTGCTGCCAATCGCGCTGCTGCAGCCTGGCGGCGGCAGCGGGGGCATGTGCGTAGCCCAGCCCTGTCGGGCCATGAGTCTCAGGGGTGGTGGTGAGATCCACCTTGAGAGGTTGGGGTACGCCGGGGGCTACGGGGACGTCGGCAAGCGAGCAAAGGTCCACGATCCAGCGGGCATTAGCCGCGGTCTGGTGCACCTCGACGTTGCCGGCCGTGGTGGTAACGCCCACCAGCTCGATCTCACCGGCAAGATGCAGGCCCGCCAAGTACATGAGGGCGAGGCAATCATCGATGCCGGGATCGCAATCAATAAGGACAGCTGGTGGCTTAACAGTCATAATGCCAGCCAGTCTAGCGCCTTACTTGATGGAGCTTACCGGATTGTCGCCATCAACGAAGGCAAGCGGGGATTCCGGCAGGTTTTCGCGGCCAAGGGCCTCGACGATGACGTCCGCAACCAGCTCGCGGGAAGAAGTCAGAGACTCCTTCAGCATCTTATCCTCAATCTGCTCAATGCCCTTGGCTGGCTCCTCGGTCAGCATCGCTGGCTTGAGTATGAGGTGCGGGTAGCTGGCCTGTACAAGGCGGTTGTCTACTTCCTTCTTAGACTCCACATAGGCATACCACTTCTCATCGGCAGGATCCGTGGTTGCTACCTGGGAGCCGACGTAAGAGATCATCACATAGGCAGGCACTTTCTTGCCCTCCTGCTGCAACTTGTCCATCGCGTCGAGGGTAGCGAGGGCGCCATCGCGGTCGACGGACCAGGTGAGGTCTGCCCCACCTCGGCCGCCATTACCGGCGCCCCAGACTACAGCGTCATAAGCGGCGAAAAGCTCTGCCCACTGACCCACGGTTTGTTCAGTAATATCCGCCATAACCGGGGTCGCGCCGAGCTTTTCAATCTCGGCCTTCTGCTCTGGGTTGCGGATGAGGGAGTGGACGTCGTGGCCGGCATCAACCAGTTTAGGGGCGGTGAGCTGTCCGACCTTGCCGTGTCCACCGATGTACAGAATCTTCTTCTTATCAGTCATACCTCGCCACCGTAACAACGGCGCGGTCGGCGTGCAGACGCCCTCACCTATCTGACACGCACATACCATCGCGGCGGGCCCGGCAAGCAGATAGAATTGCATGCATGTATGCCATTATGACCGTCACCGGTGCCGATAGCACCGGCATCATCGCCGCGGTGACCACTACCCTTGCAGAACTCGATATCAACGTCATCGACGTCTCCCAGACGCTTATGGGGGGCTATTTCACCATGATCCTGCGCGTCGAATTCGATGCGGACAAAGTCACTATCCAGACCATCAAGGAGCGCATGCACCCCGTGGCGGAGGAAAAGCATCAGTCCATCCGCATCCAATCCGAAGACCTTTTCACCGCGATGAACGAAATTTAATATGAGTACGCGATTTAATACCACCAATATCTTGGACACCATCGAGATGATTGAGAACTATCGTCTCGATATTCGCACCGTGACCATGGGCATCTCACTCCTCGGATGCACCCGGTCCACCATGGAGGCTACCTGCCAGGCCATCTATGACCGGGTCACCCAGCAGGCAGGGCGCCTCGTCGAGGTTTGCGAAGGCATCGAGGGCGAGCTCGGTATCCCCATCGTCAATAAGCGCATCTCCGTAACCCCCATCTCGTTGTTGGTGGCCGGCGTAGAGGGAAACCCCGTTGAAGCAGCGAAGGCGCTGGACAAGGCAGCAAAAGAGGTTGGCGTCAACTTCGTGGGCGGCTATTCCGCCTTGGTGGAAAAGGGTGCTACTACCGCGGAACAGAAACTCATCAGCTCCATTCCGGAGGCGCTGGCTACTACGGACGTCGTGTGTTCCTCCGTAAACATCGCCAGCTCGCGCGCCGGCATCAACATGGATGCGGCGAAGAAGATGGGCGAGGTCATCAAGGAAGCGGCCGAGCTAACTAAGGATGATTCCGCCATTGCGTGCGCCAAGCTCGTAGTCTTTGCTAACTCCGTGGGAGATAATCCTTTTATGGCCGGCGCCTTCCACGGCATTGAAGAGCCCGATTGTGTGGTCTCCGTGGGCGTTTCTGGCCCGGGTGTGGTCGACCGCGCCTTGGGCTCGCTCGAGGGGGCCAGCTTAGACCAGGTTGCAGAAGAGGTGAAGAAGGCTGCTTTCAAGATCACTCGCGCCGGGCAGCTGGTAGGCACCATGGCGTCGGAGCGCCTGGGCGTTCCTTTCGGCATCATCGACCTTTCTCTTGCCCCCACCGCCGAATTGGGCGATTCGGTTGCGCACATCTTGGAGCACATGGGCCTAGACCAGGTGGGCACCCACGGCACCACAGCAGCCTTGGCTCTGCTTAACGACGCCGTTAAAAAAGGCGGCATGATGGCTTGTTCCCGCGTGGGCGGATTGTCTGGTTCTTTCATCCCCGTTTCCGAGGACAAAGGCATGATCGATGCGGTCAAATCCGGCTCCATTTCCATGGACAAGCTGGAGGCCATGACCGCCATTTGCTCGGTTGGCTTCGACATGATTGCCCTGCCGGGCGATACCTCTGCCGCGACGATCTCGGGCATGATCGCTGATGAGGCCGCCATTGGCGTGATGAACCATAAAACCACCGCAGTACGCGTCATTCCGGTACCTGGCGCTCAGGTAGGCGACGAGGTCAGCTTCGGTGGGCTTCTTGGCTACGCCCCTGTCATCCCGGTCAATCAAGTGGGCAATGCGCAGTTCATTAACCGCGGCGGCTTCATCCCCGCACCGGTGCATGGATTCCGCAACTAGCGCCAACGACAACCGCGCCGCGGGCTACTCCGCGGCGTGCTCTTCGCCCGGCTTATCGGATTCCGCCCACGCAGCTAGGTTGGCCTCGAAGTGCTGGTAGGAATCCTCCAACTGTTGCAGCTCCACCTCGCCGCCTACCTGGCGGCGGGCATCGGAGTAGATGGCCTGGGCGGCGTCGTCAAGCACGCGCCGGCGTTCCGCTGTGCGAAGAAGGGCAACCACCTTAGCGAGGTTATCCAGCATGCTGAGGTAAATCTCCGCATTATCGGCCGCGTCGCGCCGAATCTGTGTAAACATCGCTTCGACGATTTCGGCATAGCTAAAGGTCTGATAATCCAGCCGAAACTCGCCGTTGACATGCACAATGCCCTGCGGAAGCCGCTTATCCCCAATCACGGTGAGGATCTGGGTGAAGCGGTCAATGATATCGATTACCGTAAAAGGGTCATTAACTCCGGTGCTCAAAGCGCGGGCAGCAATTTCTGCAAGGTGCCGGGCGGTAAACCGAGGGTCGTGGGCAGAGGCGTTTTCCCGGTACTGCGTGAGCACGATATGTCGCTCAATGTTTTCCGGCAAACGTGGCACGCCGTGGGCAATGACCTCGCCTTCCAGCACTAGATCTCCCGGTGCCACGCCCAGGTGCACCGCACAACTTTCCTGCGCCGCAGCCTGAGCAATGGCGTCATAGTCCACGAATTTGAGATAGCCAGTCTCACTACTGCGGCGCTTTTGCGAGTTCGTGTAGAACTCTGGGCCCGGCGCTTCTACTTTCTCTTCCTCCTCACCGCGGCGGATGAGCCGGCGCATGTGGCTCTCTACGTCTTGGGCAACGACGTGCACCACGTGGGACATGCTGATCGATTGCGCAATGTGCACGATGAAGTAGATAAGGAAGACAACGCAGGCGATAGCCAGCAGCACCGTGACGGCTACATTGAGGGAAGGAACATATTCTTCTTCCCCACCGCCGCCGGTTCGGACCGCGCGCAAGGATAGGAGCGCAAAAATAAAGGTTGCCAGGTAGATCGCCAACGTGGATTGAATGGAGCGATCCTTTAAAAACTCGTGCAGTAGGCGCGGGCCCATCACCGTGACGACACCGGATAGCGCGGTCAGCGTGATGAAAAAGAGGGTCCCGGCCAAGGAGAGTGACGAGGTTGCTACCGCGCTTAAAATCCCTTGCGCGCTATCGGCGCTGCCGTCATAAAAGAGCGTGGCCGACACATCAAAATTACTACCAACCGCAGTGAGCAATTCCGCGCAGATCGCGGCTATCGCCACCGCCACGGCGGGGATGAGCCAAAACTTCTCCCGCCAGGCGGGCATCCTCTCCAGCAGCGTCTTCATAGGTTCCTAAGCTAGCTCCACGATCTCCATATAGTCATCGGACCACAGGTCCTCATCACCATCGGGCATGATGATCACGCGTTCCGGATCCAGTGCCTTAACGGCACCCGGATCGTGCGTTACCAGCACCACAGCGCCCGTATACGTTTTCAGTGCATCAAGCACCTGCTCGCGCGAAATTGGGTCCAAGTTATTGGTCGGCTCGTCTAGCAACAGGACATTCGCGCGACTGGAGACCAAGGCAGCCAGTGCAAGGCGCGTCTTCTCGCCGCCGGAGAGGGTACCCGCAGGTTGCTCCAACTTCTCGCCGGAAAACATAAAGGCGCCAAGCAGGCTGCGCAATTCTTGCTGATCCGCATCCGGGCAAGCATCAATGGTGTTTTGCCAGACGGACTTATCCGGATCGATGGTGTCATGTTCCTGTGCGAAATAGCCGATGCGCAGGCCGTGGCCGCTGACGATGCCGCCCTCACCATCGGTTCTTTCCACACCGGCCAGTAACTTCAACAGGGTGGTCTTACCTGCACCGTTGTAGCCGAGGACGACCACTCTAGAGCCCTTGTCGATAGCGAGGTCTACGCCCACGAAAACCTCAAGCGAGCCATACATTTTGGTCAGACCCTTGGCATTCATGGGGGTTTTGCCGCACGGGGCTGGCTCGGGGAATTTAATATTGGCGACCTTATCGGCCACGCGGACCTCATCAAGCTCATTCATCATGCGCTCAGCACGGTGTAGCATTTGCTTGGCCGCAGCGGCCTTGGTTGCCTTGGCGCCCAGCTTGGCTGCTTGCTTTTGCAGTGCTGAAGCCTTCTTTTCGGCATTCGCACGCTCTCGGCGACGCCGTGCTTCATCCGTGGCTCGGGCATCGAGGTATTTCTTATAGCCCATGTTGTACACGTCAGCCTCGCCGCGGACCGCGTCAAGGAACCACACCTTATTGCACACGGCCTCCAGCAACTCGACATCGTGGGAAATCATAATGAGCCCGCCCTCGTGTTTGGAGAGGAATTGGCGCAGCCACACAATCGAATCCGCATCGAGGTGGTTAGTCGGCTCATCTAGGAGCAGCGTGGTCTGGGATTTGCCGGAGCCTTCGGTCGCGGCGAATAGGATATGCGCCAGCTCCACACGGCGGCGCTGACCGCCCGAGAGGGTCTTGAGTTGTTGATCCAATACGCGCTGCGGCAGGCCCAAGTTATCGCAGATCTGCGCGCACTCGGAATCGGCCTCATAGCCGCCTAGGGACTCAAACTGTTCCTCCAAGCGGGAGTACTTCCGAATGGCTTTGTCCCGGAATTTATCGTCTGTGGCAGATTCCATGAGCTCTTGTTGCTTGGCCATTCGGCGCTTGAGATCATCTAAGCCGCGTGCGGAGAGAACGCGCTCGCGCACTGTCTGCTCGATATTTCCTTCGCGAGAATCTTGGGGCAAATAACCAATGGGCCCCGAGCGCGTCACAGAGCCGCCATAAGGCTCCGTCTCCCCTGCCAAAATGCGCATGGTCGTCGTCTTGCCCGCGCCGTTGCGGCCGATGAGGCCGATGCGGTCGCCGGGCTGCACGCGGAGGTGCTGCCCGGGGGCGTCGAGAAGCGTGCGAGCTCCTACCCTGACTTCGAAATCATTGGTTACAATCACGAAGAAATAGTCTAGCAATTGACTGCGCTGACGCTAAGACACACTAACACCCCCAACAGCTGCTTCCCTAGACCGGAAAATGCGCCGCTGGGGGCGAGTGCACGGTGCGCGATCTTAGACCGCGAAGCCGAGGGCCTGAAGCTGCTCGCGGCCCTCCTCAGTAATCATTTGCGGGCCCCATGGGGGCATCCATACCCAGTTAATGCGGACGGCGTCGGCCAGCTTATTGGCCTCGACGATGTCTTCCACTTGTTCCGCAATAACATCGGTCAGTGGGCAGGCCGGCGAGGTCAGCGTCATATTGATCATAACGATTTCCTTGCCGTTGTCTTCTTCAAACCAGAGGTCATAGACGAGGCCCAAGTCAACAACGTTGATGCCGAGCTCGGGGTCAATAACGTCACGCATGAATTCGGTGACATCAAAGGCTTTAGAAATCTGCTCCTCGGTCTGCTCCGGCCGCTCGCCGCTGCCGGAGAATGAGGAGTTTTCATTCTGATAAGGATCTACGGGATCGGTCATCTAATTCTCCACTTCAGTTAGTGCATCGGCGGAAGCGGCCTGGAAGGCCTTCCATCCGAGGAGCGCGCACTTGACACGCGCTGGGTACTGGGATACTCCGGCGAAGGCAACGCCATCACCAATAAGGTCTTCATCGCCTTCTTCCTTGCCGCGTGAGGTGATCATCTTTTCAAACTCGGCCAGCTTCTCATTGGCTTCCGCAAGGGGCAGCCCAACGATTTCTTCCGCCATAACCGAGGTAGAGGCCTGCGAAATGGAGCAGCCTTCCGCGTCATAGGAGACGTCCTCTACGGTCTTGCCGTCCTCAGATAGACGAACGCGCAAGGTCAGCTCATCGCCGCAAGAAGGATTCACGTGATGAACCTCTGCTTGATACGGATCCCTCAGGCCAGCGTGCTGGGGGTTCTTATAGTGATCCAGGATGACGTCCTGGTACATGGAATCTAGGTTCATGAGGCAACTCCAAAGAATTCGCGGGCGGCCTTGATTGCTTCCACTAGCTTATCTACCTCTTCCTCAGTGTTATAGAGGTAGAAGCTAGCGCGAGCGGTGGACTGAGCCCCACAGGCACGGTGCAATGGCCACGCACAGTGGTGTCCAACGCGAATGGCCACACCATGGTCATCGAGAACCTGGCCTAAGTCGTGCGGGTGAACGCCTTCCACGGTAAAGGAAACAGCGCCACCACGATTTTCAGTGTCCTCTGGACCAATAATGCGCAGACCGGGGATTTCCTTGAGCTGGCGCAAAGCGCGCTCGGTTAGCTTCTTTTCGTGCGCGTGGATATTGTCCATGCCCACTTCTTCCAAGAACTTCACCGCTGCACCAAGGCCAACGACCTGGCTGGTCATCTGCGTGCCTGCTTCAAAGCGCGTCGGCGGCTCGGCAAAGGTGGTCTCTTCCATCTTGACGATCTCAATCATGGAGCCACCGGTTAGGAAAGGCGGGAGCTTCTTGAGCAATTCCTCCTTGCCGTACAGCACACCAACGCCGTTAGGACCGCACATCTTATGGCCGGAAAAGGCTGCGAAGTCCACATCCAAAGCGTGGAAATCTACCGCCATATGAGGCACCGACTGGCAGGCATCCACGACAACCATGGCGCCTACCGCACGAGCACGGCGCACCAGCTCGTCAACGTCCGCCACCGCGCCAGTGACATTGGACTGGTTGGTAAACGCAACGACCTTGACCGAATCATCGAGCTCGAGCGAATCAAGATCGATGCGGCCATCTTCGGTCATGGAGTACCACTTCAACGTAGCCCCAGTGCGAGCACATAGCTCCTGCCACGGAACCAAGTTGGCGTGGTGTTCCAATTCAGTGATCACAACGGTATCGCCCTCGCCTACGTAGAGGTCACCCGCCCGCTCGTCGCTAAGCACATAGGCAACTTCATTTAGGGCCTCAGTGGCGTTTTTGGTAAAGGCGATCTCGTCGCGGTCCGCACCTACGAATGCGGCGATAGCTTGTCGCGCGGACTCGTAGGCGTCATCGGCCTCTTCCGCCAGCTGGTAGGAACCGCGGTGGACAGGAGCGTTCGTGTGCAGCACAAACTCCTCCTCCGCCTTCCATACCGGCAGCGGGCGCTGGGAAGTAGCGCCCGAATCCAAATACACCAGTGGCTTATCGCCGCGCACAGTGCGCTGGAGGATCGGGAACTGCTCCCTAATTGCGTTTACATCAAATCCAGTCATGAATCTTCTTTAGATAGTCGCGGTTGACCGGCCCGTGGTCGGTCCTTACTTCAGGAACTGGTCGTAGCCGTCAGACTCGAGCTGATCTGCCAATTCAGCGCCACCGGTCTTGATGACTTGACCGTCTGCAAAGACGTGTACAAAGTCCGGCTTAACGTAGTTCAGGATGCGCTTGTAGTGGGTAATCATCAAGATGCCACCATTCGTTTCCTTCTGGTAGCTGTTGATTCCCTCAGAAACGATACGCAAAGCATCAACGTCTAGGCCGGAGTCGGTCTCGTCCATAACTGCGAACTTCGGCTTGAGGATATCGAGCTGCATAACCTCGTGGCGCTTTTTCTCGCCACCAGAGAAGCCTTCGTTGACGGAGCGGGAAATGAACGACTTATCAATCTTCAGGTTCTCGCGGGCCTGAGTAAGTTCCTTGTTCCATTCACGCAGCTTCGGTGCTTCACCACGGATCGAAGTGACGGCGGAACGCATGAACTGGGAGACCTTAACGCCCGGTACCTCAGTTGGGTACTGCATCGCTAGGAAGAGACCGGCGCGAGCGCGCTCGTCGACGGGCATGTCCAACAGGTTTTCGCCATCGAGAAGCACCTCACCCTCAGTGACCTCATACTTTGGGTGGCCAGCAATGGTGTAGGACAAGGTGGACTTGCCTGAGCCGTTCGGGCCCATGATGGCGTGAATCTCACCGGAGTTAATGGTCAGGTTGACGCCCTTGAGGATTTCCTTCGGCTCGCCGCCTTCTTCCGTCGGCAGCACCTGGGCGTGGAGGTTCTTAATTTCCAGAGTAGACATAATGTGTGGTTTTCCTTCTATGAAAGCTTTAGGCGGAGATCTTTTCCAATTCTTCGGAAATGCGGTTTTCCAATTCCTCAGACAGGGACTGCACCGGGATGCGGTGGATGACCTCATTGAAGAAGCCACGAATAATGAGGCGGCGGGCTTCAGCCTCTGGAATGCCGCGAGACATCAAGTAGAACAACTCGATGTCATCGAAGCGACCAACGGTGGCTGCGTGACCAGCGCCGGTGATTTCACCGGTTTCAATCTCCAAGTTAGGGATTGCGTCCGCGCGAGCGCCCTCAGTCAGGATCAGGTTGTTATTGGTCTCGTAGGTATCGGTGCCCTGTGCATTGGAGCGGATGAGAACATCACCTACCCAGCAGGTGCGAGCCTCATTTTCCTTAGTGCCCTGCAACGCGCCCTTATACAGGACGTGGGAGCGGCAATTAGGAACGGAGTGATCCACCAGCATGCGGTTCTCAAAGTACTGGCCTTCGTCAGCGAAGTACACGCCCAGCAGTTCTGCGTCGCCGCCCTGCTCCGTGAAGTTCACGCGCGGCACAATGCGTACTACTTCGCCGCCGAAGATGGCGGAGTTATGGCGCAGCACGGAATCGCGGCCGAGCTGAGCCACGTGATTGGACAGGTGAACCGCGTCGTCCTCCCAATCAACGTCAACGACAACGGTTAAGTGGGCGCCATCTCCCACAATGAATTCGACGTTATCCGCGTGGGTGCCGGAGCCGACATACTTCAAAATGACGGTAGCTTCCGCGTGGTGGCCTACTTCAATGGAGGTGGCGCCAAAGGAAGTCACACCCTCGCCCTTGCCGGTATAGGTAATAACGACGGGCTCTTTTACCTGAGCCTCCGCATCAATGGTGACAACCTGACCTTCAGGCATGGAAGTCCATGCCTGTGCAGCAACGCGGTCAGAGGGAGTACCCACACGGCCCAAGCGCTCGTCATCACGAGTGACGGTCTCGGAGCTTACGCCAGGGTTCTCGCTGACGGTGACATCCTGTGCCACTGCCTCAGCGAATTCCCCATTGTGCAAGCCACGCAGTTTGCGCAGCGAAACAAAGCGCCACACCTCATCGCGGCCGTGCGGCACCGGGAAATCCTCCACGTTGGTGGAGGTAAAGACGTCACCCTTGGTGATCTTATCCGGGTTGAATTCGTTCGAAGCGACCATTTTCTTTAGCCGACCGATCCTTCCATTTGCAGTTCGATGAGGCGGTTGAGCTCGAGGGCGTACTCCATCGGCAGCTCCTTGGCAATAGGCTCGACGAAGCCGCGCACGATCATTGCCATTGCTTCTTCTTCCGCAATGCCGCGAGACATCAGGTAGAACAACTGCTCCTCAGAAACCTGGGAAACGGTTGCCTCGTGGCCCAGGGTGACGTGGTCATTGCGGATGTCGTTATACGGGTATGTGTCCGAGCGCGAAATGTTGTCCACCAGCAGCGCATCGCACTCTACGTTCGAGGTGGAATGGTGCGCATTCTGATTTACCTGCACCAAACCGCGGTAGGCGGCGCGACCGCCGGCGCGGGCTACCGACTTGGACACGATATTGGAAGAGGTGTGTGGCGCCATGTGGGTCATCTTGGCACCGGTGTCCTGGAATTGGTTCTCACCAGCAAAGGCAACGGAGAGCACCTCGCCCTTAGCGTAAGGACCAGTCATCCACACGGCCGGGTACTTCATGGTGACCTTAGAACCAATATTGCCGTCAACCCATTCCATGGTGCCGCCTTCTTCCACCTTGGTGCGCTTAGTCACCAAGTTGTAGACGTTGCTAGACCAGTTCTGAATGGTGGTATAGCGGCAACGGCCGCCCTTCTTCACGATGATCTCCACTACCGCAGAGTGCAGGGAGTCAGACTTATAAATAGGAGCAGTACAGCCCTCAACGTAATGCACATAAGCGTCCTCATCAACGATGATGAGGGTGCGCTCAAACTGACCCATGTTTTCCGTATTGATGCGGAAGTAGGCCTGAAGCGGAATATCTACGTGCACGCCCTTTGGCACATAAATGAAGGAGCCACCGGACCATACGGCGGAGTTCAACGCGGAGAACTTATTATCACCGGCCGGGATTACGGTACCGAAGTACTCCTCAAAGAGTTCTGGGTAGTCACGCAACGCGGTATCGGTATCAACAAAGATCACGCCCTGGCTTTCCAGATCCTCACGGATCTGGTGGTAGACCACCTCGGACTCGTACTGCGCAGCCACACCGGCAACAAGACGCTGCTTTTCGGCTTCCGGAATGCCCAGCTTATCGTAGGTGGCTTTGATGTCGTCCGGCAGGTCTTCCCAGGTTTGGGCCTGTTCCTCAGTGGACTTTACGTAGTACTTGATCTGGTCAAAGTCGATACCAGACAAATCCGCACCCCACGTGGGAACGGGCTTTTTATCAAAGATGTTGAGGGCCTTCAGGCGCTGGTTGAGCATCCATTCCGGCTCGCCCTTCTTGGCGGAAATATCGCGTACTACGTCTTCGTTCAAGCCACGGCGAGCAGAAGCGCCAGCCGCGTCCGAGTCGTGCCAGCCGTACTCATATGCACCAATGGAATCGATGATTTCATCATCGGTCATCTTGTTCTCAGGTGCCGATTGTGCCTGGGTCATGACTCGCTCCTTTCAGTATTGGTATTAACAGGTGTCAAGGGGATATTCGTGGTACAAATTCCGTGGCCACCGGCGATGGAGGCCAAGGGCTGTACGTGTTTGCCTAATAGAGCGGAAAAGACTTCCTGTTCCGCCTCACACAGTTCCGGATGCTCAGCGGCCACGTGGGACACCGGGCAATGATGTTGACATATTTGCACTCCCTGGCCGACACGGTCCACCGTGGCGGCATATCCGTGCTCATCTAAGACTTCAGCTAGCTTTCGCGCCACGTCTTCCACGGATTCCCCCTCTTCTACAAGGGGGCGAACATCGGCGACGAGCCGCTCAAACCGGGCCTTAGCAAAGTGCTTTACGGCTTCAGATCCGCCAACCGCTCGCAAAGCCGTCAAAGCCTCTGAAGCCAAGTCATCATAGGCGTGACCAAATTTCGCTCGGCCACGATCGGTGAGGCGAAAGTGCTTAGCTGGTCGTCCGCGACCGGAAGCGCTACCCGCTGGAGTGCGGGTGGCAGGCCGGCGGCGCACCACCTCCGTTAGTTCCTCTTCCACCAAGATGTCTAAGTGCCGACGGATTCCGGCAGCAGAAAGGCCAAGGCGTTCACCCAGGTGGGAAGCAGTAACAGGCCCGTCCTTCAGCAGCAGCAACATGACTTGGCGGCGAGTATCGCCATCCGTGGTGCGCGTTTCTTTCGCCATCTTTGGCGACTTTTCCGCGCGTTGAGGTGTGCTCATGCCGGGGACCTCCCTTCGTGCTCCACTCACTTACAGCTGCTCTGCCGCGCCTTACCGTCTACCGGCAGTACGCGCCAAACCAACTGCGCCTTCTTTATTAGACAACACTAGTGTTCCTTAATTCATTCCGGAATGCCACCATGGGGCATTCTTCGGCGTGGCAACGGGGGTGCCTATTACCCTCACCGTCACTTCTCGCCACTCTGCGCGGCCCACGCGGGCGGGCCAGCTGGGGTTGGGATGCAATCCTCGCGTAAGGTCTTATGCCATGACAGGGAAAATCCGCGGCTTTCTTACCGGCATTAAAGCCGAGCTGCCGCAGCTAGGTTCCGCAGGGTCGCGCACTGCACGGCTGCACGCCGAAGATGCTGGCGCCGCGGAACCAGATTCCCGTTTTGATTTCGTGCCCGCTAACGCCGATGGGCTCAAGCGCACCACCACCGCCCAGTGGCGGACGTTTTTCATTCTCCGCTGGGTAGGGACGGTTGGCTCCTTACTCATAGCCTTTGGCGCTTTAGGAGCCGGCGCCTTACCGGTGGTGGGCAACCCTTATGACAACGTTCCTTTTGGTTCGCTAATGTCTCGCATGCTGCAAACATCGTCCGCGGTAGTGATGGTCGGAGTCGGGCTTTTGGTCACAGCGTGGGTTTTCCTTGCCCCATTTGTGGGCACGCCCCTTCGCCAGCCTCAGAAGGGCTCCGCTGTACCTACTCGGGCCCGCAGGCTCGTGACCACTCAGCAGCTATGGCGCACTTGGGCCGGATGGGTTATTCCACTGATCTTCAGCGCGCCGCTATTTACCCAAGATATATATTCCTATTTGGCTAATGGATCCATCGTGGTCCAAGGAATGGATCCTTATTCCGCGGGGCCGGTTCAATTACTGGGCGCTGGCGATAAACTGGCCCGGTCCGTGCCATTTATCTGGGCAAATTCCCCTTCCCCTTATGGCCCGGTGGCACTCGGCTTAGCCGCAGTTGTAAGCCTGATTACTGCTAACTCCATTTTATTGGGCGTTATCGCGCACCGCCTATTGTCTATCGCTGGGATTATCGTAGCCGGCTGGGCCATTAGCTGCCTCGCACGACGCTGCCGCGTATCTCCAGAGTCTGCCCTTTGGCTCGGCATTCTCAACCCATTAACTATTTTGCACTTAGTGGGTGGAATCCATAATGAATCCATCATGCTGGGATTGTTGTTGGTGGGAATGGAGATGGGTCTCCGGGGCGTCGACAAGCTGGGGCGATCCCGCCGCAGCGCCTACCTGACGCTTGCCGCCTCCGGCTTTTGCCTCTCGTGCGCCGGAATGGTCAAAGTGACCGGCTTCATTGGATTGGGTTTTGTCGGAATGGCCTATGCCCGTTACCTCATTGAAAAAAATGGCACCCCGCGTTGGAAAGCCTTAGCCTGCGCAATTGCCCTACAGCTCGTTGTATTGGTAGCAACCGTAGCTCTCATTAGTGCGTGCACCGGTATCGGCTTGGGCTGGGTAACCGGGCAAGGTGGTGCGGCCTCTATCCGCTCATGGCTTTCCACCTCCACCGCTGTGGGCGTGGGAACGGGGTTTTTCGGAATGCTACTCGGCCTAGGAGATCATACCGAAGCCATCCTCACCGTCACCCGTACTTTTGGTGTGCTCGTGGCCGTGGCGTTTATGGCCCGCATGCTCTTTGCCACCTTGCGCGGCCGTATTCACCCCGTGGGAGGACTTGGCACCGCCTCCCTCGTCCTCGTTATTTTCTTTCCCGTAGTCCACCCGTGGTACATCCTGTGGGCTGTACTGCCTTTAGCCGCATGGGCCAACCGGCTTATATTCCGTTTCTGCGTCGTGGCTTATTCGGCAGCTATGAGCTTCTTTGTGCTGCCGCGCGGCCTCGGGTTGCCGCCCAGCACTATCATCGTCATCTACGTATCGGCAGCCTGCACTTTCGCCGTCATCGCCACCCTGTGGTGGGTTGCAATGCGGCGCAGCGGAATCCGTGTCCTAAACTAATCCCACGTGAATTCCATTTCAGCCGATCGCCCAGCCCTCACCGTGGACAACGTGGTGAAAAAATATGGCTCCACCACCGCCGTTAACGGTCTAAGCCTTAGCGTTGCCACAGGTGAGGTCTTTTGCCTCCTAGGCCCCAATGGCGCCGGAAAGTCCACGACGATTGAGATGTCAGAGGGTTTTATCCACCCCACCAGCGGCACAATCGACGTCCTCGGGCTAGACCCGAGTTCCGCACCGGACAAGGTGCGCGAAAAGGTCGGCATCATGTTGCAGGGTGGTGGTTCCTACTCCGGCATCCGTGTTCTGGAAATGCTAGAACTTTCCGCTAGCTACAGCGCCCATCCCCTCTCCCCGCACTGGCTACTGGAAACGCTCGGGCTGGAAGGAGTAGCCCGGACTTCCTATCGCAGACTCTCCGGCGGGCAGCAACAACGGCTTTCCCTCGCCCTAGCAATCATCGGTCGGCCCGAGCTAGTTTTTCTCGATGAGCCCACCGCTGGCATGGATGCACAATCCCGTTTGGCGGTCTGGGACCTTGTTCGAGCCCTGAGGCGCGATGGCGTCACCATTGTTCTTACCACCCACCTCATGGATGAAGCGGAGTCACTAGCGGACCGAGTGGCAATCATGGATCATGGCGAGCTGGTAGCCCACGGCTCCCCCGCGGAACTTACCGCCCAGTCGGACTCGGCAGGGCTTAGTTTCAGCACCGATATCGATATTGATATGGAGGCTTTGGCTGAGGCTGGAATTCGAGCGACCAAATCCCGGCCGCTGCATTACCGCTTGACCCAGGCCGGCACACCCGAGACGATTGCCGCGTTGAGCGCCGAACTTGCCCGCCAAGGAGTCCTGTTGCGGCGCTTAGACGCAACTCACCGCAACTTAGAGGAGGTCTTCCTTGACCTTACCGGGCGCCATTTGCGCAGCTAGCTGCGCCCTCCGCCAGGATCGAATTCAATCAACTGCGTTGCGGAAAGAAGGCACCACATGAGCACTACCTTTAACACTGGAACCTTTACCCCGGCCCCCAAACGGGCTAGCGCCGGCGCCATGTTGCTCGCGCAAGGAAAGATGGAAGCAAAACTCATGCTGCGCCACGGCGAACAGCAATTGCTGAGCGTCATCATACCGCTGGCCCTGCTCATTGGCGCGGCCCACCTAGAGTCACTCACCGGACATGGCTTGCACGAGGTTTTTCCCATGGTGCTTGCAGTTGCGGCCACCTCCGCAGGCTTTACCGGTCAGGCCATTTCACTTGCCTTTGACCGGCGCTACGGGGCCCTTAAACGCACCGGCGCGTCCGGTGTGCCCGCATGGGCCATTATTGGCGGCAAGATCCTCGGCGTGCTCACCATGGTGGTATTCCAAATCCTCGTTTTGGGCATAGCTGCCTATATCCTGGGTCTCCGTATCAGCCTGGGCGGGGTGCTGCTCATGTTGCTTTCGCTATTTTTTGGCGTTGCGGCTTTTACCGCCATGGGGCTGCTGCTCGGCGGCACCCTCAGCTCTGAGGTGGTACTCGCACTAGCCAATCTCATCTGGTTCCTGCTCCTCGGCGTAGTCGGATGGACCCTCTACTCCCAGGGACTGGGCGATAATGGCATCCTCAACGCGGTGCCGACCGTCGCCCTAGCAGGCGCGCTTACCGACGCCTCTAATTCCGTCTTCCCCGGCCTCGAGCTCCTATCCTTGTTGGCGTGGCTTGCGGTGGCGTCGTTCGCTGCGGTCCGTTGGTTCCGCTTCGATGGCTAAATGTGACTTTTATCCGGTTCCTTTCGAAACGAGAGGAATTTTTATGCCCGAAATCTCCCGACTAGTAGGATGCTATGCGTGAATTACTGGACGAAGATCAGGCACTTCTTTAAGGAAGCCGCCCCTACACTGCAACAGCAGCGCCTCATCGCGCTCATCCTCCTCTTGTGCCAGGGTGGCATCACCGTGTCTGGTTCCATTGTCCGCGTGACCGGCTCGGGATTGGGTTGTCCCACCTGGCCGGAATGCCAACCAGGCTCCCTTGTCCCTATGGAAGGCGCTGCACCTGCGATCCATCAGGCCATCGAGTTTGGTAACCGCCTGCTTACTTTCGTCGTAACCGCAGCGGCTGTCGCCGCCGTCATTGCCATGCGCATGGCGCGTCGCCGCGCAGAGCTCAAGGTTTATGCATGGCTCAACGTCGCTGGCATCGTACTGCAGGCGATCATCGGCGGTATCTCTGTCCACCTAGACCTCCGCTGGTGGTCCGTGGCGTTGCACTTCCTACCTTCGATGCTCTTGGTATGGCTGGCGGCAATGCTTTATTCCCGCATTTTGGAACCTGATGACGGAACGCCACGCGCTCGCTTCCCTCAAGCGATTCGCCTCCTTGCAGCGGTCGCTACCGTTGCCCTGAGCATTGTGCTCATCACCGGCACGATGGTTACCGGGTCGGGTGTCCACTCCGGTGATTCCGGCGTGGGAATGGAAGGCCGACTACAGGTAGATACCGAGGCCATGGCCGTCACCCACGCCATGTGCATGTACGTCTACCTGACGCTAAGCGTCATTACCATCTTCTTGCTGTACAAGAAGCGCGCGCCACAGGATGCCAAGAAGGCAGGTTGGGCCCTTATCGTGTGCATCCTCATTCAGTGGGCCGTCGGCGTCTATCAGTTCTACATGAGCATTCCGCGGTGGACGGTGCCGTTCCATATCGGCCTTTCTTCCTTCGTTACGGCTTATACAGCCCTGCTCTGGGCGCACGGTGTACGCCGCACCGACGGCACCGCGGATCTCATCACCGGCTCTCCCAGCGGCGATGAGAAGTACGCGGCGCGCCAAACCTCTCTTGAACAAGAGCGAGCGACTGCTTAGCCCATAATGCTTACGGCCGGCCGAGGCACTGCACTCGGCCGGCTTTTTGCGCTAGCCTGGCTATATGCACGCAATTCAGGTCACAGAAACCGGCGGACCAGAAGTACTTCGCTATACCGAAGTTCCTGCCCCCACGCCTAATGACGACGAGGTTTTGGTGGACGTCATCATGGCTGGCGTCAACTACATCGATACCTATTATCGTGAGGGTATCTATAACGCGGCCACCCCGTTCATTCCCGGATTCGAAGGCACCGGACGCGTTGTCCACGACCCCAAGGGGGAAATTGCCGAGGGCACAATGGTGGCCTGGAACCAGGCTTTTGGCTCCTACGCCGAACAGGTCTGCGTCCCACGCGAGGGACTTGTGGCGGTCCCGGATGATTTCCAGCCAGAAGTCGCTGCCTCTATGTTGATGCAGGGAATTACCGCACACTATTTGGCGCATGGCGTTTATCAACTGGGTGAAGGAGCTTCCTGCCTGATTACTGCCGGTGCCGGCGGTGTAGGCCAGATCCTCACCCAAATGGCATCGTCGCTCGGCGCTACCGTTTATACGGTGGTCTCCACGGACGAAAAGGAGGAACTCTCCTACGCAGCCGGTGCGGATAAGGTATTTCGCTATGGCGACGGACTCGCCGAGCAGGTCCGTCGCTACAACGGTGATAGGGGTGTTGACGTGGTTTACGACGGCGTCGGCAAGGCTACCTTCCACGAGTCACTCGAAGCAGTACGCCCCCGTGGCACCATCGCTCTATTCGGCGCCGCCTCTGGCCCAGTTGAGCCTATCGACCCGCAGCTGCTAAACAAGCATGGGTCTATCTTTCTCACCCGGCCTACCATCGGCGCATGGACAGCCCAAGAAGGCGAGTTCCAAATGCGTGCCCAGGCGGTCGTCCAAGCTGTTATCGATGGCGATTTGAGCTTCAACGTCACGGCCTCCTACCTACTGGAAGATGCCGCTGCGGCTCACCGCGATCTCCAAGAGCGCAAGACTACCGGTTCCATCGTGCTGCGCGTCCAAGCTGGCGATAAAGCCTAAACCCACCCACAAACGCCTAAAGCGCGGGAACGCATTTGCCTTCCCGCGCTTTCGCCTTCTTATCCTTGGGTATCTGGGTGCAGTTAGAATAACGTGGCCGACCAGCCAAGCATCCTGCCTAGTGGCTCCCAACCCAATACTGCATCGATGGACAACCCGATAAAGAGCACCGACAGATAGTTATTAGAGTAAATGAACAGGCGCATCGGCTTAACCCTGGCACCGTTGTTGACTCCTTTGTGCAGGCGTATAGCCATCCACAGGAATACCGCGCCGGAGGCAAGAGCTGCGACCAAGTAAATCCACGATGCAGCGGGGACGATAAGTAGGGTTACGATAACCGTGCCCACGGTATACCACACGATCTGTCGAGTGACTTCCTTCTCATCAGCCACTACGGGCAGCATCGGCACGCCGGCCTTGCGGTAGTCTTCCTTGTACTTCATGGCCAGCGCCCACGTGTGTGGCGGAGTCCAGAAGAAGATGATGAGGAAGAGCACGATTGCCTGCCACCAGCGGTCAGGCTCTCCAGCAGGAGCGTTATCCCGGATAACCGCCCAGCCGACCATCGCCGGCATGCAGCCGGCCAAGCCGCCCCAGACGATATTTTGAGCATTGCGCATCTTCAAAAACTTGGTGTAGACGAAGACATAGAAAAAGTTCGTCAAAATCACGAAGAAGGCCGCCAGCCAGGAATGAGCTAGGACACCCAACCACAGCACGGACATGATGAGCATTACCCAGGCGAAAATTGCTGCGTTTCGCTTAGTAATCTTGGCCCTTACCAACGGGCGGGCTCTCGTGCGCTGCATTTTTTGATCCAGCTCGTAGTCCACGACGTTATTAAACGTGTGGGCGGCAGCAGCGCCCATCCAACCGCCGAAAATAGTCGACACGATAAGCCAGATATTGTCTGAAACGGCCTCCACGCCGCGTTGCGCTTGGAGCATCGCCGGGATTGCGGCCACGAGGAGGAGTTCAATGATCCTCGGTTTCGTTAGCGCAAAATAGGCCTTGATGGTCTCCAAGGGATTCCTCCACTATCTGAACGTTGGTGAACTGTGTCCCGCGCACTTCCTGCGCGCGGTCACCCCTAGCGGTCGCACATGCCCTTGAAAAAGTTCCAGTTCTCTCACTCACAGTTTTCGGCGCCGGGGCGAAAGACAACAGGCCTATGGCCGCTAGATTCAGTGCACGCTCTAGCGCCTACGCGCACTCCACTTAGCCATGCCAGCATACCGTTTATGCCTAGCTTTCTATAATTGCGCACCGCCGGTTAAAAAATTACTAGACTGAATAAAGTTAAGTACTTTTGCCTAGACGTAAGCGAGGCTTTCCAGTGTCGAAAGATAATTTGTCCCCAGAACTCCAAACTATGGTTGAGCGCCGTTACCCGGCGGATTGGTCGGAGATTGACACCCGCGCCGTCGACACCGTGCGAGTACTAGCCGCAGATGCTGTACAAGAATGCGGTTCCGGCCACCCGGGCACCGCAATGTCCCTCGCTCCCCTCGCATACACCTTGTATCAGCGCGTCATTAACCATGATCCCGCCGATGTGCACTGGGCCGGCCGCGACCGCTTCGTTCTATCGGTTGGTCACTCTTCGCTCACCCAGTACATCCAGCTCTACCTGGGCGGCTTTGGCTTGGAGATGGACGATCTCGAGCAGCTGCGCACGTGGGGATCGCGCACGCCTGGCCACCCTGAGGTGCACCACACCGATGGCGTGGAAATCACCACTGGCCCCCTTGGCCAAGGCCTTGCTTCCTCCGTTGGCATGGCCATGGCGGCACGAAAAGAGCGCGGCCTTTTCGATCCAGAGGCACCGGCCGGCGAGTCTCCCTTCGACCACTACGTCTACACCATTGCTTCCGATGGTGACCTGCAGGAGGGCGTTACCGCTGAGGCTTCTTCCCTGGCGGGTACGCAAAAGCTGGGAAACTTGATTGTCTTCTGGGACGATAACCGCATCTCTATTGAGGACGATACGAATATTGCTTTCAATGAAGACGTGGTCGCCCGCTACGAGGCCTACGGCTGGCACGTCCAAACGGTCGAATCCGGCGAAGACGTCGTAGCCATTGAGGAGGCCGTCAAGGCAGCCCAGGCAGAGACCGAGCGCCCGTCCTTCATCCGCGTGAAGACCGTCATTGGCTACCCGGCCCCGAATAAGATGAATACCGGCGGCGTTCATGGCGCTGCACTGGGCGATGACGAGGTAGCTGCCACCAAGGAGGTCTTAGGCTTCGATCCGGAACGCAGCTTCCACATCGACGACGAGGTTATCGCGCACACCCGCAAGCTGCGCGAGCGCGGCGCCGAGAAGCACGCCGCGTGGCAGAAGAAGTTCGACGAATGGGCTGCAGCTAATCCAGAGAATAAGGCACTCTTTGACCGCATGCTAGCGCGCGAATTGCCGCAAGATTTTGACGCTGAATTGCCGGTGTGGGAACCGGGTGAATCTTTAGCCACCCGCAAGGCTTCTGAGGCCACCATCCAAGCATTGGCCGCTTCCCTTCCTGAGATGTGGGGTGGCTCTGCTGACCTTGCTGGCTCCAATAACACCGTGATTAAGGGCGCGGACTCCTTCGGCCCCACGGCCATTACCACCGATATGTGGTCGGCTCAGCCGTATGGCCGCAACCTCCACTTTGGCATTCGCGAGCACGCGATGTCTGCGATCATGAACGGTATTGCTCTGCACGGCAATACCCGCGTTTACGGCGGCACCTTCCTTATTTTCTCCGAGTACCAGTACCCGGCTGTCCGCCTGGGCTCGTTAATGTCTACCGATACCTACTATGTCTGGACCCACGACTCCATCGGCCTAGGCGAGGATGGCCCAACCCACCAGCCGGTAGAAACCCTTTCTGCCCTTCGCGCTATCCCGAACCTGTCCGTTATTCGCCCGGCCGATGCCAACGAAACCGCACAGGCTTGGGCCGCAGCTCTCGAGTACAAGGCCGCACCAAAGGGCCTGGCGCTGAGCCGCCAGGGACTACCGGTACTGGAAGGCACCAAGGAAAAGGCTCATGATGGCGTGCGCCGCGGCGCTTATGTTCTGGTGGAAGAGTCCAAGGAAACGCCGGACGTGATCCTCCTCGCTACCGGCTCTGAGGTGCAGCTTGCCGTCGCCGCTGCTAAGGAACTCGAGGCCGCCGGAACAGCCACCCGCGTTGTCTCCGCACCGTGCCTTGAGTGGTTTGATGAACAGGATGACGCATACCGCGAGTCCGTGCTGCCTAGCGAAGTGCAGGCCCGCGTCTCCATCGAAGCCGGCATCGCTATGCCGTGGCACAAGTACACCGGTTCTTTCGGCCGGACCATTTCCATCGAGCACTACGGCGCCTCTGCTCCTGCGGGCGAACTCTTTGAGAAATTTGGCTTCACCAGTACAGCGGTTGTTGAAGCGGCGCAGGAATCGCTGGCTGCCTCGCAGAAGTAAACCTTCAACACTGGATAAGGAGTAATCATGAACCACATTTCCGAACTTGGCCAGCTGGGAACCTCAACCTGGCTCGATGACCTTTCTCGCGAGCGCCTAGTTTCGGGCAATCTCAAGGAGATAATTTCCGCTAAGTCCATCGTGGGAGTTACCACCAACCCGGCAATTTTCGCCGCGGCGATGACCAACGGCACCGCCTACGATGCCGAGCTTTCCACGTTGAAGGAGACCAAGGCCACCGCCGATGAAGCGGTGTACGCATTGGCCATCGAGGACGTCAAGAATGCCTGCGACCTCTTTGCGGATATCTACTCCTCTACTAACGGTGCAGATGGCCGCGTGTCCATCGAGGTCGACCCACGCATTTCTGATGATGCTACTGCCACCCTTGAACAAGCGCGTGAGTTGTGGTCCAAGGTTGATCGTCCCAACGTGATGATCAAGATTCCGGCCACCACCGGTTCCCTTCCGGCCATCGAAGATGCCTTGGCGGAGGGAATCAGCGTCAACGTCACTCTTATTTTCTCCGTGGATCGCTACCGCGATGTCATTGAGGCTTTCCGTACCGGTCTCAAGCGTGCCGCCGAGACAGGCAAGGACGTCTCCACCATTCACTCCGTGGCTTCCTTCTTTGTTTCCCGGTTGGATACCGAAGTGGATAAGCGCTTGGAAGCTATTGGCAGCGAGATTGCTCTGGCGCTGCGCGGTAAGGCGGGCGTCGCCAATGCACAGCGCGCCTATGCTCTCTTCCAGGACGCCTTGCTTAACGACGCCGACTTGCCCGAAGGCGCCCACCTCCAGCGTCCACTGTGGGCTTCTACCGGTGTAAAGAATCCGGAGTACCCAGCCACCTTGTACGTATCGGAGCTGGCTGGCCCGCACACGGTCAACACCATGCCGGAAAAGACCATCGATGCGGTTCTCTCCGAGGGCAACCTCCACGGCGACGCCCTGTCTGATAGCCGCGAGGCTGCAGAAAGCGTCTTTGCCCAGCTAGAAGAGGTCGGCATTGATTTCGATGATGTCTTTGCAGTGCTGGAGCGCGAGGGCGTTGATAAGTTTGTCGCCGCATGGGAGGAACTGCTTGCTTCCATCAAGGAGCGACTCGCGTAAACTAGCCGTGTGACTTGTGCCCCGCCGAGAATTCGGCGGGGCATTCTGCCGCTAGAATATTAGCGAGCTTAAAGCCCATAAACTCAGGAAGGATTCTTCGTGACCAACTCAGCCGCTTGGGTCAACCCCTTGCGCAATGCCAGCGACAAGCGATTGCCGCGAATCGCAGGACCCGCGGGCATGGTCATCTTCGGCGTTACCGGTGACCTAGCATATAAAAAGCTACTGCCCGCAATCTACGACCTAGCGAGCCGTGGCCTCCTACCCGCTGGCTTTACCCTTGTGGGTTATGGTCGCCGTAACTGGGACAAGGTCGCATTCTGCGACTACGTTCGCTCAGCCGTCATCGCTGGCTCACGTACCGAGTTCAATGAAGATGTCTGGCAGCATTTATCCCAGGGAATCGAATTTGTGCAAGGCTCTTTCGACGATGCTGGATTCGATCGCCTCTCGGCGCGTTTGGGCGAGCTAGATCGCGAGCGCGGCACCGGCAGCAACTGGGCATACTACCTTTCGGTTCCCCCGGATTTCTTCTCCAATATCTGCCACCAGCTGGAGCGGGTGGGCATGGCCAACTCCGTCGAGGACTCGTGGCGGCGAGTAATCATTGAGAAGCCCTTCGGCCACGATCAAGAGTCTGCCCGCAAGCTCAATGAGATTGTCAACGCCGTCTTCCCCGAGTCCGCGGTCTTCCGCATTGACCATTATTTGGGCAAAGAAACGGTGCAAAACATCATGGCTTTGCGCTTTGCGAATCAAATTTTTGAACCCATGTGGAACGCCCACTACATCGATCACGTCCAAATCACCATGGCCGAAGATATTGGCCTTGGCGGCCGCGCTGGCTATTATGACGGCATCGGTGCGGCTCGAGATGTCATCCAGAACCACCTGCTGCAGCTTTTGGCTCTAGTTGCGATGGAAGAACCGTCCTCCTTCGAGCCTGAGGCCCTGCAGGCAGAAAAGGTCAAGGTGCTGCGCGCTACCCACGCCGTGCACCCACTCAATAAAACGACTGCTCGCGGCCAGTACTCCGCCGGCTGGCAAGGCTCCGAGTTTGTCAAGGGCTTGCGCGAAGAAGAAGGCTTCGACCCAGAGTCCACGACGGAGACCTATGCAGCCTGCACCTTGGAAGTAAACTCCCGCCGCTGGGGAGGAGTACCCTTTTACCTGCGCACGGGCAAGCGCTTGGGCCGCCGCGTGACCGAGATTGCGCTGGTATTCAAGGCAGCGCCAAATCAACCATTCATCGACGGCCAGACCGATGCGCTGGGACGAAACGCCGTAGTCATCCGCGTGCAGCCGGATGAAGGTGTCACCATGCGCTTTGGTTCCAAGGTGCCCGGCTCCACCATGGAGGTCCGCGACGTCAATATGGACTTTGCTTATGCTGAGGCCTTTACCGAGGAATCTCCGGAAGCATACGAGCGCCTGATTTTGGATGCCCTCCTCGATGAGTCCTCGCTCTTCCCCACCAACGAAGAGGTGGAACTTTCCTGGTCGATTTTGGATCCCATTATCGATTACTGGTCCGAAGCAGGTCAACCGGAGGAATACCGCGCTGGCACGTGGGGCCCAGAATCCGCCGATAGAATGTTGCGCCGCCGGGGGCACTCCTGGCGCCGCCCATAGGAGGGACGCAGACAATGATTATTCCATTGCCCAATACCACTACGCGTGAAATCTCCAAGAAGCTGGTGGAGGCGCAAGAACACTACACCCTAACTACCGGCCGAGTGCTCACCCTCATTGTCGCGGCACGCGAGGACGAGGACCTCGAAAATATCCTTGCCTCCGTGCGCGATGCTTCCCACGAGCATCCATCGCGCGTATTAGTCGTCGTAACCGGTGACCGGCAAGCAGAAACCCATCTCGATGCCCAGCTGCGCGTGGGCGGTGAAGCGGGCGCTTCTGAGATGGTTATCATGAAGCTTCACGGTGCCTTGGTAGACCAAGACGAAGCCGTTGTCACACCGCTACTCCTTCCCGATACCCCATTGGTTGCTTGGTGGCCCACCTTATGCCCACCCGATCCAGCCACCAGCTCAGTAGGAAAGCTGGCTCAACGTCGCATCACTAACGTGGCTTTTGATGGCCGTGTTTCTGGTGAAGCTCTGCGAACCTTGTCAGCCGGATATACCCCAGGTGATTCCGATATGTCGTGGGCTGCCATCACTTTGTGGCGTGGTGTCGTCGCCTCGGCTTTAGACCGCCATCCACACGAACCCGTAACCTCAGTCGAGGTTGCAGGCCCCGCCGGCCATCCAGCGCCCGACTTTGCAGCGGGCTGGTTGCTCGATCGCTTAGCAGTTCCGGTCCACCGCACAGTTACAGAATCGGAAGAACACCACTTCCCCGTGGCTCACCTGCGTTTTAATCGGGAAACTAGCCACGTCGATGTCGACGTCGTTGATGAGCGGACGGTGCGTGTCTGCGTTCCAGGCTCCCCGGATTCCCTAGTCAGCCTGAACAATCGTTCTCAAACTGAAGTGCTCTCTGAAGAACTGCGTCATCTGGACGCCGATAAAACCTACGCCCAAGCGCTCCGCGCCCTCGCCCAAGTAGACTACAGTAATCAGTAAAACGGCTTAACCCCGATTCTTTGCAAAGGATTTCGATACATAATGGTAGCTCTTCACCGCGTAAGCGATGTGGATGACCTTATCTCACAGGCCGCACTCAAATTCATCGATACCGTAGCCCGCATTCAGGCGGCAGGTGGCGGCCTCCACCACGATGGCATTGCGCGTGTTGTCCTCACCGGTGGCAGTGCAGGAATCGGGGTTCTCCATGAGCTTGCTCGGTTGGATTTTGCGGCACAGCAACAGGGTGAAAACTTCCCCGCGCAGCGAATCGATTGGGCGCGCGTACACGTATTCTTTGGTGATGAGCGCAATGTGCCCGTGACAGATGCCGATTCTAATGAGGGCCAAGCCCGTGCCGCCCTGCTTAACCACGTGGATATTCCGGATCAAAACATTCACGGCTTTGATCTAGGCGCGGTTTCCATGGAAGCTGCGGCAAGTGCTTATGAACCGGAGCTGAAAGAGTTTGCTCCTAACGGATTCGATCTGCACTTGCTAGGTATGGGAGAAGAGGGCCATATCAATTCTTTGTTCCCTCACTCTTCCGCCATCCGGGAGCAGGAGGAATTAGCTGTTCCGGTGCATGATTCCCCCAAGCCCCCGAGCGAACGAATCACGCTTACCCTTCCCGCGGTTAACCGATCCGAACGCATCTGGCTCCTTGTGGCTGGCGAGGCCAAGGCAGAAGCAGCCAAGCACGTCGTAGAGGGCGCGGATCCAGAAGAATGGCCGGCTGCTGGTGCCCACGGACGAGCAGAAACCATCCTTTTCCTAGCGGATGACGCTGTGTCCGAGTTATAAGCAAAATTTCGCCCTAGACCGGCACGACCTCACCTATAAACATAAAAGAGCGCCGACACCGCTCCCCTCGTCATTCCGTTGAAGGAAAGCGAGAGATTGGAAGCTTGTGTCGGCGCCTTCTGCGTCGAACCCTAGTTTCTAGGCGTATGCTTGGATCAGGTTTAGACCCACGATGCATGCAAGCCAGATGATAACCATAACCACGGTGTAGCGGTCGAGGTTCTTTTCCACGACGGTCGAGCCGGAAAGGTTCGACTGTACACCGCCACCAAAGAGGCTGGACAAGCCGCCACCCTTGCCCTTGTGCAATAGCACGAAGATGGACATCAAAATAGCTGCGATGACCAAGATGATTTCCAGTGCCAAGACCATGAGGATAATCCTTATTTCTAACGTGCGCTCTGCGGTTGCCTTATATCACCCGCTGGCGCGGTAACGTACTTTTGCGCTTTGCGTCTTGCAAAGCGATCACACCGGCCCACTGTACACCACGGCGCGGGCTGGAACCATTCCAACCCGCGCCAAGGCGCCAACCTGTGACAGGTGGTAACTGCTGTTAGTTCAGTGCGTTTGCTGCATTAGCAGCCAGATTGGCAAACTCTTCGCCGACCAAGGAAGCGCCGCCGATGAGGCCGCCATCAACGTCCGGCTTGCTGACGATCTCCGCTACAGAATCAACCTTGACGGAACCGCCATAGAGAATGCGGATGCCTTCCGCAACTTCATCGCCGGCCAGCTCCTTGACGAGCTCGCGGATAGCGGCGCAAACTTCTTGCGCGTCGTCTGCGGAGGCTACCTTGCCGGTGCCAATGGCCCAGACCGGCTCATAAGCGATGACGGTCTTGGCAAGCTGCTCCGAGCTGAGACCAGCCAGGGAGTTGCGGGTCTGGTTGACCACGTAGTCCACATGGGTACCGGACTCACGCACGGTCAGTGGCTCGCCCACGCATACAATCGGGCTTATATCGTTGTCCAAAGCTGCCGCGGCCTTTTCCGCAACGAGATTATCGGTCTCGCCGTGGTACTGACGGCGCTCCGAGTGGCCTACTACAACCCAGCTGCAGCCAAGCTTAGCCAGCATCTGACCGGATACCTCACCGGTGAAAGCACCTGACTCGTGCTTGGAGATGTCTTGCGCTCCGTAGGTGATCTGCAGCTTATCGCCCTCTACCAGCGTCTGAATGGTGCGAATATCGGTAAACGGGACCATGTAGGCCACGTCAACCTTCTCGTAGTAATCCTTTGGCAGAGAAAAGGCGAACTTCTGAACAGAGCCGATGGCCTCAACGTGGTCGAGGTTCATCTTCCAGTTACCTGCAATAAGTGGGGTACGTGCCATGAATTTATCCTCTCTTTCTGGCAAGTTAAGAAGGCTGTTTTAGGCTTCCAAAACAGAAACGCCCGGTAGTTCCTTGCCCTCTAGGTACTCGAGGGAGGCACCACCTCCGGTGGAGATGTGGCTAAAGCCATCCTCGTCTAGGCCGAGCATGCGCACCGAGGCAGCGGAGTCGCCGCCGCCGACGACAGAGAAGGAACCGTTCTTTGCAGTGGCGTCGATAATGGCCTGCGCTACACCAGCGGTGCCCTTGGAGAAGGCCTCCATTTCGAAGACACCCATTGGGCCGTTCCAGAACACGGTCTTGGAAGAGGCGAGAACCTCTGCGAACTTCTCCACGGACTTAGGTCCAATATCTAGGGACATCCAGCCCTCAGGGATGCTATCGAGTTCGACCACTTGGGTCTCTGCATCTGCTGCGAACTTGCTTGCGGCTGTGAGATCAACCGGGAGGACCAGCTTGTCACCGAAGCGCTCGAGGAGGTCCTTGCAGTTATCGATCTGGTCTTCCTGCAGCAAGGACTCTTGGACGTTATAGCCCTTAGCAGCCAGCAGGGTATAGCACATGCCGCCACCAATGATGACCCTGTCTGCCCTGCCTGCCAGCGCCTCAATCACGCCGAGCTTATCCGAGACCTTAGCGCCGCCGAGTACTACGACGTACGGGTGCTCCGGCTCCTTGCCCACGGTGGAAAGAACCGAAAGCTCCTTTTCTACCAACTTGCCTGCGTAAGCCGGCAGGAGCTTAGCGACGTCATACACAGATGCCTGCGCACGGTGAACAACACCAAAGCCATCAGAGACAAAAGCGCCGTTATCGGCTGCCAGAGCAACGAGCTCGTCAGCGAACTGGCCGCGCTCCGCCTCGTCCTTGGAGGTTTCACGAGGATCGAAGCGGACGTTTTCTACCAACATCACGTCGCCGTCGTTGAGGCCGTTCGCACGCTCATGAGCGTCTTCCCCGGTGACATCGCCGGCCAAGGCGACGTACTGGCCAAGTGCCTCAGACAGCGCCTCTGCTACTGGGGCCAAGGAATACTTAGCGTTCACCTCACCCTTTGGGCGACCCAGGTGTGCGGAAAGAATGACCTTTGCGCCGCCTTCTACCAGTGCCTTGATGGTCGGAAGAGAAGCGTTGATGCGTCCCGGATCGGTAATATTTCCCTCTTCATCGAGTGGAACATTGAAGTCAGAGCGAACAAGGACGTGGCGGGATTCGACGCCCTCCTTGAGGAGGTCGTCAAGAGTCTGGAAAGCCATTATTTACTCCTTAATTATTTCGGATGGGTTAAAGGCTATAGATATAAGAGTACCGACCGCGACGCAGCGCCGTTTGGGCTTGCATCGGGGCCGGATTCTCATTGCTGGAGCTCTAGTTTAGAGCTTGTCTGCCACCAGGTTGGTCATGCGAACGAGCTGGGAGGTGTAGCCCCACTCGTTGTCGTACCAGCCCAGAACCTTAACCAGGTTGCCGTTGGAAACCTTGGTCATGCCGGCGTCGAAGATGCAGCCGTGCGGGGAGGTAACGATATCGGTGGAAACCAGCGGATCCTCGGTGTATGCGAGGGTGTCCTTGAGCTCACCCTCAGCAGCTTCCTTCAGGGCGGCGTTGATTTCCTCGGCGGTTACGTCGCGGGATGCGGTGAAGGTGAGGTCCGTAGCGGAGCCAGTGATGACCGGAACGCGCATTGCGTAGCCGTCCAGCTTGCCCTCCAGTTCCGGCAGAACCAAGGAGACTGCCTTAGCAGCACCGGTGGAGGTAGGAACGATGTTGACTGCAGCGGCACGGGCGCGGCGCAGATCCTTGTGCGGAGCATCCTGAATGCGCTGGTCACCGGTGTAGGCGTGAACGGTGGTCATCAGGCCCTTTTCAATGCCGAACTTGTCATTGAGGACCTTGGCCATCGGTGCGAGGCAGTTGGTGGTGCAGGATGCTGCGGAGATGACGTTTTGGTTTGCCGGATCATAGGTGTCAGAGTTGACGCCGTAGACGAAGGTTGCGTCTACTTCCTTGCCCGGAGCGGAGATGATGACCTTCTTGGCGCCAGCCTCGAGGTGAGCCTTTGCATCATTGCCATTGGTGAAGCGGCCCGTGGACTCGATGACGAGGTCTACGTTGTACTCGTCCCACTTCAGCTGCTTCGGATCCTTCTCTGCGGTTACCACAATGCGGTGACCGTTAACGGTGATGGACTCATCGTCGTGGGTAATTTCGCCATCGAAGCGGCCCAGTACGGAATCGTACTTCAGCAGGTTAGCCAGAGTGCCATTGTCGGTCAGGTCGTTTACTGCAACAACTTCGAGGTTGTTGTCACTCTGAGCGACTGCACGGAAAAAGTTGCGGCCGATGCGGCCAAAGCCATTGATACCTACGCGAATAGTCACTGTATTTCTCCTCAAAGAGTCGAGTAAATGTGTATGGGTTTGAGCGCGGGTCCTTCGATGAATTTGTATGTGCGAGAAGCGCCCGAGCGTTTTCCCTACAAGGCCGATAATACCGAGGCATTTCCGTCGGCGCAGTCCCCTACGGGCCTTGAGATCTATTGGATGACAGATTATCCAAAAGCGCGTACACTCTTTCCGATCCTTTTTATTTACCTAAGCCAAACCCGCTGGAGAAGCCCGAATAAGTGGGAATATGTTGGGTTTACGGCATAAACGTGAGATATATCACGCCACAGCTTTAGGGGTTATGCCCGCCTCTGCCCGATCAGACATTTACGCGTCAAGTCTAGAAAATAAATCGCTTGACCATATTGGTCCGGCCACGTTTGTCACGCGATATGCTTTTCTTACTCACTGGCTCACAGCCGCTTTTCAGGCCACCTCGCCTGCCCTAGCGCGCGTTGGTCACCGTGAGGCTTCAGTGCCCGTACGTAGTTGCGGGCAGGACCACCGTAGAACCCAAGGACGTATCTTGTTCGAAATTAATACCTCTGCTGTGGGCGACAGCCTCGGGCTTACCGCTCTCGTGGCGATTCTCCCCCTCATCGCATTCTTTATCATGCTGCTCGGAGTCAAAGCGCGCGCCCATACATCTGGTGCCGTGGCCCTTGCAGTATCCATCCTTATCGCAATCCTCGGCTTTTCTATGCCGGTAGATATGGCATTGTCCTCCGCTGTGCGCGGCGGGCTCTTTGGTCTACTTCCCATCGTCTGGGTGATCATCACCGCTATTTGGTTCTATGAGATCACCGTTGCTTCTGGGCGCTTCGAGGACTTGCGCAAAACTTTTGACCTTTTGGGCGATGGCGATATTCGTATCCAGGCTATCCTTATTGCCTTTTGCTTCGGTGGCTTGCTCGAGGCTCTCGCTGGCTTCGGCGCACCCGTTGCGATTACCGCAACCATGATTATGGCGCTAGGGGTAAAACCGCTACGTGCTGCGACTGTGGTGTTGATCGCTAATACCGCCCCAGTTGCCTTTGGCGCCGTTGGCATTCCGGTCACTACCGCCGGCGAGGTTGCCGGTCGCAGTGCTGATCAAACGCATGATATTGCCGCGTTGATTTCTTTGCAGGTGCTGCTTATCGCCGCCATTGTTCCTTTCCTTATTGCCTTCATCCTGGATGGGATCCGTGGCGTCAAGGAGACTGCGCCGGCAGCGGCTGTCGTCGGCGCCTCTTTCGCCCTTGCACAGTGGCTAGCCGCAACCTTCTTTGCTTACCAGCTCACCAACGTCATCGCCTGCATCGTCTCGTTGGGCTGTGCCTTTGCCTTCCTACGTGTGTGGAAGCCCAAGGGCGTCAAGGAATTGCGCGAGCGACTTGAGCTGCCAGCAGCTGAATCTACAACTGACCTAAACGGCCGCCGCATTTGGATGGCGCTGTTGCCCTATGCAGTAGTAACTGTCGTCTTCGCTGTCGCCACTGCCGCGCCCGCTATCTTCGGTTTCTTCAAGCTCCACTTTGCATGGCCGTTGCTGGATGACGCGATTGTCGACGCCGATGGCAAACTCATGGATACCAGCTTTAGCTTCAATGTCTTTGGCAACCCAGGTACGCTTCTTCTGCTTTCTGGAATCATCGTCGCGGTTGTCTATCACTTCTTCAATGAAAATGGCCGCTATAGCCTAAGTTTTGGACAGCCGGTAAGTGCTTTTGGCGACGTCGTTAGCCGCATGAAATTCTCCGCGCTGACTATTATCTTGGTCTTGGCCTTGGCATACACCATGAACTATTCGGGCCAAACCATTGCTATCGGCGAATTCGTCTCTTCTGCTGGCGGTATCTTCGCTCTCTTCGCTCCAGTCCTAGGCTGGATCGGTACCGCAGTAACCGGCTCCGACACCTCCGCCAATGCCCTCTTTGCCAACCTGCAAGTGGCAGCAGCAGAACGCATCAGTGTGAACCCAGACCTCATGCTTGCTGCTAACACCGCTGGCGGCGTCGTGGGCAAGATGATCTCCCCGCAATCTCTCGCGATTGCGGCAACCGCCGTCAATATGGAAGGCAAGGAATCCGTCATCCTGAAAAACGTTGTGGGTTACTCGGTCGCCTTCTTGGCCGCCGTGTGCGTCATAGTATTCTTGATGACCAACGTCCTAGGCTTCTTGGTTCCCTAGGCCTCGCCCCCACTGAAGCCACAACTCCCCGCAGCACAGCTACCTCTTCGGTATTCGTGGTGCGGGGAGTTGTGCATCTGTGCGCTGTTCCGAGAACTTAAGACTCGTTGAAAAGATCCTCCGTAATAGCCTGGTTGGTATCGGGGATATCAAGTTCCTTCGCGCGCTTATCAGCCATAGACAACAGGCGACGAATGCGGCCAGCCACCGCATCCTTGGTCATGGGTGGTTCAGCCAAGCGGCCGAGTTCCTCTAGCGAGGCCTCCCGATGCTGTACTCGGAGGCGCCCCGCATCTGCGAGGTGCTCAGGAACGTCATCACCGAGAATCTCCATAGCCCGCTCGACGCGCGCCGCAGCCGTTACTGCCGCACGGGCCGAGCGGCGGAGGTTGGCATCATCAAAATTATCCAAGCGCCGAGACGTATCATGAGCCTCCCGCTTCACGCGCTTTTTCTCCCAGCTCAATCGTGTTTCTTGCGCGCCCATCCGGGTCAGTAGCGCCCCGATGGCATCGCCATCTCGCACGACTACGCGGTCCTCGCCGCGCGTCTCCTTGGTTTTGGCGGAAATGCCTAAGCGACGAGCACACCCCACCAGCGCCAACGCGGCTTCCTGGCACGGGCACGTTACCTCCAGCGCGGAGGAACGCCCAGGCTCAGTAAGGCTGCCGTGCGCCAAAAAGGCGCCCCGCCACGCTGCCTCACTATCAGCAACAGTGCCGGAAATTACTTGTGGCGGCAGCCCTACGACTGCGTGGCCGGAACGGGTGATGAGTCCTAGGCGGCGTGTCAGCTCTTTCGCCCCAGTGGAAATTCGTACGGTAACACGACTTTTCTTCGTGGTTCCTGCAGGGCCAACAAAGTGACTATCAGCGGCAATCCCATAGAGATCATCTAGTGCAGTGATCACGCGGCGAGCAATGGCGTGGCTTTCCAGCGCCAGTTCATAAGACATGTTGTCACCGGAAATATCCAGCTCGCCGGCAAAACGCAAAATTGCCGCTAATTCTGCAGCACGAGCGGACTGGCGCGGCACGACGACAGCCGTTAGTTCTTCTTTGACCTGCTCGGTCAATGGTGTGGTCACCTAGTTCGCCCCATTTCTATACTCAAATCACAAGGAATTTATGCACTCCAAGAGCCCTTGCTCAAGGGTAATCGCGGTGAAAGGATTTCTGTCATCATACCGCGAGCACCCGTGCCCCGCGCACTCGGCCAATCGCCGGCATCGAAACGCAGGCCTTGACCATCAACGCCGTACAAAGCGCCCTAGTTGCGGAAGGCCGAATACAACTCCAAGAGCGCCGCTGAAAGCTTTTCTGGATCATGCTTATTGACACTCCGGCCGTCGGCATCGACGTGGCTAACATCGGCAAACGTTGCGCGGGCGCCTAGAGATTGCGCCGCACGCTGGATGTAGACGCGCTCGCTATCTGAGGGTAGAGCAGCCCCGTCCACCAGAATGCGGTCGATACGCAAATCTGGGGCGTGCTGTGACAGAACGTGCAAATGGCGTTCTGCAGAAAAACCAGGGGTTTCGCCCGGCTCAGCTGAAAGATTAAGCACGACGACTCGCAGGGCGTTAGAAGCAGAGATTGCCTCCACTACTTGGGGTACGAGAGTGTGCGGTAGCACTGAACTAAACCAAGAGCCCGGGCCAATGGTGATGAGGTCCGCGCGTTGAATGGCGTCGAGCGCGTCCGGATTTGCGCTGGGCCGCTCGGGAAGGATACGCACGCGCCGCACCTGGCCCGGGGTAGACGCAACCGCGACTTGGCCGCGGACTTGGCGCATGACTCGGGGGTCATCGTCAAGCCCGGCCACATCCGCCTCGATATCTAAGGCCTGATTGGCAACTGGAAACACCCGCCCCTGGGAATTAGTGAGCTCGGCGATGGTGTCCAATGCGGCTTGGTAGTCCCCTAGAACGTCGGTCAACCCCGCGATCATAAGGTTTCCTACCGCATGGCCTGCCATGGCACCGTTGCCGCCGAATCGGTGCTGCAAAGTCTTTGCCCACAGATCTCCTACTGGGTCGCTATTGGCCAGTGCGGCTAGTGCCATGCGCAGATCGCCGGGCGGAATAATCTCCAGCTCGCGACGCAAGCGACCAGAAGACCCGCCATCGTCAGCGACAGTAACAATGGCGGAAATATCGGCCGCCTGGCTAAGGCGTGCGGATAGAAGGGTTTGATAAAGTCCATGGCCCCCGCCAAGGCAGACCATGTGAGAAGGATTTGTCATAAAAGTGCTAGTACTCCTGTGCTCTAGTCCCGAGCAATATCCCTGTGCAAGGCGCTGACATCCAATGCATCGTTGTCACGCAAACGCGCCGCGATGGCCTCTGCGACGGCAACGGAGCGGTGATGTCCTCCCGTACAGCCCACGCCAACCGTGATGAAATTCTTGCCTTCGTGCCGATAACCATCCAGCATGGTAGAAAACATCCTTAAGAAACTATCCACAAATTCTTCCGCCGCCGGTTGGGACAAAACATATTGCGCCACTGGTTCATCCGTTCCGCGATAACCTCGAAGCTCCGGCACCCAGTATGGATTAGGAAGAAAACGCACATCTACCACAAGATCCGCATCGCGCGGAGAGCCACTCTTGAACCCAAAGGATTCGACAGTCACGTGCTGCTTTTCATTCTGCATTTCACCAAAAGCCGCCTCAATTGCCCGGCGCAAATCATGAATGGACAAGTTGGTGGTATCGATGATGATATCCGCATGGGCGCGTACATCCGCTACTGCTCGGCGCTCCCTTTGGATTCCTACTTTAAGGGTATCCTCTTCCTGCAGCGGGTGGGTGCGCCGTACCGAATCGAATCGGCGAATAAGTACATCGTCCCGAGCATCTAAAAAGAGCACGGTGGGCTTCATGTTCAGCTCCGTGAGCTCATCCATGACTTCTAAAAGAGAGCCAGGGAACATGCGCGAGCGCACATCCGTCACGGCAGCTACCTTGCCTACCGGAGTGTCCTCCTGGTTACACAGCTTAAGCAGGTCCACAATCGCGCGCGGTGGAATATTATGCGCCACATAGTAGCCCTTATCCTCAATCACCTTGGCAGCGGAACTCAACCCGCCGCCGGACATGCCGGTTATCAAAATGGGTGGAGTTTCGAAATGCGTCATGCCCTTTAGTCTAGCGCTTTCAGATTTTCCTATTCTAGAAGTGCGTCTCTTACTTACCCACAGGATCGTGCAAGCTCTCGTAAACGGTCTGGGCCAGCTTCGGGCCAAATCCATTGACCTCACAGATCTCCTCAACGCTGGCTGCCTTGAGCTTTTTCACCGAACCAAAGTGCTTGACCAAATCCGTGCGGCGCTGCGGGCCCAATCCCGGCACGGAATCAAGCACAGAGGCACGCATCCGCTTGGAGCGCTGCTGCCGGTGATAAGTAATGGCAAAGCGGTGCGCTTCATCGCGGATTTGCTGCAAGAGGAAGAGTGCTTGCGAATTTCGCGGCAAAATCACTGGCTCATCATCGCCTGGCACCCAGATTTCCTCAAGGCGCTTGGCCAAGCCGACCAAAGCCACATCCACAATGCCCAGCTCGTCAAAGACCTCTTGGGCCGCAGCCACCTGGGGCGCACCACCGTCAACGATGAAAAGCTGCGGCGGATACGCAAAGCGGCGACCAGCTTCGGCCGATTCTTCCGCCACCTTCTCCTCCGCAAAGGAAGACTCTTCTATCTCCTCATCTGGGTGGGCCAGCTTATCTTGATTATGGCGTTTGAAGCGGCGGCGGGTTATCTCTGCAATAGAACCAACGTCATCAGAGCGGCCATCGCCAGCCGCCTCTTTGATTCGGTAACGCCTATAGTCTGATTTCTTAGGCAATCCGTCTTCAAAAACCACCAAGGAGGCAACCACATCCGTGCCTTGGATATGGGAAATATCGGTACACTCAATGCGCAATGGAGCTTGCTCCATGCCAAGAGCTTCTTGAATATCTTGCAACGCCGCAGAGCGAGCGGTGAGATCTCCCACCCGCTTTAGCTTGTGCTGGCGCAACTGCTCCTTGGCATTCTTTTCCACCGTGGCCATTAACTGCTTCTTATCGCCACGCTGGGGCACGCGCAGATCCACCTTGGTCCCGCGTAACTCTTCCAAAAGGGCAATAACCTGCTCTGGTTCATCCGGCATGGCTTGGACCAGAATCTGAGGCGGAATTACCTGTACTCGCCGCGACTTCATGTGCGATTCTTGATCGACCCCGCGCCGTTTAACGTCTCCTGCTAACGCCGCATCCTCGCGTGCTTCTTGCTGCTCGCGCTCCACAGCATCCGAATAGAACTGGATGAGGAAATTCTGTACCAATGCGGGCAGCGCGGGGTCGGGCTGTCCGTCTTCCAGCGGCTCTGAGCTGGCTTGGTCGCCGGCGCGCTCGACCACCCAACCGCGCTGGCCGCGGATCCGGCCACCGCGAACGTGGAAAATCTGTACTGCTGCTTCAAGTTCATCAGAGTTAAAAGCAATGAGATCGGCATCGGTGCCATCGGTAAAGACAACGGCCTGCTGTTCCATGATCTTGTCGATAGCACCTAAATCATCGCGCAGACGTGCTGCGCGTTCGAACTCTAGCCTTTCAGCAGCCTGTTCCATGTCCTGGGTGAGTTTGCGGCGCACTGAACTGGTATTTCCGTTCATAAAAGAAACGAGGTCATTGACGGTTTCGCGGTGCTCGTCCTTGCTTACCCTGCCAATGCATGGGGCGTCGCATTTGCCTATATATCCCAGCAGGCACGGGCGTCCGAGCCGCTCGTGCCGGTTATAAACGCCCTTAGAGCAGGTGCGCATGGGAAAGACTCGGGTGAGCAGATCCAAAGTTTCGCGGACCGCCCAAGCATGAGAATAAGGGCCGAAGTAGCGCACACCTTTCCGGCGGGGACCACGGTAGAAAAAGGCCCGCGGCACCGTCTCCCCAACCGAGACCGCGAGCATAGGATAGGTTTTATCATCGCGGTACATGACGTTAAAATGCGGATCGAAGCGCTTGATCCACGTGTACTCCAATTGCAAGGCTTCCACCTCGCTTGCCACGACCGTCCATTCCACGGAGTTGGCGGTAAGCACCATCTGGCGCGTGCGCGGGTGCAGCTGGGTGATGTCCTGAAAATAGTTAGACAGCCGAGCGCGAAGGTTTTTGGCCTTGCCTACGTAAATAACGCGGCGGTTTTCATCGCGGAACTTATATACACCCGGATCCGTTGGGATTGTTCCTGGAGCCGGGCGGTAGGTAGTGGGATCGGCCAATTGTTAGTCCTGTGGCATGTACTTGGCTTCCACATCGCGGAAGCGGCGAACCTTATCGATGACCGAGTCCTTATCACCGGATTGCAGCGCCCAGACGGGCACGAACTCGAATTCAGGCAGTTCCAGACGGGCCATGCGCTGGCCTACGGGAAAGGAAAGGCCATAGACTACCTGCCACGGGTAAAAGCGAGTGCCCACAATATTGCGGACTTCTACCCCATCCTCATTGGCGCGCAGGCGTGGGCGGTTAAGCGCAATCCATGACAAGACGGAAATCAATACGCCGACGCCGGGGAAAGCGAGTTTATCGATAGTGGTCACATGCGCGCCGGTAAAGGACACACCCAAGGTCACGCCCATAAAGATATGGATGGCCATGACGAGGATGACCCAGCCGATAGCAACCTTGCGCAAAAAGGAAGAGGTCGCCGTGAACTCCCATGGCTTGGTGGTGGTCTGGGCGAAGGGATCGGCACTGGTATAGGCCAATACTTCGGCGTCGCTAAGCTGGCGGCGCTGTTGCGGATTCTTTGGGGCCTGCGCCTCGTTCATGTACATACTCCTCTGGGGCGCGCCCTGCGAGCCAACCGTTAACGGGACACTGGGCGCTGACGCATCGCTGAAGGTTACTTTTCTACTGCGTTTAGTCTACGCAACTGGAGGGCGGTATCTAAAGCCGCAATCATAGCCTCTGCGCCCTTGTTTTCTACCGAATCCGCAAAGCCGGCCCGATCAACGGCCTGCTGTTGGTCATTGACGGTCAGGACGCCATTAGCAACAGGGGTGGATTCATCGAGTGCGATGCGAGTCAGTGCCTGGGTGACCGAATCGCACACATAGTCAAAGTGCGGCGTACCGCCACGAATGACACAGCCCAACGCCACTACAGCATCGTAAGCGCGAGCGGCTGCCTGAACGACGACGCCGAGTTCCAGCGCCCCCACGACCCGGTATTCGTCAACCTCGGCACCATTATCTTTGGCGGTCTGCACCGCCTGGGCATGGAGCTGATCGCAAATTTTCGCGTTCCACGTGGCAGTTACCACGGCAACGCGCAGCCCACTGCCATCTACCTGGGCGATATCGGGCAAGCCTTCTTTACTCATCGGGTTCCTTTCACTCGGGTGTCGCTGTTGTATTAATGCTCCGCATCCCACTGCGCTACCTGCGGCAGCGTATGGCCCATACGATCGCGCTTTGTACGCAGGTATTCAATATTGTCCGCGTTTGCCGGGGTTGCTAGCGCAGTATGCTGTCTGGCATCCACACCAAAGCCGCTCAGTCCCTCGCCCTTGTGCGGATTATTGGTAAGCAGGTTTGCTGATTCAACCCCGAGGTCCCGCAGAATTTGGCCGGCCACGGAGTACTCGCGGGCATCTTCAGGAAGCCCTTGCTCTAAATTGGCATCGACGGTATCCATTCCAGCGTCCTGCAGCCGGTAGGCTTCCAGCTTATGTAGCAGTCCGATCCCCCGGCCTTCTTGGCCGCGCAAGTAAATTATGATGCCTCTGCCTGCTTGGCTAATACGGCGCATGGACTCGTGCAGCTGTGGGCCGCAATCGCAGCGGCGAGAACCAAAAGCATCCCCGGTCAGGCATTCGGAATGCACGCGCACTAATACGTCACGGGCGCCACGCAATTGGGAAGGGTCACCGGCGACAAGCGCAACGTGCTCCTGCCCGTCTATGTCGTGGCGGTAGCCAATCGCTGTGAAATCGCCATATTCAGTAGGCAGGTGCGTACTGACCTGGCGAGTTATTTGGGTCTCGTGACGGCGGCGCCATTCGATGAGCTGCGCAATAGAAATCATGGAAAGGCCATGCTTATCGGCAAAGCGGCGCAGCTCCGGGGAACGCGCCATATCGGTTGGGTCCTCCTCAGAGACAATCTCGCACAGCACGCCGGCTGGGCGCAGGCCCGCCAACCGCGCAAGATCGATAGAAGCTTCTGTATGTCCGTCACGTTCCAACACCCCACCAGGACGGGCGCACAGAGGGACTACGTGACCGGGGCGGGTGAACTCACTCGGAGTCGTGCTGGGATCGGCTAGGCGGCGTATGGTCTCCGCCCGCGAGGTAGCAGAAATCCCGGTACTACCCGTGGCTGCATCAACAGTCACCGTATATGCGGTGCCGCGTACATCTTGATTGACGGCCAGCATCGGCGGTAGGTTCAGGCGATTGCAATCCTCTGGCAACAACGGCGCACAGATGTATCCGGAGGAATAGCGCACCATAAAGGCAACGAGTTCCGGGGTGGCTAGCTCAGCGGCGAAAATCAGATCGCCTTCATTTTCGCGATCCTCGTCATCGATAACAACTACCGGCTTACCAGCGGCGATATCCGCAATGGCTTGGTCGATGGAATCCAGACGGATGCAATTATCACTCGCGCTCATAAGGTAGCAGTCTAGTCCTTAGCTTCAGGGGGTAAAGCTTCGGGGTGAAGCATCTTTTCCACGTATTTAGCCAACACATCCACCTCTAGGTTTACTTCTCCTCCCTCTGGCAATGTGCCGTGGATGGTTTCCCGCAAAGTTGTGGGAATCAGGGACACCTCGAACCAATCTGAGCCCACGGCGCTCACGGTTAACGAGGTACCACTTACGGCAATGGAGCCCTTTTCTACAACGTAGCGGGCAAGATCGGCAGGCAAGCTAAAACGCAGCACATCCCAATTCTCAGATGAGGTACGGGTCAGGAGCGTGGCAGTGCCATCCACATGGCCCTGCATGATGTGGCCGCCCAAACGGGTTGTGGGCAGTAACGCCGGTTCCACGTTGACTGGAAAGCCCATGGAAAGACGTCCCAGCGCCGTACGGTCGAGGGATTCTTGCATCACATCCGCGCAAAACACTTCCCCCGAAAGGTCTGCCACAGTAAGGCATACTCCGTTGATAGCAATAGAGTCACCCAATTCGGCTGCCGCAACGGTGCGCGGGGCGCGAATGCTCAACCGCAGTGCATCGGCGTGGGGTTCCATTGCCGCGACGGTGCCTAATTCTTGTACCAGCCCGGTAAACACATGCATCCTTTCTGCTCAGAAATCCGATATTTAAGTATTTACTAATCCAAGTGCCTAGCGCACATATTCAATAAGAACATCCTCACCTAACGGCTTCATTCCCACACGCTGGAACCGGGTAGCCTCTTTAAGCGTCTGCGTCACCGGATGAGCTAGTACTCCGCGGCCCTCGCCAAGCAGTACCGGCGCAATATAAGCAGAAATGGCATCGACCAAATCGGCCTTGAGGAAACTGCTGGCAAGACCGGCGCCACCTTCCACGAGGACGTCACGGGCACCACTTGCGTAGAGCTCATACAATGCTTCATCGATGCTGTCATACTGCTCGTAGCCCAACTTGCGCAGGTTACTTGCCGCATCCCCCGCGGATTTCAAATCGCGCTTGCCTATAACCACACGGCGCGGCTGGTGCTCGCGCAGGTTGCCATTTCTAAAGCGCGCAGTAAGAGAGGGATTATCGGCTAACGCCGTACCGGTGCCCACGACGATGGCATCGCGCCGTGCTCTATCGGCATGCACCCAGTCGCGCGCGGATTCGCCGGTAATCCATTGGCTTGTTCCATCGGCGGCTGCCGTAAAACCGTCGAGGCTCTGGGCAAATTTTAGCGTTATATGCGGCCTGCGGGTGCGCATGGCCCACAGCCATGGCATCAACGCGTCTTCAACTTGAGGGGGCTTTTCCAGCTTGATGACGTCCACCCCGGCCTCCGCTAGGGCGCGTGCCCCACCAGCGGCCTGCGAGGTAGGGTCCGAATGTAGGTAATACACGCAAGCCACACCGGCATCGATAAGCGCCTGTGTACATGGGCCCGTACGGCCGGTATGAGCACAGGGTTCCAAGGTAACCACGGCCGTGCCACCGCGGGCCTTCCCACCCGCCGCGCGCAGCGCCATGACCTCAGCATGCGCACCGCCCACCGGCTGGGTAGCTCCGACTCCCGCAACCTCCCCGGCGGCGGACACAATGACCGCGCCTACCGGTGGATTAGGACTCGTGGTGCCGCGTACCTCTGCACCGGCGGCCATAGCGCGGTCAAGGGCGGCGGAAATCGTGTTGTCTTCTGCCTCAGCGCCCACTAGGCACCCGCCGCCTCTTTGCGCAACTCATCCACGGCAGTTGCTGGATCTTCTGCCTTAAACACGGCAGAGCCTGCCACAAATGCATCAACGCCTGCTTCTGCTGCTACAGCAATAGTTTCAAGCGAAATACCGCCATCGATTTCGATGACCGTATCAAGCTTTTGCTCATCGATGCTGCGGCGCAGCACCCGCACCTTCTCTAGCATCTCCGGCATGAACTTCTGTCCGCCAAACCCTGGCTCCACGGACATAACCAGCACCTCATCGAAATGATGCAGCTTATCCAGCCATGGCTCGATGGCAGTACCAGGCTTTATGGAAAAGGCCGCACGCACACCCAAATCACGAATGCGCTGGGCAAGCTCCACCGTAGCCTGTTCATCAGCAACGGCCTCAACATGGAAAATTATGGTGTGCGCGCCCGCCTTGGCATAAGTCTCGATCCATTTTTCTGGTTCCTCGATCATCAAATGCACGTCTAGCGGCTTGTCGGTGGCTCGATGCACCGTAGCCGTAATATCTGGACCAAAAGACAGGTTAGGCACGAAATGCCCGTCCATAATGTCCACGTGGACCCAATCGGCGGAATCGATCGCCGCTAGTTGTTCTCCCAAGCGAGAAAAATCGGCTGCCAGAATAGAGGGGGAAATAATCGGTGCAGACATGCACACTAGTCTATCGCGATTGGTCCTTGCCCCGCCGTAAAGCAGCAAAGAACATCGCATCGGTTCCATGCCGGTGGGGCCACATCTGTACGGATTTCTCCCGCCCAACATCGCCCATATCGGGAATAAAGGCGTGAGCGTCCAGTTCCGTAGAACCGAGCTCGCTTAACGCACGGTCTACGATGGCGCGGGTCTCGCGCAAATCTGGTGAGCAGGTGGAATATATGACCAACCCACCTGGGCGCACGAGATTTAATGCGGAGGATAGGAGCTCAAATTGCAGCTGATTAAGCTCAGCTATATCGGACTCGGATTTGCGCCACCGTGCCTCAGGCCGGCGACGAAGAGCGCCGAGGCCGGAACAAGGGGCATCGACAAGCACGCGGTCAAAGCCCTCTCCCACACCGGGATCGCGGCCATCGGCCACGTGGACGTCAACGGGTAGATCACTCACGGTCTTTTCAATCAACCGTGCACGATGCGGCGAGACTTCCACCGCATCCACGTGCGCGGAATCTATGCGGGCGAGCGCTCCCATCAAAGCAGCCTTACCACCGGGACCGGCGCAAAGATCCAGCCACCGGCCGGTGTCCTCACCCTCAACGGGTGCCTCGCAAACCGCGCGGGCGATAAGCTGCGAGCCTTCATCCTGCACGGCAGCCAATCCTTGGCGAATAGGTTCCAATTGGCCTGGGTCGCCAGACTCCATGTACACGGCATAGGGAGAGTAGCGCCCTTCCTCATTGCCGGTCGCCAGCGCTAGCTCCTCGGCTGAGATTTCCCCGGGACGCGCTACTAAATGCACTGTGGGGCGGTCCGAGTCCGCGGCTAAAGCAGCCTCCAGCTCCCCTAGCCCCAACACGCGACTAAACGATTCCGCGATCCACGTGGGGTGGGCATGCTTGAAAGCGATAGCCGCGATTTCGCCCTGCGGCGCAAGTTTTTCCAGCCAGGTCTTAGCCGACGTCCGTGTAATGGCGCGCATAATTCCATTTGCAAAGCCTTTGGCTTTAACCTCACCGGCCGCTCCCACTAAGCGGACGGTGGTATCAACGGCCGCATGCGCCTCCACTCGGGTATAGAGAACTTGGTACGCCCCCAAGCGCAGAGCATCAACTACGGCTGGGGAAATGGCCTCTAGGGCGCGTGAAGAACACTCGGCGATGACCGCATCCACCACACCAAGCGTGCGTAGCGTCCCATAGGTAATTTCGGTGGCAAATGCGGCGTCGCGTCCCTTAAGCTTCTGCCTTCGCAATGCCTTGGGTAAAATCAGGTTGGCAAAAGCATCGTCATCGCTTACCTTGCGCACCACGTCAAAGGCCACCGCGCGCGGCGCATCTACTCCGGCAGCCAGCGCGGCTTGAATCAAGCCAGCTTCCTGGCGCTTCCCAGAACGCTGACCATTAGTGTTTGCCTGTCGGCCCCGTGGGTGCCCGCTACGGGCACCGCGTTGCGGTCGCTGCGGGCGCCCACCCCGATTCTTCGCACCACCCGTGATCCGGGAAGCCTGGGGTTTTCCCTCCGGGGTCTTCTCACCTGATTTACTACGGGAACGGAAACCACCACTCACTGAAACTTCACCTCTGCATCCTTGCCTAGACCGCGCGCCCAATCAGCCGCATTCATCATCTTCTTCCCCGGAGGCTGGATTTTACCCAGCCCCACCGGCTGCGTGCCGGTACCAACATAAACGGCGTTTTTCGCAATATGCAGCTGACCAGGCTCTAATTGCTCCGGCACAGCGGCCGCCTCTTCTAGTTGGCTGACTGGCCCCATCTTCACTCGGGAGTCCTCCCACATGGTCCACGCGCCGGGGCCTGGTGTATAGGCGCGAATATGCCGGTCGATGGCAAAGGCAGGCTGCGACCATTCCACCCGCGCCTGAGCGGACGTGATCTTCGGGGCGTAGGTGGCTTCCCCCTGTTGCGGCCGAGCTTCAAGTTCGCCATTTGCCAGGCCGTCCATAGTGGCAACAAGTAGGTCACCGCCGGAGTAGGCAAGCCGGGTCAGAAGGTCGTCGGCAGTATCAGTCGGTTTGATTTCTTCAGTCACGGTGCCCAGCACTGGGCCCGTATCGAGGCCTTCTTCGATGCGGAAAGTGGATGCGCCAGTAACCTCATCTCCGGCGGCAATGGCAGCCTGCACCGGTGCCGCACCGCGCCATGCAGGAAGCAGGGAAAAGTGCAGGTTTACCCAGCCATGCTGTGGGAGATCCAACAGGTCCTTAGTTACCAGATTGCCGTAGGCGACCACCGGAATTGCTTCCGGTTCCAGCTCCCGCAGACGGGTGCGTAACGCTTGCCCGTCCTCTGAGTCAGGCCGCAAGGTAGTTGGGGTTAGTACCTCGATTCCGTGGTCTTGAGCCACCGCCTTCACCGGGCTTGGGTGAAGGGTGCGGCCCCGGCCCCTCTTAGCATCTGGGCGGGTGACTACCGCCACCACCTCGTGCGACGAAGCAAGTAGCTTTTCTAGGGCCACAACTGCTGGCTCCGGGGTACCGGCAAAAATGATCCGCATGCGGAAAACTCTCCTCTAAGTGTTGTTCGAAGTACTAGGCTACAACGCCACGACGCCTTAGCTATAGCGTGTGGGCTAGGAGGCGTTAAACCATGCGGATTCACGAATGGCCCGCAGGGCATCTTTGCGTACCGAAGCCTCAAGGCGTTGTAGGAAGAGCACGCCATTGAGGTGGTCAGTCTCATGCTGAATGCATCGCGCCATGAGGCCGGAAGCCATCATAGACACAGGGCGCCCCTCAATATCCCAACCAGAGACAAAAACCTGATTGTAGCGAGTAGTTTCCGCGCTAATTCCCGGAATGGATAGGCATCCCTCCGGTCCCGTTTGTTCCTGCGTACCTACGGGTTCCCATACAGGGTTGACAATCGCGCCCCGAAGGCCTGATTGAGTATGCGAGCAGTCATAGACAAAAATGCGTTTCACAATGCCCACTTGGTTTGCCGCAAGCCCTACTCCCCCAGCATTGTCCATGGTTTCGAGCATGTCGCCCGCCAAAGTACGCAGGCCGGCATCAAAAGTGGTGACTTCTTCCGCGCGCGTGCCCAATACAGGATCGCCGTAGATACGGATTTCTCGAGGAGACATGGCAATCAAACCTTTCTGATGGCACCGAGTTCAAGCCCATAGGTACAAGCTTCTTCCCCGTTGAGACTAGCGCATTCTATTCTCCCATCCGATGCGGCTATCCAACATGGATGGGGTCAACTATAATCCGCAGCGGCAAGTCATCTTTGCGCGCACTTCGCGCCGCGTTCGCGCTGCGCAATGCACGCCCCAATTGCGAACGAGGCCCCAGCGGTGTGCGGATGACCAATCGCTGGGGTGGGCCAAAGCGCTGGCTGTCGTATTCACCGGGTAGGGTCTGGCCGTGCGGAAGCGGAACTGGGCCTAGTACTTCCGCATGCTCTGGCAAATCCACTAAATTGGCGAAACCATCGAGCGAGGCATCTGCGCCGTCGATAGCCGCGAAGTGCACCGCCGGCGGAAAGCGCACTTCGCGCCGGGCGGCAAGCTCAGTTGCGGCCGCGCCCACCATATCCCACCGGAGAAAGTGCTGAACCACGCTGAGGGATTCATCCGCGGCTACAATAATTCGGCCGCCCTTGAAACGCGGCTGCACCAGCGTCGCCGCCTGTGCCCACTTTGCAAGAGTGTCCTCCGTGGCACGGAGGTCCTGCCGGTTCAGCAACGCCCCTGCGTCCAAAAGCAGTGCTGCGCCATACGCGCCGGCCTGTACCCTCGGTTCAGCGCCCGGGGTGGCAATGACTAGAGCCGGGGAATTGTCTACCGCATCAAGCACCTTGTTCCCGCCCGAGACCACCACGCGGGTATTGGGAAAGGCACGCCCCAACTCCTCAGCGGTGCGCTCGGAGCCTAAGACGATGGCCCGCAAGCGTGGGGAACCGCATTCAGCGCACCGATGCCGCGCCTCGATGCGCCCACACCACCGGCAGGTAGGCATTCCGACTTCTTCCACACCGCCCTCGCTTGCCGACGCCCCTTTCGGCGGCAGCCCCAATGGCCCATTGCAGTGGCGGCAACGCGCCGGGGCCCGACACTGACCGCACGCCAAAATGGGCGCGTAGCCCTTGCGCGGTACTTGAACCAATACTGGTTCCCCACGATCCAGCGCTCGATGCGCGGCTTGGAAGGCTTGGGCCTGCACCGAAGTAGTCCCGCCTTGTAGATCGCGGGCAATCGACAGCCCAAACGATCCGACGGCCTCGATGGACGGGCACCGAGCGGCGATCGTATTCTCGCTAGCTACCACATCGTGGGCCCACCCCGATTCGACAAGAAGTTGGGTTTCCGCAGTGCGGGAATGATTGGCCAAGATCATACTGCAGCCTTCAAAAGCCGAGCGGGTGGTCAACACTTCCCTGGCGTGGACATATGGTTTGAGGTTATCCACCAGATTATCGTTGCCGTCATCTAGAATCACCGCCAATTGCAGGTCCTTGACTGGTGCGAAAGCCGCGGACCGTGTCCCAATAACCACACGCGCCTGGCCCACCAGCGCGGAGAGGTAGCGCCGGTAGCGCGCCTGCGGGCCCATACTATTGCTCAGTACGGTAATCTGCTTAGCCCCTAGAATCTCGCGCAAGGCTGCTTCTAGGATGTCGATGGTTTTCTGATCCGGAGCCACTAGGAGGACGCCGCCTCCTCCTAGCGCCACCTTTGCTGCCAGGGCCGCCAACGCATGCGCCCAGTCATCCCCCGGGGCAATCTGCCAAGCGGCTCGGGCAAGCTTTCCGGCCAGGATCGAGTCTACGAATGCCTCACCATGCTGGTAGGCCGACCAACCGGAAAGGTCAGGCTCACTCGTGGTGCCGAGCTCTTCCCAGGGGGTCTGCAGATCGGATTCTTCTGCCTTCGCATGCCGGGGTGGGATAGCTGAGCGGATAATGTCCGAGCGAACCCCGCCGTAGCGGTCAGCGAGGGCGTCGACAAGCAGAGCCAACTGCGGCGGATAAACCTGGAACGGTGAGATGATGCGCTCTATAAAACGCAGGTTGCCGCCAAATTCGGAGTCATGCAGCCGTTCTAGGACCACGGCATCAACCAAGCGTCCATTAAAGCGGATGCGCACCTTAATCCCCGGTCGTACTTCCTCCGAATCCGCCTCTTCTACGAGGTAATCAAAGCCCCGGTCAAGGTGCGCGACCCCTAAAAGCGGCAACACCCGCGCAACCGGTTTCCGGGTGGCGGGTGTTTTCTTGGGCATAGGCCTCGATTCTACAGGCCGGCGGCAGCGCGCAATGCTTCTACTCGGTTCAGCTGTTCCCAAGGCAGTTCAACATCGGTACGGCCAAAGTGGCCATAGGCCGCAGTTTGGGCATAAATGGGGCGAAGCAGATCCAGCTCGCGGATGATAGCTGCAGGTCGAAGGTCAAAAACCCTATTTACCGCAGCTTGAATATTCGCATCGCTCAACCCTTCCTTAGCGGTACCGAAGGTCTCGACGTACAAACCAACCGGCTTTGCACGACCAATTGCGTATGCAACCTGTACCTCAGCGCGGTCAGCTAGCCCAGCGGCGACGATATTTTTTGCCACCCACCGCATGGCGTATGCTGCGGAGCGATCCACCTTGCTGGGATCCTTGCCGGAGAAAGCACCGCCGCCATGACGGGCCATACCACCATAGGTATCAACGATAATCTTGCGTCCGGTTAACCCAGCATCTCCCATCGGACCACCGAGAATGAAGGAACCGGAAGGGTTCACCAGTAGATTTGTGTCCTTGGTGTAGTACTTTTCCAAGCCCGCATTTTTGATAACCCATTCCAGAACCTCGCTGCGCAGAGGTCCTTCAAGCCAAGCGCTATCAACCTCGGTATCGTGCTGCGTGGAGATAACCACAGTATCTAGGTGGGAAGGCTCATTATCATCGGTGTAGGCAAAGGTAACCTGGGTTTTTCCGTCCGGACGCAGGTGGTCGACGATGCCTTCCTTGCGTACTTGTGTCAGGCGACGAGACAACCGGTGTGCCAAAGCAATAGGCAGCGGCATGTATTCCGCGGTTTCATTTGAAGCGTAGCCAAACATCAGCCCCTGGTCGCCGGCACCAGCGATATCGTTTTCCTCATCATAATCTTCACCTTGGGCGCGAGCCTCGGTGGAGTTATCTACGCCGGCCCCGATCTCCTGGGATTGCTCGCCAATGGCAATGTTGACGCCACAGGTATTGCCGTCGAAGCCGACCTCCGAAGAAGTAAAGCCGATGGACTTCAGAGTATTGCGCACGAGGGCTGGGATTTCTACATATGCCTCGGTGCGTACCTCGCCCACCACGTGAACCTGTCCCGTGGTCACCAGAGTTTCCACGGCGACGCGGGATTGAGGATCCTTTTCCAGCAAGGCATCGAGGATGGCGTCAGAAATGGCGTCACAAATCTTGTCGGGATGGCCTTCCGTAACGGACTCGCTGGTAAAAAGACGAGTTGCCACTGCAGCGTTATCAGTCACAAAAACTTCCTTTGTTCGCACTATTGATTCGATGCTGTGGGTTTTCTACGCCCAAGCCTAATACCACACAAGCCTAGACCAAGCGGTCTATAAATGCAATTTTAGTTGTCTAGTCCCGCAACATTTCATTCACCGCTGCCAAGATTTGAGCGGCCACCACCTGCTTCGAACCATGCTCCACCCGTTGCGGTTCTAGCCCAGAACGCAGAATCCAACCTTCATTGGATTTCTGGCCGAAAGTCTTATCGCGACCTACTTCATTAGCCATGATTACATCGCAGCCCTTTCGAGCAAACTTCTCTTGCGCGTATTCCAATGCGGACTTATCGGCATCACCCGTTTCGGCAGCGAATCCTACGATCACGCATTCAGCGGGAAGTTCCGCGCGATCGCGTGCAGCGACCAGCCCTTTTAGTACATCCGGATTCTCCACGAGGTGAAGCGTTGAAAGCGCATCATCCGCTTGACCCTTTTTCATCTTGGACTCTGCAACCTCGGCAGGGCGAAAATCAGAGACGGCTGCGGCCATGATAACTACGTCAGCATCGCGCGCCTCCTCGCGCATAGCCTGCTCTAACTCACGCGTGGAAATAATACTGCGAACCTTCGCACCGCTGGGCACCGGGAGCGAGGCCGTATTGCCCGCCACTATGGTTACATCAGCCCCCATCTGACAAGCCCATTCCGCGAGCGCAAAACCTTGCCTCCCAGAGGACCGATTGCCCAAATAGCGCACGGGATCCAGCTCTTCGCGAGTACCACCGGCAGAAATTACTACCTTTTTGCCCTTCCACCGATGCTCTACCCGGTATCCCGCCAATTCCGTGCGCACGACCTCTGCAATCTGGTCCGGCTCTGGCAGACGCCCTGGACCCGAGTCCGCGCCCGTCAAACGCCCATGTGCGGGCTCTATGACGGTTATCCCGCGGCGTCGCAAAGTGGCCACATTGTCTTGAGTAGCGGGGTTGAGCCACATTTCCGTATGCATAGCTGGCGCTACAATCACTGGGCAGTTGGCCACTAGAACTGTAGAGGTGAGCAGGTCATCCGCCCGCCCTGTAGCCAACCTTGCAATCAAGTCAGCGGTAGCGGGAGCTATGACCACAACATCCGCGTGCTGCCCCACATTTACGTGTTGGACCTCATCCACTGCGTCAAAAACAGTCGTGGATACTGGGTGGCCAGATAGCGCCTCAAATGTAGCTGCGCCAACAAAGTTCAACGCATTCTCTGTGGGCACCACCCGCACGTCATCGCCAGCCTCCTTAAAGTTGCGCACGAGGTGGCAAGCCTTATACGCAGCGATGCCGCCAGCAACGCCCACTACAATATTGCGAGAGGTATCTAATTCAGTCACATCGCCCGATGGTACCTGCCCATACAAAGAAGGGCTCCGCACACCGCCATTACACGCTTTCTCATAATGAGAGTCACGCTTCTGGCGGCATGTGGAGCCTAAAAAGCATCAGCGAGCCGAGCTGCCAGCTACTTTCCTTCCTCGTGGTCAAGTAGGCCAGCATCGATCTCGCGCAACGCGATGGACAAAGGCTTCTCGCCAGGCTCTGGGGTAACCAGTGGGCCTACGAACTCGAAGACACCTTCATCCTGCTCTTGGTAGTAGCTATTGATCTGGCGTGCACGCTTTGCGGCAAAGATGACCAAAGCATACTTAGAAGAAACCTTGTCCAAAAGCTCATCGATCGGCGGATCAGTAATGCCAATCGGATCATCAAATACTGGCTCCGCCTTTGCGGCTTCAGTGTTAGAAGGGGTGGTCACGTTAGTCACATGCACCTTTACATTGATTGAAGATGGTCAGAAAAGGAGGCCTACGCTCGCAGGATATCACTAATGGCAGTAACTGCTTCATCCAGATCATCGTTCACAACAATGTGATCGAATTCGTCCTGTGCGGCTAGTTCCTCGTGCGCAGTTTGCAACCTACGGTCAATGACGTCTTGCGGCTCAGTACCGCGACCGGTTAGCCGCTCCACAAGTACTTCCCAAGACGGGGGCGTCAAAAAGACCAAGTCTGCTTCCGGCAGCGCCTTCTTTACGCTCCGAGCACCCGCCAGATCAACTTCCACGAGCACCGGACGGCCTGCAGCCAAAGCTTCTTCTACCGGCTGAGCGGGTGTTCCAGATCGCTGTAAGCCACCGTGGATATCAGCCCATTCGAGCATCTCCCCAGCGTCTATGCGCTCTTGGAAGGCTTCTGGGGTAACGAAGAAATAGTCAACACCATCCTTCTCCCCTGGGCGGGGCTGGCGCGTCGTCATAGACACGCTGAAATATAGCCCCTCGACGTCACTGCGCAGACGCGAAACTACGGTGGATTTTCCCACTGCGGAAGGCCCCGCCAATACGACGAGGCGCCCGCGTGCAGTTGCGTCAGCCATAGTTGTGACTATTCGCCGTAGCCGAAGCGCTCGAGGAGCGCACGACGCTGACGCTCACCCAAGCCGCGCAGGCGACGGGTCTGAGCGATCTCCAGGTCCTCCATAATTTCCTTAGCCTTGACCTTGCCGACCTTTGGCAGAGCCTCGAGGAGTGCAGAAACCTTGGTCTTACCGATGATCTCATCGGTCTCAGCCTTTTCGAGCACGTCCTTCAGGTCGGTCTCACCGCGCTTGAGCGCGGCCTTGAGCTCAGCGCGAGCCTTGCGGGCCTCAGCGGCCTTAGCTAGAGCTTCCTTGCGCTGCTCGTCAGTCAACTTTGGAAGGGCCACGGGTTTCCTCCGATTCATTAGATTGATTCTGTTACGTCTAGTACTTGGTACCAGATTTCGGCTCCCTAACGCAGTTTATGCACTGCGGAAAGTTATCAATAACCTTCGAGCGAACCGACTTCTGGCAATCCTAGCACTGCTCATTGAACGGTGGCGATAAGAGGGTTCAAAAGCAAGCCTATTCTAGCACGTCACCGCACATACCTTAAACAAAGTACCAGGTAAGCGGCGCGGCCTGTAATCAGCCACGCCACTATATTCAGCCTTGAAACTCCTCAGCCATTCGCACGACGGATTTACGCAGGTCAGCTACGCTAGGCCCCTGCTCAAGCACGGCCCTGGACACATTGGCAAAGCCCAGCGACGGACACTTTGAGACAATATTGTGCACCTGTTCTGGACCAGCCCCCTGGGCGCCTACGCCGGGCAAGAGTACCGGACCATTAAGCGCGTCTAGGCAGGGCGGATTATCTAAGGTAGCGCCGACCACTACTCCCACGTTTCCCGGCACACCAGCCTTGTGCGCTGATACGTTATACGCCGCACATTCATCGACGACTGCCTGCGCAATAGTGCCCTGCTCGCCTACCGGGACCGATTGAATGGCGCGAGCCTCCGGGTTGGAGGTCGCCGCCAACACAAAGATGCCACGGCGGGTTTCTTCTGCCTTAGTAAACACCGGGCCGAGTGCGCCCACGCCCAGATAAGGTGACACGGTCACCGAATCCGCACGCAACGAGGACTGTTCATCCAGCCATGCATCCGCGTATCCGGCCATGGTCGACCCAATATCGCCGCGCTTGGCGTCTGCGAGGGTTAAGCATTCTGCATCGCGCAAGGCAGCCAACACTTCCTCGAGGACCGCAAACCCACGAGATCCGAATCGCTCGAAGAAGGCAACTTGTGGTTTAACCAAGGCGGCAGTATCGCTAAAGGCTTCAACGCAGCGCATGCTAAAGCTGCGCAGCCCATCCGCTGTAGGCTCCAAGCCCCACTTCTCCAAGAGGTATGGGTGCGGATCAATGCCCACGCAAAGCCGGCCGCGTGCTTCTCCCGCCGCTTCGAGACGCTGACCAAATCTTCTAGTGTTGTGGGCCATGCTCAAGCTCCTGGAGCGCGCGTACCTGCAGGTTGCCAATGCGCATCGCTTCAATGCCCTGGACGGCTGCGGTTACACCTTGCACGGTGGTCACCAGTGGGATTTCCATGTGCACGGCCGCGGCGCGGATATCGTAGCCATCGTGGCGGGCACCGGCAGAGCCAGCAGGCGTGTTGAGAATCCAGTCGATCTCGCCATTGAAGATCTTATCCACGATGGACTCTTCGCCATCCTTGGCCTCGGAAACCTTGGCAGCAACCTCGCACTCGATACCGTTGCGGCGCAGCATCTGTGCGGTGCCGGCGGTAGCGACGATGTTGTAGCCCATGTGGGCTAGGCGCTGAATTGGGAAGATCAGCGTACGCTTGTCGCGGTTGGCCACGGATACGAAGACGGTGCCCTCCGTAGGCGGCACGGCAAAGGCCGCGATTTCGCCCTTGGCGTAGGCCGCTCCAAAGTTCGTAGCTAGGCCCATGACCTCACCTGTGGACTTCATCTCTGGCGACAGCAGCGTATCAAGCAAGCTGCCATCAGGGCGACGGAAGCGGTTGAACGGCAAGACCGCTTCCTTGACGGCAATCGGGTGTTCCAGCGGCAAAGAACCGCCGTCATACTCAGTTGGGATCATCCCCTCAGCGCGAAGCTCCGCGATGGAAGAACCCATCATGACGCGCGAAGCCGCCCTAGCAAGCGGCACACCGGTTGCCTTGGAGACGAACGGCACGGTGCGGGAAGCACGTGGGTTGGCCTCGATGACGTAGAGGATGTCATCCTTCAAGGCGAACTGCACATTCATCAGGCCCTTGACTCCAATGCCCTCAGCCAGCAGGCGGGTGGATTTGCGGACCTTTTCAATATCCTCTGGTCCCAGCGTCATCGGTGGCAGCGCACACGAAGAGTCACCCGAGTGAATGCCGGCTTCCTCGATGTGCTCCATGACGCCACCTAGGTAGACCTCGTTGCCGTCGCACAGCGCATCCACGTCGATCTCGATGGCGGAGTCTAGGAAGCGGTCCACCAGAACCGGGTGGTCTGGGGAAAGCTCGGTGGCGCGCTCGATGTAGTCTTCCAGCGCCTTTTCGTCGTAGACGATCTCCATACCCCGGCCGCCCAGAACATAGGACGGACGAACCAGTACCGGGTAGCCAATGGAGGAAGCAACCTCGCGGGCCTCCGCGAAGGAGGTGGCGGTGCCGTATTCCGGTGCTGCCAATTCTGCCTCGTCGAGGACCTTGCCGAATTCGCCGCGGTCCTCAGCGGAATCGATAGCTGCCGGGCTGGTGCCCACGACCGGAACACCTGCCTCTTCCAAGCGCGCAGCAAGGCCCAGCGGAGTCTGGCCACCCAGCTGGACAATCACGCCGGCAACATCGCCGGAAGCGGCTTCAGCGTGGTAGACCTCCATGACGTCCTCGAAGGTCAGCGGCTCGAAGTAGAGGCGGTCAGCGGTGTCGTAGTCGGTGGAGACGGTCTCCGGGTTGCAGTTGACCATGACGGTCTCGTAACCCTGCTCCGAGAGCTCAAGAGCCGCGTGAACGCAGGAGTAGTCAAACTCGATGCCTTGACCAATGCGATTAGGTCCGGAGCCCAGAATGATGACCTTGCCCTTGGAGCCTTCCGGTGCGGGGCGAACCTCGGTCTCGGCATTCGGATCGAGCTCATAGGAGCTGTAGTGGTACGGGGTCTGGGCCTCGAACTCACCGGCACAGGTATCTACGGTCTTGTACACGGGGCGGATACCCATGCGCCACCGCAGGCTGCGAACGCCATCCTCGCCGTTGAATTCGGGGCGGAGGGCGGCAATCTGGGCGTCGGAAAGCCCAAAGACCTTAGCCTCGCGCAAAAGTTCCTCGGTGAGCACTGGGGCGTCGATAAGCTCCTGGCGGAAGGCCACCAATGTAGCCAGCTCAGCGATGAACCAGGGATCAACGCCGGAGGCCTCGTGGACGTCGGCTACAGAAGCGCCGAGGCGAAGGGCCAGCTCGATGTCGTACATGCGGCCCTCGGTTGGGCGCTCCAGATCCTTGAGCACCGCCTGCAGATCGGTAGCACGCTCGCCGGCGAAGTACTCATCTGGCTTGGTCCAAAAGCCGTTCGGCTTGTTTTCCAAAGAACGCATGACCTTATTGAGGCCCGCGATGTAGTTGCGGCCGATGCCCATGGCCTCGCCCACAGATTTCATGGTGGTGGTCAAGGTGTCATCGGCGCCCGGGAATTTCTCAAAGGCAAAGCGCGGGGCCTTGACAATGACGTAGTCCAAGGTCGGCTCGAATGCGGCCTTGGTCTTGCCGGTGATGTCGTTTTGCACCTCGTCCAAGGTGTAGCCGATAGCGAGCTTGGCAGCCAACTTGGCAATCGGGAAACCCGTGGCCTTGGAGGCCAGTGCGGAGGAACGGGAAACACGCGGATTCATCTCGATGACGATGATGCGGCCGTCATCCGGGTTTACCGCGAACTGGATATTGCAGCCGCCGGTATCGACGCCAACCTCGCGGATAATCGCGATACCCAAATCGCGCATCTTCTGGTACTCACGGTCAGTCAGGGTCAATGCCGGGGCGACGGTGACGGAATCGCCGGTGTGCACACCTAGGGCGTCGACGTTTTCGATGGAGGCAACAACTACGACGTTGTCGTCGCCATCGCGCATGAGCTCGAGCTCGTATTCCTTCCAGCCCAGGATGGATTCCTCAATGAGCACGTTGGCCTCAGGGGATGCAGCCAAGCCGCCGCCGGCGATGCGGTCTAGGTCCTCATTATTGAAGGCCAGACCGGAGCCCAAGCCACCCATGGTGAAGGAGGGGCGGACAACGACGGGCAGGCCGAGCTTGTCGACGGTCTCGTGTACCTCATCCATGTTGTGGCACACGGCGGAGCGGGCGGATTCGCCGCCAATGGAGGCGACGATATCTTTGAACTTTTGGCGATCCTCGCCACGCTCGATGGCGTCAATATCGGCACCAATGAGCTCGATGCCATACTTGTCCAAAATTCCTTGGCGGTCTAACTGAACTGCGGCGTTCAGTGCAGTCTGGCCGCCCAACGTAGCCAACACGGCGTCGATGGGATTGCCCTCTTCGCGCTCTTTGACCAGAATCTTTTCGATGTATTCCGGCTCGATAGGCTCGACGTAGGTGTGATCCGCAAACTCGGGGTCGGTCATGATGGTGGCCGGGTTGGAGTTGACCAGCGTTACGCGCAGGCCCTCTTCCTTGAGCACGCGGCACGCCTGGGTGCCGGAGTAGTCGAACTCGCAGGCCTGGCCGATGACGATTGGGCCAGAACCGATGACCAGGACGTGGTTGATGTCGTTGCGCTTTGGCATAGTTATTCTTCCTTTTCCTGGTTGTCTACTTATTTGGGGTGTGGTTGTCCATCAGTTCTTCGAACTGATCGAATAGCGGGTTGGCATCATGCGGGCCCGCAGCGGATTCTGGGTGATACTGCACGGAGTAGGCCATGCCGTTGCGCAGTGCCACGCCCTCCACGGTGTCGTCGTTGAGGCAGATGTGAGTGACCTGCGCGGGGCCGAAGTCGGTGGCGAACTCGGCGTTCTTGTCCTCTGGGTCATAGCCTTCCGGCGCCTTCAGCGCGAAGCCGTGGTTCTGGGAGGTGATGTCGATCTTGCCGGTCACACTATTGCGCACCGGCACGTTGATGCCGCGGTGGCCGAACTTCATCTTGTAGGTGTCTAGGCCCAGCGCGCGGCCGAGAAGTTGGTTGCCAAAACAGATGCCAAAGAACGGAATCTTTGCTTCGAGCACCTGCTTGATGATGCCGACCATCTCATCTGCAGTAGCTGGGTCACCCGGACCGTTGGAAACGAAGGCGCCATCCGGGTTATAAGACTGCACCTTGTCAAAGGAGGTATTTGCGGGCACGACGATAGTTTCGATGCCGCGCTGAGAAAAGTGGCGCGGGGTCGCGGTCTTAACACCCATGTCGAAGGCAACGACGGTGTATTTCTTCTCCCCTACAGCCTCAATCGTGTAGGGCTCGTCGGTCGATACCTCCGCGGCGAGATCGGCGCCTTCCATAGAGTCCTGGGACTTAACTTCCTTGAGCAGCTCCTCTACTGGGCGTTGAGCATCTTCGCCGGAGAACAGGCCGGCGGCAATGGAGCCGTAGTTGCGCAGGTGGCGTACCAAGGTGCGGGTATCGATGCCGCGAATACCAATGACCCCCTGCTTTTCCATCTCTTCGCTCAAGCTGCGCTCTGCGCGCCAGTTGGATACGCGCTGTGCAAGGTCGCGGATAACGAGGCCAGCAACCCAGATGCGGTTTCCGTGGGACTCGTTGTCCTCATCATTCCAACCGGTATTGCCAATGTGCGGCGCGGCGGATACCACGATCTGGCGGTGGTAGGACGGGTCCGTCATGGTTTCCTGGTAGCCGGTCATCGCCGTGGTGAATACGGCCTCGCCCAAGGTGGTGCCGGTGGCGCCAAAGCCATAACCGCGGAAGGTGCGCCCGTCCGCGAGAACGAGGATTGCTGGGGTTCTATCAGTCACGTCGTGGCCTTTCTCTGCCATATAGGTGGTTTCAGTGTGCAAGGTTAGTCTTCTTCGGAGGCTGCCAAGTCAAAAGTGACGGCGCCTCGCAAAATGGTGTGGGTAACGCGGGCACCAAATTCTTCGCCAGCGTACGGGTTGTTTTCGGACTTGGAGGCCAGCGTGGAGGAATCAGAAACCCAGTGGTGGTCTGGGTCCACAATAGTCAAGTTAGCTGGCTCGCCTTCTGCGATGGGACGGCCGTGGCCCGGCAGGCGGGTGATTTCTGCAGGGCGCTCGGACATGACGCGGGCAACAAAGCGCCAATCGGCCAGGCCAGTCTCGACGAAGATCTTGGCGATGACGGCCAAAGAAGATTCCAGGCCCAACATGCCAGGGCGGGCATTTTCAAACTCCACGCACTTGTCTTCGGAGCCGTGCGGGGCGTGGTCGGTGGCGACGCAGTCGATGGTGCCATTGAGCAGCGCCTCGCGCAGGGCCTCGGTATCGCGCTGTTCGCGCAGAGGCGGGTTGACGCGGAAGAGGCCATCGTAGGTGCGCAGCTTGTCATCGGTCATTAACAGGTGGTGCGGGGTTACCTCGGCGGTGAGAGGAATATCCTGCTCCTTTGCCCACTTCAGTAGCTCCACGGTGCCCTGGGTCGAGGCGTGGCAGATGTGCACGCGGTTGCCGTAGTCGCGCGCCAATAGGGCGTCGCGGGCCACGATGGATTCCTCCGCCACGCGCGGCCACCCGCGCAGGCCGAGCCTGGCTGCAGTCTCGCCTTCATGGGCGGAAGCACCACCGGTCATGCGGTCATCCTCGGCGTGCTGAGCCAGCAGCACGTCCATGCCCTTGGCGTATTCCAAAGCACGACGCATCAGCTGCGGATCCTGGACGCACTTGCCGTCATCGGAGAACATACGGACCTTCGCATCCGAGCGGGCCATCATGCCGAACTCAGTGAGGGTCTTGCCTTCCAGGCCCTTGGTAATTGAGCCCACTGGGTGGACGTCGCACAGCGCTAATGTTTGGGACTTTGCCCATACGGACTCAGCGATGATCGGCTGGTCGGTCACTGGGTTGGTATTAGCCATGGTGAACACGGCGGTGAAACCGCCTTTGGCGGCAGCCTTGGAGCCGGTCTCGATAGTCTCGGTATCCTCGCGACCGGGCTCGCGCAGGTGCACGTGCATATCCACCAGACCTGGCAAGAGCACGTTGCCCTGGCCCTCGATGACCTGTGCGTTCTCGGCCTCCGCCGTAGCGCCGATGGTAGCGATGATGCCGTCCTTGACCACGACATCGGTGGGCTCGCCTTCGCCGTACGGGCGCACATTCTTAATCACCAGTGGGGATTCCGCCGGCGCGGAAAGGCGACCGGTTTCCGGGTAAGTAGTCATTGTCTCTCCCTAAAGTTGAGTGTGGGTCGCGGTTTTAGATGCCGGCGTTTTCGCCATTGGTCAGCAGGGTAAACAGCACCGCCATGCGGGCGTGCACACCGTTGTGTACCTGCTGTAGGACCGCAGTTTTGTCCAAATCTGCGACGCCATAGTTAATCTCCATGCCGCGCAGCATCGGGCCGGGGTGCATGACGATGGCGTCCTTGTGCATGGCCGCCGCGCGCTCCTTGGACAGGCCAAAGAGGTTGGCGTATTCGCGGTGGGAGGGGAAGAAGCCGCCATTCATGCGCTCTTGCTGCACGCGCAGCATCATGATGACGTCGGCGTCTGCGACTTCCGCATCAAAGTCATACGCCACGCGCACCGGCCAATTCTCTACCCCAAAGGGCATGAGGGTGGCTGGGCCCACGAGGGTTACGTCAGCGCCGAGGGTGGTGAGCAAATCTACGTTGGAGCGCACGACGCGCGAGTGCAGGCAATCGCCCACAATCTTGACCTTCAGGCCGGCAAAGCCTTCCTCGCTGTGTAGTCCTAGGCGCTGGCGCATCGTGACGGCGTCGAGAAGCGCCTGCGTTGGATGCTGGTGCGCGCCGTCGCCCGCGTTGATCACCGAAGGACCCTTGCCATTAGGGGCAACCCACTGGGCCAGCTGCTGCGGCGCACCAGAGGAAGGGTGACGCATGATGATCGCATCGGCGCCGATGGCGGCCAAGGTAAGGCCCGTATCCTTCAGAGACTCGCCCTTCTTTACCGAGGAGCTGGAGGCGGATAGGTTGATGACGTCCGCAGACATCCACTTCCCGGCCGTTTCAAAGGAAGAGCGGGTGCGGGTGGAGTTTTCATAAAAGAGGGTATAGATGGTCCGGCCCCGCAGGGTCGGCAGCTTCTTTACCTCGCGGCCTTCGAGGGCCTCGCGGAAGCGATCCGCTTCATCCATCAGACCGATAATTTCGCTTCGGTCCAGCTCTGCCATATCGATGAGGTGCTTCATGGCTATGCCTCCCCCGTTTCAGAGCCAGCTCCACTAGTAGCGGCGGCTCGGGTCAATACGACCGCATCCCGGCCGTCAATCTCGCTGTTGTATACGGTGACATCTTCTTCTCGCGCGGTGGGCAGATTCTTACCCACATAATCGGCGCGGATAGGAACCTCGCGGTGGCCGCGATCTACCAAGACGGCCAGCTGAATGATGTCCGGACGGCCCACGTCGCTCAACGCGTCCAAGGCGGCGCGGATAGTGCGGCCTGAGTACAGCACATCGTCGACCAAAATAACGGTGGCGTTATCGATGCCACCGGTGGGGATGGTTGTGGGTTGGAGCGCGCGATGCGGCTTACTCAAAAGGTCATCGCGGTAGAGAGTGATATCGAGGGAGCCCCATGGGACTGCAACCCCAGAAAATTCTTCAATCTTGTGCGCTAGGCGCTGTGCAAGTGGCACGCCACCAGAGGGAATGCCAAGCAGAATGACCCGCGGTGCGTCCGCGGAATCGAGCGCCGTTTTTTCAATGATCTGGTGCGCGATGCGTGCAACGGTACGCGAAACGTCATCGGAGCTTAAAAGCTCTAGCTTGTTCGCGGTAGCGTCAGTTCCACTCATCGTGACCTCCTTCCCCGCCTCACGGTGCGGTCTTTAAAGGATGCCGGTTGATGGTCTCAAAAGTGTCTATTGTGTTAGACACAAGATACTCTAGCACTTACCCACCATTTGGGTGAGGGTGAAAAGAAGGAGGCACTTCACACAGTGAGTTTTTCCGCCGAACACATAGTCCCCGCCCCGCGCGAGCAGGTCTGGCAATGGCATACCCGCCAAGGCGCTTTAACCCGTCTGAACGCACCCTTTGCCTTCATGAAACCCATCCAGCAGGCCCAGAGCCTCGGCGATGGCACCTCCATCCTCGGTCTTCCGGGCGGCCTGCGCTGGATCGCTCAGCATAAGCTCTCCCAGTACCGCGAGGGCTATGAGTTCACCGATGTGTGCGTAAACTCCCCTATTCGCAAATTTGCCAAATGGCAACACCATCACACCTTTGCGGATCACCCGGACGGCACGCTCGTTCGCGATCAAGTCTCCACCCGCATTCCTTCGGCGGCGCTGGAATCGGTCTTTGCTTATCGGCAGCACCAACTCATTGAGGATCTTTCCTTTCTCCAGCGGCTTGCCGACGCCTCCTTAAACACCCAACCACTAACCATCGCCATGACCGGCTCCCGCGGCAGCGTAGGCACAGCGCTCACCGCACAACTGCGCACCGCCGGGCACACGGTGATCCAACTTGTGCGCGGCACGGCAAGCAAAGGTCAGCGCACCTGGCGACCGGAGCACCCCGATCCCGACCTCCTGCACGGCGTCGACGTCCTCGTCCACCTAGCAGGCGAGCCCATCTTCGGCCGCTTCAACGACGAGCACAAGGCCGCCATCCGCGACTCCCGCGTTGGCCCCACCGAGCACCTAGCCCGACTGGCGGGGGCTACGGATTCCGTCCACACCATGGTCTGCGCCTCTGCCGTGGGTTACTACGGTGCGGACCGCGGCAATGAGGTCCTCACCGAAGATTCCGCACCTGGGGAGGACTTCCTCGCAGACGTTGTGGTTGACTGGGAACGTGCCTGCGAACCCGCCCGCGCCGCGGGCACCCGCGTGGTCAATATTCGTACGGGCATCGCCATGTCGGGCGGCTCCGGCCTCCTGCCACTGCTGCGCGCCCTCTTCTCCACCGGCCTGGGCGGACCTTTCGGCGACGGTGAGTTCTGGTTCAGCTGGGTCGCCCTCGATGACCTGACGGATGCCTACTTCCGCGCCATCGTGGACGACTCGTTGGAAGGCCCGGTCAATGCGGCCTCGCCTAACCCGGTACTCAACAAGGACTTCGTCAAAGCCCTTGGCGCAGAGCTACACCGTCCGGCATTGCTCCCCGTTCCACCCTTCGGTCCCGCAATCTTGCTGGGCAAGGAGGGCGCTCAGGAACTGGCCTTGGCGCAACAACGCGTAAGCCCCACGGTTCTGCAGGACAGTGGACATACGTTCCGCTACCCCACCATTGCTACTGCTCTCGCCCACGAACTCGGCGGCGAGCGCCTATGGCAGTCCCAGTAGCAGATTTCGAACTTAGGTAAACTAGCAAAGGTTGACCTTTATCCCCGATTAGTACATGGATTGAGACTACTTAAGTGTCTGAAGAACCAACCCTGTATCCCGATACGCCGGTAGAGCCCGTAACTCTCGAGCGCATCGGCGAGATCTTTGCATCCGAGAACCTGGAATACCGCCTCGAAGAGCAGCCAGTGAGCGAGGAAGAAACCGTGCAGATTCTGCGCACGGGATTCTCCAACGTCGCCATCGCCATGCAGGTGCGCGATGATGTGCTCGTGGCGGATTCCGTCTGGCGCGGCAACGTACCTTCTTCTGAGGGCCCAAGCCTGCTGATGGTACTCAACCAGTGGAACCAGCAGCACTTCGCGCCGACATTGCGCTTCTTTGAATCAGCCGAGAATAACCTCGCTGTTTCCGGCGTACGCGAGATCAACATTGCCCACGGTTTGTCCCGCAACCAGATCGGCGCCTTCGTGATGTCCACGCTGGATTCTATGCTGCAGTCCTTCGCCTTCGTGGAAGAACTCTACCCGCAGCTCGTGACTTGGGAGGAGCACAACCATGACTAATGCCTCTACCGATAACAATCTGCCGGAGATTACCCTTGACCGCGTTGTCGAGGCCATGCGCACCTTCGATATCGAATTGACCAAGATGGATCGCGATATTGAGGCAGCTACCGCCAATCTCAACGGCCTGCCCACTATGTTCGCGGTTCTTGATTCCGTAGTTATTGTCCGTTGCGATGTGCCTACCGACGCCGCATATTCCAAGGCCGATGCCGGTCTCTTCCTCGCGGCTAACCAGATCAACTCCGTCGCCTTCGGCGCCCGCGCAGTTATCTCGGAGCACGATGACATGCTCGTGGTGCGCACCGAGCGCGATATCCCTGCCGCCGCCGGCATGACCGATGAGCAGCTGCAGGCTGCCCTAAAGACCGCCGTGGATGGCGTGATCCGAGGCCAGGATGCCATGGTTTCTGCCGCCGAAGAGATGGCCAAGCTTGGCTCCGAAACTGCTGGCAAGGCCGGCGCGGAAGGCAATAACTCCGGTGCTGGAGATGCCACGAGTTAACTAACGCCGCCTAAGAAGCAAGCTCCCTCAGCCTTCCATTCCTCATGCGGGATTGGACGGAAGAAAGGGAGCTTTTCTTGTGGACATTCACTCGGCGTCGAGAATGCGCTGGCGTTCTTGCTCAGGATCAAAATCCGGTGCAGGCCAAGAAAGCTCTAGGTGGCGCAACGCGTCCACGATGAGGAATTTCAACGCCATGCGGGCGTATTTCTTATTGTCCGTGGGGAGGACATACCACGGTGCCCAGATTTCATCTGTTCGGCGAATGGCATCTTCATAAGCAGCCATGTACTCGTCCCAATATCCGCGCTCCTCAATATCGGATGGATCGTATTTCCAATATTTGTCCTCGCGTTCGGTGCGCTCCAGGAGGTTTTCTTTTTGGAACTGCGGAGAGATATGCAGGAATATCTTTAAAATCTTAACGTTGCGGCCGGCAAGTTCCTGCTCATAGTCCCGTATGGCTGCAAAACGGCGGTCCACTTCGTCTTCGTCTACCCATTTATGTACCCGCTGGATGAGCACATCTTCATAATGGGAGCGGTCGAACGCCACAATCTGGCCCGGCAGGGGGTCATGTTTGCGAATCCGCCACAAAAAGTCGTGCGCCAATTCCTCGTCCGTCGGTTTGCCAAAGCCCACAGTTTTGGTGCCTTGCGGGTCAAAGACCGAAAAGACATTACGGATGGCGCCGCCCTTGCCGGAGGTATCCATCCCTTGCAAAACCACCAGTAAAGACGGCGCGCCATCTTCATGCGCGCGACCATTAGCAAAAAGACGCTCTTGGAGCTCATAAAGCTCTTCGTCGTAACGTGCAAAGCGAGCAGCAAGGTCGGCCTTAGAGCCACTAAAACCTGGCGTAGCGGCAGGGTCTACATCAGCGAGGCGGAAGTTCTTCCCTGCTCTCAGACCCAGCGCATCATGAATCTTGAATTTGCCCATGCCTGCCATGGTACAAAAATACCGCCCGCCGCCAGCCTGATGTTTCTACCAAGCCGACCGCAGGCGGAAAATTGGCTCACGATAAAAGAGCGCGAGTACTACTCGACGGTGCTACTCGGCCGAGTCTTCCGCAGATTCAGAATCCTCATCAGTCGCGGTTGCGTTGCTCGCAGTCTCTGCCGATTCGGCTGGTGGAACGGCATCCGCCGTGTCCTTAGCCGCAGCAGCATCGTGTTCCTCTTCCTCTAGGCCCTGGTGTTCTGCGGACATCGGGTTTTCCGCAGAACGGGATTGCGCCACGTCATCCAACACAGCGTGGATGTATGGCGCTGCTTGATCGTTGGAATACTGGGAGGCAATCTCCACACCTTCCACGACCGCAGTAGCGGTGGGAATATCCGGGTTAAACAGCAACTCCCATACCGATAGGCGCAGGATCGCGCGGTCAACGGCCGGAAGGCGGTGCAGTTCCCAGTCCTCCGCAAGGAAGCGAGAGATGGTGTCATCGATGGCATCCAGCTCTTCAGCGACGCCCTTGACAATCACCTGCGTGTATTCGGCCACAGGCGCTACCGCATTGCGATCCTCACGTGCCAAGGCGATGCGATCCTCCACGATGGCAACGGGGTCAACGTCCCTGTTTTCTGCTTCGTAGAGGATATCGGCGGCACGACGACGTGCACGGTACCGCGCGGTGTGCCGCTTGTAGTTGATATCGCGCTTAGGGGTGTTATCAGACACAGTCAGATGCCCTAGTTATTAACGCGGGAGAGGTACTCGCCGGTACGGGTATCGATCTTGAGGACGTTGCCGATCTCAATGAACAGTGGAACCTGGATCTCAGCGCCGGTCTCCAAGGTGGCAGGCTTGGTGCCGCCGGAAGAACGATCACCCTGCAGGCCAGGGTCGGTGTGCTCGACCTTAAGGTCTACGGAAATAGGCAGCTCTGCGAAGAGTGCCTCATCCTCGTAGAAGGAAACCTGAACGCGCATGTTCTCCAGCAGGAAGCGAGCGGCATCGCCGAACTTCTCCGGTGGAAGCTCGAACTGCTCGAAGGTCTTTTCATCCATAACAACGTAGCTGGTGCCATCGTTGTACAGGTAAGTCATATCGCGGCGGTCCACGGTAGCGGTCTCTACCTTTACGCCAGCATTCCAAGTCTTGTCCACGGTCTTACCGGAGACAACATCCTTGAGCTTGGTACGCACGAAGGCTGGGCCCTTGCCCGGCTTCACGTGCTGGAACTCAACGATCTGCATCAGTTTGTTGTCGATCTTCAGAACGAGGCCGTTCTTGAAATCAGTAGTATCAGCCATTGCGTTTAAACTCCCGAAAATTGTGGACTAAAGGTTGAAAGCAATGTTTAAGCCTACCGGACAACTGCCCCTCGGGGTATTACCGGTCCCCCATTTCTGTCACACAATAATTCAATAAGTATCCTTTGGGGCTCTTCGTCCGGCTGAAACAGCCGGGCACCCCGGGAATCAATGGTTTTATCCAGCGATAACTCGCTGTACGATATGGTTTTGCTTTATTGATTTTTCTCATATCTACCAAGGATTTTTGCGATGTCTCTCAAGAAGCATTATGCCATTGCTACCGCTACCGGCGTGGCCGTAGCAGCACTTTCCGCCCCGCAGGCCGTAGCCGCGGGCGCGCAGACCGTCATGTTCGGTGACTCTGTATTCGCTAACCCCACTTATGGTCAGATAGGGACTACCTCTAGCCTATCCCCTTCGGCGAGCACTACGCTCTCTTCCGCAACCCATGGCATCGAAGACGCCCCAGGTGCACCTTCCCCACAGGGCTGCCCGCAGGGCCAGAGCAATGTTGGCCGCGAACTGGGGCGCGTTTCTGGCCAACATGTTGCCAACTACGCCTGTTCTGCGGCGAAGGCCGCCGGACATTCGCACCGCAAGGACTTTGATGAGCAGATCAACGGCGCAATCGCCAATAATGATCTCAATGGCGCAACGAAGAATGTTCTTCTCCAGTTCGGCGCCAATGATTTCCAGGAAATCGTGCGCCCCTCGCTTTCTTCATCCAACCCCTACTTTGACGGCATGAAGCATTCGATCCAGCGGATTCGCCACGCCGCTCCGAATGCCCGTATCACCGTTGTAGGTTACCCCGCCGTCTCCGCCCGCAACGGCGCAGTATGTCCTCTGCGTACCTCAATGCCAGGCTCCACCGCTGCCGGCTTCAATATGGATTACGCGGGCCTGGTGCGCACCGGTGAGGACCAGGTCAATAGCGCCATGTACAAGGCAGCACGCGCAAACGGCGTGCAGTACTACGACCTACGTGCCGACTCCATTGATCACGGCATGTGCGCGCCGGATAACTCCCGCTGGATTTCCGGCAAGTGGGAGTACTCCGTACCACACAACCTCTTTAATCACCTCACGCACCTGGGCAACCGCAACGTCGCCCAGCTGCTTAACTCCAAGGTGCTGGCTCACTAGGCGGGCAGTTCAGTAAATTCCTTCGTCGCGGCAGTAATGATCTTCGGTGCGCCATCGGTAATGATGAGGGTATCTTCGATGCGCACGCCGCCCTTGCCTGGCACATAGATGCCTGGCTCGATGGTCAGGGTCATGCCGGCGGCGAGTTCGCCCTTACCCGTCTGTGCCGCGAACGGGGCTTCGTGAACGTCTAGGCCCACGCCGTGGCCTGTCGAGTGCACAAAGTAGTCGCCGTAGCCGACGGCGGAGATGACATCGCGGCAGGCGGCGTCGACGTCGGCAAGCTTAGCGCCCGGCACCGAGGCTGCCACGCCCGCCTTTTGGGCGCGAAGCACCACATCATAGATTTCCTTGGCAAAATCATTCGCCGTGCCAACGACGTAGGTGCGGGTGCAATCGGAGTTGAACCCGCGCAGGTGCGCACCGAAATCGATGGTCACTAGGTCGCCATCCTCGATGACCCGGTCATCGGCACCATGGTGCGGCATTGCCGAATTCGGGCCAGAAGCGACGATGGTATCGAAGCTCACCCGCTCCGAGCCGAGCATGCGCATCCGGTATTCCAAATCGGCGGCCACCTGGCGCTCGGTGCGGCCGGCACGCAGCTCGCCTGCAGCAAGCAAGCCTTCCAGTGCCTGGTTAGCCAGCGCGGCAATTTCTTTCAACTTTTCTACCTCAAGTTGGTCCTTGACCAAGCGGATATTTTCAATCACCCCAGTAACAGGGACCAAGGTGACCGACTCCGGAGCGGACTCTTCCAGGTCCTTCAGCTCAGAGACCGAGAGGTAGTCGGCTTCAAAACCGACTCGAACTGGCCCCTCAACATCGGCAAACTGCTGCAGAAGCACCTTTCCTACCGCGCGGCCTTGGATAGCCTCCAGATCGGGAACCTCGCGGGCAATCTGCGTGGTATATCGGCCATCGGTAGCAACCTGCGCGGTAAGATCCTTGCGCAAAAGCAGCCCGCCATTCGAACCGGAGAACCCCGAAAGGTAGCGCACGTGCGTGAGGTGGGTTACCAGAACGGCATCTATGCGCTGGCCGGCCAGTTCCGCGGCAAGCTTGCGGCGCCGGTCGCTAAAGCGGGTATCTGCCAAAGCCATGATCTCATCCTTCTGGGTCGACAATGGTATAGAAAGTATCCACCCAGTATATCGACCCCGCCACCACAGTTGGGCCGATTTATCTCTTCACGGCTTATATCCAGCCCGTTCGTGGGTACTTATTGGCACAGGTAATCCACTGCCGCCACATAGCCAAAGACTCCCAAACCGGCGATGACGCCGCGGGCAATAGGGCTGAGATAGGAGTGATGGCGGAAGGGCTCGCGCGCATGCACATTAGAGATATGCACCTCAATGAAGCCAGCGCCATCCGCGACCTCTGCCAGGGCGTCCCGCAGGGCCACTGAGGTATGGGTAAATCCGCCGGGATTAATTATTACGGGGTGTCCCGCATCCGCGGCGGCATGAACTTTCTCAATCAGCTCGCCCTCATGGTTGGACTGGAAGCACTCTACTTCTGCCCCGTGCTCGGCGGCGCGAGAGGAGACCATTTTCTCTACGTCCGCCAGGGTGGTGGAGCCGTAGACATCCGGCTGCCGCTTTCCCAAGCGGTTCAAGTTCGGGCCATTGAGTACAATAATCTTCATTTCTACTCCGAAATCGCGGCGTAGGCCGCCTCTAGCTCTTCCGTACTGGGGCCTTCTAGACGGGTGGTCTCGCCCACCCCAGTCAAGGCGACAAACCGGATCTTGCCGTCGCGGTTCTTCTTATCGTGGGTCATTGCCTCATGCAGGTCTGCAAACCTGCCTGCTTTATATGAGGTCGGCAGCCCAATGCTGTGCAGGATCCGGCGGTGCTTTTCCACCAGTTCCGCGTCAATGAGGCCGCGCGCATGCGCCAAGTGGGCGATAAACATCATGCCCACCGCCACCGCGTTGCCATGGCGCCACTGATACTGTTCGTGGCGCTCCACAGCATGGCCAAAGGTATGGCCGTAGTTCAGCGTTTCACGCAGTCCCGATTCTTTGAGGTCCTCGCCTACCACCGCGGCCTTAACCGCGATGGAGCGCGCAATCAGTTCTGGAAGGAAGCCCTGTGGATCCAAACAAGCGGCAGGATCACTTTCATAGCGCTCAAGGATCACCGGGTCATGGATGAACCCAGTCTTGATGATCTCCGCCGAACCGGCCACGAGTTCCGCCGCGGGCAGGGTTCCGAGGCGTTCCAAATCCACAAATACAGAATCCGGCTCGTGGAAGGCACCGACCAGATTTTTCCCGGCTGCCGTATTGATGCCGGTTTTTCCGCCGACGGCAGCGTCAACCATGGCCAAAAGCGTGGTAGGCACCTGAATGACCTTGATACCGCGCATCCACCCGGCCGCGGCAAACCCCGCCAAATCGGTGGTGGCACCACCGCCCAGGCCGATGATGACGTCACGGCGGTTAAAGCCCTTCTCCCCCAGCTGATCCCATACTCCACCGATGACGCTGAGCTGCTTGGCGGCCTCGGCATCGGGGACATCGATAAGCGTAGGCGAAACTCCCTCTGTGGCAACGAGTTCGGCTAGGTGCTCAGCCGCGGCACGCAGCGGCGATTGGAAGACAATGCCCGCCTGGGTGGCACCAATCTCCACGCAGCGCCGTGCGATCTCTCGGTTTAGACCTACGCCAATGCGAACTTCATAGGGCTGCGGTCCATTTACGGCAATCGTGGGCATGGGGTGGTCCTTTCCGTTCGCCGCCAAGCCGGTGTGGCGAGGAACAAGTGCTAGCGCAGGAGCTTTTAAAGGGTATCGAGGAAGCCGAGAATATCGCCCACCACCTGCTGTGGGGTCCGAGCATCGGTGCGTACCCGGTAATCGGCCACCTCCTGGTAATACGGGCGCCGCGCTTCGACGAGGTTGCGGTAGTGCTCGAGTGGATTGTCGGACACAAGCACCGGCCGATTGCTATCCCCGGATGTACGCCGTGCGCCTTCTTCGGGGGAGATATCCAAAAAGATGACGGTATGGCGCTCCAACAGCTCACGGGTGGAGTCCGTCAGCACTGCCCCGCCTCCGAGGCTGACTACTCCACCAGTGCGCAGTGCCGCAGCAACGTGCTCGGCTTCGAGCGCGCGAAAGGCAGGTTCACCTAGCTCGCTAAAAACTTCCCCACACGGCTTATTCTTAGCCTGTTCAATAAGGTGATCCGAATCCACCAATTCACAGCTCAAGGCATGAGAAAGGCGGCGACCAATGGTGGATTTGCCCGCGCCCGGCGGGCCAACCAAAACAACGCGTGGACGGGGTTGCCCCGTGACAGCGGCTGGGGTGGTCATAACTTACTCCTGGTTAAAAGCAAGACGGTCCGAAACGTATTTATCATACGCGGCGATGGACGCAGAGGTTTCTTCGAGGCTATCGCCACCGAATTTTTCTAGCACGGCCCGCGCAAGAACGAGGGAAACCATTGCTTCTGCAACGACGCCTGCCGCCGGAACCGCGCACACATCTGAGCGCTGGTGGATGGCAGTAGCTTCAGCGCCGGACTCCATATCAATAGTGCGCAAGGCACGCGGAACCGTAGAAATCGGCTTCATTGCCGCCCGCACGCGCAGCTGCTGCCCGTTCGTCATGCCGCCCTCGAGTCCCCCTGCACGGTTGCTGCGGCGGGATACGCCTTCTTCGGTTCGCACCATCTCATCGTGGGCAGCGGAACCGCGACGACGGGCCTCGGCAAAACCATCGCCAATTTCCACGCCCTTGATAGCTTGAATGCCCATCAAGGCGCTGGCCAATTGTGCGTCCAAGCGGTCATCGCCGGAAATGTGCGAACCCAGCCCGATAGGCAGGCCATCGACCACAACTTCAACGATGCCGCCCAAGGTATCACCCTGCTTCTTTGCGGCCTCAATTTCCGCAATCATGGAGGCTTCAGCCGCCTTATCGCAGGCGCGGACCGGCGAATCATCGATAGCCTCGATGTCCCCGAACGCTGGCGCGGGCCCCTCATAAGGCTCGGAAGCGCCAATAGATATCACGTGGGAGAAAACCTCGACGCCCAAGGTTTCGCGCAGGAAATTGCGCGCAACGGTAGCTGCGGCCACACGGGCCGCCGTCTCACGCGCAGAGGAGCGCTCCAGAACCGGCCGCGCTTCCCTGTGGCGATACTTCACCATTCCGGCAAAGTCAGCGTGCCCGGGGCGCGGCCTAGTCAAGGCGGCACCGCGGCCGGAGTTCATCGCCTTAATATTGTCCTCATCGTCCATATCCAGAGGATCGGCCGACATGACGGTGGTCCACTTGGGCCACTCCGTATTGCCAATCATGATGGCGATGGGACTACCCAAGGTGAGCCCGTGGCGGACTCCTCCCAGCACAGTAACCTCATCAGCCTCAAACTTCATACGGGCACCGCGGCCATAGCCTAGGCGGCGCCGGGAAAGCTGATGGGAAATATCGGCGCGGGTAATGGGGACCCCAGCGGGCATGTGCTCCAGCATCGAAATAAGAGCTTGGCCGTGGGATTCACCTGCAGTAGTCCAACGAAGCATGCGGGTATTATCGCACGGCCTGGCCAATCCAGTACCAACTTGGCCCTGCAATATATTCTTCTACCCCCCTCAAAGAGGGTGCGCACATGCGATAACGACCGTTGCCGCTAGCAACATTGCAGGACCATGCGGGCTCTCCTTCTGCCCACTGCACGCCGACCACATAAGCGTCAGAAGGGACGCGCTGCCGCTTGCTGCTACCACACCCATAAACCCAGCCACATGCCCCACCAGCATTCCCAGGGGCCAGGCGAGCTTGATGTCGCCTCCACCCACGCCTGCATGGGCCAGCCCCAACACGAAGTAGATCCCCGGCCACCACAGCCCACTCCAGTTGGCGACGGTAAGCGACAGCGCTGCTGCCGGCAGCGTTAGCCAATCTGGCAAACGGCGCTGCCGAACGTCCCACCAGCACAGGGCTGCTAACCACAAACAATAAATAATTCCCCCGACTATTAGCACGGGGATCACACTAAGGCACGCTGTGAGCAAATGCTGGGCGCCTTTGTCTACATGGCGAACTCTGCAGCTTCTACTGCACGGAGGTTGCAGGTCGCGCTTGCCGACGTCCCTCCTACTTAGTCGTCTGCGACCGCTTCTGCAGCTCCTGGTTCAATGCCTTCAGCATCTCTTCCCGCGGAGCGGCCACCCCGGTAAATTGCTCGAACTGGCTAAATGCTTGGTGCGCGAGCATGACATGCCCGCCGACGGTCTTGTACCCATTGGCCGCCGCGCACATGGTCAGTGGAGTGGGCCAAGGATCATAAATGACGTCCAGCACCGGTGCGTGGGCAATGGTAAAGACATAGTCTTCCACCGCCGCGGCTGGAACGGTGGACACAATGACATCGACAGTGCGAGCCAGCGCGGATAAGTCCCCGTCGAAACTGACAAAGGAAAGTTCCAGCCCTAAGTTCTGGGCGAGCGGCAAAAGTTCGGCGCTGCGGTCGGAACGGTTGAGGACCGTAACTTTTTTCACCCCGCGCTCGGCAAGCCCCCACAACGCGGGACGGGCGGTTCCCCCTGCACCGATCAGCAGCGCATGACGTACTGGCTCATCCCCCAATAGTTCTGCGAGGGCACCACACACGCCCACGGTGTCGGTATTGTCTGCAAACCAACCATCTGCCCTACGCACCAACGTATTAGCCGAACCAATCAGCTGTGCGCGGTCACTCACGGAATCTGCGAGGCGGAGGGCGGCGAATTTGCCCGGCATGGTGACGGAGAAACCAACGAAATCTGGATCGCTTTTCTCTACTAAGTCCGGTAAACCTTCTGCTGTCGTTTCGAAGCGGGTGTAGCCCCACCCTGCCAGCCCAGCTGCCTCGTAGCCAGCATTGTGGAGCACCGGAGACAAGGAGTGCTCGATGGGCCTGCCCAAGACTGCCGCGCGTGGCATGGTGTTCTACCTCTTTGTGGTCGTCGCGACTCTACTGGGCGGGCTGCTCGGCAGCGGCGTCGCCGTTGCCGGAACCAGCGCCTTCGCCCTCGCGCTTCGAATCGAGAACGCCGGAGCGGATGGCGTCATCAACGCGGCCCAAGTGCTCATCGTACGTATCCGAGAAGACGGTGGTGCCTTCTTCGTCCACGGTGACGAAGAACTTCCAATTACCCTCGGCCGGTTGCTCCATAGCTTGAATAGCTTCATCGGATGGAGAGGCAATCGGGGTATCCGGCAGGCCTTCCTTCGCGTAGGTATTCCACGGGGTCTTCTCCCCACGGGCCTCATCGGTGGTGGCCAGCTCAACGTCTTCCAAGCCGTAGTTCACGGTGGAGTCAAACTCCAGGCGCATTGGCTCGTCCAAGCGGTTTAGGATAACGCGGGCAACCTTGTCGAACTCGCCCGCTGGCGCCTCGCGCTCCACCAAGGAAGCGGAGGTGAGCAGCTCATAAGGGCTCAAGCCGATAGCCTGAGCGCGTTCCTCAATATTGGTCTCGTTGTAGCGCTCGGTGGAGCGGGTGATGAGATCCTTGAGGATATCCTTGGCCTCCATATTGGGGTCCAAGACGTACTGGCCTGGCGCGATAAGGCCCTCAATGCGCTTGGGGTCATTGCCGCGCTTATTAATAGCGTCCAAGGCCCACTCCGGTGCGCCCAGCTCGGCTGGGTCGGTTTCGGCGGCAACCTTTTCCAGGTCCTCCTTCTTCAGGCAGTTGCCATCGTTGCAGCTGACCTCAGAAATCAGGGAGTAAATGCCGTAGCGGACGTCTCCGCCCACAACCTTGACGTCCTCCAAGGTGGCACCACCTTGCACCTTGAGCATGTCCACGCGGTTATTCTCATCCAGCAATGCCTCGACCGCTGCGTCCGCGCTCATTTCTTCCTGCAGGCGGTAGAAGCCCGGCTGGATTTGGCTCGCACTGTGGTTCATCGACGCAGCAGAATCGAAAGCGTCTTGCGTCTTCACCACATTCTTCTCTACCAATGCAGGTCCGAGCTCGGACATGGACGAGCCTTCCGGCACCTCCACCAGCTGGGTGGTACCGTTGCCGGTTCCTTCATAATCGGCGGAGGTATTACCGAGGCGGAATCCGATGTAGATAAGGGCGCCAAGGATAACGATGATGGATGCGACGATGACGGCAATACCGCGCTGGCGGCGTTTGACGTATTTCGGCTCCATCGATCGGCCGAGGCGTTCTTGGTTACGGCTCACGTGTTTTAGTCTCCTGAGTCTGAAGGCTGGTTAATTGCATCATCCGAGCGAAGGGCGTTCGCGCGCCCGTCCAACCAGGACTGCAAAATCTCCACCGCTGCTGCTTGGTCGATGACTTTGCGGCCCTTCTTTTCGGACACGCCAGACGCGCGCAGCGCGGTCGTTGCCGCTACGGTAGTCAAACGCTCATCAGCCAAGCGTACTGGCGGTGGAACTTTATCTATATTTGCATTTCGATTCAAGCGGCGGCGGATCCGAAACGCAATTTCCTTAGCATGTTTTACGCTCTTTGAACCATTTCCCTGCAAATCTCTGGGCAAACCAACGATGATCTCCACCGCCTCGTAAGAACTAATTAACTCCAGAATGCGGTCGATATCGCCCTTGTCTCGGTCCTTAAAGCCAGTTTCGCGGTGAACAGTTTCCACTGGGGTGGCAAGCGTTGCTTCCCTATTAGACACCGCGACCCCCATGCGCGCTGTTCCGACGTCAAGTGCGAGCCGGCGGCCCTGCCCCGGATCATTCACACCGGGGGTATCTGGTTCTACCTTCGCCACAGCCGACCTTCCTACAGAGACTCGAGCATGTCCTTGACGGCTGCAAAGCCGCTCTCAGCACCGGCTGCAGTAGAACCAGAGCCCTGAGCCATATCCGGCTTACCGCCGCCACGACCGTCGACGTACTGGCCAAACTGCTTCACGATGTCCCCGGACTTCACGCCGCGTCCAACGGCCTTATCCGTAGCCGCCGCGATGAACGGGAACTTGCCCTTATCCTCGGCGCCCAAGACGATAACGGCTTCTTCCTCGCGCAGGCGGTTGCGCAGGTCCGTAGCAACGTTGCGCAGGTCTCCACCTGTGGTGCCTTCCGGCAAGGTAAGCGCAATGACCTTGAAGCCATTGATATCCTTAGCCGCGCCGACAAACTCGGAGGCACGCGCAGCCAGCTGTTGCTTGCGTAGGGTTTCAATTTCCTTTTCCGCTGCCTTGAGCTTTTCAGACAGCTGCACGATACGATCCGGCAAATCCTCGGTCTGCACCTTGAGCTCGCGGGACACGCCTTCTACCAAGGCAGTTTCCTTGGAGTAGTAACGGAAGGCATCCAAACCGGAGTAGGCCTCGATGCGGCGAGCACCAGAGCCAACGGAGGACTCACCCAGCACGGACACCGGTCCGATTTCAGCAGAGGAACCAACGTGGGTACCGCCGCAGAGCTCGATGGAGAACGGTCCGCCGATTTCTACTACGCGAACTTCCTTGCCGTAGTTCTCACCGAATAGTGCCATAGCTCCCATAGCCTTGGCCTCCTCCAGGGAGGTCTCAATGGTGTTGACCGCAAAGTTGGAGTCGATTGCCTGGTTGGTGATCAGAGCAATCTCTTCCAGCTGCGCCTGGCTGAGCTGCTCGGTGTAATTGAAGTCAAAGCGCAGGTAACCCGGGCGGTTCATGGAGCCTGCCTGGACAGCGGTGGGGCCAAGCACCTGGCGCAGTGCGGCGTGAATCAGGTGCGTAGCAGAGTGAGCCTGGGTAGCACCGTGGCGCCACTGCTCGTCGACGGCTGCTTCAACGGACATACCCAAGTCAAGGCCGCCAGCGGTAACCGTGGCCTTGTGTACCCACAGCTTCTTGCCAATCTTTTGAACGTCGTTGACCTCCAGCAAAGACTCACCGGCCATAATGCGGCCGCGGTCTGCCATCTGGCCTCCCGCTTCGGCGTACAGCGGGGTGTGGTCCAAGATGACCTCAACCTGCTCGCCCTCGTGCACCTGGTCGACCTTTTCGCCGCCGCGGACGAGGCCGATCACGCGGGCGTCGGAAGTAAGCTCCTCAAAGCCGGTGAAGACGGTGGGGTTATTGTCCACCCAGTCGCGGTAGAGAGAAAGGTCGGTGTGGCCGTGCTTCTTGGCTTGATTATCGGCCTTGGCGCGGCGACGCTGCTCACCCATGGCGTCGTTAAAGCCATCCATGTCTACCTCGAGACCGGCTTCCTGCGCCATTTCGAGCGTCAGGTCAATGGGGAAACCGTAGGTATCGTGCAGCTCAAAGGCCTTCTCACCTGGCAGGACCTTTGCGGTCTTGGCACGGGAGGTGGACTTGAGCTCCTGTACGGCATCATCGAAGAGGCGGGTACCAGACTCGAGGGTCTTCAGGAAGGCTTTTTCTTCACTGACGGCAACGCGCAGGATACGCTCGCGATTGTCCGCAATCTCCGGATAGGACGGAGTCATGGTATCCATAACCGTATTCATGAAGTGCTCCATAGTCGCGCCCTTGGCGCCCAGCAGCTTGGCGGAACGGATAATGCGACGCAGCAGGCGGCGCAGGATGTATCCGCGGCCCTCATTGCCTGGGGTCACGCCATCCAGAATGAGCATCATGCCGGTACGGGAGTGGTCAGCTACCACGCGGAAGCGGATGTTGTCTTCGTGGGAGGCCTTATCGCCGTATGTGGCACCGGTAAGCTCTTCGGCTACGTCAATAACTGGGCGCAGCAGATCCGTTTCGTAGACATTGTCTACGTTCTGCAGAATACAGGCCACGCGCTCGATGCCCAGGCCGGTATCGATGTTCTTCTTGGGCAGCTCGCCGACGATCTCAAAGTTGCCCTTGCCAATGCCCTCGCCGCGCTCATTTTGCATGAAGACCAGATTCCAGATCTCCATGTAGCGGTTGTCATCGGCAATCGGGCCGCCGTCCTTGCCGTACTCGGGACCGCGGTCATAATAAATCTCAGAGCACGGACCACAGGGCCCAGGGATACCCATGGACCAGTAGTTGTCCTCCATGCCGAGGCGCTGAATGCGTTCTTCTGGAACACCGATCTTGTCGCGCCAAATATCGGCTGCCTCATCATCATCCAAATAAACCGTGACCCACAGGCGCTCTGGGTCTAGGCCAAAGCCGCCCTCATCAACGGAGCCGGTAAGCAAGGTCCACGCATTGGTAATAGCGCCTTCCTTGAAGTACTGGCCAAAGGAGAAGTTCCCGGCCATCTGGAAGAAGGTGTTGTGCCGGGTAGTAATGCCTACCTCGTCGATATCCAAGGTGCGCACGCACTTTTGGATGGAGGTAGCTAGGCCCTTTGCAAAGGGCGGGTTCTGCTGGCCCAAGAAATAGGGCTTGAACGGAACCATACCCGCGTTGACGAAAAGCAGGTTAGGGTCATCCAGGATCAGCGAGGCGCTTGGCACTGCCTCGTGACCAGAATTGACGAAGTGCTGGGTAAACCGTTCCCGGATCTCATGAGTCTTCACGAGCAACAATCCTAACTGTATGAGCTTTCATCTTCTATCGAGAAGTTTCCAACCCGCCCAACTTTACCCCTCGCCGCACCGCCGTTTCCCATTGGTGGGGATTATTGTGGCCGGCGGGCATTCTTGCCGGGGGCGCGCTTACCACGAATAATGCTGCGCAGCCGACCTATGTAGTCATAAATACGCTTCTCGGCGCCGTGATCGGTGGGTTCATAGTACACGGAGCCCTCTAGCTCGTCGGGCAGGTATTGCTGCTCGACAACGCCTCGGGGATCATCGTGGGGATAAACATAGCCCACAGCATTTCCCAATTTCTTTGCGCCTTCATAGTGGCCGTCCCTAAGGTGCGCTGGTACGTGGCCCACCTTGCCGGCGGCCACATCTGCCTGGGCCTGCGTGATGGCGGATATAACCGAGGGAGATTTTGGCGCGGTGGCCAGATGAATGGTGGCCTGAGCTAGCGGGATTCTAGCCTCCGGCATGCCGATAAGCTGCGCTGCTTCTGCTGCCGCCACAGCAACTTGGAGGGCGGTGGGATCGGCCATGCCAATGTCCTCAGAGGCATGAACTATGAGCCTGCGAGCGATAAAACGCGGGTCCTCGCCCGCTTCCACCATGCGAGCCAGATAGTGCAAAGCAGCATCAACATCGGAGCCGCGAATGGATTTAATAAAAGCTGAGACCACGTCATAGTGTTGATCGCCATCGCGGTCATAGCGAACCACTGCCTTATTGACGTTATCCGTGACCGTCTGCGGGGTAATTTCGCCGCCATCATCCACTGCTTCGGCGGCCGCTTCCAGATAGGTCAGCGTGCGCCGCGCATCGCCGCCAGCCAAAAGAACTAACTGATCCAAGGCCTTATCATTGATCCGAATCTTGCGCTCGCCCAGACCACGGTCGCTCTCTAGCGCGCGCTTGGCGACGCCCCTCAGGTCGTCGTCGCTTAGCGAATGCAGCTGCAAAAGTAGTGATCGAGACAATAGCGGAGCCACGACGGAGAACGAAGGATTTTCCGTCGTCGCCGCCACGAGCAGCACCGTACGGTTTTCCACGGCCGCCAGCAGCGCATCCTGCTGGGTTTTGGAAAAGCGATGCACCTCATCGATAAACAGCACCGTCCGCCGGCCATGAATAAGCTCTTGGCGCGCGTGGGTGATGACCTCGCGGACCTGCTTGACGCCCGAATCGAGCGCGGATAGGCCCACGAAATTCTGCCCCATCTGGCTAGCAATGAGCGAGGCAATGGTGGTCTTACCCGTGCCGGGAGGCCCGTATAAAATGACCGAGGCCTCGCCGGAGCCTTCTACAAGGCGGCGAAGCGGCTTCCCCGGGGCCAAGAGGTGCTCTTGTCCAACTACCTCATCCAAGCTCTGTGGGCGCATCCGTGCCGCCAGCGGAGATCCCGCGTGGGTGGCGAAAAGATTTTTGCCGGGCAACGCGGATGTACCCTGCTCCGGAGCGGGCCCGCCAAACAACGAGTCTTGAGACACTTAGAACCTTCCTCCATGTACTGCGCGGGCGCTTATCACTACTTACTCATCATCTACGCGGCGGGCGATGGCACTACCAAACTCTGCGATTGGTGCGCAGGCGGGACCATCACAGCGCGCGGTGTAGCGCGAAAGGGCTTCAAATGTTTCATAAAGGTCGCGGCGCACAAGCAATTCATCTTCCGTAAACGGCCCGTGACCGGCTGGTCGCAAGATAGACCTTTGTGGATCATGAAAGACCTCGGCCTCTCCCCTGGCCAGCGCGACCAAGCCTTCTATGCCGCCGGCATGCATGGTAGTCACGCTCGACAGAGCCCAACCGATAAGTGAAGCCACGATGAGGCCATGAATCTCGTCGGTATCAGCAAAAAGCGGCCAGACCTCAGATACCGCACGGGACCACGCCGAGATGAAAATATCAGCTTCCTCGTCCGTTATTGGCTTGGAGAATAGAAACTGCGGGAATCCAGCAATAACGCAAGCCACGTCGAAGCCGACGTTCCGGAAACCTGCCCACTCGTAGTCCAAGAAATGCAACCGCTGGGAAACGATAATGTTATCCGGGGATAAATCAAAGGGAGTAAAGGCCCTATCCTTGCCCGAAGCCAAAGACCTAGCCGCTTGTTCAGCCAGATCCCGGAAACTTGCTGGCGCATCGAGGCCTGCCTTGTCCAATAGATCTAGGCCGATACCAATGGAGCGCTGCAATGCCTCATCGCGCACGGATTGATGCGGCGCCAATTCGGGATTCTTGCGCAGCATGCGATTAAGCAAGGTTTCGTAATCCTGCTCATGTCCAGCAGTCCCGGCATGCATATGTCCCACCGCGCTACCCAGCGAGCGCAGCACGCGTACCCGATCTTCATCAGAAGATTGAACAAGGACGTCCGCAAGCGTCTCCCCCTCGCCCAAGTCCGTCAAAACAATAATGCGTTGCTCAAGATCATGAGCCAAGAGCACTGGCCCCGGGCGGACGTCTTCAGAGAGGGCCGTAGTGAATTGATAGGCCACAACTTCACGCAACATAGCCGCATCATCAACGCCATACCCAGTTACTGGGTTGTACTTAACCACCACAGAACGATGGGGCAAAAAGGCGCTGGGGGCAATCTTGGCTCGCAGGACCATTGCATTGCCGGATCCGTCCAAGCGCTCCACGCCTGACATCTCCGGGGTGCCGCCAAAGCGGCGCGACAACATCTCCGAGGCGGCCTTGATGACTTCCTCGGGTGACAGCACTGTCTCGTTTTCAACCATAGTTCTATCCAGTATGCCCCCTCACACCAAAGCGGGGTCACAAGTTCGCCCGCAGCATAAATTGCCGCGGCCTACTATGTGCCCCGCCAGGTGTGCCTTGAAGGCAGTGTTAATAGGCTAATTACCTATTTTCCCTCAGCGTTCTCTCCCGCGGTGGAACCTGCCTTATCCTGTTCCTTCTTCTTTTCCGGCTTGTAGTCTACGCCAGTCTCCTTACGCTGTGCGGCCGGAATTGCCCCTGGGGCGTCGGTAAGCGGGTCTACGCCACCGCCGGACTTCGGGAAGGCAATGACGTCGCGGATGGAGTCGAAGCCGCCCAACAGGGAAACGATGCGGTCCCAGCCGAAGGCGATGCCGCCGTGTGGCGGAGCACCGTAGGAGAAGGCATCGAGCAGGAAGCCGAACTTCTCCTGCGCTTCCTCATCACCGATACCCATGACATCGAAAACGCGCTTTTGGACGTCCTCTTGGTGGATACGAATGGAGCCGCCACCGATCTCATTACCGTTGCAGACAATGTCATAAGCGTAGGCAGTAGCCTCGCCCGGATTCTGATCGAAGGAATCGATCCACTCTGGCTTCGGAGAGGTAAAGGCGTGGTGAACCGCAGTCCACTTGGAATGGCCCAAAGCGACGTCACCCGAAGCGGTTGCATCCGCAGAAGGCTCGAAGAGCGGGGCATCAACAACCCAGGTAAAGGCCCAATCGCCTTCCTTGATGAGGTCCAGCTTTTTAGCAATCTCGCCACGAGCGGCACCCAGCAGTGCACGGGAAGACTTGGTGTCACCAGCGGCAAAGAAGATGGCGTCGCCCGGCTTAGCGCCGACGTGCTCCGCAATGCCCTCGCGCTCAGCATCCGTGATGTTCTTGGCTACCGGACCGCCCAAAGTGCCGTCCTCGCCCACAGTGATATAGGCCAAGCCCTTTGCTCCGCGCTGCTTAGCCCAGTCCTGCCAAGCATCGAACTGACGGCGTGGCTGGGAGGCACCGCCCTCCATCACAACGGCGCCTACGTAATCGTTCTGGAATACGCGGAAGGTTGTGTCCTTGAAGAACTCGGTGCACTCCACAATCTTGATGTCGAAGCGCAGGTCCGGCTTATCGGAACCGTAGTACTTCATCGCATCAGCGTAAGTCATGCGAGGGATCGGAGTCTTAATCTCATAGCCAATGAGCTTCCATAGCTCGGTGACAATCTCCTCAGCCAAGGCAATGACATCATCTTGATCCACGAAGGACATCTCAACGTCCAGCTGAGTAAACTCCGGCTGGCGGTCAGCGCGGAAGTCTTCGTCACGGTAGCAACGAGCAATCTGGTAGTAGCGCTCCATGCCAGCGACCATGAGCAGCTGCTTGAAAAGTTGCGGGGACTGCGGCAATGCGTACCACGTGCCTGGCTTCAAACGCGCTGGAACTAGGAAGTCACGTGCGCCCTCCGGGGTGGAACGAGTCAGGGTTGGGGTCTCAATCTCGGCAAAATCATGAGAATCCAGTACCTTGCGGGCTGCGCGGTTAGCCGCGGAGCGCAGGCGCAGCGCCTTTGCCTGGCGCTCACGGCGCAGGTCCAAGTAGCGGTACTTCAGGCGAGTCTCCTCGCCCACCTCACCCGAGGTAGAAGGATCATCAATCTGGAACGGCAGCGCTGCGGACTTATTGAGAACCTCAAGATCCGCGACGTTTACCTCGATTTCACCGGAAGGCAAGTTGGGGTTTTCCGAGCCCTCAGGGCGAGGCTCTACGGTACCGGTGACCTTAACGCAGTATTCCGAACGCAGATCGTGGGCGCGCTCCGCCACATCGGATTCGCGGAAGACGACCTGTGCGATACCGGAGCGATCGCGCAGGTCAATAAAGATCACACCACCGTGATCGCGGCGGCGGGAAACCCAACCGGTTAGGGTGACGGTTTCTCCTGCGAGTTCTTTGCGGAGCTCACCAGCTAAGTGGGTACGCAGCACTGTTGTTCAATCCCTTCTAAAAATATTGTCACTTGCGGGTCCCGCCACGCGTAAACAGCGCGCGCCAAACCAAACGCAAGACTAGGAACGCGCACAATTCTACATCCCTACCGGCACACGGAGCGCGGTTAGGTAACCACTAGGCAAGCCTAAATATCTCGTTGCCTTCGCCCTTAGCCCCCGGGTACTTTCCACCGGCATCTTTATCCTGTGCTAATCGGGGCCATGTGGCACTATCTAGACATGACATTTAGATCAGGTGCCGATTTCGGCGGCAAGGAAGCTCGTTCTGGCGGTGGCGGCGGTGGCATCGCCATCGGCGGTGGCGTTGGCTCGATTGTATTGGTGGGCCTCTTCCTCTTGCTAGGAGGCAATCCCTCGGACTTAGGCTCGATTTTGGGAAGTGACCAAAATCAGTCTGGCGATGCCGCTCAGGGTGGAAGCCCCGACTGCCAAACTGCCGAAGATGGAAACACTAAGGACGAGTGCTTAGTGGAGTTTACCGGCCGAAGTGTAGATAATATCTGGACAAAAGTCCTGCCGGAGCAAGCAGATATCCAATACACGGAACCGGAACGCGTGGTTTTCCACGGTGGTGTCAATACCGGTTGTGGTGCAGCCTCTTCTTCTACCGGCCCCTTCTACTGCCCGCGCGATGAGTCCGCATATTTTGATACCGGATTCTTTGACTCGCTGCGGAATTTTGGTGCGGACAATGCGCCCTTGGCCCGCATGTATATCGTCGCCCACGAATTCGGCCACCACATTCAACACTTGGAGGGCACCCTTGGACTATCTGACTACAACGACCCGGGCGCCGATTCCAACGCCGTAAAAATCGAGTTGCAGGCTGACTGCTACGCGGGCCTGTGGGCTTCCTACGCCGACAAGGGTGACAACCCCTTGCTAGAGCCGATCACCAAAGAACAGGTCTCGGACGCTGTCGCCGCTGCTCAAGCGGTAGGCGATGACAACATTCAGCGTCGATCCGGCGGCCAGGTTCAGCCCGACTCGTGGACCCATGGCTCTTCGGAGCAGCGAGAAAAAGCGTTCCTTTCTGGATATAACTCCGGAAAGATGTCCCAGTGCGACACCCTAGGGCGCGGCGCTTACCGCGGCTAAAGCTCTAAATGTGACCACCGCATACAGCGGCGGTCGTTAAGTTCGCCAATAGCCACACTACCTTTACGGGATCCACACTTTAAGTTCACTTTCCGGACACCTAGGAACCTTAGTCTGAACCTGCATCCTCTAGATAAGAACTTCCACTGAGAATCCCCCTCACCGCGCTGTAAAGCGCGGTGATACCTCTTGTGCACGCTTTCCTGAAAGGTTCCTCCTGTGTCTACCCCTACCGCTCAAATGACGGATATCGAAGCCGTCAACGGCAAGGGCAACGACTGGATTTGGCACGCCATCTTCGGCGGCCTTACCGCCGTTACCCTCATCGGCTTTATGATCTGGGGCCACGACTACGTCGATGGCTCTAAGCCCATTCTCCTTGGCGCCGCCATTCTCTTCGCCCTGTTCATGGCCTTTAATATTGGCGGCAATGACGTTGCCAATTCCTTCGGTACCTCCGTAGGTGCTGGAACGTTGTCTATGAAGCAAGCCCTCGTTGTCGCCGCTATCTTCGAGGTCTCCGGCGCCATCCTCGCCGGCGGCGAAGTCACCGATACCGTCCGATCCGGAATCGTGGACCTTGACGCCATCGATGGACTAGACCCCATGGAATTCGTCTACATCATGATGTCATCCCTGCTGGGTGCGGCGATTTGGCTACTCGTTGCCACTCGTATGGGCTGGCCTGTCTCCACCACCCACTCCATCGTCGGCGGCATCGTCGGCGCTGCGCTCACGGTCGGCTTTGTCACCGGCAAGGGCGGCTGGAGCATGGTGCAGTGGGGCGAGATTGGCACCATTGCCATCTCGTGGGTGCTCTCCCCTGTCCTCGGCGGTCTCGCCGCGTTTATCCTGTTCAAATGGATTAAGACCTCAATCTTGGTCTACAACGAGGAAGCGGACCAAAAACTACGCGAAATCAAGACCCGTCGCGCGGAGCTGCGCCAAGAGCACAAGACTCGCTTTGCTCGCCTCAATGAGCTCCAGCAGATTAGCTACACCAACGCCATGGCCCGGGACGCCGCCTTGGTGGCGGAAGAAGACTTCGATCCGGATCAGCTGGAATCTGAGTACTACCGCGATCTTTATAACCTCAACAAGGACATGGATGATGTCAAGGCTCACCGCGCCCTGGAGAGCTGGGTACCGGTGCTCGCCGCCATTGGTGCCATCATCATTTCCGCCATGGTGATGTTCAAGGGTCTCAAGCACACCGGACTCGATTTCAGCGTTCTTCAGAACCTTTTGGTCATGGGCATGGTCGGCGCCGTGGTGTGGATGGCCGTCTTCATTTTCGCCCGCTCCCTGAAAAAGAAGTCGCTGGCTAAATCCACCTTCCTTCTCTTTTCTTGGATGCAGGTCTTTACCGCCTCCGCTTTCGCCTTCTCCCACGGTTCCAACGACATTGCCAATGCCATTGGCCCCTTCGCTGCGGTTATTGACGTCCTCAAGACCGGCCAGGTAAGCGATGAAGCTGCCGTCCCCGTTGCCGTCATGATTGCCATGGGTGTCGCTCTCATTTCTGGTCTGTGGTTCATTGGCCGCTTTGTGATTCAGACTGTGGGCTCCGGCTTGACGCAAATGCACCCTTCCTCCGGCTTCGCTGCTGAGCTTGCCGCGGCCGGTGTGGTGATGGGGTCCTCCATTTTGGGTCTGCCTGTTTCTTCTACCCACATTCTCATCGGTGCGGTGCTAGGCGTTGGAATTGTCAATAAGGCAGCTAACTGGAACTTGATGAAGCCTATCGCTCTGGCGTGGGTCATCACTCTGCCCGCCGCAGCAGTCATCGCTGCAATTACCGTGTCTGTGTTGCGCGTAGTCTTCTAGGACGTTCTCTCATCGCGTATCCTCGGCGGACTCACCGCATCCGCTAGCCTCACCGGCAGTTTTGCCGGGGCTAGAGGATTTTCCTTCGGTAGCCTAGCCAAGCGCTCTGCTTAGCGACGCCCTCCTTCTCTACACTGGCCCATATGACCGCGCACCGAGCCACTGCATTCTTAGCCGCATTTAATGACATTGAACAGCACTTGCGCTCCACTCTTAAAGCGGAAAACTCGGATTCCTTCTGGCGGATCGTAGACAAGGCACGAGACAAGCACATTCTTTCTAGTAAACAAGCCGAAGCGCTCAAAGATTTTTCTAATCTCCGCAATGCAATTTCTCACGGGCGCTATTACAAATCAGAGCCCATCGCAGAACCACACGAGGCAGTGGTCAAACAGATCTCCGCTCTCCGAGACGTAGTGGTTTCTCCTCCCTATACCCTCCACGTTTTGCACCCGCGAAAAATGTTTACCTTGACCTCCTCGACCTCCATCATGGAGGCCTTTAGAGTCATTAAGGATAAGGATTTTCCCAGATTCCCATCTACGATGAGGGCACCTTCACCGCTTTGCTGACCACCAACACCATTGCGCGATGGGTCGCCGCAGATCTCAGCGATAATCACGTTCTCGATGCTGCAGACATAGCAGACATTGTGAAATACAAAGAACCCAGCGATCACGCCATCTTCCTTGCCCGAACAGCAAGCGTGCAGGAGACGATGGATTGCCTCTCAGAAACAGATAGCCAAGGCCACCGCTCTTGTGCAGCCGCCATCACGGAACACGGCAAAGTGAATGAGACTCCCCTGCGCTTGGTCACCCCAGCCAATCTACCGGCACTTTTTGATGCCCTAGAATGGGAGTAATTCGCCAGACGTAGGCGCTGCGATTATTTTCACTCCTGTGCACCGCATAGAAAGGCAACCATGCAATTCGGCATATTCAGTATTGGGGATCTCACTACTGATCCTGTCTCGGGAAAGACCCCCACTGAATCTGAGCGCATCCGGAATTTAACGGAAATCGCGCTCAAGGCTGAAGAAGTCGGCCTCGACGTCTTCGCCACCGGCGAGCACCACAATCCGCCTTTCGTGCCGTCCTCGCCTACCACGCATTTGGCTTATATCGCCGCCCAAACGGAGCGCTTGCAGCTGTCTACTGCAACCACCCTCATAACTACCAATGACCCGGTAAAAATCGCAGAGGACTACGCCTTCCTGCAGCACCTTGCTGACGGTCGCGTAGATCTCATGCTAGGCCGTGGAAATTCCGGCCCAGTCTATCCGTGGTTCGGCAAGGACATCCAGCAGGGAATCCCTTTGGCCATTGAGAACTATCACCTTCTGCGTAAACTCTGGCGCGAGCCGGTTGTTAACTGGCAAGGAAAGTTTCGTGCTGGATTGGAGGGGTTTACCGCTACTCCGGCCCCATTAGATGCGGTTCCGCCGTTTGTCTGGCATGGTTCAATTCGCTCGCCACAGATTGCAGAGCAAGCCGCCTACTACGGCGATGGATTTTTCCATAACAATATCTTTTGGAATAGGGAGCACACCGCTCAGTTAGTGAACCTTTATCGACGCCGCTTTGAAAGTTACGGCCATGGTCAAGCAGACCAAGCAATCGTGGGCCTTGGCGGACAAGTCTTTATCGGCGATACCGAGCAGGAAGCGAAAGATTTCTTCCGCCCGTACTTCGACAACGCGCCAGTCTATGGCCACGGCCCGAGCCTCGAAGACTTCACGGCGCAGACCCCGCTGACGGTCGGCACCGTTGAACAAGTGGTAGAAAAGACTCTCAGCTTCGCTGAATGGGCAGGCGACTATCAACGTCAGCTATTCCTGATTGATCATGCCGGGCTGCCACAAGAGGTAGTTTTAGACCAGATTGAAATCCTTGGAAGGCAAGTAGTCCCTGAATTGCGCCGTCGCTTCGAGCAGCGCCGACCGAGTCACATTCCTTCTGATCCACCGACGCACGTCAGCTTGCTTTCTGAACCGAGCTCACCACACTTTAAGGTCAGTCCAGGAAAGGAGATTTAAGTAGATTATGCGCTCTCTTCTAGTCATCTCAGCTGGCCTTTCCCAACCATCTTCCTCGCGCAAGCTGGCAGACAGGCTAGCGGAAGCTACCCGCGCCAAGACTTGTGCAAGAGGTGAAGGGACTCAGGTAAACGTAATTGAAATCCGCGATTTGGCTGGCGAACTGGCCACAGCGATGACCGACTGGTCGGCGCAAACACCCCTGTTAGCTAAGGCAAAGCACCTAGTTGCCCACGCTGATGGATTAATTGCCGTCACCCCTGTATTTCAAGGCAGCTATTCGGGCCTATTCAAAATGTTCTTTGATACCTTGGAGCCAGGCGCACTAGACGGGCTTCCCACCATCATCGCCGCCACCGCTGGGTCCTCGCGTCACTCCCTGATTTTGGACTATGCACTTCGGCCGCTATTTAACTATCTACACGCGAGCGTGGTGCCGACAGGGGTATTTCAAGCTGCAGAGGACTTTGGCACTCCAGAGGGGGATCGCATTGCGGCTCGTATCGAACGCTCGGCAAATCAGCTGGCGGACCAAATAGTAGCTCCGAGAGATCGGGTCACCGGGATCGCAGAGGACTTCAGCAATCAGGGCGGCCGCCCTGCCACCGCGCTGTCGAAGGATAGCTTCATCCCTTTGGAGAAGTTGCTGAACGGTTACGAGAAATAGGACAAATACTGCGGTCCGTCCATGGATTTGCCGTGATTGATAGCGGGTGTGACTTTCGCTACGCTGGTCACATAAAATCCCCTTTTGCTCTCCAGTTCTATCTTGATTTTCTTGATCGATCAGTACAAGAATCTGTTACTCATCCTCCCAGAAAGGTTCGGCATAGCTTAACTATGACAATTAGCGTCACAGACATCTTCTCCATTGGTATTGGCCCCTCTTCTTCTCACACCGTGGGGCCAATGCGTGCTGCTAAGCACTTCCTCGATTCCCTCGAGACGCATCCGGCCAAGGTGTATACCGAGTTGCGCGGTTCCCTTTCTGCCACCGGCCGCGGGCACGCATCTGACCGAGCGGTCATCCTCGGGCTCGCCGGATGGGATCCTCTAAGCGTGCCGATCGATGCTGAACCACACGCCGGTGGTTTTATACCCAGCGAGGGAACTATTACTGGACCACGCGGCTCAGTGGGCTATGAAATCGTCTTTGACAACGAGCCGCTTCCCCAACATCCGAATGGAATGATCTTTAGCGCGTGGGATGAAGACGGAAATGTCATTGCCGATAAGGAGGAATACTTCTCCGTCGGAGGCGGCTTCATCCTCTCCCGAGCAGAACTGGATGCGGAAGTCGCCGAAAGCAATGAGGTACCCGCCGGCGTGGCAGCAGCGCAAGTAGATGACTCCGTTCCTTATAAGTTCACCACGGGCGAAGAGCTACTCAACCTTTGCGAAGCCCACGATAAGGCGATTTGGGAAATCGTTTTAGCCAACGAGGAAGTCTTGCACCAAGATGAAGGCGGTGCGGAATTCGTTGTGCAGCACCTCGATTTGGTTTGGGACATTATGCGTGAGTGCGTTACCGAGGGCATATCTACCAAAGGCCTTTTACCAGGCGGCCTGCGCGTGCCACGCCGCGCTCCGAAGATGTATGCCCAATTATTGCGAGACCAGGATGACACCAGCTGTGGATTCTCCGCTATGGAGTGGGTAAACCTGTATGCACTAGCCGTCAATGAACAAAACGCCGCTGGTGGTCGCGTTATTACCGCGCCTACTAACGGTGCTTGCGGTATCATTCCCGCAGTCTTGCATTATGCCCGTGATTTCCGTGCCGACTTTACCCGCTCGACGGCGCGCCGCTATCTATTGACCGCTGGAGCCATCGGCACGATCATTAAGGAAAACGCGTCCATTTCTGGAGCTGAGGTTGGTTGTCAAGGTGAGGTCGGTTCTGCCTCTGCTATGGCTGCCGCTGGTATGGCAGAGTTACTCGGCGCCGCGCCTGCCCAAGTAGAAAACGCCGCGGAGATCGCATTGGAGCACAACTTAGGCCTGACCTGTGATCCAGTTGGCGGATTAGTGCAGATTCCATGCATCGAACGCAATGCCATCGGTGCGGTGAAGTCCATCAATGCGGCCCGCATGGCCAAAATGGGTGAAGGCACTCATCACGTCACCTTGGACAATGCGGTCCAGACCATGGCAGAAACTGGTCGCGATATGCTGTCCAAATACAAAGAGACCTCGCTAGGCGGGTTAGCTAAGACCATGGGCTTTAGCGTTTCCCAGGTGGAGTGCTAAAGGTTTCGCATGCGAGCAGATGCCCTCCACCGCCGCACGGCGATCATTGCCGCGGCGTGTCAGCTCTTTCGGACTCACGGCGATGATGTTGCCCTAGATAAGGTTGCTGCCCAGGCCGGGGTGAGCGTAGCCACCGTTTATCGGAACTTCCCTAACCGCGCGCTCCTAATCCGTGCGTGCGCAGGATACATCGGCAATGCTTTCGCACAATTTCAACAGCGCCTCATCGCAGATTTTGAGCATTCTCCTGCCTCAGGCGAAGACCATGTAAGAGCCTACGCCACCCATATTCTTACCATGGGCTTAAATACGCTCATTCCTGCCTTCGCGCCAGAGGATCTGGATTCTCTCAGCCCCGAACTTATCGCCCAGCGAGATCTTTTGGAGCGCAACGGCCGGCGCTTTATTGAGCTCGGGCAGCAACAAGGTGAAATCGGACCTGGTGTCACCCACCTTGAATTCATCGTGGGCCTTTTGAGTTTGGCACGCCCGCGCGAAGTGGATATTGAGTCCTACCAGCCAGATATTCAAGAAAAGATCATTGATCTCTACCTGGCGGGCATAAAAAGGGGGCACCGCGCCTAAGCGCGATGCCCTGAATCTGAAGGAAGCCTACGCCTCGCCGTGCATTTCTCGGGCAACGACGGATACCAGATCCTTCAGGTTGACATCATGCTGCTCGTGCGCCGCCAAGTCTTTTAGCGCGACGGTGCCGTTTTCTAGCTCCTGATCTCCCAAGACCAGCGCGAATCGTGCACCTGCTCGGTCAGCGCCCTTCATCGCGCCCTTAAGTCCACGATCTCCGAAGGACATATCCGCCGAGATGCCGGCCTTGCGGATGTCATTGATAAGAGAAGTCATCGTGCGCTTTGCAGCAGCACCAAGTGCTATGCCAAAGACATCTACGCGAGAATCAACGCCATCTAAGGTGATGCCTTCTGCTTCCAACGCCAGCAAGGCGCGGTCGACGCCCAAGCCGTAGCCGATACCGGATAGATCCTGGCCACCAAGCTGGGCCATCAGACCGTCGTAGCGACCACCGCCGCCGATGCCGGACTGCGCACCAAGTCCATCGTGGACGAACTCGAAGCAGGTCTTGGTGTAGTAGTCCAAGCCACGGACCATGCGTGGATTAATCTCGTAGGCTACACCCATATCGTTCAGCATGCCGGTGACAGTGTCGAAGTGCTCGCGGCATTCGTCATTGAGGTGGTCGAGTATCAAGGGAACGTCGGCAAGCTGCTCTTGGACTTCCGGGCGCTTGTCGTCCAGCACGCGCAAAGGATTGATCTCTGCACGGTGGCGGGTTTCTTCATCCAAGTCGAGTTTAAAGAGGAATTCCTGCAGCTTCTCGCGGTAAGCTGGGCGGCAGTTGCGATCGCCCAAGCTAGTGAGCTCAAGGCGGAAGCCGCTAAGCCCCAGCGCGCGGAAGGAACGATCCGCCAAAGCGATGACCTCGGCGTCAAGCGCAGGATCGTCCACTCCAATAGCTTCTACACCGACTTGCTGTAGCTGGCGGTAGCGGCCTGCTTGCGGGCGCTCATAGCGGAAGAAGGGGCCAAAATAGTTGAGCTTCACGGGCAGTTGGCCGCGGTCCAGATTGTGCTCGATGACCGAGCGCATCACGCCGGCGGTACCTTCCGGACGCAAGGTAACAGAGCGATCTCCGCGGTCTGCAAAAGTGTACATCTCTTTCGAGACCACGTCGGTGGACTCGCCTACTCCCCGGGCAAACAGCGCGGTGTCTTCAAAAATTGGCAGCTCAATGTGCTGGAAACCGGACAGATGCGCCTGCTCTACCATGGTCTGGCGCACCTTATAGAACGCGGCAGACTGCGGCGGAAAGTAGTCCGGGACGCCTTTGGGAGCGGACAGGGCTTGGAACTGCTTCTTATTACTCACGGGTATTACAGTACCTCCCTCAACGTAGCGAAGAAGGGATTGGTCGCCCTCTCCTTGCGCATCGTGGTGGTGGGGCCGTGCCCGGGCAAAAGGTCTAGGTTGTCTGCCAAGCTCCATACTGGGCCGGCGAGCGACTTTTGCATGGCATCGGGGTCCGAGTGAGGCAGGTCAGTGCGCCCAATGGCACCGGCAAATAACACATCCCCAGTTAGTGCAAAGTCCTGCGAGACGATTATGACGCACCCCGGCGAATGCCCAGGCGCGTGTTTAAGGGTGAATTCATGACTGAGCAGCTCTAGAATTTCCCCATCGCGCAGCTCGCGGACGGTTTCGATGGGGGTCATGTGCGCGGCGTCGAAAAGCTCTTGCGCTTGCGCCGAAACACCTTCGCCACGATCCAGCATGAATTTATCAGCGGGATGAATATAGACAGGGATATCAAGCTTTTTCGCCAGGGCGCCGGCGTCTCGGGTGTGGTCAATGTGGCCGTGGGTAAGCACGATAGCCTCATAGTCAAAGTCATGTTCTAAGACTTTTTCCATCGCATCCATGCCGGGATCAACAATGAAGGCGCGACGTCCCTCTGAAATCACATAAGTATTGGAGTGAAAGGGGCCGGCAGTAAAACCGTAGATTTCCATACCCACCACCCTAGCTGCCGCCATAAAAAAGAGCCGGCCTCCCCCATCTTCTCAATGAGCGGAGACCGGAACCATCGGAATGATTATCGCAATACGTCCCATACCTTTTCATAGTCCAGCTGGGTAACAACGCCTGGCACCATTTCAGTGTGGATGATTTTATGGTTTTCATCAGCCACCACCACGGACCGGGCAAGAAGACCTTCCAAGACGGAATCGCGTACGGTCACGCCGAACTTCTCGCCAAAGTCCGATCGAAATGCGGAGGCGGCGATGACACCGTCAATGCCCTTAGACGCACAAAAGCGCTTGAGAGTAAAGGGCAAGTCACGAGAAGCGCAAAGAAGCTTAGTATTGTCTAGCTGCGAAACTTGTTCATGGAAGCGACGCAGTTGCTCCTGGCAGGCAGGGGTTTCAATAGAGGGAAAGATAGAGATAATAAGGCGCGTGCACGCAAAAGTCTCATTGGTAATCTGACTCAGGTCGGTACCGATGAGTTCAAATTCGGGCAGCGGATCTCCCACTGCGGGAAGGTCACCTACGGTGGGCGTTGGTGGATCGGTAAAATCTGGTTCAACCACGGAAAACTAGGGTACTTGTGATCGAGTTGAAAAGCTATTAACTTGCCCTAATTCCGGTGCCAACACTTTCTCCGCAGTATAGAACCGCTAAACTCGGTCAGGTTGAATCATGCCACCGAAAATCGCTAGAAAGGTTGACTCCCGGTGCCAAATAATCAAAAACGCGGCGAAGAGGCGTTGAGCAAGCTCGAGCGCGAGCTAAAATCCCGCGAACGCAAGCAGAAGGCACGCCCGTTAGGCGTTGTTGCCGCTTCCCTCGTAGTAATCCTCGCCCTCGTGGGCGGCATCTACTTCCTGTCCACCCGCGAAGGTGACGATGAGAACGTACAGGCTGAGGAGTCTTCTGCAGCTGAGACCTCGCAGGAAGCCCCACAGGCAGAGCCCATCGCAGATAAGCGCGCAAAGGCCCTGCCGGATACCGTGACCTGTACGTACGAAGATAACGGTCAGGATGCCAACGGCGCGAAGAAGCCAGCGGGCAAGGACATTTCCACCAAGGGCACTGTAACTGTCTCCTTTGAGACCAATCAGGGCACCATTGAGATGGAGATGGACCGTGCCAAGGCACCGTGTACCACCAATGCGATTTCTGAGCTGGCTAAATCCGGCTACTACGATGACACCGTTTGCCACCGTATGACTTCGAGCGGAATCAACGTTTTGCAGTGCGGCGACCCGACAGGTTCCGGCTCCGGCGGTCCTGGCTTTAGCTTCGCTGATGAATACCCCACCGACGAAGTAGATGAGAAGGACGCTCAGAACCCCGTTATCTACCCGCGCGGCTCCGTTGCCATGGCCAACAGCGGCCCAGATACCAATGGCTCCCAGTTCTTCCTCAACTACGACGATTCCGAGCTCGCCCCGAGCTACACCTACTTCGCCACCATTACCGAAAAAGGTATGGAGACGATGGACAAGATTGCCAAGAACGGCGTCGAAGGCGGCCAGCCAGATGGCAAGCCAGCCAAGGAAGTAAAGATCAAGAAGGCAACCGTCAAGGCCTAAGGGCTTTAAAATCCCTGCTTGACGACGCCTCCCTATTCCCACTACTACCCAGACCCCCTTAACGGGGGCAGAGAATAGGCCCCGGGCATTCCCCACTTTCACTGTGGAGAAATGCGCCGGGGTCTATTCTTTCCTTAAATTAAGCTGAGCCTACTTATGAGGTTTAAGCTGCAGAAACAAGAGGGCACTAAAAGTCCCCTAGATCACATGGGTAACAAGAGTGAACACGCAGAACACAGCGGGCATTCAGCTAGTTCAGCCAGGAAACAAAATCCTGCCAATACTGTTGCGGAAGCCTGTCAGTCTGTCTAGTATTTGAATCGTCTTTGAACACCAAGCTTGTTAGGAATCAAAAAATGAAGCTTTTCTCCCGCAAGGCACTCGTTGCTGGCGCAACCGCTCTGTCCGTCGCTTTCGCAGGCACCACCGTTGCTACCGCTGCTGAGAAGGACAACGGCGCAGTTACCCAGAACGACGAGACCAACTCCTCCAGCGCCTCCGACTTCTTCGGTAACCTTTCTTCCGACACCACCACCGACAAGGATGGCAACGAGGTTCCGAAGACCAGCAAGCAGAAGGCTGACGAGGCAAAGGCTTGGATCGGCGTCGTCACCGCTGTTATCGGCGCTCTGGGCACCCTGTTCGCCTTCGCCAACAAGTACTTCGACCTGCCTATCGGCAACAAGTAAGGTCACCGCTTCATAGCGATTCTCAAGCCGCTGCTTCCCTTAGTGGAATGCAGCGGCTTTTTCGTGCGCTCTTGGGTAAAGGGAACCTTCAGATGGTCTTTGCGCTCCTGGCCAAGCTGTGAGGTGCGCCCTAAGAGTCTTTTGCGTCTTCGATGTATTCGGACCCCACGAGGTCTTTAAAAAGCTCTGGGTCGATGGTTTGCCCGACCCTGATGACGGAGATATGGCCCGTAGGCTCAAGGATCATTATCTGCACGTCTTCCATGCGGCTAATGCCGGCTCTACGAGCCGCCGAGTAGATATCCGATTCTGTTATGTGGGCCAGCGTCAGGTTATCTTCAACCATCTCACCGCTAAAGACTAAAAGGATGGGACGACGGTCCAGAAAACGCGTCCACTTCACTACCTTGCGGATGGTACCGAATGCAGCTTCGAGCGCCATTAGCGTGGTTAGGCCGATGACGCCGGCGGCAAGGGTCGGTGGATTGCCCACGATGACACGTCCGGCGACCGCGCCAAACATAATAATGATGATGGCATCTGAGGCTGTCATGGACGTAAGTACGCGAGAGCCAAATACCTTCACCAAAACCATGAAGGATAGATAAATACCTAAAGTCGCCAGCACGACAACGGGAATACGGTGCCATTCAATACCCAGCTGATAAGTAATTTCGCGCAGGAAGAGGTCTAGAGTATCCACGGTTGATTAGGTTACCTGGCTGCTGCAAGGCATACAGAAAAGGCGGAGCGATACTCCCCCGTTTAGAAAGAACCGCTCCGCCTAGCGCCGTGATAGCTTAGAGGTGGAATTGCTTGCGCAGGTCCTCAATCATCTTGCGCGCTGGGGCAGGAAGAATCTGCGGGTTCATACCCACAACCGCAACACCAGCTACCAGCGCCGCAACAATAGCAAATACTGCGCTGCCCATGGAAGAACCGTTAGAGGACAAGGATGAACCCTTCGGCTCGGGCTTAGCACCCGGCTCCTGGGAGCCCTCGCCGCTTACCTCGATAGGCAACGTTGCCTTTGTGCCTGCGTCAGTGGTGATTTCGAGGTTCTGCTGGCCGCTCAGATTCTCTGGAACGGTAAGCTTCACCGTCGCGCGACCGCGCTCACCAAATTGCGCATCGCCCTCTTGAACAGAGTTGTCGATGTCGACGGTCTGCTCAGCGTCACCCAGCTTCACAGTGGCCTTCTTAGCCATCGGTTCACCATCGGTGGAGTAATTGAGGCTCGACAGCTCGACGGTGATTTCCTTACCCGGCTTCACTTCTCCCTCAATGTGGGCACCGACCTGGCCCTGTCCCGTACGGACTTCAGATTCACCCGACTTGATGTAATCGATCATGGCCTGAGTATCCATGTATCCCACATCGTTCTTGCTCTTGATGGAACCAGCGTTGAAGTAGCCGTCACCGCCTGCCTCTTCGTCGCTGGAAGCAAGGAACGAAGATAGGGCAATGGAGTAATCCTTCTTCGGATCAATTGGCTCGCCATTGATAGTCACGGACTTTACGCGCTCGTCCTTGCCAGCCTTCTGGTCGTAGACCACCTGGACGTTATTGGAAAGCCCCATGGCCAGGCGTGGACGGCTTCCCTCCTGCCACTGGTTTTCCAAGGCCTTGATGAACTCCTCACCGGAAATCTTGGCAGTAATCACGGAGTTGCCAAAAGGCTGTACCTCAAAGATGTCCTTGTAGGTAACATCTCCGCCCTTTAGGTCGGCACGTACACCACCGGCGTTCATAACACCGATTTCGATATCCTCGCCTACCTGCTTGCTCATGGCATAGCGTTGACCATCGGCGATGAAGTTGTTGAGGGTGGATTCTACACCGCGGTTGGAGCCTGCCTCTGCGCCTTCGTCAGAGCCGCGGAAGAGATCCTGCTTGACGTTGCCTGCAGTCTTGGAGCCTTCCACCTCGGCCTCCTTCTGCGCCTTCTCAACGACGGCGGCAATGTCAGCGTCCGGCTCAACAGCGGCGGCGTCTGTAGCATCGTACTGGCTGAGCTTGATATCGACTACCTTCTTGGCGGAGTTGTCAAAGGTAATGTCGACATCGTTAAGCAGCTTGCCATACTCATGACCCTGCGCCCACTGCAATGGCAGTGCACCTTCGCGTGGGATTTCGCCCTTGGTGCGCTGGTGAGTATCGCCGCCGAAGAGAACGTCTACGTCCTTGTTGAACCCCTGGACATACTCTTGGGCGTCCTCATGGAATAGCGCGACAACAACGTCTGCCTCGCCGGTCTCCTTCAGGCGGGTGGCCTCAGCGTTGGTTGCCTTTACTGGATCCGTGAAGGTAACGCCGGGGATCTTTGCTGCGGATACCTTGTACTTGGTGTTCTCCGTTACGGTGCCGACATAGCCCACCTTGACGCCGTCGACGTCTTCAACGTGAGAAGGCTTGAGCAAGGGTTGGCCATCCTTAAGCACGTTTGCCCCCAGGATGGGGTACGTGGAGCTCGGCTGAATGCGCTCGGTGAGATCCTCAGTACCCTTATCGAACTCGTGGTTACCTACTGCAGATGCCTTCATGCCCATCTGATTGAGAGCCTCGAGCGTGTACTTATCATCGGAAATAGCAGATACGAAGGCAGAACCGCCCACATTATCGCCCGATGACGTTAGGTTGAACTCTTGGCCCTCATTTACCTGCTTGATAAGGGACTGCAGGCGGGCTACGCCTATCTCATCGCCAGCCTTGGCTGGGTCACCGATCTTGTCTTCCAAGTGACCGTGAATATCGGTGATATTGGTGACGGAGATGGTGGTCTTGTTCTCCTGTGCTACCGCCTGCGCGCCGGAGAGAGCAACAGCGGAAACGGTAGTGGCGGCCACGAGTTGGCCGATGCGACGGAACTGCATTGAAGTACTCCTAGATAGTAGAAAGCGACAGGACAATTTATATCGCTTTGCTAACTATTTGGCAGGAGGGATTAAGCTTGGCTGCTGGAGATTTACCTCCCAGCAGCCAAGAATTCACAAACCAGTAACCTCTCCGATGCCCGAGCGTTGCTTGCGCTCCCCTCCTTGAGGGTAAAGACGAAAGCAGCTACGCGGTCACTCGGTAGACGTCAAAGACACCTTCGGTATTGCGCAGCGTAGTCATCAGCGTGCCCAATTGCTTGGTGTCAGAAACGGAAAAGGTGAACCGCACAGTCGCAATATGGTCATCGCCGCGATTGGAATTCATGGTCAGCACATTGATGCTTTGGTCGCTCATGACACGAGTAAGCTCCGAGAGCAACCCTTGACGGTCAAGTGCTTCAAGCTGCAAAGTAGCAGAAAATGCACCGGTCGCAGAAGTACGGGATGACCACTCCACCTGCATCATTCGCTCCGACTCCGCCTTGAGCTTTTCCGCGTTAGTGCAGTCCGCACGGTGAACCGACACGCCGCCGCCACGAGTAACGAAACCAAAAATAGTATCTCCCGGCACAGGCTGGCAGCACTTAGCCAATTTAGCCATGACATCTGGGCTGCCTTCCACCAAGATACCGGTACCTGAAGCAGAATCTTCCGTGTGCTGAGCCCTAGAATTCTCAATCTCAGATAGCGGCGTACGCGAAGCGAGAGTGTCAACTGCGTCATCGTGATCGCCGAACATAGCAACCAGCTGATTGGCCACATGCTGTGCGGACACGTGGCCGGCACCAATCGCGGTATAAAGCGAATCAACGTCAGAATAGTGCAGTTGTTCAGCTACCTGTTTCATCGAACTTGCCGTAAACAGGCGGTGCATGGGCAGGCCGCCACGCTGTACCTCAGTGGCAAGTGCATCGCGTCCCGCTTCTAGATGTTCCTCGCGGCGCTCTTTGGCAAACCATTGCCGTACCTTGGTCTTGGCGCGAGCCGACACCAAGAAGTCCTGCCAATCACGCGAAGGACCAGCATTAGGATCTTTGGAGGTAAAGATTTCTACCTTATCGCCGGATTTCAGTTTCGATTCCAACGCCACGAGCTTGCCGTTGACCTTGGCACCGATGCACCTGTGCCCCACCTCAGTGTGTACTGCGTAGGCAAAATCTACCGGAGTCGAGCCCGCAGGTAGGTTAACCACATCGCCCTTTGGGGTAAAGGCAAAAATCTGCTTGGCGGTTAAGTCATAGCGCAACGAGTCTAGGAACTCATTGGGATCTGCGGCTTCCTTTTGCCAGTCAAGGAGCTGACGCATCCAGGCCATCTGATCCACCTCTTCTTGGTGGCCTGAGTTCCTCCCCTTGGTTTCCTTGTAGCGCCAGTGGGCGGCAACGCCAAACTCTGCGTTGTAGTGCATCTCGTGGGTGCGAACCTGAACCTCCAAGGTGGCGCCGCCTTGTGCCAAAACAGTGGTGTGCAGCGATTGATAGACACCGAATCGCGGCGAAGATATATAGTCCTTAAAACGCCCAGGCAAAGCTTGGTAGATGGAATGTACAACGCCAATGGCGGCGTAACAGCTGTTCACGTCCTCTACCAAGATGCGGATACCCACTAAGTCAAAGATCTCCGCGAAGTCACGGCCACGCACGATCATCTTCTGATAGATGGACCAATAGTGCTTCGGGCGGCCCATCACCTCGGCCTCTATGCCATTTTGCTTCAGCGCTGCGCTGACTTGGCTAATGATCTCTTTTAGCGCGCGATCACGCGAGGGAGCGCGGTCTGCCACCATGCGTACGATTTCGTCATACTTCTTGGGATACAGGATGGCAAAAGAGAGATCTTCGAGCTCCCACTTAACGCTAGCCATACCCAGGCGATGGGCCAGCGGAGCAATAACCTCGAGGGTTTGCCGCGCTTTCTTGGCTTGCTTTTCGGGCGGGAGGAACCGCATCGTGCGCATATTGTGGAGGCGATCGCTTACCTTGATCACCAGCACTCGTGGATCGGTAGCCATCGCGACAATCATCTTGCGGATCGTCTCCGCTTCTGCTGCCGAACCAAGCGCCACTTTATCCAGTTTGGTTACGCCATCAACCAAGCGGGCTACCTCGGGGCCGAAGTCTCGGGTGAGATCCTCTAGGGAATAGTCCGTATCCTCCACGGTGTCATGCAGGAGCGCAGCCACGATGGTGGTGGTATCCATGCCGATTTCGGCAGCGATAGTGGCCACGGCAAGCGGGTGGGTAATATACGGCTCCCCGGACTTCCGGAAAACCCCTTCATGCAGGTGCTCCGCGGTGTCATAGGCGCGATTGAGTAGGTCCGCATCGACCTTGGGATGAAACTTGCGGTGAATGGACATCAACGGGTCCAGCACCGGGTTCACCTTTACTCGGCCGCCGGTGAGCGAACGGGCTAGGCGGGCTGACATACTGCGCATTCCCCCGCCTGTTTGGCGCTTAACTGGTTTGTCCATGGCCATATCTACCGCCCTTCGAAGTGCCACCTTTCCATGTGGCCTCATGTCCATCTAGATCGTGGAATCTAGCTTAGACATCTCATCTTAGTCTGTGGCATTCAACACAATGAGCGGCGGGCCGGATAAGCGCTCACGACCGTTGAGCCCCTTGACTTCCAACACCACCACATTGCCAGCGACTTCGGCACCTGCGGACTCAAGCAAAAGCTTGGCACCGTGGAGGGTGCCCCCGGTGGCCAAGACGTCGTCGACAAGCACTACGCGCTTGCCCTTGATGTCAACGCCGCTGGCTGGAATCTCCAGCGCCGCAGAGCCATACTCCAGCTCATATTCCTCGGTATATACCGGAGGGGGAAGCTTGCCCTTCTTGCGGATGGCCAGGATACCCAGGCCCATCTTGTAGGCGACGGCCGAGCCAAGGAGGAATCCACGGGCGTCTAGGCCGCCAATCATATCTGCGCCCAATTCCTCGCAGGCGGCCGCCAAGCCGTCCACTACGGTGCGAAATGCCTCTGGATCCGCCAAGACTGGGGTGAGGTCCTCAAAAAGGATGCCTTTCTCTGGAAAGTCTTGAACGAGGCGAACCTTATCCTTGAGTGCCTGTGCTGCTGATTCGTAGTGCGAGCTCATAATCTTCCTTGAGAAATAATTGCGAGAGGTCGTTAACGGCCGCTGTGCGCGGCCTAGTTCTTTTCAGCTGGGGCGGTGCTGTGCCAGCGATCCATATTCCAACCGATGCCCGAGACGCCAGTGTACGGCAGGACACCTTCCACGTCGCGGCGGACAAGGAATACGCGCGGCTGTGCGGCTAGTGGAATGGAGGGAACATCCTTCCATAAGGAATCTTCCGTCTTTTTTAAGTCAGCGGAGTTTCTCATGGTTGATTCAGCTGCGGAATATTCCGTGTGGGGATCGACCGGGCCGAGGAATGCATCGACGGTGGGCGCCCAGGTTTCCGGATCCATTTCCAAATAATGTTGGGACATAAATTCCGCGGAGGCGTCCTCGATGGTAATGCCTGCCGGCTCACAGGACGCACGCAGCTGCTCCACCATCGCCTTATACCGGCTATCCGGGGCTAAGTAGGCCACCTTGATGGTCGTGCCGTTGAGCTGGCCCGCCTTAGGGATATCAGTGCCTTGGTGGTCTTTGCCCACCTTATCCAGACCGCCAGCTACTGGGTCGGTAGCAGAAACAGTACGCAAATAAGCGGGCGGGACCTCGACCCCTGAAGCCTCGGAGCTTGCCTGAGCAACCGCCTGCTGATCGACGCACGCGGCAAAGCTCTCCCGCGCCCAAGGCTCGGCAAATACTCCGGACTTGGACAAAGTCAACGTATCAGTTAGCTCACCTACCATCGGAGTCACCTCATACGAAGTCTCTCCTGCCTCATTCTTGGTGCTAGCCAGCCAATCTGGGTCTTCGCTGCCGGAATCCACCACGCGCAGTGCTCCCTGGTCTGCAAGTTTTTGGGTGTCTGCATCTGCTGGCCACACAACAATATGGCCCTCAGCTGGGGCATCCCCAAAGTACTTCTCGTTTGCCTTGAGAATTACTTCACCCTCGTCGCCTATTTTGTCGATGACGTAGGGGCCGAAAGACACCTGCAAATTCGAATCAAATTGGTCCTTCGCTACTGAAAAGCCATACCGCCACGCATCCGCGACTGGGGCGAGCGCTTGCATATCCTCAGCCGCCAGCGCCGAATGGAGTTGCTCCATACTCAAGCCGGCCTCATCGGCCAAAGCATGGGCGGGCATGATTGTGCCGGCGCCAAACATGTGGCGCCAGCGTTGACCCTGCTCCTTATTAAAAGTGAGGGTGAAAGTTTTGCTTTGCGGTTCACAGCTAAAATCTGCGATGTCATTCATCAGCGGCATATGGGAGGCAAATTCAACTGGGTGGGTACCAGCGGAATATGCCAAATAATAGTCATCGCAAGTAACTGGGGTGCCGTCAGAAAATACGGCATCTTCTTCCAGTGTTAACTGCACGCTGCGCTGGTCGCTGCCTGCAACGGGGGGTAGTTCCTCGGTCTCTACGAGGTCGGCGTTGGGAATCAATTCGCCGGACGGGCCTGGCACGAAAAGCCCCGGGTATAAACGCGTAGACAACAATCCCGCGGACGTGGCATCGCCAAAGGAGGTACCGGCATTGGTGGTGGCCAGACGGGAATTAACTTGGTAGCCGAAGTATCCGTAGGACTCCGGTTCTTGGGGCGCATTGGATGAGCCCTGCTCACCGCCTTGACCGCTACAGGCTGCCGCGCCTAGTGCAAGAAGCGACGCGCACGCAGCGGCAGCCTTCTTTCCCCAGCGCTGTCCACCGGAAATGCCTTCTCCCTTAAACACTGCTATGTGTCCTCACTTCAGCTACTAGTCCGCCAGTGCCCTATTACCGCAGCCTAGCGCCCTGGGCGCCAGGTAGCGCCTGGGTGGCCGGTGAGCTCGGATGATTCGGCGTCGCCCTCTACCGAGCTAGGCTTAGCACTTGCTGGAGATACCACGGTACGGCCGGATGCTGGGGCAGAATCAGGCTCGCCCTCGTCACTCTTTCCGGCCCGGTAGTCCGCAACGCGCTTATTATGGCGCTTAATCTTCTTAGATAGGTTAGCAAGGGTGACAACCAACGGGGTGGCAAAGAAGATGGAAGAGAAGATTCCTTCCACCACGCCAATAAGCTGAATGAGTGCCAAATCGCGCAAGGTACCAATGCCCATGAGCCAGACTGCCACCACGAAGAGCGCGATGATAGGCAGTGCGGAAATCACCGAGGTGGAAATCGAGCGCATTACCGTCTGGTTGATCGCCAAGTTTGTCAGCTCAGCAAAGGTCTTTCTCCGTTGACCTTCAAGGCCTTCCGTATTCTCGTTGATCTTGTCAAAGACAATGACCGAGTCATACATGGAGAAGGTGAGCACCGTAAGCAAACCAATGATTACGGCTGGGGAAACGTCAAAACCAAAGAGCGCATAAATACCAGCGAGGATTACGCCATCCGCGATGAGCGCGCTGATGGCGGCAAGCGCCATGGTCTTTTGCAGGCGGATAGCCACATAGATGGTGGCAGCCACCAAAAAGACCAGCATGGCGATGAGCATGCGCTGGGTGATGGAAGAGCCCCAAGATTCAGACACTGTGGAGGAACCGACGGCATCAGGCGTTGCCTTGCCGTTTTCATCCTTTGGCTCAAAATTTTCGTAGATTGCTGTACGGGCAGCGTCCACGTCCTCTTGGCTGAGGCGCTCGGAGACAATCTCCAACGTCTCGGAGTCACCGGCGCCGACGATGTGCACCTGCTCCGGTTCTACACCGGTGGAGTCTTCGAAGACTTGGCTTACCTCGTCTTCCTTCAGGTCTCCGGCTGGCATTGACAAAGAAGTGCCGCCTTCGAAGTCTATCGAGAGGGAGAATCCACGGATGAGGATCGCAGCAACGGCAGCCACAACCAACGCAGCTGTTATGCCGTACCACAGCTTGGTGCGACCAATGAAGTCATAACCGCGCTCGTCCTCATAGAGGCGATCCATCCGGGAAATTTTGTGTTTAGTCGAAACAGCCATGCTTATTTCTCCTCATCTTCCGCAGCGTCTGAAGGGCGGGCGGTTCCTGCAGTAGAGCTTCCTGCCGGTTCCTCAGTGGATGCCTCCCTGTCAGTAGAACGCTCGGCGGAGCCTGCTCGGCGGCGGCTAGAACCGTAATATCCGCGTTCACGGCGCTCTTCTACCAAGGCGTAGATACCACCGAGACCGTTCATGGAAGGCTTGGCTGCAGCCGGACGGCGACCAACCATCTGCATCAGCGGTGCCATCACCAGGAAGGAGACGACTAGGTCGAAGACCGTGGTCAGACCCATGGTGAACGCAAAGCCCTTAACCTCACCGATCGCAAGGAAGTAGACAACCACTGAGCCGATCAGGGTCACCGCGTTACCGGTCACAATGGTGGCACGAGCACGCTCCCACGCCTTTTGCGTAGCGGAACGGAAGGTGCGCCCCTCGAGCAGCTCATCCTTAATGCGCTCGTAGTAAACCACGAAGGAGTCAGCCGTTGCGCCCACGCCAATTACCAAACCGGCGATACCGGAAAGGTCCAACGAGTAGCCGATCCAACGACCAAGCAGAACCAGCGCTCCATAGGTAAGGAGGCCAGAAGCAATAAGGAAAATTAGGGAGACTCCCGCAAGGGCGCGGAAGTAATACAGGGAGTACGCCATCACGAGGATGAGGCCAACCAGACCTGCAATGAGGCCTGCCTGCAGTGCGGCTTTACCCAGTGTAGGAGGGATGGATTCTACGGTGCCGCCGGGTTCGCCGTTTTCACCGGCAAAAGATAGCGGCAATGCGCCGTATTTAAGGTTATTTGCCAAGCTCTTTGCCTCTTCTTGGCTAAAGTCACCAGTAATAGAAGTAGCGGAGCCAACCGGAGTAGCCCCCTGAATTACCGGTGCCGAGATAACCGCGGAGTCAAGAGTGATGGCAATTTGGTCCTTGAGGTGTTCCTTCGTAAGGTCCGCCCACGTCTGCGAACCATTCGGGCCATTTCCAGTTTTGAAGGAGAAGTTAATCTCCATCTGGCCGGACTGGCCATTGAGACCACCCTCGATCGGCGAGTTGGTATCAATCTCGTTACCGGTCAGGCGGGTACCGTTTTCGTCCTTGATGCCATTGAGAAGCGGAGCCGGTTCCAGCACGTACGGATTACCATTGGAGTAATCACAGGTAACGAACGGCTTGGAAGGATCATCCGCACCGGCCAAAGGATCGGTATTGCCCTGGCAAGTCATCAGCGCAGAGGCTGCCGCCTGGGTGGTCGGATCCTCGGACTGCCGGTCCTTGAGAAGCATCTCCGTTACCTCGTCGCGGCGCTCGGCCTGCTCAATGGAGTTGCCGGGCTCTTCCATGGGCTTAGCGCTAACCTTTGGAGCTTTCTGCTCCTTTGGCTTTTTGCCGGTCATTTGCGCTTCTTGGTCGGCGACGGCCTTGGTAACCTGCTCCATCTGCTTATTGGCATCGTCTGCGCTAAGGACATCGTACTTGACCCAGCGATTAGCCATGTCCTCCAATTCCTTGTTCAGCTTTGCCATATCCGGCATGGAGGGCTTCGCCACGGGGCGGAAGTAGAGCTGAGAGGTCTGGCCCACGGCCTGCGCCTGGGAGGCGTCCTCACCCGGCACAGTGATGACCAGGGTATCGCCATTGATAACAACCTCGGAGCCGGAAACGCCCATACCATTCACGCGCTGTTCCAAAATGGCGCGCGCCTGCTTTAGCTGGTCTTGTGTGGGCTCCTCGCCCTGCGGAGCCAGCGTTACACGGGTACCGCCCTGTAGGTCAATACCGAGCTTTGGGGTGCCTTGCCGGCTACCAGTAAAAAAGATGAGCGCATAGATAACAACCACGATGAGGGCAAAGAGCGCAAGCGCGCGCTTTGGCCATTGGCGTTTGCTATTTTTCATAGCGCCACGGGATGATGCGGACAACGATAATCTCCTGTGCTGCGTATTACAGGGTGTTTAAACATTAAATACGGCCCCGCCGAATGGCGCAGGCACGTCAACAACGCACAATCGTACGTCATGAGGCAGAGTTTTCCTTAACAGGGGCCGGAAAAGTTCCAAAGTGTGATGGGGTCTACGCTCTATGAAGGCCCTATTCACCAAGCAATTGTTAAGGATACTCTCAGATAAGCCTCGCGCTAATGCTTTCCCTCATCATCAAATGGTGGATATTCCTCGTCCCGCGGGTTGTGTGCTTCGTTAGGTTTCGCCTCGCCTGCTGACGCGGGACGCTCTAGGCCATTGGCTTCTTGTTCGGTTCGGATAACTGCCATCTTGTCAAAGGTCACCACGACGCCTGGGGCGATTTCGAGGTCCACGCTCTTTTCAGCGGTACCGCGCACGACGCCGTGTACGCCACCGGCAGTGACGATGGAATCACCCGGCTGCAAGGAGTTTTGCAAGGATTGCATCTCATTTTGGCGCTGGCGTTGCTTCCGCATGGCCATAAAGGATGGAATAACGAACAAGATGCCAATAATGATGAGAATGATGATTTCCATAGCTTTCTAGTGTGCCAGACACTCCTTGCCATAGAAACCCCAGGGTGCGTCGCCAAGCACCCAGCCACCTAAATCAAAACAGGCCGGCTGCACCTTCCGGCGGAGTAAGCCCCAAGTGGCGCCATGCAGCCGCCGTGGCTACGCGGCCACGACCTGTGCGCGAGACCATCCCAGCACGCACCAAATAGGGTTCGCACACTTCCTCAACTGTGGATGGCTCCTCTCCTACCGCAATGGCAAGGGTGCTGACACCAACAGGCCCGCCCCCATGGCCTTTAATGAGCGCATTGAGCACCGCGCGGTCCAAACGATCCAAGCCCATCTCGTCCACGTCAAAGACTTCCAGCGCTCCCTGAGCTGCGCCCAGATCAATATGCCCCGTGCCGTTGACCTCGGCATAATCACGAACGCGGCGCAGCAACCGGTTAGCAATGCGCGGCGTACCGCGAGAACGCGAACCAATTTCTACCGCAGCATCGTGGTCAATATCGACATCGAGTATGCGCGCGGCACGCTTGATGACTTGGGTCAGGTCTTCCGTATCGTAGTACTCCATCTGCGCGGTAAAACCGAAGCGGTCACGCAACGGGCCGGTAAGCATACCGGCGCGGGTTGTAGCCCCCACCAAAGTAAAGGGCGGAATTTCAAGTGGAATTGAGGTCGCGCCTGGCCCCTTCCCCACAATGACGTCAATGCGGAAGTCCTCCATCGCCATATACAGCATCTCTTCTGCTGGGCGTGCGATGCGGTGAATCTCATCAATAAAAAGGACGTCACCTTCCATCAGGTTAGAGAGCATGGCTGCCAAATCCCCCGCACGTTCCAAGGCCGGTCCGGAGGTCATGCGCAGCGAGGTCCCCAACTCCTGCGAGATAATCATGGCCATTGTGGTCTTGCCCAAACCAGGAGGCCCAGAAAGCAGCACGTGGTCTGGCGTTACTCCGCGATTTTTTGCGCCCTTGAGAACGAGAGAAAGCTGTGCTCGCACCTTGGGTTGGCCGATGAATTCATCGAGCGACTTCGGGCGCAGAGAGCGCTCAATATCATGTTCCTCCGCATGCGCAGTTGCCTCTACATCGCTATTGCGCTGGGAGGAATGCGCCGCATCGACTCCTTCTGGGAGGTTAAACTCGGTGCGCTCAATATCGGACATAAATCCAGCCTTCCTACCCGCCGCTACTTCTTCTTACCCAGTTGCGCAAGCGCCGCGCGCAAAAGCGCCGAAGTGTCAGCCTCACTGTTTTCAGCGTAGGCCGCCTCCACTACAGGGCGCGCTGCCTTCTCCGTAAAGCCTAGGCCGATAAGAGCCTCGGTCACGCTTTCTACCACGGCACCGCCAGCCGGAGACACAGCGGTAACAGAGTCATCCGAGCCTGCGTCCTCACCTGGCGCAAAGGCCGCCACCTTATCTTTTAGTTCCAAAGCCAAGCGCTGGGCCATGCGCTTGCCGACGCCCGGAATGGACTGCAGCGCCTTTACATCTTCCGCAGTTATCGCTGCTGCAAGCTCCCCAGCCCCCATGACCGAAAGCGCTGCCAAGGCAAGCTTTGGCCCCAAGCCAGACACGGACTGTAGCACCTGGAACATTTCACGATCCTCATCCGCACTAAAGCCGTACAGTGTGAGGGAATCTTCCTTGACTACCAAATTGGTAAGTACCGTAGCTTGCTCGCCGCGGCGCAACCTGCCCAAAGTTGAGGGCGTAGCCAAAAATTTATATCCCACGCCGGCACAATCGATAACCCCATGGTCGAGACCAATATGGATTACTTCTCCACGCAGTGCAGCGATCATTGCTTTCCTATCCTTCTATTTTCTTTGCTTCCCTAGCGCTTCTTGCCTTGTCCGCGCACTCCACTCGTCTTGGCGCCCAGGCCTAGGCCGGTATTGTCCATGCGCACAATGGCAGGAGCGCGCCAGCAGTGACACACGGCCAGGGCTAGTGCATCGGCGGCGTCGGCAGGCTTGGGCGGTTCCGATAGCCCAAGGATACGGGTAATCATAGTGGTCATCTGCTTTTTATCGGCACGCCCATTGCCAGAGATGGCCTTTTTCACTTCAGACGGGGTGTACATGTATACAGGAATATCGCGTTCAGCCGCAGCCAGCACTAGCACTCCTACCACGTGGGCAGTCTGCATGACCGTGGAAACCTGCCCACGTTCGAAGACGCGCTCGATCGCTACGACATCCGGTGAGTAGTCATCCATCCATTCCTTAGCCGCGATAGACAGCCGCAGAAGCCTCTCAGTTAGCTCTTTATCGCTAGGCGTGCGCACCACGCCCACGGAAACGGGGAGGATTCCTCGCCCGCGACCAGCCTGAACCACAGAAAGTCCGCAGCGCGTCAAGCCGGGATCGATGCCCATTACGCGCATTCCTTCTAGGTTCATCTCTCCCCCGCTTTCATTTCTATACCGCACCTATTGCCACTAGCACCATTATGGACTACACACACGTGGTCTACAAGCGCAACGTCTCACCTCCATAGCGAAGCGCCGGCAACGCCTCCGACGAGCTGTGCCCGTGGAGCGCTACCGGCGCCAAAAATAGCCGCTATTGAAGCGAAAACCGTTTAGTCCTCATCTAGCTCTGCTAGAACTTTATCGGACAGGTTCATATTGGTATAGACGTTTTGTACATCGTCGGAATCTTCCAAAGCATCGATAAGGCGGAAGATCTTCTTCGCGTCATTAGCCTCAAGTGGCACATCCACGGAAGCGCGGAAGTCATTATCTGAATCATCGACTTCAATATCAGCTTCTTTGAGGGCGTCCTTGACCGCCTGGACATCGGTAGGTGCACAGATGATCTCGAACTTTTCGCCGTGGTCCTTAACCTCTTCAGCGCCGGCCTCGAGCACGGCCATCAACACGTCGTCCTCGCTAAGCTCACCCTTTTCTACTAGGACGTAACCGGTGCGGGTGAACATGTACGCCACGGAGCCAGATTCACCGAGGTTTCCGCCGTTCTTAGACATCGCGGTACGCACGTCCGTCGCCGCACGGTTGCGATTATCGGTAAGGCACTCAATAAGCATGGCCACACCATTGGGGCCGTAGCCCTCATACATGACGGTTTCCCAGTCAGCGCCGCCAGCTTCCTCACCGGAGCCACGTTTGCGCGCACGCTCGATGTTGTCATTGGGGACGGAGGCCTTTTTGGCCTTCTTGATCATGTCATCAAGGGTTGGGTTAGCCGCTGGGTCACCACCGCCGGTACGAGCCGCCACTTCGATGTTTTTGATCAGCTTGGCAAATTCCTTGCCACGCTTGGCATCGTTAGCAGCCTTCTTGTGCTTGGTAGTTGCCCATTTCGAATGGCCTGCCATGTAGTCCCTTTCTAATCAGGTGCTGAAACTGGTGGCAATTATACGTGTGCTGCACGAATGCGTAAAAGCGACCCCCTTATAAGCGGGAAGAATTTATACTTTTTGCCAGTTGCCGTGGGCGGAACCGCTACCCAAATCTTCATCCAAAAAGCGAGTAAGGCCCTCTTGATTAACTAGGGCCACCAACTCGCCCTGTTCGTTAAATAGCTTGCCACGGGCGATGGCCCTTCCACCGGACGCCGAGGGTGAAACCTGCTCATATAGCAGCCATTCATCCACGCGGAAAGGCCGCACGAACCACAGCGCGTGGTCTAGGCTCGCCAATTGCACCCTATCTCCCTGATGCGGGATAAGTGCAGAACGAATCAGCGTCATATCAGACATATATGTAAGTGCCGCACGGTGAAAGCAGGCATCATCCGGAACATCACCAGTATTGCGGAACCAGATATGCCGAAAGCCCGCTCCGGTTTTCTCTGCGGCGGCGGCATCGCGCCCTTCCTCCGGCACGAGGCGGATATCCCAATCCTCCCATTCCTTGAGGATAATCCGAGTGGAATAGGGCGCACCGCCGCCCAATCGTGCTACTTCAGCCGGCCCCGGCACCTCGGGCGGAGCGTCTTGGTGCCGCGGGCCTGTATCTCCTTCGCGATGAAAGCTTGCCATGAGAATGAAGATCAATGCGCCATCTTGGCAGACCCGCACTTGACGATGAGCAAAAGAACGACCGTCGCGGATTCGCTCCACCCGCAACTCCATCGGGCGTTTGGCGTCGCCAGGTCCTACAAAATATCCGTGCAAGGAATGCACACGTTTACCCTCAACAGTGCGCTGAGCCGCAGCCACTGCCTGAGAGGCGATATGACCGCCAAAGGCACGGTCAATCCGAGACTCAACAGCAGGGCCGAGAAATTCATCTACCCCACCTGTTTCCTCTAAAGCCAATACTTCGCGCATGGTCGCCATCTCGTCCCTCCTTAGATTGCTTCTCATACGAATCGCATATTGTTATCTACATTACTAAATGAGGCGGAGTCGATCTCATCCACAGTAGGGCGTACCCCACTTCTGGGCAGTTTGGTTTCAGAGTTTTCTGGAAGAAGCTATGTCTGCCCCAATGCACGCTTCCATTGACTAAAGTCTTTCGAGTGAAACGCATCGCTTCTGTTCCTGCAGTATGGCTCGGTTGGGTAGTCGCCCGCTTGGTTCTGATCTACCTACTCAAAATTGACCATAGCCCCAGAGGCGATGTCGCCTATTATTTTGCCGGTCTCTACGGCACTGACCCTACGCAGATGACCGAGTATCCCCATGCAGGAACATGGCCCACGGTGCTTTTGGGCTGGTTAACCGGTGAAGATATCACAACCTTCTATATCGGCTTCACCGTCATAACCTTGCTTGTTGACGCCGCCTTTTTAGCCCTCCTACTGCGCCATCACCCCACCCAACCGCGCGCTTTCCAAGCAGCATGGTTTTGGGTCTTTTTCGGCACGGCTGCTGGGCACACCTTTGTTTGGCGCCTCGATATTTTCCCCGCCGTGGCCGTGGCCGGAGCAGCTGCTCTACTGGCTACCCGTCCGCTCTTTGCATCGGCACTATTGGGTTTTGCCACCACCATGAAACTATGGCCTGGTGTTCTCGCCGCAGGCTTGGTGGGCCGATTCAATCAATCCAAAACCTGGCAGCGATTGCTTGCCTTCTTCTGCACCATCTTCGCCCTCTGCGGGGTCACAATCGCCACCTCAGGCGTCGATCGATTACTTTCCCCGCTTAACTACCAGGGCGTGCGAGGGCTGCAGCTAGAGTCCATCTCAGCTACATTCCTACTCCTCCAGGCTCACCACCATCCCGGCCGCTGGCACCTGGGCTATGCCCCTTCCAAGAGTTTTGAAATTTCCGGCCCCGGCGTAGATACCGCAATGCTATGGAGCACTGTAGCCATGACCGCGATGCTCGTATTCGCCATTGGTTGGGCGCTTTACCGCCTTTTTGCGGGCGGGTGGACCACCCGCACCACTATGGCATTCTTTACCGTCATGGTCCTGCTGCTCATCGCCACCAATAAGGTCTTTTCTCCGCAATACATCGTCTGGTTAGGCCCGTTGCTGGCCGTAGTCATCCGCCAGCGCTTGCCCCGAGGTTTTGCCTCGCTGAAAGTGCTCCAAGGACTAATAGCGGTGTGCACCATCGTTGCGGCCGGGCTCGGTACCTTGGTCTACCCGTTCAACTATGACTACATATGGCAATACGTAGGTGAGAAAATGTTTCCCGTTTACGTCTTGGCTGCCCGCAATATTCTCATCCTCGTCATGGTTCTCATTGGCCTCATCTGGCTGGGGCTCGAGGTGGCCTTTAGCAAAAGGCTTGCACGCGCAGAGGGAGAGCAGCCTGACTCGCCGTCCGCCTTGCCCGCCGATACGGCCGCGCCGGCGCACGCACAGCCGGTGGCCCAAGACCTAGGCGGACTAAAGCCTACGCGCACCACGCCTTAGGCGTCTGAGGCCGGTAGGCTACTCTGCCAGCATATAATCGAAGTATTCCGGCAGCTTTGCAGTGCCGCCCAAGTGAAATAGACGCACAGCTGGACGCAGGCGCAGCGCACGGGTATCACTGACAGCCTCATTGTAGAAACGATGCGCAAGTTGGATGCGTCCTTCGGCGTCGGCAAGCGCTGCTGGGCGCCGATCTGCAGGAAATTCCCGCACAATGGCGGCGGATAATTCGCGCTCGGCCATCATTCGCGGTTCGAAGTGACCCTGATAAAGCTCGGTGGACTCGGCGCGCTGGGCTAACGCCGCCAAGTCCGGGGCCACCGCCGCAGTGACAGCTGCCCTGCGATCAAGCGCCGCCTGTAACTGCGCCAGTGAGGCATCCGTGCGAATATGCAAAGAATTTAGCCGTTGGGCGGTAAAAAGTGCCCAGGAACCCACGATGATCAAGATGAATACGATAAGGGCTATCTCAATGGCCATTAGCGCTTCACCCTCACCTTGGTGCCGTCTTGAACGGTTTCATAAACCTGCATTACCGCGGCGGCTACATGATCCCAGTCATAGGTGCTGGCTCGCTGTACTCCATTGTGCACTAAGCGGGCGCGATATTCGGCGTCCTCGAGCACCTCGTTGAGAACACGAGCCAGGTCATTACTATCCTCATTGCGAAATAGCGCACCGGCAATATCATCGGAATCGGCGTCGCACACTGCGCGGAAGGCCTCCAAGTCCGAAGCAACAACGGCTGCACCTGCCGCCATAGCTTCCACCAAGACAATGCCGAAGCTCTCACCGCCGGTATTGGGGGCGACATATACATCAGCGCGGCCGAGAATTTCAGCCTTTTCGGCATCGCTAACCCGGCCAACAAAATCAACGCCTTCCACCTCACGGGTACGGCCACCACCCATAATGGTCACGCGTATATCTTGGCGTACTTGGCGCAGCGCGGCCAGCAGTATATCGAGGCCTTTGCGAGGTTCATCCAACCGCCCAAGGAAAACTACCTCTAGTGGTTCATTGGGAGCCTTTGCAGGGCTGCGACGCCGAGCCTGCGCATACACGGAAGTATCCACACCATTGGGAATCAGGACTGGGTCCCCTCCCAATTGTTCTACCTGCCAGCGCCGAGCCATATCGGATACCGCGATTCCTCCCCGAATCTTTTCCAAAAAAGGCTCTAATAAAGGCTTGGCCAAGGTCAATACCAGCGAGCTCGATGCGGAAGCATGATACGTCGCTACCAAAGGACCTTGGGCCACGGCCAGCGCAGTCATGGAAAAACTCGGGGAATTTGGCTCGTGGATATGTAGGACATCAAAGTCGCCGTTTTTGATAAAGCGTTTAACCTTGCGTGTCACATGTGGACCGACGGACAAGCGCGCCACAGAGCCGTTATAGGCGATGGGGAAAGCTGGTCCGCCTTTAACCACGAAATCCGGCAGTTGTGTGGCCTCCGAGGCCGGACCAATGACTTGTACATGGTGCCCTTGCTCTATAAACATCGTGGCTAGATCAAGGATGTGGGCTTGAACTCCACCAGGCTCATCGAAGGAGTAGGGACACACAATTCCGATGCGCACTAGTTATCCTCTCCCTGCGATGACCCGGCTTGGTGGGGCTCACCGGCCTTCTGGGCGGCACGCGCTTGGCGACGCCTCTCAATATCGACGTTCCACTGCGGCTGCAACATGTGCCAGTCTTCTGGATGGCGGCGAATATTGTCCGCGAAGCCATCGGCCATGCGCTGGGTGGTTTCTTGTAGGTCCGTTACCTCGATCTCGGGAGATACCGATAGGCCCCAACCCGCACCCTCGAACCAAGAGTGCACCACGTGGAGGGCAGCGCCCGTTTCCAAGGCTAGCTGTGCGGGCCCTGCGGCCATATTAGCCTCCTCGCCCATGAAGTCGACGCTGATGCCGCTTCGAGTAAGGTCACGCTCGGCCAGCAGGCAAACTACGCCGCCGGCTTCTAGCACCTCTTTGAGGCGCTTAAAGGGCGAGGCATCGCCGCCGGTAAGGGGAAGAACCTCAAAGCCGAGGGTTTCGCGGTATTCCACAAAGGCGTCGAAAAGCACGGCAGGCTTTAAACGCTCCGCAACGGTAGTGAACTGGCCGTAGTGACCAACGAGGAAGACACCGGCCATATCCCAATTACCCGAGTGCGGCAGAGCCAAAATAGTCCCACGCCCGGATTCAGCAGAGGCATCAAAGTGCTCCAAGCCCTCTAGGCCGCTGAGCAGACGCTCATGCAATCTTGCATCGCTATGAATCGCCGGCAGCCGGAACGCCTCCATCCAATAGCGCATATAGGACCGCATAGACTCGCGCACCAAGGCGCGAGTTACGTTTTCCGGCCCGACCACTCTGGCAAGGTTCTGGCGAAGGCCATCCATTCCGCGACCATTGTTACTGGCCAAATCCGCACCCCAGCGAAAAAGCGTGCGCGCTACCGGTTCAGGCAGCCGGCGCACCACCTTCCAGCCCGCGAGGTATCCCGCAGCGGCGAGGTCTTCTCTATCCCACAAAGTTACTAAACCTCCTGGTTTTAGGTGGTGTGGTGCGAGCTAGGACTGGTCCTGGCGAGCGGCGATAACCATTCGCTGACACACAGTGAAGATAGATCCTACGGCAAGGATCCACAGCGCTACCTCAATGGCGTGCGGAACGCCCAGTCCTTCGAGACCAATGCCGCCTAGGCCCAAGATGAGCCGCTCGGGACGCTCGATAAGGCCGCCAACCATCTTAAATCCAGATGCCTCTCCCCTAGCCTTGATATAGGAAATGACCTGGGAGCATACCAAGGTAACAAAGCAGGCGATTACCGTAATTCGGGAGGAATCCGCAGAATAAATCAACCACCATGCAATGGCGCTAAATAGTGCGCCATCGGTAATGCGATCGCAGGAGGCATCTAGGGTCGCGCCGAAAGCGGTGGCTTTGCCAGTCAAGCGAGCCATTGTGCCGTCGAGCATATCGAAAGCGGCGAAAAGGCCGGACAAGACGGCCGCGGAAAAGAGATGACCGGTAGGAATAAGGATAACCGAAATGGCAATGGTGACAATGGTTCCCACAACCGTGACCACGTTGGGGGTCAGGCCAAGCTTCAAAAAGGTTTTGGCTATAGGTTCCACCACCACGGCGGCCGGCTTTCGCCCATGCACGCTAAGCACGCGAATCCTCCTCTTCCATCTCGCGCCAACCTTCTGCCAGCACGCGGCGCGTATCCTGCAGAAGCTGCGGTAATACCTTAGTCCCATCGAGGACAGTCATAAAGTTACTATCCCCGGGCCACCTTGGCACCACATGCAGGTGCAGGTGGTCTCCTACCGAGCCGCCCGAAGCGCGACCCAAGTTCAGACCTACGTTAATGGCTTCTGGGTGCGAAACTCTCTTGAGTACCTGGACTGCTTTTTGCGCAAACGCCATCAACTCGTGCGATTCCTCTTCCGTAAGGTTTTCAAGCTGGGATTCCTTACGGTACGGCACCACCATCAAGTGCCCGGCGTTATACGGAAAAAGATTCAGCAATGCATAAACGGTCTTGCCGCGAGCAATGATAAGCCCGTCCTCATCGCTGCCCTGTGGCGCTTCGACGAAGGGGTCCTTAGAGCGCTTGGCAATATAGGCCATGCGATAAGGCGCCCACAGTCGTTCCAAGCGATCTGGATCACCGGCGCCCGAATCTACAAAGGTCTCTGCCGCCGAGTCATGGTTATTGACGGCGGCATTGTCGGTATCGTGCGTGTCTTTAGCGTCGGGCACTGATGAGCTCTTCAGTCGGCTGCTCGTTATTGCGCTCTGCTACCCATGCAGCGATGAGCTCCACGGCCTCATTCACCGGCACACCATTGACCTGGGTGCCATCCAGGAAGCGGAAGGACACGGCGTCTGCCTCGACGTCGCGGGCACCGGCTACCAGCATGAACGGCACCTTGCCGGTAGTGTGGTTGCGAATCTTTTTCTGCATACGGTCATCAGAGGTATCTACATCAGCGCGGATACCCTTCTTACGCAGCTGCGCTGCAACTTCCTCAAGGTGCGGGGAGAATTCATCGGCCACCGGAATGCCCACCACCTGGTGCGGTGCGAGCCACGCCGGGAATGCACCGGCGTAGTGCTCCAGCAGCACGCCGAAGAAACGCTCGATAGAGCCGAAGAGCGCGCGGTGAATCATGATTGGGCGCTTCTTCCTGCCATCGGACGCTGTGTATTCCAGCTCGAAGCGCTCAGGGAGGTTAAAGTCCAACTGAACGGTAGACATCTGCCAGGTGCGGCCGATGGCGTCGCGGGCCTGGACCGAAATCTTCGGGCCGTAGAAGGCAGCACCAGCTGGATCCGGTACCAATTCAAGGCCAGACTTTTCGGCGACCGACTGCAAGATAGCGGTCGAGCGCTCCCAAATCTCATCGGAACCGACGAACTTATTCGGGTCCTTGGTAGAAAGCTCCAGGTAGAAGTCAGACAGGCCGTAGTCTTTCAACAAGGAGATGATGAAGTCAAGGACCTTAGTCAGCTCTTCTTCCAGTTGCTCCTCGGTGCAGTAGATGTGCGCATCATCTTGGGTAAAGCCACGCGCGCGGGTCAGGCCGTGGACCACGCCGGACTTTTCATAACGGTAGACGGTGCCGAACTCAAAGAGACGCAGCGGCAGCTCGCGGTAGGAACGACCACGGGATGCAAAAATCAGGTTATGCATCGGGCAGTTCATCGGCTTAGCGTAGTAGTCCTGCGGCCCCTTGATGGTATTACCTTCTTCGTCGTACTCGCCATCGAGCAGCATCGGCGGGAACATGCCATCGGCATAGAAGTCCAGGTGGCCAGACTTCTTGAATAGGTCGCCCTTGGTGATATGCGGGGTATTTACAAAGGAGTAGCCGGCCTGGACGTGGCGGTTGCGAGAGTGGTTTTCCATCTCCATGCGCACAGTTGCACCATTCGGATGGAATACCGGGAAGCCGGAGCCAATCTCATCCGGGAAGGAGAAAAGGCCCAGTTCTTGGCCTAGGCGGCGGTGGTCGCGCTTTTCAGCCTCTTCCACCATGGTCTGGTAGGCCTCCAGCGCCTCCTTGGACTCAAAGGCGGTGCCGTAAATGCGCTGCAGGCCAGCCTTGGACTGGTCACCGCGCCAGTAGGCAGCTGAAGAACGGGTCAGCGTGAAAGCCGGGATGTACTTGGTGGTCGGCACGTGCGGTCCGCGGCAAAGATCAAACCACTCTACTTCTCCGGTGCGCGGATTGATGTTGTCATAGTGGGTGAGGTCGCCGGAACCGACTTCTGCGGCCTCGTCGGAGTCAGGGTCAACGTTGCCCTTGTCTTGGACCAACTCGAGCTTAAAAGGTTCCTCGGCAAGCGCCTGCTCCGCTTCCTCCGGGGACTCGTAGACGTGGCGCTCGAAGCGCTGGCCGCCCTTGATGATCTTCTTCATGCGCTTTTCAATCGCCTTAAGATCTTCAGGGGTGAAAGGCTCAGCGGTCTGAAAGTCGAAGTAGAAGCCATTTTCAATGGCCGGGCCGATGCCCAGCTTGGTACCGGGGAACTCGGCCTGCACGGCCTGGGCCATAACGTGGCCGCAGGAGTGGCGGATTACGGCGCGGCCGTCTTCCTCGCTGGCGGCAACCGGGGTAAAGGTGGACTCCGTGTCTGGGGTGTGCGACAAATCAAAGAGAGTGCCGTCCTCACCGCGAACGACTACGACAGCCTCCGGGCCCTTATTGGGAAGGTTGAGCTCTCGCATTGCTGCGCCCACGGCCTGGCCGGCGGGCACGGTGAAGGAATCGTAATTGACCGGTACTGCGGGGATGAGTTCCGCCATAATCGCGCTCCTTTATGCGCTCGTGCGTCGGCGGCATACCTGGCCGCGTCCGCTATTTAAATTTACGGATAGCTATTCTACAACCCTGCATGCTCGCAGAGCGATTTTGCCCACCATGACTCGCGCCCATCGGCATCGCGGGTGCCCGGCGGGCAGAAATACATAGCCGAACCAATATGAGTCAACCACTCGTTCATCAGGTCCGATTTATCCAATCGGGCCTGAATTGGCTCGAATTGCTTGGTGGGATCTTGCTGATAGCAGATGAAAACCTGGCCAATATTGGAAAGCTGCCCATCCTTGCCATCGGGAGCCAGCTCATAGTTATACGGCCGGCGCAGGATGCGCTGCTCTGGATGATCGGCCGGCGGGGCGGCAACGGCCATGTGCGAGTTCTTATCGATCACTGGCAGGCCGTAGTCATCCACCGCTTCAAAATCCGCGGCGTCAAACTCTTCTTTACCGGTAAGCGGGGCACCATTGTCGAGCCTGCGCCCCACCGCATTCTCGCGAGAAGAGCGATCTAGTTTCTCCCAGGTATCCACGTTCATGCGAATGCGACGCACTACCATCGCCGTTCCGCCTTGTGCCCACTTCGGCCCTTTATCGATCCATACCTGGGCTGCAAAATCCTCCTCGCTGCGCGGATTGACGGTACCGTCCTTTTGCCCGAACATATTGCGCGCGGTAGCGCCCTTATCATGGCTGCCATAGGCGTTAATAAAGCCCTGCTGCAACCACTTTACGCTGGCATAGTGCTCACTTGCGCGCACCATGTGCCGCAGGGCATAGGTATTCATCAGTGGGTCATCGCAGCAGATCTGCAAGACGATATCGCTTTGTCCCCACTTATTCTCCAGCTCATCGCGCTCAAAAGAACGTACATCTCCCAACCAGCGTGGTTTCTCCACGCCGAGCAAGGAGAAAACCTTCTGGCCTAGACCGCAGGTGATGGTCAAGTTGGCGGGTTGCTGCACCATTTCCGGCTCTAGCGTGCCCAGCGGCGCCTCCCCCGTACACAATGCACGAGCGTCCTCGGTCCACAGCTTCATAAGGCTGGCGAACCCCCGCTTGTCGACGCCCCTTTTAAGATCAAACCCAACCAAATTCAGGTGCGCTTGCTCCACGGTTGCGATGCCTGCTTGATGCTCGCCGTCAAAAGCCACGAGGGCGTCGGCCAACGCAGGCTGTTCCTGTGCCCCAGCATCCGGGGAAGACCCCTGGTTATTGCAGCCTGCCAACGCGAAGGCGCTGGTCGATACCGCAGCGCCAGTGAGAAATCCCCTTCTGCTGAATCCAGACATAACTAGCGGTCGTGGCCCTCCATAGCGTGGCCTGCCATATCGCCGTAGTCCTCATCGCCGGCAGGCATGCTACGCGTTTGAATTTCGCCTAGATCGAGCTCTTCGCCGCCTTCCAGTTTCACTGTGAGGTCAAGGGATTCGCCGGGAGCGATGTGGTTTTCCATGTCCATGAGCATGAAGTGGTCACCACCAGGTGCCAGCTCGTGGGACTCGCCGGCTTTGACCACCAGTGGGCTCGACATTTCCTGCATCTTGCCATCGACAGTCTCATGCATCTGGTTCACCTTGGCATTGAGGCTGGTGGAAAATCCAGTGATGGTGATGTCCGCATTGGAATGGTTGACCAGGGTGCCAAAGATGGCGGTCATGTCCTTGTCCTCATTGGCGCGCACAACGGCATCGTCAAAGGTCAGTTCTTTAGATTCCGCAGCGGAGGATGTTTCTCCGACACTAGTGGAAGCATCCGCCTTCGACTCGGTGGAATCATTTTGGTTTTGCGGTGAGCAACCCGCCAGGGCGAGGCCGGCCACAGTCAAGCCCACAAGGGCGATGCTAGAAATCTTGGACACTATTTTTCACCTTCCGAATCAATGCGACGCGACTTGGCAATAAATAGGGCAACTACTGCGGCAATTGCCAAAACGCCGCCCACCCCCAGAATGATTTTCAGCGGCATTGACAGGCCCTCGGTTGCTTCCTGGTCTGCCGTGTCAGACTCTGGGGCCTCGGTGTTTTCGGACCCGTCACCTTTGACAGAAAATTCCACACCGCCGCGGGTAGCGTGCCCATCCGAAGACGTGATCTGAAAGCCCAGCTGGTAGTTACCCGGCCCAGGATGGACATCTGCAGGGGTCTCAATGGTGAGATCCCGCTCATGGAGCTTTGGTTCCTGGCTAAAGAGTTTTTCACCAGTATCCGCGTTGGTCACGGCAAAGGTATTGAAGTCCTCTTTGGGGATGCCAGAAAACTCGAGGGTGATTTCGTTAGGAAACTCGTCGAGTTGGTCGCCGTCTTTGACCGAACCGCCAATAACGGAGTCGTGCGCGAATGCGGCAGGCATTGACCCGCCCAAAACCAGTGCGGCCGTGCCCACTGCTGCAGCTGTGCGGCGCAGCCAAGGTACGCGGTAGCCCATAGATAGCTCCTTTGTGAAGTTGGAAAAGCACAAGTTGAATTGTCAGACATACTAGCCCCGCGACTTGCCAGAGCGGCAATCACAAAAAGCAGCGCGTCGAGCTATTTGTCGGCGCGAACTGGGAATGAGTTCCTTTTAGAAATAAAAAGAGGTATTTATCACTATTTAAGCCAAGTTGACTCAATTCGAACGGACCCTACCTTAGGACCTCTCCATTTGTCGGGCATAAAACGGACCAGAAGCCATCAGGGCAACAATAACCAACGCGGCGCCTATGCCGATAAGCGCCAAGGGCCACGCCGCGTTGTCGCTGCCGTCACCCGCATCTGCCGCAGTAAGGCCCGCAAAGAAAAGTACAGTCCCCGAAACAAAAGACGCGAAGCCGCAAGCTCCAACCAATAGCGGTACCACTAATACGCGTAACATCTTTCCTCCTCCGCCGAGGGTTTTGACCTTGCAACGGCAAGCGTATCGCACAAAGCGCAGGAGGAGACATAGAAAAAGCCACCCCGTAGCAGGGGCGGCTATATGGAGCGGATGACGAGACTCGAACTCGCGACCCTCACCTTGGCAAGGTGATGCGCTACCAACTGCGCTACATCCGCATGACAAACCGGAGTTTGTTGCAGAGCCTCAAAAGGGCTCTCGTGCGCGATACTGGGATTGAACCAGTGACCTCTTCCGTGTCAGGGAAGCGCTCTCCCACTGAGCTAATCGCGCTTAATGCCCGAAGGCATTAAGAAGTTGAGGTGGAAACGGGAATCGAACCCGTGTGCACGGTTTTGCAGACCGTTGCCTCACCACTCGGCCATTCCACCGTGGCGATACCGCCTCACACAATACAGTGCTGGAGCGGATGACGAGACTCGAACTCGCGACCCTCACCTTGGCAAGGTGATGCGCTACCAACTGCGCTACATCCGCATGCGAAACCAGGCCCGGTTTCTAGGACAAAGTCCTTGTGCGCGATACTGGGATTGAACCAGTGACCTCTTCCGTGTCAGGGAAGCGCTCTCCCACTGAGCTAATCGCGCGTTATTCATTTAGAATCACTCTTCACGGGAGAACCCTTAGAAAAGCGTGGAGCGGATGACGAGACTCGAACTCGCGACCCTCACCTTGGCAAGGTGATGCGCTACCAACTGCGCTACATCCGCATTGCCCCGCGAACTTTGTACCGTTGCGGTGCGAGAAGAAACATTATCGTGCTCCGCGCCAGTTTCCAAATCCCCAGCCCAGCGGCATTCTTTCCGGCGCCGATTTTTGTATTCGGACCATCCCAAAACACACTGATGTGATTCTCGGAAGACAGTGGACCACAGGCCGCCTCCCTCTGATGTGCACTCCTGCCCAGCCAATTAGGTATTTGAATTTAGTGCGGTGTAGATTTAGCCACCGCAAGGTCCTATAGCTCAGTGGGAGAGCGTTCCGTTCACACCGGAAAGGTCACTGGTTCAATCCCAGTTAGGACCACAATTTCCCGCCCATCGCTCCACTCCATGGGAGCTTGGGCGGGTTTCTTTATATGCCTGTAAAGTGTCCCGACGTGTTGTGGATTCTCTTAGGCATTATCGCCGGACTCGTTCTGCCCGTTCAGACCTTGGTTAATACGCGCCTTCGCGCGTCTACTGGCACGCCGTTTTCCTCTTCGCTCATCTCGTTTGCCGTGGGCACGGTGACTTTGCTTGTCATCGCGACAGCCGTCACCGGCGGCGAATTCGGCATTTTCCGTGCCTTTGGGGAACCGCTGTGGATTTGGTTCGGTGGTCTGCTCGGCGTGGTTGCGCTTACTGGAAATATCCTGTTGTTTCCTCATCTGGGCGCGGTCCAGACCGTGGTCCTTCCCATCGCGGGCCAGGTCATGATGGGCCTTGTCATCGACCACTTTGGGCTATTTGATTCCCCCACTTCCCCGCTATCCCTGGTTCGCGCCCTAGGGGCACTAGTTGTCCTCGGTGGGGTGATTTCTATTGTAGCCAGCCCCGGCGCGCCGACAAAGCAAGAAGACAGTGCTATGGCGTTATGGCTTTGGCGCCTCGCAGGCTTTGTCTTTGGTTGCTTTACCGCAAGCCAATCCGCCATTAACGGCCACCTTGGTCAGATCACCGGGTCGCCCGTTAGTGCGGCTTTGGTTTCTTTTAGCATTGGCGTTTCCGCGCTGGTAGTGCTCAATATTGCTTTGCGCTGGCGCCCTCGCATTGAGCGTCCCGAGGGTAAGGCTAACCCATGGTGGATGTGGGCAGGCGGCGCCTTGGGAGCCTTGTTTGTCTTTGGCAACGCGGCCTTAGTACCGCAGATTGGTACCGGGCTTACTGTGGTGGCATCCCTTCTTGGTTCCATGGTGGGCTCCGTACTTATCGATCGTCTGCGGGGCGCCCCCGTAGCAATGCGCCAGGTAGCCGGCATTGCAGTGATTTTGATTGGTGTAATACTCATCCGCTTGATGTAGGCCCACTGTCTGGGGTGTGCCCTGCGCTTTACCGTTCTGGGCATCTGGCGCCTTGACTAGGCTGGGAAGGTATGGATATCTCTTCGCTATTGGGCCCGGATTCCGGTGATGTATTCACCATCCGCACAAATATGGTCAGCACGCTAACCGGCTCGGCAACCATGAACCACGTTTCCGAAGACATGGGAAATGATACTGACGGGCAGCTCTTCGCAGCTTTACGTAACTGGGCAGACGTCGTGTTGGTGGGTGCGCAAACGGTGCGTGCGGAGGACTATTCAGGAGTTGCTCCGGTCACGGATGGCTCACGTCCCGCTCCGATTGCGGTGCCTTCCCGCAGCCTTGATTTCGATATCACCTCGGACTTCTTCACGGATTTCACTACCCCTCCCATCCTCTTGGTCCCCCATAGCAGCCGGGACGATCAAGAGCTCGCAAAGCGCATCGCGACCATCGAATCCGCAGGCGCGGAAGTCTGCGATGCTGGCGAAGGAACCGTGCAGGACTACATATCCGTCTTGAAGGACCGCGGGTTTAAGCGCGTACTCTGCGAGGGCGGGCCAGGAATGATAGGGCAGCTGGTAGACATCGATGCCATCGACCAGATGTATTTGACCCTAGACCCACATCTATCTACCGGCGTGGAGACTCCCATGGCGACGTTTCAGGGCGAGCATTCCCATCGCCGCATGCAGTTAGAAAATGTCGCGGCCGATAACGATGGCACGGTGTTTCTGCGGTATTCCCGCGCCCGCTAGGCCGTAGACTAAGGGGCCGTGAATTCCCGAATCAATGCCGCTGCCTGGCCCGTGGCCATCCTGCTTGTTGTGCATCGCGTGTTCATCATCGCGCGCAATGGCACGCCGACGGATGATTTCACCACCGTGTATAACGCTGTGGCACGCATGTCCACTGGCCATCCGGTCTATGAGCAGACTTATAACCACGTTGACCCGCTGTACCTGTATACCCCGGGGGCGACGCTGCTGCTCGCGCCGCTAGCACACATCGATTTTTCGCTGGCACGGGGACTATTCATCGTCGCCAACGCGGCTGCAATCGTGGCAGCGCTAGCGGTGCTCACCCTTGCCGTGGGCCGCACACTTACTTCGGCAGTGTGGCCAGTATCCATCGCTTTGGCCTTTGTCACGGAATCGGTGACCAATACGCTCGCATTTACCAATATCAACGGCATTCTCTTGCTGTGCATGGCCGTGTTCTTGTGGGCCTTCGTGCGCGCCGAGCGCACCCCATGGATGGGCTGGGTGGCAGGCGTGGCCATTGGACTGGCCATCGTCATTAAGCCCCAATTTGCGCCGTTGCTCTTCCTGCCCTTGGTCAAGCTACAATGGCGCAGTCTCGCGACCGGCATCAGCGTACCGGTAGTACTCAACCTACTGGCGTGGCCGCTCGTGCCGGACGCTAGCGGCTTTGTGGATAACCTCCTGCCCTACCTCTCGGAAACCCGTGACTATGCCAATTCTTCCTGGGCAGGCTTCCACGCCTACGTTGACTTTGGGGCGGGACTGTATTGGACCGTGTGGTTGATTTTTGCCGCCCTTACGGCTGCAGCGATTCTCGGGCTTTTACGCTGGCGCAACTCCGACTCGACCTTGTGGGCGCTGACGACGAGCGGGGCAATCATGGTGGGAATCTTCTTCCTATCTTCCCTGGGCCAGCAGTACTATTCCATGTGGCTCTTCCCACTGATGTTTACTATTGTTCTCCCACGCTCGGTGTTTCATTCCGCGGGAGCGTGGTTGGCGGCATTTCTCTTTTTGGCTCCGGTCTCGTGGGCGTCTACAGCGCACCCAGATGCCGGGCGGTGGATGAATTTTTTCACGGCCACGGCAGGATGGGCGCTGCTTATCGTCGCAATTTTCGCTACGGTCGCCGGCTGGTGGCGTGCCGCGCGCAGCACGGTTTAGACTCGGCCCATGACCGATTTCAAGCTCATTGCCGATACCGAATGGCGCCAGCGCTTAAGCCCCGAGGAATACTACGTCCTGCGCGAAGCCGGCACCGAGCCGCCCCACGTAGGCGAGTACACCAATACCACTACCGAGGGGGTCTATTCTTGCCGCGCGTGTGGAACGGAGCTTTTCCGCTCTACGGAAAAGTTTGAGTCCCATTGTGGCTGGCCGTCTTTCTTCTCCCCGCTTGCCGGAGACAAGATCATCGAGCGCGAAGACAACTCGCTAGGCATGCGCCGTGTAGAGGTTTTGTGCGCCAACTGCGAATCGCACCTAGGCCACGTCTTTGAAGGCGAGGGCTACGATACCCCCACTGACCTGCGCTATTGCATCAATTCCATCTGCCTAGACTTGGAGGAAAAGCCGGTAGAAGGTGGCACCGCCTAAGGTGGTGTGCACAAGAAAGCGCGCCCCGTCAGCAGCCTAACTTGCAGGCTAGTGACGGGGCGGGCGCGGCTAAGAGGGGACGTCGCCAAGCAGGGCTACTGCTGGGCGGCGTTTCTTTTAGGGCAGCACTGCGATGAGTTCTGCTACGTCCTTCACGCGGCGGCCGGTGTGGAAAGGAATCTCCTCCCGCACGTGGTGACGGGCTTCGGTATAGCGCATCAGGTACATCAGGTCGACGATACGGTGGAGCTCATCCGCCTCGAAAGCCAAGATCCACTCGTAGTCGCCCAAGGCGAAAGCTGGGACTGTATTCGCGCGCACATCGGGGTAGTCGCGCGCCTGCATGCCGTGCTCCATCAGAATACGGCGGCGCTTTTCCTCGTCCATGGTGTACCAGTCATAAGAGCGCACAAAGGGATACACCGAAATCCACTCCTTGGGCTCCTCGCCCATGATGAAAGACGGCAGGTGCGACTTATTAAACTCTGCCGGACGGTGCAAAGCGTTGCCTACCCAGGTCACTTCGCTGACTTGTCCCAGGGTGGTCTCGCGGCGGAAGTCCCCAAAGACCTTCTGCAGGTCAGTGAATTCCTCAGCGTGCCACCAGATCATGAAGTCGGCGGAATCGCGCATAGCCGTGAGGTCATAAATGCCGCGCACCGTTACCTTCCCGGCCTTTTCCACGCTGGCAAAGAACTCCTGCGCTTGGGCGATGATCTCCGCTCGCTCGGTGCCGAGCGCGCCCGGAATCACCTTAAAGACCGCGTGCTGGGAATATTGCTGAACCGCGTTGAGTTCCTTGTAGTCAAGCTTCGCCATTGCGTTCTCCTTTGCAGAAGCCTTTGGATTAACGAACATATCCATCATAAGTTGGATATGGAAACTTGTCACTTCCCCTCCCACACAAATGGCGACACACTTGCGGATCGGCGCGCCTCCCCCAGCTAGAACCCGCGAAACTATAGCTTGAACGTCGTGAGCAATTCCGAATCGACCACCCCACGCAGCGCCGAGGCTACCGCCCCCACCCCTTTGCACGGGCAGGCGGAAAGCCACGAGCCAGCCACCCCCGCGGACTTCAGCCAAGCGGTGGAGTCCATGCATGCGGCGGAACTGCGCCCTGAGATTACCTTGGGGTCCATTCGCCCACCGCAGCGCCTCGCTCCGTTTAGCCATGCGATAGGCCTAGAAGTGGGAAGCGAAGAAACGCCAGATATAGTACCCACGGATACGGAAGGCGATGCATTTGGTCGCCTCATCCTGCTCCACGATCCGGGCGCTGAGGAAGCTTGGGAGGGCGCCATGCGCCTTGTGGCCTATATCCAGGCGGATATGGACGACGCAGTAGCCGGCGATCCCCTCTTGCCCGATGTGGCCTGGCAATGGCTCAACGAAGGCTTGGAACAGGAGGGAGCCGACCACACCAATTTGGGCGGCACCGTCACTTCCACCGCGTCCGTGCGTTTTGGCGAGATTGGCGGGCCTCCGCGCGCCTACCAGATCGAAATGCGCGCTTCGTGGACTGCCGAAGGCCTCGACCTCGCACCCCACGTGCAGGCTTTTGCCCAGGTATTAGCCAACGTTGCCGGACTACCCCCTGAGGGCGTCACCGAGCTCGGCCGCTAATATGCCAGAATTGCGCAGCCGGCCGCTCGAGGGCATCCCGCCGGTTCTTGCCACCCCGGAGGAATTCACCGCTGTCGCAGCCCGCCTAGCCGCGGGTACGGGCCCCTTTGCCATCGATACCGAGCGCGCCTCCGGCTATCGCTACGATGATCGCGCCTTCGTAGTGCAAATTCGTCGCCGCGGCGCGGGAACGATGCTTTTTGCCCCTGAAGGCCACCGCGAGGAGCTCACGACTGCCCTTGCCCCAGTGCTCAACGGCACGGAGTGGATAATCCACGCCGCCCATTCGGATTTGCCTTGCCTGGGGTGGCTGGGGCTTTTTCCTGGATCAATCTTTGACACCGAGCTGGCAGCACGGCTCACCGGCTTCGAAAGGCCCAATTTGGGCACTATGGTGGCAGAGCTTTTTGACGTCGAATTGGAAAAGGGCTATGGCGACGCCGACTGGTCCACCCCAGAACTTAGCGAGGAGCTCAGGGCTTATGCGGCGCTCGATGTAGAACTGCTACTGGAACTAGCGGAGACGCTGCGCGATATCTTGGCTGAACAAGACAAGATGGACTGGGCGCTAGAGGAGTTTGCCGCCATCGTTCGTGAGCATGCCTTTGACGCTGCCCCGCAATCACCTACGTGGCGCGATCTCAAGGGACTATCCACCCTGCGCAACGGCAGCCAGCTCAACGCCGCGCGGGCGCTATGGCACCAGCGCGATACCATCGCCCAGCACACGGATACTGCACCAGGAAGGATTCTATCCAATAAGACGCTGGTGGAAATCGCTCGTTGCCTTCCTACTTCGCACAGCGAACTTGCCCGCATCAAGGGCTTTCCTCGGCGCCGCAAAGGGGCTGCCGCCCGCTGGATGGCCGTGCTTAACCAAGCGCGTGCCACTCCACCGCAGAAGCAACCGCGCGTGCAACGCGCCCCTAAACCGGTTCCTTCCAAAACCATCTGGGCCAAAGACTACCCAGAACTCTGGGAGGTTTTTCAAGAAACTCGCACCGAAATAGCAAAGCTTGCAAAACACCTTGGCATGGCCCCTGAGCTTCTCATACGTCCCGCTACGCTACGCGCTGCCGTATGGGCGAAAGTGGGCGTGCGCGCCGGCAAGCGGCACCGCGGGCCTAATTCCGTGGCTGGCACTATCCGCCAGCCAGATGACGTCGCCGCATTCCTCCGCGCGGAAGGCGCGAGGGAATGGCAAATAGAAATGACCGCCCCGATTATCGTGGACGGCCTTTTCTAGGAGTTTCCCTACCTCAATTAGTCTTTAATCCAGCGCGGTGGCGTCTGCGGTGAGGTTTTCTACCCATTCAACAATCGATGACGCAATGAGTTGCGGGGTGAGACCAAATTCCTCGAGAACCTCTCCCCGCGAGCCATGCTTGGGGAAATAGCCTGGTGCGCCTAACCGGCGCACGGGAGTATCCACCTCGGCCGCGCTTAGGGCTTCTGCGATCATGGATCCGATGCCCCCACGAATAAGGCCGTCCTCCGCCGTAACCACCAGATCATGATCGGCGGCGAGGGCCACCACGGAGCCGGCCACCGGTGCTACCCAGCGCGGATCGATGACCGTGACATTAATGCCCTGCTCCCCTAGTAGCTTTGCCGCTTCGAGGCTGCGCGCAGACATGGCACCGATCGAGACAATAAGTACCTCTGGAGTATCCTCGCCCGCATCGGATTCTCCATAGTGCAAAATATCCACGCCATCGCCCAAAGTATCCACCGCTTCCATATCTGGCAGCAGGTTTCCCTTGGGGAACCGGACAATGGAGGGGCCGGACTCAATTTCTAGTGACTCTCGGAAAAGCTCGCGCAGGCGCGCGCCATCGCGGGGCGCGGCGATATGCATGCCTGGCACGATGCTCATAAGGGCCATATCCCACACACCATTGTGGGACGCACCATCGGAACCGGTGACCCCGGACCGATCCAGCACTATGGTCACCGGCAGCTTGAGCAGCGCAATATCCATAATTACTTGGTCCACTGCACGATTCAAGAAGGTGGAGTATACCGCCACCACAGGGTGCATGCCGCCGAGCGCAAGGCCAGAAGCAGAGGTCATTGCGTGCTGCTCCGCAATTCCAACATCAAAGAAACGATCTGGGAACCGTTCCTGGAATGGCGCGAGGCCGGTTGGCCCAGCCATGGCAGCGGTAATAGCTACGATATCCTCACGCTTTTCAGCAGCGGCCAAAAGCTCTTTCGAGAAGGCTGCGGTCCAGCCAGGCTGTTTGGTCCCCTTTGCCACTCCGGTGACTGGGTCAATGGCACCAGTGGAATGCATCTGATCCTTCGGCTCATTTACGGCCGGAGCAAAGCCATGGCCTTTTTCGGTGACCACGTGCACGATAATGGGACCTTCATAATCGCGCGCATACGTCAGCGCGTGCACCAAGGCATCAATATCGTGGCCATTGATTGGGCCGATATATTTCATGCCTAGTTCTGGGAATATCTCCGTGGGCAAGACTGTGGACTTAACGCCCTCCTTCATGGCATGCAAGGCATCAAAGGCCCGCTCGCCTACCCAGCCCATTTGCTTCAGGCGGCGCTTTCCTTGCTCCATGAGCTCGTCATAGCCGTGCTGGGAGCGGATGCGGCCTAGGTTTTCGGAAATGCCACCGATAGTGGGCGAATAGCTACGGCCGTTGTCATTGACCACGATGACCGCATTGCGCCCCTTATCCTCAGAGATATTGTTTAACGCCTCCCAGCACATGCCGCCGGTGAGGGCGCCATCGCCGACAACACCGATGACATTGCGGTGACCGTCGCCGCGAATCTTGAAGGCCTTAGACAAGCCATCAACCGTAGACAGCGACGCCGAAGCGTGGGAGGACTCGGTCCAGTCATGCTCGGACTCGCCGCGGTCCGTATACCCCGAAAGGCCGTCCTTTTGCCGCAAGGTATCGAATTGATCCGTGCGCCCAGTCAGCATCTTATGCACATAGGACTGGTGCGAAGTATCAAACATAATGGGCTCGCGCGGAGAATCAAATACGCGGTGCAACGCAATGGTCAATTCCACCACGCCCAAGTTAGGCCCCAGATGTCCGCCCGTGACGGAGACCTTGTCAATGAGGCGCTGCCGAATCTCTGCCGCCAGCTCCTCAAGCTTGTCTGCAGACAGTGCCTTGAGGTCCTGCGGCGAGTTAATGGTATCCAAGATAGTCATGGAGCGGCCTTCAACTCCTTCTGTGCTTAGTTCTTCTTTTCTACCGTACCCGCGGCGGGCGGTGAATATTATATCGGTCAATGTTCCGAGAACCGCGCGGCAACGTGCCGCACCCCGCCTCGGAGCCCTTGTAGCCCATTAGGCAGGGGTGATAAGCGCAATCGTTTCAAAGTGGTGCGTTCCGGGGAACGCATTGATCAGCGCCATCTTTTCTATTCCGTATCCGTGCTGGTTCCAGTATCCCAAGTCGCGCGCGAAGGTGGCGGGGTCACATCCCACGTGAACGACCGCCTGGGGTGCAGCGGCCGCCACGGAACGAATCACGTCCTCCCCTGCTCCGGTGCGCGGCGGATCAAGGACTACAGCGCCAGGCTTGGGAAGCTGTGCGGCGACTTGCTCGACCTTCGCGGACTTTACTTCCACATCGCAGTCCGACAGGCCGGCCTGTTCCCCGGCCGTAGCCGCCGGTGAGTAATCCACAGAGATAACCTTGCCCTGCACGGCATGGGCCAGTGCGGGAACGAATAGGCCTACGCCGCCGTAGAGATCCCAGGCGGTGTGCTCTTGGTACTCGCGGCCGCCGAGCCACTCCGCTATTAATTCGGTATACGCCGCCGGTGCCTGACTGTGGGCCTGCCAGAAGGCGGTAGCAGGAAAGCTAAACGTCCGCCCGTCGACATGCTCGTGCACCTTGCCGCTGCCTTCTACCACCTCACGGATGGTCTCCACGCGGCGCCCGCGCGGGGCCTTGCGGGTTTCTACCACGTGGCGGTTGCCCTCACCATCGAGAACGGCGATGACCTCAGCGCCTGGGGTAAACCGGCGCGCGCTCTCTCCAACGAGCCCCTCTGCCAATCCCGGAGCCAGCTGCGTACAAGCAGCGCCCGTAACAAGCTCATTGGACCGACGCTGACGGGTTCCGGCGCGCCCTTGCTTGTCGACGCCCCACCTCACCCGCGTGCGCCATCCCCGAACCGGCTCTAGGGTGTGCTGCTCAATGTTCAGTTCCTCGCCGGTGACAACGCCGGTGCGGCGCAGCTGCTCCGACAAGATCTCTGCCTTGATTCCGGTTTCGGCCGCGGGATCCAGCTCAGCGAAATCACAGCAACCTGCTCCCTGCGCGGCAGCGGGACAAGACGATGGCACGCGCAGCGGCCCAGGGCTTAGTACGCTTTCCAGTTCCGCTTTAATAAACGACTTCTTTACACGGCCGGCCGTAGCTTTTACGACGTCGCCGGGAAAAGCGCGAGGAACGAATACCACTCGCCCATCCGGCGCCTGGCCAATTCCTTCCCCGCCGTGCGCCATGCGGTCAATGGTGACCTCAAGACTATCGCCACGGCTCATCGTTGATTCAGTCATTTTCTGCCTCAGACTTTTGTTCTCGTTCTGCGTTAGTGTGCTCACCTGTGCCCGCCGCTGCGTCCACGGCTGCATCCGCGCGGCGCACCATCCACACGGTCAGCGCCGTAACTAGAAGCGTCAATGGCCACCCCATCAGGATTCGGGTCACCCCTAAGGCAGTGGTTGCATCCGCATCATAAATGGCGCGCTGAACAACAAAGCGGGCCAGGAAGATGACCGCCCACCCGCCGGTAGCGATGGCATAAGCCCGGCGCGCCTGAGCAACCTTTTGCCACTGCATTTCCTCGCCATTAATCCCCTTCCAGATGACACCCACAGCGGGCCACCGGAAGAGGATTGATAGTACCGCGGCAATGCACAGTGCCAACGACATCCAGATGCCGTACAAGAAATACCCTTTGGCGTCACCGGTAAACCAGGCGATGGCAGCGCAAAGAGCCACTCCCAGCAGACCCGATATGGCCGGCTGCAGGGTCTCTTTACGGACAACCCTCCAGAGTGCAATAACAACGGCCACGCCGAGCGCCGCCGCCAAGGCTGGCCCCAGCCCAAAGAAATTATTGACAGGAATCAGTACAAGGACCGGCAAGGTGGCCGACACGAGCCCTGATAAGCCACCCATCTGCTCCAGCAAGGTGGGTTCGGCAGCAGACTCCTCAGAGTCCAGGTTCTTAGCGTCCGGGGAAGGGTGCGGCGAGGAAGAATGTGTCACGTGGTTTACTGCTTTGCCTAGTTCTTGGAATTAGGTGCAGATCCCTCATCGGGATTCTGCGGGGACGATCCATTCTCACCCTGTTGTGGGGTACCGCCCAAATCGCGCAAGTGTTGTTCCGCCTCTGCTTCTGCCGCAGGGTCGGGGCCGCCCACGCCGTTTTCTGGGTGGTCTTGAGCATTAGCGGCTGCCTGCTGTTCTTGCTGGCGCTGGTCCATGGCCTGCTTGACCTGCTCTACCAGCTGCTCAGGCATGATGACCGGCAAGGCATTTCCCGCCAGTATGGGGTCTTCCCCGCGGTAGACGAAGGTACGGGCAGCAACCTCGCGGGCCATGTCTGCTAGGTCTGCTTCCATACCGGCCGGCGCGGCCAAGGTCATGCGCAGCATCCAGCGCGGACCGTCTGCACCGATGACGCGAACCTGACCGTTGTCGTTCTTGCCCACGACCTCAGCACCCCAAGGGCCTGGCTCGGTAGTAACGGTAAGACCGTCGCGGCTCATGCCCTCCTTGATTTCCTCCACAGATTCTGCCCACTGGCCTGGCTTACGTGGGGCGGCAAAGGCTACTGGAGTAATTCGGCCTACCTTGGTCACGATGTGCAGCATTCGTGGGCCTTGTTCGCCCATTTCCACCTGTACCTGGGATTCCTTTGGCAGTGGGATGCGCAGGGACCCCAGATCTAATACGCCAATGGAAAAGTCGCTGAAATCAAAGGTCTCGATATCGACGGAGTCGCCATCAAAGGGGCCGGTCTGGCCATTGATGGCATCATGTGCAAACTCGCGGGGTTCATTGCCAGAAGCCGCCGCGGCATCTGCTGCGGTGTCGCCTACTGGAGCATAGGTCTCCTGCGCCTCTGCATCCGCGGACGTGGGGTCCGCCGGCTTTTCGCTTTGTGCTGCAGGCTTTTCCTGAGCCTTCTTTTCTTCGTCTTTCTTCTTGCCAAAGGGCCAGATTCCCATGGGTGCTACGTCCTTTCTAAAAGTCTCGTTGAGTCTCTACTGCTTTAACTACACACCGGTAGAGCCATAGCCGCCGGCTCCGCGGACGGTGTCATCCAACTCTTCAACCTCAGCAAACCCCACCAGCTCTACGCGCTGGACCACGAGCTGAGCGATGCGCATTCCGCGTTCGATCTCAATGGGAGCGTGCCGGTCGTGGTTGATGAGGCAAACCTTGATCTCCCCGCGGTAATCGGCATCCACCGTGCCCGGGGTATTGACAATGGATAGCCCCTGCTTGGCGGCTAGTCCGGAGCGCGGGTGAATTAAACCAACTGTTCCTAGTGGCAGCGCAATGGCAATCCCGGTGCCGACGAGGGCGCGCTCGCCGGGTTGCAGAGTAAGAGATTCTGCTGCATAGAGGTCCGCACCGGCGTCACCACGGTGGGCGCGGTGCGGCAGTGGAAGCTCCTTATCCAGGCGCTTGACTTTAATGTCCCCAAAGGGGCTTTCTGATTGAGAATGCGGAATCGAGTCAGTCACCTGGCCAATCCTACCTGCCTTGAGAGGTTCATTCTGCGGCGCGTGTGGACTAGACTGACTAGACGTGTCTGATACATCTGCTACTTCCGCAACTCCGGCACCGTCAAGCGCCGCTTCGGCACAGGGCACGGTGGACTCTCAAGTGCTCTACCGCGAACGCCAGTGGGTCCCTTGGTACTTTTGGCTATTCGCCGCCGCCATCGTGGCACTTACTTCCGCTACTGCCGGCCTTAACCGCTCCATGTGGTGGACCATTATTCCCGCGATCCTCCTTGGCGCTATCGCAGTGTGGGTACTTATTACCTGGTCCAATACGGTCATCAAGGTAGAGCGTGACCCGGATGGAACGCGTTGGCTCACGGTCAAAGATGCCCAGTTGCCCAACGACGTCGTGTCGCGGTCTATCACCGTTCCCAAATCTGCGCGGCGCAATGCGCTGGGTCCACAATTCGATCCCGCAGCGTTTTTGGTCTCCCACGCTTGGGTGGATGAGCACGCCATGATGGTGCTCAATGATCCAGAGGACGATACTCCTTATTGGCTCATCGCCTCGAAGGATCCGGAGGCTTTGCTCCACGCTTTCGTTCCGGAACAGCACTAATCTTTATTGACTTAGCACACCACAGAAAATGTGGTGGCTTCTACAACAAACCCCGCACTCGGCAGGTGAAAAGTTGCCGAGTGCGGGGTTTCGTTTCTACTGCGTATTCCTTTAGGCGCAATCCTTGCAGATTGGCTGGCCGTCCTCTTCGTGGGAGTAACGCTTATTGGACTGCACTAGGAAACACGAACCGCAAGTAAACTCATTTTCCTGACGTGGAACTACCTCAACATTAAGCTCCTCGCCCGTGAGGTCTACTGATGGCGGCTGGAATGCTTCGACGATTTCTCCGTCATCGTCCATGCCGTTGTTATCGCTCTCAGCGGCTTTGAGTCCTTCTAGGGAGTCAGTTTCGAGTTCATCTTCCGCGCGCCGGCGCGGTGCGTCATAATCGGTGGCCATAATGCACGCCCCTAATGGTCAAGTTGCTTTAAGGAATGGGTATTTATCGATCGCGCATAGTAAAGCACAAATGGCTCGATGTCATCTCACCGCTCGCCGGCGTGGAAAACTATTACCCCCGCAGCGCGTCCGTGGCCCCGTGCGCTGCTAAAAGCTTTTCGAATGCGGGGGCCAAATCTGCCCCCGCGGCCCAGGTAAGTTCACCGTCAGCGGAGCCTTTATCAAAGCCTGGATGGCGCACCACTGCACCTGCCTCGCGGGCAATGATTGCCCCAGCAGCGAAGTCCCACGCGTTGATGCCGTGCTCAAAGTAGGCATCAACGGTTCCCTCTGCCACCCTGCATAGGTCGAGCGCGGCAGCGCCGATGCGGCGAATATCACGCACATTAGGCAGAAGCTTGGTAAGAAGCTCCGCTTGGGCCGCACGCCGGTCAGCTCCGTAACCAAAGCCGGTGGCAACCAAGGCCAACGCAGGATCTTGTGTCTGGCCACACCGCAGTGCGTGCTCAATTCCGTCTGGGCCGGTTACCGTGGCACCCTGGCCGGCTGCGGCAGCATAGGTGCGCCCGCGCGCCACGTTGACCACTGCGCCAGCTACGAGGTGCCCTTGGTACTCTGCACCAATGGATACGGCGTAGTCCGGCACTCCGTAGAGGAAATTCACGGTGCCGTCAATCGGATCGACAATCCAGGTAACACCACTCGTCGATTCCACATTGGCGCCTTCTTCGCCAAAGATTCCGTCCCCGGGGTGCTGGGTGCGGATGGTGGTGGCAATGAACTCCTCTGTCGCGGTATCGACCTCCGTTACTGGATCTACGTCGCTGGACTTGGTGTGGGTATGCGCCGCGATGCCCTCGCCTGCTACGAGTTCTGCGCGCCGCGCAGTAATTAACTCCGCAGCCCGCGCGGCGGTAGAAACGGCAAAATCCCGCAATTGGAGAAAATCGATCTGCTCAGTCATGCCAACTATTGTGCCTTCTTCTAGACTGTCGGGCATGACTACTCTTTCTGGCCATTCCTTCGGCATCGATATCGGCGGCTCCGGCATTAAAGGCGCTGAGGTGGACCTTGCCACCGGCGAATTCGTGGGTGAACGCATGAAGATCGCCACCCCACAGCCATCTACGCCGCACGATGTTGCCAAGGTGGTAGCCCACATCGTGCAGGAAAAACAGTGGGACGGCCCCGTTGGCATCACCCTGCCTTCCGTGGTTCGCAACCAAGAAGTCGAGACTGCGGCAAATATTTCCAAGGACTGGATTGGGGTCAACGCCACAGAACTCTTTGCGGACTACCTGGATGCAGATTTTGCCGTGCTTAACGACGCCGACGCGGCGGGAATAGCCGAGGTCGCCTACGGAGAGGACATCGCCAAGCAGAGCTCCGTAATTTTCCTAACCCTGGGCACCGGTATCGGTTCGGCCTTCTTCCTGGACGGCCAGTTGTTCCCCAATACCGAACTGGGGCACCTCACGGTGGGCGATGACGAGGCTGAGAAAATTGCGTCCTCGGCCGTAAAGGACCGCGAGGAACTCAAGTACAAGCAGTGGACTAAACGGCTCAACAAGGTCCTCGCGGAATATGAAAAGCTCTTTAACCCGCAGGCCTTCCTCATCGGGGGTGGGATTTCCCGCAAGTTTGAAAAGTGGGGCCCACACCTTGATATTGAAACCCCCGTCATGCCTGCACAACTGCGCAATCGCGCAGGAATTGTCGGAGCAGCGATGGCGGCGGTAGAAGGTTTGAAACCATAATATTCACGCACTGCTGGTGACCCTATCCACCGGCGGAATGGAAAGATCCTCTATACTGGGCGGTCGATCCTAAGTTAAATAGCTCTAGGGCGTGTCTGGCCTGCATAAGGCCACAACGCGCTAACATCACACTGATGCACGAGCGCCCGACTAGGGCGCACTGAGCTGTTTCAATCAAGAAGTTAGTCGAAAGGGCGTACGTGGCAGCCACTGAATCTTCAGACGAGGCACTCGGCGAGGGCGAAAACGCCGCTGAGGCATCTACTCCTGCAAAGAAGACCGCCAAGAAGCCGGCAAAGAAAACCGCGAAGAAGACGGCTAAAAAGACGGCCAGAAAGACCGCTAAGAAAACAGCCAAGAAGACCGCAAAAAAGACCACTAAGAAGTCGGCCAAAAAGACTGCGAAGAAGTCCGCCAAGAAGGCCACTAAAAAGACGGTCCGTAAGTCCGCGGCCAAAAAGCAAGAGTCCCCAGCCGAGTCCGAAAAGCAGGCGCAGCCGGAGGTAGACGAAGAGCTCGAAGAAGACGAGCACGATGAAGACGTCGACTTCGATCCCACCAATGCGGACATCGAAGACGATGATGAATTCGAAGCCGGCGAGGACCCAGAAGAGAACTTGGACGAAGACGATGAGGACGAAGAGGAAGACTCTTCTTCCGTCTGGGACGAAGAGGAGTCGGCAGCGCTGCGCCAAGCGCGCAAGGATGCACAACTGACAGCTTCTGCTGACTCTGTACGTGCCTACCTGAAGCAGATTGGTAAGGTAGCTCTGCTCAACGCCGAGCAAGAGGTTTCCTTGGCCAAGCGCATCGAAGCCGGTCTCTACGCACAACACCGCATGGACGAGATGGAAAAGGCCCGCGCCGAAGGCGATAAGGCTGCCAAGCTCTCCCCCATGGAAAAGCGCGACCTGCGCAGCATCGCCCGTGATGGCCGCAAGGCTAAGAATCACCTGTTGGAGGCCAACCTACGACTAGTTGTCTCCTTGGCCAAGCGCTATACCGGCCGCGGCATGGCCTTCTTGGATCTTATTCAGGAAGGCAACTTGGGCCTTATCCGTGCAGTAGAAAAGTTTGACTACACCAAGGGCTATAAGTTCTCTACCTACGCCACGTGGTGGATCCGCCAGGCTATTACCCGCGCCATGGCTGACCAGGCCCGTACCATCCGCATTCCGGTGCACATGGTGGAAGTCATCAACAAGCTGGGCCGCATCCAGCGCGAGCTGCTGCAGGACTTGGGCCGCGAGCCCACCCCGCAGGAGCTGGCAAAGGAGATGGATATTACCGAGGAAAAGGTTCTCGAAATCCAGCAATATGCACGCGAACCTATCTCCTTGGATCAGACCATCGGCGACGAAGGCGATTCCCAATTGGGTGACTTCATCGAGGACTCCGAGGCCGTCATCGCGGTCGACGCCGTATCCTTCACCTTGCTGCAGGATCAGCTCCAAGACGTGCTGACTACGCTGTCCGAGCGTGAAGCCGGCGTGGTTCGCCTCCGCTTTGGCTTGACCGACGGCATGCCGCGCACTTTAGACGAGATTGGCCAGGTCTACGGAGTTACCCGCGAGCGCATTCGCCAGATCGAGTCCAAGACGATGTCGAAGCTGCGCCACCCATCTCGTTCACAGGTTCTGCGCGATTACCTCGACTAACCCGAGCCGTTTCGTGAGCCGAAGCGCACGCAGCGCTTGCCGATGCCCCCTCCCCGCCGCCCCATCCGGGCGCGGCGCGGAGGGGGTTTCGCGTCCCTAGGACTCCCCGCCCCCTCAGTTGCCACCCCAGCGCATGCCGAGCATCTACCAGAGTGGTCTCCGGCTGTGCAAAGTGCAGCGCGGTACCTGCGTGATGACCGCAAGGCTCACCTTCGACCGCACGCTCCACCCCGCTCAAAATCCTCGCCGTCGTCGCCGGACTCTCGCCACTGCTCATCGTCTGGCTCATCTACGCCGTCATGAAGCGCCGACATGAAGATCGTCTACGTCGTCACCGGCGGTACCTTCCCCGCACCGGAATGGCTGTAGCAGCGACTCCAACGCACGACAACGCAGTTCAGAGTGAGATGAAAGCTTCCTCATCCTGACTTCATCGCGGCTTCACGCCCCGGTTCTACCTTGAGTTCCATCACTTTTTAACTCAAGGAGAAACCGATGACTACCCTGCTTTCCCATCCGTCGTTCACGGCGGGCCCTGTGGACCAACACCGCGGGCCGGACGACGTAAGACCGACGCCCGCACAAGACCAGCCCAGCAAGCCCAAAAAGCTCTTCCGCCGCGCGCTCCAGACACTCGCCGCTCTCGCGGCCGCCGCCGGCGCATGGGCGGCGGTCACGCCGCTGGGTGGCAACGCCCCATTCGTCGCCACAGTCTTCCCACTCGCCGAGTGGGCGTGGATGGCCACGAAGATCAATGACACCTTCGTGGCGCTGGCCGCCACAGTAGCGCTCGTGGTCGGCGACGCGCTGACCGCCGAAGACTTTTTCGCCCCGCTCGGCGCCTCGCTCACGTGGCTGCTCATCGGCGCGTTCGTCCTTGCCGCGGCCGTCACGCAGACCGGCCTGGCGGTGCGCATTGCGGCACGTGCCTGCACCCACGCCGTCACTCCCCGTGTGCTCGTCCACACGGTCGCTGCCCTCGCCGCCGCCACGGCCTTCGCGGTGCCCGCCACGAGCGGACGCGCGGCACTCCTGCTCCCCGTGTTCGGAGCACTGGCCACTACTGTGGCCCAAACGCAGCCGTGGCTGACCAAGGTCCTCGCGCTGCTCATCCCCACCACGGTCCAGGTGCTCACCACCAGCGGCGAAGACCCCATCACCTTCACGCAGTGGCTTATCTGGGGCGTGCCGTACGCCGCGATCATGACCGTCATGAGCGCCGAAGTCATCCTGTTCTCCTTCACCACGCCCGCGCAGCGTGCGCAACCACTGGAGCTTGACCTCGCAGAACACTTCAAGGGACTGGACTGCCAACCATGCGTTCTGCACAATGGAAGACGACGAGAAACGCTGATCGAGTTTCTTTGCTTTTGCTGGGTCACCCGAGAACTCCATGTGCGGGAAAGCCCCTTCTTCAATTGCTCAAGCATCTCCTGAAGTGTCGAAGCGGGTTCCACCTCTTCAACCTCGAACACTCCCGGTGGCGCATCATACGTTGCGAGTTGCTGTGCCAATTTGCTGCTGTATTTCCACAATCGGAATTCATTCCGCTGATATTAATCAAGTTCTTGAGTAAGAGTCTCCCAGTACTGTTGAGAATCCTCAGCTTCTCGGACCGCAGCCCCACGCTGCTCTTCGAGTTCGTTGGCATACTCCTTCAGACTCTTCACCTGCCCCTGAGCACGGTCTGCCACGTCAGTGATCGCGTAGACCAGATCTTCCGGTTCTTCAAATTCGCTTGTTTCAACACCCAAAAGGCTTGCCACCGTAACGAGCGTATCGAGCAAATCTGAAGCCGACTTCTCAGTTGAAGAAGCAGAATCTTCGGTAACTGAAGATCGCAGGCGCGAAGTCTCACTAAGTGAGTCGACTCCAACCTTGGTTCTTTCATGCGACTCTTGCTTAGAGTCTGTGAATCAGTATCTACCTGCTGAGGCTGGGATATCTTGAGCTTTTCTTCATGCTTCTTAGCCTGATCCAGCGGGGTGGGTGCGGTGGGCTTAGTCGGCTTGTCTAATTTCGAAAGCTCTTCTGGCGCAGCATCAAGCTTCGTATCTTTACGCGGTGAAACAGGCGTCGAGATAAGCCCCGTACGCTTTTCATTTACGCAAGAGCGAATCGGAGTGACTACGTCTTCCTGTTCGAGTCGACGTGGTCAAGTCCGCGTAGGTGGTGTATGAATTCTTTCGAATCGTCGGTGATCTGTTAGCAGGGATCGCGTCCGGCACGGGCCTGGGTGTGGTTGGTCATTAGGCTGCAATCTCCTTGCCTGCCGGGGTGGTGGTGTCGGCGTCGATGACTTTAGCTGTGATCAACGCCTTGGTCTGCTCTAGGCGGCAACGATATGTAACGTTTCTGCTGAATCCACTCATCAGACACTCTCGTAGAGCGCGCGGTCACACAAATCACCCCTGAGGGGCTGCAATGGCTCAAAGAGAACCCATATCCGCTCAGTCGTGAACAGCAGAGAGAATTCGTGAAGCTGCACGACCGAGTGCTCGAGGCGAAAGAGACGATAGCAGGGCCTGACTCAGCTTCGCGTTCCTAGCGTTGTACTTTCAGGCACCGTCCCTCTCGTGAAATCCGTGGTGCGTGAGCGCAAGACGCCAGGCTTCACGCAACTTTCCTTCCTCTTCCACGCCGTCTGCGCCATCGCTTTTCCGCAATAGTCGTAGCATTGCTGACCACGCAATTCGTCAACATCTTCACCGCCCCAGGGTTTAGTGCCTCCGGCCATCACATCATCTGGCAGGCAGCACTGATGAAACTAACTCTCATCGTGATGGTTACTTTGTGGTGAGCGCCGCGGTCTCGTTATTGAGGCACGGGGCCTATTGCATCGACAATGAGCGCAATATCATCCTCGGAGTAGTCGGCATGAGCCGTAAGTCTTAGCAATGCCTGTCCGAGCGGTACCGACGGATAGCGGATCGGAGAAACAATTACTCCCCTTTCAGCCGCCTGTGCCGCACACTCCATAGCTGCGTTCTCAGCGCCTACCGGCAAGACGATAATAGGCGCGGGCGAGTCCACCACTTTCCATCCGTTCGCCCGCAGACGCTGCCGAAGGTTGTGCACGACGCGGGCAAGCCGTTGCACTCGCGAAGGAACGAGAGCTAACCCCGCACTAAGAGCAGCCGCCTGCGATGGCGGCATGGACGTTGAGAAGACATAGCTGCGGCAGCGTTGGCGGCATAGCTCGATAAGTGGCTCACTGCCCGAAACGAAAGCGCCCGCCACCCCTAAGGCTTTGCTCGTGGTACCGATATAGATATCCGGCAAGGGCAAATCAAAATGCTCACAAACGCCGCGTCCATTTCTGCCAAGTGTGCCGATCCCGTGCGCATCATCGATCATCAACCAGGCGTTGTAATCCTGAGCAAGTTCCTGAAGCGCATGGAGATTCGCAAGCTCGCCAGACATGGAAAATACGCCGTCACTCACAATCAATCGGCGCTCCGATGCATCGGCAGCAAGCTGCTCTTCTAAGGTTTTCACGTCGAGGTGCGAATAAACAGATGATCGGACCCCTTGATAGCTCGACTTGGCCAGCCGGATGCCGTCGATGATGCTCGCATGATTATCAGCGTCAGAGAAAATAGAAAGCCTCTCGCCACAATCTCGCGCAGCTGCAGCAAGCGCAGGGATTACTCCCATGTTGGCGTGGTAACCCGAACCGAACACGAGCGCTGCCGGCGCACCGACAAACCCAGCCACATCACGCTCGAGCGCGACGTGATAGTCACTCGTGCCCGTAGTCAGACGCGATCCTCCCGACCCCACCCCGGCGCGCAGCGTTGCTTCGTGGGTCGCGTTGGCAAGCGCGCGATTCGTCCCGAGCCCCAGGTAGTCAGACGATCCCGCAAGCAGCACTTCACGTCCATCGGCCACGGTGCGCGGACTTTGACTACCGCTAATGACCCTTTCGGTTCTTTCCAGACCACGCTCACACCACGAAGCATTAGAACTGAATGCCCAGTCTTCCAGGCTCATTGCCAAGAACCTTCCACAAGGACAGGCTTTTCACGCAGCCACTGCTCTGCCTCCGGAAGTGCACTAAGTGCGCCTGAATAGAACAAGACACGTCCACCCTGTTTCCCGCCTTCAGCCTTGACGTTGCGCAAAGCCGTGTAGGAACCTTCGACCGCAACATAACCCGTGGTGTAGCTCGGGTCATCGGAAATACAGACTTCCGCGACAATGCCCGGCGCAGCAAGAGCCTTGGATGCTAAAGCAACGGCATCAGCCCGATGGTTCTTCAACTCGGCACAAAGGGAATCAGCCCAATCAAATGTTCCCACCCGAACGCCTCGTTGCCCATGAGTGTCTAGACGCTCACCGGTTTCAGCGCAGACGATACTGGCACCGCGCATATCGCGGGCGCGATACAGAAGCTCGATACCTCGGCGGGCTGCGCTCTCGGAAACATGGTTGTCCTTAGCGAGCACGGCCATCATCGCTGTTTGTGCAGACTCCGGGTTCTCGCAGTCCCGAGTACCGACATTCAAGGCGTTGACATAAATAATGTTGCTTGGTGCAACCGCCTTCGTAGCGATATTGATGGAATCCGGCACGCCCTTCTCATGCCGCAACGCCCGGGTTGCAAGCTCAGAACTCACGCTAGGAACAAGGTGTGGTTCCACGATGCGTTCAGCGCCCGAGATATGCCTACCTTCAAGGCTTGCACGCATCTTAATACTCATCAGCACAGTCGAGGTTTCTGCCATGCAGGTATCGTAGCCCAGCATCTTGAACACCGTGCAATAATTATCGAAACAAGGTTAATCCCCTCTCCTAGTTCCGCTCGGAAACGCACTTACCGACGCCAAGTGACAGTGCGACTTCCACGAGACATTAAGACCCCCACATGCCTTCCAACCACGTATGTGGTCGGGGCTCGTGGGGGTTGCTTAATGTAGTTTGTGGGTATTTCCTTTACTGCTGTGATGTGGTGCCCAGGGTGTCCTCCATGCAGGCCTGTTGCTGGGCAGGGTCCTTCATCTCCAGGCACTTGTCGGCACCGGTGTCACCGAGGAGCTTGACGCCGAAGGCCATGACGGCGATGGTGCCTGCGAGAGCCAGGATGGAAGTAATCAGGCCGACGATGGACATCCAGGTGCGGCGCAGCTCCTTCGGGCGCTTGCGGCCGACGACCAGCGCGATGATGGAGACAATGATGCCGATTGGGCCAAGCAGCAGCGGCGGAACAATCAGCAGCAGGGACAGCAGCGCGATGATGCCTATGACCATCGCCCAGATAGCAACTGCGTTCTTCTTTGCCGGCTGGCTGTCGGCACCAGCGTAGGCCGGGTAGCCGGCGCCCGCGGCGGTTGCGTTCGTGCCGTAAGCATCGTGGGAGGCGTGGTCGTGAGCGGTGTTGTCTACGCCGTAGTTGTTTGCGTCGTGGGTGTGCTCCTCGTTGGCCTTGGAGGTTGCCTCACCGTAGGAGGGCAGCTTGCCGGTGCTGTCGCTGCTAAATGGGTTCTTCGCGTTGTCCGGGTTCTCTGGGTTGTTCGGGGTGGTCATCTGGTTGGCCTCCTTGGGGCAGCCCTAGTTGCGTGCTCTTTATCGAATATGTGCGTTTAATTACTTATGCATTTGCAATCGCTTCCGGCCACGTTACTGACGGAACCTGTGAAATCACTGGCAACTACCGAGTGGCCGAGTTTGTTCGGCTCAAGCTGTGGCAAGCCTTACGCACTTCCACATGGATGGTGCCATGGGCGGGCAGATGCAATATTCGGCGTTTGGGAAACGCCTAGTTTTGAGTAGAACCGTTCAAGGAATCTTCCATGCAGGCTTGCTTTTGCGCTGGGTCATCGATGGTCGTGCACATTTCAGGGTCAGGCGTCATCGTCCAACCAATGTGCGTATACAAGTAGATCAAGAAAGCAACGGACAAGATTAAAGCGATAATTGAGGTAACCAAGCCGGCGATGGACATCTAGGCGCGGCGCAGCTCTTTTGGTCGCTTCTTGCCTTTGAGCAATGCGATGATGGAGACGATGATGCCAATCGGCCCTAGCAGCAGCGGTGGAACAACTAGGAGCAAAGACACCAGCGCAATGATGCCGATAATGAGAGCCGACACCGCAATCACGCTTTTCTTTTCGGCCGGGGAATAACCGTCACCGCCACCGGCAAAGGCCGGGTATACCGCGCCTTCGGTACTGTCGGAATTCTTTCCGTTGCCCGGGGTGTGAGGGGCGTTCGGTGTGGTCATACGATTAGCCTCCTTGAGTGCAGCCCAAAAGCCTTAATCGTGTTATTGCTAATCGTTCTATTGCTTTTAATTACGTTACCCACGCTGGCTGCGCATTGTACGGCGATCGCTTTCTGGTAGAGCGCAGAAAAGGCCGGGCTGGGTGCACTCCGCGCTAGGAGCGCACCGGGCTGGGAATGCACTGCGCTAGAAGTGCACCGCACGAAAGGTCCTGGAGTACTGTCCCAATCCGGCCTTGGTTGACCTTGACTTTGACCATGACCGCCTACCGCGTCGCGTCACCTACCATTTGCGCAGGTATTCTATGCGCTCGCGTAGCTGGTCGGCGTTGCACAGCGCGGTGGGCGGTCCACCGCAGGCCTTACGGACTTCGGTGTGAATCGCACCGTGCGGGCGCCCAGAGCGCTGCGCGGCAATAGAAACCACCGTGTTGAGCTCCTTGCGCAGCTGGCCTAGCTCATCGACGACCCCGGAATCGCTTGACTCAGTCTCTGCAGCCTTCTTCCGCGAATCTGGGGCATACTCCATGCCATAAAGCTTGCGACGGTGAGCTTCCTCGGCCTCAGCCGCGCGACGAGCCTTTTCTTCCGCCTCACGGCGGTCCATTTCCTCAGATTGTTTCTTGCGCAGCAGATCCTTGACTTGGTCCGCATCGAGCAGCCCGGGAATACCAAGGAAGTCGGCTTCTTCGTCCGTGGTCATGTCCCCAGTGTTGAACTGAGAACCGTTATACAGCAGGCCCGAGAACTCTGCCTCGGCACCAAGCGACTCATAAGACTTCTCCAGCATGTCTGGTTCGGTCTTTTTCTGATTCGCCTGCTCTAGCAGATCGTCATCCCAACCGTCCTTGTCGGGCTTTTCTTCACCCAAGACGTGGTCGCGGGACTTTTCCATATTTTCGGCCAAGCCCAGTAGGACAGGAACCGAAGGAAGGAAAACCGATGCCGTCTCGCCTGGCATGCGCGAGCGCACGAAACGCCCGATGGCTTGGGCAAAAAATAGCGGGGTCGACGCCGAGGTTGCATAAACGCCCACTGCCAAGCGAGGCACGTCCACGCCCTCGGACACCATGCGCACAGCCACCATCCATTCATCGGTAGATTCAGAAAATTCCTGGATGCGGTCCGAGGAACCGGGGTCATCGGACAAAATCACCGAAACCGGCGTATTAGAAAGCTGCTTGAGGATCTTGGCATACGCGCGTGCGGTAGTCGTATCTGAGGCCAATACGAGGCCGCCAGCATCTGGCATATTGCGCCGCATCTGCATCAATCGGTTATGTGCTGCCTGCAAGACCGCAGGGATCCATTCTCCCTTAGGGTCTAAGGCGGTGCGCCACGCACGGGCGGTTTGCTCCGCATTCATGATGTCCCCTAGGCGGGCCGCATGTTCCTCGCCAGCCGAATCCCGCCACCGGGCTTCGCCGGAGTAAGAAAGGAAGACAACGGGGCGCACAACGCCGTCGGCAAGCGCATCGCCATAGCCATAGGTATGGTCCGAGCGAGAGACCTTGTGCCCCTCCCCATCGTCTACGTATTGGACGAAGGGAATGGGCGAGTCATCGGAGCGGAAGGGCGTGCCGGTAAGCGCTAGGCGGTGGTTCACATCGTCATAAGCTTCCTTGACGCCATCGCCCCAGCTCTTAGCGTCGCCGGCATGGTGGATCTCATCCAAAATCACCAATGTGCGCCGAGCAGAGGCAACCGCGCGGTGTTTAAAGGGATGCATGCCCACCTGCGCATAGGTCACCACAATGCCGTCCATAGAAGGATTGACGGCGGAGGAATTGCTAAAAGCAGGATCTAACGCTAACTCCACACGCGCAGCGGCTGCAGACCACTGGGTCTTGAGGTGTTCGGTCGGCACGACAACGATGACGCGCTCGACCGTGCGGTCCTCCATAAGTTCGGTGGCGATACGCAGCGCGAAGGTAGTTTTGCCGGCGCCTGGGGTTGCCACCGCCATAAAGTCTTGCGGTTTGGTGGCAAGGAATTTATCGAGGGCGGATTGCTGCCAGGCACGAAGGTTAGTCTTTTTAAAGGTCCTCACTTGCGGCGCAGACCCTTATACACGCGCTCACAATCGGGGCAAACCGGAGAACCCGGCTTTGCCTGCTTGGTCACCGGGAACGTCTCGCCGCATAGAGCAACGACGTATTTGCCGTTCACAGCGGAATCGAGGATGTGATCCTTTTTGACGTAGTGGAAGAACTTCGGCGTGTCATTATCCGTCGTCGAAGTATCTTCACGAATATCTGGCCGTTCAATTGTCTTCGTAGTCGTAGTCACGCCGTCCATTTTGCCGCATCGGCATCGAACTTTGCGAGTCATACGTCTACCCTTGGAGAACATGTACACGTCACGCACGCCAGCCGCCGCGCTCTTCTCCCCTTATCGAGGGAATCTCGCGATATCCGAGGGGAGCCGAATCTAGGTTGTTTGGCCGAAAAGAACGCTATCTCATCACAGACGCCAAGCTTACGCCTGGCCAGGACCGCAAACGGCGTGAAATCCAATACGGCATCTTTCAGTTTTTGCGCGTTCCCTCGCTACTTATTGCAGGACTATGCCTCTACCTTCACTGGTGGCTCGTGGCCGCCATCATTGTGGGTGTGACGTTTCCGCTGCCATGGATCGCCGTAATTATTGGCAATGGCCGCGGGGAAAAGAAGGATAAGCGGGAGAAAAACGTGTACAAACCGGCCATGAACCGGCGGCTTTATACCCAGACCGATGCCCCACGGCTCTCCGGTGGCACGGCCCACCCTATAGAGGCTTCGCACGACATCATCGACCACGAAGAAGAGTAAGGATTCCCGCCCACCATGACGACTGCCTTTGGACCCGAGTTCGATGCCGCGAAACTTGCCAAATTGGCCCCAGAACTAGCGGATGTCTTTACCGCCGCTGGCTTTAGTACCGATGGGCTGGCCGGGTATTTAGGACCAGAAGTAACTGAAGCTCTTTTTCGCGGCGAACCAGCGCCCGTAGCGCTGGCCGCCCACGGAGAAACACAAATGGAGCTCCTAATCCGGTTTTTCCTCCTTCATGAGCATCTGCCGGCCACGCTTTTGGCCGAGGCAGTAGGAGCGCGCTTGGCCACTCAGCTGCTGGATGCCAAAGTTGCGCTTGCCGACGCCCACGGCAAGGCCTACATTGCCCTCGACGTCCGCCCCCACACCATCGACGGCGCCAACCGGCTCATCTTTTCCGACGTTGACGCTTCCTTGGTCGCCCACGTACCCGGGCCTGACCACGTGCTCGGGGTAGGCGCAGCAAGCCTGTCCCTATTACAATCTACGCCAGTGAGTCCGGTAAGCAGCGTTCTCGATTTGGGCACCGGCTCCGGGGTCCAATTATTGGGGCAGTTGGAGTGCGCGGACAAGGTGACCGCCACCGATGTACACGGCCGTGCGTTGGATCTAGCCCAAGCAACGATTGCCGCTTCCGGAGAAAGCAAGAAGGTGGAACTTCTCCAAGGATCTTGGTTCGATCCGGTTGCCGGCCGCCGGTTCGACCGCCTCGTAGCTAACCCACCTTTTGTTGTGGGCTTGCCCGAAGTCGGTCACGTATATCGCGATTCCGGTTTAAACCTCGATGGTGCAAGCGAGTTGGTCGTTTCCCAGGCCACCGATCACCTGACGCCAGGCGGCACTGCTCACCTTCTAGCAGCCTGGATTCACACCAGTGGCCAAACCTGGCAACAGCGCGTTGCCTCTTGGCTTCCTGACAAGGGAGTAGCTGCTTGGATTATTCAGCGCGATGTGGCGGATCCCGCGCTCTATGTTTCCACCTGGCTCAAAGATGAATCTCTAGATGTGCGGTCCGTGGAAGGACAGGAGCGCTCCCGCGCCTGGCTGGAGCACTTCCACGACCACGAGGTCAATGGCATTGGTTTCGGTTTCGTTGCCATTCAACGCATCGGCGACGATGAACCCGCTGATATTTTGGCCGAAGAAATGCCGCAAACCTTTAGCGATCCCCTCGGCCCTGAAGTAGAGGAATACTTCGCTCGCGTAGCCTGGCTGCGCGACCTTGTGCCAGGCGAGCTACAAGGAAAGCACTTCCAGGTACGGCCCGGCCTGGCTCGAGAAGACATCAGTACCCCGGACGAAGAAACTCAGCAAGGCTTTACTCGTGCCGCCCTTCGCATTACCCGCACAGACGGACCACGCTGGAGTCATGAGGTTGACGAGCACCTCGCTGCCATCGTCGCTGGTCTCAATCCGCAAGGCCTCAACTTGGAAGAAACGATTGGCCTGTATGCGGCGGCGCATGGGTTCGACGAAGAAGAAATTACCGCTGCCGCCCTTCCCGCTGTCATTGATATGGTTCGCCACGGGCTACTTATCCCAGCAGACCTTCTTCTGGACGCCGATTCTGCGGACCTCACCTAGACCAGATTTTCAGCTCACCTAACACGAATGAGGAGAAACCAGGCATGCGCGCAGTACTTACTCGAGTTTCCGAAGCAAAGGTAACCGTTGATGGCGAAACCGTAGGGGCCATTGACTGCCCTGACACCGGGGGATTGCTCGCCCTAGTGGGAGTCTCGCGCGAGGATATGGATAATTGGCAGCCGCGGGCTGAGAAAATGGCGCGCAAAATTGCGGAGCTACGCATTCTTGAAGGTGAAGTTTCCGTCGCGGATGCCGGTGCGCCGGTTTTAGTGGTGAGCCAATTTACTTTGTACGGTCGCACTGCAAAAGGACGACGCCCATCGTGGGCGGATGCGGCACCTGGATCCGACGCCGAGCAAGTCATTGCAGCGATTATCGCAAGCCTTCAGGAACGAGGCGTGTCGGTAGAAACAGGCCAATTCGGGGCTAAAATGCGCGTTTCTTCTGTGAACGAGGGGCCCTTTACCGTCTTGGTCGAGACCTAGTAGGCGCCGCCTTTTGTCGAGCCGCACTGGTAAGGAAACGCGTTCAGCAGGCCACTTTACAATCGTTTTCGTAACCTATAACACCCTAAAAGGCATCGTGTAAGACAAACCATAAGTTTCTACGGATTGCAAATTTCCAGAGCGTGATAAATGTCCTATCCGTAAGGCGATAAATTATCATCACGTTGCAAATTTTTGTCCTATACTGAAGTCACAGCGAAGCAAAAGGGCTGGATATGCAGGATGCGAGAAGTTTTCTCAAATTCCTACTAGCACTCAGTTGAATGAGAATTTGTTTCTCACTCACGGTTGCAGAAGCCCCACCGCTTCGGCCGACCAACTAGATGTAGGAAAGAAAATGTCCCACTCACTCAAGCGGCGCAACGAGGCCCGGCACCCAGAAGACGGGGCCGCGATGCCCGAGGACCTCAAGACCTCCAAAGCATCACCTGCCGCAAAAGAATCTTCACCCGCACCCGGCATTGACACGCCATTCGATGGCCAGAAGGGCGCCCCGAAGTGGAATAAGGAAGACACCGTATGGATGCTCTCCTTGTTCGGCACCGCAATCGGCGCTGGTGTCCTCTTCCTTCCCATTAACGCCGGCATCGGTGGCATCATCCCGCTTATCATCATGACGGTCTTAGCACTGCCTATGACCTACTGGGCTCACCGCGGAATGACCCGCTTGGTACTGTCCAGTTCCAAGCCAGACGGTGACCTCACGGACGTCGTGGAAGAGCACTTTGGCAAGAAGGCTGGTGTGCTCATGAACATCCTGTACTTCCTGTCGGTCTACCCCATCCTGCTGGTCTACTCGGTCACCATCACCAACACGGTCAACTCCTTCTTAGAGCACCAGCTCGGAATTACTCCTCCGGACCGCTGGCTTACCTCCCTCTTGCTGGTAGGCGGCCTCATCCTGATCGTGCGCATGGGCAAGGACGTCGTGGTTCACGTCATGTCCTATTTGGTATACCCATTCATCGGCATCTTGGTTCTGCTTTCCCTCTACCTGATCCCGAAGTGGAATACCGCGCTCTTTGATTCCTTCGACCTCAACGTCGCTCGCGAGGCTTCTGGCCACAGCATGGGCGTTACCCTGATGCTGCTGGTTCCGGTTATGGTCTTCTCCTTCAACCACTCCCCGATGATTTCCTCCTTCGCCGTTGACCGCCGCCAGACCTACGGCAAGTTCGCTGAGGCCAAGTCCCGCAAGACCTTGCTCCGCGCAGAAATCCTCATGGTCGTCGTGGTCATGTTCTTCGTCTTCTCTTGTGCCCTCAGCCTCTCCCCGGCTGACATGGCTGATGCCAAGGCGCAAAACATCACCATCTTGTCCTACTTGGCCAACCACTTCGATAACCCACTTATCCAGTGGATTGCCCCAGTCATCGCCATGATTGCAGTTGCTAAGTCCTTCCTCGGCCACTACCTCGGCGCAGCCGAAGGCTTCGAAGGTCTCGTCGTCAAGGGCAGCAAGAACGCAAGCAAGGACGACGCAGAGTCCGCCCACAAGCTCGATACCATCACCCTCATCTTCATGCTGGTCACCGCTTGGCTCGTCGCCTGGGCTGACCCATCCATCCTGGGCATGATTGAAACCCTGTGTGGCCCGACGATTGCCATCATGCTCTTCATCATCCCAATGGTCGCCATCCACAAGGTCCCAGCACTGAAGCGCTACAAGGGCAAGGCTTCCAACTACTTCGTCTTCTTCATGGGCCTCGTCGCCCTAGCAACCATCATCTACTCCATCGTCCAGGCTTTCTAAGCACCGCCGCAGACGAGAAAATCGCAGAGGATTCAAGGAAAGAACAATGTTCATCAGCATCTTCGATATGTTCAAGATTGGCATCGGCCCCTCAAGCTCACACACCCTTGGCCCAATGAAAGCCGGCAAGGCTTTCGTGGACGAGCTCAAGGAAAAGGACCTCTTAGACAAGGTCACTCGAGTTCAGGCAAATGTCTACGGCTCCCTCTCCCTCACGGGCATCGGCCACTCCACCGACAAGGCCATCCTCCTCGGCCTCGCTGGTGAAGAGCCAGAGACGGTTGATATCGACGGCATCTCCGAATTCATGAAGAATGTCCGCAGCAGCGAGAAGCTCATGCTGGGCGGCTCCCACGAGGTGGAATTCCCCAAGGACGGCGGCTTCTTCTTCCACGACGAGTACCTGCCAATGCACGAAAACGGAATGTGTCTTATCGCCTTCGCCGGCGAAGAAGACATCCTGCACAAGACCTACTACTCGGTCGGCGGTGGTTTCATTGTCAAGCAGGAAGACTTTGCCAAACGCACGGACGCCAAGGTTGATATCCCCTTCCCGTACGCCAGCGCCGCAGAAATGCTCGAACTGTGCGAGAAGAACAACATGACCCTCCCGGAGCTAGGCCTTGCCAACGAGTTGGCACTTCGTTCCGAAGAAGAGGTCAATGAGCACCTGCGCAAGGTTCGCGATGTCATGTACACCGGCATCAAGCGCGGCTCCGCTACCGACGGCCCGCTCCCAGGCTCCCTCCTTGTCCCCCGCCGCGCCGCTGCCCTCAGGCGCCGCCTGGAGCAGTCCGAACCGCACGATGGTCTAAACATCCTCAGCTGGGTCAATATGTTCGCACTGGCTATCTCTGAAGAGAATGCATCCTGCGGCCGCGTTGTCACCGCACCTACGAACGGCGCCTGCGGCGTTGTCCCGGCAGTACTGGCTTACTACGACAAGTTCGTTGAGCCCGTTACCACCGAGATGTTTGCTGATTACATCTTCGCCTGCAACCAGATTGCTTCCTTGTACAAGATGAACGCTTCCATCTCTGGCGCTGAGGTCGGCTGCCAAGGTGAAGTTGGTGTAGCGTGCTCCATGGCTGCCGGCGGCCTCGCCCAGCTCATGGGCGCTACCCCAGAGCAGGTATGTATCGCCGCGGAGATCGGCATGGAGCACAAACTTGGGCTAACCTGTGACCCGGTCTTGGGACAAGTTCAGGTACCCTGCATCGAGCGCAACGCCGTTGCCGCTGTTGACTCCATTACCAGCGCCCGCATGGCACTCGAACGTGAGAGCAAGCCGTGTGTCTCTCTCGATGAGGTCATCTGGACGATGTACAAAACTGGTAAGGACATGAACGCCAAATACAGGGAGACTTCACAAGGTGGCTTGGCCATCGCCGTTCATCCACCAGTACCGGTGTGTGGATAGAGTCCACCCTGTAAGGAAGCGATGAGCCGGGTGAGCACAGCGCTAAGCCGCTTGTGTTCACCCGGCTTACTTGCCGCTATTCCCCTCCTTCCACCGAATCGCTTCCGTGTGGTACATTCTCTATAACCTGACAGGAATTAAAGGACATGCTTCAGCTAATGAATTTCCCTAGCGGTCATGCCTCCGATGAAAATTTCCTCGAGCAATATATTCCCCTCGTCGAATTCCTCGGTAAGGCAATGGGCCCCAACACAGAAGTCGTACTCCACGATCTCGACGTCCCCGATAAATCCATCATGGCCATCGCAAATGGCCACATCTCTGGCCGGCAACTTGGCGGCCCGGTGACCGACTTCGCACTGTGGTTCATGAAACAGGGTGATGCAGCAGCAATTCCTATGATGACCGGCTACCGCGCCGTCAATGCAGAGGGTAAAATTTGCCGTTCTTCCAGTTATTTCATTCGTGACGATTCTGGGCATATGCGCGGCATGCTGTGCATCAATGTTGATGTCTCCGAATTAGTTCACATCCGCGATGCAGCCGCTGCGCTCATTGGCAACGCCGACGATCCTGCCTTTGATAAATCAAAGGCATTCGGCGGCTACCCAGGAGAAGACGAGCAGCCACAACGGCCCGTCGCCGTGCCAGACCCGTCTCCAGGCGATGCAGCGGCAGTAGAAGAGGCACCAAATGAGGAAGTGAGCGAATCACTGCGCTCCAACGTCGAAAACCTTGTGGACTCCATGCTGGATTCAGCTATTTCTAAGCAAAGCACACCGGTTAATCGCATGCAGCGCGATGAACGCCTCGAAGTCGTTTCAGAGCTCGAGAACACGGGGTTTTTCCTCCTCAAAGGCGGAATTGCGGCAGCAGCGGAGCGCCTCGGCGTCTCAGAACCCACTATCTACCGCTATCTAGTAAAGGTGCGCGGCTAATAGTTCCGCGGCACTGGTCAACTACGGTCCAAATTTGTTCCCCATGACGCATCTCCCCCGAAAAGGTGGGATTGCGACACGGGGAACGTCTCGTTTTAGCGATTCTTTCCGGATTGGGAACTAAAGCTTCAAAGCTTCCGTTGTACTTTGTGAAACCGGCGACAAATTCAGGAGGCTTCACCATGACGAAGACATCTGCCAACACCGCCAAGGGCAATTCAACTGCCACTACTGATGAAGAACTGGAAGTAGATCGCGGATCTCGCCGCAACCAAACTAATGACAACCCCTCCGCCGACCTCGTTCGCGTTTACCTCAATGGCATCGGCAAAACTGCTCTATTGAGTGCTGAGGATGAGGTAGAACTCGCTCAGGCCATCGAGGTTGGCCTGTATGCAGAATACAAGCTCAATAATGCGGGAAAACTCACTCGAGCAGAAAAGCGCGATCTCAAGATCCTTGCGCGCGAAGGCAAGAAGGCTCGTTCGCATCTGCTGGAGGCCAACCTGCGCCTTGTAGTATCGCTGGCAAAGCGCTACACCGGCCGCGGTATGCCGTTGCTAGATCTCATCCAAGAAGGCAACCTCGGACTCATTCGCGCAATGGAGAAGTTCGATTACGCTAAGGGCTTTAAGTTCTCCACTTACGCCACTTGGTGGATCCGCCAGGCCATCACCCGAGGCATGGCTGACCAGTCTCGTACCATTCGCCTCCCCGTCCACCTAGTGGAGCAGGTCAATAAGCTTTCTCGCATTAAGCGGGAGATGTACCAGTCTCTGGGACGCGAAGCTACTAACGAAGAGCTTTCGGAAGAATCCGGCATCGATGAGAACAAGATTGAGATGCTGCTACGTCAATCCCGTGACCCCGTCTCGCTCGATATGCCAGTAGGCACTGATGAAGAAGCTCCACTGGGTGACTTCATTGAAGATGCAGAGGCTACTGACGCCGAGACTGCGGTCGTTGCATCCATGCGCCATTCCGATATCCGGGGTGTGATTGACACCTTGGAGAAGCGCGAACAGGACGTCATCCGCCTACGCTACGGCCTCGATGATGGTGTGCCGCGCACCTTGGATCAGATCGGCCGCCGCTTTGGTCTCTCGCGCGAGCGGGTACGCCAAATCGAGCGCGAAGTTATGGCCAAGCTCCGCGATGGCAACCGCGCTGACCGCCTGCGCGAGTATGCTCTTTAAACTACGCTAACCACTATCGGTGATTACAGCCTTCCCCGAGCTCTCTGGTATTTATTGCCATGACAAGCTCGGGGTTCGGCGTTGATACGCCTTCGGCCAGACTCTAAGCGGCAAGCTTGGCCTTAATTACGCTAGTCTGGACGGCAGAGTCTAGAAAGCGCTTCCCCGCCCCAGCCGGGAAAGAAGCGCCGCATAAGTGTATTCACACAGAAAGGTATGCCCACGTGAGGGACCTAGTTGATACAACTGAGATGTACCTTCGGACCATCTATGAGCTAGAGGAAGAAGGCATCACTCCCCTGCGCGCTCGCATTGCCGAGCGTCTTGAGCAATCCGGGCCCACAGTTTCTCAAACTGTGGCGCGCATGGAGCGCGATGGGCTCCTGCACGTGCGCACTGACCGCAGTTTGGATCTAACGGAAAAAGGCCGCGACTTAGCTACAGCAGTCATGCGCAAGCACCGCTTGGCGGAGCGCTTGCTTACCGACGTCCTAGGGCTCGACATCGCCAAGGTCCACGACGAGGCCTGCCGGTGGGAGCATGTGATGAGCGAGGAAGTCGAAAAACGCATGGTTGCCGTACTTGATGATCCGACCCGCTCCCCGTTCGGTAATCCTATTCCTGCTCTTTCCGCATTAGGTTTCGATATTCCGCAGCCTGACCAAGGTACCCGCGCAGTGGACCTTCCCAATGGGCAGGAAGTGTCTGCCACCGTCATTCAAGTCAATGAAATCTTGCAGGTTGATGATGAAACCTTCAAAGAGCTAACCAATGCCGGCATCCAGGTAGGTGCCAAGGTATCGGTAGTCAACAACAGCGGCACAATTACCCTGTCAACGCCCGATGGTGGCAGCGTGGTGCTTTCCGATGACTTGGCGCACGCAGTGCGCCTGGAGGTATAACCATGAAGCTTCTCGTTACCGGTGGTGCCGGCTATGTAGGCAGCGTCTGCGCCGCCGTCCTAGTCGAGCAAGGCCATGACGTTACCATCATTGATAATTTCTCTACTGGCAATCGTGATGCTGTACCAGGGGAGGCGCGCATCATCGAAGGCGACGTGGCAGACAAGGCAGCCGAGATTTTGGGGGAAGGCGGCTTTGAAGGCGTCATTCATTTCGCGGCACGCTCCTTGGTAGGAGAATCCGTAGACAAGCCAGATGAATACTGGCAGCACAATGTAGTCACTACCCTGAATCTCCTCAATGCTATGCGTGAAAACGGGGTCAAGAACCTCGTCTTTTCCTCCACCGCTGCAACCTACGGTGAGCCGGAACAGATCCCGATTACGGAGGATATGCCAACCCAGCCGACCAATCCTTATGGAGCGACAAAGCTGGCTATTGACTACATGATTACCTCCTTTGCTCACGCCTATGGCTTGGGCGCTACCTCGCTGCGCTACTTCAATGTGGCCGGCGCCTACGGGAATATCGGTGAGAACCGCGAGGTAGAAACCCACCTGATTCCCATCGTGTTACAGGTAGCGCTAGGCCACCGAGATAAGATTTTCATGTTCGGTGATGACTGGGATACTGCAGACGGAACCCCGGTGCGTGACTATATCCATATTCGCGACCTTGCCGACGCCCACGTGCTTGCCCTTGAATCCAATGAATCAGGCAACCACCGCATCTATAACCTGGGTTCCGGCGACGGGTACTCGGTCAAGCAGGTAATCGATATGTGCCGCAAGGTGACCGGACACGACATTCCTGCAGAGGTGGCTCCACGCCGCGCCGGTGATCCAGCCACGCTCATTGCTTCCTCGGAAAAGATTAAGCGGGAGCTGGGGTGGAATCCTACCCGTACGGATTTGGAAACCATTGTCAGCGACGCGTGGAATTTCACCCGTCAACTTGGCGATAAAGCTCACTCCGCCAAGCGCTCCTAGGCGATCATGACTAGGCGGGGCTATCAATTCCGATCCCCGCTGCTTCGCGCGCTAGCTCGCACCCGTGGCACAGACTGGTAATCAACCGTCTTCCCATACCGCTGCGATATCCCTGTGCGATGAGGCGCCCCAAATTGTGGCGGGGCGCCTCTTCTACTACCACGGACAGGGCTGGTCCGGCATAAATTCCAAATTCTTGGGATACCTGGGTGGCAGCATACAAGGCCAGAGCGTTGTACCGGATTGTCCCGTGGAATGTACGCGCCACCGCTAGCAAGAGCGCACCGGCTTCTTGCGGCGCCGCCAAGAGGTCTTTGATGACGAGGTCACGAGTCCACGTTGTAGACATCCACATAGCTGCTACGCAAAGCAACTCCTCATTTTCAAGCGCCTCCTCTAACGAGTCGACCTCGCTGAGCACATAGTAGACGTCAGCGATAAGGTGCTCGACCACTTCCACTGGGTCTGTAGTCCCGTAGCCCTCCCCGGCGCGCATCTGCTGGGCCAGTTCTTCGGCACAACGCTCCATGGCACTGATTTCTTCCTCGGCAAAGTACGGATTCTGAGCTGTGAAGCGCTGGACTAAGTCACTGCGCGTTAGTTCTGGAAGAAGGCCATTGTCTACGCATGCTCGCATAGAGTGACTGGTAGAAATCGCAGGAATGGTTCCTTCCATCCAGTCTTGTAGCGGACCCTCACCGGATTCTGTGGCATGACCAAACGTGAGGTCATAAGCGGTATCTGTGGATAGTTCTTCGGCAAGCCAGCAGGCATCGATGCCTAAGCCAGAACGGTCTTCAAATCGGTAGAGCGAGTACAGAATATCCCAGAGTTCCGCTTCACGGCGTTGAGAAAGAACGAAACAAAAAATGATTTCAGGATTGCCGCAGTGAAATGCATCCATCACCTCCTGCAGGGCGCCAGGCACATCGCCTAAATTGAGACGGGCTACGGGCCCAATGCTGTATCCATGTGGGCTGGGCTGGATGGATATAAGGATGGCTGATTCGGCGGGAAAGAATCCAAGGATTCCAGGTATATTGGCAAGGATATCGCCAGGAGTACGGATGGGCTGAGTTGGTGTTGTGATGTTCATGGCCCCACCTTCGGCTACGAGTGCAAGCTTGTATAGTCCGGATCGCTCTACCCCGTGGCAATCTGTGGATAGGTGGGGTGAAGGGGGCGTCGCCAAGCAAATTGTCCACACCCCGCCTGGGTTTGCGCTGGCATTGCCCGGCGGTTTGAGGCACAATTGTTTATTTAACCTCGCAGTGCGCGCGGGAATAGTACGCACGCACGCGACGTTGGGGTAGGTGAGAAAGCAAGGAGGTAACACAACATGCACGAAGAAGATCGCCGCATGTATGAGCTGGAATATCCGGCTCCGGTGATTAGGGATGATTCCGGTGACGGACAAGGCCCCACCATGATTGTTGCCATGCACGGCTATGCTGACGCTGGCCAGGCCATTGAGGCAAGTGCTGACCACCTGAAGGCCGCTTTGGAAGGCCGTCAGCTGGCATCGTTTAACTCTGATGAGCTGATTGATTACCGCTCGCGCCGCCCAGCCATCACGATTGATAAGGATCGGGCGCTGGAAATCGAGTCCATGGATCTTGGTATTAAGGTCCTGCGCGATAATTCCGGCAAGACCTTCCTACTGCTGTCTGGCCCGGAGCCGGATATGCGCTGGGAGGCGTTTACTACCGCCGTGGTGAAGCTGGTGGAAAAGTTCAATATTGAAGACACCATCATGCTCTATGCCGCGCCGATGCCGGTGCCGCATACCCGCCCTACGGTGGTTACAGCCCATGGCACCTCCTCCCACCTAACCGAGCACATGCTATCGATGGATTCGACCATGATGGTTCCTGGTTCTGCCGCACTGTATCTAGAAAAGGCCTTGGCGGATAAGCACCGGACAGTGGCTGGATATACCGTTCATGTGCCACACTACTTGGCAGCTTCACCCTATCCGCATGCTACGTTCCAATTGCTCGACTCAGTAGCAAGGGCAGCACGCCTCAATATTCCTTTGGGCAGCATTGAAGCGGATATCTCCCGAGTAGAAAACCAGCTAGAAGAACAGGTTGGGGGTTCGGAAGAAATCGAAGGTGTAGTACAGCAGCTCGAGCAGCAGTATGACGCCTACATGGAGCGCTACCGTAAGGAGCACCCACAGGCCATCATGCCCGGTGAGGAGCCCGTGCCCACAGGTGAGGAAATCAGCGAGGAATTCCAAGCTTTCTTGGCATCTTTGGATGAGGAAGAAAGCCAGCAGATTATCCACACCGAAATCGATGACCGCGAGGACGGCATTGAGGATGAGGGCTCACAAGCCGATGACGGCGAGGATGGCCCTGGCCCCGCGCAGGATGACGGTGACTTAGGTGATGATATCTAACTAACCCGCCCCCATCGCCGCTAAGGTGGTGGGGGTGAACTTATCTCAGCTGCTGCCAGATTTGACGGAAGTACCCGAGTCCCTCGTTGACGAGGCGATCTGGGATACCTTTACCTCGTGGACCACCAGCCGGGGTATTAATTTGTACCCGGCTCAGGAGGAAGCCTCGCTCGGCATTTTGGCCGGCGATAATGTTATCCTCGCTACCCCTACGGGCTCGGGAAAGTCCATGGTGGCTAATGCTGCACACTTCATTGCCTTGGCACACGGCCAGCGCAGCTTTTATACCGCACCAATCAAGGCATTGGTGAGCGAGAAATTCTTTGCTCTCTGCGATATTTTTGGTGCGGAAAATGTAGGCATGATGACTGGCGACGCCACCGTTAACGGCAATGCCCCCATCATCGCCGCCACCGCCGAGATTGTGGCCAATATCGCGCTTCGCGATGGCGCCGAGGCCAATATCGACCAGGTAGTGATGGACGAGTTCCACTATTACTCCGAGCCGGACCGCGGCTGGGCCTGGCAGGTGCCGCTCCTGGAATTGCCTAAGGCGCAGTTCCTGCTCATGTCCGCCACTTTGGGCAATACGACTTGGCTGGAGGAAGACCTCACCCGTCGCACCGGTCGTGCCACCGACCTTGTCGCCGGCACAACGCGGCCCGTACCGCTGGACTTTTCCTATGTCTTTAGCGCGGTGCACGAGACCATCGAGGAACTCTTGGCCGATAAGAAGGCCCCCATTTACGTAGTGCATTTCTCGCAGCGTGAAGCAGCCGAGCGCGCCCAAGCGCTCACCTCCCTTTCAAGGATCATCACTAAGGAAGAAAAGGAAGCCATTGCCCAGGAAATCGGTGGTTTCCGCTTTACCACCGCCTTTGGCAAGGATCTATCCAAGCTGCTGCGCAAGGGCATCGGAATCCACCACGCGGGCATGCTGCCCAAATACCGCCGCCTAGTGGAGCGCCTGGCACAAAAGGGCCTGCTTAAGGTCATTTGCGGCACCGATACCTTAGGAGTGGGTATTAACGTGCCCATCCGCACCGTGCTGATGACTGGGCTTGCCAAGTTCGATGGCCAACGCCAGCGCATTCTTAAATCGCGCGAATTCCACCAGATTGCCGGCCGCGCCGGCCGCGCCGGCTATGACACCGAGGGCACTGTGGTGGTCGAGGCTCCCGAGCACGAGATCGAAAATGCCAAGGAACGCCGCCGCATCGGCGACGACCCCAAACGCTTGAAGAAGCTCAAGAAAAAGTCCGCCCGAGAAGGCGAGGTGTCCTGGTCCGAAAAGACCTTCGCGCGCCTTACTGAGGCTGAGCCGGAACAGCTTACCTCTCAGTTCCGCGTTTCTAATTCCATGCTGCTCAACGTCTTGGCGCGCCATGGCAATGGCTACGAGCACATACGCCACCTACTGCGAGACAATCACGATAATCGCAGCAAACAGAATAAGGACATTCTCACCGCCATCGATCTCTTCCGCGGACTAGTAGATTCCGGCGTGGTACAAAAATCCACCAAGGGTTTGGATATTTACGGCCGTCCCTACCATTTGGTGCGAGAGTTGCCGCGTGACTTTGCGCTCAACCAGCCACTGGGTCCATTCGCCCTAGCCGCGCTCTCGCTGCTGGATCCGGAAGCGGAGACCTATAACCTGGACGTCATTTCCGTATTCGAGGCCATCCTAGATGACCCGCGCCAGGTGCTCATTGCCCAGCAGAAGCAGCGCCGCGGCGAAGAAATTGCCGCGCTAAAGGCGGACGGAGTGGACTATACCGACCGCATGAATATCGTGGAGGATATAACTTGGCCGAAGCCGCTCGAGGAGCTGTTGGAGCAGGCCTACGATACTTTCGCTGAGACCAATGCGTGGGTCAAGGAATTCGAGCTGCGCCCCAAGTCCGTGGTGCGCGACATGCTCGAGAATGCGATGACCTTTTCGGATCTGGTCGCAACCTATGGCCTGGCCCGCTCCGAGGGCGTGATTTTGCGCTACCTGACCGACGCCTGGCGCACCCTTAAGCAATCCATTCCGGACGAGTACAACACTCCGGAGCTCGAGGACATCGTTGTCTGGCTAGGTGAGCTTATCCGCCAGGTGGATTCCTCACTTGTCGACGAATGGGCGCAGATGGCCGGCGAAGACTCCCCCATCGACCAAGACACGGTGGACCGCGAGCTGACCTTTGGTGTGGAGGACCCCACCGCGCTCACGGCCAATCGCCGCGCCTTTACCATCATGGTGCGCAATTACATGTTCCGCTTGGTGCAGCTCTTTGCATTGGAAAAGGAAGATCGTTTGGCGGAGCTGCTCGATTACTTGGACGAAGTGCCGGACTTCGGCGCTATCCTGGATGACTATTTCGATGAGTATGATGACATCGATTCCGGCCCCGAGGCCCGCGGCCCGGAGTTTTTCCGCCTAGGCGATACTGACTCGCGTGCGTGGTCCGTGCGCCAGATCATCAAGGACCCAGACGGCGACCACGCCTACCAGTTCGTCGCTACGGTAGATCTCGATGCCTCCGATGAGGCCGGCGAAGTCCGGCTGTCGGACCTGCGCGTGGAGTACTAGCCAGCGAAAACGACAAAGCCGCCCTGGCTGCCACGCCTCGAGTGAGGGGGGCGTCGGCAAGCGCGAGGGCGGCTAAAGGCCGGCTATTTTAGCGTGCGGCCTCAATCTGGATGGCCTGTGCCACAGCCTGGACAACGGCCGCAACCTTGACGGCCTCCCAGACCTGCTCCTTGCTCAGGCCAGCTTCATTGAGCTCGTGAGCGTGAGCGCCCAGGCAGTGCTCGCAGCCATTGATGGCGGAGACTGCGGTATTCCACAGCTCGAAGTTGGCCTTGTCCACGCCTGGCTTGGAGATGATGTTCATGCGCAGGCCGAACTTAACCTGTGCGTAGTCATCGCCCAACCAGCCCTTGGCGCGGTAGGCAACGTTATTCATAGCCATAACGGTGGCTGCGCCGTAGGCTGCCTCGATAGCTTCCTCAGACAGGTGCTCCTTTGCTTCCTCCGCAATCTCAGAAAGCACGGTGTCATTGCGGGTTGCGGTAGCCGATGCCAGCAGGCAGCCCCAGAGCTGCTCCTCATCGAGGTCCTTCGAGCGGGTTAGGGCTCCCAAGTTGAGCTTCTGGTCCTTGGCGTACTCCGGCAGGGAGGACTTCAGATTATCAATAGACATAGCTTTTCTCCTTTGAGGTTTTGATAGGATTTCTCTGCACTGGATTTAAAAGGAAACCCCGCCACGAAAGCGGGGTGAACCTGCATCTCAGTGAGATTTAGAGTGCGGACTGAACGACGTCCATCTTGTTGATGTTCTTGGTTGGGTCGTTCTTCTCCCAGTTGCAAGCGCAGACCTCTTCGGACTGCAGGGCGTCGAGCACGCGCAGAACCTCGTCTACGTTACGGCCAACGGCATCCGGGGTAACGGAGACGAACTGGATAACGCCATCCGGGTCGATGATGAAGGTGGCGCGGTCAGCAACGCCATCAGCGTTTTCTACCCCCAGTGCACGGATGAGGTCGTGGCGCACGTCAGAGAACATCGGGAAAGGAACTTCCTTCAGCTCTGGGTGGGTAGCGCGCCAGTTGAAGTGAGCGAACTCGTTATCGGTGGAGCCGCCGAGGATCTGGGTATCGCGGTCCTGGAACTCCTCGTCCAACTTGCCAAAGGCAGCGATCTCGGTCGGGCAGACGAAGGTGAAGTCCTTCGGGTAGAAGAAGACGACCTTCCACTTGCCTTCGTACTTGTCCAGGGATGCCTGCTCGAAGTAGTCCTCCGGCTGGTTAGCGTTGACGTTGTGCAGGTCGCCACCTGTCAGGGCGGTGAGATTGAACTCTGGGAACTTCTCGCCGACGGTCAAAATAGGCATAGTCTTCAACTCCTTTATCAAAGGCTTTTCCTCTAAGTGTCCTGCTGCTTGACATACAAGCAGCGGGGCCGGACCGCATCCGGCCCAACACGATCAGTTATACCATCTTTTTCGCTCGCGTCAATAGCAAATCCTATAGGTAAGTGTTAGAGTAATAGGCATGCATAATAAAGAGTACCGCCCTACACTTGCTCAGCTGCGTACCTTCGTCACCGTTGCGGAAAACAAGCACTTTGGTACCGCGGCCGCCAAACTCGAGATTTCCCAACCCTCCCTATCCCAGGGCCTCGTTGCCCTCGAACAGGGATTGGGCTTGCAGCTTATCGAGCGCTCGACCCGCAAAGTCATCGTCACCTCGGCCGGTGAGACCCTCCTCCCCTACGCCAAGGCAACGCTTGAAGCAGCCGATACCTTCCTCGCTCACGCTCGCGGCGCCAACGGCACCCTTGCCGGCCCGCTGACTATCGGCGTTATCCCCACCATCGCCCCCTACATCCTCCCCGATCTGCTCTCCATGCTTGCGCAGGCTTACCCGGAGCTCGAGCCGCGCTTCGTCGAGGAGCAAACCCAGCACCTCATTACCCGCCTGCGCAACGGCAACTTGGACCTTGCCATCATGGCCCTTCCATCCGAGGCCACCGGCATGGTCGATAGCCCGCTTTACACGGAGAAATTCTCCATTGTCTGCCCGCCCGATCACCCCATCGCCGGCCGCGAGGATGTCGAGCTTGCGGAGCTCAAGGACTTGGATTTGCTGCTGCTTGACGACGGCCACTGCTTGCGCGATCAGGTCGTCGATCTCTGCCGCCACGCCAGTATCAACCCCGCCGAGGCCACCAATTCCGTCACCCGTGCTTCCTCCCTGACCACCATCATGCAGCTGGTCATGGGCGGGCTGGGCTGCACCCTCGTCCCCGAATCCGCCCTCGCGACCGAATGCCATGGCAAGGATGTAGCCGTAGCCCACTTCGCCCCCGACGTCACAGCCGAGCGCGAGGTCGGCCTCGTCTTCCGCTCCTCTGCAGCCCGCAGCGAAGAATTCCGCGAATTCGGCACGCTCATCACCGCCGCCTACAACAAGGCGATAGAGCGCTCCCAGCAGTAGCCACAATCGGCAGTGGACACTGCCTCTAGTTGCCCCTGGGCGTCGCCAAGCACGCCAAAGGCCACCGTCCCAAGCGGGAAACGGTGGCCTTTACCTATCTGGTGCTATACCTGCGGGAGGGTGTTGCGACCCGCGCACTGGCGGAACATGTGCGCTTGCGCCAATAGTGTGACCGGATAAGCCACGATGAGGCCGATGCCCAAAAGCAAGAAACCGGCCACAATGATGAAAAAGTTCAAAATTGCCAGTAGCAACATTTGACCGTAGTTATTCTTACCTGCCTGAAAGCCCTTCTTCACGGCGTCATCAACGCTATCGCCGTCAGCCGCGAACCACTGCATCAGGGAGAACAGCGGCTGCACAAAGAAGCTAATCAGCGAAATCACAGCCATGACGCCGAGCATGCCCATGACGGCGGTGAACGCTTCTTCATCGGAAAGCTGCTCGGCACCGCCAGCCAGCTTCGCCGCCGAACCACGCAGAGCCAGGAACGAGATAAGACCCGCTACAACACCGATGACAATACCGATGACAATCATAATGACTAGTGGCTGCCACCAGCGCACATTCTTAAACAGGTAGCCCCACCCGGTGCGAGAATCATCAATCTGAAAAAGCGCCAGGCGCATAACCACCAGAGTTAGAACGATGCCAATCACCCACGAAATGGGCTGCGTGATCGTGTAACTGGCAGAGAGATCACCCTCGGCACTCACCGTCGCAGCACCCATTCCGCCAGAAATGGCGAAAAAGACTACGCAGAGAATGCCAGCAAGCAACGTTCCTAGAATCCACAGCTTCCAATTCCCAAAGACAGTCCTAAAAGCCCAAGAAACCGCATCTATTGCGGAGACCTTTCCGGTAAACGGCCGCTGGCCTGCTTGGTAGCCCACATAGCCTTGGGCGTTTTCTTCATGGCTGCCATCATAAGACGGAAGCTGTCCGTAGTTTGGTCGGTCCTCGGGGTGATCGGTCGGTTCGTAGCGCGGAAAATCACCATTTCCACCCGAATACGGGTTCGGCATAACCGGGGTTCCTCCTTAAGGAATGCGAATCAGTGTATGGATAAGTATTTTCACTTTAACAACTTTTTCCTCATTTATGGCGGGCAGGTAAACTCTGTGCCTAGTCATGACTATGAATGAAACCCCTTCCCGCGATGAACTTTTCGCTGCACTCGACAATGTCACCCTCTCTGAAGCCCGGTCCTTCCGCCGCCGCCTGAAAAAGGCCCGGGCTCCAAAGGCGCTGCAGGAGATAGGCGCTGAGATCCACGCTGCGGCCGAGCTCGTCGCACTTACCGACGCCGCCGTTCCCGCCATCACCTACCCCGACGCCCTCCCCGTCACGGACCGCAAGGACGATATCGCCGCGGCCATTAGAGATAACCAGGTCGTCATCATCGCCGGTGAGACCGGTTCTGGTAAGACCACTCAGATCCCAAAAATCTGTCTGGATTTGGGCCGCGGACGCCGCGGATTCATCGGGCACACCCAGCCACGCCGCATTGCTGCCCGCACCGTGGCCGAACGCATCGCCTCGGAACTGGACCAGAAAATCGGAGAGTCCGTCGGCTACGCCATTCGTTTCGATGACCGCGTCTCTGAGACCACCGCCGTCAAGCTTATGACAGACGGCATTCTGCTCGCCGAGATGCAACGGGACCGCTTCCTCAATAAGTACGACACCATCATCATCGATGAGGCCCACGAACGCTCGCTCAATATCGACTTCCTATTGGGCTACTTGAAGCGCCTATTGCCCAAGCGTCCCGACCTCAAGGTGATCATCACCTCCGCAACCATCGACCCAGAAAGCTTCGCCGCCCACTTTGCCGACGCCGACGGCAACCCCGCCCCCATTATCGAGGTCTCCGGACGCACCTACCCCGTAGAAATCCGCTACCGGCCACTCGAATTCGAGGCCGGCGGAAAAGTCGTGGACCAAGATCCCCTCGACGGTTTGATCGAGGCCATCGAAGAGCTCATGCGCGAAGGCGACGGCGATATCCTGTGCTTCTTCCCCGGCGAACGAGATATTCGCGATGCCATGGAGGCCATCGAAGGCAATAAGTGGAGAAACGTCGAGGTCACTCCTCTCTTCGGCCGTCTATCTAACCAAGAGCAGCACCGCGTGTTTAGCGAGCACCGCGGCCGCCGCATCGTCTTGGCCACCAATATCGCCGAAACCTCGCTTACCGTGCCCGGCATCCGCTATGTCGTCGATACCGGCACCGCCCGCATCTCACGGTATTCCACGCGCACCAAGGTCCAGCGGTTGCCCATCGAGCCCATCTCGCAGGCCTCCGCCAACCAGCGCTCCGGCCGTTGCGGCCGCGTTGCCGACGGCATCGCCATCCGCCTCTACAGCGAACAAGATTTTGAAAGCCGTCCCGAGTTCACCGACCCGGAAATCCTGCGCACCAACCTCGCGAGTGTCATCCTCCAAATGGTTTCGCTCAAGCTCGGTGATATCGAACAATTCCCCTTCATCCAACCTCCCGAGCACAAGGCCATCCGCGATGGTCTCACGCTCCTCCACGAGCTCGGCGCCCTCCACGACAAGCAGGACAAGCCCTCGCTCACCACCATCGGCCACGATGTCGCCCGCATCCCCCTGGACCCGCGCATGGCACGCATGCTTATTGAGGCCAACACCAACGGGTGCCTCGATGATGTCATGGTCATCGTTGCCGCCATGACCATCCAGGATGTGCGGGAACGCCCCCTCGACTTCCAAGCCCAGGCCGACCAAGCCCACGCCCGCTTCAAGGACAAGACCTCGGATTTCTTGTCCATGCTCAAGCTATGGGATTACATCAAGCAAACCCGCAACGAGCAATCCGGCAATAAATTCCGCAAGCGCATGAAACAGGAGTTCCTCCACTACATGCGCATCCGGGAGTGGTTTGACTTGGTGCGCCAGCTCAAGGACGTCGCCAAGCAGCTGGGTTGGACCTACCAGGAAGGCACCGAGCGCCGCTCCGATGACATACACATGTCCCTCCTTTCGGGCCTGCTATCCAATATCGGCGCCCGCGATGGCAATTCCAAGGAGTTCCAGGGCGCGCGGAACACCCGCTTCCTGGTATTCCCCGGCTCCGCCCTGGCAAAAAAGCCTCCCGAATTCCTCATGGCTGCCGAGCTAGTAGAAACTTCCCGCCTCTGGGCGCGCGATGTCGCCGCCATCGATCCCGCCTGGGTGGAAAATCTCGGTGCAGACCTGCTCAAGCACAACTACTCCGAGCCCACCTGGTCTCGCAAGCGCGCCGCCGCCATCGCGCACCAAAAATCCACGCTCTACGGCGTGCCCATCGTGGCCGACCGCACCGTGCCCTACCACCGCGTCGATCCCTCCGCTGCCCGCGATATGTTCATCCGCAACGCCCTCATCGCCGGCGACTGGAATACCCACCACGCCTTCTTCAAGGCCAACGCTCAAGCGCTTGATGACGCCGCCGCATACGAAGAAAAGGCCCGCCGCCGCGGCCTCATCGTGGACGAAGACACGCTCTTCGATTTCTATGACCAGCGCATTCCGGCAAAGGTAACCACGGGCCGCCACTTTGACTCGTGGTGGAAGGAAGAACGCCGTCGCACACCTGACCTGCTGGATTTCGATCCGGCTAAGCTCATCGATGACTCCCACGACGTCACCGAAGAGTCCTTCCCTGACCACTGGCGCAAGGGTTCTATCGATTACGAACTGACCTACAAGTTCGAGCCCGGCGATCCTCTCGACGGCGTCACCGTAATGGTTCCCATTCCTATGCTCGCTGGCTTGGATACCGAAGGCTTCGATTGGCTCGTTCCGGGTCTGCGCCTCGAGCTCGTCACCGAGCTCATCCGCAGCCTGCCCAAGGCCCTGCGCCGCACCATCGTACCCGCACCCGAGTTTGCCGAGCGCGCCATCGACCGCCTCATCCCTTATGAAGGACCAATCACCCAGCAGCTTGCCGACGTCCTCCGCGAACTCGGCGGTCAAGGAATCAACGCCACCGACTTCCAGGCCAGCAAGCTACCCGCCCACCTGCGGATGAACTACGGGGCGATTGACAAACGTGGCAAGATCGTCGACTCTGACCGCGACCTAGCGGTACTCATTCGTCGCCAGGCCGGGCACATCAAGTCCTCCGTGTCCCGTGTCTCTCGCACCGCCGAGTCCACCGCTGTTAGCGAATGGACCGACGATACTCTAGGCGCAATAGATGACACGGTCACTACCACCGTCGATGGCCACGAAGTTACGGCCTATCCCGCCCTAGTCGCCACCAAAGATGGCGTCGAGCTCAAGGTTCATCCCACCAAAGCCGCCGCAGACGCCGCGATGGTTACTACCACGCTGACCTTGCTCATGCGCGAAATTTCGGTCAATCCTCCGCAAATGGTCAAGGGCCTGCCGCTACAACAACGTGTTGCCGTTGACTCCTATCCGCACGGCGGTGCCGATGGCTTGGTCAACGACGCCCGCGTCGCTGCCATCCGCGACCTCATGCTAGAAGCCGGCGGACCGGTCCGTACTCCCACTGCTTTCCAGAAACTCAAAGACACCGTCAAACCACAGGTTTCCGGACGTGTGCGCCGAGCCGTAGTAGCAATAGCGCCTGGACTCGCCGAATATTCCAATCTGCGAGCGGAACTCGCCCACTGGGATGGTCCTGCAATCGATGACATGCGTGAGCAACTAGACTTCCTCCTACCGCGTAACGCCATCACAGTCCATGGCATGGCGCACCTACGCCACCTGCCTCGCTATATCCAAGCTATGCGAATACGCCTAGAGGATATGAACCTTGACCCAGACCGCGATGCAGACCGCCAGGCCGAAATCGACAATGCCAAGGCCTACTTGTCCAACCGCCTGCGCAACCTACCGGCCGGCCGCGAAAAGACGCGGGAGGTCAAGGACGTACGCTGGATGATAGAGGAACTTCGGGTTTCCCTTTTTGCCCAACGCCTCGGCACAGCCCATGCGGTTTCGCTCCGCCGCATCCAGAAGGCGGTGGACAAACTGCGCTAGAAATCCTCGCGGTCGCGCCTCCGCATGAGCCGGATCTCGGATTCAAAGTCATCAGCGCTTTCAAAAGACTTATACACGGAAGCAAAGCGCAGATAAGCCACTTCATCAAGGTCACGTAATGGCTCCAAGATGGCCAGGCCAATCTCATTCGCGTTTACCTGCGAGGAGCCATGGCCACGGACGGTCTCCTCCACTTCTTGAGCCAGTTTCTTCAGGGCATCGTCGCTAACATCTCGCCCCTGGCAGGCGCGCCTCACGCCGCGAATCAACTTATCCCTGCTGAAAGGCTCTGCCAAGCCGTTCCGCTTCACCACGAGCAGTACGGCCTTCTCAACCGTGGTAAAACGCCCCTTGCACGAAGCACACTCGCGCCGGCGGCGAATCGAGGTTCCAGCATCGACCACACGCGAGTCGATGACGCGGGACTGCTCATTATGGCAAAAGGGGCAATACACAGTGGTCCTTTCGCTGACGTTGTTACGCCAGTAGTTTACTCACTTCCACGTCTGTACGGCCACTGGGCTTCGCTCCCACTGCTTCTCTTAACGCGATACTGCAGCTTCAACTTGCTGCACTTCAGAAGCCGGCGGTTGTGGTGCACTACTGCCTTCCGCTCCAGCTAATCCACCTACCAACGTGCCCACAAAGACCGCGACACCAAACACCGCCCCCAATATGTAATTACCTGTGTTCGACCTCCCCGCGCTGCTTCCGCGCCTTTCCGATATCTTTTCGAAGCCTCCAACAGTCATACAATTCGAACGATATGTCGTTCGATTTTCCACTCGGAGAGTTCGAATATGTCGCGAATTAGCACCGCCACCCACACTCCGACCGTCGTGACGAGCCACATCCCATACAGACGCAGAGGGAACCACTACAGATCCTACAGAGTTACAGGTTTGCAGGTCATTACGAGAATTGGTAAGCAGAGACATGATTTTCCTTTCGACGACTATGCCCACCGTAGGAATCCGACACGACACACGCCGGTAAACAGTCGCCATAATGTTCGATTTAGTTGGTACGTTCGATTTATAGCACTGCTTCGAACGCTTGTCCACCCCTGCGCGCAAATCTCGAACATCTGTACTTTTCGTGCTACAAATGACATGTGGCAATTTTCAACGCCGACAGCTAGCAGACCGCCGATAAAGCCATCCGAACCCTTCCTAGGAGCCAGCAATGGGCCGCAAGCCAAAGAAGACCACCGAAAAGACCGATTACGCTTCCCTATCCGATCGCCAACGACGCATCCTCAATGTCATTAGTGATGCCGTTATGCTGCGCGGCTATCCACCAAGCATTCGCGAAATTGGTGATGCCGCAGGACTACAGTCCACATCCTCGGTTGCCTACCAGCTAAAGCAACTGGAAGAAAAGGGATTCCTACGTCGCGATCCGAATAAGCCGCGTGCGGTTGATGTCCGCCACCTCAATACCGACGATGGTGCAAAGAAGCCCGGACGCAAGCCTGCCAAGGCAGAACAGCCAATACCAGAAGACGCAAGCGCCGTATCCTATATTCCTGTCGTCGGACGCATTGCGGCCGGTGCCCCCATTACTGCCGAGGAAAACGTCGACGCCTACTTCCCCATGCCGGACGAGGTAGTCGGCGGGGGCGACCTGTATATGTTGCAGGTAGTCGGCGACTCCATGCAGGACGCCGGCATTCTCGACGGCGACTGGGTTATCATTCGCTCCCAGTCAGTAGCCGAGGAAGGCGAATTCGTCGCGGCCCTGCTGGATGGCTCTGAAGCCACCGTTAAGGAGTTCCACCGCGACTCTTCCGGTGTATGGCTACTTCCCCACAATGATGCATACGCGCCAATCAACGGCGATGACGCCGAAATTATGGGCAAGGTCGTCTCCGTCTTCCGCAAGCTATAAAGGGAATATCAAGTCCACTATTTTTATACCCCGCAGGCCGTCTTTAATGAGGTCTGCGGGGCCTATTTTTGCCTAGCCTCCACGCGAAAGCGACCTTCATTTATTCACCCCCATTTTGGCACCTAATTGGACTCGGACACCAAAAGAGACGAAAATCCCAATTTCCCACTCCTGCTTTTGAACAGGTGTTTTGGCGCCAACTATCAAAAACATAGCTGTGCAAATTTTTGCTTTAGTCCGTTTATTACCGATTTTTGAGACAATGGTTTAAGCAAAACAGCATCGCCAGATTTTCATTTCCGCTAAACGCGGTGGCGATTCACCCCCGCGCCACACAACGATGTTTTAGGTCCAAGGAGGAATCATGTACGCAGAAGAGCGGCGCCGCCAAATCGCTTCCCTCACCGCGGTGGAAGGCCGTGTCAACGTCACCGAGCTTTCAGAACGCTTTGAAGTCACGGCCGAGACCATTCGACGCGACCTTGCTGTGCTAGACCGCGAGGGCGTTGTCCATCGCGTGCACGGCGGCGCGGTAGCCTCCCAGTCATTCCAAACTGCGGAGCTTACCCTAGATACCCGCCAACGTTCTGCCTCTGGGGCCAAGGCCGCCATTGCCCGAGCGGCCCTTGATTTTCTGCCCCGCGGCGGCGGAAGCATTTTCCTTGATGCAGGCACCACCATCAATGCGTTCGCCGAGCTCATTGGACAGCAGTACCCTCAAGCTCAATTTAATATTGTCTCCAATAGCTTGCCCATCGCTTTATCTTTGGCGGGCAACGGTGTACCGGACGTCCAACTGCTTGGCGGTACCGTCCGCGCTATCACCCAGGCCGTCGTCGGCGATACGGCACTGCGCACGATGGCTCTTATGCGCGCCGACGTCGCCTTCATCGGCACTAATGCCCTAACGCTGGATCACGGCTTGTCGACGGCCGACTCGCAAGAGGCCGCCATCAAGTCCGCATTTGTCACCAACGCCCACAAGGTCGTGGTGATGTGCGATTCCAGCAAGCTGGGCAATGATTATTTGGTCAGCTTCGCCGCCATCGCGGACATCGACGTCGTCATTACTGACGCCGCCGCCCCCGATTCCTTTGTAGAGGCGCTGCGCGAGCGCGAAATTGAAGTCGTGCTCGCCAGCGAATAGCACCCTACCGCCCAGTTAGGCGAAGGACTCCATGCGCTCCACCACTGCGGTGCGGGCAGCATCTGGGCTCTCGGCGTCCAGCGCTACCTCAGCAACCTGCTGGCACTGTTCCAGGGAAACTTCTGCCAACTGAGCACCAACGCCTGCCACTGCAGTCGAAGCAGCAGATAGCGAATTTACGCCCAGACCGGTTAGGACGCACGCTAGCATCGGGTCCGCTGCCGCTTCGCCGCATACACCCACCGCGACGTTATTAGCCTGGCCCACGATGCAAGTGTGCTGGATAAGGCGAAGCACGGCCGGCTGCCATGGGTCGGTGAGGTAAGCAAGCTGCGGAGACAGGCGGTCCGCCGCCATCGTGTACTGGGTAAGGTCATTGGTACCAATGGACACGAAGTCAAGGTGCGGCATAATTTTATCCGCCATGAGCGCCGCGGCCGGCACTTCAATCATGGCACCGGCGGTCAGTCCGCGCTCTCGGCATAGGTTGGCAAACCACTGCGCTTCGGTGGAGGTCGCCACCATCGGAGCCATAACCCAGGTAGAGGCGTTTTCGTCGCGGGCCTCGGCCGCCTGCGCAATCGCGTCAAGCTGGCGGGTTAGCAGAGCCTCATTATCGCGCGCGATACGCAATCCGCGCACGCCCAAGGCTGGGTTCTCCTCAGAGGTCAGCGTGGCATAAGAGATTGGCTTATCGGAGCCAGCATCCAAAGTACGCACAACAACCTTGGATTCGGGGAAAGCGTTGAATACTTTGCCATAAATCTTGGCTTGGTCTTCTACGCTGGGCTCCTCGCTAGCAGATAGGAAGGACAACTCCGTTCGGTATAGACCGATGCCCTCCGCTTGAGACTCGGAAGCGATGCGGGCGGCGTTGCCATCGGCAACGTTGGCAAGCAACTGCACGCGGTGGCCATCCTTGGTTTCAGCAGGTCCACGCCACTGGGCAACGCGTGCTGCGCGCTCGCGGTACTCGGCCACTGCCTTAGAAGAAGCCTCTTCGTCGGCACCACAGGTCACGGTGCCAACCGCGCCATCTACGAATACCAGCGTGCCGCTTTCAATATCGGTCAACGCAGAGCCGACCGCTACGATGCACGGAATATCCAGCTGGCGAGCGATGATAGCCGTGTGGCTAGTGGGGCCGCCCAGCTCGGTGACAAGGGCCTTGATGTGTTTGGTATCCAGCGTCGCAGTATCGGCCGGGGCCAAGTCATCAGCGAAGAGCACGGCCTCGCCGTCTACCAACGGCAGCCCTGGCTCATCCTCGCCGCGCAGTTCTGCAATGACGCGGTCGCGCACATCCTTCAGGTCGGTAGTGCGCTCGGCCATCACGCCGCCGGCAGCCTCGAACATGGTGACAAACTTATCGGTGGCGCCGACAGTAGCGAACTCCGCATTCCTTCCGGTGCGGATATTCTTGCGTACAGCCTTATGCCAGCCACGGTCCTTGACCATGCCGGCCGTCGCGGTGAGAACTTCCGCCGCCTGGCCTTCTGCGGCGGCTGCACGCTGCTCTAGGCGGCCAGCTACCGTATCTACCGCCGCAAGAAAGCGGTCATATTCTGATTCACTCGCTTGCTCTGGGTCGATGCTCCCCTCCGTTGGCAGGGCCGGGCGAGGGCGGACCCACACGGCTTCAGCGTAGGCGACTCCAGCAACGACTCCGGTGCCTTTAATTGTGGACTCAGACGCGTTTTCCATGAGCGTACTTCCTTCGAAGATAGCGGTCTATTAACTTCCAGAACACCACAAACCGGATAGAAAAGCAATGTATACCACAGGAATTCTGTTGACTTTCGGACACAATCGGACAAGAATCAACATTAAGGGCGGGCCATGCCCTAAGTTTCTCTCCAGCGGCGTTCGACCCCCAATATACAACCTGCGAAAGGGACCACTTGATTCTCACGCTGACCCCCAATCCCAGTATCGACGCCACCCTTGTCCTCAGCGAGCCTTTGACCTCCGGTGATGTCCACCGCGCCAGCGAGGTCACACAGGTTGCTGGCGGCAAGGGTGTAAACGTCACCCATGCCGTGCACTTGGCCGGCGAGCAATCCTTGGCTCTTTTCCCGGCCCACGACTCCGATTCTTTCCTGAATCTCATCCACTCGGCCGGGCTGCCTTCCTCTGCAATCCCCATGGACGGCACAGTTCGAGTCAATACCACCATCACAGAGCCTGATGGCACTACCACCAAGGTCAACGGTCCAGGCCCTGTGCTTTCCGACGCCGACTCCCACGCCATTGCCTCCGAGCTCACCGCCCGCGCCCTTGCCTCCGAGTGGGTGGTTCTAGCCGGCTCCCTGCCGCGTGGCGTTAACACCGATTGGTATTGCGACCTCATCTCCGCAGTCCGCGCGGCCGCACCACAGGCTCGCATTGCCGTCGATACGTCAGATGCCCCAATGCAGGCCATTGGCGAAAGCCTCAATTCTGCTGCGCCGGATCTCATTAAGCCCAATGGATTAGAGCTCGGCCAGCTCACCGGAACCGACGGCCGCGAACTGGAAGACCAGGCCGCACGCGGCGAGTACTCGGAGGTTGTTCGGGCGGCCCGGGACGTCGTCAAGCAGGGCATCGCAGAGGTACTCGTCACTCTTGGCGGTGCCGGCGCGGTGCTGGTTACCGCGGACGGCGCTTGGGCTGCAACTCCCCCGCCAGCAACGGTGAAATCCACCGTAGGCGCCGGTGACGCCGCGCTCGCCGGATACCTTCTTGGCCGCACCGCCGGTAAGTCGCCGGCCGATAGCCTCGCGCAGTCGGTGGCCTACGGAACTGCGGCTGCATCCAAACAAGGCACCCAATTCCCCCGCCCAGAAGAACTCGATATCGCACATACCCCCGTAAACTCGCTAGCCTAAGGAGTGCCTAAACATGGCTTCCGACCTTATCACTACCGACCTAGTCGCGCTCGACGCCGACTTCGGCGACAGCGTTGACTCCGTCATCACCAACCTGGCCACGCTGGTCCATGACACCGGCCGAGCCACCGACATCGCCGGTTTGGCACATCCCGCCATCGACCGCGAGGCTAAAGCCGGAACCGGCGTGCCCGGTGGCGTTGCCATCCCGCACTGCCGCTCCGAGGCCGTGACAGAACCCACCCTCGCGTTCGCCCGCTTAAGCCGCGGCGTGGATTTCTCCGGCCCTGACGGTGACGCCCAGCTCGTCTTCCTCATCGCGGCCCCGGCCGGTGGCGGCAAGGCCCACCTGAAGATTTTGTCCAAGTTAGCCCGCGCTCTAGTGCGGAAGGACTTCCTCGAGTCCCTGCGCAACGCGCCCACCAAGGAAGAAATCGTCCGTCTCGTACTGGACGTAGTCAACGCAGAAAAGCCAAAGAAGAAGCCAGCCGAAGAACCGGCCGCCCAGGGAGCTGCTGCCGGCACTGCCGCAACCGGTGCCGGTGCCGCCGCGCCCTCGGCCGCAACCCCTATCAACGCAGAATCTTCGGCCGATGTCACCCGCATCGTGGCCATCACCGCCTGCCCCACCGGCATCGCCCACACCTACATGGCCGCCGACGCGCTGACCCAGACCGCAGCCGAGCGTGACGACGTCTCGCTGACCGTAGAGACCCAAGGCTCGTCAAATAATGAGTCTGTCTCTCAAGCCACCATCGACGCGGCCGATGCAGTTATCTTCGCCACGGACGTCGGCGTGCGCGATCGCGAGCGCTTCGCTGGCAAGCCGGTTATCGAATCTGGTGTCAAACGCGCCATCAATGAACCTGGCACGATGCTCGACGAGGCGATCGCAGCCGCGCACAACCCCCACGCGCATAAGGTCTCCGGCACCGCTACCCGTGCCGATGCGGAAGAAGAAGGCAAGTCTCTTGGTTGGGGCAAGCGCATCCAGCAAGCCATTATGACCGGCGTGTCTTATATGGTCCCGTTCGTCGCGGCCGGTGGTCTGCTGCTCGCCCTCGGCTTCCTTTTCGGTGGTGCCGATATGGCAAATGGTTGGCAAGCACTATCGACGGACTTTTCGCTCGGCAACCTCCCCGGCCATGACGTGACCGTTGACGGCGAACTCATACACTTCGAGCGCTCCGGGTTCTTGCTCTATCTCGGCGCTGTTCTCTTCGCCGTCGGCCAAGCGGCTATGGGCTTTATCGTCGCCGCACTGTCGGGCTATATCGCCTACGCGCTCGCCGGCCGTCCGGGCATCGCCCCGGGCTTCGCGGGCGGCGCGATCGCAGTCACCTTGGGCGCTGGCTTCATCGGTGGCCTGGTAACTGGTCTTCTGGCGGGCTTTATCGCCATGTGGATTGGCAGTTGGAAAGTGCCACGCTGGCTAGGCTCGCTCATGCCGGTCGTCATTATCCCGCTGCTTACCTCGCTAGTCGTCGGCCTTGCAATGTACCTGCTGCTGGGTGCACCGTTGGCAGCCATCATGGACGGCCTGCAAAATTGGCTATCGTCTATGTCCGGCTCCTCGGCCGTGCTCCTTGGTATCATCCTCGGCTTGATGATGTGCTTCGACCTGGGCGGCCCAGTCAATAAGGCTGCCTACCTCTTCGCGACGGCCGGGCTTTCCACCGGTGACGAATCCTCCATGCAGATCATGGCCGCCGTCATGGCTTCCGGCATGGTCGCACCGATTGCACTGTCGCTAGCCACGTTCATCCGCAAGTCGCTGTTTACCCCTGCCGAACAGGAAAACGGCAAGTCTGCTTGGCTCCTGGGCTTGTCCTTCGTTTCCGAAGGAGCCATTCCGTTCGCAGCGGCCGACCCGTTCCGCGTCATCCCTTCGATGATGGCCGGCGGCGCGGTAACTGGCGCGATTTCGATGGCTCTGTCGGTCGGTTCCCGTGCTCCGCACGGTGGCGTGTTCGTCTTCTTCGCCATCGACCCGTTCTGGGGTTACCTCGTTGCCATTGCGGCCGGCGTGGTTGTCTCGACCGCAGCGGTGCTGGCGATGAAGCAGTTCTGGCCCAATAAGGCCGTCGAAGAAGCCCTCCAGAACGTGGCAGCATAAACCAAACACTCGTACACTGGATTGTAAAAATCCCCGTAAGAAAGGATATTTCCATGGCTTCCAAGACTGTAAAGGTTGGCTCCTCCGTAGGCCTGCACGCACGTCCCGCATCCATTATCGCAGACGCTGCTGGCGAGTTCGATGAGGATATCTTCCTTAACCTGGTTGGTGACGATGATGAGGATGAGACCGACGCTGCCTCTTCCCTGATGATCATGGCTCTTGGTGCAGAACAGGGCGATGAGGTGACCGTTACCTCTGATAACGAAGAAGCAGTGGAAAAGATTGCTGCTCTCATCGAGAAGGACTTGGATGCTTCCTAAGCTCTAAAACGGTTCGACTTTAGGCTCCCCACCCGTGCGGTGGGGAGCTTTTCGCTTACCGACGCCACCTATCCCCACGGTGGCACCCATTTCACCTGCCCGCTCACCCGGGCAAGCCGGCCTCGGCTAGGCGGAGCGTTAGGGTCATCGTCGTTAACGCCGTTGTGGTAGGGACAGCACGTCGTGAGGTTCGCAGCGTTAGTCTCGCCGCCGTCCTTCCAGGCTCTTAGGTGGTGAATTTGGCATTTATCAGCGGGAAAGTTGCAGCTATCCCAGGGGCAGACAGGATTGACAGCAGCCGCCATCAGCCGTTGTTTGTCATTGGCTAGCCGCGAGGTTCGGTAGAGGTTTACCGGCCCCTCGTGCGGGTGTACGAGGGTGACATAGCCGTGGTCGCTCAGTGTGCGTGCCACCAGCTCTGCGCCTGTCATTCGAGCGCCGTTGGTGAGCTGGAGGGTGATTTCCTCGCCCCCACCGTCAACTATGCAGTCGAGCTCCTCAAGGGTGAGAACCACCTGCGTCGTCACCGTTGTGCGCGACGCATCCGCCTTGCCGAAAAAGAGGTCTTTGGCAGATTCCAACGGCTTATTGGCATCTAATGCGGCATGCATATCCGCCACATCGGCCGAATCCCCGGTAATCGTTAGCGACCACGGGCCACCGGAACGACGGGTAATGCGCACGCCCTTTTCTGGTGCGCGGCGCGGTCGCAGTTCGCGTACCAAAGCACGGGCACGCTTTTCCAGGGCGGTGGCGCTGCCGCGAAAGGCACACAGTTCGGAGCGCAGGGTCCAGGCATCGCGCTGCGTCGGCAAGCGCAGGGCATATTTTTCAATCAGCAGTAGCACGTCAAGGGGGTGCCGAGTCTGCCGCGCCGCTCGCTGTTTGGCGGCAAAGCCGCACCGGCCGAAGTAGGTATCGCATAGACGCAGCAGGTCGCGCGCGGCTATATCGGAGGCACCTCGCGCAATGAGCTGACGATCGCTAAGGCCTTGAGCGGCGGCGACGATGTCCATGCCGGTGCTCACGGCGTTTAAGTATGCGTCCAATGCGGTCATGCCGCTGAGTTAAACAGCCCCCGCAAGCCTGCGCGAGCCACGCACCGGCGCGGTGTGGATAACCCGCGTTGGCCCATCAACAACAATGCCCGCCGCGGCCGCGCGACGGGCAGTTATCCACAGCTGGGAAATTAGTACTTGGCGCTATGGCCCTCGCCGACGGAATCGTACAGCTTCTTCATAATCGGATAAGCCACGATGATACCCACCGAACCCCAAGCAATGCCCTCGAGGGAGACCCCGCCAACAGTTAAGGTCAGGTTGCCTATGCCGGCAATGAGTGCCACTGCGGCCGCAGTCAGATTGACCGGATTATTGAAATTGACCTTATTGTCCATCCAGATGCGCACGCCCAGCATGCCGATGAGTCCGTAAAGAACGATGCAGGCGCCACCGAGAACGCCGGTCGGGATAGTAAAAATCAGCGCTCCAAACTTCGGCACGAAAGCTAAAAGGATGGCGGTAAAGGCTGCTACCCAGTACGCGGCCGTGGAATAAACGCGGGTGGCAGCCATCACGCCAATGTTTTCGGCGTAAGTCGTGGTACCCGAGCCACCGAAGCCGCCGGCAAGGGTGGACGCGAGACCATCGGCAATCAGAGCGTCACCGGCTAGGTCATCGAGGTCGCGCTTGGTCATCTCGGAGACCGCTTTGACGTGGCCGACGTTTTCCGCGATGAGCACCACCAGCACGGGAAGCGCCACGGCGATGGCGGAAATGTTGAAGGAAGGCGCGTGGAATTCCGGCAGGCCCACCCACGGGGCGGCATCGATGGCCGCGACGGCGTCATCGCCTAGGTTGCCGGTAAGCGCAGCGAAGACCCAGCCAGCGACCACACCGAGCAGGATAGATAGGCGCGAGACCATGCCGCGCCCGGCGACGGTAGCCAGCAGGATGACGAGCAGCGTCACCGCCGCCACGAGCGGCTGGGAGGCAAAGTTCTCGGCTGCATTCGGTGCCAAGTTCAGGCCGATGAGCGCCACAATCGCCCCGGTCACGGCCGGCGGCATGACGGAATCGAGCACGCGGCGGCCGGCGATCTTTACGGCCACACCCACCGCGGCCAAGACGAGGCCAGTAACCAAAATGGAGCCTGCCTGCGCGGCGATACCGTACTGCTGCGAAGCCGACAGCGGCGCGATAAACGCAAAGGAAGAGCCGAGGTAAGACGGCAACCGGTTGCGGGTGATAAGCAGGAACAAAATGGTTCCGAGGCCGGAAAAGAGCAGCGTCGTATTGACGGGGAATCCGGTCAGGGTAGGAACCAACAGCGTGGCACCGAACATGGCTACCACGTGCTGCATGCCGATGCCGATGGTACGGCCCCAACTAAGTCGTTCTTCCGGCGCTACGACTGCGCCCGGTGCAATCTTTTTACCGTCTCCGTGGACAGTCCAACCTTTTAAGCTCACGAGCCTTAATTATGGATCACCGGAGCCGGTTTTAAGAAACTTCCTACACGATGAATTCGGCGAGTTCGCGGGCGGTGGGGGCGGGAAGGCGGACGTCGACAAGCGTGCCATCGGCCGTATATTCCTCGTGGCGCACCGTGCCCTCGGCGTGTACGCGCGCCACAATATCGCCGCGGGTGAAGGGAACCTGCAGTTTAACGTGGCTATCGCGGGAGTTGAGGAAAAGCTCTACGCGCGCGGTCAGCTCATCGATTCCCTCGCCCGTGCGCGCGGATACGTAGACAACATCCTCGTGGTCGAGAACGTGGCGCAACTCAGCAAGTACCAGCGGATCGGCTTGGTCGATCTTATTGATCACAATAATTTCGGGAGGTGCTTGCTCGCCTGTTGCAGAGACGATGTCATAAATTACCTGGTTTACCGCCTCGATCTGCTTGAGCGGGAATGGGTCAGAGCCGTCGACCACGTGCAACATAATATCGGCGGCCAGCACCTCCTCGAGGGTGGATTTGAAGGCCTCGACTAGCTGCGTGGGCAGGTGGCGGACAAAGCCGACAGTATCGGTAAAGACGACTTGGCGGCCGTCGGCAAGCGAGGCACGGCGGGTGGTGGGATCCAAGGTGGCAAAAAGCGCGTCCTCCACCAGCACGCCAGCGCCGGTCATGGCATTAATCAGCGAGGACTTTCCGGCGTTGGTATAACCGGCAATCGCAATCTGAGCGATGGTGGAGCGCTGCCGCTTGGAGCGTTTGACCTCACGCGCGGTCTTCATTGCGCGCAGTTCTTTGCGCAGGCGGGCCATCTCCGTACGGATGCGACGCCGGTCGGTCTCGATCTTGGTCTCACCAGGACCACGCAGGCCCACGCCGCCATTGGAGCCAGCACGGCCGCCAGCCTGACGCGAAAGGTTGCCGCCCCAACCGCGGGTATGGGTATAGAGGTATTCCAGCTGCGCCAAGGACACTTGGGCCTTGCCTTCTTTGGACTTGGCGTGCTGAGCGAAGATATCAAGGATGAGCATCGTGCGGTCAATGACCTTGGTATTGAGAGCACGTTCGAGTGCGGTGAGCTGACCGGGGTTGAGCTCGCCATCGCAAACCACGGTATCGGCGCCGGTGGCCTCGACGATGTCGCGCAGCTCCTGAACCTTGCCGGAACCGATAAAGGTACCAGAGTCTGGTTTGTCGCGCTTTTGGTAGATCATCTCTACGACTTCGGCACCGGCGGTTTCGGTCAGCGCCGCCAGCTCGTCCATGGTGGCTTCCACCTCGGCTACGGTGCCCTCAGTCCACACTCCAACCAAAATGACGCGCTCAAGGCGTAGCTTGCGGTACTCCACCTCATAGCCGTCGGTGGTGTCCTCGGCGCGGATGGTGGTCTCACGGGTGACGCGGCGGAAGGCGTTGCGTTCTGCTAGGTCAAGGTCACCGGTGGTGGGCGTCGCCTCTGACGCGGCCGGGGCGTCGTTATCGCGGAACGCGCGGGCGAGGAGATCGTCGTTATTGTGCTGGGAAAATTCGGTCATACTACTCTTCATTTTGGCACGTTGCGGCCGAAAGCGGGAATTGCGGATTCTGGGCTGGGCTTACAAGGCGATACAATGGCGGGCATGAACGTTAAGGACACTGGGGTGAAGCAGAATACCGAGATGCAGGCCATTGGCCTCAATTTCGAGCGCTGGCAGGATGCCGTCGAGGCCGCTATCGCCAGCGACCGCTTGGCCGTAACCGGTGAGGTACGCGGTGGCCAACTGATTCAGTTCACCGATCCATCGGGCGCGCAGCTCAACATCCTCGCTGTGGAACCTTTTGCCACCTTCATTGGCTTCAATGCCGTTACCCAGGGGTTTGCCCACGTGGAAATGGTCAACGATGTCCTCGCCCTGCTGGAAATTGTCGATCCCTTTGGCACCACCATCGCCCAGGCCACTGCAAACTTGGCGCAGGGGCCTTTGCTTGCCGACGAACCCTTGCAGCATTGGCAACAAATTTCCCTGACCGCCATGGGTCTTGATGTGCGCACCTACGAGTCGGCCGATGCCTATGAGGCGGCCGAGGGCGAGTTCCCAGCGCTCTTCGAGTCCGCGGGGGCAAAGGTGATTTCCTCCGGTTCCGGTGCGGAAGTGCCCACCCCAGCTGCAACCTTTGCGGCGCGCGTCATGGAATCTGAGTGGCGTACCAATGAGCTGACCGGCGAGAAATTCGCCCACCTCGTCATGGATGGACTCTTCCCCTTCGACCTATGCCTGCCAGCGGGAGACGGCGAGCTGCCCGCGAAGGACTCTGTTGTGGCCGGCACCGCCATGCTTACGGCCTCCATTGAACTGCCCTCCGGTGGGTGCGGCGACGGCGCTGGCTGTGGTTGCGGCTCCGGTGGCTGTGGCTGTGGCGGGCACTAAGGACAACGCGAAGGACGAGTGGAATAGCTGTGTGGATGCCCTCCCCTGAAAATGCGAGGAACCGCCGCGTGCTGGTTCTCGTGCTGATCCTTTTGGGATCAGTGGCGGTTGTGGCGACCCTAAAAATCCCCGGGGTTTTCATCGCGGCGCTGCTTATTTCCGCAGCGCTACTCATGCTCCATACTCGGCCGGACGCCTCGGAGCAGGCGGCACTGCGCAGCTCTATTCGGCTCTCGGCCGAAGACATCGAAGACGTCATGGCGGAATACGAGGAGTTCCAATCCTCCGAGGCGGCGGAAAAAATTGCAGACCGCACGCTCTACCGGCCGGCGCTATTGGATTTGGATTGCTCCGATCCCACAATCGAGGCCTTCCATTACGAAATTTCCGGCGCACGGCGCTTCCTTCGCCGACTCAACCTGCGCGTTTGCGCGGAAAGAATCAGCACCAACGAGCTGGAATCGCTGCTCAAGGTTACCGATGAGCGCGCTCGCGAGCTCAAAGAAACGTGGTTGTCCGCTCGCCGTGCTGCCTTCACACTCGGGCCGAAGTACGAAAAGAATGAAGTGAAAAATCGTGCGCTGCGCCGCCAAGCCCTCGAAGAACAAGCATTCGAGGAAGGCGAAGGACGCAGCGCCTAAGTACTAACCACGCAAGCTGCGGTCTAAAGCGCGGTCTCGCCGGTGGCGACGATGGCGGACGGGCCGGTCAAGCGGGAGCCGCCCTCGTAGATTTCCACGGTGACTTCACCGCCGTGCACGTGCACGTGCACGGGGCCGTGGGGGGTGGTGGTGTGGTCTACGGCGGCGTCGGCAAGCGCGGCGGTTGCGGCCGCCACGGTGCCGGTGCCGCAAGAGCGCGTCTCTCCCACCCCGCGTTCGAAGACGCGCATGTGTACGTGGCCATCGCGCAGTGGGGTTACCAGCTCCACGTTCACGCCAGCTGGAAAGAAATCCGCATCGATGACCGGCTGCTCCAAGGTCTTGGCCGCAAGGCCCTCGGCGTCCAGCCCGGGCACCACGGCCGCGAGGTGCGGGTTTCCCATGTCGACGCCCAGACCAGCGTAACTCTCACCGGCCATAGACGCAGTGGATACGCCAGTTACTTCGGCCGGCCCCATCTCCACGGTGACCTCGGCCGCATGCTCATCACACGAATGCACCGTAACTTGCCTGGCGCCAGCGCGGGTGCCGATGGTGAACTCGTCCTCCTCCACAAGGCCGCGCGAGCGCAGCCAATGGGCGAAGACGCGAGTGCCATTGCCGCACATCTCCGCCACGGAGCCATCGGCGTTGCGATAATCCATAAACCAGTCATCGGGCGCAATGCCCTCGGCTAATTGCTCGATCTCCCCGGCCGCCTGCAAGGCGTCAGCGCGCACGACGCGCAGCAACCCATCGCCGCCAATACCGGCACGGCGATCGCACAGCGCCGCTACGCGCTCGGGTGCAAGCGGCGTGGCGGCCGCGTGGTCCTCGACGATGACGAAGTCGTTCTCAGTTCCATGACCCTTGGCAAATTTCATGCCCCTACCCTAGCGCGCGCAACGCCTGAGCGGTCGTATCGCCTGCAGCATCCAACCACTTAATGCGCTTATCGCGTCTAAACCAGGAGCGTTGGCGGCGCACGTAGCGCCGGGTGCCCGTGATGGTGCGCTCGACGGCCTCGTCCCAGCTTAGTTCGCCGCGTTGGGCCTGGAATACCTGCGCATAGCCGATGGCGCGGCCGGCGGTGGAATCGGCCACCAAGCCTTGGGATTGGAGGCGCTCGACTTCCTCAATGAGCCCGCGCTCAAACATCTGGCGCGTGCGCAGCTCGATGCGCGGGTTAAGCCAGTCTGCAGTGGTGCGAAGGCCGAGCAGGCGGGTACCCCACCGCGGCGGAGCATCCTTCGGCGGCTGGCTGGCCTTATAGGGCTTGCCGGTTAGTTCAATGACCTCAAGTGCGCGGACCGTGCGGCGCGGGTCCTTATCCTCAATGATGGCGGCCGCGGCCGGGTCCACCTGCGCCAGCTCCTCGTGCAGGGCATCGGTACCGATTTCTACGCGCCGGGCCTCATACTTGGCGCGGACGGCGGGGTTGGTGGGTGGGAACTGCCAGGCGTCGACAAGCGCTTGGGCATAGAGCATGGAGCCGCCGACCAGGATTGGCATCTTGCCGCGGGCCATGATGTCTTCCACGTCCGCGATAGCATCGCGCTGGTAGCGCGCCACGGATGCGGTTTCGCTCACATCCCAGACATCGAGCTGGTGGTGCGGGATTCCCTCGCGCTCGGCCGGGGTCAGCTTGGCGGTGCCAATATCCATGCCGCGGTAGAGCTGCATGGAATCGACGTTGACCACCTCACCGTCTAGTTCATGCGCAAGTGCGAGCCCCAGTGCGGATTTGCCAGACGCGGTGGGTCCAAAGACGGCAATTGGACGCATTAGACCTCCCAGCCTGCAACGTAGCGACCAACGCCCAAGGTGGCGTCGGTGGCGAACAACTGCTTCTTCTTAGCGTCTAGGCCCGCCAATTCCTCCCATAGTATCGGCTCCTCTACTCCGCGCTGGGAAAGCCACTCGCCTGCCTTGCTTGCCGACGCCCCCATTAGCACCTCCTCGCACCACTCGTGCGCTTCCTGGGCTTCCGGAACGAGCGCCAAGGGGGCGCGCTCAGTCAGGCCCGCGCTGCCATCTGCTACGACCACGGTTAGCGCTTCTGGGTCAGGTTTGCCGATGCGCTCCCGGCTTGCCCGTGTGCGCAACTGCGGCACGCTATGCAGTACGTACCGGGCCATTATCTCGGGCAGAAAATTACCACCGCCAAGATCTGTAGCCGCACCCCACGCCTTTAAGCTGCCGGTGTGGGCGGTGTACCAGCGCTTATCCTGGTTTCCCACAATATCCACGGCCTTTATGCCTGCCACCGCAGCCTCCACCGCGAGGGTGCGGGCAGCGGCAAGCAGCGCGCGCGAGGCGGCGTCATGAGCAGAAAGCTCCACTGCCAGCGCCGGAGAGGCTGGCATTACCATGAGATTGAACATTATTCCTCCATACTAACTACCCAAGTGGAGGTAATTAAATAGAATCTGGGCGCGCGCGAGATATTCGCGGTAATGTATCCAGTGATTTTATCCGGCAGCCGTGACGCGCGGCGATCTATGCATAGGAGGGCTTGTCATGTCTCCCATCCCTACCCCAGGTTCCATGCCCAAGAAGGGCCCTCGCCCCATCGCAAAGCCTGTTCCAGTGCAGGCGCCACGCAAGAATGACCCGGCCAAGTGGGGACGAGTCGACGCGGATGGTTCCGTCTTCGTTTCTGCTCCGGAGGGCGAACGCAAGATCGGTGAGTGGCAGGCCGGCACCCCCGAGGAGGGTCTCCAGCACTACGGCGCGCGCTATGATGATCTCTCCACCGAAATTGAACTGCTAGAGGCTCGCCTGCGCGCCAACCCTAGCGAGGCCGCCGGCATTAAAAAGACAGCAGCGCAGTTGCGCGAAAACCTGCCCACTGCTGCCGTAATCGGCGATGTCGCAGCCCTGGACCAACGCCTTAGCGCCGTCATCGATCACTCGGTAGAAGCCGGCGAGCAAGCCCAAGCCGATAAGGAGCGCCGCCGCGCGGAAGCCATCGCCGCCAAGGAAAAGCTGGCGGCTGAGGCAGAAGGGATTGCCGAAAACTCCACCGAATGGAAGGCCGCCGGTGACCGCATCCGCGCCATCTTAGAAGAGTGGAAGCAGATCAAGGGCATTGACCGCAAGACCGATGATGCCCTGTGGAAGCGCTACTCCCGCGCCCGCGATTCCTTCAACCGCCGCCGCGGTTCCCACTTTGCCGAGTTAGATCGCGCCCGTGCGGCCGCTCGCAAGAAGAAGGAAGAACTGGTCGAGCGCGCCGAAGCCATCCAAGATTCTACCGATTGGGGTCCTACCGCCCGTGCCTACCGCGATCTTATGACCGAGTGGAAGGCCGCCGGCCGTGCCCCGCGCGAGGTTGACGATAAACTCTGGGCTCGCTTCCGCGCCGCTCAAGACAAGTTCTTCGATGCACGCAACGCCGTAAATGATGAGCGCGACCGCGAGTTTGCGGAGAATGCAAATGCCAAGGACTCGCTTATCGCCGAATATGACAACCAGATTGATCCCTCCAAGGGCATCGAGGGAGCTAAGGCGAAGCTGCGCGAGTTGCAGGAAAAGTGGGAGGAGATTGGCTTCGTTCCACGTAAGCAAGTGCGCGAATACGAATCCAAGATTGAGGCACTCGAGCAGCGCGTTAGTGAGGCGGAGAAGTCCGAATGGCGCCGAACTGACCCAGAAGCACAGGCACGCGTAGCGCAGTTCCAGGCCAAGGTGGATGAATTTAAATCCCAGGCTGAGACCGCTGAGACTAAAGGCAATGCCAAAAAGGCCGCGGATCTGCGCGCACAGGCCGAGCAGTGGCAGGCTTTTGCCGACGCAGCCGCTAACGCCGTCAATGACAAGTAGTGCACCTCGTCCACATTGCGCGGCCGCCGCGGCCGCCGCACTCAGCTACCGTTGACGCTCGGCCGACAGAACCTGCAGATTGCATCCGCAGCTTCGTATTCTGGGCTAACCTTGCTGCTCAAGAGGCCAGCGGCGATGCTGCCGCCTCAACGTCGCCGGGCCGCGTGGTGCAGCGCCTGCAAGGTTCTAGCGAATCTCAGACCTATCTCTTTGCCGTAGTGGACGGCAACTCCACGCTCGGTGAAGTTTCCGAGCTTGGGCTGCCGCTCATTCCGGCAGTAGAGCCGAGCCCGGAACTGGATTACCTGGGATTCATCCACATCAGCTTGCCTCTCCTGGAAGAGCGCGACGGCGCAGAAATTGAATGCGTGCTGTGCGATTTGCCTCTCCCCGGAGAACCACTCGATGGGAAAGGGCAGAAAGTAGCCGAGTGGATGGGGACGAAGGCACTGGAGCTCGCTCGGCAGCTCGGCCGTACTGTAGCCCACGTGGGTCTTTTGCATCCTCCGGGCACGGATCCAGACTATGACGCCATGGGAAGCACCTACCGCGAGCTCGGCTTCACGCAAAAGCATGCGGAGCACCAGTTGGTGATGGACATACCGGAAAGCCCCGTGGCAGCACTGCTCCCGGCGGGAATTACCGCTCGAGTGTGGCCCGATTATGATATCCCGGAAGACTTCATCAATGAGGTCATGCGGCTGCTTAGCCTAGCGTCCAAAGACGCTGAGACCGGGGACCTTACGGTGGAGCCCATCGTGTGGACACGAACCCGACTCCGTGAAGCCCACAGCCGCCTGCGTTCGCGCCGCGGTCATACGCTCCTCGTCGCGCTCACGGCCGAGGAGGGCAATATCCTCACACTGGCAGAAATGGCTCGGCACGAGGACGCGAACCCTGAGGTTTGCGAGTGGACTCTGACTGTCACCGATCGCCCACATCGCCGCCGCGGACTCGCGCAATTGGCCAAGCTCACAGCGCTGCATGAAGTTGCCCGCTATTGGCCTCAGGCGCGACGCTGCTACTGTTCCGTGGCCGCTAAGGATGAGGCGATGAACGCCATCTACCGCGACCTGGGTGCCCGAGAACTCTCCCGTTCTTCCGCGTGGGAGTTATTCCTTAGAGACTAGTAGTTTAAAGCGCGCCGAATATTAATGGACGGGGCGCCTACTCGCCGTGCTGGGCGCGATGGCGCTCAGCGGCCTGTTTGCGGCGATTGTCCGCAAAAGCCGCCTGCCGTGGTGCGGTGTCGATGCTGGATTGTAATTCGCCCACCTCATCCAGTTGACCAGCAGTGGCGCGTACCTGCGCCTCGGCCGCCTTTTGCTCGGGGCTGCGGCGCAGCGCCACCATGCAATAGGCCAGAAACGCCAGCAATGTGGCCAACGCTCCTATCCACATGCCTATAGACGCCCCATCAGCAGTCGAGCCGCGGAACCAAAAGCTCCACAGGTTGGCAAAGAAAGACACCGTTACTAGCATCCAAGCAATAAGTCCCAGAGTAGCTCGTCGGGTGAACAGCGTCGCCGGAGTAAGAAGGCCCAGACCAATGACTGCAAGCCACGCGGAGACAGTTTCCATAATCGAAATTTTCACACCACTAGACGTGGTGCCGAAGGTCAACGCGTCCCAGCCGTGGGATGCGCCAGCGTAGGGCAAAACCAGGTAGAGGATATAGGCCACCACCGCAATCCACAACGTGACCCTGTGCCCGCCAAGGTCCATCGTCTGGGCCGCGCGGCGCTCGGCTCTAGCTGCTTTCTGTGCTGCGGTGGTGGATTTTGCCTCAGTCATGGCTCCCTAGCTTACTCCCCCGCTAGCAACCGCAAGAATCGCCGGATTCGGCGGCAGCGGGCTTACCAATGGACGGTAGTCCCAGGCCCACGCCGATGGGCGCGGTGGTAGGGGTCTCCCCTGCAGCGGACATGTCGCCGGCCTTGGTGCGCGTGTGGGAGTTAACGGCGGCGTCGGCAAGCAAGAAGAAAGAGCCCGCACCGGTGACCTGAGTATGGACCACATCGCCCGGGCGAATCTCGGCAGAAATATCCGAGCCTTCAGAGTCAACCGGGGTGAAGTGCACTAGGCGGCCATCGCGCGCGCGGCCGGTTATACGGTGGGTCTCATCGTTCTTGCGCCCGCCCTCGGCCTGCACCAAAAGCTCCACATCCGTGCCGATAAGCTTCTGATTTTCCTCGGCCTGGATGCTATCTTGCAGGGCAACGAGGCGCTCGAAGCGGTCTTGGACAACCTCCTTGGGGATCTGATCCTCCATCTCCGCAGCCGGGGTTCCCGGGCGCGGCGAATACTGGAAGGTAAAGGCCGAGGCAAAGCGAGCGCGGCGCACCAATTCCATAGTGTCTTGGAAGTCTTCCTCGGTCTCGCCTGGGAAACCCACGATGATATCGGTGGTGATCGCGGCGTGCGGAATCTTCTCACGAACCTCGTCCAAAATCCGCAGGAACTTCTTGGTGCGATAAGAACGGCGCATGTCCTTGAGGACCTTGTCCGAGCCAGATTGCAGCGGCATGTGCAACTGCGGGCACACGGATGGGGTTTCCGCCATGGCATCGATGACGTCGGAAGTAAATTCCGCCGGGTGCGGAGAGGTAAACCGCAGACGCTCAAGACCCTCGATCTTGCCTACCTCACGCAGCAGTTTGGAAAAGGCGAAGCGATCTCGTGGCAGATCTGGATCGGCGAAATTGACGCCATAGGCATTTACGTTTTGGCCGAGCAAGGTGACTTCGGATACGCCTTGGTCCACCAAGGCTTTGACTTCGGCCAAAATGTCACCGGGCCGACGGTCTTCTTCCTTGCCGCGCAGGGACGGCACAATGCAAAAAGTGCAGGTGTTATTGCAGCCCACAGAAACTGAAACCCAGCCGGCATAGGCAGACTCACGCTTGGCCGGCAATACGGATGGAAACGCCTCCAGCGAATCAACGATCTCCACCTGTGCTTCATCATTGTGGCGGGCGCGCTCCAGCAAGGTCGGAAGGGCCGCCATGTTGTGGGTGCCGAAGACGGCATCAACCCACGGGGCATTGTCAAGGACGGTGTCCTTATCCTTCTGCGCCAAGCAGCCGCCCACGGCGATCTGCATACCTGGGCGGCTTTCTTTGGTTTTCTTGAGGGCGCCTAAGGTGCCGTAGAGCCGCTTATCGGCGTTTTCGCGCACGGCGCAGGTATTAAAGACGATGAGATCGGGCTCTACTCCCTCGCCGGCGGCCGAGTATCCGGCTTCCTCCAAGAGGCCAGAGATACGCTCGGAATCGTGCACGTTCATCTGGCAGCCGAAGGTTCGGACTTCATAGGTACGGTTATCTGCGATTGTCTGCTCCACGTCGGCATAGTTTAGCCATGAAGCTAGGCATCTCATAACCGCCGCAGCGTCGCCACGACGGCGCAATCGCGCGCGGCAGCGCTATTCCTCCGCACGCAATTCTGCGCACCGAGCATCGAGCGCCGAGATCGCTATCTGCAATGACATCCCTTCATTGAAGCCACGGCGGGCAAGCACACCCACGATTCGACGAAGCGCCTTATCGCGCTCCTTGCAGTCCGAAGGAACGCACTTAGTGGAGCGGGCTTTCTTTTCCGCAAGGGTCTGTGCCATGGCTTCTTCATCGGCAGGATCGATCTGCTCGAGGGCCTCCGCGCGATCGGCCTCGCCTACGCCCTTTTCGCGCAGTTCCCTATTAAGCGCCGAAGCAGACTTTCCTCGGCGCTTATGACGCTGACTTACCCATTCATGAGCAAAAGCGGCGTCATTCACTAGCCCAGCGTGGGTTAAATCATCCAGTACATCTTCAATGACATTCGGTTCGAATTCTGCTTTGACTAGGCGATCATACAGCTCTTGCCGGGACCTTGAACGTTGGTCTAGAAGCCCCAACGCTCGGGAGCGGACTTTGGCCTTGGCTTCTTCTGCTTCTCGGTCAAAAAGCCCGCCCCCAGCCGCGCCACTCTCATAGGCCTCGAGGGCTTGACGGAGTCGGGCGAGCTTTTCGGGGGCGGGCTGATTCATGAGGCAGTCTTAATCGGAATGGGGGCAGTGTCGGTGTGGCGTTAAACCAATTTAGTCATCATCGAAGTCGACGTTTGGGACAAGGTCCACGGACTCATCGGTCAAGGGATCATCAGAGCCGGGAACGTCCATTGCTGCGGCCTCTTCGCCTTCGGCGGCTACCTCGCCGATACCAAGCTTCTGGAAAATCTTCTGCTCGATTTCATTGGCCAAGTCCGGATTATCCTTGAGGAAGTTACGCGCCTTCTCCTTACCTTGACCCAGCTGATCGCCTTCATAGGTAAACCAGGAGCCGGACTTACGGATGAAGCCGTTTTCCACACCGAGGTCAATAATGGAGGACTCGCGGGAGATGCCTTCGCCGTACATAATGTCGAACTCGGCAATCTTAAATGGTGGGGAGACCTTGTTCTTTACCACCTTAAGCTTAGTGCGGTTACCGATGGCATCCTGGCCATCCTTCAGGGTTTGGATACGGCGGATATCACAGCGCACGGAAGAGTAGAACTTCAACGCCTTACCACCAGTGGTGGTCTCTGGAGAGCCGAACATCACGCCAATCTTCTCGCGTAGCTGGTTAATGAAGATAGCGGTCGTGCCAGAGTTATACAAAGCACCGGTCATTTTACGCAGCGCCTGCGACATCAGGCGGGCCTGAAGACCAACGTGGCTATCGCCCATCTCACCTTCGATTTCCGCCTTCGGGGTAAGGGCGGCCACAGAGTCCACCACGATAATGTCAATGGCACCCGAGCGCACCAGCATATCGGCAATCTCCAAGGCTTGCTCGCCTGTATCCGGCTGGGATACCAGTAGGTTATCGGTATCTACGCCGAGCAGGCGAGCATACTGAGGATCGAGCGCATGCTCGGCGTCAATAAACGCGGCAATGCCGCCGTCCTTTTGTGCAGATGCGATAGCGTGCAGCGCGACGGTGGTCTTACCAGAGGACTCCGGTCCATATATCTCTACGATGCGACCGCGCGGGAAGCCGCCGATGCCCAGGGCGACATCGATTGCGGTATTACCGGAAGAAATGGCCTTAATCGGCGGCCGATTATCATCGCCCAAGCGCATGACAGCGCCCTTGCCATAATCCTTTTCAATCATGGCCATGGCGGCATCGAGCGCCTTTTCGCGGTCATCTCCCTTAGACGCAGCAGTAGAAGACTTCTTTTTGGTTGCCATTAATATTCATCCTTATCTTAAACGACGATGCACTAACGCATAATTAGACTGTCGTGGAACCCAATCGGTTCCCTCCGTCAACGCCATCCCACTGTAGACGACTGCATCGACACTTCCGCCATATTACATACATCTGTTCGAATTTTTAAAGTAGACACGCCAATTTTTCAGGTCTCACTCCCCTACAGACTTGGGTAATCCACACCCAACCAGCGCTCTTGAGGGACATCAAAGTCATCGCACAGGCTAAGCCAAACGCGACGGGGATCGACGCCGCGTTCGATAAGCTCATCCGGCGTTGCCCCGAGGTCAGACAAGACATGCGAGTGGCTTATCCACTTGCCTTTAGACTCGCCAAATTCATCCACAATCAGCTGGTGATACTCGGTCAATCGCATGCGCGCCATCCTACTCAGCGTTCCGGTTGAGGTGCCAGCACGCCGACAGATGACAACGAACCAACCTTGCACACCTGTACAACCAAGCTTCCTGGAGCGCGCATGAACGCCGTTCAAAAACCGGAATTTCCTGCATTTTTCCCGCAGTGCTAACCTCTTGAACATGAAAAAGAACTCTCTGGCAACCACCATTGCCTACGTTGCCGTCTTTACCGCCCTCGTCATCGTGCTCGCCTTTGTATCCATTCCAGTGGGTTCTGCTGGCGTTCCGATCGTGCTGCAAAACGCCGCGCTCATCCTCTCTGGTTTGATTTTGGGTAGCAAGCGCGGCGGATACGTAGGGCTGCTTTTCTTGTTCCTTGGTCTTGCACTACCTGTGCTGGCCGGTGGCGGCACCACGTTGCGCGCACTGGCAGGTCCTACCGCCGGATACATCATTGGCTACGTTCTTTCACCAGCCGTAGCCGGTGCAATCGCCTACCGCTCCCCTAAGAACAAAGGCGGCATGGCCGTCGTACTTGCCATCGCTGCCATCGTGGGCCTTGCCGTCCAGTACATCTGCGGCGCCTTTGGCTTGATGATCCGCTCCGGCTTGGAGATTGGACCGGCTCTCGCGGCGCAATTACCTTTCATTCCCGTCGATGCCGGCAAGCTTGTGGTAGCCGTCATTATCGCCCTCGGCGTGCATGCGGCCTTCCCTGATCTGATGGGACGGAAGGCCGCCTAGTGCCGACCATTGATTTTTCCTCGGTCACGGTGGCTTTTGATGACACCGTGGTCCTCGAGGACATCAACCTCACCCTCACTGAACAGCGCATTGGCATTATCGGCCAAAACGGTGGTGGCAAGTCCACCTTGACCAGGCTCATTAATGGCTTGGGTGGGCCCAGTAAGGGAACGGTGACGGTGGACCAAATGGACGTCGCCAAGCAGGGCAAAAAGGTGCGCGAAAAGGTAGGTTTCGTGTTTTCTGATGCCGAAAACCAAATTGTCATGCCCAATGTGCGCGATGATGTGGCCTTTTCGCTACGCCGCTTTAGGCTACCTAAGCACGAGCGCACCGCCCGAGTAGATGCCGCCCTCGAACGCTTTGGGCTCGCCGAGTGTGGTGAACGCTCGCCGCACACGCTGTCCGGCGGGCAAAAGCAGCTCCTTGCCCTGGCCGCCGTCATAGTCATTGACCCGATTCTCATCATCGCTGATGAGCCCACTACCCTATTGGACCTGCGTAACCGCGATCGGATCAAAAGAGAATTCGCGCGACTGGAACAGCAACTGATTGTGGTCACGCACGATCTGGACTTCCTGCGCGATTTTGATCGGGTCATTTGCATCGATGACCATCGCATCGCCGCAGATGGCCGGCCGGCGGAGGTCATAGAGTTCTATCAAGACCTAATGGCCCGGCGGCCACTGTAGGGAGAATAGTTTTGCAACGACGCACGAATCTCCCGCTCTCCGTCTATGTCGACGGCACTAGCTTTGTTCACCGAATCAAGCCCAGTTGGAAAATCGCATTTCTATTAATCTTTATCCTGGTCACCAGCATCTTTTTCAAGTCCATTCCGTGGGCAGCAAGCGGGGTTATCTTCGTTGTCATCCTCTATTCCTGTGCCCGGATTCCACTGCGCATTGCCTGGAGTCAGATCTGGCCGCCACTCCTCTTCCTAGTCCCCCTGGCCAGCTTCCAATGGTGGGCTAAAGATTTCGACTATGCGGCGGTGATGTTCCTCAATGTCTTCGCCGCCATGATGGCCGCGTTCCTGCTCACGCTTACCTCCACGGTAGATGCGATCATGGAGTCTTTGGAAGAGTCGCTTCAGCCGCTGGCTCGTCTGGGCGTGCCTGTTGACAACATCAGCTTGGCGATGTCACTGACTATTCGGCTTATTCCTCTCATGTTTGAAACCGTCTTTGAGGTGCTTGATGCCCGCAAAGCGCGCGGAGCCGGCATGTCCCCACTGGCTTTTGGCACCCCGGTGATCATTCGCTCCATCCGGCGTGCTCGCGCGATGGGTGAGGCTCTGCAGGCCCGCGGTGTTGGCGACTAACGGAAAAAATTATCGCCTCCCTTGAACCACCAGATTATGGTCAAGGGAGGCGAAAAGTATTTAAAAGGCAGTCGGAGTCTTACTCGCCACGCAGCTCACGCAAGCGGGCCTGCACGGCATCGTCGTTGGCAGTGCCAGGCTGGGCAGCGTTGTCGGCAGCTGAGCCTGACGCCTTGTTGCCCTCAATGGCCTGAGCCTTATTGCCTTCAACGGACTTGGAGGAGTTCATTTCATTGCGAATCTGCTCTAAGCGGGAGTGGCCGGCCATCTGAATACCGGCCTGTTGTACCTCGGCCATACGGTTTTCCACGGAGTTCTCGGCAAGCTCAGCCTGTCCCAGCGCCTTGGAATAACGGCGTTCAATCTTATCGCGTACGGAATCCAGGGACGGCGTATTGCCGTTAGCGGTCAGCTCGTTCATGGAGTTCAAAGACTCGGAAACCTTTTCCTGCATCTTTGCCTGCTCCAGCTGGGAAAGCAGCTTAGAGCGCTCATTGACCTTTTCACGCAGCGCGGCATTATTGCGCTGAACCGCATTCTTTGCCTTCTCTGCCTGCTGCAGTGCTTGGTCGTGCAGTTTCTTGGTATCTTCCACGGACTCTTCTGCGGTGACCAGCTGGGCGGCGAAAGCCTCGGCCGCGTTTTCGTACTCCACGGCCTTATTTTCATTACCCTTGGCACGGGCCTGGTCAGCCAATTCCAGGGCCTGGCGGGCATTGCCCTGCAGCTTTTCCACCTCGGCCAGGCGGCGGTTGAGCTGCATTTCCAGCTGACGCTGGTTACCAATCACGGCGGCCGCCTGCTGCGACAGTTCCTGGTGCTGGCGCTGAGCGTCCTCAATAGCCTGCTCGATCTGCACCTTGGGATCGGCGTTTTCCTCGATCTTGTTATCGAAGAGGGCCATCAGGTACTTCCAGCCCTTAACAAATGGGTTCGCCATGGTGTGCTTCAACCTTCCTAGGTTAAAAATATGTGCATATTGTTCTGCTGTTTATACTAGCGAAGCGCTGTTTCCATCGCTTGCACTCCCCGCGGTCGCGGACGCTTGCCGACGTCCCTATAACCGACACAGCCGACCTTTCTCGCAAGAGAAAAGGCCGGCTGTCGACATAGGCCGCTGTGACTTAAAGCTCTGATGCGGCAGGAGCGGTATGGGCAAGCTCCTCATCCATGGATGGCAGAGCCATGTAGCCGGCGGCTTCAATCAGCACATCAGACACCGAGCAATCCAGCGCGTGGCACACAGACGCAAGAAGTTCAGACGAGACTTCTTTGCGGCCGCGTTCGAGCTCCGAAAGGTAGCCCGGCGAAACGCGGGCCACTCCGGCTAATTCGCGCAGGGTCACTCCTTTGTCCGCGCGGAAGGCGCGCAGCGTCAACCCAAGAGCTTCACGCAAAAGCGGCTCGGGGGTACGAGCAGTGGTGGGCGTCGCTGGTGCTGCGGCGCCGTTTACCGGGTGTTCGAGGACTGCAGTAGAAGTGTTCATCACTATGGTCAACGCGCCTCGTCCCGTTATTGTTCCCGCAGTACCGGATTTTCTTCCAAAGTTGAGCCCAGTAGCCGCAAGGCGGCTACGACCGTGGCTTCCCTGATTTCGTTTCGCTCTTTGCCCAACCCGGTTAGCAACTGGGAACAGGCAACTCCGTTGGGGGAATAGATTCCGATATAGACGGTGCCCGCCGGTTTGCCTTCTTGCCGGTCTGGCCCTGCTACTCCTGTAAGGCCTATCCCCCAGTCCGCATCAGTTTCTGCCACTGCGGCACGCGCCATAGCAAGGGCAGTATCCCCAGAAACAACACCGGCAGCTTCGATATCGGCCACAGGCTGGCGCAAAAAGTGCGATTTCACCTCGGTGGCATACGTTATGAGACCACCGCGCAACACAGCCGATGCTCCAGGGACAGATGCCACAGTGGCGCTGGCCAACCCAGCAGTGAGTGACTCACAGAATGACAATGTCTCCCCGCGCTGGGTGAGCTCGGATACAAGGTTGGTCGCCGCAGCACTCATGGTCTAGCTAGCTATTCTGCTTTTTGCCATCGATGAGGTACTGCACACCGGTAAACACCGTGACCACTGCTGCCAAGAGCATGACTAAGAAAGTGGGGATATTCATCCAGTCTGGCAGCGGCCACAAGTACAGCCCTACAGCCACAGATTGCAAAACGGTCTTCAACTTGCCGCCCTTAGAAGCAGGCACTACCTTTCCGCGGCGCAGCAAAACCATTCGCCAGATTGTAATGCCAAATTCACGGATGAGAATCACTACGGTTATCCACACCGGCAGCACCCCAATGATATTGAGGCATACCAGTGCGGTGGTCATAAGCGCTTTATCCGCAATGGGATCGGCGATTTTTCCGAAGTTAGTGATAAGGCCGCGGGCGCGAGCAATGTCACCGTCGAGCTTATCCGTCAGCATTAAGGCTGCAAATAGGCCAAAGGCCCACCATTCGTGGTCTGCAATGACCAGCCATGCAAATACCGGAATGAAAAGAATGCGCAGGCTGGTGAGAATATTTGGCAGGTTCCAATTGGACACCTGCGGATTCACATCCGAGGATTGCGCTGACTGTGTTCCGGGTTGATTCACGCTATACATACTACCTGTTAGCGCTAAGGGCCTGCGCTTGGAGGCCTCGGCAATTTAAAATGCGAATCATGAAGTATTTTGCAGTTAGCTATGACTACAACCCCAAAAGCCCAGAGGTTGCCAAGGCCCGCCCAGCGCACCGCGAATTTACTGCGCAGCTTTTTGAGGAGGGCACCATCATTGCCACCGGCCCATTGACGGATTCCAAGGGAGGAGCGCTTATCATCGTGGGGCTTGGCGACGACGCCGTGGTCGCCGATGCCATTGCCCTCATGGACAATGACCCCTTCTACCAGGCCGGCTGCATCACCGGCCGTAGCTTCCGCGAATGGAATCCGGTCAACGCCCGCTTTTAGTGCGGCAACTCTTTCTTGGGTAGGTCTTCGGCCTTGCCCAAGTAGTCGCCTTTCTTATTGCGGACGATCTTATTTCCTTCCTCGTCCCAATCAAAGTGATTGTGCGATACCGGTACTCCGCCTTGGTTCTCATCGCGCTTATTCTTAATAATCGAGGCGATAACCGTAATAACCAGTACGCCCACAATCACGATGAGAGAGGTGATGGTGGAAAATTCTGGGATGGACTCCATGTTCTCGCCGCCGTTAACAAATGACAGGTTATTCTCATGCAGCGCGTGGAACATTAGCTTTACACCAATAAAGCCCAAGATAATGCCCAAGCCATAGGGCAGGTACACCAAACGATCCAGCAGACCATCAAGCAGGAAGTACATCTGGCGCAATCCCATCAGGGAGAAGGCATTGGTGGTAAAGACCAAGAACGCTTCTGACGTAATGCCGTAGATGGCCGGAATGGAGTCGAAGGCAAACATCACGTCGATGAGACCAATAGACACCAAGGCTATAAACAGCGGGGTGAACGCGAATTTACGCTTGCCCAAGGAATCTTCCACGCGGTGAGTAAGCCTATCGCCGTGGTAGCGCGGGGTGACGTGGACTACCTTGCGGATCAGCTTGATAATGCCCATGTCATTGGGATCGGTTTCGGGGGCGTCCCGAATCTCATCCACGATGAGCTTAATAGCCGTGTAGATGAGGAATATCGCGAAAAGGTAGAAGATATCGGACCACGCAGCGATGACCGCAGCACCCAAAAGGATGAATACTAGGCGGCATGCCAAGGCAATGACGATACCGATGAGCAATACCTTTTGTTGGTACTTGCGCGGGATTTTGAAGGCGCCCATGATGAGCGCAAAGACAAAGAGGTTATCTACGGATAGCGCTTTTTCTGTTACGTAACCCGTGAGGTATTGGATGCCGTGTTCGTGGTCCCAAATGGCCCACACGCCGGCACCAAAAAGTAGGGCGATGCCAACGTAGAATAGCGTCCAGAACCCTGATTCTTTTAGCGTGGGTTCGTGCGGGGTGCGCACGTGGGAGAAGAAATCAAAAACAAAAAATCCGAGAATGATGACGATGGAAATCGCCCAGATCCACAATGGCACATGCATTGGTACATCCCTCCGGTCGAAGATACAACAAAGTGACCGGAGGTCTCCCCCGCCCAGCTGCTGGAATGTAGCCGGGCCGGCACGACCGGGAGCGTAACGCTTCCGTGCTGACGATCAATGCCGAAGGATGGGGTACTCCCCTCCAAGACCCGTCCGACTCTACACGATCTTAGAAGGCACCTGCCGAAGGGTTATACGTTGCCTGGACGGTACGGGTGTCCCCGGCGTCGCCCTGCGGGGAAGAATCGGAGCTTGCAGAAGAGTCGGCATCGGAAGTAGCGGCGGCATCATCCTGCTCCTGCTGTTGCATCTCCTCCTGAATTTCCTTCGGCGCCTCGGCAGGATCAGCGCCCTTGATCATCCAAATGATCGTATCCAGCTCTTCTGGCTTTACCAGTACCTCCCGGGCCTTGGAGCCTTCTGATGGGCCGACGACGCCGCGGGATTCCATGAGGTCCATGAGGCGACCGGCCTTGGCAAAGCCGATACGGAGCTTGCGCTGGAGCATCGAAGTCGAGCCCAGCTGAGCGGTGACAACTAGCTCGACCGCTTCGAGGAGATCATCCATATCCTTGCCGATTTCCTCGTCAATTTCCTTCTTGGCCTCAGTCTGCTTTTCCTCGGTCACGCCCTCGGTATAGTTTGGTGCAGCTTGCGACTTGGCGGCATCGACGACAGCCATAACCTCGTCATCGGAGACAAAGGCACCTTGCATTCGCACTGGACGCTTGCCCTGCGGGATAAAGAGACCATCACCCATACCGATGAGCTTTTCAGCGCCACCTTGGTCCAAGATAACGCGCGAGTCGGTCAATGAGGACGTAGCGAAGGCAAGGCGGGATGGAACGTTGGTCTTGATCAGGCCGGTCACAACGTCGACCGATGGGCGCTGGGTCGCCAGAACGAGGTGAATACCGGCCGCACGCGCCTTTTGGGTAATGCGGACGATGGAGTCCTCGATTTCCTTCGGCGCGGTCATCATCAGATCCGCCAGCTCGTCGACGACGCACACGATGTACGGGTACGGGCGAACCTCACGCTCGGAGCCTGCTGGCGCCTGGTATTCGCCAGAGACGACCTTGCGGTTATAGTCCTCGATCTTGCGTACGCGAGCAGCCTTCATATCCATGTAGCGCTGCTCCATCTCCTCCACCAGCCACTGCAGGGCTGCTGCCGCCTTCTTGGGCTGGGTGATGATAGGAGTAATCAGATGTGGAATACCCTCGTACGGGGTAAGCTCCACCATCTTCGGGTCCACCAGGATAAGACGTACTTGCTCTGGAGTGGCGCGGGTAAGCAGCGAGACCAACATGGAATTCACAAAAGCGGACTTACCAGAACCGGTGGCACCGGCGACCAGCAGGTGCGGCATCTTCTGCACCGAGAAAGAGGTGTATTCGCCTTCAATGTCCTTGCCCAAGCCAATAAGCATGGGATCCGGGGAACTGGTCATGCTCGGTGCGTCAAGCACCTCACGTAGGTGAACCATCTCGCGGTCCGGGTTGGGTACCTCAATACCTACTGCGGACTTGCCTGGAATCGGCGTCAACAAGCGGAGGTTATCCGTTGCGACAGCATAGGCAAGGTTCGACTGCAGGTTCGTAATCTTGGATACCTTAACGCCAGGCCCCAACTCGATCTCGTAACGGGTGACCGTGGGACCGCGGCTAAAGCCGGTTACTTGGGCATCTACCTTGAACTCTTCAAAGACATCAGTAATGGCCTCGATAATGCGGTCATTAATCTCGGTGCGTTCCTTGGCGGGAGTACCCGGGGTAAGCAGGTCTGTTGTGGGAACCGCGTAGTTCTCATTACCGAACTGGGCAGCAGGAGCCGGAGCTGCGGAAGACTCCGAAGCTGCGGCTGAATCGCCCACTGACTCGGCCGCGTCCACCTGTGCGCCGGTCGTGGCGTCGCGCCCAGAGCGCTCACGGAAGAGTTGGCGCGCCTTTTCGTGGGCAGACGAGACCGCGTCAGCTCCATTTTCTACTGCGGAACCTGCAGCACCGGTTGCTGCACCAGCTGCCGCCGCACCTGCCGCACCTGCCGCACCTGCGGCTCCTATGGAGGCAGATTTCGCTGCGCCACTTGCTGCACCCGCAGCACCAGCGGCGCCGGCTGCAGCACCAGCGGCCGAGCCCATGACGGAGCCGCTGGCCGTGTCTGCTGCAGTATTCGAGTGAGCAGCGCCAGCGTTAGGGCGGCGGGTAGTGCCCAAAGCTCGGGTCGGCTCTGGTTCCGCAGCAGATGGTTGCGCCGGAGCAGAAGCGGAGTCATTTACCACGGGAATCTCATCGGTATCGCCGATGTCGCGAGCGCTGGAGTCCTCGGCGGCAGAGGGAATAGCCTGATACCCAGCACGGGTGGCTGCGGTAAATGCTCGAGTTGCATTCTCTTGTTCATCCGTGGCTGGGGACTCCACTGGATAGGAGGAACCGCGTGGAGCGGCATCTTCATTGCGGCGTCGGAAAGCGCTGCGGCTCCCGCTCCCATCCCGGCCGGAAGAGCGACGCTTGGTAGCAGGACGGGCTGGGCGCTCGCTACGCTCGCGCCCTTCCGCAATATCATCAATATCGCCGGTGACGTGGCCGTAAAGGTCATCGTCTCCGTCCTCATAATAATCCTCATCGGAGCCACCAAACCGGGAGAAGGCAGCACGGATGGCCCCAGCTACCAACTCATAGGCCTCGCGGATAGTAATACCCGTAACTAGCAAAGCGCCATAGATAATGACGAGGAAAAGCAGCGGTACCGCAACGAAGGAAGTAAAAGCCGTTTCCAAAAGGCCGCCGATGGCGTAGCCGATGACGCCACCGGCACCACCAGCACTATCCGGGGTAAAGCCCAACTCCGGAGTTCCGGCAAAAATGTGAATCAGGCTGAGCATTGCTAGGACAATGATGCTGGTTCCGCCTACGATGCGTGGTTTAAAGTGCCCCGCTGGCCCAGAAATATCCATCATCAGGGCGATCGCTAGAGCTACCAGCGCCACGGGGAGTACCCAGGCACCCGCACCAATGACGTAGCGAACAAGATTGCCCACCCAGGCGCCTACTTGGCCGGCAACGCCAAACCATACAGTTGCTGCAAGCACGATGGAAATGCCAATAAGCACGAGAGCAACCGCGTCAGGGTTTTTCACCTGGATTCCACGCGATTCTGACTCGCCGACTGCCATGGCAGAAACGTCCTCTTCCGCAGCTACATCGCGAGCGCGAGTAACCTTGCTCTTTTTCTTCTTCTCCCCGCGTGCAGAAATTTCTTCTGGCTCCCTCGTCGTCTCGTACTGCTCAGTGTCATATGCATCTTCGCTTGGCTTGAGGCCCGCAACACCATGGCTTACGCCGCGAGCCATATTGCCCATGCCGCGCGCCGTGGCACCAAACACGGCCCCCAAGCCCTTGCCGACGGCCCGGAACGCACTGCCCGTACGCTCCTGCGAGGTCGCCGCAGCGCGCCGATGCGAGGACGTCATAGCCAAGGTTTCCGGCATGCCAGCACCAGACTGGCTACGGCCGGATGGCCGTGAACGGTTCGACTTTCGGCGCGTTCCGCGCGAAGAGGCATTTTTGACAGACATGCCTCTACTTTAACCCGGCAGCCTCCTAATTCACATTAGCCACACGCGTTCCCCGATGCGTCTGGAGCCGCTTTCCGGCGGCAGTCCTCCCCAGAGTGGCTAACAATCGTCAGCCAACGCATAAATCAACCCTAGACGGTTGACTTTGCGATTGCTGCTACATCTCCCTCAAGGGAAATTTCGGCAGCATCGCGCCCGAAGCACCAGAGGAGAAGTTCCCCAACCTCTCCGGCAACGCGGACCACAGCATCGCCCTTTTCTGCTACCCCGTGTTTATCCGCTGCCACAATTCGCGGCAGTCCTTCCGGTTGCAGTATCACTGGACGATCAGACTTGCGCAACGTCGCTTTAGCCAAGAGTTTTAGGTAGCCATGCATCTGCTGTTGAATCCGCGCCGAAAAGTTACGCGGCCCCATGCCATTAGCGCGGCGAATGTCTTCATGGTGGACAAAGTGCTCCACAAAGTTCTGCTGTGCATCTACGAACCGGACCGGGTTATAAGAGGCCGGTCCCCTCCCCCAGTCATCTACAAGCTCATCGAAATCTCGCGCGGCGATCTTTCGCGATTGCTTTTCGAGGTGGCCGGAAAGTCCGTTCAAGAAGATTCCGGCGGCCGCATCCGGGCGATTTTCCCGCAACCACAGATGTACGGCAAGGTCACGAGTAGTCCAGCACTCACACAAGGTTGGGGCGTCGGGGCCAAGCTTATGAAATAGCGCTACCATCTTGGCGCGCTCAGCCGAAGAAAAAGACATAAGCCCCAGCATACCGATTTAGCAGGCATGCTGGGGCTTAGTCACGCTTAGCGTGAGGCTACCTCGCTAGCTACAGGGACTCACGAGAGGCATCAACGTCCTCATCATCGGTGACCAAAGGTCCGGAGTTGGTCGGCACAATGGTCGGCAGGATGACTGGTTCGCGCTTGTACTTCGTGTCCATGAGCTTGGCGACCTTGCGGCGCAGCTTCTGCACCATGCGGTAGGTATCGTTCTCGCCCTCTGCGGCTAGATCGTTCATGGTGTTTTCCACCATCTCCGCAACCTCCGGCACGATGCCGCGGTCATCATCGGAGAAGCCCGTGGTAGATACCGTGGGGTGCTCTAGCAGGCGCGAGGTGCGGTTATCAATCACACAGGTAATAGATACTACGCCGCCGGTTCCCAGGTTGGTGCGGTCAGCCAAGGTATCCGCATCCACATCGCCCATAGAAACGCCATCAACGTACAGGTTGCCCACCTGCATCTGACCAACAACCTCGGCGCGACCCTTGCGCAGGTCTACAACAACGCCATTTTGTGCCAGCACAGTACGGTCGCGGTCCACACCGGTGGAGATGGCCAATTCCTTATTGGCGCGTAGGTGACGCCATTCGCCGTGGACAGGCATGGCGTTGCGCGGACGTGCGGCGTTGTACAGGAAGAGCAGCTCGCCGGCATAACCGTGGCCGGAAGCGTGCACCTTTACGTCCTGGTTAGTAATGACGTTGGCACCGATCTGGGACAGCATATTGATGACACCGTAGACGGCTTCCTCGTTGCCCGGAATGAGCGAGGAGGAGAAGATAATGGTATCTCCATCGCGCACTGTGATCTGACGATGTTCACGGCGCGCCATGCGGGACAAGGCGGCCATCGGCTCACCCTGTGTACCGGTGGTAATCAGCATTGTCTTGTGCGGAGCCATCTTGGCAGCCTCATCAATGGGGATGATCGTGCCGCGTGGGACCTTCAAGAAGCCCATCTTTTCCGCGATTTCCATGTTGCGCATCATCGAGCGGCCATTAAAAGCCACCTTGCGACCGTTTGCCACGGCAGCGTCGATGGCGGCCTGAACGCGGTAAACGTTGGAGGCGAAAGAAGCTAAGATTACGCGCTGTTTAGCGCCAGATACAAGGCGCTTGAAGTTGGCCGGAATGTCGCCTTCGGAGGCAGAGACACCAGGCACAGTGGCATTCGTGGAATCGCACAGCATGAGGTCAACGCCCTCGTCGCCATAACGGGACAATGCCGGCAAATCCGTCGGCCGGTTATCCAGCGGGGTCTGATCCAGCTTGATATCACCGGTATGGATGATATTTCCGGCAGGCGTGCCCAACATGATGCCCAAAGCATCCGGCACCGAGTGGTTTACTGCCCAGAAGCGAACGCGGAACGGGCCGTATGTTACGTCGGACTTTTCATTAACCTCGACAAACTTCGGCTTTTGGCGGTGCTCCTTACACTTCGCAGCGATCAGTGCGATGGTGAAACGAGAAGCAACGATCGGGATATCCGGGCGCAGCTTGAGCAGCCACGGGATTGCACCAATGTGATCCTCGTGTGCGTGGGTAACGACGAGGGCCTTGACCTTGTGGATCTTCTTCTCAATGGGACCGAAGTCAGGCAGGATGAGGTCCACGCCTGGCTCACCAGAGGATGGGAAGAGCACACCGCAGTCAATGATGATGAGGTCGTCGCCGTACTCGAAGACCGTCATATTTCGGCCGATCTCCGAGATACCGCCCAAAGCATAGATGCGCAAGGCATCCTTCGGCTGCTTTGGTGGTTCTGGCAGGCGCTTGGTCAGATCCGCGCCCTGCATGGATTTGGGCACATTGCGGCGTGCACGATTATTACGGCCGCGGCCCTTGCCGTTGCCATTCTTATTATTTCCACCGTGGTGATTGTTCCCACCGTGATTGTTGCCATTGCCATTTCCACCACGGCCACGGCCTCGGCTGCCACGGGAACGGGAGCGGCGGTTATTGCCGCCACCATCGTTGTGGTTATCGGAAGAGTTCTTCTTGCCAGAGTTGTCCTTTTCGCCTTGTGCGGAATTATCCGAGGTCGAATTGCCAGCATCGCTCGCTGGTGCTTGGAAAACTGGCGAAGCCGCCTCGTTGGAGGCGGTTTCGTTTTCCGCCGGTGGGCCCGCCTTGCGGGTCACCTTGCGGGAACGGTTACGGGGTTCATTCATTCTTAGAGGACTCCAGATTGTTCCAGATCACGGCGAAGTACCTCGCGTTCCTCTTCGCTCGCGGCGGTTACGGGAAGACGGGTATCGCCAACTTCGATGCCCTGCAGGCGCAGGGCTTCCTTTGCAAATGTCGCTCCGCCTAACCGAGCTTGTGCATGGGTCAGCGGAAGGAGCGTAGTGACATTGATTTCTCGGGCGCGGGCTATATCGCCCGCGTCGAAAGCTTCATAAAGTTCTGCCAAGGCACGCGGTGCAACATGGCCGATGACGGAGATGAAACCAGATGCGCCGAGGGAAAGCCACGGCAGGTTAATCGGATCATCACCGGAATACCAGGCCAAACCGGTTTCTTGGATGAGTTCTGCGGCCGCAGGAAGGTCGCCCTTAGCGTCCTTTACGGCTTGGATGGTCGGCAAATCCGCAAAGCGGCGGAGAGTATCCGCCGCTACTGGGATGCCCGAGCGGCCAGGGATGTCATAGACACAGATCGGTAGATCCGTGGCCTGAGCAATCGCTGCAAAGTGCTCGTAAACGCCCTGTTGAGAAGGCTTTGAGTAGTAAGGAGTAACCACCAAAAGACTATCGGCGCCCGCCTCAGCGGTAGCCTTAGCCAATTTAATGGAGGCAGCGGTGTCATTCGTTCCGGCACCGGCACAAAGCTTTGCACGGTCTCCTACTTCTTCCTTTACGGCTTTGAGCAGCTCCAGCTTCTCTTCTACCGACGTTGTCGGTGACTCGCCCGTGGTTCCACCAAGGATGAGCGAATCAACGCCATTGTCAACGAGATGAGCTGCTAGGCGACGACCTGCGGCAACGTCCAGTGCACCGTCACGATCAAAAGGGGTGACCATGGCGACACCGATGCGCCCAAAGGTGTCGACGCCAGTCTTTGCTGTCATACCTGTGCTCATAGCCGTCAAGATTACCCTTTTGGCTACCTTTTAGCCGCATCGGGGTACCGCGCGTGTTAGGCGTAGGGGCTTGCTGCCATCTGCGTGCCGTCGGCAAGCGTGGTGATATTAAAGTCATCAAAGAGCACGGGGGCGGTACCTTGCAGCAATTTTAGGCACTCCACTGCTACGTGGCGCAGCTCTTCGTCGGCCTGCTCAGCCGCACGCGCACCGATAAAGTGCCGCCACGCGCGATAGTTGCCAGTAACAACGACGCGGGTCTCTGTTGCATTGGGAAGCACCGCACGAGCCGCCTGACGGGCCTGCTTTTTACGCAGGAGCGCGTTCGGCTCATCTAGTTTCTCCTCGAGCGCATCGAGCAGCTCATCGTAAACAAAACGCGTCTCATCGACGGCCTGCATTACCAGTCGGCTGAGCTGTTTGTCCTCCGCCACCAGTTTGGGAAGAACCACTTCAGTTTCATCTGGGTGGACAAAACGCTGTGAGAGCTGTGAGAAAGAAAAATGCCGGTGCCGCACGAGCTCATGGCTAGCCGAGCGTGAAAGGCCTTTGATGTACATCGTGGCTGTGGCATGTTCTAGCAGCGCGGTGTGGCCTACCTCCATGATGTGATGCAAGTAGGCTTCATTCGTTGCTGTGCGTGGGTTCGGTTTATCAAAAGATTCGTAGCACGCCCTTCCCGCAAACTCGACGAGCGCTTCCCCATCGGAAGCCGAGCCATCCGCGCGCCAGTCCACGCCCTTGGGAGCATGAAACTGTGTTGCGGCAATGAGCTGAATATCTAGCTCACTTGCTTTAGCCATAGCTTAGAGCCCCAGGTATTTGTCTAGGCCTACGACCAGACCCGGGTGATCCGCGATCTGGCGCACGCCCACGAGTACGCCGGGGGTAAAAGACGCACGGTCATAGGAATCCTGGCGGATGGTCAGTGACTGACCTTGGGCACCAAAGATAACTTCTTCGTGTGCCACCATGCCACGGGTACGTACCGCGTGTACCGGAATGCCGTCGACAGTGGCACCGCGCGCACCGTCGAGCTGCTTTTCCGTAGCATCAGGCATTTCACCTAAGCCAGCCTCCTTGCGCGCAGCGGCAATACCTTCTGCGGTATGGATAGCCGTGCCGGACGGGGCATCCAACTTGGTCGGGTGATGGAATTCGATTACCTCTGCGGTTTCGAAGAACTTAGCGGCCTGCTTGGCCAGCACCATCGTGAGTACGGCGGAGATGGCGAAATTCGGAGCAATAAGCACGTTGCCGGCTCCATCTTGCTTGGTCCACTCCTCCACCTGTGCTAGGCGTTCCTTATCAAAGCCGGTAGTACCCACGACGCAGTGGATGCCATTGGCAATGCAGAACTCGAGGTTGCCCATGACGGAATCCGGCTGGGTAAAGTCCACAATGACTTCCGCGTGGGCGTCGACAATCTGCTGCAGTTCATCACCTCGGTCAATTTCTGCTACCAGCTCGAGATCGTCTTCTGCGTTAACGCCTTCAACAATTGCCTGGCCTACGCGTCCATGTGCCCCTAATACGCCAACCTTAATAGCCATGGTGGATTCTCCTTCTTCCGCGACATCAGTAGTGCTTTTCTCCCCATCCTAACGCGCATAGGAACCACACAACTCCTAGCCTGCCGAAAAGCAGCTACGGTCTTCGACGGTGCGCTGTATTCTCACTAGGATGTCGAGTATGCAGATTTATATCGCTTCCGTTCCCGTCGATGATGTTGCACGCGCCCACGATTTTTACGTCGACACCCTCGGTTTTCGCGTCAAAGACGACGTAACCAATGGTGATTTCCGCTGGCTCACCGTCACTAATGCCGAAGGTGGAGGAAATACCGAACTCCTCTTGGAACCTAAGGGCCATCCCGCCGCAAAAGACTATGCTGCAGCTCTAAAAGCCGATGGGATTCCCGCCACCCAATTCCTTTCTACCGACGTAGAAAAAGAGTATAAGGAGCTTATCGACAAGGGCGTGCGCTTTACTATGGAGCCTACCGATGTTGGCCCCTCTATCATTGCGGTCTTCGACGACACCGTGGGAAACCTCATTCAACTCGTCCAACTGAAAAAGTAGCTACATCCTCACCGCGAGAGATACTGCACCCCATCAGTTAACAATTGCATCACTTCTTCATCCGCGTCCCATCCACCCCAGTAGAATGGGGTTACAACGCGGTAGCAACCAAGGAAGTGATGAATATGTCTCGCTCTAACATTTCTCGCATAATTGCCGTGGTCACCAGCACAGGATGCGCACTAGCACTCGCAGCTTGTGCCAATGAAGGTAGTGAACAGGAAGATGCCCCTGCATTTGATGCAGCGCAGTCCACCACCGAGCACCCGGCTCCTCTGACAAGCTCTGCTGCACCGACAACTTCCTCTTCCGACCCGCAGAGCACTTCAGCTGCCCACGAAAAGCAGCAGAATTTTCCACATAACCCGGCCCCAGCCGCCTTTGCCGGTATGGGCACCGCCTCCCTGGAGGATCAACAGCACATTCCGCGAGGGGGAGGAACCCTCGTCCCTACTGGTGTGCGAGTAGGCGCTCATGATGGGTTTACCCGAGTCGTTATCGACTTGGAGGGAGAGGGCGCACCGGGGTGGTTTACCTCCTTTACCGATAGACCTGTGCAGCAGGCTTCCGGCAAGCCAGTCGAGGTTCAAGGAAATGCCTTCCTCAACCTGGGTATCGAAGGTACCCCGTGGCCTTCTACCCCTGAACTAAAAGAAAAATACATGGCGCCAGGGGCCACGCCTGGCGCCGGGGTGGTAAGCGAAGTCAATTACACCACAACTTTTGAGGCACAAACGCAGCTCATCATCGGATTAGAGAAAAAGACTCCCTACTCTGTGACCTACCTCCAAGAACCCTCACGCTTGGTAATCGATTTCCAAAACTAAACCTCTCGGAAGCTCTCCTTAAATAGCGTGAGCGCTAAAAAGGGCCTTGCTTGCCAGCAGCGGAGCTGGCGAGCAAGGCCCTCTTCTTGGGGGCGCCTAAGATTTAGTCGTCGACCGGAACCAGGGAGATCTTGCCGCGGTTATCAATATCCGCGATTTCTACTTGGACCTTGTCGCCCACGTTGATAACATCTTCCACCTTTTCGATGCGCTCATCCCCACCCAAGTTGGAGATGTGGATCAGACCGTCGCGGCCTGGGGTAAGGGACACAAACGCGCCGAATGGGACGGTCTTTACCACAGTGCCCAGGAAGCGCTCTCCAACCTTCGGCAGCTGTGGGTTTGCAATGGAGTTCACCTTATCGATGGCAGCATCCGCAGCCTCACCGGTAGCAGCGGAAACATAGACGGTTCCGTCATCCTCGATGGAGACATCGGCGCCGGTTTCCTCGGTGATCTGGTTGATGGTCTTGCCCTTTGGTCCGATAAGCTCGCCGATCTTATTAACCGGGATCTTGACGGAGGTAATCTTCGGAGCAAGGCCGGACATCTCATCCGGGGTATCGATGACCTCAGCCATGGTTTCCAGGATGGTAGAGCGGGCATCGCGAGCCTGCTCCAGGGCCTGGGCCAGGACCTTAGACGGGATGCCATCCAACTTGGTGTCCAGTTGCAGGGCGGTGATGTACTCAGAGGTACCGGCGACCTTAAAGTCCATATCGCCAAAGGCATCCTCAGCACCGAGGATATCCGTCAGGGCGACGAACTTTTCCTTGCCATTTACCTCGCCAGAGACCAGGCCCATAGCGATGCCAGCTACCGGAGCCTTCAGCGGAACACCGGCATTGTAGAGGGACAAGGTGGAGGCACACACAGAGCCCATAGAGGTCGAGCCATTGGAGCCCAAGGCCTCAGAGACCTGGCGGATGGCGTACGGGAAGTCCTCGCGGGATGGGATGACCGGAAGCAGAGCGCGCTCGGCCAATGCACCGTGGCCGATCTCGCGGCGCTTCGGGGAGCCTACGCGGCCGGTCTCACCGGTGGAGAACGGTGGGAAGTTGTAGTGGTGCATGTAGCGCTTGGATTCCACTGGGGTCAGTGAATCGATCTGCTGCTCCATCTTGAGCATGTCCAGGGTGGTAACACCCAGAATCTGGGTCTCACCGCGCTCGAACAGGGAGGAACCGTGAGCACGCGGAACCAGGTCCACCTCAACGGAGAGGTCACGGATATCGGTAACGCCGCGGCCATCGATACGGAAGCCCTCCGAGAGGATCTTCTGGCGTACGATCTGCTTCATCAGAGCGTTATAAGCGCCACGAATCTGCTTAGACGCATCGGCCTCTTCCAAGTCCTCGAACTGGTCCAAGAGCTTTTCTTCGACCTGCTCCATGTATTCATTGGTGGCATCGTCACGTTCCTGCTTGCCCGGAATGGTCAGCAGCTTCTCTAGCTTCTTGGTAGCAGTCTTTTCCACTGCCGCGAAGACATCATCGCCGTATGCCGGGAAGAGTGGGAACTCCTGAGTTTCCTTGGCGGCACGTTCCGCGAGACCGTTCTGGGCTTCGCACAAGGTCTTAATGAATGGCTTTGCTGCTTCCAAGCCTTCAGCAACGGTCGCTTCCTGCGGTGCAGGAGCGCCGTCGGCAATGCGCTCAGCAACGTTGGTGCCGGCACCGGCCTCGACCATCATGATGGCTACGTCGTCCTTACGGCCCTTTTTGACAATGCGGCCGGCAACGACCATCTCAAAGAGAGCGCGCTCGTGCCGCTCGTGGTTCGGGAAGGCCACCCACTGGCCCTCGGGGTGCTTATCATCAGCGATCAGTGCCATGCGGACACCGCCGACAGCGCCGGAAACGGGCAAGCCGGACAGCTGGGTGGCGGCGGAAGCGCCGTTGATAGCAACGACGTCGTAGTACTCTTCCGGATCCTGGGACATCACGGTGACTACGACCTGGACCTCGTTGCGCAGGCCCTTGACAAAGGTTGGGCGCAGCGGGCGGTCGATAAGGCGGCATGCCAGGATAGCTTCAGAAGAAGGACGTCCCTCACGGCGGAAAAAGGAGCCTGGAATCTTGCCGGCCGCGTACATGCGCTCTTCTACGTCCACAGTCAGCGGAAAGAAATCGAATCCCTCGCGCGGCTGGTTGGACGCGGTGGTCGTGGCCAACAACATGGTGTCATCGTCCAAGTAGGTGGTCACGGAGCCGTCTGCCTGCCGGGCCAGCTGACCGGTTTCAAAGCGCAGGGTGCGGGCGCCAAAGTCACCATTGTCTAGCGTGGCAATGGCCTCGGTAATGCCAAAGTCCTCGTCAATATTGAACTCGACGGAGTTCTGAACGCTCATTAAAAATGTCTCCTTGAGTGGTTTAGGCGATCGTCGATGCCGCCTGGTCGATTTTGTCTATGACAACGCTGTCAAATTCTAACAGAAAAACCACAAAAGCCCCGCCAAAGGGCGGGGCGAGGTGGCCAAAGCTGGGCCGAGCTTAACGGCGCAGACCCAGGCGAGAGATCAGATCACGGTAGCGATCGACGTTGTTCTCAGCCAGGTACTTCAGCAGGCCACGACGGCGACCTACCATCAGCAGCAGACCACGGCGGGAGTGGTGATCGTGCTTATGGAACTTCAGGTGCTCGGTCAAAGTATTGATGCGGGAGGTCAGCAGAGCAACCTGTGCCTCAGGGGAACCGGTATCGGTTTCGTGCAGGCCGTACTCCTTGAGGATTTCGGCCTTCTTCTCAGTGGTCAATGCCATGAGTATTTCTCCTTTATTTCAGTCCACATTATCGTGACGCATAAGCCAGCGCGATTCGCCTTGCTTGTGCGTGCCGCAACTGCTGTGAACCGCAGTCGCTAAGCCAAACAAATACCTTACAGCGCCGAGGCAGAAAAAATCAAAACCACATGGCTTCTAGGCTGTGCTTTTAGAGCTCGCTGAAGAGCGTCTCAAGGCATTCGACAAACTCTCGCACAAAGCGCTCACTATCCACTCCGACGGCCACCCGTGCGGTTGGCGGGGCGTCAAGGCGCGTTTCGTCCGCGATCGTCCGGCCCCGGGTGGGTCCGGTGGTGTCAGTCTTGAGGTTTATCGAAAGGACGTCGACAAGCGAGGCATCTCCCGCCACCGCAACGGCTAATGGGTCGTGCAGACCGCAACCGCCCAAGTGCGGCGAGGTGGTGGCATAGGCGCGGATATAGTAATCCACCATGTCCGCAAAGATGCGGCCGGCGTGGGTACCTGTAGCGCGCCAACGGCCGGATTCCGCCGTGGTCAGCAGCGTGCGCAAGGTGACGTCCAAGCCCACCATGGTGGTGTCATGGGTGTGCTGGAAGAGGTAATCGGTAGCTTCCGGATCTTGGGATATATTGGCCTCGGACCACGGCGTGACGTTGCCGGGCACCGTCAGGGCTCCGCCCATCATCACTAGGTGCGAGTTCGCGGCAAAAGAGGGGTCTTGCTGCATGGCGGCTGCAATCGTGGTGGAAGGGCCGGTCGGAATGATAACCAAGTCATCGCCCTGCTCATGCACGGCTTGGATGAGGAACTCGGCCGCGGGTTGCGGCTGCGCCTGCGTGGTTGCCGGCGGCAAAAGGACTTCCCCCACGCCGTTGTGTCCATGGATAAAGGCGGAAATATCGCTCGGCCGGAAGCCATCCGGGCTGGGGCCGGCAAAGACCGGAATATTGTCATTGCTCAGCAGCTCTAGAAGGGCCAGCGTATTGCGCACGGCCAACGGCACAGTCACGTTTCCGTACGTAGAAGTCACACCGATTAGTTCCAGGTTCGGATGGGCTATGGCATACGCCAGCGCTAAGGCATCATCAATGCCGGTATCAAGATCGAGGATCGCCTTCATTTATTTCTCCCGCAGGAAGTAGTCTTTTGCGGTCCAGCCCTGCGCCTTAGCATCGGCGGCAAGCACTTGGCGGGCGTTGGCTACGTCATTGGCCATCGCTTCCAGCAGCTCATCTACGGAATTGAACTTCACCATATCGCGAAGGTGGCCCACAAAATACACCGTGGCCTCGTAGCCATAAAGGTCAGCATCGCGGTCGAGTACGAAGGATTCGATGGAGCGTTCCTCGTCACCGAAGGTGGGGTTGGTGCCCACGGAAATAGCAGCCGCGTAGGCCACGCCGGGGCGCATATCGCCGTCGATGGACGAGTCTGAATGGACAACGAACCAGCCTGCATAAACACCATCAGCGGGGATTGCCACCGTATCCGGAAAATATTGGTTGGCGGTGGGGAATCCAAGTTCCTTTCCCCCACGTCCTGCACCGCGCACTACGGGCCCAGTCACGGTGAAATGGCGGCCCAGCACCCAGTTGGCTGCTTCAATCTCGCCCTGGGCTAGGCACTCACGGATATGGGTAGAACAAATGCGTACCCCTTTGTCATTGAGCAGCGGGACAATCTCGACGCTAAAACCGAATTCACTACCGTAGTCTCGCATCGCCTGGGCGGTACCAGCCGCACCGGCGCCAAAAGTAAAGTTCTCCCCTACTACGATGTGTTGGGCGTTGAGCTTTCCCAGCAGTAAATCTTCTACATAAGGACGCGGCTCTATACCGGCAAGGTCCCGGGTGAAGTCAATAACGAGCACGGCTTCAATGCCCATCTCTTCGGCCAATTCCAGCCGGCGCTCAAAGCTCAAAACCGCCTGTGGGGCTCGCTCCGGTAGGAATACCGACACCGGGTGCGGGTCAAAGGTCACCATTACTGGGCGCTGACCATTGGCGTGTGCGTGCTCCACACAGGCCGAAATGAGCTGCTGATGGCCGCGGTGCAGGCCGTCGAAGACGCCTATGGTTATTGACGTTGGGCCCACTTCCGCGGGGATGTCATCGATTCCGTACCAAATATCCACGCAGACTATCGTAGAGCATAGACTTAGGGGCTATGACTGATGCGCTCGCAAACTCCGGACTCGTCATCGTAGACAAACCCGTCGGCATGACCTCCCATGACGTTGTCGGCCGCCTACGCAGGTACTTTCACACCAAGAAGGTTGGCCACGCTGGCACCTTGGATCCTATGGCAACCGGTGTGCTCGTCCTTGGCCTAGAACGTGGCACCAAATTCTTGGCCCATATAGTTGCCTCCACTAAGTCTTACGACGCCACTATCCGGCTCGGGGCTGCCACGACCACCGATGACGCCGAAGGCGATCACAGCTGGGGCGCTAGCGCCGCATCCATCGACAGCTCCGCCATCGAGGCAAAGATTGGCAAGCTCACTGGCGATATTATGCAAAAGCCCGCGGCAGTTTCAGCCATCAAGATTAATGGACGCCGTGCCCACGAACTCGTACGCGAGGGACAGGAGGTCGATATCCCTGCCCGCCCAGTCACGGTAGATAGGTTCGAGATTGTAGAAGAGCGCCGTGTGGGCGACTACATCGACTTAGACGTCACGGTCGATTGTTCTTCTGGCACCTATATCCGCTCCTTGGCCCGCGATTTGGGCGAGGCGCTGCAGGTGGGCGGGCACCTGACAGCCTTGCGCCGCACTGAGGTGGGCCCTTTTGCGCTTGCCGACGCCCTCTCGCTCGACGTCCTTGCCGATTCCCCTCGCCTGTCCCTTAGCTTGGATGAGGCCTTGGCTCGCTGCTTCCCCGTCCTTTCCGTTTCGGAGGAGGAGGCAGCCGCCCTCGCCATGGGCAAGTGGCTTGAGCCCCGCGGACTCAAGGGCGTCCACGCTGCTGTGGCCCCTAATGGCCAAGCCGTGGCGCTCATTAAAGAAAAAGGCAAGCGCCTGGCCACCGTCTTTGTGGCACGGCCCTCTACCCTTTAGTGGCTAAAGTCTAAAGCCGGAACCGAGGTGGAGACGATAACGTAGCCGTCTCGGATTACCCAGCGTCCAGTGATAAAAGGCACCGGTGTGGGCCTAGCTAAAATATAGGAAATAAGCGTGCCATCCTCGCGCAGGTCAATTTCTGCTTGGTCAAAGTCCAGCCAGCGAAAGGTCATGGGAAACCACGACTTATATGTGGCCTCCTTGGCACAAAAAAGCAATCGGTCCGGGCAGGTAATCCCCGCCTCACGAAGCCGCAAAAGCTGCGGCATCTCCCCCGCTCGGGCAATCATGGTGAGCACATGATCCGGCAGCGGTTCGGCGGGTTCTGCATCCAGGCCTACGGATTTTAAGGCTGAGGTAGGGGCAACCACCGCAGCCCGCATGCCCTCGGTATGCGTCATCGAGCCTACAAAACCCTCGGGCCACAGCGGCATGCCGCGCTCGCCGCGCAGAATCGGCGTCGCCGGGCTGGCCCCCAATTCCTGCAAGGCTCGGTGCGCACACCACCGAGCATCTCCGAACTCGGCCTTGCGTACATCAACTGCCTGGGAAACCAGAGACTTTTCTTCGGCCGCGAGTTCTTCAAAATTGGCCAAATCCGTATAGCTCGAGTCCGTGCGCACGTAGCAATAGCGCGCACTTTCTGGAAATAGCTCTGGATACATCATCATGTCCCCTCCTCTACAAAGGAACGCAGTACCGGATAGGGCCACGCCTGGGCGCTCTCACGCCCCTGCCATTCACGCGGATACCCCAACGACGTTTCGATGTGGTCAACGCCGTCCACATTCATGCGAGACGGCATATGCAGGTGCCCATAGATTACGGACTGCGCGTTATAGCGCCCCGGCCACGACCGCGTATGCCTGGTTCCGCACCACAAGGCAATTTCAGGAAAGCGCAATAACATTGTCGGCTCTTGGACCAACGGCCAATGGTTAACCAACACGGTAGGACCATGTACTCGGGAAAGGCGCTTGATGGAATAGGCCAACCTGTCCCAACACCACGCCCGCACGTCTGCGAAGGGGGCGATGGCGAACTCATCGGTCATCATCAGTTGTTTTGCGCGCGCCGCGTCAATAGCTTCGTCCACGCTAAGGCCATGCGGACGGAAACTGTAATCATACAAAGTAAATAGCGGAACGATGGTGGTCCCGTGGAATACCGGATACGGGTCTTCGGGAGTAATAACTCCAATTTCCCTGCATCTTTCCACCAAGTGCGCATACTTTTCTCGGCCTTGATACCGGTCCTGGGAGCGGGAGAATAGCTCATGGTTACCCGGCGCCCAGATGACCCTGGCATAGCGATCATTGAGCTGGCGCAAAATACGAATAATGAGATCGGTGCGTTCTGCAACGTCCCCGGCCACGATGAGCCAATCTGCGGGATCGGGCGGGGTGAGCTGATCAATGCGCTCGCTATTGGTTTTGACAGCTCCATGCAGGTCAGAAACCGCCCACACTGTTGGCATAGGTTTCTCACCCGCCTTCCTAGAATCTGCGCGCTGCACGGAGCCGAGCACCGCGCGAGAGTATGAACACGCCCACTTTAGCGCAGCTAGCGCTCCTGTACTACGGCCCATTTCATCGAACGGAACCGGTAGACCACACCCACCATGCGGAAAGCAATGAAAGCGGCGAGGCCACACCACACGCCGGTTAAGCCTGTACCCATGAAGTGCGCCAAGATAACGCCCGGCAAAAATCCCACCAGGACCGAAGAAATGGTCAGCGTGCGCAGGAACGCAGCATCGCCCGCGCCCAGCAAGACACCATCGAAGGCGAAGACCACGCCACCGCCGATAACCATGGCTACCAGGATCCACCATGGCTGGGAGATGGCATCGAGCACTTCCGGAGCGGAGGTGAAGATGCGCGGAATAACCCCTGCACCAGCAGCAAATACGACAGCCAAGAGGCCAGAGAAAATCGTAGAGTACAACGCCACCTTGCTGCCCACACTTCGTGCGTGCCGCGCAGAGCCAGCACCTAGTGCAGCACCAGTCAATGATTGCGCGGCAATGGCTAACGAATCCAAGATGAGGGACATGAAGTTCCACAGCTGCATCATGATCTGGTGACCGGCCAAAGAGGCGGTACCAACGCGGGAAACCACAGCCGTGGCGGTAAGAAACGCTACCTGGAAGCTAGCCGAACGCAAAATAAGATCGCGGCCTAAGATGAGCTGTTCGCGTACCACATGCCACTGAAATTGCCAGGAGCCGGTATGTTCCTTGTGCAATTCGCGGACGAATAGCGCAGCAATAATGCTCATGCCTAATACCGTGGCAATGGCCGAGCCTGCCAGCCCCCAGAAATGAACGAAGATGGGAACCGCAATAGCGCCGGGAATCATGCCCGATAAAGTAAAGTACAGTGGCTTCTTCGTATCTTGGACACCGCGCATCCAGCCGTTTCCGGCCATCTCCACCAGAGTAATGGGAATAGCCAGAGCTGCGATACGCAGCCACAAGGCCGTCCCGGCGGCTGTAGTGGGATCACCAGTGAGAGCACGGGCAAATACTCCGCCGAAAATCCACATGATTACCGCGAGCAGCCCGCCTACTCCTAGAGCCACATAGGTGGCTTGCACGCCTTCAGCAACCGCAGCTTCGCGCTTGCCGGAGCCAAAGAGCCGAGCAGAGCGAGCGGTCGTGCCGTAGGACAAGAAAGTCAACTGCGTCGTCACCACGGAGTGAATTGTGGTGGCTGCAGCAAGCGAGGCGAGCTCTTGGGCACCAAGACGACCGACAACCGCGGTATCTAGCAAAAGGTAGAGCGGCATGGCCGCAAGTACGCCAAGCGCGGGAAACGCGAGGCCAAAGACCTCGCGTGCGGTTACCGTGCCGGCGGGGGAGCGATCCTGAGCGTTCATTCCATTCGTCTGCCTATTTCTCATTGGATAGCGGCCACCAATTCCTTAATAATCTCTTCCGGAGCCCCGTGGGCGGTATAGCCCGCGGCCGGTACATGCCCGCCGCCGCCGAAGGTTAGCGCCACCGAAGAACAATCAATGCGAGAAGAACGCAAAGAAACCGCCCAAACCTCCGGAGCTTGTTCCTTAAACACTACGCCGACGGTGGTTCCTTCAAGCGCGCGAACGAACTCCACTAGTGATTCGACAGCCGAATCGGAGTGTCCCTGGATATCTTCCAGCCGCGCGACGAGAATGCCTAGGGTGTGCTCCCCTGCTTCTTCGAGGCGCAAACCGGCCAATACCCTACCGATCATCTGAAGATCGTCCGGAGTGGTGGAATCTAAAAGGTCAGCTGCGATCTGCTTGGTATCGAGATCGTAGTGCATGAGGCGGGTGGCAATATCGTGCATAGCCGGCCTACCCCAGCGGAAACTGCCAGTATCGGTCATCAAGCCGGCATATAAGCAGTGCGCAATATGCCGGTCAATCTGAATCTCCAGTGAATCCAGGATTCTCAGCAACACCACGGTGGTGGATTCACATTCAGTGTCCACCACATTGATGGCACCAAACCCTGGGTTAGAAGAATGATGGTCAATGCACAGAACCCGGCCCTGCTTGGCTAGCTGATCAATCCGATCCGCAAAGAACCCCGTTCGGTCCAAAGAACCACAATCAACGGTGACGTAGAGGTCATAGCTTTCCGGCAGCTTAAGGCTAGTGGTGACGTCGTCGGCGGCAGGAATGGTGTAAAGGTTACGGGAAATTTCCCGCTCCTGGCCCACAACGGCACACACGTCTTTGCCCCGTTGGCGCAGCGCGAGCAGCAACGCCGCAGCAGAGCCGATGGCATCGGCATCCGGCCGCAGGTGCGTCACAATGCAGATGCTGTGAGCATCGTGCAAAGCGGCAACTGCCGGCTCATATTGCTTCTTGGTCACTTAAGCCTCGTCTTCATCGGAGGTCTTATACGGGTTCGCATCCCCTGCCGGCTGGGCGTTTTCCTTCAGCTTTGCCAGTTCTTCATCGCGGGCGCGAGCACGGGCCAGAAGTTCTTCCATATGAGCAGAGGCCTCCGGAACGGTATCGACCTCGAAGGTTAGCGTCGGGGTAAACCGCACCGAGAGTTGATCGCCCACAATCTTGCGCAGCTGACCTTTAGCGCGCTTGAGGGCTTCTTCTGCTTGTGCGAAGTCTGGCTCGGAGTCAATGTCTTTTCCGCGCACGGTATAAAAAACGGTGGCATCGTGCAGGTCGCCCGTCACTCGAGTATCTGTGATGGTCACCAACTCGAGGCGGCGATCCTTGATCTCGCGTTCTATGGCACTCGCCACGATTTCCTTAATACGCTTGGCCATTCGTGCAGCACGCGCGTGGTCAACCATGGTGCAACTCCCTCTCCGTCGAACTATCGATCTCTACCAAGATCTATAAATCTCTACCAAGATCTATAAAATTGTGTCCATCTTACATTACTCCGCATGCATGTCCTGTGGCAGAAAATTAACTGCACATGAAGGCAATTCTGAGGATCTCGAACATGCAATAAAACCATATATATATCTTATGGACCCCTTGAATTAAAACGTTTCCGAAACTATGGTCAAAAGTGTTTCACCCCACCACGAGCCTGAATGGAGAAACGTGAAACCTTATAAAATAGCCGCATCGAACCGCCGCTTGTATCCTCGGCGGCTTTGCAGTCCCTCCAGCCTCTGCCACAAATGAAACGCTTAACGATCCCCCTCAATTCGTCATTCTCAATGTAGATTCTGACGGCGCCCCAAGCCTGCAACCATATTCCACAGGGGAAAGAAGCCCGGGAGATCCTGTTCCTGCTTGCATTCATTCTGAGAAGGAAAAGGGCGCAATTCAAGTCTATAACGATTGCGATTTTGATATGAACGTCAAAGTAATCGTTGCATTTGATTTCGACACACAATGCCTGTTGGTAAAAGCACATTCGCGGAGGAACTTTGAATGGTCTCCGACAAAGCGAATGGACGGTATTCAAGAATGCTAGATACACGCAGCAGAATGAGGACCCTAATCATCGCGATTGTATCAGCATTTTCCCTCCTTCTTTCCTCAAATATTGCCACCGCCGACATCGGAAACTTCCTTTATGACACAAAAGATCAGTGTGAAAGATCGCTGAAGGAGTTACGTAAAGACCCAGCGACAGCTAATTGGGCGAGAAGAGCAAGTTGCAATTACGAAAGCAACTGGGGAAACGGAGTATGGCATCTAAGGACCTAGGATTTGCAAGACCAAAACCAATCTAAGCCAGAAACAGCGAGCGTCACGCCCCAGCCTTTAAATGAGTTTCACGCCGATGCTCCGAACAAAGCAGCAAGCTGCCTCGAAAGGGCTAAACTCACGCAAGAGTGGCTAAACGATCAAGAACAGATTAGTGAAGTGGTACTGCACAGGTTGCTCACTTCCAGCACAAAAGCCGAAGAAGGAAGAATAGGAATCACCTACGTTTTGGGCCAATGGCTACTTTCGAAACGCACTGGAACGTGGTCGGACTTGGCCCACGGCGAGGCTACGGAAAATAGTATCGGCCTTCGGTTCAACGATGGCAACAAGGAAATGCTCCCACTTGAGGACTGGGTATTCGACCTGCTTGGTGAGCCCCAAATCAAGGCCGAAAAATTTCTTGCATTCCTCAACTTCTCTGCTAAACAAGGCACGCATTAGCAAACCCAACTTGTCGTAAACCTGTCTAGATAGTTTAAATACTAAAGTTCAGCAGAAGCTGCAAATAAAATCGCCAGGGCTTCCCCAATCGGGGAAACACCTGGCGATTTTATTTACGCCGCTTGCGGACTAGGTACGCGGAACCTCGACCTCTTCGTAGGCCTGGATGATGTCGCCTACCTGAATATCCGGGTAAGAGAGCACCATACCGCACTCGTAGCCGGCCTTGATTTCGGTTGCGTCATCTTTTTCATGGCGCAAGGATTCAATCTTGGCGTCGGCAGTGATGACGTTGTTATCGCGCAGCAGGCGAACCTTGCCGTTGCGGACAACCTTGCCCTCGGTAACCATGCAGCCGGCGATGGTACCGACCGCGGAGGACTTGAACAGTGCGCGGATTTCGGCCGCACCGGTGTCGCGTTCCTCGTAAATCGGCTTGAGCATGCCCTTGAGCGCAGCCTCGACCTCTTCGATGGCCTTGTAGATGATCGTGTAGTAACGAATATCCACGCCCTCTTGGGTGGCCATCTCCGTTGCCTTGCCTTCCGCACGAGTGTTAAAGGCAATAATGACGGCGTCGGAAGCCGCTGCGAGAGAAACGTTGGTCTCGGTCACGGCGCCCACACCACGGTCGATGATGTTGAGCTCGACTTCGTCCTCGGTCTTGATATCCAGCAGGGCGTCTTCCAGTGCCTCGACGGAACCGGCGTTGTCGCCCTTGAGGATGAGGTTGAGGGTAGAAGTCTCCTGCAATACCTTGTCCAGATCCTCCAAGGAGACGCGCTTGCGCTGCTTTGCCTGTAGGGCAGAGCGCTTGCGAGCATCACGCTGGTTAGCAATCTGACGGGCAACGCGGTCATCTTCTACGACCAGCAGATTATCGCCGGCGCCCGGCACACCGGATAGACCCTGGACCTGCACCGGACGGGATGGACCGGCCTCTTCGACGTCGCTGCCGAACTCATCGAGCATGCGGCGGACGCGACCGTGCGCATCGCCGACGACGATGGAGTCCCCCACGTGCAAGGTACCGCGCTGGACGATGACCGTCGCAACCGGGCCACGGCCGCGGTCCAAGTGTGCCTCAATGGCCACGCCCTGTGCGTTCATGTCTGGGTTAGCGGTCAACTCCAAGGCGGCATCCGCGGTCAGAATGACGGACTCGAGCAACTGGTCAATATTCTTGCCCTGCTTCGCGGAAATGTCCACGAACATGGTGTCGCCACCGTACTCCTCCGGAACCAGGCCGTACTCGGTGAGCTGGCCACGGATTTTATCCGGCTGAGCCTCCGGCTTATCCACCTTGTTCACAGCCACGACGACTGGAATATCGGCAGCCTTGGCATGGTTGATGGCCTCCACGGTCTGTGGCATGACGCCGTCATCGGCGGCAACCACGAGGATGGCCAGGTCGGTGGACTTAGCACCGCGGGCACGCATGGCCGTGAAGGCCTCGTGACCTGGGGTGTCCAGGAAGGTAATTGTGCGCTCGCCGTCCACGTCTACCGTGGTTTGGTATGCACCAATGCCCTGGGTAATACCGCCTTCCTCCTGGGCACCTTCGTTGGTCTTACGGATGGCGTCCAACAGGCGAGTCTTACCGTGGTCAACGTGACCCATGACGGAGACGACTGGAGGACGATTCTCCAGTGCTTCCTCGTCGCCTTCATCCTCGCCGAACTTGAGATCGAAGGACTCAAGCAGCTCGCGGTCCTCATCCTCAGGGGAGACAACCTCGACGTTGTAGTTGATCTCGGAGCCGAGCAGCTGCAGCGTATCTTCCGATACTGATGCGGTTGCGGTCACCATCTCACCGAGGTTGAACAGTGCCTGCACCAATGATGCTGGATCCGCACCGATCTTTTCGGCGAAGTCAGACAGCGAAGCACCGCGACGCAGGCGGACTGTTTGGCCCTTGCCGTCTGGCAAGCGCACGCCGCCTACGACGTGCTTCTGCTGCTCCTCGTACTCATGGCGCTTCTGACGCTTGGACTTCTTGCCCTTGCGTGGAGCGCCACCGGGACGGCCGAAAGCACCGGCGGTGCCACCGCGACGTCCGCCGCGTCCGCCTCCGCGGAACCCACCCGGACGGCCGCCACCTGGGCCACCGCGGCCCGGTCCGCCGTGGCCACCGCGACCGCGGCCGCCACGTCCACCGCCGTTCGGTGCCTTGGACGGCATCGATGCGGGGTTCGGGTGGGAAGGCATCATGGCCGGGGATGGACGGCGACCGCCGCCACCCTGGCTATTGCCACCCTGTCGGTTGTTTCCGCCCTCGTGCTGGCCTCCGCGCTTGCCGCGGTTATCGCCTGGCTTATTTCCGCCACGCTGGCCCTTGGAGCCACCCGGGCGTGGGCCCGGGCGGCTATCGCCACCACCCGTGGAGAACGGGTTATTAGCTACGCGGCGGGAGCCGCCTGGCTTTGGCATCGGGCGAGGCATGGAGTTGCCTGGGGTCGGGCGCGCGCCCGACTTCTTGCCAGCAGCCTGGCCTGGCTTTGGTGCGCCTTGACCGGGCTTGGGCGCAGCGGACTTAGCGCCCGGCTTCGGTGTCGGAGCACTGGGCTTTGGCGCCGCCGGCTTTGCACCGGGCTTAGCTGCGGCTTGACCTGGCTTTGGTGCGCCTTGGCCAGGCTTAGGCGCAGCAGACTTTCCTGCACCAGAAGTGGCCGCACCCGGCTTCGGGGTGGCTGACTTAGCGCCTGGTTTGGGCGCAGCGGACTTGGCGCCTGGTTTAGGTGCGCTAGCCTTTGCGGTGCTCTTAGCAGCACCCTTGGCAGCTTTATTGTCCTGCTTCTTCTCGGCAGCATCATCGCCACCGGACTGTGCTTCATAATGAGCTCGCATCTTCTTGACCACCGGTGGTTCGATGGTGGAAGAAGCAGTCTTTACAAACTCACCCTGTTCCTTCAGAGTGGCGAGCAGTTCCTTGCTGGTTACTCCGAGCTGTTTTGCCAGCTCGTGAACACGTAGCTTTCCGGGCACTTGTCTCCTCTTGGTATCGACTAGGAGCCAAGGCCGCGGAAACTGGCCTGACCCCTAGTTAGGTTTGTTGGACTTTCATCGCTGATGCTTCATCGTTGTGCGCTCATCAGTGTTCGGTCTTCCTTTGTAACTCTGGTTCGTACGACTCTAACGCGGAACCTCCCGCATTCGGTACCTGTTCGCTGTGCGCATCCAAGTACCGACGTACCTGACCTGTGTCCACGGGTGCGGACGTGCGAAGCGCGCGCTTGAAGGCGCGTTTGCGCTCCGCCAGCTCGAGTGCAGAAAGAGTGGGGATGATCCAGGCCCCACGGCCGAGAAGCCGGCGGTGCGGATCCGCCACCAGACGACGCCCCTGCGGATCAGTGCGGTCGATGACCACCCGAAGCAAGTCCGTGTCTGGCAGGCGGCGGCGAGTAGCGATACAGGTCCGGAGTCTTTGCCTCTCAGACATCCAACTCCTTACTTTTTGCGTCGCCACTAAGCCCCCATTCTGCAACTGGGCCGTTTACTAGCCTACGCTACAAAAGCGCAGATCCTTAATTAGCGTCAGCGTCCGAATGAATATCGATCTTCCAGCCGGTCAAACGGGCAGCTAGGCGTGCATTTTGCCCCTCTTTGCCAATGGCTAGGGACAGCTGATAGTCCGGTACTACCACGCGAGCAACTTGCGCCTCATTGTCCACCACGGTGACCTTAACCACCTTCGAGGGAGCCAAGGCATTGCCCACGTAAACCGTGGGATCCTCGCTGTAGTCAATGATGTCGATCTTTTCGCCACCGAGCTGGCGCATGATGTTATTGACGCGCTGACCGCGCGGGCCGATGCAGGCACCCTTAGCGTTCAAGCCCTTGGCATGCCCGATGACGGCCACCTTGGAGCGGTGGCCCGCCTCACGGGCGATGGCAATCATTTCTACGGTGCCATCGGCCACCTCTGGAACTTCGAGTTCAAAGAGACCACGGACCAATTCTGGGTGGGTACGCGAAAGGTTAATCTGCACCTGAGCGCCGTTGCGGTTTACGCCTACAACATAGGCCTTAATACGGTCACCGTGCTCGAGCTTTTCCCCCGGAATCTGCTCGGCCGGCAGCAAAATGCCGTCCTGGGATTCCAACTCAGATCCTAGCTGGACCACGACAATGCCGCGGGCATTAGCGCGCGCATCGCGCTGGACAATGCCGCTGACCACGCGGCCGGAAAGCTCCGAGTAGGAATCATAGGTGCGCTCCGCCTCGGCCTCGCGCAGCTTGCGAAGGATAGCCTCGCGCACTGCCGGTGCACCTACACGTCCAAAGTTTTCCGGGGTGTCATCGTATTCGGTAGTTACTTCCCCAGTTTCTGGGTCACGCTCCGAGACAATGACGCTGACTGCACCGGTAGTGGCATCGATATCGACGCGGGACTTGGCGCCTTCTACCTTGCCGCCAGCATTGGACTCGCGGTAGTCAAGGTAGGAATACAACAAGGCACCCGCAATCGCTTCCAGAAGGTCCTTTACAGGGACATTGCGCTCGGATTCGATTGTACGAAGTGCCTCAAGATCAATATTCACTTGTCATTCCTCTCGGTTGCCGGTTAATTTACGGCTTCTTCAAACGTCTTTTGCACTGCCACCAGCTCCTGTTCGGACGGCTGTGCAAATTCAATTTCTACCACTGCGCGGGCAATGTTTTCCAATCGTTCGGCCCGCGTCTGCACGTCCTTTTTGCTTGCCGTGATAAGAATTACGGCATCGGCGGCGTCGTTAAGCGCGCCAATGCGCGCTGTCTGGGTTTTGCCATCGCCAAGATCGAAGGAGACCTTGCGCCCGCGGTTGCGGCGCCAGTGGCGCGGAGCGGTTAGCGGCAAGTCCACACCGGGGGTGGAAACCTCCAGGGTGTATCCGGCACCAAAGTTGAGTTCCCCATGCGCTTCCTTGTCATCAAAGAAGGCGGAAATCTCGTTGGATACTTCCTCCAGTACATCGGAGCTAGGACGTGTGTCCCCATCAATGCGAATGATCACCTGGGACTTCTTGCCCGCTTTGGTGGTTTTTATGTCTTCTACATCCAGCCCCATTTCAGCTACCTTTGGCTGCAGGAGTTTGGTCAATTGTTGTGCATCTGGGAAAGCCATGCCCACTAGCCTACGTGCTACGAGGTACAGTCTTTTGGGTGAACCGCCGACGCATTGCTTTGACCCTCGTAGCCGCAACCGCCACCCTGCCCGGTTTAGCGGGGTGCCAAGCGGTCGATTCCGTCGTCGACTATTTTGGCCCACGGCCGGAAAACAGACTGTTGGCGCTTGCCGACGCCGCCGCAACCGACGCCTTGTCCCTCAGCGGCGTCGATGACCATGCCGCCGACCTGCGCAACTCACAAGCCGATGCGCTTTATGCCGAAATTGCGCGCCTGTGCGGCACCAATGACGCCGGCAATGCCCCACGGTCCTGCGAGGTAGAGCGCCCCACCAAAGCCAACCGCGCTGCGGATTCTGGCGAAATCATGAAAAATGCCGCCTCCGCGACTACCGCAGCAGTCGATGAGGTCACCGTGGAGTCGCGCGCGCTGGTAACCGAACAAGCCATCGCGCTCAATGCTTGGCTTCCCGGCGATGCCCCCGATATCCCAGAGCTTTCTCAACCGGAGCAAAAGAGCGCAGCCGATCTGCTCAGCTGGGAGTATGAGCAGGCCTTCGGTCTGGATTTCGCACGAGCCTACGTAGGCCCCGAACACGAAGATAGTGTGGATCACCGCTTAGAGGTCCACCACCGCCGCATCGATGCCCTCCAGGAGTCATTGAGTCGGTATGGAAACCTGCCGCAACCCGAGCCGGCTTACTCCTCCGGTGACCAGGATCTCCCCCATGATTCCGCGTCTGCGCTGGGCTTTATAGGCGACCTTGCCGAGCAGGACGGCCGCAAGTGGTACGCTGCCGCTTCGCAGGCTGCGCAAGAAGAAACACCGGATCAAGAATGGGTTACGTGGCTCATCGGCATCGCGGCCGAGTCGCACGGAATGCGATAAGACAGGCTGACCGCCTATAGATCCCCTGAACACTAATCAGCGAAATTGCAGCGACCTTTACGGCATAATGCATTGCTTTCGCTCCGCAAGCGTGCGTAGGTTGGTGCACCATGAGCTTGCAGGAGATGCCGCAAGCTAAACAGACACAAAGAGAAGGAGTTTCCTCTCAATGCGTTCTAAGAAGACCATTTTGACCGTTTCCGCCGCAGCGCTGGGCCTTGCTGGACTCGCCGCACCCGCCGCTACCGCAGCACCGGCGAGCGCCTGGGATCAGGTAGCCGCCTGCGAGTCCGGCGGTGACTGGCACATCAATACCGGAAACGGTTACCAGGGTGGCCTGCAATTCAACCCGCAGACTTGGGCTGCCAACGGCGGCACCCAGTACGCCCCTACCGCTGACCAGGCAACCCGCGAGCAGCAGATTGCCGTGGCCGAAAGCGTCTTGGCTACCCAGGGTGCTGGCGCATGGCCTAACTGCGGCGGCCCAGTCGCCGGCTAGTCTCTAACTCCGGCGCGCTACATAAAGCCGGCCTCCTCCCTCACTCCGCGGGATTGCCGCGGGACTGGGAAGAGGCCGGCTTTTGTGCTGGACTTGGCTAGCTAGGACGCAGCCGTCTGGATAGCCTTAGGTCTCGTGCTTAGCGATATTCCAGGCGTACATCATGAGTAGCACCTGCAGCGGCTGGCGAATAATGTGATAGAGCTTCTTTGGCCACCCGGACTTGCGCTCGATCCACGCGTGGTACATATTGGCCGGCCACACCGCAGCAAAGAGGGCCAGCGCAGAAGCACCGCCGAACCCTCGGGTGGCGCGGCGGCGCAGCAATGCACCCGTCACTATCTCCCAAAGACCAGAAGCAAAGTTATAAAAGCGCGCGGGACCAGGAAGTTGCGGCGGGACGATGGATTCGAAAGTCTTCGCCTTTACGAAGTGCAGTACACCCATTGTGGAAAGAACCGCGGAAAGCCCATTTTTCTGAAGATTCATGCCTTCCAAGATACCCCGCCGCGCACCCTTGCGTGCCCCTCTACCCGCGCACGAGCTCCAGGATCTTATTCACAATCTCCTCGGCTGGAACCTCAATGGTCTCGCCGCCACGGATGCGCAGCTCAATTTTTCCTTCCTTGAAGGCACGGCCCAGAATTGCCACGAACGGCATGCCGAGCAGCTCTGCATCCTTGAACTTCACACCTGGCGAGACCTTTGGGCGGTCGTCAAATAGCACCTCAAGGCCCTTAGCAGATAGCTCTTCTACCAGCTTGTCGCCGGCCTCCATGGCTGCCGCATCCTTATTCGCCACGGCTACGTGTACCTGGTACGGCGCAACAGCTACCGGCCAGTTGAGGCCCTTGTCATCGTGGCGCTGCTCCGCTAGGACGGCCAGCATGCGAGTAATGCCAATGCCATAGGAACCCATGGTAGGAACCGCCCGCTTGCCATTTTCATCCAAGATTTGCACGTCGAAGGCCTCGGTGTACTTGCGCCCCAGCTGGAAGATGTGGCCAAGTTCGATGCCACGCTCCAGGGTTAAAGTGCCCTGGTTAGCTGGGGCAAGGTCGCCTTCCTTGACTTCTGCGGCCTCAATGAACTCATCCACGGTGAAATCGCGGCCGGCCACGCAGCTAACCACGTGTCGCTCGCTCGCGTCAGCGCCGGTGATCCACGCTGTACCCTTGACCACGCGCGGATCGGCCATGATTTTGATGTCATTGTCATTTAGCGCACGCGGGCCAACATAGCCTTTAACTAAGAAATCATTGTCCGCGAAGTCCTTATCCCCTGCCAGTTCAAATTCCACCGGCTCGAGTGCGGCTTCAAGTCGCTTTTCATCCAGCTCGCGATCACCAGGGATGAGCACGGCGGCCAACTCGGTCTCACGCTCCTCGCTCTCAGCGGCCGGGTGGAATAGCTTCACCATCATGCATTTGAGGGTGTCTGCGGCGGTGACCTCGCGGCCGTCGACGGTAATGCCCGCACTCTGGGCCCATTCGACAAGAGCCTCAATGGTCTCTGTACCTGGGCAGTCGTACTCCTGAGCCTCCGGCTGGCCCTCAATATCCTTCTCCGCCGGTGCTGGGGTCACCACGGCCTCGACATTGGCCGCATAGTCACCCTCGGTGGAGCGCACAAAAGTATCCTCGCCCACCTCAGAGACGGCGAGGAATTCCTCGGACGCGGAGCCGCCCATGGCACCAGAGGTGGCCTTACAGATGGCGTAATCGATCTCTAGGCGGTTGAAGATATTTTGATACGCCTTGCGGTGGCGGCCGTAGGACTCGTCCAATCCCTCATCGGTCATGTCGAAGGAGTAAGAATCCTTCATCGTGAATTCGCGGCCGCGCAGCACACCAGCGCGGGGGCGCTCCTCATCGCGGTACTTGGTCTGAATCTGATACAGCGTGACCGGGAAATCCTTATAGGAGGAGTACATATCCTTGACCGCGCTGGCAAACATTTCCTCGTGGGTAGGGCCAAGCAGCATGTCTGCGTTCTTGCGGTCCTTGAGGCGGAAGAGGTTATCGCCGTATTCCACCCAGCGATTGGTCTTTTCATAAGGCTCGCGCGGCAGCAAAGCAGGAAAGAGCATCTCCTGGCCGCCAATGGCATCCATTTCCTGACGGACTACATCTTCAATCTTGCGCAGGGTGCGCAGACCCAACGGCAGCCAGGTATATACACCCGGCGCGACGCGGCGTACATAACCGGCGCGTACGAGCAGCTTGTGGCTAGGGACCTCGGCATCGGCGGGGTCCTCACGAAGGGTACGGAGAAATAGTTCAGAAAGGCGGGTAATCATGCACAAAAATATACCCCGCTACCCTGTATATATGCTCATTATCCTCCCTCCTTCAGAAACTAAGGCCCATGGCGGTACGGGACAGCCCCTTGACTTCAGCCAGCTGTCCTTTCCGCAATTGCATGCCACCTGGCAAGAAATTGCCGCTGAGCTGCAGTCTCTTCCGGTAGACGAGGCCATGGAGGTACTCAAGCTTTCGGAAAAGCTGCGCGGTGAGGCCGAATCCAATCAGGGGCTTTTTACCACCCCCACCATGCCGGCCGTGTTGCGTTATACCGGCGTGCTTTTTGATGCCTTGGATGCTCCTAGCCTTCCCACGTGGGATCGCCTTTCTATTGGCGACGCCCTCTTTGGCGTCCTCCGCGCCAGCGACCCTATCCCCCATTACCGGCTCTCGGGTGGCACAAAACTGGGTGGACGGACCATGAAGTCGCGCTGGAAAAAACAAATTACACAAGCCTTGGAGAAGGTAGACGAGCTTATTGTCGATCTTCGCTCGGGTACATACCAGCAATTGGGCCGGGTAAAGGATGCGGTAACGGTACGGGTGGAAAGCGTGCAAGAAGATGGATCACGCAAGGTGGTCAGCCACTTCAATAAGCACTACAAGGGCCTTTTAGCCCGCAAGTTAGCGCTCTCGCCTGCTGACGCCTATAGCGCCGCCGACGTTGCCGCCATCGCGCGCGCCGCGGGTATGACCATTGAAGAACCGGGTCCTGGGTCGAGTGAACTCACGCTCGTCGTCAAGCGCTAAGCCAATCGCGATCTGCTCAGCTCGGTCTGCTTAGCGCAGCTGCGGGTTATAAAGAAGGCTATTGCGTTGCAATGAGCACTCTGTCGCTACGCGAATTGAGCTGGCAACGTGCCCGGATTCGCGCAAGGGATAAAGCTGGCCTACTAACCTATCGCGCAGATCCCATGGCGAGATCGTGTTGAGGTAAATTTTGGTGCCTCCTTCGAACCCGGCAAGGGTAGAAATGCGTAGCTTAATGAGGATGCGCCATGGTTGAGCAACGTCTACATCGGCAGGCTTGTGGTGCCACTCCTCATTACAGGGCACCTCGCGGCCCACTGCAGCGTGGGCGGCGTGGACTAGGTCGCTCATGGCGCGAATTTCTTCTTCCGACTGCCGCCACGGCTCACAGGTCGCGGACTTGGAGTAGATCTCCACTGTGGGAAAGCGGTGGCCAAAGCCGGCGAAGAGGACGGCGTGATCGTTTTCCGCAATGACAAGGTTACGGCTAGCGGCATAGTCCACCGCCCACTCGTTGTACATGTTCATATTGCTGCGCAGCATCTGTACCTCTCGGTGGGAGGCCATCCCGCGATCATCGATGGCAACGAGCTGCTTGTGCAGGTGCTCAAAGGAGGCGCCGGCTGGCTGCAGCCAGTTTTGGAAGGCCACCACGTACGGGGCGTAGCGGTTGCGATTGTAGAGGTCCCGCATGGCATCGATAGTCAGCTGCATAAAGAGCAGGTGTTCTTCGGCGCTTAGAGTGCCCGAAGATGCCAAATGCGAATCATCCTGTGCGCCGCGCTCAAAATGGCGGCCAGCCACGATGACGTCGTGACCGCCCGCGAAGAAGCCTGCCGCCTGCTCTTCAAGATCTCCCTCACTGGCTTCAGGTAGGTGCGCCGCCTTCCGCTTCGTGCGCACGATCTTGAGCACGTGCTCTCGGCCGGCAGGATCGGCAAGGTAGTTTTCCATGCGCTGGCGGGTCTCGACATCCATTTCGAAGCCGTAGTTAGCGCGCCAATAGTCATAGGAGACGATTTCAAACAGATTGGGGATGCGGCGAAAGGCCGGCACAGTGTGGCCGTATTCGCTCAAGGGCAATCCACGGACAATCCCGCTGGAAGGCAGGATGCGAGCCTTTTCCGGCGGGGTATCAGTCATGCGCCCAGAGCAAAACGCGCAGCGGTGGGTGAAGTCTTCTTCGTGCAAGGGCTGCGGGTTAACCACGGGCGTGGACAGAGGGCGGTTGCCGCGGCCTGGCACGGTCCATACCTCGGTCCCGGAGAACGGGTTGACCTGTTTGACCGTGCCATCCCGCATGGTCTGGATGGGTTCTATGCGGGCAAAAAGTGCATCACTCATGCCCACCAGCGTAGTTATTTCTGGGTACTATTTGGCGACAGAACGGCGGCGGGATACCACGCATGCACCCCCGACGCAGACTGCGAGCATTACGCCCAGAATCAAAGCCGATACGCCACGGGAATGGTCCAAGGGGCCCGAATCGCTACCCAGGACCAAGGTCTGCATATTGACGAAGGGCAGGCAGCTCAATAACGCTTCTGCCCAGGAGGTATCAAATGCCATAAGCGCAGTTTCTAGCACAAAGAATTCCACCACGAGGATCATTGCGGCAAATGTTCCGCTACGCAAGAGAAAAGCCAGCCCCATAGCCAGCAGGCTAAAGCCGGTCCATTCCAGGTAAGCAAACACCACTCGGTTGCAGTCCGGCCACTCATAAAAGCTTGTGAAGTCAATATCGCCGCCGAATGCCGCAATCAGCAAAGTTCCCACAGCTATGCCCAGCGTGGCCGCGAGCAAGAGTGATACCAAGATGACTATGAATTGGCTGAGCACTATGCCAACGCGGCGGTTGGATGAAAGATAAGACCATGCAACGGTTCCTTTTCCTAAGTCACCGCCGACCATCATCGCAGAGGCAAAGATCATCACCACCATGGCGAGGTCACTAGCAGCTAAGACATCACTGGATTGAAACTTGCCGTCCGCGGTGCCGTTGAAGTCATAGCCCCAGGCCATAAGCACGCCGCCGGCGGCCATTCCGAATGCCACGATGGCGAGGTAGACCCAGGTAGAGCGCAGGGAAAGGAGCTTGCGGGATTCAGAAACCACAGTATTCATAGAAATCTGTCCTTAAAGGTTGAGTTGTGCGTTTAGGCGGAGCGGTAGGCCACGTGGTCGGCGGTCGCGCCGAGGTAGGCCTCTTCCAGGGAGGGCTGCTTGCGTTCCAAGCTGGAGATAAGAATGCGGTTATCCAGGCAGATGCGGCCGATGTCAGAGCCTTCTAGGCCGCGCACGCGCAGGACTTCACCGTCAAAGGTGGTCTCCGCATCGGTGCCGTGCAACAGGCGCAGGAGCTCATCGGGCTGGTCAACGATGACTTCAAGGCTTGCGCCTCCAGTTCCGTTGACGAATTCATCCATGGTGCCTTCACCCAGCAGCTTGCCTTTGCCAATGATCACAAGGCGGTCTGCGGTTAGCTGCATTTCCGAAAGTAGGTGGGAAGAGACAAGCACGGAGCAGCCGGCCTCGGCGAACTCACGGATGCGGGCACGCATCCAGTGCACGCCTTCGGGATCGAGGCCGTTGACGGGTTCATCGAGAAGCAAGTGCTTCGGCTCTCCGATAAGCGCACAGGCAAGGCCTAGGCGCTGCTTCATACCCAGCGAGTATCCGCCCACGCGCTTGGTGGCGACCTGGGTAAGGCCGACGCGGTCCAAGGTGTCATCCACGTGGTCCATGGCCGCGCCCTGCAACGCAGCCATATAGCCCAGGTGGGCACGGGCGCTGCGGCCCGGGTGGAACCAGTTGGCATCCAGCAACGTGCCCACTGTTGTGGCAGGATTGGACAGTTCACGGAAAGGCGTGCCATCAAAGGTCGCGGTGCCGGAAGTCGGATTCTCTAGGCCCACGCACATGCGCATGGTGGTGGACTTGCCAGAACCATTCGGTCCGAGGAAGCCGGTGACTTGGCCGTCTGGGACCTCAAAGGAGAGGTCATCTACTGCTTTAAAGGAACGGAAATTCTTGGAAAGGTGTGAAACTTTGAGCATGGTTTCCATCGTGCCGCCTGACCAGCACGAAGTAACCATCCTTGGGAGTGATTTAGCAGGTCATACCTAGGGATGAGACAGCAGCTCCTCCACCGAGACCACGCCATGAGTTAGGGCATACAGCACGGCATGCACACGGTCGCGCGAGCTGGTCTTAGTAAGAATATGGCGTACGTGGGTCTTGACCGTGGCCATGGATACGAACTCGCACTCCGCGATTTCGGTATTCGAATACCCCAGCGCCATCAACTTAAGTACGTCAAGCTCGCGTGGGGTGAGGTCTACTGACGGAGGGACGGTCGGTGCCGCCGCGGGCTCCACCTGGTTGGCGGGCGGATTAGAAGCAGCCTGTTCGCTGCGTAGTTGCTGCAGCACCTGGGCGGTAATGCGCGGCGAAAGCACCGCCTCTCCGGAATGCACGGTACGGATGGCGGCGAGGAGTTCTTCAGGTTCTACATCTTTCAGCAAGAACCCAGAAGCCCCGGCGGAAATGGCGCCGTGGACAAAGTCCTGATCATCGAAGGTGGTAAGCATAATGACCTGGGTCTCCGGAAACTCTGGCAGCAGCCTTTCGGTGGCGGCGATACCGTTGACGCGGGCCATCTGGACATCCATGAGCACAATATCGGCGGGCTGCGCGCGGGCGAGATCAAGCACTTCATCGCCATCGGATGCCTGCCAGGCAACTTCTAAATCCTCTTGGGAGCCGAGTAGCATAGCGAACCCGGCGCGCACGAGGGGCTGATCATCTACCAAGCCAATGTGGATGGGGCCAGTATGCGAGCATGCTGGCTGCGCAGGGTTAGTCATTGGGTACCTCCACGGTAATAAAGAAATATCCGTCCGCAGTGCGGGTCTCAACGCTGCCACCATAGGCCTTGACGCGCTCACTCATTCCGATGAGGCCGTAGCCAGGATTGTGACTATTCGGCGTACGAGCGGCCGGGTTATCGGCGTTAAGTACTAAGCCATTTCCGGTAGAGCGAAAGCGCAGTACTCCCCTTTTATCACGCGAATGCTTGATCATATTGGTCAAAAGTTCTTGCACCACGCGGTAGACGGTGAATTGGTATAGCTCGTCGCTTTCGGTCGGCAGATCCTCCAGCCCGTGCACAATGATATCGAAACCGGTCCGGCGCGCTTCCGAAATAAGTCCTGCAATATCGCTTGCACCAGGCGCCTTGGTATCGGCGCGGGAATCGCCATCACGCAATACGGAGAGCAAACCACGCATCTGTTTGAGGGAATCGCGGGAGGTAGAGGCAATGGTCTCCAAGGCTTCTGTGGCTGCGGCGGGATTCTTTGCGGCGGCGAACCGGGCGCCGTCGGCAAGCGCAATGACCCCAGCGAGGTTGTGTGCCACGATGTCATGCATTTCGCGAGCAATGCGGTTGCGCTCTACTGCGCCGGCCATCTCCGCGCGCTCAATAAGCAGCTGCTGGTCTTCGCGTTTTTTCCGGTCATTGGTGCCAAGGAGGAAGAAAAAGCCCATAACCGGCCATGCGACAATAACGACTGAGGCGAAAGAAGCTAGGGGGTCAATCTGTTCCCCTTCGAGCCCAAAATCAATACCGCTAAAAACTGAGTTGCCAAAGTGCTGCGCCCAAGCAGCAAAAAGGGTGCCTACCCCTATCCAGGCAATCCACACCCGGTGCAGGCGCTTCGGGGAATGCGCCCCGATGAGGAAAACGCAATAGGCCAAGGGAAAAGTATGGACGTTACTTAACGCGGCTAGCGGGGTGAAAAGGCACAAGGTAAAAACTATGGCGAGCGCGCCTATTGCCTTCTCCTTTAACTTAGGGTGCAGCCACAACGCCAGTGGGACAACCGTGCCATAAAGAACAAGGACGATTTTCTGAAAAAGGGAATGCCTGTCCATCACATCGGAAGCATAAGGATCAGCAGACATCCAGGAGAATAACGGAATGATAATTCTCCACGGCGGGCCCACCCACGCGCGAATGGTATCCGGCCATAATTTCTTCATGGCCTTCTAGGCTAGCGCAGCCGCTGTGCCATAGTCCTCATCCCTGGGGTTGACTAGACTGGCAGGCATGCAGCACGAGTTCTTTGAGGTTGATGTTTTTGCCACCGGCGCCTTTAACGGCAACGCCCTAGCGGTGATAGCCGGCGCTGATGGGCTTAGCGCCCAGCAGATGCAAGCAATCGCGAACTGGACCAACTTTTCTGAGACCACTTTCCTGCTCGAGCCTAACGACGCCCGCGCGGACTACCGCGTCCGCATTTTCACCCCGTACGAGGAGTTTGACTTCGCCGGCCACCCCACCTTAGGCAGTGCTGCCGCGTGGCGAGCGCTGGGCAATAAACCACAGGAAAAAGGACGGATAGCCCAAGAATGCGGCGTGGGCCTAGTTACCGTACGCGAAGAACAGGAAGTCTTTTCCTTTGCTGCCCCACCGCTGCGCCGCGAAGAGCCGCTGACCCAGGCGGAGCTAGAGGAAGCCTGCGATGGGTTGGGGCTAAAAAGCGCCGACATTGTGGACCATGGCTGGGTGGACAATGGCCCGGGCTGGCGCTTGCTCCAATTGCGCGATGCCGCCGCGGTGCGCGCGGTTAAGCCGCGGGCCAAGCGCCCCAAGGTCGGCATTGTAGGACTTAATCCCAACGCCACTGAGGGCGAGCCGACCTATGAGGTTCGGGCCTTTACCACGCAATTCGAAGACCCAGTCACCGGTTCTTTCAATGGCGGCGCCGCACAGTTTATGCGCTCACGCAACTTGGTGCCGTCGCGTTATACCGCAGCGCAAGGCAGCCAGGTAGGCCGTGCGGGCGAAGTATTTATCAACGATGATGGCACGGATATCTGGGTGGGTGGTCGCGCCCAGATTCGCGTGCGCGGAACACTGGAGGTCTAAATGCAGCTACACCACGATTTTGCGCAGAAGCTTCCCCACCTAGTCCACTCCACCGAGGGCGAAGAGCAGCCACACCCAGAGTTGGTCATCCTCAACGAGGAACTCGCCATGGAATTGGGATTCGACCCTGACTGGCTGCGCTCATCCGAAGGCCTCGAGTTCCTCACCGGCCGCGCGGGCGGCCACGCCATGGCCTATTCCGGCTTCCAATTCGGTGCGTTTAATCCGCAGATGGGAGACGGCCGGGCTATGCTCTTAGGCGAAGTGGAAAAGGACGGCCAGCTCTGGGACTTGCATGCCAAGGGAACCGGACTGACTCCATATTCCCGCCTCGGGTCCGATGGCCGCGGAACGCTGTCTTCCATGCTGCGCGAGTACCTAATCTCTGAGGCCATGCATGCTTTAGGTGTGCCCACCACCCGAGCACTGGCGGTCATCTCCACCGGCCGGCCCATCCAACGCGGGCATGTGCAACCGGCCGGCATCGTGGTGCGCGTTGCCGCTAGCCATATTCGCGTGGGCACCTTTCATCTAGCCGCCCAGACGGATTACACCCGCCAGCTGGCCGATTATGCCATAGCTCGCCACTACCCTGGCTCGGACTACCAGGAATTTTTCACCCAAGTGATGGATACGCAGATCCGCACCGTGTCCCAATGGATGCGCTTGGGCTTTATCCACGGCGTGATGAATACGGATAACACCACCATCTCCGGCGAAACCATAGACTATGGTCCTTGTGCCTTTATGGAGGTATACTCCCCTGACACGGTCTTTTCCAGCATCGATAGGCAAGGCCGTTATGCCTTTGGCAATCAACCCTCCATCCTGGGATGGAATCTGGCCCGCTTGGCTGAATCCCTCCTGCCGCTCTTTGACATGGACATGAATAAGGCCATGGACTTCGCCCAAGAAACCATCAACAGCTATACAGATCGCTTTGAGCACCACCGCAATAAAGATTTAGCGAGGGCTTTGGACACCTCTCTGGAGATCGCTTCTTCCTATTCCGCTGCTATGCAGCTCAATGGTCCAGATATCACGCTGGCCCATCGTGCTCTTGCCGACGCCGCCGCGGGCCACCCCACCCCCGCCCGCGAGCTCCTTCCCGAGGGCGACTTCGTGGATGAGTACCTAACGTCCTCTCCCGATCCTTCCCGTGTTGATAGCGCCATGCCGCGAGTTATCCCCCGCAACCTTGCGGTAGAAGCCGCATTGAGCTCTGCCGAGCGTGGCGAGATGGGCCCCTTCCGTGAGATCCTCCATGCAGTCACCCATCCTTGGTATCCGCACCCTTCATTCGAAGCGCCGGATCCTCTTGGGCTCAAAGGCTATCTCACCTACTGCGGTACTTAATCTGTCCCCACCTTGCCCAAGGCTCACGAAGCCCCTACACCACAACGGCGGCGGTGCAGGGGCAAACGAGGCAGAAGCTGGCTTTAGCGATCCAGCTTCAGGGTCTTCTGGGTGTACTCCCACATTTCGTCATACAGCTTCTTGTCATTGCGCAGTTTAATGCCATAAGACGGAACCATCTCGCGGATCTTATCTGCCCAATCGATCATGTGCTCACCGAAGCAACGCTCCAGCAACTCCAACATGACGGCTGGGGTGATAGAGGCGCCCGGGGAAGCGCCGAGCAGACCGGCGATATTGCCCTCTTGGTTATTAACCAGGGTGGTACCAAACTCAAGAGAACCGAACTGCGGAGCACCTGCAGGCTTGATCACCTGAACACGCTGGCCAGCAACGACGGTCTCCCAGTCGCTTTCCTTTGCCTCCGGTACGTACTCCCGCAGGGCTTCCACGCGGTCGGAGAAGTCCTTGCGTACTTCATCCACTAGATACTTAGTCAGTCCGAACTCCTGAACCGCCACACCAAGGTAGGAGGTGATGTTATCTGGGCGGATGGACTTGAACAGGTCCAGGTAGCTTCCCTTCTTCAGGAACTTCGGGCTCCAGCCGCCGTACGGACCGAAGAGCAGCCCCTTCTCGCCATCGATGACACGGGTGTCCAGGTGCGGCACGGACATTGGCGGAGCGCCCACAGCAGCCTTGCCGTAAACCTTGGCCTGGTGCTGCTCAACCAGCTCCGGGTTCTTGGAGCGCAGCCACAAACCGGAAACCGGGAAGCCAGCAAAACCGGCTACTTCCTTCACCTTGGCCTTGCGCAGTAGATCGAGAGCATAACCGCCGGCACCAACGAAAACGAATTTGGCCTTGACCACAGTGATGTCGTCGGTGTGCTTGTTCTTCGAGTACACCTTCCACGCAGAGCCATCGCGCTTGATATCGGTGACCTCGTGGCCGTAGCGGATCTCGGTACCGGAGGCCTTAGCCGCGGTCAGGAACTGCTTGGTCAGCGCACCAAAGTTAACGTCAGTGCCAGCATCGGTCCAGGAGATGGCTACCTTATTGGAGAAATCGCGGCCCTGTGCCATCAACGGCAGCTTCTCCGCAAAGACCGAATCATCAGCGGAGAACTGCATGCCCGGGAACATGTGCTTCTCGCTCAACACGTCATAGCGGCGCTTAAGGTAGTCCACCTGGATTTCACCTTGAGCAAAGGATACGTGAGGAACTGGGTTAATGAATTCGCTCGGGTCGGTCAGAATACCGTTGTTGAGCTGGTGGGACCAGAACTGGCGAGACTTCTGGAACTTTTCATTAATGCCCAGAGCCTTGGAGATATCGATGCGACCATTCTTCTCCGGGGTGTAGTTCAGCTCGCACAGTGCAGAGTGTCCAGTACCAGCATTATTCCACGGGGAGGAAGACTCCAATGCGGGGCCATCTAGGCGCTCAAAGATCATCTGAGTCCAGCTGGGCTCCAACTCGCGGAGCATAGCACCCAGGGTGGCGCTCATGATGCCGGCACCAATGAGTGCTACATCGACCTCGTCTACAACCTGTGCTGTCTTCTTAGCGGAGGACACTGTGTTATTACCTCTTCGAATTGAAAATAGATATCCATCGGCGTGGTCTACGCCTTGATTTATAGCGCTTAGCGCCCCGCGCTGCCTTAGTTGCACTATGACAACCTGGCAGTGCGTCACGCATTAAGGCCTTACTCTACGCTTTTCTTATTCAATTTGGGATTTCTCCCCCAGACCAGTGACAAAAATGTGAGAGTTTCCGCCCCCACTATTTACACCCCAGCACCAACACCATAAGTCCTTCATTACACCTAGAATCGAGGCATGGTTACACACTCCCCAGTATGGGGCCCAGACAAACTCGGTCCCGACTATGAAGCTGCCACCATTGGTTTGGACGCAGACCCCGACGGCGAGGGCAACGTGGTCACCACGCTGGTGCACTACGCGCCCCAGCAGACGGGCGATGCAGCACGAGAGCCATCCGCTGCCTCGTCGCGCCCGGCACTGGTGTGGCTCCACGGCATGACCGATTATTTTTTCCATACCCACGTAGCCGAGCACTTTGCCGCCCAAGGGTACGATTTCTATGCCGTTGACCTACGCAAGTGCGGTCGCTCGCACCGATCCGGCCAGTCATGGCACTATGTATCGGATTTGGCGTTCTACTTTGCTGATCTCACCGCTTCACTCGATGCCATCCCTAACGATGAGATTATCTTCATCGCTCACTCCACGGGTGGCTTAATCGCCCCGCTATGGATGGATCACTTGCGTCAAACTGACCAGCAACGCCACCAGCGGTTGAAGGGCCTCGTCCTCAACAGCCCCTGGCTCGACATGATGGGCGTGCCCGGCCAGGTTCTTACCCCACTAAAACCGCTCTTATACGCGCTGGGGCGCATCGCCCCCATGACTCCGCTTCCCGGTGGCAACTTCACCGCCTACGGCGAGTCCATACATCAAGATTTCTACGGCGAGTGGGATTTTGACCTCCGCTTTAAGCCGCTGTCTGGCCATAAGAAATATGTCGGCTGGATAGCCGCAGTATTTCGGGGCTTTGACGCTATCCATAGCGGGCGTGTTGACGCCGGCGTGCCTATTCTGACGCTGCAGTCCACTCGCACTCAACTGGGCCAGCCCTATTCCGACAGCGTGAACCACGCGGATGTCATCATCGACGTTGCCCAAACGCGCCGCTGGGCAAAGGAACTCAGTGCCCACTACACCTTGCATCCCATCAAGGGTGCTAGGCACGATGTGTTCCTATCGCTTCCGGACCCGCTCCAAGAAGCTTTTGACACCTGTGACAAGTGGCTGCCCACCGTCCTCGATACTCCACAATCCACTCAGTAATTTAGCCCCTATATAAAAGGAATAAACGTGACTACTTCACACCAGTCCCACACGCCCGCTGCCGAAGAACATTTCGACCTCATTATCATTGGCACCGGCTCCGGAAACTCTATCCCTAGCCCGGATTTTGATGACCAGAAAATCGCCATCATTGAAAAGGGCACCTTCGGCGGCACCTGCCTCAACGTAGGCTGCATTCCCACCAAGATGTATGTCTATGCCGCCGACATCGCCTTGGCTGCACGCGAAGCCGGCCGGCTAGGCCTAGATGCTCAGGTCAACAGCGTGGACTGGAACTCCATTGTGGACCGCGTCTTTAACAACCGCATCGACCAGATTGCCCAAGGCGGCGAGCAGTACCGCCGCGGTGAGGAAACCCCTAATATCACCGTCTACGACGAACACGCTCGCTTTATTGGCCCCAAGACCATACAAACCGGCAACCATGTCATCAGTGGCGATCAGATCGTCATTGCCGCCGGTTCCCGGCCGGTCATTCCGGAGGTCTATGCAGATTCCGGCATCAAGTACTACACCAATGAAGACATTATGCGCATGGACCACCAGCCGGAGAGCTTAATCGTGGTGGGCGGCGGCTATATCGCGATGGAGTTTGCCCACGTCTTCGACGGCCTCGGCACCAAGGTGACCGTGGTCAACCGGTCCGAGACCTTGCTGCGCCACCTCGATGATGACATTTCCAGGCGCTTCAACCAGATTGCTCGCGACCGTTTCGACGTCCGCATTGCCAATGCCTCCAAACTCGAAAAGACTGACAACGGAGTGCGCTTGAAACTCGACAATGGAGAGTCCGTAGAGGCCGAGGCTATCCTAGTTGCCACTGGACGCACCCCCAATGGCGACCAGATGGATGTGGACAAGGCTGGCATTGAGCTACTTGCCGACGGCCGCGTGAGCACCGACGAGTTCGGCCGCACCACCGCCGAGGGCGTTTGGGCGCTTGGCGATGTCTCTTCGCCGTACATGCTCAAGCATGTAGCTAATGCTGAGGCCCGCACAGTGCAGCACAACTTGCTGCACTCAGAAGACCTCCGCCCACTGCCCCACGACAATGTCCCAGCGGCTATCTTTACCCACCCGCAAATCGCCACGGTAGGTCTGACGGAAAAACAAGCGCGCGAGAAAGGCTTCGACGTCACCGTCAAGGTACAAAAATTCGGCGATGTAGCCTACGGCTGGGCCATGGAAGATAGCACCGGTATATGCAAGCTAGTGGCAGACCGCGCTACCGGGCAGCTCCTCGGTGCTCACCTGATGGGACCTCAGGCTTCTACCTTGATCCAGCAATTGATTACCGCGATGGCCTACGGGTTGGACATGCGGGAGTTCACCCGCAACCAATATTGGATCCACCCTGCGTTGCCAGAAGTAGTGGAAAATGCCCTTTTGGGACTGGAGTGGAAATAGTGAACTGTTACGTGACCTTTCTCACACACAACCAGTTTCCTCCCAGCTTTCAGAGCATTTTCCCATTTCACACCAAGGAAGTCTCATTTGCACCTGCAGGGAATTCACCACCATAAAGGGGCCCAAATTAATTTAATGAATGAAATTCCGGTCGTTGACGTGCAAAAGGACAAGAATTTTACTAGATTCAACGGGGACACCGGCTTGAGCCGAGACGAACACGGCTACCGCGTGTTTCTGGATGTTCCCTGTACATTCAATAACACTTTGGTTTCCCAGTGTGGAAGCCTTGCAAGTACGACTTTTAAGGAATTTTGATATGCGTATCCGCAATGCAGCTATCGCTGGCGCAACCGCTCTCGCCGTTGCCTTCGGCGGCACCACCGTTGCCTCCGCTGACGAGACCGTCGACCAGAACGGCAACAACGTCACCGTAGAGCAGGCTAACCCTTCCAAGACTGGTAATGGCCAGGCCGAGGATCAGACTCCGGAAGACTACACCCCTTCCCTGTCCTCCAAGATTGGCAACAAGCTCGAGGGCGACCAGGCAGCTAACGGCGTTGGCATCTTCGGTTCTTCCAAGGACTTCTCCGGCCAGCCGGCATGGGCAAAGGTCTTCTACGGTGCAACTGTTGTAGCAGGCATTGGCGCTCTGCTCGGCGGCATCATCGGCCCTGTATACAACTTCTTCGTTCACGGCCCGTCCTTCTAAGCAACAGCCACTCGGCTTCATCAGAACTTCCGAAAGGTAATTTTCATAATGCGTAACTTCCGCACCGCAGCCGTTGCTGCTGCTACTGCTGTCACCGTAGCTTTCGGCGGCACCGCCGTTGCTTCTGCAGAATCCTCCGCCACCAACGAGAACACCACCTCCTCCTCTTCTTCCTCTAGCTCCCTGACTCAGCTGGGCAAGGACTGGGGCGCATGGTCCGAGGGCGAAGACGGCAAGCCTGTCGTTGAAGCTGACGATCAGGTCACCGGCGAAGATATGTTCGGCAAAGAGGTAGCTAAGGATATCCCTGAGTGGGCTTCCAACTGGAAGAAGGGTGCCACCGCACTGGGCATCACCTCCGTTATCGGCGCAATCATCGGTGCTTACAACTACGCTGTTTACAACGGCATCATTCCGCAGCACATCCTGGACCCAATCTTCCGCCGCTAATCACTAGCCGCAGATTGGCTCTAGATAGCTAGGGCTTGCTCGGGGCCTCGTTCTACTAAGAACGAGGCCCCTTTTGCTAGGCACAGTCACTCCAATATTGCCAATTCCTCTATGGGACGTCGGCAAGTAAGCAAAGGCCGCCTCCACTCCCCTGGTCTGGAAATGGAGGCGGCCTTCAGTTTGTTCGAGACTAGATACTAGTCCTCATCTGGAATGGTAAGGATTTCGTTGCCGTCCTCGGTAATGACGAGGGTGTGCTCAAATTGAGCGGTGAACTTGCCGTCAGTGTTTTGGACGGTCCAGTCGTCATCCCAGATCTCATAATCCAGGGAGCCGAGGTTAATCATCGGCTCAACGGTCAGGGTCATGCCTGGCTCGAGGATGTCACGGTAGACGGTCGAGTCATGGTGCAGGACAACAAGGCCGTTGTGGAAGGTCGGACCAACGCCGTGGCCGGTGAAATCGCGCACGACGTTGTAGCCAAAGCGCTTGGCATAAGACTCTATAACGCGGCCGATGACGTTAATCTCACGGCCGGGCTTTGCTGCCTTGATGCCGCGCATAGTGGCCTCCTTGGTGCGCTCTACCAGCAGTCGATGCTCCTCAGAGACATTGCCAGCAAGGAAGGTGGCGTTATTATCGCCGTGCACGCCGTTCTTATAGGCGGTGATATCAATATTGACGATGTCCCCGTCTTCAATCACGGTGGTATCCGGGATGCCGTGGCAGACGATTTCATTGAGGGATACGCAGCTGGACTTAGGGAAGCCGCGGTAGCCCAGCGTGGACGGGTAAGCGCCATGGTCGCACATGTACTCGTGCGCCACACGGTCAACATAATCAGTAGTCACACCAGGCTGTACAGCCTTGCCGGCCTCCTTGAGTGCGTTGGCCGCAATCTTGCAGGCCTCACGCATCTTCTCAATGACCTCAGGAGACTGGACGTAGGGTTCGCCAATGCCCTCCTGTACCTCGTCCTTCCACACGTACTCCGGTCGCTCAATGCTCTCCGGCACGGTAAGGATGGGGGTGGGCTTGCCTGGCTTTAGCTTTCCTCGATTACTCATGATTTCCCATGGTAGTCCTCCACGCCCTTAATGCAGCAGCCGGGGTCGCGAGGGCAGGCGGGGGTTCTAGCCTTCGGCTGGGGGCGCTGCCCCATCGTGTGGGCCAGAACGGTAATCGTCCACCTTTTGCAAGAAGTTGCTTGTGATATTTACCGATACATCGGAGCCGCCGCCCAAGACCACGAGGGTAGCAAAGGCAATATCGTCTTCTTCGCGGTAGCCGGTAAACCAGGCGTGCGAGCCCTCATTAATCTCAGCCTCACCGGTCTTACCGTAGATGGTGCCGCCAGCAGCCATGCTGCGTGCGGTACCGCTAGTAACCACTTGTCGCATCATGCCGCGGACGTTATCCAGCACAGGCTTTGAAATCTGCTGCGGCTTATCGGAGGCTTTGGTTTTGTGGCCTTCGATAAGCGTGGGCGTAGGCGTCTTGCCATTAGCAACCGTTGCAGAGACAAGCGCCATGCCGAAGGGGCTAGCCAAGTCGTAGCCCTGTCCATAGCCAGCTTCAGTGCGCTCCAGTGGTTCTTTGCCCTCCGGAATGGAACCGGTAATGGTAGTAAGGCCAGGAATATCGTATTCCACCCCAAAGCCAAACTTCTTTCCCATGTCTTTCAACTCACCAGGCTTGAGCTTGGTGGAAATATCCGCGAAGGTGGTGTTGCACGATTGCGCAAAAGCTTGGCTCAGCGGCACACTGCCCAGGGCGAAGGCATTGTAGTTGGTTACCACGCGGCCAAAGATATCCATGGTGCCAGGGCACGGGACGATGGTATCGGTGTTAAGCCCCTGCTTTTCCACTCCAGCCGCGGCGGTGAGAATCTTGAAAACCGAGCCGGGCGGGTACTGACCTTGTAAGGCTACGTCGCCGTCTTCATCGGCCTTTTCGGTTTGGGCAACAGCCAAGATATCACCATTGGATGGGCGGATCGCTACCAGCATGGCTTGCGAATCCGAACGCTCGTTTACTGCTTCTTGCGCGGCGCGCTGAACATCGTAATCGAGGCCGACCTTGATCGACGGTGCAGCATTGGGTGCATGTTTTTCTACGTCCGATAGCGCCGCACCATTCTCATTGACCACAGAAATGGACCAGCCAGTTTGGCCATCAACCTCATCTTGGACAGCGGAGCGCACACGCGACATGAGATCGGGAGCCAAACCTCGGTCGCGGGTAACTAATGCCGGTTCTTCGTTAAGGCGCACGCCGTCCATGCCCTCTACTTTGGGCCGGATAGCTTTAGCCTGCTCCTCCGTAAGCATGGTTACGGAAAAGGAGCCTTCTGCGTCTTCCAATTTCTTGGCTAAATCTTTGGCATCCATTTCCGCAATGGAATCATCTTGGCGGTGGGCGGCAGCCAGTGCACCGCTGATTTTTGCGGCAGTAGGGCGCACATCTTCTAACGAGCTAGTATCTACCACCAGCCGGTAGTTGAGTCCCGGACTCATCAATTCCACCCCGTTGGAAGAGACCACGCTGGCGCGCTCGGCCTCCAACGCGCGCAATTCCAGATGCTGATTCGCTCCCAAGTCAGGATGTATAAGACTCGGCTTCCAGCGCACCGTCCACTGATCTTCAGTCTTGGTCAGCGTCATCTGGGTGTCATAGCTTAAGGTGCGCTCCTTGGGCAGGTCCCAGTTGACCTTGTAGTTCGCCGTAGCGAGGTTCTCGTCTTGGTCGACGCCCTCCAGCTCAATATCAAGCCCCTCGGCCTGCAGGCCGGAATAGGTGGCATCGAGGGCGGCGGTAGCGTCCGAGGGGGCATCGGTAAGCGCGGCCAAACCGTCATTATTGCGGGTTTCCATTCCCTCGAGGAATTCCTCCGCCACCGGTTCCGCGGAAACCGGCTTTGGTGTACAAGCGACCACGCTGGTGGAGGCGAGCGTGACAGTAGCAACCAGCGCGACCAACTTCTTCATGTCTTGGCACTCTAGCAGCGCAAGCACCAAAAAAGACTGCCCCACACCGAAGTGCAGAGCAGTCTAGTCAAAGTGGGTGGGCTACTGCGTTACGCGAACCTCAGCCTTGGCGCCTTCCACCGCCTCCATGCCCTGCTCATCAGCAATGCGCATGGCTTCTTCGATGAGCGTTTCCACGATCTTATCTTCTGGCACGGTGCGTACGACCTCGCCCTTCACAAAGATCTGGCCCTTGCCGTTGCCGGATGCGACGCCGAGGTCCGCATCGCGGGCCTCACCCGGGCCGTTGACAACGCAACCCATCACGGCAACACGCAGCGGGAACTCCATGCCGTCCAATCCGGCGGTAACTTCCTCCGCCAGCTTGTAAACGTCCACCTGGGCGCGGCCGCAGGACGGGCAGGAGACGATTTCCAGTTTGCGCGGGCGCAGGTTGAGCGACTGCAGAATCTGGTCGCCCACCTTGATTTCCTCCACCGGCGGGGCGGACAGGGACACGCGAATGGTATCGCCAATGCCCTCTGCCAGCAGTGCGCCGAAGGCAACCGAGGACTTGATAGTGCCCATGAACTTCGGGCCTGCCTCGGTCACGCCGAGGTGCAGCGGATAATCAGTCTTTTCCGCCAGCTGACGGTATGCCTCCACCATGAGGACCGGATCGGAGTGTTTCACGGAAATGGCAATATCGCCGTAACCATGCTCCTCAAAAAGGCCGGCTTCCCAAACAGCGGACTCTACTAGTGCCTCCGGGGTAGCCTTACCGTATTTTTCCAGCAGGCGCTTATCCAAAGAACCACCGTTGACGCCAATGCGAATAGGAATTCCCGCATCACCGGCAGCCTTGGCAACTTCCTTCACGCGACCATCGAATTCGCGAATATTGCCTGGATTGACACGAATAGCGGCACAGCCGGCATCGATAGCCTGGAAAATGTACTTAGGCTGGAAGTGGATATCCGCAATCACCGGGATGGGAGACTTCTTGGCAATAGCCGGAAGCGCCTCGGCATCGATGGGCTTGGGGCAAGCAACGCGCACGATATCGCAGCCGGAGGCGGTCAGCTGCGCAATTTGCTGCAGCGTACCGTTAACGTCGTGCGTCTTGGTATTGGTCATAGACTGCACCGAGATCGGCGAGTCAGAGCCGACACCGACCGGGCCCACCTGCAGCTGCCGCGTCTTGCGGCGGGGGTGCAGGACGGGTGGTGGGCCGTCTGGGATTCCTAGACCGATAGGGGTCGACATGAATTCTCCTTGTTGAAGCACAGTAAGTAAATACGGTGGGTGATTAACGCCCCCACTCTAGCACTGCTTGCTTTATGCCTGAAGTGCGCACGAGAGGTTTGCGGCCGCTAGCCGAATAACCGAATGGGGTTGACCACATCGGCAACGATAACGATAGCTCCCACTCCCATGAGCAGCGCAGCCATCGCGTAGGTCACCGGCATCAACTTGGTGTAGTCAGCAGCGCCCAAAGCGGGCTTGCCCGCAAGCTTGCGGATACCATCGCGCACCTTCTCATACCCAATGACTGCAATGTGACCGCCATCGAAAGGTGGCAAAGGAATAAGGTTGAAAAGCGCGAGGAAGAAATTCAGCGTAGCCAGCATCATAAAAAACATTGACCACAGGGAGCGTTGCGCCAATTCCCCGCCCACGCGGGAAGCACCAACGACAGACATTGGGCCATCAGCTTCGCGCTCCTGGCCAAAGATAGAAGCCACCACTCCTGGAATCTTGCCTGGGAACTGCTTGAGACCATCGACCGTTGCGCCCAGCGAGTAAGTACTAAAACGCCAGGTTGCCGGTAGCGCGCCGACGGCGCTGTGCTTTTCGATGACGTCGATAAGCTGATTGCTCAGCCCGATAGAGCCGGCATCAACGAGTTCTCCGTCTTGGTTCAGCCGCTTAACCGTATCAAGGTGCACCGGGAAATCCTTTTCTACCCCATCGCGCTCTACCGTCAGCGTGACTGTGTCTCCAGGACGCTGCATGACCTCATCGCGCAGCTGAGTAAAAGAGTCCAGCCTCTCACCGTCGAGGGCCAAGATAATATCGCCCTCCTGAACTCCGGCCTTTCCTGCTGGGCCGGAGCCCGTGCACTTTTCCAGTTCCTGGTTTGGCTTTTGATTAGCTGAGCAGGTTACTTCACCCACACGCGGGCGAACATCCGCATCTGGGTTGGGCAGCCCGGCCGTCATCGCCACGAAGTACAAAATGACAAAGCCCAAGATCAGGTTGATGGCGATTCCGCCTGCCATGACTATTACGCGCTGCCACCACGGCTTTTTATACATCGCGTGGGGTTCTTCTTCCTCGGTGAGGAATTCATCCTGGGCGGTCATGCCGGCAATATCGCAAAAGCCGCCCACCGGGAATGCCGCAAGTCCATATTCGGTATGGCCCTTCCGGAAGGAAAATAAGCGCGGCCCAAACCCAATGAAATAGCGGCGCACCCGCATGCCAAACGCGCGGGCGGTGAGCATATGGCCCGCCTCATGCAGCGCTACGGTTAGCCCAATGCCGAGGGCGAAAAGCACAATGCCCAGCAAGTTTGCCATGGTGTGAAAGCTTTCTATTCAGCCAGCGAATCAATTAGCGCATTCGCGCGCCTGCGCGCCTCGCCTTCTACCGCGAGGATTTCGTCGAGGTTAGAGACTACACCAGCAAACTGGGAAGCGGAATCAAGGATCTCCCCAACCACGTCCACAATCTCTGGGAAGTGGATACGCCCAGCCAAAAAAGCGGCTGCAGCTTCCTCGTTCGCAGCGTTATAGACAACGCCCGTTCCTTCGGAAGCGGCCCGGCGGGCAAGGTTGACGGCGGGAAACGCGGCATCGTCAAGCGGCTCAAACCGCCAGTCATGGGCTTGGGCAAAGTCCAAGGACTGCTGCGCATCCGGTACGCGGTGCGGCCAGTTTAGTGCCAAGGAGATGGGCAGCTTCATCGATGGCGGCGAGACCTGTGCGATGGTGCAACCATCCTTAAAAGTAGCCATGGAGTGAATGATGGACTGCGGGTGTACGGTGACATCAATTCGCTCTGGCTCAATATCGAAAAGTAGCGTGGCTTCAATGAGCTCAAGACCTTTGTTGATAAGGGTCGCCGAGTTAAGCGTATTCATCTGCCCCATAGACCAGGTGGGGTGCTGCGCCGCCTGCTGCGGGGTCACCTCCCACATCTCCTCACGCGACCATCCACGGAACGGGCCACCCGAGGCCGTGAGCACGAGCTTGTCTAGCTCGCCTTCTTCCCCTGCACGCAAGCACTGCGCCATTGCGGAATGTTCTGAATCAACGGGGATGATCTGACCCGGTCGCGACGCCTGGGTTACCAGCTTACCGCCGGCGACGAGGGATTCTTTATTGGCCAGCGCTAGGAACTCACCCATTTCTAACGTCGCCAGAGTGGCCTTCAAGCCAAGCGAACCAACGAGGGCGTTGAGCACAGTATCGGCGGGAATAGAGCGCACCAACTGCTCCGCAGCGTCTTTACCCGCTAAGACCGACCCTCCCAGTGCGGCGGAGACCTCGGCGGCGGCGCTTTCATTAGCCACGGCAACGTGGTCAAACGAAAGGTTGAGGCTGCGGGCTTGTTCGATGGTCTGTTGCGGGTTCGAGCCGCCCGCAGCGATGCCCACCACGTCGAATTTGTCGGGATTATCCGCAATAACTTCTAGAGCCTGCGTGCCAATTGAACCGGTGGAACCAAGAATGAGTATTCGCTGAGTAGTCACGCATCCACCCTAGCGCCCACCGCCGCTGTATTGGCGCAGCAGGTAAGGCGCACTGCAACGGGGGTGTTTAATCGCCTTCCAAGGTGCGATGTTTTAGAATATGTAGCAGACAAATGGCATTGGTGTGCCCACTCGCCCATCGCACAGTGGAGCACACGCAAAAGCGAAGGAGAGCAAGTGTCTTCCCACAAGCCGGTACCACAGGTATTTGACGGTGTTTCCACAGAGGACGTTCCATCCGCAGGATTCGGTTGGTCGCGCATCAGCCGCTCTGGTGTGCAGATCGCCGGTTGGATTTCCGTTCTCTTCTTGATTGCCTTCAACTTTGGCAATCACAAGGGCCACGTTGAGACCGTTTGGCTCATCGCCTTGACCGTCCTCCTAGTCCTCGGCCTGCTTATCTTCGCTTTCCAGCCCAAGCTGCACCAGGTGCGCACCGTAACCGCCCGCAACCAGCCAGTGGGCCACCAGGAGCCGGACTGGGTATATGACCAGAAGACCAATACCGGTGCTTACGCGGAGCTGACTGATTCCCAGCTGCGTGCCCTAAACATTGAGCCTTCCCGCGTTGCTCACCTGCGCGTTGAGCCAGGCACCAACAACGCCACCCCGGTTTCTTCCGACAAGCACGCACTCTAAGCTTAATAGCGCTTTAACCGCCGCCCTTCCCTGTGAAGGCCGGCGGTTTCTTTATTACCTAGCCAGGCACTTGCGCTCGGCGACGCCCCGCGGCGCAAGCAATCTCCCTGTACTCCGCAGCCGGCACGCACTCCAGCAATTACGGTGAGGTCGCTACTGTGCGCGCGACTGAACTGCTTGGCCTAGCAACAAAGCCAAGACAAACATTAGAACTACACTCGCGGGTTAAGATACCCAGTGCCCGACCTTGGAGTAGATCTCAGGCAGCGTTTCGTCCACACGTTTACCGCTGACCCGCAAGGCAACAATATAGCAAACGACGGGGACCGCGATTACTAAGACAAACCCCAACGCGAGCAATACGGAATTTGAACCGTACCCGAGGGCCATTGGGATAACACCGGGAATAATCGGGGTCCAGCCTATGAACAAGCTCAAAATGGCGCTTACGAACGCGCTGGCCGAGTAACCGGATTTATCCGCCCACATATTCCCGCCGGGCCGCGCGGTAGCAAAGGGATTAAAGGTAGTGAGAAGAAGGGATAGCCCTGCAGAAGAAATGAATATGCCCGTAGCCGCAGCGATAAAGCACACAGACTGCAGCTTGTCTGCGCTTAATATATAGAGGACTATAGCCAATATCACGAATACGATTGCCGAAAGCACCAAGTGAGCCCAGTGACGCGCGTAGAGCAGCGTACGGGGGCGGACCGGAGCAGCCAGCTTCACCCAGAGACTAGGCCCGTCATAGCCGAAATCGTTGGTAGCCAGCAATCCGCCGAAGAGACCCAAAAATAGTATGCCTAAGGTGGGCAGCTCGGAATCAGAATTGATCCCCTGGAAGATGAAAATAAGCGCAAGGATCGGTTGCATGATGATGCTGCCGATAAGGCGTGAATCGCGGAAGATATAACGAAAAGAGCGCGTAAATTCCATCGCCGCCGGACTGCGGTAGGAAAATGATCCCAATGAAAAGCGGCTGATCCCCTTGGCCTTCCCGCTGCGCTTATGCTCGGCAGCCACAAGGGTGCGGCGTTCGTACTGTAAGCGCAGCAAGCGCTGCCACGCCCATGCGGCCACGCATAGCGAGACCACGGCAATAAGAAACTGCGCGATGGCTGCCACCAGCTCGCCTTGGCAAAGAGATAGTGCCCATCCTACAGGCGCGCCCATAGGGGTCCACGCAAGAACCTCTCCCATTGTCCCCAGTGGGAAATCAGAATCCATAAGGGAAGAAAGGCGGTTCGAGCCAAAAATGAGCAAGACTACCGCCACTGAACCTAACACTTTCAGCGTAGTAGAGCTTAGCTCCGCGGCTGTGGCGCCAACATAAACCGCAAGGTCCGCGAGAACCAACGTCAGCACTAACGCAAAGATCATTCCCAGGACAAAGGGCAAGATAAGCAGAGCTTGTGCGTTGGCGGCTAAAGTCACACTTCCAATGACTGTGTACGCAATGGTCAACAGAACCGGCACCGGTGCGCGCAAGTTGAGTACCGAAGCTATTGCAAGTGCTGGAGTAATGTCTTTCAGGCGCAACGGCAACGCGGAAAGCTCGCGCGCAGATAGCTGGTTCTCCCCGCTGGGCATGATGAGCGTGATGACCAGAAAAGCGAGGGTGCCTATTGCAGGGGCGGCAGTAAGTGCATGGAAGTTTCCGGTACCAGAATCACTGGAGATATCTGCCGCCGCCAATACAGCGAGCGAGGCCATGCCGATGAGTCCGTAGAGCAACAGGCAGATTGGAATCAAGACCGCTGAGGCATTGGACTTTAGGTTCCGCACCCACAATGTGCGATGAAGTTTTAGAAGCGTAGAGGTCATAAGGGCTAAAACTCCCCTTCCCTACGTTGCGGCTCGCCGCTATCGCGGCGCAGCCAATCAAAGGAGCCGGCATCAAATTCATTGCCGCCGGCGAAGTGGATAAAGGCATCCGTGAGGCTGCCTTCCTGGCGCACCTCCTCTACGTGCCCAGCAGATAGCACCTGGCCACCAGCAATAATGGCTACGTGGTCGCACAGCCCCTCCACCAATTGCATGACATGGGAGGACAGGATAACCGTGCCACCGCGGTCAACGTAGGCACGCAGTAGTTCCTGAATGAGTTTGCCGGATACGGGATCCACGGCCTCCAAAGGCTCATCAAGAATCACAACTTCTGGGTTGTGCAATAGTGCACCAGCTAGGAGGATCTTTTTGGTCATGCCAGCGGAGTAGTCTGCAATGGGCTTATCGGCGGCGTCGGCAAGCTGCAAGGCATCCAAGAGTTGCGCGCTGCGGTGTTCCGCCTCCGTTTGATTCATGCGGCGCAATGCCCCGAGGTAGAAAAGGAATTCCGGTCCTGACAAGCGGTCGAAAACTGGAGCACCATCGATGAGAAGGCCCATTGCCGCCTTCGCTGCGATCGGGTCCTGCCAGGTATTGTGCCCGGCGATAAAAGCCTGACCACTATCTGGGCGCAGTAAGCCGCACGCCATGGTGAGCATAGTCGTCTTGCCAGCGCCATTCGGTCCGACGATGCCATAAATAGAGCCCCGCGGGATGTCGAGACTCAAGTTCGACACCGCGGGGCGCCCGGAAAAAGATTTATTTAGACCACGCACGGCAAAGGCCTGCGTGGTGGGGTCATCTGCAAGCGGCGGATAATTCGGAACAATCATATCCGCTAATCTTATCAGTTAGGCAGACATATCCTCCCGCTCATCCGCGGCCAGCTGGCCACAGGCCGCCGCAATCTCATCGCCCTTGGTATCGCGCACAGTACATGGCACGCCTTGGGCTTGGACCCGCCGGACGAACTCGTCTTGACGGTCCTTTGGTGCCGCATCCCACTCTGAGCCCGGCGTAGGATTCAATGGAATGACATTGACATGCACCTTAGAGCCCAGCTTCTGGTGCAATTTGCGGCCCAGCATATCCGCACGAAAATCCTGATCATTCTTATCGCGAATCAGGGCGTACTCGATAGAAACTCGGCGCGCGGAGGTATCCGCGTAGTAGCGCGCTGCGTCCAAAACCTCGTCGACGGACCAGCGATTATTGACCGGAACGAGGCCGTCACGCAGCTCATCATCTGGTGTGTGCAGGGAAACGGCCAGCGTGCAAGCCAAGTCCTCGTCCGCTAGCTTGCGGATAGCTGGGGCCAAGCCCACCGTGGAAATAGTCACGTTGCGCTGAGAAAGACCAAAACCGGCACCATCCTGGCCGGTAATTTGGCGCACTGCCTGCACCACGCGCTTATAGTTAGCCAACGGCTCACCCATGCCCATAAAGACCACGTTGGAAAGGCGTCCACCTTCCGCTGCCATGGCGGCCGCCGCGTGGCGGAATTGCTCAACGATCTCACCCGTCGACAGGTTGCGATCCAAACCGCCCTGGCCGGTCGCACAGAATGGACAGGCCATACCGCAACCGGCCTGGGAAGAAATGCACAACGTGGCGCGCCCTGGGTAGCGCATCAACACCGACTCCAATAACGTGCCATCGTGTAGACGCCACAGGGACTTCGTTGTCTCCCCATCATCGGTGGAGGTGGTACGGATGGGCTTCATCAGCTCTGGAAAGAAGGCTTCCCTAACGGCCTCGCGCTTGCCGGCGGGAATGTCCGTCATATCCTCGACATTGTCGGCGAAATGCTCGTAATAGTGCTTAGCGAGCTGCTTTTCGCGGAATTTAGGCAGACCAATTTCTGCGAGCTTGTCCACGCGCTCACTCTCGGACAAGTCCGCAAAGTGCTTAGGGGGAAGTCCGCGGCGCGGGGCGGAGAAGTTGAGTTTCACTGGTTGAGCCATAATATTGCCCATCTTTCCACGGTCTGCGTGGGTTTTTCCAATTGAAAGCCGTGCCAAGTGGCATAATCGACAGGTTTAAAGAAATAATGGTTACATGACAAATCCAAATTACCCTGCAGATGATTTTTCTTCTTCCGACGCAGACCTCTCCTCGGCGGAGATGGACACCTCTGCACCGGAGACTGGTTCTGAGCTGGAATCGACAGTCTCGGATTCTGACTCTCGCTCCACCCAGCCTTCTGGCAAGGCGCAAGGCTCTTTCGCAGCTAGTACCTGGATCGCACTCATTGTAGGATTCCTGCTGCTCATTGTTCTTATCGTTTTCATCATGCAAAACCAACATGAAGTTCCTATGAACTTCCTGGGCTGGTCTGGTGAGTTCCCTGCAGGAATCGCTTTCCTCATCTTTGCCATTGGTGGTGCTCTTATCATGGCGCTCGTCGGCGGTTGGCGCATGTTCGAGCTGCGCCGCCAGCTACGCAAGCAAGCAAAGCAGCTCTAAAACGTTACAAAGCCGCCTCTCCAAATCCCTGCAATTCTTTAGGACCGAGATTCGGTGGAGGCGGCTTTTGCATGCCCGCTACGTCTACGGTGTGAACGTAGCGAGGAAGCTAATGGCGACCCATGTGACCATGGCAGAGGGCAACATGCCATCCAATCGGTCCATCAACCCACCGTGACCAGGCAGCAATGCCGACATGTCCTTGATTCCTAGTTCACGTTTGAATTGAGATTCCACCAAATCACCCAACGTGGCGCAAATGACCAGTCCCAGGCCCATAAGGCCGCCTACCCACGCATCGTGATGGAGTAGGAACTTCACGGTGAGTGCACCGGTTACCACGCCGAAAACGATAGAACCGCAAAACCCTTCCCAGGATTTCTTGGGGCTTACCGCAGGTGCCATTGGATGCGAGCCAAACATTACGCCGGCCACATAGCCGCCGGTATCGGAAGCGACCACGCACAGCATGAACACTACAATGGAGGCCGCACCACTAGCGAACGGCGTTGACACCAGCGATAACATCGCCGCGAAGGTGGCAAAAAGGGGAATCCAAGTCAACACAAAAATGCCAACGGACATATCACGCAGGTAATTAATAGGCGGGCGATGGCGGCCATTGTGAAAAAGACGGCCAAACATGAGGGCAAGAACCGCGGTGACATAGACAGCCACCAGCCCAGGCGCGCCGAGTGGCCAGGATACCCACACCATGGCCTGGCCCAAGATAATCAGCAGCGTGCGCGGAATAGTGTAGGAATGCTCTCGCAGGCGAGTGAGCACCTCCCACATCGCTACGCCCACGGCAATGGCCACGACTGCATACCATGCGAGCGGACCGGCCCACACGGCGAGCACCACAAGTGCGCCAAGGCCTACGCCAACGCCGATTGCGGCCGGCAAATCCCGGCCAGCACCGTTCTTTGGCTGTGGCAATCGGCGGTTTATGGCGTCACTCACCGTAACCGGCTCCTTTCACTGTCTCTTTCGCGTCCCCACAAGCTTCTTCAGTCCGCACCGACCCTTGTACTGAGCCATGGGTCTTGGACAGAAAAAGCGCCGCCGGCCGAGGACGGGCGCGGCGGCAACAATAGGAGGCCTTAAACCTCCATTAGCTCGTTTTCCTTGTTTTCAACCAGCTTGTCCACTTGATCAATGTAGCTGGAGGTAATCTTTTCCATTTCCTTTTCAGCAGCGACGACTTCATCCTCGCCGGCATCGCCGTCCTTTTGCAGCTTCTTCAACTGCTCCATGGCCTTACGGCGGATGTTACGGATAGCGATCTTGCCATCCTCACCCTTGCTCTTAGCCAGCTTAACCATTTCTTTACGGCGCTCCTCCGTCAGCTGCGGAACGGTCACGCGCAGAACCTGGCCATCATTAGTGGGGTTCACGCCCAAATCCGAGTTACGGATGGAGTTTTCAATCTCATGGATCATGGACTGCTCATAAGGTTTGATGAGCAGCATGCGCGGCTCCGGCACGGAGACGGTAGCCATCTGCGTAATCGGGGTAGGAACGCCGTAGTACTCGGCTACGAGACCGTTGAACATGGTAGGGTTCGCGCGGCCAGTACGAATAGTCACCAGCTGTTCGCGGGTGTGCTCGACGGAGGCGGTCATGTGCTCTTCTGCTTCGAGCTGAATCTCATCGATCATGAGGCTAAATCATCCTTTAACGAATAGGGGTAGCTGTATAAAAAGGTAGCAGGTTCACAGCAGCTACAGTATTAGGACTGCACCAGCGTGCCGATAACTTCACCGCCAGCAACGCGGGCAATATTTCCTTCCTCCAGCAGGTTAAAGACCAAAATTGGCATGTTATTGTCCATGCACAGGCTAAAGGCCGTCGCATCCGCCACCTTGAGGCCCTTTTCAATGACCTCACGCGGGGTGATCTCTGAGTACAGCTCGGCATCCGGGTTGGTTCGCGGGTCGTCGGAGTAAACGCCGTCGACTGCCTTGGCAAGGAAGAGGACTTCAGCGCCGATTTCGAGGGCACGCTGGGCGGCAGTGGTATCCGTAGAGAAGTACGGCATTCCCATGCCAGCACCAAAAATCACCACGCGGCCCTTCTCTAGGTGGCGGTCGGCGCGCAAAGGCAGATACGGCTCAGCGATTTGTGCCATGTTGATGGAAGTCTGCACGCGGCAGTCAACGCCCTGCTGTTTGAGGAAGTCTTGCAATGCCAAAGAGTTCATGACCGTACCAAGCATGCCCATGTAGTCCGAGCGGGCGCGGTCCATACCGCGCTGGGACAGCTCCGCACCTCGGAAGAAGTTACCGCCGCCGATAACCACTGCGATTTCGATTCCTTGGCGAGAAACCTCTGCAATCTGGCGGGCCACATTTTCGACCACATCTGGGTCGATGCCGACCCTGCCGCCGCCAAACATTTCACCACCCAGCTTCAGCATTACTCGTTTGTATCCGGTTCGCTTAATATCTGCAGCAGTCACGCCTACTTCGTCTCCTTAACGCGGGGCAGTTTCAATCTCCGCCCCATCTTACCCATATACCTCCCGCATCCTCACACCGCCTGCCACGGAAGGTCACGGCTCTGCCGCTGCGAGATTAGGGCGAGCTATAACACGGCCCATCACCAGAATGTCATGGGCCAATCAGACTATTACTGCAGCACAAAGCCCACGAAGGTAAATCCTTCGTGGGCCTAGCGTCTAAAAATGGTGAGCTTAAGCGCCAACCTCGTAACGGACAAAGCCGGTGATGGTGGTGCCAGCCTCTTCAGCAACCTGCTTCACGGTCTTCTTGTTATCGGACAGGGAAGCCTGCTCCAACAGCACGATGGACTTGAAGAAGCCGTTCAGACGGCCTTCCACGATCTTTGGCAGAGCAGCCTCTGGCTTGCCCTCCTCACGGGTGGTTGCCTCGGCGATTTCGCGCTCCTTTTCAACGACCTCTGCAGGAACGTCCTCGCGGGTGAGGTACTCAGCGTTCATAGCAGCAATCTGCAGGGCTGCAGCGTGAGCGCCCTCCTCATTGCCCTCGTAGGAAACCAGTACACCCACTGCCGGTGGCAGGTCAGCAGAACGCTGGTGCAGGTAAACGGCAACCTTGTCGCTCTCTACGGTAACTGCACGGCGTGCCTGCAGCTTCTCGCCGGTCTTTGCGGATTCCTCGTCCACAATCTCGGAGACCTTCTTGCCGTCGATCTCAACGTTGTTGAGCTCGTCAGCGGAGTTTGCCTTGGCCTCAGCAGCAGCGTCAGCAATCTTGGCAGCAAAGGTCTTGAATGCCTCATTCTTAGCAACGAAGTCGGTCTCACAGTTGATCTCGACCATGGTGTTGCCGGAAACGGCGATGAGACCTTCGGTTGCCTCGCGGTCAGCACGCTTGGAAACGTTCTTAGCGCCCTTGATACGCAGGTACTCGACGGCATTGTCGTAGTCGCCGCCGGACTCTTCCAGAGCCTTCTTGCAGTCGAGCATGCCAGAACCGGTAGCTTCGCGCAGTGCCTTGACGTCTGCAGCAGTGTAGTTCGCCATAGTTGGGGCGATCCTCCTTGAAAATCAAACAGTGTTCGTTCAAACAGCGTAGTCGACGCGATGAAATCGCGCCGCTTTAGGGTGGCGGAAACCACCCCTTTTCCCACCTTTAAATAAGGGGGAGCTGGATTCAGCAGCACCCAGCATAGATAAAACCAACCCCCGCCGCCGTTACAGCACGGTGGCGGGGGTTGGTAAACAGCCTGGGGCAGGATTACTCCCTTGCTGCCCCACACCAAAAGTGCGTGGGGTATTCAATTAATCGCAGGTTAGGAAGTCTCCATGCGAGAAAGTATGACTACTTCTCAGCCTTGTCTGCGGATGCTTCCTCAGACTTTTCCGCAGAAGCCGGGTCGGATGCTGCGGCAGCTGCCTCAGCATCGCGCTTTTCCTTCTCAGCGGAATCGCCGGCAGCTTCCTTAGCTGCAGCCAGCTGGCGCTCCTCGCGCGCCTTCTTGCCTTCCTCTACAGCGGAAGCAACGATGCCGGAAAGCAGCTTGGTGGAGCGGATGGCGTCGTCGTTGCCAGGGATCGGGAAGTCAACTTCATCCGGATCACAGTTGGTGTCCAAGATGGCGACAACCGGAATATTCAGCTTGCGAGCTTCCTTAACCGCAATGTGCTCCTTGTTGGTATCAACAATCCACAGCGCGGACGGGGTCTTTGCCATATCGGAGATGCCGCCCAGAACGCGCTCGAGCTTGGCGCGCTCACGGTTGAGCATGAGAACTTCCTTCTTGGTGCGGCCCTTGTAGCCGTCTTCACGCTCATCCATTGCCTGAAGCTCCTTCATGCGCTTCAGTCGCTTGGAAACGGTCTGGAAGTTGGTGAGCATGCCGCCCAACCAGCGGTGGTTGACGTAAGGCATACCGACGCGGGTTGCCTCTTCAGCAACTGCTTCCTGCGCCTGCTTCTTGGTACCAACGAACAGGATGGTGCCACCGTGTGCAACGGTTTCCTTGACGAACTCGTAAGCTTCGTCAATATAGGTCAGCGTCTGCTGCAGGTCGATGATGTAGATGCCGTTACGGTCGGTGAAGATGAAACGACGCATCTTCGGATTCCAGCGACGGGTCTGGTGGCCAAAGTGCACACCAGCGTCGAGGAGCTCGCGCATGGTCACAACTGCCATGATTCGCTCGCTTTCTTTTATCTTGTCTTTCGGTTTTCCAATTGTGCGGTGTTTTATTCCGCACCCTAGCAACGAAGGCCCCGCTGACACCTTGTTTCCAAGGACCACGTCAGCCGTCAGGCTGTCTCTTCCTTCCAGCAGAAAGCGACAACTTCGCCGCGCGTAGTCAATGTCTCCACGAGATGGACACACTGCTGCCCCAAAGAATAATCTGCTGCGCTGGTTTTTCCAAACCGAATACAAGCTATCCACAACATTTTCGGCCAGGGCTATCGCCTCGCTTCACTCCTGCCTCAATCGCATCACGTACCAGACGATATCCACAAGCAGTGTGACGATAGGTTTCCTGCTAAATCTATCTACTAGACCCTGTGGTCATGATCGATTTTCTCCCACCGCCCAAGAGCCTCGCTTGTCGACGCCCCGTTCTTCCACTCGCTATCCTTATCACCGTCGTTTGCCTTCTATTTTTCTCCTGCCCACCTGCGGCAGCCTATGTGGATCCAGCCTCAGGCCGCCCTAGCCCGGCGCGGGTTCTCCGCGGATTTGAAGCCCCTGAGAAGAAATGGAGCCCAGGCCATCGCGGCGTGGACATGGGCTTAGCCGTAGGCTCTCCGGTGGTAGCCGCTGAAGATGGCACAGTCGCGTTTGTGGGCACTGTGGCCGACAAACCCGTCGTCTCGATATCTCATGCGGACGGGGTGAGAACCACATATCAGCCCGTGCATGGCACCGTAAAACAAGGCCAAGATGTACGCGCAGGCCTAGTCATCGGCCGGCTGGGCAATCCCGTCGATGGATATCCGGGCCTGCACTGGGGTGCGCTTATCGCGAAGGATACCTATATCGATCCGTTGACGTTGCTGGATATGCCGGTCATCCGCCTCAAACCACTTTAGGCACGCGGATGGGCTTGTTCATATACGCGTTGCAGGCGCTGGGCAGACACGTGGGTGTAAATCTGCGTGGTATTCAACGAGGAGTGCCCCAGCAGTTCCTGCACAACACGTAGGTCTGCACCACCTTCAAGAAGATGAGTTGCGGCCGAGTGACGAACTCCGTGCGGGGTAAGCCCTTGAGCTCCAGTAACACGGGCAGCCTTGTTTACTATGCGGCGTACTTGGCGCTGGTCTATGCGCCCTCCCCTACTTCCTACAAAGACCGCTTCCGTGTCTGCCGCCGCAAGTTTTCCACGCCCGTGGTCAATCCACTGTTTTAAGGCGTCTTCTGCGGCGTGACCGAAGGGCACCACACGCTGCTTATTGCCCTTACCGGTAACCTGCAATGTACCGCGTTGGAAGTCGATATCGCCTAGGTCAAGCCGCACCAGCTCCGCAACGCGCATTCCGGTGGCATAGAGCAGCTCCAAGATGGCACTATCGCGAAGGAAATGGACTTCATCGGCAGAAACCGCATTACCCATAAGCTCACCGGCCTGATCTGGGGCCAACACTGTGGGCAAGTGCTGGCCTACTTTGGGAGTAACGAGCCGCGCAGCGATGTCCCGTTCTAGGTGCCCCTCGCGCACTGCCCAGGTAGAAAACCCCTTCACCGCCGCAGTACGACGTGCCAATGTAGAGCGCGCCTTTCCTTCTGCTACGGCCTCTGCCAACCATTGACGCAGGTTATTTAGGGTAAAATCCGCAAAGGTGGGTACGCTGCGAGCAAGGTCGCGTAGATCGGAGCGATACCCTCGCACTGTTGCCGCCGCGCGGCCTTTCACATGTAGCTGGAAATCCGCGAAGTCCTCGATAGCTTCCACCATCTGCCCCTTTACGTTTGGGCGCTTCGCCGAAAATCCATGTTCACTCATGCCACAGCAGTATACTCGTCTTTCAATGGAGTCCCTTACTCCGTTTCTCGGCGCGACCAGGTATTGCCATGTCGAACTACGACGCACATCTTCTCTAGAGCCAGTAATAAGTGAATGGTAAGCGGTAGGCGGAATCCCGCTTCGCGGGCGATATCCTCCGCCGTTGCCTGATCTTGGCCAGGCAGCGGAGTAGCGTCATAGACTCGCAATTCATTACGGGAGAGCCGTTGGGTCATCGTAGCCGCAAAATTGATTTCATACTGTGCTCCCGGGTCTACTTCCCCGGCGCGGCCAATCAGGGCACGAATTTCATCGGCGCTGGTGACAAGTTGTGCCCGCCCCTCTTGGATACGCTGATGGCAACCTAGCGAACCGCTGGTCGTTATAGGCCCAGGCACCGCCATGGCCACGCGACCTAGCGCCTCCGCCCAGTTGAGCGTATTGAGCGCCCCAGATCGAAACGCCGCTTCCATAGCCACGGTGCCCTGGCTCAGTGCTGCGACTAGCCGATTGCGGGTCAAGAACCGGTGACGCTTTGGGGCGGTTTCCGGAGCAAATTCAGAAACAACGCACCCGTTATCCGCAATCTTGGCAAAGAGGTTTGCATTGCGGGCGGGATAATCCCTATCAATTCCGCACGCAGCCACCGCGACTGTGCGACCGTTGTTGTCAAGCGCAGTCTCGTGGGCGACGGTATCCACGCCAAGCGCGCCACCGGATATCGGAGTCCATTGGTGCTGAACTAATCCGGAAACCACATTTTGAGTGGCCTGCCAGCCGTAACGAGATATAGCGCGAGTGCCGACGATCGCTACGGCCTGAGCTACCTCCGCCTGCATTGGGGCGCCGCGCACCCACAGGCTGTGTGGCGGCAATGCTTGATCATCAAATGTTGCTGGGGCATCCGCACCATGCTGATAAAAGCCGAATGCAGAAGAGAATTCTTCTGTGGGCCACTCCGGGCTTTCTGCCGTAATAAGCCGGGCTCCCACCCTCTCGGCAGCCGCCATGTCTTCGGACTGACGCAACCAGTCATAACGCGAGGCTGTTCGTGCTAAAAGGGGGCCTATCCACTCTGCGCGGTTATAGATGCCATGCGCAATTTCTTCAGCCGGATACTGCGTAAGTAAGGCCTGCATTGTAGCAGAAGGGCCTTCCACCACCCGGTTGAGATATACCCAAGTGGCATAAGGCGTGGAGAGATCGAGTGAGCTCATGCTGCAAGCCTCCCCACGTTAATTGAACCGCGCAGATCAAGTGCACGTCCTACCTCGTCAAGGTCAGGTTGTTTTTTACCTTCTAAATCGGCCAAGGTCCACGAGAGTCTCAAAACTCGGTCCAGCCCGCGCTGAGAGATTTCACCATCGGCTAGGTAAGCCGACAACATCACCATCGCAGCATCCGCAGCGGGACGTTGTCGACGCAGATAGGACGAGGGAACATCGCCATTCGTCCGCGCCGAGATACCGTCTGCCCACCAGCGGGCGGCGGCACGTTCACGAGCAATAGCGACGCGCTCGGCAATGACAGTTGAGCTCTCCTCCCCTTCCGCGTTAATCGTTGCCGCCTGCCCGCTTAAGGTGACCACCATATCCAAACGGTCACGCAACGGGCCGGAAAGATTGGAAAGATAATTCATCCGTGCATGCGGCTTGCATCTGCACTTGGAGGGCTCTTCCGCCGCGCACCTACAGGGGTTAGCGGCCATGACCAATTGGAAGCGAGCGGGATAGGTCACCTCACGACGCGAGCGCGCTAAGCGTACCTGTCCTTCTTCCAGCGGGGCTCGCAGACCATCGAGAACCGGGGCTGCTACTTCGCTGGCTTCGTCGAGGAAAAGGACTCCATTATGCGCTAGGCTCACTGCCCCAGGGCGCGGATAACCCGACCCGCCGCCAAGCAGCGCAGCACGGGTGACAGAGGAGTGCGGGGCGATAAATGGCGCTCGTTCAATAACCTCACCAGGGATTCCGGTTAGAGAGTGAATCGCGGTAGTTTCCACCTGCTGGTCCGGAGAAAGGCTGGGCAAGATTGTAGGCAATCGCGAGGCAATCATGGATTTTCCAGATCCCGGTGGTCCAATCATCATCAGATGGTGTCCACCGGCTGCGGCAACTTCGGCAGCCCATTTTGCGTTGGCTTGACCCGCGATGTCGCAAAAATCCGCCCCCGCCTTTTCCGAATGAACTGGGGCAAGCGAACCAGAAAAGCTGGCAGCCCGCGGCAGATCGCGATTTCCACACGCCCAGCCGAACGCCTCCTTCAATGAGGAGGCGACCAGCACATCCATATCCGGCACCAGCGTGGCTTCTGCCGCATTTCCAGGTGGAACGATGAGCGTTGCTATTCCTTGTTCGCGGGCTGCTAGAAGCGCTGGAATAATGCCAGCAACGGGACGAACGCTACCGTCAAGGCCGAGTTCGCCCAAAACCAAAGTTCGCTGCAGACGCCGAGCCGGTGAAGGGGTGGAGCCCTTAGTGGGAAAGTTGGCTTCTGCCTGCGCGGCCAAAATTGCTAGCGCGATGGGCAAATCAAAGTGCGAACCGGACTTTGGCAGTGAAGCCGGAGACATCGAGACAACTACTTTGGTTTTTGGCCATGGTAGATGGGAGTTAAAGGCCGCAGTCTTGATCCTATCGCGCGATTCGGAAATTGCGGTATCAGTTTGTCCCACCACGTGGATGCCTGGAAGGCCGTGGCCTACATTTGCCTCGACATCGACCAACTGGGCTAAGACTCCGCTAAGGGACATGGTCAAGCAATTACCTAGAGCCATTTTCGACCCCCTTGAAGTGTTCCACCACAAACCCCTGACCGTGTGCGAGTAAGGCAATGACGTCGAATCGCACGGTGGACAGTGGCTTTCCATCGAGCCATTGCGCCGCTGCTTTGCGCAGGCGCGCTAGTTTTTGCGGGGTAACGGCCTCGGCCACCCCGAAGTTGGCCTTAGCGCGTGTTTTCACTTCGACAAAGACTATGGTTCCGTCCGCCTCGCGAGCGATAAGGTCTATTTCCCCTACCCGATATGAGACGTTTGCAGCGATAATATTGGCACCGCGCTCGCGTAGAAAGCGCGCGGCATAAGCTTCGCCCCTTTTTCCTAATGCTTGTTTGTGCCTCGGCCTCTTCGTGGCCAATTGGTGATCTGAGTGAAAATGCATAGCGGTCTATCCTTGTGCGTCGAGAAATTCATCTGCCCGCACAGAACACCGCAGCCGGCAAGGTTCTTACAAGAGCTGCACATGCAAAAGCGCCCCAGCTGTGGATAACCTGGCTTGGTATCCCTGTTATCCACAGCCGAGGCGCACCTTTTCAGCATCGGCTTGACAAAACTATTCCGGCATTATGAATTCCGGCTTATCCAGCTCCTCGATGTTGACGTCCTTATAGGTAATAACGCGAACGTAGCGTACAAAGCGCGCGGAGCGGTACATGTCCCATACCCAAGCATCGGACATGCGCACCTCATAATACACATCAGGCCCAGAGGTATGTGGGATCAGCTCTACCGCGTTTGCCAGGTAAAAGCGCCGCTCAGTTTCAACGACATAGGAAAACTGGCTGACAACATCTCGGTACTCGCGGTAGAGGGAAAGCTCTACCTCAGCCTCGTAGTTATCGAGTTCCTCTGCACTCACGGTGGACCTCCAGGTTGTGGGTTAGCTCGCTTTAGCTTAGCGTGCGGGAGGAAAAATTTTGGCTAGGCACGCGCGGCAAACTCCGCCTGGGCGCGGCGGACATTCTCGTAGCTCATGCGGTGTTCCGGGCACCCACCTAACTGGGAAATGGCAGCTTCGTGGGCCTTAGTGCCATAGCCCTTATGGTTAGCCAGACCGTAGCCGGGGTAGCGCGCATCGAGCTCTTTCATGAGATGGTCACGGCTGACCTTCGCCAGCACGCTGGCCGCAGCAATGCATCGCGCGGCCGCATCGCCGCCAATAATGGGCAGGTGGGGCTGGCTCAGGCCGGGGATAAAGAGGGCGTCGGAAAGCACGTAGCCCGGATGAACAGACAGGCGCGCTACCGCCCTACGCATGCCCGAAATATTGGCGCGCTGAATGCCGCGCTTATCGATGTCCCCTGCACCAATATGCACCACTGACCAGTCCACAGCCTTGTCCTTGATAAGGGGAAAGAGCCGCTCCCGCTGCTTGGGGGTAAGTTTCTTGGAATCGGTAAGTCCCGCCAATTCTTTAATCGGCCTATCTGGCATCACGCAAGCCGCAATGGTGATCGGCCCACAACACGCACCGCGCCCGGCCTCATCCACGCCAGCTACCGGTCCTAGCCCAGCCTTGCTCAACGCCACCTCGTAAGTGCGCCGCTGCTTAAGCCGACGCATCTGAAATTTCTGGGTGGTCCACCCCACTCCAGCGGGAGAGCGGCAAGATGACGCCCTCAACTCGGCCGCGTACATTATCCACCGGCACCGTGCCTTGCAGGTGGTCACCCAAATGTGCACGCGAGTCAAGGGAATTGGTGCGATTGTCTCCCATTACCCACAGATTTCCCTCCGGAACGGTAATCGGACCAAAATACTCACCGCCACACGCCTGGGAGCCCGCCTTGGGATCCACGGGAATCTCCGGCGGGTCGAGGACGAAATCTTGGTTCACAGGCTTGCCGTCAACCATGACTGAAGGATCACCTGCCTCGCAGCTTACTGTTTGCCCGTCGGTAGCAATCACCCGTTTGACGAGGATATTTTCCCCGTTAGGCAAAAGCCCCACGGCCGCTAGGGCGTTCTGCGCGCCACGCACGATGATGTTGTGCGAACGCTTGACCTGAAACTCGGTATTCCAAGAATCCGGCCCCTCAAAAACCACAACCTCACCCGGCCGCGGCTCCGTGAAATAATAGCTGACCTTTTGCACCGCAATGCGATCATTGTCGCAGCCGGCGCAGCCGTGCAAGGTCGGCTCCATCGAAGCTGAAGGAATGGCATACATCCTCCCCACTAGAGCCTGCAAGAGCACCAGCAGGACAAAGCCTGCCACCACGGGAAAGAGAAAATCTCGGGTGCGCAGGCGTTGGGCGGAAGGCCTATTCTTGGATATCCGGGTCATCGACCCCACCAATGCGGGTAAACGGCCAGAACACGAACTTTACTTTGCCGCGTACGTTTTCCACTGGAACCGTGCCGTGGAATTTATCCGTCATGTGATAGCGCGAATCGGCCGAAGCAGTGCGGTTATCGCCCATGACCCAGATATTGTCCTCTGGTACCTCGACGGGACCAAAGTACGGACCACCGCAGGCCTCCGAGCCGGTCGACTCATCTACCGGATACGTTGGCGGGTCTTGCACATAGTCTTGCTCGATAGGCTTGCCGTCTACCATTACAGCGGGATCGCCTTCTTGACAGGACACTGTTTGCCCACCGGTAGCTATTACGCGCTTGACCAAAGTGTTTTCATCTGGCGGGGCCAAAGATACGAAGCTCAGCGCATCTTGCACACCGTGGATGAGCGGATTCGATGAACGCGGGGAGACATAGCTGGAATTCCAGTCCTCGGTGCCTTTAAAGACCACTACATCCCCGGGTTCGGGTTCACCATCGCCGTAGTAGGAAACCTTTTCCGTGAAGATTCGGTCATTCGTGCAACCCTCGCATCCGTGCAGCGTCGGCTCCATCGATCCCGATGGGATTACATACTGCCGGCCAACAAAATTCTGGAAGAGTCCTACGATCACTAGGACCGTCACCACGACTAGCAGAGTCTCTAGCAGCCACGGCATTTCCTTCTTCTTGGTCGCCTCTTCGCCTTGCTGGGTGGCGACGCCCTGTGCGGGGTGGGCCCCCTCGTCCTCTGGCGACTGTTCCTGCGAGATGCTGTCTTTATTCACGCGCTAGATCCTAGCAACCCCAACTCTCATTTCCGCTCTTATCCCCCTCAGACTTAAAGGATTCACAGACAACTATCCGGTTACAATTTGCCGCTTCGAGATAGGAAGACCGGAATTTGACATAAAAATCCCCTTGCACCCAGCAGGGAGCAAGGGGATGACGGCGCGCAGCGCGCTAAGACTAGCGACGCTCCTTGATGCGAGCCTTCTTGCCGCGCAGGTCGCGCAGGTAGTAAAGCTTCGCGCGGCGGACGCGGCCACGGCGGGAGACCTTGATGGACTCTAGGTTCGGGGAGTGAACCGGGAAGGTACGCTCAACGCCGATGCCGAAGGAGACCTTGCGGACGGTGAAGGTCTCGCGGATGCCGGAGCCCTGACGACGGATGCAAATACCCTTGAAGAGCTGTGCACGCTCGTTGTTGCCCTCGATAACCTTTACGTTTACGTCGAGGGTATCGCCTGGGCGGAAGGACGGGATATCGTCGCGCAGCTGTGCTGCATCGACCTTGTCAATGATGTTGGACATGCCAATATTCCTTTTCAGTTTGGGACAGAGGACCCTAGCGGCGTGATGCCTAACCGGTTCGTGCCCGTTACATAGAACGATGCACCATTTTTCCATAGGTGCCGGCGGGAACCAAATTCCTCTATCGCTAGCCCTATCCCCATCCAAACTATGCCACCGCGGTGTCCTTTACACGGAAAAGGTGCTCATCAACGATTCTTGCAGTCCCTAGGTGACGCGCTCGGAAAACCGCTTGAGACGCTGAAAGCGTAAGCAGCGCGGTCACGACCAGCACCCCCATGCCGGTCCAGAAGGTCGTGTCATAAATTCCGTCAGTAGCTCGCGTGAAGGCATCCTTGGCATAGGTCATCGGATGGAGGGGATGAATAACGCTGAGCGGCCGCGGAATAGCGGCTACCGGCCACACACCACCAAAGACCATCACACCTAAAGCGAAGAGTCCCGCGGCAAACACACCACCTACCTTTCGCCCGAACGTCACCAAAAAGAATTGATAGGTTGCCGCGCCTGCTGCAGCTATCGCCGCTATCACCCCGAGCATCATTGGCCAGCTTTCAGGTACCCAGCCCAGCGTCACAGACATGAGTACCATAAATGCCAGAGCAAGAAAGTTGAGAATAGTTAGTACTCCAAATGCTCCAAGTATTCCGCGCGCTGGGTGCACCACAAGGACTCCCCGTCGGCCTAAGTAATACGGAAGCATCAGAGCTACAAGCAGCATGACGAGGAAGCCAAAGACGAGGACCAAAAGGAGTGAGGAACCGCCGGTAATGTCCTTGTGAGTAGGGTCCAAGGGATTTACCACGGTTTGAACCGGATGTACATTGGACGCCGTGAAGTTGATAGGCACCGCCATGTTCTGAGCCGACTTATCGGGCTTGGAGATAGTTGGGGCTTTGGCTACTCCATCCGCCAGCTTCTGGGATAGTTCACCGGAGCCAGACTTGAGCTTATCCATACCGCCTTTAAGCTCTGCACCTCCGGCCGCTAACCGGTCGGTTCCTTCTTTAAGAGTACCGGTGCCTGCATGAAGGCGGGTGGCACCATCGTGCAACTGCGAGGCTCCATCGCTTAGCTCCCCCACGCCTCCACGTAGCTCCTTGGTTCCATCCGAAAGACGATGGGCACCAGCATTGAGCTTATTCATTCCCCCCAGATACTCCGAGTTGGGATCTGAAAGGTTGTAATATAACTGACCAGTACCCTCCGAAAGCTGCTCGAGTTTGTCCACCATGTTTCCGCTCGCTTCAGGGTCAAGCCTGGATACGAGCGAATTAAGTTGGTCTGCCTGCTGCTCCATACCTAAATTGCGCAATGCGCCTACCAGCTGCGATAGTGCTGGGACCACAATCTGGGCCTGCTTAAGCACTGGAGTAAGCATTCCCGTGAGCTGATTGACTCCGCCATCGATCTGGCCGGCACCGTCAGCAAGACGGCCAGTTCCAGAAAGCAGTTTATCGGATCCTGTGGCAAGCCGAGCCGCACCTTCATCGAGCTGGACCGCACCCTCATCGAGGCGCCCAACTCCTTCATTAAGACGAGCGGTTCCATCGACCAACGACGAGGTTCCGTCATTAATCTTTCCGGCACCAGCTCCCAATTCCCTGATTCCAACGACAGCACGGCTACCGCCTTCCTGAAGCTTCCCAGCGCCGTGATCGAGACGCCCAGCGCCGTTAGCGGCATTACCTAGGCCGTCACTTAGTTTGTTTAGCCCTTCAATTACCTGGTCAGCGTATTTCTTCGAGATCGCGTTTTCCACACTGGTTTGCACCTGGGGGATCAGACTCGAGGAAATGACGGAACCATTGGACCCGTAATAGTCATTACTAGCAAAATGGATTTCAGGCTTGACGGGATCGTCACTGATGATGGTCACCGCCCGCTGGGAAAAATCTTTGGGGATGGTCACCACCATCAAATACTTGCCCTTGATTAGGCCTTCATCACCCTCAGTCCTTTCCACCTCTGTGAAATTGAGGTAGTTGGTGTCTAGCAAACCTTCTACCACCTGGTCACCGTAGTTGGTGTACGTGTCCTGTTTATCAACGCCCGCGTCCTCATTGACCACAGCCAAGTCGATCTTGCGCATGTACTTGGAAGGGTCCCACATCGCCCACATCATGGTCCCGGCAATAATGATGGGCGCAACCAAGAAGAACACTATGCATACTCGGGCCAACACGCTGCGAGGCCGCCAATCGAGTAAGCGGTGCCAACCCAATACTCCCCTGCCATAACCTCTTTTAGCCCCATTGCTCATTTCTTTCTCCTTGCACTAAACAGTGACTCGAACGATCAGATATTTAGTTTTGCCAAACTTACCATCTTGACGTGATATCGCGCATATTAAACACCAATCCATCCAAAACTAGCGTCCGAGGAGGAAAAGCTCCCATCGCCCACGGCGATGGGAGCTAAAAACTAGGCGAATCAGGACTTCCCAACGGCAGTTGGAAGCGGTTAAAATCCTGCCTTCTTCAGAGCGTCGGCCATAGCTCCGCTACCGCCGGCGCTGCCTGCACCACCCGTGCGGCCGCGCGAGCTACCCCGGGATCCGCGCCCAGATTTGTGGCCAGAGCGCTTTCCTTCTCCCCTGCCGCCGGACTTGGCGGAACCGCGTGGGGAATCACCGCGGCGCTTCGGAGCGGGCTGCCCCGGTTCATCGTCTAGACGCAGAGACAGGCCAATGCGCTGGCGCTCGACGTCAACCTCCATCACCTTCACCTTGACCACCTGGCCAGAGCGCACAATCTCATGGGGATCAGAGACAAATTTATGGCTCATTGCAGAAACGTGAACGAGACCATCCTGATGTACTCCAACGTCCACAAACGCGCCGAAGGCCGCCACGTTTGTCACCGTGCCCTCAAGAATCATGCCCGGGGTGAGGTCGGATACCTTATGCACACCCTCCTTAAAGGTAGCGGTCTTGAACTCAGGGCGCGGGTCTCGGCCCGGCTTTTCCAGCTCGGCGATGATATCGCTTACCGTCGGGATACCAAAGGTCTCGTCCGCAAAGTCTGCTGGCGCCAGCCTGCTGAGTACGCGGGTATTGCCAATAAGTTCAGAAATTCCCAGCCCAGTCTTTTCCGCAATGCGAGCAACAACGGGATAGGCCTCGGGGTGCACGGCAGAGGCATCTAGCGGATCGGTACCGCCATTAATGCGCAGGAAACCGGCGGACTGCTCAAATGCCTTAGGTCCGAGACGCGGCACCTTCTTCAGTTCCTTGCGGGAAGCAAAAGAACCGTGTTCATTGCGGTAGGAAACGATATTGGCGGCGATGGTGGAATTAACGCCGGCCACGCGCTCCAGCAGCGGGACGGAAGCGGTATTGAGATCAACGCCCACACCGTTTACCGCACTTTCCACGACGCCATCAAGGGTGCGAGCGAGCGCCGTCTGGTTAACGTCGTGCTGGTACTGCCCCACACCAATAGCCTTAGGATCGATCTTGACCAACTCAGCCAAAGGATCCTGCAAGCGGCGAGCGATGGAAACCGCACCGCGCAGCGAGACATCCATGTCGGGGAATTCCTCCGCTGCAAGCGGCGAAGCTGAGTAGACCGAGGCGCCGGACTCCGAAACCACCACAGGAGTGGGTCGCTGACCCCCAGCTTGCTTGATAAGGTTCGCAATTTCCTGGGCAAGCTTCTCGGTCTCACGGGAGGCGGTGCCGTTGCCGATGGCCATAAGGTCTACAGAATGCTTGGCGCACAGGGTCGACAGCGTCTGAACTGTTTGGCTCCACTGGTTCTGCGGCTGATGCGGGTAGACAATGGCGGTATCGAGCACCTTGCCGGTTTTGTCCACTACCGCACACTTCACACCATTGCGATAACCCGGATCCAAGCCGATAGTAGCCCGCTGGCCAGCCGGAGCAGCGAGTAGTACATCGCGCAGGTTGGTGGCGAAGATCTTGAGCGCGCCCTCCTCCGCAATCTCTTTTAAGCGCACGCGCACATCCAAACTAGAGGAAGTATAGAGTTTGGTGCGCCAGCCCCAATGGACGGCATCGGCAAGCCATTTGGAGGAGCGATCCAGCTCAAAGCGGGAGGCGATAACGTCTTCATAGTCGGCGTTATCTCCGGCATCAAGCTGCAGCTGCAGCACACCCTCATTCTCGCCGCGCAGGAGCGCCAGGATGCGGTGCGAAGGCAACTTGTGGAAAGGTTCGTTGAAGTCAAAGTAGTCCTTGAACTTTGCTCCCTCGGCCTCTTTTCCTTCGACAACGTGCGAGCCCATGGTTCCCTCGGCGAACATTCGCTCACGCACCTCACCTACAAGATCGGCGTCGAGGGCGAAGCGATCCACCAGAATGGCGCGCGCGCCGTCGAGGGCCTTCTTGGTGTCCTCAAAACCTTCGGTAACAAAGGCCTGCGCCAGCTCTTCTGGGGTGGCTTTGGGATCGGCGATGAGCTTATTGGTCAGCTCCTCAAGGCCGGCCTCGCGAGCAATATCGGCCTTGGTCTTGCGGCGCTTCTTATACGGCAGGTACAAGTCCTCCAAACGCGCCTTGGTCTCGCAGGCAAGGATTTGTTCCTTGAGGGCGTCGGAAAGCTTGCCCTGCTCCTCAATCGCAGCAAGGATGGTCTCTTTGCGCTCCTGCAATTCCTTCAGGTAGTTTGCGCGCTCTTCAAGGGTACGTAGCTGGGAATCATCCAGCCCGCTGGTGGCCTCCTTGCGGTAGCGAGCGATAAACGGAACGGTATTGCCCTCCGCAAGCAGCTGCAACGCGGTAGAAACCTGTGATTCCTTGACGTTGAGCTCGGCGGCGATGGTTGCCGCAATATTCACGTGGTCTCCTCACTCTTTCTCGAGGTTTGGGATTAGACCCACCTAATCTACCGCACGGGGTGCACACCGCCTTCGCTTGCCGACGCCCCCCCTTCAAACACAAAATCTCCTTTCCCCGAAAGGAAAGGAGATTTTGCGGGTGCTTAGTAAATGACCACGCGGGCGTTATCTCCACCGGAGCAAGTAACGCTCGAAGAGCTGCCAGAGCAGTACATGGTGTAGGTGCCACCGGTAACTGGCGAATAAACGCTCAAGGTTGCGCCGGTTCCACCGCCGGCGATCCAGTTATTCATAAACGCGGTATAAACGTTGCCGGCAAAGCTATTAGAAGTCTTATTTGTAGCCGCATAGTAGCTGGTGTAGTCGCCCCAGGAATGGCCGTTGCTGCTTCCGGAAGAAGCCGCCTGGGCAGGCGCATCCTTAGTCTTGGTCACCGTAACTGGGCCCGAATCTTCCTCCTCCTTCGAGTCGTCCTCGGAAGAAGTAGAGCCAGAGTGCTTGCTGGATCCGGAGCCGGAGCCGGAGCCGCTATTGGCATCAGCCTGCTGGAATTGGTTATCTGCGGCAGCGCTGGTCGTAGCATCGCTCTTGTTATTGGTCACGAACATAATGACCATGGCAGCTACTGCGATAAGCGCGACAATACCTGAGATGATTGCGGCTATCGTAGCGCCGCTTACCCCACCGCCCTGCTGCGGCTCGGAATAATGCTGCTTGTTGTACTGGGGTGGTTGCTGGCTGTATCCACCGAAATTATTGCCATTAGGAGCCGTCATTAGAAAGGAACCACCTTGGGAATAGGAAGTTAAAGGGGGATGTCTTCTTTACTATAGCCCTAAAAGGCCCGCGCACTGCGGTTGCGGCAGGAAAATCAACTATTTATTTGCTTGCCTCCGCGCGCCAGACCGCCGGGGTGCCAAGACCCATCTCTGTAAATCCGATTTCCGCGCTGCCCAACCACGGCGCGCCCGCAGGTAGACAGTCCGCCACTGTGGATGCTGCGGCGGCCAGCGGTTGTGTGGTCTCCCCATTGACGATGATCCGCCATAGCGGAATTTCCTGGGGCATAATCCCGAATTGGAAGAGATATTCCTGTGCCAAGGGGTCATCGTTTGGGCACGACTCCGCAACCTGTATCACGAAGATGCTCACTGGGTGGAAGCCGCGGGCGCTTAGCTCCTGCGGGAGCGTCGCAAGAATGTCTTGCCACGCTTGAGATTCTAGAAGCACGGAGAGATCTGCGCTTACCTGCATCATCGCTCGCCCTTAGCAGGTTCGTCCCGCTCCAACTGAGCGATAAAGGCTCTATCGGTCTTGTCGAGTTCGGCCGCTTCCAAAAGCTCGGGGCGGCGTTTCCAAGTGCGCAGCAATGCCTGTTCTCGCCGCCACTTATCCACCAGACCATGATTTCCCGAGGTCAGGACCTCCGGTACGGCAAGCCCCCGCCACTCACGCGGCTTGGTATAGCTAGGGCCTTCTAGGAGGCCATCAGAAAAGGAGTCTTCTTCATGGGAACGCTTGTTTCCCAGCACACCGGGAATGAGCCGAACTACAGCTTCAGCAATGACCAACACTGCCACTTCCCCGCCGATCAGCACATAGTCACCGATTGACACCTCACGCACGCGATAGCGCTGGGCAGCATCTTCCACCACGCGTTGGTCTATACCCTCATAGCGCCCGCAGGCAAAGACGATGTGTTCCTCATTGGACCAGGCCCGGGCATCGGCCTGGCTAAACGGCTTTCCTGTAGGGGTAGGAACGATAAGCAACGGAAGATCGTTATCCTCATCGGCCGCAGCATCCACCTCATAGGCTTGGGCCTCTACGCCCTCAATCTCATCATGGCGAGGACGGTTTAGGTGAGGTAGCGCCGATTTTAAATTGGGCGCGCTCACCTGCGCGGCAACGCTATCGAGCGCCGGCCCCCACACCTCCGGTTTCATAACCATTCCGGGACCGCCACCGAACGGCGAGTCATCGACTGACTTATGTGCATCCGTCGCCCACTGCCGTAGGTCATGGACGCCTACCTCAAGGCGCCCTTGTTCAATGGCCTTTCCTAAAAGAGCGTGGCGCAAGGGATCTAGGTATTCCGGAAAAATCGTGACAACGTCAAGCCTCATAGATCCAACAGCCCCTCCGGTGGATCGATGGTGCAGGTGCCCGCCGCAAGATCCACCTCGGGAACAATAGCGTGTACGAAAGGCACGAGCACCTCCCTGCCACTGTCTAGTTTTACTTCCAGCAAATCCTGACTCCCACCGTGGATTACCCCCGAAACATCACCGATGCCTTTTCCGCCCAGAATTACACGGAGCCCCTCCAGCTCGTGGTCATAAAATCCGCCGTCATCGCTTTCGAGCGGGGCTGCCTGGAACTTGGTGCCACGTAGGCTATCTGCCGCAGTGCGATCCCTAACCTCTTCGAACAAAATCAACAGCCTCCCCTTGTGGCTGCGTACTGCCTTAACAGTCAGTGCGTGTTCTTTTTTCCCCTGCGTGCCGTGAAGTACTTCCCCTATTGCAAAGCGCACCTCGGACTCATCGGTGGTGGGCTCTACTACGACTTCACCCTTCACGCCGTGCGATTTAATCACGCGACCAATCATCAGTTCCATAGCGGAAAGTCTACCGCACAGATTCTTTGCCTCTGCCAGCCATAGGATTCAGTATCTGCAAGGAAATTAGAGGCCACCAGCAATCTTCATTGTCGGTACAGTAGACACATGAGCGATCTACCCACCAATTCCCCTGACACCTTTGGTACGGCTTCTCATTCTGGGGCTGCTGCCTTAACGGCACTAAACCTACTCGACCTAGCACCAGATACCGATCCACGGCGCTCCCGCCCCGGCGTACAGCGCGTTTTGAGCGCAGCAGGTGCTAACCTGATCCTCTTCAGCTTTGCACCAGGCCAATGCCTTCCGGATCACAAGGCCGCCCACCCAATTACCGTGCAAGTACTGCGTGGGGAACTCCGCTTCGGCTGCGGCGAAGACTCCATCACCCTCTCTCCCGGGAAAATCGTGCATCTTCCCGCATATGAGGTGCATAACGTCGAGGCAGTGGTCGACGATACTAGCGATTTCACCCCTGCGGTTTTACTTCTTACCATGCTGACTAATTAACTTATACGAACATAAGTTTTGGTGATAAAATGACCTTTATGGAATCGCAAAATAAGCCCTACCATCATGGAAATCTCCATGAGGAGCTGCTCCGCATCGCCGTTCAGCTAGGCAAGAGGAACGGACCCGACGCCATCACGGTCCGTGCAGTTACCCGCGAAGCCGGTGTCTCCCCTACCTCCGCCTACCGTCATTTCAAGGACCAAGAAGAATTACACGATAAGGTGGCCGAGCTTGCCACAGACGAGCTGGTACGCCGCCTGCACGAAACGACTGAAGCCACCGACCATCTGGATTTTCCAGAACACTTGATGCAGATCGGTTACGCCTATCTCGAGTTCGCCTTGGACGAGACAAACTTCTTCCGCTGCATGTTGGAGTGGAAAGCACTGCGCTTCATGCTCGGTGTGGATCTCAATACAAAAGATGACCCCAAGATGGATCACCTCCAGCAAATCCGTGACTTCTTTGCTTTACTGACCCGACACGCTGAAGCACTAGACAACACCACGGATCCCACCTACTTCTTGCAAAATGCCTTACTGGCATGGTCCGCCGTTCATGGATTTACCGTCCTTGCCATCAACGGCCCCATGTCCCAGCTACCTCGCGAGCAAATCCGAGAGCTCTTTGCTCCAGTTGTCGCCGGCGCCCTACGCGGCATGGATTTTAAGGATCCGTCTAACGTCTACAGCCGCTACACCAACTACAAGCCACAGAGCTAAAGTCGCCCCAAGCCCCTAGGCGTGAAAGTCTTCGTGGTGCCTTCTAGGGCAATTCACGACACGACGACCGCCCACGCAGCCCCGCTAAGGACATGCGTGGGCGCTCGTTATTTCTGTACCGGGTTTTTCGCTTACACATTAAAAAGCCCCGGCTACACGGCTTGGGTAGTCGTGCAGGCGGGGCCCAAAGCTAGGAGTGCTGTGCGCTTAGCGCGGAAGCGCAGATTATTCTGCAGACTCCTCGGAAGCTTCCTCAGCCTTCTCCTCGGCTTCAGCGTCAGCTTCGCCGGCGGCAGCAGCGGCAGCCTCTGCAGCAGCAGCTTCCTCAGCAGCCTTCTTCTCAGCCTCTTCCTTGGCCTTCTTCTTCTTTTCAGTGATGGCCTCAATGGTCGGGCCATTGTTAGCCTCAGCCAGTGCCTCGTTGAAGATATCCAGCTTGGACTTCTTCTCCTCAGCAACCTTCAGGTTGCCTTCTGCGCCCGGCAGGCCCTTGTGCTTCTGCCAGTCACCGGTTACCTTCAGCAGAGCGAGAACCGGCTCGGTTGGCTGTGCGCCGACGGAGAGCCAGTGCTGTGCACGCTCGGAGTCGATCTGGATGAGGGAAGGCTCTTCCTTCGGGTGGTAGATACCGATGTTCTCGATAACCTTGCCGTTACGACGGGTACGGGCATCCGCAATAACGACACGGTACTCAGCAGCACGGATCTTGCCCACGCGCTGCAGCTTAATCTTGACAGCCATGATGGCTCCTTTTCTAGTCACTGGGCAGTTCGGACGCGCACTACATAGTGCGCCGGTTCAACCCTTGGATTTTATCTGCGCGTGACATACCGGCCGACCGTAGACGGGAACGGTGCTACGCAGAATATTACGTTCTGTAGTTCATCTAGCTCAGCACAACCGAGAAGATAACTTGAAGTATTTTAGCGCGAAGAACAGCGAATCCAAAAACTACTATGCCACGCACGCTGGTTCGTTATGCCAACGATAAAAAAGCAGAGTACCCTTAAGGGCCGAATATAGACACTTGGTTTCATATATATGGCGCGCCTTCTGCCCCACCCATTAGAAACGGCGCACGAAAAGACAGTTTATGACTAAAGAATCACCGCGAAATTTCCGGTACCGCTATGACCTTGACGGGCTCCGCGGTATTGCAATTGGCCTAGTAGTTATCTACCACGTATTCGTCGGACGTGTATCCGGCGGCGTGGACGTCTTCCTGCTGTTGTCCGGCTACTTCTTTTTGGGCTCACAATTGCGCTATGCCAGCAAGCCCAACGCCTCGCTCAATCCGTGGTGGCCTATTTGGCGTACATTGCGCCGCTTGGTTCCGAGCTTGGTTTTGGTCATCGGCGTAACCTACCTCTTGGTGCGCATTTTTACACCACAGCTCATGCGCACGGAGCTAACCCAGCAGATCACAGCGACCATGCTGTATTACCAGAACTGGGAGCTGGCAGAACAAAACGCGGACTACACCGCCGCTGCTGCCGATACTTCCCCACTACAGCACATGTGGTCCATGGCCGTGCAGGGCCAGTTCTACATCATGGGCATCGCTTTCGCTCTCACCTTGGCTGCCATCATGAAACTCCGGCCCAAGCAGAAGCGACTTGGCAAGCGCAGCTTCCCCACTGTGAATCAGATTGCTGGCCCCATCCTCATCGTGGTCACCATCGTCTCTTTTGCCTACGCTTCGCGCCACGGTCTTTACGGCACCCCAGAGAACTATTACTCCACGTGGTCGCGTGCTTGGGAGCTGACCCTAGGAGCGGTACTAGCTATTTACGGTTCTTCGTGGAAGATCCCGCCTCGGTTCTATGACCTCTTTACCGGTCTTGGCCTGCTGATGCTGGTTTTCACCGGTGCCATTATCGCAGATACCACCGCATATCCTGGTCCACTGTCCCTGTTGCCGCTGGGAGGCGCTGTACTCATTATCTTGGGCGGCGGTGGCAAGATTTCCAAGGCTTTGGCGTCCAAGCAAGCTCGTTGGTTGGGCGATGTAGCCTATCCTCTCTACCTCTGGCACTGGCCGCTGCTCATCCTGTCCACCTCTTACTTGGGCCAAGAAACCCCTTCGTGGTGGCTGGGCGTTATCATCATCGTCATCTCACTTTTGTTGGCGGACCTTACCCATCGCTTCTTGGAACGGCCGCTGCGCCAGCATCGCAAGCGCCCTACCGCCGAGGACTTGCCAGTACGCAAGGGACTTTCCACTCTAAAGAAGCCAGCCGGTGCCGCTCGCGGTGTCGGCGGCGTACTGGTCGCGGTGTCCGTCGTCGGCTTACTGGCAATCCAGCCACTGTGGATGCGTACCCTCGACGATGCGGACGCCGAGCTTTTGGATCCCGCCCTCTACCCCGGCGCTACCACGTTCATCAATGACATCACCCCGCCGGATGACGTGGAGATTAAACCCGATCCGATTCTGGCCGGCGGCATCCAGCCACCAGTAGCAACCAACTGGTGCTTCGTTCCGGATAGCCAGCCTGCTGACTTCTTCTTCGAGACCCGTAAGGACGGGAAGACCCCGTGCATATTCGGTGATATGAACTCGGACAAAGAGGTATATTTGGTCGGCGGCTCCCACGCGGAGCAGTACTCTTCCGCCCTTGACCGCTTGGGCAAGGAGATGGGCTTTAAGTTGGTTCCGCTGCTACGCCAGGGCTGCCCTATTGAGCTAGGCGATGACGTCACTGTGGCGCCGGAATGCGCCGAATGGGGCAAACTGGTAATGGACCGCATCGAAGAAGCAGACCCAGCCTTGGTAATTTCCAATACCACGCGTCCTCAAAATGAGAATGGAACCGGCCCTGATGCTGTGCCGGCCGGCTACCAGGAATTCTGGGATGAACTGACCAAGCGGGATATCCCCTTCTTGGGCTTCCGCGATAACCCCTGGGGCTTCGATGAGGAAGGACGCCCGCGCGAGTTTGATGAGTGCTACGTCGCTACCGAAGACGCCTATGGGTGTGGCATGCGCTTCGAGCAGGTCTACCAGCCCTACGATCCGGGTGCGGTAGTGCTATCGAAATACCAAAACATGCTCTCAGTAGACACCGCTCCGTGGTTCTGCGATGCCAACGGTGACTGCCCGGTCATCATCGGCAATACAATGGTCTACCGCGACATGCACCACATCACTAATGCTTTTGCAGATTCAGCTATCCCGATGATTCGCGAGGCCCTAAAGCCTTTCCTCAACGGCGAAACAGTTCAACAGGAAGCTCCTGATATCCCACCGGAGCAAGCTGCTGGAGCCGTGGAGAAGGCTCCTGCGGCGCCTACCGATGCCGGCAAACAGCGCGCCAATCCGGTCCCCTATCCCAACGCTGGCCAAGATGAGGCAGTCTAGCCTCTAGGCTCCAAGACCGGCTCCGCTTTCGCGAAGTCGGCTTAAGGGGGGGCGTCGACAAACGCAAGCTCAAAAAAAAGGGGGCTTCCGCGCGAATGCGGAAGCCCTCTTTGCTCTGACTACGGGCTAGAAAGACTACTTTGTGCCCTTGCCAAAGTCCAGGTTGTCGAGGTCGATATTTTCCATTCCCTTCGGCATCTTTGGCATGCCGGGCATACTTGGCATGCCACCGCCGCCGCCCATTTGCTGCTGGAGCTTTTGCAGCTCCTCCATGGACGGCATGCCGCCGCCACCGGGCATGCCAGGCATTCCGCCCATGCCCGGCATACCGCCCGGGATCTTCGGGCCGCGGTTGCCACCTCCACCCTTGCCCTTCTTGCGCTTGCCGTTCTTGCCCTTGCGGCCCTTAGGCTTCTTCTTGGTAGCGGAGCGGCCACCCATGCCGCCCATGCCGAATTGGCCGGCCATCTTGGACATCATCTTCTTTGCCTGATTAAAGCGCTCAATGAGCTGATTAACTTCAGAGACGCTCACGCCAGAACCATTGGCAATGCGCTTGCGGCGCGAAGCATTGAGGATCTTCGGATTCTCGCGCTCTTGCGGAGTCATACCGCGAATGATCGCCTGGATGCGGTCCAGCTGCTTTTCATCCACCATGGCGGCCATTTCATTCATCTGCTTGCCGCCGGGCATCATCTTCAGCAGATTGCCGATGGGACCCATCTTGCGGATCATCAGCATCTGCTCAAGGAAGTCATTTAGCGTCAGCTCGCCAGAGCCCAGCTTAGAGGCTGCCTCTTCGGCTTTCTGGTGGTCCAGGGTTGCTTCAGCCTGCTCGATAAGGGAGAGCAAATCACCCATACCCAGAATGCGGCTGGACATGCGCTCCGGGTGGAAGACATCGAAATCATCGAGCTTCTCACCGGTAGAAGCAAACATGATGGGTTTGCCGGTGACCTCACGGATAGACAGTGCTGCACCACCGCGGGCATCGCCGTCCAGCTTGGTAAGAACAACGCCAGTAAAGTCCACACCATCGCGGAAAGCCTCGGCCGTTTGTACGGCGTCCTGACCAATCATGGAGTCGATGACGAAGAGGACTTCATCCGGATTGACGGCATCGCGGATATTGCGCGCCTGCGTCATCAGCGTCTCATCGATACCTAGGCGGCCGGCGGTATCGATGATGACTACATCGTGTTGCTTCTGCTTGGCCTCAGCTATGCCCCGCTTGGCGACGTCCACTGGGTCCCCGTGCGAGGTACCCATTTCATGCTCGTTGGAGTCCAGGGAGGTTCCCGGGTCTGGTGCGAAAGTCGGTACCTCAGCGCGCTCACCGACGATCTGCAACTGCTGCACCGCACCCGGGCGCTGCAAGTCACAGGCCACCAGCATCGGGGTATGGCCCTGCTTGGCCAGGTGCTTGGCCAATTTACCGGCCAACGTGGTCTTACCCGCGCCCTGCAGGCCGGCGAGCATAATCACCGTCGGCGGGTTCTTCGCCAGGTTCAAGCGGCGGGTTTCGCCACCGAGAATCTCAATGAGCTCCTCATTGACGATCTTGACTACCTGCTGGGCTGGGTTGAGCGCCTCGGAGACTTCCGCGCCGCGGGCGCGTTCCTTAATGCGCTTGATAAAGCCACGGACGACGGTCAAAGACACGTCAGCTTCCAGCAGCGCGAGGCGGATCTCGCGGGCGGTGGCGTTGATATCAGCCTCGGTCAGTTTGCCCTTACCGCGCAGGCCCGCCAGGGCTGACTGTAGGCGGTCTGATAGTGAGTCAAACACTACGGATGCGCTCCCTTAATTTAGATCGATCTAAAGTTCAACTATTCAATCTTAGTCCCTAGCCAGGGCCCTGGTCACATTCCCCACCACCGTAGCGCGGGAAACCTGTCCGGCGAGATAAACATTAACGATCATCGTCGCGCCCAAAATCTCATGGCGCAGCCATACAAAGTCCGGCAATGCCTCTACCAAGTGCCCTAAAGCGCCGATACGCTCGACGGTACGAATAACCAAGATGCCGCCCACATCAAAAGCTGCGGTGGTTACCTCCCCCGCAATGGCCGGCAGCTCCGTATAAGTGCGGGAGTTATAAGACTGGATAAACCGTATCTCCTGCGCCGCCTCTTTCAAGGTCTGCTGCACAGTGCGGATGAAAAACTCCGCCTTATAGACACCGTCCTCCTCCCGAACGATATTCGCCCGCACGATGGTCCACCCCAGCGCCGATAGCAAGGCGAAGATGCGCTTTAGCTCTCCTTGAGAGGTACCGCACCACGACACGCTGACTTCTTGGTCTTCCCAATCCACTTTGAGCGCAACGCCTTCGCTAGATAGCGGTACGTGCACAGCCGGGCGGTCGAGAACACGTGGTTTGAGCGCCTCAAGTGCCCGCGCGACGATCAGCTTCTGTGCTTGCTCCACTCGCGGTGTCCACACGCCAGGCCCGGTCGATTGGGCATCAGCCTCAGCCAACACCGCTAACAGGGATATAGTCAGCTGGTCATAATGCGCGGCAGCCAAGAGGGCATCGCGAGCGGCATCGGAAGCCGGGTCCATCGTCGCCGCTAACCGCGCCAAGGTGGTATGTTCTGCCACTAAGGTTTGGGCGCGCGACCTATCGGCGACGCTCAACCGCATACGGGCTGCCTGGCGGGTAATCATCTCCGCACCTACTTGGGCATGAGGGCGCCCGTAGCCCTTGCCTATGTCATGGTAAAGTGCGGCCAGCAGCAATAAGTCAGGACGAGCCACCGAAGTACGCATCTGCGCGCACCGCGTTACCGTTGCGATGAGATGATGGTCCACCGCATTGACGTGGCTGCGCTCGCGCGGCAACAAGCCGCGCACATGCCCCCATTCTGGGACTAAGCGTTCCCATAGGCCATAGCGGTCCAAGTCCTGTATGACGCGCGGCGTGCATCGCGGCGAAGACAAAATAGCGAAGAAATCATCCACCGCTGCCCGCGGCCAGCGTAGCGGCAGCTCGGGCAGGCCTTGGAGCTGGTGCCACGTGATCTCGGCGATAATATATCCCGTGCGTGCCGCGGCAGCCGCCACGCGGGTGAGCAGCCACGGGTCCTCTACATTTGGATTGCGGGAAAGGAAAATGTTGCCGCCCTCGGACACCACGTCCACATCGAGCGGGCGGCGCCGGCCCCGGCCGGTCACTGAAGCATTACGGCCTAGCACCCCACGGGCGGTAGCAAGGCCGCGCTCCACCGCCTTATTGACCGTGGCCGCGGCGCTGACCAAAGCCGCTGTCAAGGCATAACGGCTTTCAAACCCCAGGTCCGCAGCTACATCCGCGGCGAACTCGGGATCCAAGATATCCCGGTGGCGCCGGGCTGTGACATGCAGGAGCGTGCGGGCGTCGAGAAGCAGCCGCTGCTCAACGTCCAAATCTGGAAAGTCGCACAGGTTGCCCAAAGCCATCGCGCGCAAGAGCTGAATATCGCGCAATCCCCCGCGCCCATTTTTCAAGTCCGGGTTCGTCATCGCTGCCACATCGCCCGAACGCTTCCACCGAGTAATCGCGGTATCCAAGAAATCATCAAAGCCGCGCTGCAGCTGGCGCCGCCACGCTGCGAGCAATTGCGCCCGCGCCTCATCCACCAGAACCTTGCGCCCTGCTACAAAGGCCAAATCCAACTGGGCAAAGCCGGCAGAGGCATCTTCGGCGGCAATCGCCCCGCACTCTTGCGGGGTGCGTAGGGCATAATCCAGGCGGTACTTGGCATCCCACACGGGGTACCACAGCTGCTCCACCAAAGCCGGGTCTGGCTCGTAACCTTCCGGATAGATGAGGATGACATCAATATCCGAGTGCGGAGTCATCTCATTGCGCGCAAAGGATCCAGTGGCAGCGAGCGCTGTTCCCGGTGGAAGCTCGAGACTGCGCAATACACGAAGCGCCGAGGCATGGGCCTCGGCGCGAATCTGTGCGGCGGTATGCATGCGGGCTTAGAGCGCCGCCTCGCCGCGCTCGCCGGTGCGCACACGAATGGCATCTTCAACCGGGGTTACCCACAGCTTGCCATCGCCGATCTTGCCCGTGTAGGCAGCATCCACAATGGCATTAATGATGTCTTCGACGTGGTCATCGGCCGCAACAATCTCCAGCTTCACCTTGGGCACAAAGTCGGTGGCGTATTCTGCCCCTCGGTATACCTCGCTGTGTCCACGCTGCTGCCCAAAGCCCTGGCTTTCAGTAACAGTGAGGCCGCGTACTTCCTGCTGCTCCAAAGCCTGGCGGATTTCCGGCAGGGTGAAGGGCTTAACGATGGCCGTGATGAGTTTCATTGTTACTCCTTGCTAACTCTTCGGGGCGGGTCTACAGGCACCGAATAACGTGCACCCATTCTAGCCCGAGCACAGCAATTGCTGTGCAACTTTTTCCACATTGCGTATTCAGAGCGCTGGTGGGTTCAGAAGACCTCCTGTGCAACCAGAAAAGCGGCGAGCTGTTCTGTCTTCCCCGCAGCCACGCGCAGGAACAGAAACGGCTCGCCACCAGAAGGGGCTGGAGAGGACTAGATATCGTCTTCCTCTGCGTGCACGGTCTGAATTTCCCTATTGTTGTGTTTGGCGTGTTTGACGTCGGTGACGGTTACGCCGTAGATGGAACGGCCCAGATAAAAGGACCCTACCGAGCCGATGATCCATACGCCGAAGCAGGCGATCAGTGCCTGGATGAGCAGCCACAGGGAAAAGCCATCGCGGCCAAAGTCCACGACTAACTTAGCCACGATAATCAGCGGTACCGCAAGTCCCACAGTGGGGCCCAGCAAGTTAGCACGGGTCAAGGCATCCGGCGCGCGCCAGAGGGAGACCACCGTAGCGACCACCAAGAGGGTAGCGATGATAAGCAGGACCGAGGCGATAATTTCAGAAATGGCCATAGTTTATCGCCTGCCCTTCGAAATAATGCGGGCCATCGATAGCGTCGGTAGCACACCGGCGGCAATGGCACCAAGGAGTGCAATGTAATACGCCATCGGGGCGTTATTGGTCATCGACCACGCTAAATACATGCAGATCATGCCGTAGAAAACTATATCCGAGGTAATGGCGCGGGTGAGCTCATCGCGCGTACGAAGCGCTAGCAGCACGCCACACCACGTGGCGATGCCAATGATGAATACGCATACAAATACGACCCAGCCGAATGGGGACAATGTGGCAAAGTCAATCATCGCTCGGTCTCCTTTCTGCGTTGTACGTTGCGGGCTCGGCGCTTTGGCTTTTCGACGTCCGCCTGGCTTTCTGAAAGCGGAGTGTCCTCCGCCCGCGCCAAGTCAGGCGAGCGCATATAGCGTCCCACAGACTCGAGCGGATACTCGTAGAAAGCCTCATCCAATTCTGTAGTCTCCCCTTGGCCCGGCACGCCATAATCGATGTCCTTAACTCGCGGGGCGAGGCGCTGTTCCATCTCAGCCAGATCAGCCACGATTCCCGCCGGGTCGGATCCTTGGACGGCCTGTACCAGCACGATACGCGGCAGTCCTTGGCGGGGCGGTTCACGCAAACCGAGCGAGAGCGTGCCCGGGGTTGCGGTAATGGAAGACGTAAACCAGAAGATTTCCCAGGCGCTAGTCACGCGCAGGGGGTAGCGAATAATAACCGGATTGTATTCGTTATCCGGTTTGAAGGCCGCCAGTGCCAAGCTAATGCCGGCTACGAAAATCTCCTTGATGAGCCACAATGCATACACAATTGCGTTCATTTAACGGCCCTCCTGGATTTCATCGATATTGGGAACGGCAATCGGCTCATCTCCCAAGACGGTTTCAGTATATGCGTTAGTGTCCAGCAGCTGCTCCGCTGCGGCATCCACAACATCGAGGACGATGCCGGAGAAGATGAACATGCACAGCGAGCCAAGGATGAGAGCCGCGGATGGGGCCATGAGCTTTTTGCGGATGACCAATTCATCTGGGACCTTGTCCTCCGGCAGACCCTTGCCCCAGAAGACCTTGCGCCACACGCGCAGCATGGCCAAGAAGGCAGCGAAGGAAGCGATGATGATTGCCGCGATGGCAATCCAAGCCCAAGCACCGCCCACGCGGGCGATCTCGAAGACAATCATCAACTTGCCCCACATTCCCGAGAACGGTGGGAAGCCCACGACGGAGAATGCACCGGCAGCGAAAATCCACGCGATGATGGGGTCGCGGCGAGCGAGACCGGAAAGCTTGCTGAGCACGCCTGTGCCGTAGGTCTCCTCAATGGCACCAGAGGCCAAGATCAGCGAACCAACGGTCACCATGTGGTGAATCGTGTACATGATGCCAGCTGCCAGTGCGCGACGTGGGTCATCAGAGGTAAACGCAAGCATGACCAAGATGAAAGGCATGCCGTTGAGCATCTGGTAACCGAGGACGCGGCGGATGGAATTTTCCGCTAGGCCGCCGAAGGCACCGATCATCATGGAGATAATCATGATGACGATGATCAACAGATTCCAGCGCAGTTCCAGATCGAATAGCTGCACGTAGAGGCGGTAGAGCATGTAGACGGCCACTTTGGTGTGCAAGCCGGAAAATAGGCCCATCACTGCGGCGGAGGTTCCTGGGTAGGTGCGTGGCAGCCACGACTGCACGGGGAACACGCCGGCCTTGGCGGTAATCGCAATGAGGATCAAGCCTGCTGCCACGGTCACCGGCCCATTGCCTGCCGCTGCGACCTTCAGTGCGCCTAGGTTGACCGCACCGGTAACCGAATAGATATAACCCACGCCAACAACCAACAAGGTGGAGGCGAAAAGGTTAACCAAGACGAAGGCACGGCCGGCTGCCAAGCGCGACCACGTACCAGACATGGTGATAAGGCCGTAGGACGGCAGAAGCATGACCTCAATAAAAACGAAGAAGTTAAAGAGGTCAGCGGTTAGCAATGCACCGCACACACCGGTGATCAAAATCAGGGTGAGCGAAGGATAGTAGCGAGACTTAGTCTCCCCACCCACAATGGCAAACCAGTTGGCACCAAACGCGACGATCATCGTAGTAACGATCATCAACGCGGAGAAGGCATCCGCAGCAAACGGGATACCCACATTGCCTTGGTAGAGGCCAACAGTATGGGCTACTACCCCATTGTTCATGGTGTAGATGAGCAGGCCCAGGCCGGCGAAAATTCCAATACCCGGGATGATAAGCATGATGGAATCGCGTAGAGCACGCCACGGTGCCAGCAGTGCGAAGGCCGCTGCAATCAGCGGGACCGCTGGAAATAGCGGAAGGAGTTGAGCTACAGCATCAGCCATTATTTGTCATCCTCCTTCTGTTCAGTTGCGCCGCGTTCTGCAACGGGAGTGTTGTGGTCCACCTGACCAATTCGGTCAAGCTGATTGGTGGAATCCTCCAAAATTTGGCGATTTTGGGCGTCGCGTCCCAAGGTCGAAAAGGCATGGTCGATGGTGTTGTCATCAACTGGTTCCACCACATCGGTGTCGTCGTTCTTGCCCATGGCCGCCATCGTCAACAAGATGGTCGAGGTTGCCATGGAAATAACAACGGCGGTCAGCACGAAGGCCTGCGGCAGCGGGTCGGCCATCTGATCGTGCGGAACCTGAGATGGGAAGGACTCTCCGCGGTAGGAATACACGCCCGTAGCCAGCAGCATCAGGTTGGCACCGTGGCCAAAAGCCATCATGCCCAGCACGATGCGTACCAAGCCGCGCTGCTGGATGAGATAGACAGCACTACCGATGAGCAAAGCAATAGTCAATGCAAGGATCATTACTTCTCCCCTCCCCGGATAGCCGCGGAGCGCTTACTCTTCCTCTTCGTCTTTGCTTCCGAAGGCGTCAGCAAGGCCAACGGATCGGTCGAAGGGTTGATCGGATCGGGGTACGGATCGTCGACGTCTTCAAGGGAAATGCGTGGAGTCGTCGGCAGCGCGGAATCATCATCATGAACCCATGGCAAGAATTCACGCTCCGTTCCTGGGCGCAGGTAACCGCCCAATGCGTTAATCGCCATAGTCAACATACCCAACACCGCTAGGTAGATGCCCAAGTCGAAGATGAGAGAGGTGGTCCAGTGTTGGCCAAAGGCTTCGGCATGGATTGCAGCCAGGAAGCCACCATTGCCAATGCCGTGGTGCAAGTAGCCTACAAAGCCGGCGATCAAGGCGGTGATGATGCCGATACCGGTCAGGCGAATCGGAGTCATGCGGCCGAAAACAATTTCATCAGAGCCACGGGACAGATAGATAAGCCCGATTGCTGCACCCATGATCAGCGCCGCGGGGAAGCCGCCGCCGGAGGCATTGTGCCCGCGGAAGAAAACGATGACGGACATAATGACCAACAGCGGGATAACAACGTGCACGCCCTTGCGCAATGGCACGGAGTTCAGCTGGGACTGGCCAAACGGCGCTGGGCGTGTACCCGACTTGAACGGGAACCGCGGCAACGTTGTAGTGATTGCTGCAATAACCACCGCAGCCATGCCCAGTACGGAAAGCTCGCCCAAGGTATCGAGTGCACGGAACTCCACGATGATAGTAGCGACAACATTGTCGCCGCCGGTGATGTCCGGAGCATTGTCCAGGTACCACATGGCCAAATCGGAGCGCTCGTGTCGGCCCATGAGTCCCCACACACCTAGGAACGCAGCCACACCGGCCAAGACCGCAATGACGATGGAGCCGGTCTTTCGGGATTTGTTCTTCACCGGCTGGAAGGTTTCTGGCAGGTAGCGCAGCACCATCATCATGACGATGACGGACAGGGCCTCCACCATAAACTGCGTCAGCGCCACGTCAGGTGCGCCAAGCAGGAACATCTGCAAGGTCACGCCCGAGCCGGCAATGCCAATCATGATGGCACCGGTCAAGCGGTTCTGGGTGCGCACCAGACCAAACATCGCTAGGGCGATGATGCCCAGTGGCAGCAAGTCCCATGGGTTATCCAGACCAGCCACCCGTGGCTGCAGTGCTACGCCGTCGACGCCATCGCGAATGAGGGTGGTAGCTGCCAGCACGATAATCAAAATGACAATCGGCAGCATATGACGGGATGGATTATGCGAATCGGACATCTTGCCCAGAACGCGCCCCAACTGGGAGCAACCCTTCATCAGTGAATACAGCAAATCATTGCCGCTGCGCGGCATGAACTCGTGAGCTTCAAAGCTTGCCCACATCTTCTTGCGGGCAAAGATACCGGCAATACCGACGATGAGGACCACTAGCGAGATAAGGAAAGGAACGTTGAACCCGTGCCAGAGGGCAAGGTGCGAATGATGCTCCAATCCCACGGCAGCCACTGCATCATCAATCGGGGCATCAAAGAGCCCGAGCACAAATACCAGCGGCAGGGACATAAAGCCCGGCAAAGCGGCGGGCAGCCAGAGCGACACGGGGGCTTCATGGACATGTTCCATGTCGCGAGGTCCGTCAAAGAATGCGCCGAAGACAATCTTTGCGGAGTAAGTAAAGGTGAAAAAGGCACCGATGCCAGCAACGATGAGCAGGATTACCTGGCCCGCGCTGCCAATCGGGGCGTCCTCAAACGCCGTGAGCATTCCCTCTTTGGACACAAAGCCCAGAAGCGGTGGCACCGCAGCCATCGAGGCCGCACCAATTACTACGGAGCCAAATGTCCACGGCATCTTATTCCACAGTGGTCCTAGGCGGCGAATATCGCGCGACCCAGCCTCGTGGTCGATGACGCCAATGAGCATAAACAGCGAGGACTTAAATAGTGCGTGCGCCAAGGTATGGACCAGAGCCGCGGCAATAGCAAACGGCGTACCCACACCAATTGTGGCAACAATCCAACCCAGATGGGAGACAGTGGAATATGCCGTTAGTTTCTTCAGGTCCGTCTTTTGCACTGCAAATACCGCGGACATCACCGCGGTGCCCATGCCTACAACAATGAGCAACCAATTCCACACCGCCACATCGTGGAAAATGGCGGAGAAACGAATCAGCAGGTACACACCCGCCTTGACCACTGCCGCTGCGTGAAGAAAGGCCGAGACCGGGGTCGCGGCGGCCATAGCCTCAGGTAGCCAGAAGTGGAATGGGAACTGCGCCGACTTAGTAAAGGCAGACGCGGCGATCAAAACGGCTACGGCCGCCGTTACCCCTGGGCGTTCCGTCCATACTGGGGACGCCAAGATGGCAGATACGGTAGTCGAACCGGTCACCGTCGCAGCAATGCCCAAGGCAGTCAGCAGGGTCAATCCACCAATGAAGGTCAGGATCAACGTGCGCTGCGAGCCTGCTTCGCCGCCCGAACCGGAGCGCGCAATCAACATAAAGGAAGCCAAGGAGACAAGCTCCCAGGCGAGGAACAAAACCACAACGTCATTGGCCAAAACCAGCAACAAAATGGACAGCGTAAAGGCTGTCATCAGGGTATAGAAGCTGGTGTTGCCTTCATTCTTGGGCAGGTAGGCTGCCGAATATGTAAAGACGACGGCACCGATGACCAGCGCCAGCATGGCGAAAAAGATACTCAACGCGTCTCCGCGGAGAGCAAAACTTACGTCGACGCCCGGTGCGATGAAATCACGCACCCAAGTGGCGTGGAAACTTAATTCTTCCCCGGCTGCAATGGCAGGAAACTCCTTGGCAATAAGGACCGCCGCAATAAGAAAAAAGCCAGCTAGTGGATAGCCTGCCTTCCGGTCAATAACCTTCACGGTTACTGGTGCCAAGATCACTGCCAGCGCCGCGAGGAGGACTGCATAAAGTAGCGTCACGGAATACTTGCCTCACGAACCTTGGTCTAGGTTTAATGCGAATTTCGCATTAAATACAGCCCTTTCAGGCTACCACTCCCGCAAAGGCCGAACCACATTGCAGCAATCCCTTCCGTTTCATAAAAGGCAAGCACAACCGCCACAATTACGCTCGCAGGCAGAGAGTTCACAGGCGTTTAGCAGGACTTATTCCCGCGCCAATTGCATAGGACTTTTTACATAGTCTGCGAACCGACAGCGAGATGAGAGCGAAAAGAATTCGCGAGATTGTTGCACGCTATAACTCGCCCATGAAAACGAAGGACTCCCCCAGCACACCGTGGCGCACGTACGTGACACCCGATATGCAGGGGGAGTTGCAAGGTTGGCTGCTACTTCTCGCCCAACAGAGCGTCGACGAAGCCTTCAACTTCGAATGGCGCGAGATCATCGGCGCCTTCGCCCAAGCCCACAAGCTTGACTGGAACACCCAATTCTTCTTGTACCTGGAAGACGATTCCGCCCTTAGCGGTGCCGTCCAGCTTGGTGAGAACCACACCGGTGATATCTACTACCTCGCGGAAGATTCGTGCCTGCGTAAGGCCATTCTGCCCCACCGTGGCATCCAATACCAGCAGGACCTCGTCCACATCAGTCTTCTTTTCTACCACGCGCTTGACCTTGCCTAGCTGGTCCATCAAGTCCGTGGAGGTATGGAGCCGGCCTGCGGTGTCGACCAAGACCACATCTACTTGCTGTTCCACGCCGGTTGCTACCGCATCGAAGGCTACCGATGCTGGGTCAGCGCCTTCCTTGCCGCGCACGGTATCGGCGCCAACTCTGCGGCCCCACGTCTCAAGCTGATCAGCGGCCGCAGCTCGGAAAGTATCGGCCGCGCCCAAAAGGACCTTATGGCCCATGGCTACTAGCACGCGAGCAAGCTTGCCGGTGGTTGTGGTCTTGCCGGTGCCATTGACACCCACGACCATTACGATTGCTGGCTTGCCCTCATTCGGCATGGCCTTAATGGAGCGATCCATCTCTGGGTGGCCTGCTTCAATCAGGCATTCACGCAGCATGGCACGGGCTTCATCCTCGCTGGAAACGCCGCGCTCTGCAATCTTCTCGCGCAGGGAGTCAGTCACCTTCATCGTGGACTTGGTGCCCAAATCCGCCATGATGAGCGTATCTTCGACTTCCTCCCAGGCTTCCTCATCCAAATCGCCTGCGGACAAAATTCCCATGAGCCCTTGGCCGATGGCATTTTGCGAGCGCGAAAGGCGCCCGCGCAAACGGCCAAGACGCCCACCGGCGGGTGCGATATCATCCTGCGGAGCTGGTGCTGGGGCAGGTTCGCCTGTTGGAACTTCGGTCTGTTCCTTGGCGGCTTCGGCTGCACCGGTTTGTGCCTCGGCAGCAGCTGCGGCTTCTTGGGCTTCCTCGCGGTCGTCCACCCGCTCCTCGATGTCTTCCGCATCATTGTCTTCAACAACCTCGTCGAAGACTGGGGACTCCTCTTCTACCTCGGCATTCTCCACGGAGACAACGTCTTCCGGCTCTTTTGCCTTTTCGGCAGCTGCCGGCTCTTCCGGCTTAGGTGCAGCTTCTGGCTGTCCAGCCGCTTCCGGGGCACGGTCCGCGTGCGATTCTTCGCTTTCAGACGCCCCAGCTGCCGCACCCGCTACGCCTGCCGCGCCAGCAGTCGTCGCCGCGGCCGCAGCGCCAGTTCCCTTGGACTGTGGTTTTTCTGTCTTATCAGCGGAAGATTCTGCCGCTTGCTTCTTCTCCTCCGCTGGCGCTTGGGCCTGGTCCTGCTTAGTAGGCTCTGCCGGCTTGTCGGTCTTCGCCGGCTTCCCCTGCTGAGGTGCTGGCTTGGTTTCTGGTTCCTCTGCCACAGACTTGTCTGCCATAGGCTTGTCAGCCACGGGCTTGTTTGCCGCGGCATCAGTCGTGGGCTGAGCAGACTGTGGCTTAGCCTGTGCCTGCGGCTTTTCCTTAGACTGTGAGGTCTTGCCGCTGAGCTGCTCGTTGGCGATGTCTGTAGCATTCGGCTCTGTCTTCGCTGCCTGCTGCGCTTGAGCTGACTTGTCCGCCTGAACCGGGGCTTTCTGCGCTTCCTTAGCGCCGCCAGCAGGAGCGAAGTTAAAGCCGGACTTGGCTTGATAGTTGCCGGACTTTTGCTCCTGGGTCAGCTGCTTCGGTTCTTCCTCAGCAGGCTTATCAAAGGACACCTTTTTGGCGTCGCCGCGCTTTTTGCCGATTACTACGAAAAGAATAATCAGCACGATGACGACGATCGCAATGCCGATCCATAACCATAAAGAATTCATGCCTCTATAGTGCCAGTCTTCTCAGCTCGCGGCACGCCAAACCCCCTCCTATAGCGGAAGGATTTCTGCGGGAAGTCGACGAGCCCAGGCTACTTCCCCGCCTCGTCACCACGGGGAGCATCCACGCCCAAGCGAGTGGCATCCTCGCTGGCTTGCTCCGTTCCAGGAGCGCTACCGGCAGGATTCATGCGCTGCGAAATCACACGAGTTACGCCATCTCCGCGCATGGTCACGCCATAGAGGACATTGGCCACATCCATGGTCGGCTTTTGGTGCGTAATGACGATTAGCTGCGAGTCTTTCCGCAGCTCTTCGAAGAGGGCAATGAGACGGCGCAGGTTGACGTCATCAAGCGCTGCCTCAACCTCGTCCATGACATAGAACGGGCTGGGGCGGGCGCGGAAGATGGCTACCAACATCGCAAGCGCAGTAAGCGACTTCTCGCCACCAGATAGCAAGGACAGGCGCTTGACTTTCTTGCCCGGTGGGCGCGCTTCCACCTCGATGCCAGTGGTGAGCATGTCCTCCGGCTCTGTGAGGATAAGCCGCCCCTCGCCACCGGGGAAAAGGGTCTGGAAAACCTTAGGAAATTCTGCTTCGACGTCGTGCCACGCATCGGTAAACAGTTGCAAAATCTGCGCGTCTACATCTTCGATAACGCCCGCCAGATCCTTGCGGGCTTGGATGACATCCTCCAACTGAGTAGAGAGGAAGGAATAGCGCTCCTCCAAAGCCTTGTATTCTTCCAGCGCGAGCGGATTGACCTTGCCTAGTGAATTGAGGTCTTTTTCTGCTTGCTTCAAGCGCGCGTTTTCCGCCCCGCGGTCGAAATCTTCGCCTGGAGTGTAGTCCTGCAATAAGTCCGAGATGGCAATGCCCAGCTGCTCTACGATCTTGGCTTCTGCTTCGTCCACACGCACCTGTGCCTGGGAGCGAGCGATTTCAGAATCATGGGCGCGGTTGGTCAGCCGGTCCAGCTGCTGCCGGGCTGCCGAGACCTGTTGCTTTGCTTGCTGAAGGTGCGAGTTCAAGGAGGTGCGCTGTGCAAAGTAGTCATCGCGCTCAGCGGTCGCGCGCTCTAGCAACTGCGTGGCGCGTGCGGCTAAGTCACGTGAATGCTTAGCCACCGCGCCGGCCAATTCTCCCTGGGCTTTGCGCCGCGCCATAGCCTGCTCATGGCGGGCCTTGGCTTGGCGTTCATGCTGCGCTTGTCGACGCAACGCCTCGCCCTTCCCGGCTACCTGACCCACGTGGTCTTGGGCGGAGCGGGCGGCAACCTGCGCCTCCATTTCCATCGATTTAACCTGCTCTAGTGCTGCCGAGGCTTCGTCGCGCTCCGCCGACGACGGCTCATCTGGCTGCTCGTCCGCATCGACGCGGGCAAGCCTATCGCGGGCGTCGGCAAGCTGCGTGCGGGCCTCGGTCAGCTTAACCTCGATCTCGGTCGCGCGCGCCGCGGCCTTCTCGTGCTCATTCTTATTGGCCTCGTATTGCTTGAGCAGGCGCTGGTGATCGCGCTTCCACGCATCAACTTCAGTATCGTGCTCGCGCAAGGCGGCCTTTGCCGAGGCTGCAGTCACTCGGGCATCCTCCGCCGCGATCTTCGCGCCCTCAAGCGTGCCCGATAGTTCTTCCAGCTCCTGCGTGGCAGATTCCAACTGCTCCTCTGCCTCCGCGATGCGGGCGGAAACCTCAACGGTGGACGAAGCACCGGTACCCACTTCTACCCAACCTTCACCCAGCACCACGCCGGATTCGGTGACCGCACGCAGGCGGGGGTCCTCGGCCACCAGCTTTTTCGCCTCCGCGACATCGGAGACGAGCACGACATCCGCAAGGAGGCGGTGCAGCGCGGCGGATACCTCTGGAACCACCGCAATGTGGTCGAGCAACCACGAGGTGCCTGCGGGCAAAGTCGCATCCACGCGCCAGGAAGAGGAAGGGGCGGCCACGGAGACGTCGATAAGCGCAGAGCGCGTGCCCTTTTCCAAGTCCGCAATCAGCTGGGCAGAAATCTCGCCCGCCTGGGCCTCTGCAAAAGCACCCAACGCGGCAGCTACCGCGGTCTCGTACTTGGTGGTAATGAACTCGGCCAACGGTTGGAAATGCTCGCCGACCTCAATCTTTTCCGGCGCAGTTTGAGCCAAGGTATCGATGCGGGAGCGCAACGTGTAGACGGCGCGCTCGCGCTCGCGCTGCTCATCGCGTAGCTGCTCCAAACGCTTATCGGCCGCACCCGATTCACTGGCCGCTCGCACATGGGCTTCCTCGAGCGGCTCACGCTCACCGGCCAAAGACTGCAACTTATCCGCTACCTCATCGGCTTCCGCCTGGGCAGCTTGGGTGCGCTGCTTGGTAGAAGTCAAAGTCTCCTCTTGACGCGCCAGCTCCTCTTCTACCGAAGTTACCTGGCCTGCCGCCTTTTCTTCTGCGGCGATGAGGCGGACGACGCCCTCACGCCTATCCGCAATAGCACGCAGCTGCGCCATGTGCTCGCGCTCAGCGGCCTCGAATGCCTCACGACGCTCTGCTACCTCCTCGCGGATAGCCTCCAAGCGCTCCGCAGCTTCCTCTGCCGCGGCGAGAAGCTCCGCATGCTCTTCGTCCGCGTGGGCAGCACGGGCCTCTAGGTCATCCGGGTCCTGGCCAGAATAGGCCACCTGGGCGCCGGCATTGGCCGCTCGTTCCTCCGCGATGCGCTGGGTGGCGGAAATGCGCTCGGAAAGCGTGGATAGATCGAACCACAGCTTTTGGGCGGAATCCGCCTTGGGGTTAATCTCCTCCAGCTGGGCTTCCACTTCTAGCTGGGAACCCGTTGCCTCTTCTAGCTGCGCAGTAACTTCTTCTACTTGCTCGGCTAGGACCTCGGCCGCGCGCTCGGCCTCCTGAAACTTGCTGCGCAGGCGCACTACCCTATCGCCGGCAAGCCGCAGGCGAGCGTCACGCAAATCAGCCTGTACAGTGGCAGCGCGCTGCGCGGCCTCAGCCTGACGGGCCAAAGGCTTGAGCTGCTTGCCCAACTCATCAGTAAGGTCCTGCAGGCGATCCAAATTGGCCTGCATGCCGGTGAGCTTGCGCTGCGCTTTTTCCTTGCGGCGGCGGTGCTTGAGCACACCCGCAGCCTCTTCGATATACGAGCGCCGATCCTCAGGCCGCGATTCTAGGATCTCAGAAAGCTTGCCTTGGCCGACGATAATGTGCATCTCGCGGCCAATACCGGAATCAGATAACAGCTCCTGAATATCCATCAGGCGCGCTTTGGAGCCATTGATTTCGTATTCGCTGGCGCCATCGCGGAACATCCGGCGGGTGACCGACACTTCCGAGTATTCGATTGGCAGCGCACCGTCCGCATTATCAATGGTCAGGGTGACCTCGGCGCGCCCCAGCGCTTTGCGGTCACCAGCGCCGGCAAAGATGACGTCCTGCATCTTTCCACCGCGCAGCGTCTTGGCGCTTCCCTCACCCATAACCCAGGCCAGGGCGTCGACCACATTGGACTTGCCGGAGCCATTCGGTCCGACGACGGCGCAAATTCCTGGCTCGAATTTCAGAGACGTCGCCGACGCGAATGATTTGAAGCCTTTCAGCGTCAGCGATTTCAGGTGCATTTGGGTAAGTTTAGCAAGCCTTGAACGCAGCCGCCCAGCCGAGCCTCGAGATTCGGTCGGGCGGGCTTGTGCTGCGAGTTAGCGTTCGATGAAGCCAGATTCGCCCTTAGGGGCAGCCCATTGTTCGACGACCAGATCCACCGTTCCCGGGCGGCGGGTCGTACTCGGCTGCTCATTGAGGAGTCCTAGCAATTCCTCGCATTTCTCCCGCGGACCTTCAGCTACCACCTGCACCCGGTCATCGGCCAGATTAGTGGCATGCCCGTTCAAGCCGAGCTCAAGGGCACGGGAGCGCGTCCACCACCGAAAGCCCACGCCTTGAACGTGCCCATGGACAAAAGCGGTCATTCTTTCCAGTGCCATGCGGCCTCCCTAATTTCTAATAGCGGTCGTGGTGTCCCTTATCGCGCAACACGCGGCGATCCTCCTCGCTGCGGCGAGTGACAGGATCCGATCCGTCCCAGCACTCTACGCCCTTCAGCTCCGGCATCATATCGCGGTGGAATACCGGGTCAATGCCTTGGCTGCGCTGCTTGTTGTAATTCTTGAGCAACTTAATCGCCACACCGGATAGTGGCACGATGGCGATGATATTGAGGATCACCATGGTTGCCGCACCGGTATCTGCCAAGGCAAAGACCAGCGGCAGAGAGCCCACTGCGCCGAACCAGACAAAGAAGAGCACAACGAGGCGGAAGATTACCAGCGCAGGCTTGCTCTGAGTGAGGTACTCCAGGTTAGATTCCGCCAAATAGTAATTACCCAGGATGGAGGAGAAAGCCAGGAAGAAAAGGATGAAACTGACGAAGTGGATGCCCCACTCGCCCACCTCAGAAGACAAAGCCGCCTGGGTCAAGGAGACGCCTTCTGCCTCAGCGCCGTAGGCAATCTCCGGCCCCAGCAAGATGACGAAGGCGGTGATGGTACACACCACCAAGGTGTCGAAGTACACGCCAAGGGTTTGCACCAGGCCCTGCTTGACAGGGTGCGAGACTGCCGCGGTAGCCGCTGCATTCGGAGCAGAGCCCTCGCCAGCTTCGTTGGAAAACAGTCCGCGCTGAATCCCCTTCATCATGGCCGCACCGAGACCGGCGCCTGCGATTTCCTTAATGCCCAGTGCGTGACCGACAATATCTCCAATCATTCCCGGCACCTTGTCAAAGTTCGTGATGACTACAAAACCGCCGACAAGCAGGTAGGCCACCGCCATAAAAGGCACGATGATCTGGGTGATATTGGCAATGCGGTTAACACCGCCAAAGATGATGAGGCCTGCAACCACGGCGATAACAACACCGATGATGGCGCGGAACATGGTGTCATCGCGGTCAAAAGAGAAGGACACCGCATCCGCGATGGCGTTGGTCTGGAAGGCGTTGTAGACCAAACCAAAGGTAAAAGCGATAGCGATGGAGAAAAGAACGCCAAGCGGGCCCCAGCCCAAACCCCGCTTCATGTAGTACGCTGGGCCGCCACGGTAACCATCACCATCGCGCACCTTCCACAGCTGCGCCAGCGTGGATTCGATGAATGCAGTTGCACCACCAAGGATGGCGATGAGCCACATCCAAAAGACAGCACCTGGACCGCCCACGGAAATGGCCACGGCCACGCCGGCCACGTTACCGGTGCCGACGCGGGAGGCGGCCGAAATAGTAAAGGCCTTGAAAGCAGAGATGCCGCCGTAGTCCTCGTCCTCATCGCGACCTTCCCCCTTGGGTCGCTCGACGACGGCGCGGAACATATCTGGCACCATGCGCACCTGCACCAAAGCGGTACGGATGCCGAAGAATAGGCCCGCAGCGATGAGCAGCCAGGGCAGAATCCACGACCAGACGCCGTCATTAAATGTCGTTACGACATTTTCAAGAAAATCCATGCAGAATAATTTACTGCCTTGAGGTTCACAACGTGAACCTCATGCGCTATAACTTATTGGCAATGGGGGCAGAAATGGGTGGAACGCCCTGAAATTACGCAGCGCTCCAAGGGCGTTCCGCAACGCTGACAGGGCTGGCCAGCCCGCCCATACGCGGCCAAGGACCGCGAGAAGTATCCCGATTCGCCGTTCACATTAACGTACAAGGAATCGAAGCTCGTGCCACCCACTTTTAGGGCGGCGGCCATAACCTCTTGGGCCGCTTCGAGCAGGGCTATGGCATCCTTTTGCCGCAACGTCGATGCCCTTTTGCGGGGCGGAATCTGTGCCGCCCACAGGGATTCATCGGCATAGATATTGCCGATTCCAGAAGCCAAGGTTTGATCCAATAGTGCGGTCTTTACTGCAGTTTTCTTTGCCCGCAGGCGCCGTGCGGTAGCCACAATGTCAAAGTCTGGTTCCAACGGGTCAATGCCAATGTGCGAGATCTTCGCCCACGGTGCATAGAGCCAATAGCCAAAGGTGCGCTGGTCTACAAAGCTAAGCTCTACCCCACCGCTTAGCTGAGCACTAATGCGCAGATGCGGCGAATCAGTCGTGCCGATTCGAACCTGGCCCGACATGCCTAAGTGGACAAAAAGGACGTCGCGGTGGGGATCCATGAAATCTTCGCCCACAAATTCCAGCCACATAAACTTGCCTCGCCGGGCCACAGCGGCGATCTCTTTACCGACAAGAAGACCGGAAAGCGGCTCATCTTGGCCACGGTTGGCGCGGGGGTGCCGCACTCGTACAGACTCAAAAGTCCGTCCCACCACGTGGGGCTCAAGACCCCGGCGGACGGACTCGACTTCCGGCAGTTCCGGCATGCTTAGCCTTCTTTATGCGCAGTGCCCTGCACCAAGAGAGGAGTCTCGCGCAAAGTCTGGCACGCCTCCTGAGCCGCTTGCTGCTCGGCCAGCTTCTTATTGTGTCCCACTCCATTGCCCACGGTTAGACCAGCTACGGTAGCTACCGCGTTAAAGGTTTGGTCATGTTCTGGGCCGGTGGACGTAGCCGAGTAGACCGGCATCGGTGCCTTAAGCTCGGCGCACAGCTCCTGCAAAGTGGTCTTCCAATCCAAGTGGCGGCCGCTGACAGTGGCATTTTCGATTTTTTCCGCAAACAAGCGCAGGATGACATCTCGCGCAGTTTCGAATCCATGCTCGCGGTAGATAGCGCCAAAGATTGCCTCGGTGGTATCGGCAAGGATGGAATCCTTATCGCGGCCACCAGTGGATTGCTCGCCCTTACCCAACAATATGTGCGGGCCGAGGTTTATCTCACGAGCAATATCCGATAGTCCGTAGCGCGAGACGATCGAAGCACGCATCTTGGAAATATCCGATTCAGGACGAGAGGGATAAGTGATGTAGAGCTGAGAGGCCACCGACAGGCCCAGCACCGCATCGCCCAAAAACTCCAAGCGCTCGTTATTAGGTAAATGCCCATTCTCATTGGCAATCGATCGGTGAGTAAGCGCCAAACGCAGGTGTTCTGGCTGCAATTCCACGCCGAGCGATTCCAACAATGGGCTGTGGTCTACTGCAGCAAATTCGGCTGCCAGTGCCTCTTCCCCGGTTAGCTTCTTTTTGCGGCTCATAGGAACTTCTCCAAACCAGCCCAGCGGGGATCGACCTTATCTTCCTCTTCTTCACCAGAGATACCGGTGGTCACCCCTTCAGGCGTGTCAGTCTCACAGCCGTCCTCACACACCGGCGCGAAGGGAAGGTTGAGGCCTGCCTCATCGATCACGGCCTGCAAAAGGTCCAACTCATCATCCTCGATCTCCGGAATCTCATCTCCGGAGCCTTCATCATCGGCTGCAGGATCATCGCCAGAGACGAAAGATTCATCGGCAGCAAAAACCTGCGTGACGTGCAAGTCCAGCTCTGGGTGCAGTTCCTTCAAGCACCGGGAGCATTCCCCTGTCAGCCGTCCAGATACGTTGGCATCCACCAAGACACCTGCACCTAGAGGGGTCAAGGTGGCGTCTACAGTGAGCTCCTCGCCCTTCGGAATAGCGATCATCTCGACGCCGATCCTCTCAGGTGCAGGGCCGGTCTGAGTGCGTTGTTCCGGCAGTGCGTCAGCGCCTTGGGCATTTAACAATTCGCCCACATCGAACTTCAATGGTGATGTCATAACACTAGGTAGTCTACCTTGCCCCGCAAACTCCGCCTAGCGTCCCGCGCGGGCGGAGTTTCTGTCAAGAGTCTGGGGTTTAAAGTAAAAGGGCATATGGCTTCACGAAAGGGCCTTTTCTCCGGTGAAAACCGGCTTTAGCCTTGAGGCATGACATATCACTTGGCTTTAGCCTCCACGGATCTGCGCAGCATAGCACTCGGATTTGCCACATTTAGCTGCCTGCCAGCCGCGGTTTTGACTATTGCCGGCGTGCTCATACACGCCACCCCGAAACCAGACCGTTCTGGGATCTATGGTGCCAGCGGCATCCGCCTAACTACCGCCATCATCTGCAGCACCGCTGCCGGTTCAGTAGCGGGCGCGGTCTTGGTAATCCCCGCTGGCATGGACCTCTCTGTTCTCACCGGCGCGCTAATCTTTTCCCTTAGTGCCGGCGCTATTACTTGGTTCTCCCGAGAAACCATTCCCACTGCCGTTATTTCTGTGGGCACGATGCTATTTTCCACTGGTGCACTACTTAGCGTGTGTGCCCTTTGCTTTCCACAGAATTTCAACGGCAGCCCGCTGACGTCTCTAACCTCATATTTCGTCACCGTACTCGTTGGCTTTCTTTTCCCAGGCTTGGTTACCTCAATAATTGCCGCCTGCATGGCGGTTCAATCCGCCGCCCCTGAATATCTCACTTCTCGGGCAGATAGATTCGCCTCTCCCCTACAAGTGCAGGTAACGCCTTCTCCATATGCCGGAGGAAAGGCTATCCCTACGAAACGCTCACGCGCCCGCACTGCAGCTTGACTTTGCACCGCTTGAATTAAATAAAACAGCATAAGGCCCTGTCGGGTGGGTAGACGGTGTACGACAAACCGTCTGCCCACCCACCAGAGCCTTTAGCCGTGCCTAGTTCGGAAGATGCTTGACTTCCCCACCCACTGGAGCCCCACTCGGCTCGAACGAGCGGCAAGTTCCAAAAGTGGATGAAGCGTTAAAAAGCTTTAGCGCTCGCTATAGCGGCGCTCGTAGTTCTCGCCCTCGGCGTAGCGGGTGCCACCCGCCGCACCGGCTGCGCGGCCTGAGGCTTGGTAGTCACTGCCGCGCGAGCGTACTCCAGCACCCCCGCGCAGGGCAGAACGGTCAGAACTTACGGTGCGCAAAAGACCACTAAGAGTGGTTTCAAATTCACTCAATTTACCGTCCACAAACTCATCGCATTCGCTGCGCAGGCGATTGGATTCGGTATGCGCGGATTCTACGATGCGGTGTGCTTCTTCATCGGCACGGCGAACAACCTCCGATTCAGAAATCAACCGTTCCTGCTCGGCACGGCCTTCAGCCACAGAGCGCTCGTACTCGTCATTTGCCTGGGCGATGGTTCGGTCTGCCTCCGCACGTGCTTGTTCCACCATGGACTGGGCACGAGCCTCAGCATCAGCCACCAGCTTGGCAGCATGCTGTTCCGCGTGGGATAGGGTGGCATCTGCTTCTTCGCGGGCGTGGCCCACGATGTCATCGGCCTGCGCATTAGCGTCATTGATGGTCTGGTCCGCACGCTCTTCGGCGCCGTGGAGGATTTCATCCTGCTTATCCAAGACATCCTGCGCGTCATCAATTTCAACGGGCAGGGCGTTTCGGAGGTCGTCGAGAAGCGCGAGCATTTCATGGCGCGGAACCATGCAATTAGAGGTCATGGGGAGGCTATGGGCCTCTTCCAAGTGCTGGACTAGTTCATCTAGGGACTCAAAGACACGGTACATGCTGCGAATTTTACATGCCCACCCGCGCAAGGCGTGGAGGCCACGCACCGCGTGTGCTGCAGGTTTTCACTCGTCCTTTGATTCGTGGCTCGCACCTGCCTATGCACGGAATTTATCCCCCAGTCAAAGCTCAAGCTCTCCCCCTCACCCAGAAAGAAATAAAGAGGAGAGCCGAAGCCGAAAGAAAAGAGCAGCCTAGATCACGCCCTGCGCCAACATGGCATCGGCTACCTTCTTAAACCCGGCGATATTGGCACCGGCAACGTAGTCGCCTTCACGGTCGTATTCCTTGGCCGTGTTGTCGATGTTTTTAAAGATATTCGACATGATCGCGTGAAGGCGATTATCGGTGTAATCAAAGGACCAAGAATCACGGGAAGCATTTTGCTGCATCTCCAGTGCTGAGGTGGCCACACCACCCGCGTTGGCCGCCTTGCCCGGCGCGAAGTTGATCTTGGAGTCCTGGAAGATATGCACAGCCTCCGGAGTCGACGGCATATTGGCACCTTCGGCAACGTAGCGCACGCCGCCTTCCACGAGCTTCTTGGCAGAATCGCCGTCCAGCTCATTTTGGGTGGCACACGGCAGGGCAACGTCCGCCTGTACCTGCCAAATATTTCCCCCTTCGTGGTATTCCACGCCCTCTCCGGCTTCTGCGGCATAAGTGGAAATGCGCTCGCGACGGTATTCTTTGACCTCCTTGAGCAGTTCAATATCCACACCATCCGGGGTAGTGATGTAGCCAGAGGAATCGGACATAGCAACCACGGTGGCACCTAGCTCTTGGGCCTTGGCTGCAGCATAAATTGCCACATTGCCCGAGCCCGAAACAATGACCTTGGCGCCGTCGAAGGACTCGCCGTGGGCCTTCATCATCTCATTGGTGAGGTAGACCGTGCCAAACCCGGTGGCTTCAGTACGCACAAGGGAGCCGCCCCATGTCAAACCCTTACCAGTAAGAACGCCGGACTCGTGCTGGGTGGTCAGGCGGCGGTACTGGCCAAAGAGGAAGCCGATTTCGCGACCGCCCACGCCGATGTCTCCGGCCGGCACATCGCGGTATTCGCCGATGTGGCGGTGCAGCTCCGTCATGAAGGACTGGCAAAAACCCATGATCTCCACCTCGGACTTTCCCTTGGGGTCAAAATCAGAGCCGCCTTTGCCGCCGCCGATAGGCAGGCCGGTCAGGGAGTTTTTGAAGATCTGCTCGAAACCAAGGAACTTGATAATACCCAAGTTGACCGAGGGGTGGAAACGAAGCCCGCCCTTATACGGACCGAGTGCGGAATTGAATTGGACGCGAAACCCGCGGTTGACCTGAACTTCTCCGTTATCGTCAATCCATGGCACGCGGAAGATGAGCTGACGCTCAGGCTCACAGAGACGCTCTACCAAGCCATAGTCAGCGTATTGCGGGTCTTTTTCCAAGACGATTTTCAGCGAATCTAGGACCTCAGAAACCGCTTGGTGGAATTCCGGCTCGCCTGCATTGCGCTTGAGCAATTTGTCATAGTACGCAGAGATTTGGCTATCTACTGACATGGTGTGCATTCCATTCTGTGGACTTGGGTGAACAGAAACCAGTTTCCTATCAAACAACCGATAACGCAAACAGGATCCAAGATTTGTAGCACTTTGCACAGTTCTTTACCAGCGACGATAAAGCTATTTATTTTCTGTAATACGCTCGGCTTTCAATCCTCGCAGTGCGCCGGTTCGAGCGGGCTTTATAATCACGGGCATGCATATTGTCGTCGCGCCAGACTCTTTCAAAGGCACAGCCTCCGCTTCCGAAGCCGCCGCCAGCATCGCCACGGGTGTGCGCCAAGCGCTTCCCGACGCCACAGTTACTACCCTCCCCATGGCCGATGGCGGCGAAGGCACCGCCGCCGTGCTTGCCCAAGCGGCCGCAGCCGGAGGCCAGCCCGCAGAAACCATTAGCCTGCCTACCACCGATGCCATTGGCCGCTTAACCCAAGCAAGCTACTTCCTCGCCGGCACCACGGCCTTTATAGACGTCGCCGCGGCGACCGGCTTGCCTACTGTACAGGACTGCCTCGATCCGCTACACGCCGATTCCTACGGCACCGGTGTTTTGATCGCGGACGCAGAAACGCGCGGGGCCACCTCAATCGTGCTCGGGTTGGGCGGCACCGCCAGCATCGATGCCGGAATGGGGATCTTGACCGCGCTCGGGGCGGCCGCCCACGATGCCCGCGGCTATGCCTTGCCCAAGGGCGGCGCTCCCCTAGTTCAGCTCGATCACATCGATACCGCGCAGCTCAATATCAAAGCCGGCATGCTCGACTTCACCTTATTGGCCGATACCCGCGCCACACCGGTACAAGCAGCTACCATGTACGGCCCGCAAAAGGGCGCGCAGGGCGAACAGGTAGCGCTACTAGCCGGCGCCATGCTGCAGGCATGCGAAGTAACCGGCGCCGAAGCTGACTCCAAATTCTTCGGCGCTGCCGGCGGCCTTCCCATCGGATTGTCTTGGCTCTCGCGCACACTCTGGGGCACTGAGGAGCACATCCGAGTACTCGCTGGCGGCACTCATGTGGCCGGAGCGCTCGGGCTTCCAGAAAAGATTGCCACCGCCGACCTTGTCATCACTGGCGAGGGTCGATTCGATGAGCAGTCCCTAACTGGCAAAGCCGTCGGAACCATCGCCGAACTCGCTCGAGAAGCAGGCACACCATTAGGCATTATCGCCGGCTCCTTCGAGCACGACATTAATGCTTACTGCGCTCCTCTTAGCCAAGAAGGCTCGACGCCCCAGCAGCTGGCGGCGGCCGCCAAGGACATCGTCCAGCAGCTCTAAGGCCGTATCGAAAGCGACCAGGGGAAGATGGCTGGACGCTCATGCGCCAGCTCGTCTTCGAGCAAAACGTGGTCCTTCGGCAGCACTGCATGCGGGGTGAGCAGGCGCGAGAGCACCATGCCCAGCTGGTTTATCGAGCCACTTACTCCCTCTACTGCAATGTCGTAGCGGTTGACACTCGCGTCCTCTAGAACGCGATCCTCATGTTCGTCGCGGTAATTTTGCCGCAGTTGTTCTTCTAGCCCCTCCGGAAACTGCGGATTACCCGGGCGAGTAACCTCAGCGGAGGAAAGCGAACCATTTTCCACCAGCTTGTTGGTGGCAGTGATAAAAATTTCCGCGACGCGCGCCGCGTGCGCGTTGGGAACCAAAACATCGAATTGAATAACTGGCATAGCGCTAACCCTACCCAATTCCTAAGGTGTGAAACCATGTCTGAAACTGCCCGCATCGCTCAGCTCGTCACTTCTCAGGAGGCCGATCTCGAGTGGCAACAGGACTTTTATGAAGACCTACATCGCCACCCCGAACTCTCCCATGAAGAGGAGCGCACCGCCGGCCGCATCCGCGCTAAACTCGCCGATTTTGACTGCGAGGTAGTGGAAAATATCGGCGGGTACGGTATGGTCGCCATTTTCCGCAATGGCGATGGGCCTACCGCCCTGCTGCGCGCAGACTTCGATGGGTTGCCTGTCGCGGAAGCCACCGGCGTTTCCTATGCCGCGGCCAATGGAAAGATGCACGCCTGCGGGCACGACATGCATACCACGGCGCTTTTAGGTGCCTGCGCGCTTCTCGACGCCTCCCGTAATTCCTGGTCCGGCACGTTCCTCGCCCTTTTCCAGCCGGCCGAGGAATCCTCCATGGGGGCTAAATTCATGTTGGACGATAACCTCATCGAGCGTGTCCCACGTCCCGATATCTGCTTGGGCCAACACATTATGCCCGGCCGTGCCGGCACCGTACGCCATACCGCAGGCCCCATCATGGCCGGCTGCGATTCCCTGCGCATCCGCGTCTTTGGCAAGTCCGCCCACGCCTCCATGCCCCATAACTCCATCGACCCCACCTATATCGCGGCCATGATCATCACCCGCCTGCAGGCCATTGTCGGCCGCGAGGTCGCTCCACACGAGTTCTTCGTCATCTCCGTAGGCGAGCTGCATTCCGGCGACAAAAACAACATCATCCCGGACTCCGCCGAACTTGTACTCAATACCCGCTACTACGATCCCGCACTCGCGGAAAAGGTGTATGCCTTCCTGGAGCGCATGGTCAAGGCCGAGTGTGTCGCCTCCGGTAGCGAGCAGGTACCCGTTTTTGAGTACTTCGCCCACGGCGAGGTCACCGATAATGACGCCACCTCCCATGCCCCAGTTGGAGAGGTCTTCGACGCCGCCTTCGGCGCCGATTCAGTTACTGCCGCCCCTTCTACCGCATCCGAGGATTTTTGCTACCTACCCCAGGCGTGGGGCGTACCTTATGTCTTTTGGCACATTGGCTGCACTCCAGAAGATGAGCTGCAGGACCCACCGGTGAACCACCAAGCAACCTTCCTGCCGGACTATGCCCCAACCGTGTATGCCTCCACCCGCGCGGCATATGCTGCGGCATTAGCCTACCTAGCGGCCTCCTAGATCCCCGGCGCAAGGGCGCCGCTCCCCCTGCAGGGTAGAGCCGATGCTATTAAGCTGGCAGGCGTTTCGTGACTAACTACTAGCTTAAGGTTACAAATGAGCCAGCCACGGCATTCTGTTTTCGAATCTACCGTCCCCTCTCACGTTCGCGCGGCCTCCGGCGTTAGCCCACACAGCGCCTCTTACCGCAAATTCTGGGCAGGCCTTTCCGGCGCCGTTATGGAGCAGATTGCTGATAACTGGGAGCGCACCCGCGCCGCTTACGCCGCTACCCGTCAGCAGCACTACTTCTCCGCGGAGTTTCTCCAAGGCCGCGCGCTGCTCAATAATCTCACCAATCTGGGCTTGGTTGACGAGGCCAAGGCAGCAGCCAATGCGGCTGACCACAAGTTGAGTGATGTTCTCGAAGCCGAACACGATGCTGCACTCGGCAACGGCGGCCTCGGACGTCTCGCTGCCTGCTTCCTTGATTCCGCCGTCACCCAAGACTATCCCGTTACGGGATACGGCTTGCTCTACCGCTACGGCCTATTCCGCCAGACCTTTGACAATGGCTTCCAGAAGGAACAGCCGGATGCCTGGATGGAGAATGGCTATGACTTTGTCATTCGTCGCACCTCAGAACAGCGCCGCGTTCATTTCGATGACATGGACGTGCGCGCCATCCCCTATGACATGCCTATTACTGGCTACGGCACCGATAACGTAGGAACCCTGCGCCTATGGAAGTCTGAGCCGATCGATGAATTCGATTACGATGCCTTCAACTCCCAGCGCTTTACCGAGGCGATTGTCCAGCGCGAGCGCGTCATGGATATCTGCCGCGTGCTCTACCCCAATGACACTACTTACGAGGGCAAGGTACTGCGTGTGCGCCAGCAATACTTCTTTGTCTCCGCATCCCTGCAAACCATGGTGGATAACTACATTGCTCAGCATGGCAAGGTTCTCACGAGTTTTGCCCAGTACAACTCCATCCAGCTCAATGACACCCACCCCGTGCTAGCCATCCCAGAGCTGCTGCGCATCCTGCTTGATGAACACGACATGAGCTGGGATGAGGCATGGAAGGTGGTCACCGAAACCTTCGCTTATACCAACCACACCGTGCTAGCAGAGGCGCTGGAGAGCTGGGAAGTGTCCATTTTCCAGAAGCTTTTCTGGCGCATTTGGCAGTTGGTGGAGGAAATCGACCGCCGCTTCCGCGAGGATATGGCCCACCGCGGCTTGGACCAAGGCCGCATCGACTACATGGCGCCCGTATCCAACGGGCGCGTGCACATGGCCTGGATCGCCTGCTACGCCGCCTACTCCATCAATGGAGTCGCTGCGTTGCATACCGAAATCATCAAGGCCGATACGCTCTCCGAATGGCACGAGCTTTGGCCAGAGAAATTCAACAATAAGACCAATGGCGTCACCCCGCGGCGCTGGCTCAAGATGTGCAACCCACGCTTGGCAGAACTACTTACCCAGCAAGCGGGCTCCGATGCGTGGGTCACTGACCTCACCCAGCTTGCCCAGCTCGCCGATAAGGCCGACGATACCGACCTACTGCGAGAGCTTATCGCCATCAAACAGGCTAATAAGCGCGACTTTGCACACTGGGTAAACGCACACCAAGGCGCGGAAGTTGACCCTGTTTCCATCTTTGACGTGCAGATTAAGCGCCTGCACGAGTACAAGCGCCAGTTGATGAACGCCCTTTACGTTCTTGACCTCTATTTCCGCATCAAGGAAAGGGGCGAGACCGTGCCCAAACGCACCTTCATTTTTGGTGCCAAGGCCGCGCCGGGCTACGACCGCGCCAAGGCGATTATTAAGCTCATCAACACCATCGCGGACTTGGTAAATAACGATCCGGCCACCAAGGACATCATCCGCGTTGTCTTTGTAGAGAATTACAACGTCTCCCCCGCCGAGCACATTATCCCGGCCGCCGATATCTCTGAACAGATTTCTGTAGCGGGCAAGGAAGCCTCCGGCACATCCAATATGAAGTTCATGATGAATGGCGCGCTGACCTTGGGCACCATGGATGGCGCGAACGTGGAAATCGTCGAGGCGGTTGGTGAAGACAATGCCTATATCTTTGGTGCCCGCAATGAAGAGCTGCCACAGCTGCGCGCAGACTACAACCCAGGCGAGCTTTACCACAGCGTTCCTGGATTGGCCCGCGTGCTGGATGCGCTTGTCGACGGCACCTTGGGCTCCGAAAATGCCGGCCTCTTCGGTGATCTGCGTGCCTTGCTTCTCGACGGCTACGGCGAACACGCACAAGACCAGTACTACGTCCTAGGTGACTTTGCCGACTACCGCGAAACCCGTGACCGCATGGCGGCCGAATACGAGGCAGACCAACTTGCCTGGGCCAAGAAGGCATGGCTCAATATTTGCTACTCCGGCCGCTTTTCTTCCGACCGGACCATCGCGGACTATTCCAACGAAGTCTGGAAGATCCAACCAACTCCGATTTCCCAGAGCTAAGAAAAGTCCTGCCCTCCGCTTCTGCAGCAGAGAGCAGGACTTTAGGGTGGCGCTATGCCTAGTTCCGTTTGTTTAGCGCAGGCCGACGCGCTTTAGCTGCTCGTAGATGGGCTTTAGGTCAATATTGAGCACACCAATCTGCGTAGCTAGGAACCCGAGTCCACCAACGACAGCGCCCAAGATTCCTAGGCCTGTAGCTAGTCCTGCGGCAAAGCCCTTGCTGCTGCCTTTCTTGCCTGCATCATCCGCCGGATTAGTAGTAGCTCCCGGCTGCTCTGGCTCGTCGGCAGAGCCGGCGTCATCATTCCACCAGTCATCAAAGACCAAGTTGGCCACCAAGGTGTTATCGATAAAATCGCCGCGCACCGAATCCGTACCGGAGGTATTAGCCATGATGTCCTCAGAGCCTGCACCCTTGAAGAAGAATGGCACCAATTGGTTGGTGTGCTGCCCGGAGTACCAACCGTGGCGAGCAACCTTGCTCTTTTCGCCTTCCATAGCGTTAAAGCGGTCTTCCGCATCGGGGTTGTCGTCCGTCGGTGCCTCATTCGCACCGGATAGATAACCGGTTTCGTGGTCCGCGGTCACGACGAGCAGAGTCTCCTCCCACGAGGAGTTCTCCTCTACCCACTTGATGGCAGCATCAACCGACTTATTGAAGTCCTGAGTCTCCTCAATATCGCGCACTGGGTTATTTCCGTGGCCAGCCCAGTCGATGGCACCGCCCTCGATCATGACGGAAAAGCCATCCTCGTCCTGTCCCAGCGCATTGAGGGCGCCAGTAGTCATTGTGGGGAGATCGACGACATCGTTAAGCTTGTCCGAGTATGGGGCCTTTGCCTCGCCCGAGCGGGAGTTCTGCAATGTGGAACCAACCTGCGCGATACCCCAATACTTCTGCTCCGGCTTGACGTCACCTTGCGCCATCTTCTTGAAGTCATCGTTGGACTCGAAGAAATTCCAGTCGGTCTCGCCTCCGGAAAGCTTGGCGTAGTCATTTTCGTACATGAAGCTGTAATCCGGAGTGTCAAGCTTTTGGTGGTCGTTATCGTAGAACGGGTGGCCAGCAGCCATGACTAGGTCGAGGTCACTGCCGAGCATCTCACGGCTAATGTCCTGCAGCTTATCGCGGTCCTTGTTGTGCGCGGCCCACGCCGCCGGAGTGGCTTCGGAATAGAGAGTGTCTGATGGTTTGTGTGTGGGTACCTAACCTGCATGAGGAGATGGACCAGAATGACTACTGTGGCGAGACGAGATCCGGCTGATAAGGTCAAGATTGATGCGATTGAAAAGAAGCTTCTTGCTAACCCTGAAATCGCGAAGCTGATTGATGACCTAGGCACGTCTACTACGGATGCCAACGACCTGGTTCGCGGCATGTTGCAAGCCTCGATTACCAGGGGACTCAACGCTGAAATGGATGCCCACCTGGGCTACGAGTCTGGCGACAGGAGCGCTAAAGCTGCAGCTAGAACAGACAATCACCGCAACGGGTCGTATCCAAAGACCGTGGATTCTAACTACGGGCCAGTTACCGTGGATGTGCCGAGGGATAGGGCTGGTACATTCTTGCTGACTATGGTCCCTAAAGGCTCGAGGAGATTGACCGATGTCGATGACATGACCGTTAGCTTGTACGCCGGTGGGATGACAATTAGGGACATCCAGCACCATATGGCAACGGCGATGCGTGTTGATATTTCCCATGAGACGATTTCCGCAGTCACCGATGCCGTCCTCGATGAGGTCATGGTCTGGCAAAACCGCCAGCTAGACGAGTTCTACCCGGTCATTTTCCTGGACGCGCTGCGCATTAAAATCCGCGATGGCGGCCTAGTGGTCAATAAGTCCGCGTACATGGCAATCGGCGTGGCTCTCGACGGTATCAAGCACTTTTTGGAATCGTGGATTGCCAAAGAAGAAAGCGCTTCATCCTGGGCGCAAGTATGCGCCAATCTTTCTAACCGTGGGGTTAAAGACGTCTTTATCGTTTGCTGTAACGGGTTCAAAGGCTTGCCGGAAGAAGTAAAGGCAACCTGGCCGAACTCTATGGTGCAAACCTGTATCGTGCACCTGATTCGTGCCGCTAACCGATGGGTAGCCTACAGGGATCGCCGGGGCGTATCGGCCGCGTTGAAAAAGATTTACACCGCCACGGACGAGTCCACAGCTAAGGCTGCCTTAGACGAATTTGAAGCCTCTGAATTGGGAGAAAAGTATCCACGCTCAGTCAAAGTCTGGCGAGATGCATGGGCGCGTTTCGTACCGTTTCTCCAGTTCCCACCAGCAGCCAGCAAGGTCATTTACACGAAGAATTCGATTGAATCATTCAACAATGAACTGCGGAAAGCTACCCGCAACAGGGTGCAGTTCACTAACAATGAATCAGCGCTCAAGACGCTATGGTTGATGATCTGCAATATCGAAGACAGACGAGCTGCCAAGAGAGCGAAGCAGGGCAAACGAGTCTCAGCGACAACCGGCAGACTCATGGAAGGGACCCGAGTTTTCGGCTGGAAACAAGCCATTAACCAAAAGGCCGTGGCCTACCCCGACAGCTTCGACAAATACCTATAAACCTAGCCCCACACACAAACAACTTGACACCCTCCGAACAAGCAAGCATTGTTAGATGCAGGTCTGCACTACATTTTGTCGGTGAAACCCCACCGTGCCTGAGGTGATTGAAACCTGGCGGCGGGAAATCCCTGGTGAAGCCTACGCCCACGGCCAGATCTGGACACAAGCCTCGGCAAGCGATGCGCGCAAACACACAACCCCGAATACGGTGACCCACTTCCAGTACTCCTATGATCGGGCCAGACGCGGCCTGCGCGGAATCAAAGAGCAAGTCGCAAAAGCCAAACGCGCTGTTGACGGCGAAATCGCCATTAAGCGCAACCGCTATTTCGATCTTTCCACCCCGAACAAGAAGGTCAACTACGCTCTTGCTGCCAAACACCGAGCCCTAGCCGGAATTAAAGGCTATGAAACCGACCTGACCGCTCTTCCCGCCCAGGAGGTTATCGGGCATTACCGCAGGCTATTCCACATTGAAAAATGTCGTATCGGATGTCGAAATCAGACCTGAAAGCACGCCCAATCTATGCGAGGAAACAAAACTCGATCACAGCACATCTCAATATTGTGATGGCAGCACTAGCCGTGACCCACCTGATGGAGACCCGCAGTGGTCACTTCATCAAACGCCTCGTGAGAACACTCAAGAAATACCGCAGCTTTCAACTCGTCGTTGGCGGCGAAACCATTCACGCCGCCGTACCATTCCCGCCCGACCTCACTGCCACCATCCAAGTAATCACCGGCCGCGAACTTCCGCACAAAATTGGCCTAAGTCAGGTTAGAAGGGAATCAGCACACCGTCTCGTGGGATTCGTGCTCTGGGTGCTCAATCTGGATGGTGGAGTGCTCGATACCGTGTTCGCGCAGGGCCTGCTGGGCGGCATCCAACAGCGGGCCGGTGCCGACGGTGCCGTCGCGCACGATATGCACGGTCGTGAGCACGTTCACGCCGTCCAGGCTCCACAAGTGCAGGTCGTGGATGTCAGCAACGCCCTCGACCTGCCGCAGCGCGGGCTCGATCGCACTGGCGTCGAAGTCCGCCGGGACTTGCTCGAGCAGCACGCTCGCCGAAAGCCGCATGAGCTGCCAGGCGCGCGGCAGCACCATCGCCGCGATCGCTAGGGAGGCGATCACGTCCGCCGCCACAAACCCCGTGGTCAGTACCACGATGCCGGCCACGATTACTGCGACCGAGCCGAGCATATCCACTAACACGTGCAAGAACGCGCCCTCCACGTTGATCGAGGATTTGCGGTGCCGGTGCAGAACCCACGCCGATAGCGCATTCGCCACCAGGCCGATAACCGCGATGATCAGCATCGTTTTTCCCTGCACTTCGGCCGGGCTCTGCAGGCGGCGCACCGCCTCGACGACAATCCACACCGAGATCGCCAGCACCATCACTGCGTTCGCCAGTGCAGCAAGCACCTCCACTCGTCGGTAGCCGTACGTGGCCTGAGCCGATGCTTGTCGGCGCCCAACCAACATCGCTAACACCGCGATGATCAACCCCGCAGCGTCGGAAAGCATGTGCATCGCATCCGCCATCAGCGCCATCGAACCCGCCAACCAGCCGCCGATCAGCTCCGCGAAGAAGACGGTGCCGGTAATGCCTAGCGCAATCAAGAGTGCGCGCAGCGGCGTGCTGGAGTGATCGTGGTCGTGGTGCTCGTGTGCCATGCACTCAGCCTATCCCCGTCGACGCTTATTGACAATTAAATGAAAATGGATGACGGTAAGCGCAGCCATTGAGGCCAAGTCTGCCTGATTTAGGTCATTGTGCAGTTGTCCTTTGAATGTGTAGAGAAGCTGAAACAAGAACAACCACAAAGTACTGTAGCCGCATGTCAGGAAAGCAACTGCTGCGTGTACGCGAGGTAAATATAATTCTACATTTGTATAAATTCATATAGAAAAGCGCCGCGACCCGTGGAACGTTTTAAAGGGTGGGGCGCGGCGCTCGTACCAAAACCTACTTCTTGGTTTCACCCAACAAGTGGCACTGAATCATGTTGGTGTTGCCAGCAATTCCTGGAGGAGTACCAGCAATGACGACAATCATGTCACCTTCTTCGTACTTGTCCATCTCCAGCAATGCATCATCGATGGCTTCCATCATGTCATCGGTGGACTTAACGTGCGGACTCAAGAAGGTCTCAGCACCCCAAGTCAATGCCAGCTGGGAGCGCACCGCCGGGTTCGGGGTAAACGCCAGCAACGGCAGGTGAGAGTGCAGGCGCGCTACGCGCTTTGCAGTATCACCGGAGGTGGTGAAGGCCACGATAGCCTTCGCATTCAGGCGCTCTGCAATATCGCGGGCGGAGTAAGAAACTACGCCGCGCTTGGTGCGCGGAACGTGGGTGAGCGGCGGAACCTTGCCGCCGTCCTCAGCATTGGCCACGATCTTGGACATGGTACGCACAACGTTTTGTGGGTCAATACCCACAGACGTCTCACCGGAGAGCATGACAGCATCGGCGCCATCGAGCACAGCATTGGCCACATCGGAGGCCTCCGCACGGGTCGGGCGCAGATTGGAAATCATGGAATCCAGCATCTGTGTAGCCACGATGACCGGCTTAGCGTTCTCGCGAGCAATCTGGATAGCGCGCTTCTGGAATAGCGGCACGCGCTCCAGCGGTACCTCCACGCCAAGGTCACCGCGAGCAATCATGATGGCATCGAATGCCAACACGATGGATTCGAGAGCATCGACTGCCTCCGGCTTTTCCAGCTTGGCAATAACCGGAACGCGGCGGCCCTCTTCGTCCATGATCTCGTGGACCTTATCCACGTCGGCTGGGGAGCGAACGAAAGACAAAGCAATCAGGTCAACGCCAAGCTTCAATGCGAAACGCAGGTCAGCAATGTCCTTCTCCGACAAAGTCGGCACGGAAATATCCATGCCCGGCAGGGATACGCCCTTGTTATTGGAAACTGGGCCACCTTCGGTGACCTCACAAACGACGTCATTGCCGTCGACTTCCTTACATACAACAGCAACCTTGCCGTCATCAATCAACAGGCGGTCACCAGGCTTGGCATCCTTAGCCAAGCCCTTGTAGGTGGTGGAAACGCGGTCGTGGGCGCCTTCGATATCGTCCACGGTGATGCGGACAATCTCGCCGTCATTCCACTGCTCCTCGCCGTTAATGAAGCGGCCAAGGCGAATCTTGGGGCCCTGTAGGTCCGCCAAAATACCAACGGCGCGGCCAGTCTTATCAGTAGCCTGGCGCACCCAGTTGTAATTCGCCTCGTGGTCCGCATGCTCGCCGTGAGACATATTCAGGCGGGCAACGTCCATACCGTCTTGAACGAGGCGCAAAATTCCATCCTCGCTAGCTACGGCAGGGCCGAGAGTACAGACAATCTTCGTTCTTCTATCCAGCATTATTGGCCTATTCCGTCGGAGAAACTGAACACTCCCCAACCTACTCCTTCGGACGGATTGCGGCCACAAATTTCCGATTTCATTTTCCGAACGGGCACCCCAAAATCCCCTGATTCCCACAAAACAAACCCAAACGGAAACACTTGGGCAAGATCTATGTCGTCGAAGAGTCTCGCTGCTGCCCCTCAGATACCGTGTGCTCATCGCCGCGTTGGCGGCTATCGCGGTTCTCCGCCCAGTATTTAGGATCCACCTCTTCGGGGGATTCTGAACCTTGGCGGCGTTTATCGAGCAAGAAAAAGACAATCGCGGCAATGACAAAAATCACAAGGGAGACGATGATATTCACGCGCACCCCAAAGATATGAGTAGCTTCATCGGAACGCATTCCTTCAATAAAGAACCGGCCCAAGGTATATCCCATAACATAGAGGGCAAAGACTCGCCCGTGGCCCAGCTTCCACGCCTTGTGCGCCCACAGGAGGAATAAGCACACTAAGACATTCCACACCATCTCGTAGAGAAAAGTCGGATGCACGGAAGTCATAACCTCACCCGTGGAGTGCCCAGATATTGGCGCATAACCGCCATTTTCATTGACACGGTAATAGATATCCAAAGCCCACGGAACGTCGGTTGGGCGCCCATAAAGTTCTTGATTAAACCAGTTGCCCAGTCGCCCAATCGCCTGTGCAAGCACAAGTCCGGGGGCCACCGCATCGGCAAAAGACCCAAGTGGGATCTTCTTGACCTTAAAAAGCACCCATAGCGCCAGCGCACCGAGGGCTACGGCTCCCCATATACCTAACCCGCCGTTGGTAATCTTTAGCGCGTCCACGGGGTTGCAGTTATCACAGAAATACTTCTGATTATCGGTAATAACGTGGTAAAGGCGCCCGCCCACGATGCCCGCGGGGATGACAACGATAGCCGCATCCCAGACCGTATCTGGATTTCCACCGCGAGCCGTATAGCGGCGCAAGGTCATACGCAGGCCGACAATAATGCCAACGATAATGCACAGCGCATAGGCGCGAATGGGAATTGGCCCTAACTGCCAGACACCCTGTGGCGGGGACGGAATATTTGCAAGAACTTGAGTGTGCACGTAGCTAGTGTGCCTTATTCCCCACCCCACCGGCCAGTTGGGGTATCACTCCAACTTGCGCGCGGGGCACGCTGGGTGCTGGCCGGCAGCCACCAGGGAACGTGCCAAAGCAGTAGGGTCTTGAGCGGCCATGACAGATTCACCAATGAGCACAGCATCTGCACCGCGAGAGGCATAGTGAAAAAGGTTGCGGGCATTATTAACCCCGCCTACCGCAATGCGCAGGATGGACTCTGGCAGACCTGGTGCGATGTCATTGAACGCCTCACGGTTAATGGCATCCGAAGCCAGCGACCACGCATTAATGGCAATTACGCTGCTTCCTGCCTTGATCGCCCGGTCAACCTCGGCGCAGTTGCGGACCTCGACGATGGCGGTCATCCCAAGCGATTCCACGCGGTCTAATAGGGCCTCAAGGCGAGCTTGCTCCAAGAGCTCTACCTGCAAGGGAATTGCATCGGCGCCATAACAGCGGGCCTCGTGGATTTGGTAGGGGTCCACGATGAGATCACGCGACATCATGGGTATATCAATCGCTGCTCGTGCGGCTGCCATGTCCTCCAAAGAACCGTGGAATCGGCGGAAATCGGTTTGGCAGGCCATAAGATGCACACCGCATCCCTCAAAGGTGCGGGCCCATTCCGCCATCTGCTCCGCAGAGCCTACGCGTGCGATTTCGCCGCCATAGGGAACGGCGCGTTTGAGCTCGGTGATAACCGAGCAGCCGGTACGCAGCAGCGCGGCTCGCGCATCGCGGGGAGATTCCATATCGCGCGAGCGCGCCTTCACCTCTTTGAAGGACACGCGGGCTTCCCGCGCAGCGACGTCCTCCAAGACTCCTGCTACAAGGTGGTCAACGGCAATGGGCGTAGGCATCAGCACCTCCCTCCACGGGCGATTGAGATCACACTTTTAGGTTAACCCGCTCAGGTGCTGTTCCGGAAATTGCATAAGCCGTGCGGCTATTTTTTATCCACATCGGTGGGATCGATATCGCTATCAAGTGCATCCCACATCACGCGGCCGGAATCAGCGGAAGTTTCCAAATCCTCCCCCAACTTTGCTTGGCGAGCCGCCGGTGTCTCATATTTGCTCGAGACTTTCGTCTTATCCTCGCCAGGATTACGGGCCAGCATAACGGCGCCAAAGAGAGCTGCAGCAGCGCCCAGTATCGCCATAGCTGGGCCGAGGGAGTGTACTTCGGTGGAAACAACCGTGGCCCAATCGGAAATCTGGGCGGAATCCACCGCGTTTTCATTGGCCGAGGCACCCTGCAAAATCTTTTGCGCACGCTCGGCCTCCGCTCCTGCTGTCAGCAGGTTAATTGGGGTCCACGCGCTGGCCGCTGCCGCTAGGGCACAGACAATGCCCACCACTCGCCTACCAATGCGGCGCAACGCCATGCCCGCAACGGCGCCTGCCACTAGGACAAGCGTCAAGGCCATGATTTCCAGCGACCACGCCGAACCTACAATGTCATTGGTCGCAGAGCCAGCCTTATCGTCCTCGCTGACGGCCACGACCCACGTCGCGCGCGAGGCAAGCCACAAAACGATGGCTCCTACAGCGATAAGTAGTGGTCCAAGGCGTCGAGCCTTCACAATTGCCCTCCTAGGAGATCCGTGGCGTCAAAGCACGTGCGGTCACCGGTATGGCACGCGCCGCCGCGCTGCCGCACGGTCAGCAGGATAGTATCTCCATCGCAGTCAAGGCGAACGCCCAGCACCGCTTGCGTGTTTCCGGAAGTTTCCCCCTTTACCCAATAATCATTGCGAGAACGCGAGTAATACGTCCCCTTGCGCGTGGCAAGGGTATGGGCCAAGGCGTGGTCATCCATCCACGCCATCATCAGCACCTCGCCGGAGTCAGCTTGCACAATGGCAGGAACTAGTCCTTGGTTGTTGCGCTTGAGCCGCTTGGCGATGCCCCTGTCTAGTTCATACTCGGCTGGGTTAGTCATCGGCGCACCTCGTAGCCCGCTGTGGCTAGGGCATCTTTTACGTCGCCGATTTCTACCTCGCCGAAGTGAAAAATGCTCGCGGCTAATACGGCATCGGCTCCGGCCGCAATAGCCGGTGGGAAATCTGCGGCACTGCCCGCACCACCGGAGGCGATTACCGGAATGGTCACCGCCGCGCGTACAGCGCTTAGCATGTCGACATCAAAGCCTTCCTTGGTGCCATCGCCATCCATCGAGTTAAGCAAGATTTCGCCTACCCCGAGCTCTTCGCCACGGCGAGCCCATTCAACGGCGTCGATACCGGCCGATGTGGTGCCGCCATGCGTAGTGACTTCAAAGCCGGAAGGCGCATACTCCTCTTGGCACCTGCGAGCATCAACCGACAGGACAATGCATTGTGCACCAAAAATCCCGGCCATTTCGCTCAATAGCTCTGGGTTTCGGATGGCGGCGGTATTGATAGAAACCTTATCCGCACCGGCACGCAAGAGCTCTCGGACATCTTCCACGCTGCGAACCCCACCGCCCACGGTCAGTGGGATAAATACTTGGTCTGCGGTTCGGCGTACGACCTCGAGCATGGTCGATCGCCCTTGCGTCGATGCGGAAACGTCCAAGAACGTAAGCTCGTCGGCTCCGAGGGCATCGTAACGCGCAGCTAGCTCTACTGGGTCCCCTGCATCACGCAGGTTTTCAAAATTTACGCCCTTGACTACCCGGCCTTGGTCCACATCTAGGCAGGGGATCACGCGTACGGCTACAGCCATTGCGGCCGCCTCCTTAGGGATTGTAATTCTTAGTGAGAAAAGGAATCTCTGTGCCGCGACAAAATTTCCAAAATAGTGGCGTGAACTTGCGGGGTTCCGGCCACCATGCCGCGTGACTGCGGGGTCCACGGATTGCCCTCAGGATCAGTGACAACCCCGCCGGCTGCTTGAACTTGTAACGCCCCAGCGGCGTTGTCCCACGGGTGTGGGGAGAAATTAATCGCCCCATCAAACACACCCTGCGCTACGAAGGCATTATCGAGCCCTACAGAGCCAGTCATACGGGGTCGCAGGCCAGTCTCGCGCAGTTCATGGAAAATATCGGTGGGCAGGTGAGAAGAACAGCCCACATGGCCGCGCGCTTCATCAAATCCCATCGCGTCTTGGCGACCGCCGAATCCGGCAGCAGGGCCGCCGACTGAACGCAGTGGCGAGTCATCGCAGGTGACCAAACGGCGCTCCAAAAGTGGAAAGTCAGACACCGCAGCAATCGGTGCGCTTTCATGGATAAGCGCCACAAGGATTCCTGCCATGGGATTGCCGGCAGAATAATTTGCGGTGCCATCGATTGGGTCTACTACCCAAACGGTATCGAGTACACTGCCGCCAGATTCTTCCCCGTAGACTGGGATGCCGGTCACCTGGGTTAGGATTTCGCGCAGCTGCTTCTCAATGACGAGGTCCACTTCGGTGGCAAAATCGCCCTGCCCCTTAAAGCGGGCGGGCGCCGCACCGAGTCCGGAACGAAAGATGGGTTCTACTTGGTCTACAGCTGCCTCCGCGAAGGCCACCAACTCGCGGGGTTCCATCATGGCTTAGTCGTCCTCAGGGTCGTATGGGTCAATGGTTTCTTCCGCCGGCAGCGGCTCTACTTCTACCACCGCAGCGAGAGCTTCCTCTAGGGTGAAGTTGCCTTCATAAAGGGCCTTGCCAATAATGGCGGAATCTATGCCCTCATTTTCATACAGTGCCAGCTCGCGCAGGTCTTCGACACTAGAGATTCCACCCGAGGCGGTAATCTTGGCATCGGTTGCCATGGCTACCTCGCGCAGCAACTCAATATTCGGCCCGGTTAGCGTGCCATCTTTAGAAACATCCGTTACCACAAAGCGTTGACAACCGGCAGCGTCTAGGCGCTCGAGTACTTCCCACAAGTCGCCGCCATCGGAGACCCAGCCATTGCCCGTAACACGCCATTCGCCGCCGCCTTCGCGCACCGCTAGGTCCACCGCAACCTTTTCGCTATAACGTGCCAGTATTTGTTCAATCCAGTCAGGCTGCTCTAGAGCTGCGGTGCCAATATTAATACGCTGCGCACCGGTCGCCAGCGCGCGCTCAACGGCTGCATCGTCTCGGATGCCGCCGGTAAGCTCGACGTTTATGCCTAGCTCTCGGGTAATTTTTGCCATCTCTTCGTGGTTTGAGCCGCGACCAAAGGCTGCATCTAAGTCCACAAAATGCAGCCATTGCGCGCCCTGGGATTGCCACTTTAGCGCGGCATCGCGCGGTGCACCGTAAGAGGTTTCGGTGCCTGCTTCGCCTTGATCCAAGCGCACGGCCTGGCCTTGAGATACATCGACTGCGGGCAAAAGCGTAAAAGTCATATCCTTCATCCTACCTAGAGCGTACGCATCCAGTTTTCCAAAAGCTGCGCACCTGCATCCCCGGATTTTTCCGGGTGGAATTGGGTGGCCCACAGGGCACCGTTTTCTACCGCCGCAACAAACCTATCGCCCGCGTGCTCAGCCCAACTGACCAAGGGCGGGCGAGTAATCTCCGTTTCCAACTCCCAGTGGCGAACGCCATAGGAATGCACGAAGTAGAAACGCTCGTCTTGCGCTAGTCCGGCAAACATGTCACTGCCAACGGGCACTTCCACGGTATTCCACCCCATATGCGGCAGCACCGTAGAGTGCAGCTTTTCGACGGTACCGGGCCACTCGCCGCAACCAGCGGAGTTTATGTTGTGTTCTACTCCGGCGTCGAAAAGCACCTGCATGCCTACGCAAATGCCCAACACCGGACGCTCCCCCGCCAAGCGCTGGCCGATGACCCTCGGGCCTTGCACCGCGTGCAACCCGCGCATGCACGCATCAAAAGCACCCACGCCAGGAACTAGAAGCCCATCCGCTTCCACCGCTACCTTGGGGTCTGCGGTTACGGCAATTTCAGCGCCCACTCGCTCCAATGCGCGCTGTGCCGAGCGCACGTTGCCCGCGCCATAATCCAATAATGCAACCGTTTTTGCCATGGGCTACACCTTACGCATACGGCGCAGACGCGTCCGGATATCATTGGTTTCGCTCACCCGGGTGCGCCCGAGTACAAAGTCTGCCATCGTCATAAGCAAACCAACAACGAGGATGGCCACGCCAGCCCCAAACGCCCCCGCATAGCCATAGCCGGCGACCAAGGCGCCCAAAAGAGTCGAGCCCAAACCGGTGCCGCCGTCATAGAAGATATTCCAGATGGCCGAAGCCTCCGAGACCCGCTCGCGCGGCAGGCGATCAAACATGGACAGCAGCGCCTCATTTTGGGCAATACCGAACGCGCCACCGAACAGGAAGGCACCAAGCACGAGCCACCACACGGAGCCATCGAGGTAGAGGGGCACTGCGATAGCAAGCACGCCCACAATCCCCATGATCTGGCTCGGGATATACAGACGGCCCGGGGTGCCTACGCGGTCTGCCACCATGCCCGCGAGGTAGCGGAAAATCATGGCGGCGCCACCAACGATGGATAGCATGATGCCTGCCAGGCTGGCGCCGCGCTCTGCATCAAGTTCTTGCACTGCGGGCGGCAGGAAGGACGACACGGCACCGTAGCTCATAGAGAAAGTAGTCAACGCCAATGCGGGGACTAACACCAGCTTCCACGTGGGAACGCGAATCAGGTTCGGCTTATCCTCGGTATCAGAGGCAAGCGTGACCTTAATCTTAGGAATGCGCAGGCACAGACCAAACCCTAGGAAGCCAATGATGCCGGCGGTGATATACGTCGAGGCATATCCCAGCTTTTCCGCCATGATCAACCCTAAAGGCAAAAAGACCATCTGGCCGAGTCCGGTAAAGACGCCAATCATGCCGGTTGCCTTGCCTAATAGGCGGACCGGCGCAAGCTCTGCAATGAGCGCGGACTCGGAGACGGTAAGCGCGCCAAATCCCACGCCACGCATGGCAGAAAAGAGCAGGACTACCCAAGCATCGGTGCCCAACAGATGGCCGAAAGCCGGTACACCCAAGGTGAAGGCAGATAGAGCCATCACGCGGCGGTAGCCCCAGCGGCGCAGCAGCCACGGTGAAATGATCTGGGTGAGGACGGTAAAGGCCATGAAGATGCCCGTGGACGAGCCTGCCAAGGTGGCCGAACCACCGGAGTCAATGACTGCTAGGGGCACCACCGGAAGAAGGATGGACCAGGCACCGAATGCTGCGGCGATGGCCAGCATGGTCGCGGTATATCCAGGTACCTTCCAGATATTAGTTTCTTGGGTATTGCTCATTTACCGAACGCTCCTACCATCCACGAGATTGCTGCCACCACGGTGATTGCGGCCAATAAAGAGGCTACTACTGTCATTGCCTTCGATCCCTGTTGGTAGGCAGACCACGCACCGCCCACCAACATGCCGGCGACGAGGAAAAGGACCAAGATCATAAAATGCATGCGTTTTAGAGTGCTCCCTTCGTCGAAGGAATGCCAGTCTGGCGCGGATCGAATTCCACTGCGCCGCGCAACGCACGCGCTACCGCTTTATACTCCGCCTCCGTAATGTGGTGCGGATCGCGACCATAGCGCACAGTGAGGTGGAGAGTTACCGCAGCGTGGGTAGCTAGCGTTTCAAAAAAGTGGCGGTTGATAACCGTGGCATAGTGGCCACCAATGGTCTGCCACTGCAGATTTTCTGGTTCACCGATCATCACGAAATAGGCGCGTCCGGAAAAATCCACCACCGCTTCCACCAAGGTTTCATCCATGGGCAAAAGTTGGGAGCCGAATCGACGAATGCCCGACTTATCCCCAACCGCCTCACGCAAGGCGCTGCCCAGCACGATGGCGGTATCTTCCACGGTGTGGTGCGCATCAACCTCGACGTCGCCTTCTGCCTGCACCGTCAGATCAAAGCTGCCGTGGGTGGCAAAGGCCGTGAGCATATGATCAAAAAATGGCAGGCCCGTAGAAATATCGCTGCTTCCTGTGCCATCCAGATCGATGACCACGGAAATCTGCGATTCCGACGTGGACCGTTGGGCTCGCCCTACGCGGTTGCTCATCGTTTACTCCTTTCCTCCCGCCGGCTAATCCGCCACTACTGTATCCGCTAGAGCCTCGGCCACAGCTAAAAAGGCCGAATTTTCTTCCGGCAGGCCCACGGTCATGCGCAAATGACCCGCAATACCCACATCTCGGATGAGAACTTCCCTGTCCAAGAACTGCTCCCATACTCGGTGCTGGTCTGCAAAACAGCCGAAGAAGAGGAAATTGGATTCGCTGGGTAAGACGGTATAGCCCAGTTCGCGCAAGCGAGTGGCCACCCGCTCGCGCTCGGCGGCAATCTTTTCCACGGTGGCGAGGGTATCTGCACTATGGCGTAGCGCTACCGTGGCCGCCGCTTGGGATAGCACGGAAAGGTGATATGGCAGCCGCACCAGCATGACGGCCTCCACAAAGGCCGGGTCCGCCACGAAATAGCCGAGGCGGCCACCCGCGAAGTCAAAGGCCTTGGACATGGTGCGCGAGACCACCAGCTTCGCGGGGTACTTGTCCAGCAGCGTCACCGCGGAGGGCGCGGAGGAAAATTCGCCGTAGGCCTCATCAACGATGAGGATGCCAGGGGCGGCGTCGGCAAGCGCGGCAATATCATCCAACCCAGTCACGCCGCCGGTGGGATTATTCGGCGTAGTTACAAAAATAATATCCGGCTGGTGCTGCGCCACGGCCGCCAACGCTCGCTCCATATCAATGCGAAAGTTCTCATCGCGCGGGCACTCCAGGAACTGCGTATGGGTCCCGTCCGCCAAAATGGGGTGCATGGAATAGGACGGGGTGAAGCCAAGCACGCTGCGTCCCGGACCGCCAAAGGCCTGCAACAACTGCTGCAAGATCTCATTGGAACCATTCGCGGCCCACACTTGCTCATAGCTCACAGGCACACCGGTTTGCCCAGAAACATAGCTGGCTAGGGCCTCGCGCAGCTTTAGCGCATCGCGCTCCGGATAGCGATTGAGCGTGGTGGCAAGGCGGCGGGTTTCCGCGACTAGGTCATCAACCAACGCCTCCGAGGGAGGATAGGGATTTTCGTTGGTATTGAGTTGGTAGGCCACCTTAAGCTGCGGGGCACCGTAGGCAGATTTCCCGCGCAATTCCTCGCGCAGGGGTAGATCGTTCAATTCCGTCATCTAGCTCTCCTCCAATCGGGCGCGGATGGCTTCGCCGTGGGCCGGAAGACGCTCGGCTTCCGCAAAAGCGATAACATGCGGGGCAATCTCCTCCAGTGCGGCGCGGTCGTACGCGATGAGGTTGACTGATCTTAAGAAGGTGTGGGTAGAAAGGCCGCCAGAAAATCGCGCCGTACCAGAAGTAGGCAGCACGTGATTGGAACCGGCCGCATAATCGCCCAACGGCACCGGCGCGAAATCCCCTACAAAGATGGCACCCGCGTGTTTAATGCGCCCAGCCACTGCCTCCGGCTCTGCGGTGTGGATTTCAAGGTGCTCGGCAGCATAGGCATTGGCCACCGCGATGGCCGCATCAAGGGAATCTACCAGCACGATTCCGGATTGCTGGCCGCCCAGTGCCTCGGCCGCCCGCTCCGCATTGGCGGTAGCGCTATAGCGTGCTTCCACTTCCGTCTTGACGCGCTGGGCTAGGTTGTCCGATGTCGTAATGAGCACGCTCGCGGCCATAGGATCGTGCTCGGCTTGCGAGATGAGGTCATAAGCCACATACACCGGATTAGCGGTGTCATCGGCAAGGATAGCGATTTCGGTGGGGCCGGCCTCTGCATCAGTGCCCACCACCCCACGCACCAAGCGCTTGGCGGCGGTTACGAAAATATTTCCCGGCCCCGTAATCATGTCCACCGGTGCGAGCTCGACGTCATCATCGCCATAAGCCATCAGCGCTATAGCTTGGCCACCGCCCACGGCCCAGACCTCATCCACGCCGAGCATCTGGCACACGGCCAGCACCGTCGGGTGCGGCAGTCCACCGAATTCCTTCTGCGGCGGCGAGGCCACCACCAGGCTTTCCGCGCCGGCTTCTTGTGCCGGCACCGCGTTCATAATCACAGAAGAGGGATAGACCGCCTTTCCACCTGGCACGTATAACCCGACGCGCTCGATGGGACGGAATTCCTCGGTCACCGTGGCACCTGGCGCGAGCTCAGTAGTGTGTGCGGCCGGCTTTTGTTCGGCGTGTACCTTGCGCACCCGCTTGATCGCCGCTTCGATGGCTTGGCGCGTTTGCGGATCCAGGCTGGCTGTAGCCTGGTCCAATTCTTCCCGGGGTACTCGCAGATGGGCCGGGCGCACGTCGTCGAAAAGCTCTCCGTATTCCAGCGCGGCCCTCGCACCTTCGTCGCGCACCCGATGAACCATCGGTGCTACCTTATCCACCACGGCAGCGACATCAGTGCCACCGCGAGGCAGTACTCGCCGTAGCTGGGCGGGGCGTAAATCTTGGCCCCGCAGATCGATGGTTCGAAGCATTCCCGGCTCCCTTCTCCAAAGCGGATTCCTGTTATTAAACCAATATCCTAATGCCCAAATCCCAGCGAGGGGGCTGGTTTGGACGATAGACTCAGACCCAACGCAGCTTTAAGGTGGTAGCAGTGATGAGCGAGAATGAACCCTCCCTTCTGCTCGCGCATACCCATGCCATCGCCCGCGAGAATGGCATTTCCTGCTGGGCGCTGCCTTCCGGCGAACTACTGGTTCCGCATGCGGCTGGCGGCTCCACCTTCATCTTTGTAGACCAGCTGGAAGAACCGGTACTCCACCTGCACACCAGCCCCCGCGGCGGCGTCGATTTCAGCGAGATTGCTGATCTGACACACCTGGCTAATGAGTGGAATCATGACTGCCTCTCACCGGCAGTGGTAGTGGACTATGACCAGCCCGAATGCGTGAGTATAACCGGTCACAGCTACCTGCCGGCCGATATTTCTCCCAGTCACGAGCAGCTCGCAGCATTCCTCCTGCCAGCGCTGCGCAATGCGGAGGTCCTCATCGATCTGCTCGCCCAGTCCCACCCCGCACTCGTCCGCGAGACGGCACCAGAGCTTGCCCCGCTTGCCGACGCCCCCTTAGAACCCTTCACCCTCGATAGTCTAGCCGAAATGCTGCCGCTCATTGGCATTCAGCGCTTTCAAAGCGACGGCACCACTGCCATTTATGCGTGGGTCAATGACGTTCTTTTTGCCTTCGCGCTCGATAATGGGCCCAGCCTCATCATCAAAGGCCACTGGGATCCTAGCTTAGAAGAAGCGGAATTTACCAGACTCTTCCTCATTTGCAACGATTGGAATCGCGCCCACCACGGCGCCGTCGCATTTTGTCACCACACCTTCGAAGGCCTGCAAGTGCGGATGGATGCCGCCACCATCACTGCTGCGGGTCTTACCCGGCCACAGCTCTTTAGCGCCGTAGGCCGCGGGCTCAAACACATCCTCCACGGCATCGATGACATCGCACGCGAAGTTACCGGCGCCTCCCCCGTGGAATGGCCTTAGTCGGGCTGGTTACCAATCCTCGTCGGCGCTGACAAAAGCCGTAGACCAATAGGCGAACATCGCCATGAAAGGCGCCACCGCCCAAGCAATCGCCGGGGAGAAATTCGGCGCAAACTCCACAACTTCCCCCGGGATTTCCGGTGGATGCGTGGCCGTTACTCCACCAAATACATAAAACGAGGCGGCACCTGCCAAAGCACACACGCCTACCCACAAGAGCATCGACAAGCCACGCCCTTGCCTGCGCAGATATGCAATCAAACCAAGAAGAAGCCCCAACACCCCCGTGATGAGCGCAAAGGTTATGAAAGCGATGAACTGGGCATTGCCCATCGCATCAATGGCGTAGCCGCCATCGTCTACCTCGCGGCCTATAAGCGTCGGCCGGAAAAGCCCCCACACCGCGCCCGCTATGCCGTAGACTGCGAGCGCACACGCGAGTAACCCCGCACCAAAACCAAAGGTGCGGGGTAACCGACGACGGGAAAGAGACAACTTAGTTACAGAAGGTCCAGTTGCCATTCTCGCGACGGAAACGGACGGTGGAAGTCTCGGTCCCCTCGGAGTTGGACACGCTCACGGTAGCGGAAGCATCATCGCCATTGACTACCACGTCATTGACCGATTGCAGCTTGGTCGACTGCGGGATGGACTCCAGCTGGCTTGCAAACTTTTCAATCTCGGCGTTGCCGCCGCCCTGCTGGCGCATGGTGTTGGCGTATTCACCAAAGGATTGGTTCGGCAGGCTATCGACGTACTGCTGGTACTGGCTGAACTCCTGGGACTGCTCATCGCGCACCGCTTGGCAGGCATGCTGCGGCATGTAGTTGAAGTATTCCTTCACATTGTCAATCTCATGCTGACCGCGCACCAGCTGCTCGATGGCCTGCTTATCGGCATCATCAGCATTCTGGCCACCTTCAATCGGCTTGATATCTTCTGCGCCCGCGAAAGGATCCTCGCCATTATTCAGCGGGTTGGCCATCTGGTCGGGCCCTTCGCCTGCACCGTCTTCGCCTTCTTGCCCCTCGTCATTCGCTGCGGCGTCCTTCGCCTCGCCGTCCTTATTCTGCTCCTTGTTCTTGTCCTTATCCTTATCTCTGTCCTTATCCTTATCTCTGTTCTTGTCCTTATCGGCGTCTTTGTCCTGGGACTTGTCTGCAGACTTATCCTCGGAAGACTTGGAGGCCGTGGTGGCGGCAGCCTCCTTAGAATCGTCATTATCATCCGAACCGCACGCAGCCAGCGCCAGGGGGGCAACCAGCGCAACTGCGAGGAGGGACTTCTTTGCAGGGGTCAAAAAGGACAAGGGAAAGCTCCTGAATCAATCTTGCGAATGTGAAGCCACCCCAAGGGCAGCTTCCTATTTGTCTTCGCAATACTAACAACCAGACGATGGAAATGACATTGAGACTCCATTAAAAGAACCTGTGAACTACCATCGCGGCTAACCGAGCCCGTACAATCGCCAGAGTGCAATTAAATCGCGAGAGTATTATCGACGCCGCTACTGCCCTGCTTGATGCCTATGGGCTTGGCGACGTCACTATGCGCCGCGTTGCCTCCTCCCTCGGCGTTGCCCCCGGCGCGCTCTACTGGCACATTGCCAATAAACAAGCCCTCATCGCTGCTCTAGCAGAAGACATTATCTCCCCCGTTTCTGGGGAGTCACTCGAAGAGCTCAGCCTCAATCTGCGCGATTTACTGCTCGCCCGCCGCGACGGCGCCGAGGTCGTCATTGCAGGCCTATCCCTGCCCCAGGCGCCCGCCTGGGACCGCCTTGTAGAGGCCTTTACCTCCGCTGCTGCCCGAAACCCGCAGTCCGCTGGTAGCACGCAGCGCGCTGCGGCCCTATCTGCCATTCATCTCGTGCTCGGAGCCACGTTAATGGAACAATCCCAACGCCAGCTGGCGGATACCACCGGCGAAGCTTCTTCGGTGGACTATCGCGGAGACTTAATTCGCGGCGTACGCATTATTAACGCAGGACTTCAGCACGGCGCCTCTGCCTAAAAAATGGTTATGCTCGTGGGCATGAACACTCCCGCCATGGACGCAATCCCCACGCCCACCGAGCGCTACGGCCGCCAAATCTGGCCCGGCAAACCCACCCCACTGGGATCCAACTTTGATGGATCCGGCACCAACTTCGCCCTTTTTTCGGAAGTAGCGGACAAGGTCGAGCTCTGCCTCATCGATAAGGAGGGCAACGAAGACCGCATCGAAATGTCTGAGGTAACTGCCCATGTGTGGCACATCTACCTCCCTAATGTCACCCCTGGGCAGCGCTACGGCTACCGCGTCTATGGCCCCTATGAACCAGAAAACGGCCTGCGTTGCGATCCCTCCAAGCTTCTCGTCGATCCTTATGCCCGCGCCTTTGACGGCGAATTCGACGGCGATGCCTCCCTGTACTCCTATGACATCCACGCCGAGGAACCCGGCACCGGCCGCAATGAGGAGGACTCGCTCGGCCATACCATGCTCTCCGTGGTCATTAACCCCTTCTTTGACTGGCGCAGCGACCACCGCCCCCATATTCCCGATAACGAAAAGGTCATCTACGAAACCCACGTTAAGGGCATGACCATGACCCACCCAGATGTGCCGGAAGAGCTGCGCGGCACCTACGCGGGCATGGCACACCCTGCCGTCATTGACTACTTCAAGGAGCTTGGCGTTACCACCGTCGAGCTCATGCCCGTCCACCAATTCCTGCAAGACGATCGTCTGCGCAACCTGGGCCTGCGCAATTACTGGGGCTATAACACCTTCGGCTTTTTCGCCCCGCACCATGACTACGCCTTTGCCAAGAAACCGGGCGAGGTGGTCTCTGAGTTCAAGGCCATGGTCCGCGCCTTCCATGAGGCCGGCATCGAGGTTATCCTCGACGTGGTCTATAACCACACCGCCGAGGGCAACCACATGGGCCCGACCATTGCCTTCCGCGGCATCGATAATGGCGCCTATTACCGCCTTGTCGAGGGCGATGAGGCCCACTACATGGACTACACCGGCACCGGCAATTCCCTCAACGTCCGCCACCCGCACTCGCTGCAGCTCATTATGGATTCGCTGCGCTACTGGGTTACAGAAATGCGCGTCGATGGCTTCCGCTTCGACTTGGCAGCGACCTTGGCGCGGGAGCTTGACGACGTCGACAAGCTCGCTACCTTCTTCGACCTAGTACAGCAAGATCCCATTGTCAGCCAGGTCAAGCTCATCGCCGAGCCCTGGGACATCGGCCATGATGGCTACCAGGTGGGCAACTTCCCGCCCATTTGGAGCGAATGGAACGGCAAGTACCGCGATACCGTGCGCGATTTCTGGCGCGGCGAGCCCGCTACCCTTGGTGAATTCGCCTCCCGCCTGACCGGCTCTTCGGACCTCTATGCCGATAATGACCGTCGCCCCACCGCCTCCATCAACTTCATCACCGCCCACGATGGTTTTACACTGCGCGACCTCGTTTCCTATAACGACAAGCACAACGAGGCCAATGGCGAAGATAACCGCGACGGCGAATCCTTCAACCGCTCCTGGAACTGCGGTGAAGAAGGACCCACCGATAATGATGAAATCCGCAAGCTACGCCGCCGCCAAGTGCGCAACTTCCTGACCACTCTCCTGCTCTCCCAAGGCACTCCGATGCTTTCGCACGGCGATGAATTCGGCCGTACCCAAAACGGCAATAACAATGTCTACTGCCAAGACAACGAGCTGTCATGGATGGACTGGTCAATGCTGAAGGAAGAAAAATCCGCCGCAATGCTGGGCTTTACCAAGCGTGTCCTGGCCATACGCAACCATCATCCCGTATTCCGCCGCAAGCGCTTCCTCGCCGGCGGCCCCCTCGGCGCGGATGTCAAGGAACGCGATATCGCCTGGCTGGTTCCTTCGGGCCGCCTCATGACCCAGGACGATTGGGATCACGATTTTGGCCGGGCACTCATGGTCTACCTCAATGGCAATGCCATCACGGAAACCACCTCCCGCGGCGAGCGCATCACCGATGATTCCTTCATCATGATCTTCAACTCCCACGACGGCGAAATCGAGTTCACCCTGCCCACCAAGGATCTCGGCGCCACGTGGCGGCTGATGGTCGATACCGCCGATTCCGGCGGCTACCCCGCGGAGGAAACGCTCATTGAGGCAGAGGGTACGATCACGGTGCAGCCGCGTTCAACGCTGATCTTGCGTCAGGTTGAACCGCCCGTTTTCGATTCCTAGAGAAAGGCCCCTCGTGTCATTTCCCGCGCACGGCGCACTCATCGATGTCACAGCGGATAAACTCGTGCTCCACCGCACCCTGCTAGCCACCAGCCTCGGCGCCCCCGCCACGCAGGACATCCCGCTTGATTCCATCAGCACCGTGCGCGTGAATGAACCGACCGCCACCGGTTTTGGCACCCTCGATCTTGGCACCGCCGGCTCCATCGCCTTCGCCCCGCACCAAGACCCGCAGGCCGTCGCCCGCGCCATCGCCGCCGCCCAGCGCGGCGAAACTCCCTCCTCTGCCGCCACCATTCCCGGCCTCGATTTCACCGCCGTGGACGTGGAAACGGCCAACGATAACTGGGGCTCTATCTGCCAAATCGGCGCGGTGCGCTTCCGCGATGGTCAAGAGACCGACTTCCGCTCTTGGCTGTGCACCCCTCCACCAGGCCTCGAGCACTTTGCGGATATCAACGTCTCCATCCACGGCATTACCGCGAGCGATGTGGAAGGGGCGCCGGCTTTTGCCGACGCCGCCAAAGAGCTCTTCGATTTTCTCGGCGGCGACGTCCTTGTCGCGCACAACGCCCAGTTCGACTCCACCGCACTACGATCCGGCCTGCTCGCCGCAGGTGCCGATGTGCCCACCGTACCGCTGGCGTGCTCGCTTGCTCTGGCCCGCGATGCCTCCAAGGCAAAGGTAATTTCGGTGCGAAACCACAAACTGCCCACCGTTGCGGCCCATCTGTCCGCGCCAGACTTCAGCCACCACGACGCCACCGAAGACGCCCGCGCGGCCGGCGAAATCATCGCCCGCTTGGCCGAGCGCTTCGGACACACTGGCAGCATCCACGACCTTTTCACCGTCCGCGAATTCTCCTTAGGCCGTCTCGACGCCGAGGCCATCCTGCCCGTCCTGCGTGCTCACACTGCCCCCACCTCCGGCGCGGACCTCGGCGCGGGTACGGATTTCCGTGACCAGACCCGCGCAGCCGGCGTCAAGAAAAAGAAGCCCAGCGGCCCTGCCCCCTGGCAAGCCGTCGCCACGCCGGACACTATCCCGGAGCCCAACCCAGACGCCGACCCAGAAGGCGCGCTCTACGACCAGCATGTCACCCTCACCGGTGATTTTGAGCCCTATGATAAGGGCGTACTCTGGCAGGGCATCGCCGAGCGCGGCGGTCAGGTAGCCAAGAACGTCACCAAAAAGACCACCCTGCTCATCGTGGGCGAATGGGCAAAGAAGACCTCCAAGGAAAAGCGCGCGGAAGAACTGCAGGCCAAGGGCCAAGAGATCGACATTTGGCCCGCCGATAAACTCTTTGCCGAGCTCCAGCTCGATGCCGAGCCGCCCTTTTAGGCTTACCCGGGAACCAAACGGCAGTTTCTCCAGTCCAATAAAGGCGACCACTTCCTACCGTTCCTGGAGAACCCGCCGTGACCGTCGCCCTGCGCCCGCCTCGCCCCACCACTGCAAACCTGCTGCCGGCCCTCTTCGCCCGCTCGTGGCTGAAAGAACAGCGGCTTTCTGACGACGGCTTTTGCGACTCCCTCGCCACCATCCAGCTCTCCCCCAGCCTGTCCATGGCGCTAGTCTTTCCCGGCAAGCAGACCTTTCGCCGGCTCAGTCACCGCGGCCTCGCCGACATGGATGTCTCCGCGCGCCGTGCGTGGAACCACGCCTCGCATAACCTGCAGCGCGCCGCCCTCGATTCACAAGGCCTGCGCTTTTGGACCCGTCCTGCGGCCTGCGAGCTTCCCTCCGCCGCCCGTTTCGGCGGCCTGCAGGTCCGCTCCCACGGCGCGCCGATTTCCTCTTGGATTGCTCATCCAGAGACTTTCACCGTGCTGGATAAGCACATGCGCCGGCTCCTGCGATCGCACTCACTGACCTACCTGGTGCCGGACTCCGCCACGCTCTTTGCTTTTGCGCACCTGCCGGATCCCTATGCCCGCCGGCTGGCTGCCGACGCCGTCGCGCGTGTGCCGCGCCATCGCACTGTGCTCCACCCACGCCCGCTAGTATGGTCTAACGGATTCCCGCGGGAGTTATGAAAGGAGCACCATGCCGGAAAATAGGATGTCGCGGCTGAGCAATCAGTACCATGACTGGGCACGCAGCCACCCCACCGCCGCGGTGGATTTCCGCACCGCCATCGAGGACCTACTCAATGACGCCGGCATCATCTTCGATCGGGTCTCGACCCGTGTTAAGACTTGGCCCTCGCTGAAGGCGAAGGCCAAAAAGCGCGGCGAGAACGGCGATTTTGTCTATCCACAGCCGTGGGACGAGATTCACGACGTCATGGGAGTGCGCGTCACCCTGTATCACTCCACCGCAATTCCAGAAGCCCTAGACGTTTTCGGTGAATCCTTTAAGGTTGAACGCTCCGTTGACAAAGCGGCCGAGACCCGCATTTCCGGTGGCTTTGGCTACGGCTCCCACCACCTGGTGCTTACCGTGACCGAAGATAGCGCGGCTGCGATGGAAGAGCTCGCCGCCTACGTGGGCTGGACCTTTGAGGTGCAAATTCGCACCGTCCTGCAGCACGCATGGGCGGAGTTTGAGCACGATATCCGCTATAAGCAGGGACCGAACCCGCCCTCGCCGGAAGTTGACCGCCTGTTTACCCTGGCCGCGGGGCTTATCGAACTTGCAGACCAGCAATTCGACGAGATCGCCGCGCTCAAGGCCCCGGATACTGAGACCGACCAAGACGTCGAGCTTACCGCCGAAACCTTGCCGGGCGTACTCGCCATCATCTTGGGCAACCGCTTCCCTCTCTCGCGCTCGGAGCACTACCGATTCCTCGCGGAGCTATTGGAGCAAAACGGCGTTCGCCACTTGAGCCAGCTAGAGCAGCTGCTTGACGACGACGCCATTGCCCACGTCCACGACGCCATGCGCTACCGCTTCCGTCCCGGCCAGGTGCGGCTTATCGACGACCTCCTGCTCAATAAGTTTGGTAAGCAACATATCGAGACCACTGCCGAATCCGGCGACCGCCCGGGCCGCAAGCGGCGGCTTATCGCGCGCCTGAAAGCCCTGCGCGCTGCCCACTAGCCGCCCAGTATGTTTCGGTAACTTACCGGAAACCGCCGCGGAATTTCTCCATATCGCGGCGTTCCTTCTTCGTCGGCCGGCCGGCACCGCGTGGGCGCACGGGAACCGACGGCATAAACTCCTTAGGCGGCGACGGTGGCGCGTGATCTGTATAGCAAGTGCGCGCCACGGGCGCGCCCACGCGCTTGGCCACGGTCGCCAAAACCTCGAGATCGTGCTCGTGGTGGTTTCGCCATACGCGCACGCGGTCGCCCGGCACCACCTGCTGGGAGGGCTTGACGGCCTCGCCGTTGATCTTTACGTGCCCGGCGCGCACGGCCGTCGCGGCTGCGGATCGGGTTTTAAACATGCGGACGGCCCACACCCAGGCATCAATCCGGACGGGGCGGCCGCTAGGTTGCGGTGCCGGCATTTAGTACTGGTTGTGGTTCTCGTTGACGATCTTCTGGATCTTCAGCCAGTTATAGCCACCACCCACCACGGCGACGATGGCGCCCACCAACATCCAGGCCCAGAAACTAGCCGATAGCGCACCCAGCACTGCGCCCACGCCGAGGCCGCCGGCCACGCATACAGCGGCGTTGCGGGAGTGCTTTCGCACCTGCTGCTTGCGCTGCGCAATAGGGTTATTCGGTCGCTGCTGCATACTCATGGTCAGGATCCTACCTCAACCCACGCGCTGCCAGCTTCTGCCGCCTCGAGCTGGCCTTGCGAGATCGCTGCCAGCGTAGCTTCCAGCTCTTCCAGCCCACCCGGGCGCACGGCCACGGTAAAGGTCACCGCGGTCGCATACGCGGTATCGATTATCTCATAGCCACGCCCGCGCAGGTCCGCTTCCACGCGCCCGGCCGTCGCGTGTGGACACTCCACCGCATAAAGCTCCCGGCGCGCCCTGGTTACCGCGCGTACCTTCTCCATGGCCTCGCTCACCGCGCCGCCATAGGCATGCACCAGCCCGCCGGCGCCCAGCTTGATGCCGCCGAAGTAGCGCACGACCACCGCGCATATATCGAGCATGCCGGAACCCTTCACCACATCCAGCATCGGCTTGCCGGCCGTACCGGAGGGCTCACCATCATCGGAGGAGCGCTCCACTGGGTTCGCGCCATCGACGTGGTAGACGTAAGCGGAGCAGTGGTGGCGGGCGTCGGCAAAGCGGCTGCGGGCGGCGTCGATAAACGCGCGGGCCTCTTCCTCGTTAGTTACGCGGCCTATGAGAGTTATGAACCGGGAACGTTTAATCTCAATTTCGTGTTCGACCTGCCCTACCGGGCGAAGATAAGACTCCTGCATCACGCCACGAGGAATTCATACTCGGGGGTGCCGGGCTTAAGGTACTGCACGGAGATCTTGGATTCGCCCATGCGGCCTAACAGTCCGTCGAGGTCCTCGGCGCGGCTAAGCTGCAGGCCTACCAGCGCAGCGCCGGTTTCCCTGTTATTGCGCTTTAGGTACTCAAAGAGCGTGATGTCATCGGTCGGGCCCAAAATCTCTTGCAAGAAGTGGCGCAGCTGGCCCGGCTCCTGGGGGAAGTTCACTAGGAAATAATGCTTCAAGCCGCGGTGGACTAAAGAGCGCTCCATGATCTCGGCGTAACGCAGCACGTCATTATTGCCGCCAGAAATTACGCACACCACCGTCGAACCGGGCTGCAGGTCCAGTTGGTGCAGGCCCGCTACCGACAACGCACCGGCCGGCTCCGCAATGATGCCCTCATTTTGATAGAGGTTGAGCAGATCCGTACACACCGCGCCCTCGGACACGGTGTCAAAGCTCAACCGCTCGCGATTGGCTTCCAAAATCTCATACGGCAGCCTGCCCAAGCGTTTCACGGCGGCACCATCCACAAAGGGGTCGACGTCTTCTAGCGTTACCGGCCCGCCATGGTCAAACGCCGCTCTTAGCGACGCCGCCCCCTCCGGTTCCATGCCCACCACCCGGGTTTGCGGCGCCATGTCCGCCATATAGGAGGAAATTCCGGAAATCAGACCGCCTCCTCCCACGGGAACGACGATGGTATCGAGCGACTTGCCCTTGGCCGAAAGCTGCGCCAAGACCTCCGCCGCGACGGTGCCTTGTCCGGTGATGGTGTCGCGGGCGTCGAAAGGCTCGATGAAGGCGGCGTCGCGCTCGGCGGCGTCGGCATGCGCGGCGGCAGCTGCCTCATCGAAGTTGGCGCCCACCACCACCAATTCCACTTGGTCGCCGCCGTGGACCAAGATGCGGTCGCGCTTTTGCATCGGCGTGGGTTCCGGCACAAAAATCTTGCCGACGATGCCCATCGTGCGGCAAGCATAGGCCACGCCTTGCGCATGATTGCCGGCCGACGCCGTGACAATTCCCCGGCCCCGCTGCTCTTGCGGCAGATTCGACATGCCGTTTAATGCGCCGCGAATCTTATAGGAGCGCACGTCCTGCAGGTCCTCCCGCTTGAGGTAGACCTCGCAGCCGGTCTCGGCCGACAGCCGGGCGCAATATTGCAGCGGAGTCGGGGCGATTTCCGAGCTAATCCGCGCCTGCGCCTGCTGGATATCGGATGCATGGATGGTCGAATCAGTCATGTCTTGACAGTCTACCCATTCACTGGAAATTCACTGTCCTTTAGTTGCACCGTTACCTACATCAGCAATAGTGGACATAACCACAAGAAAGGAAAAACTATGCTTAAACGCATCTCTCTCTGCGTTACCTCTTCGCTCGTCCTCGCCTGCGCCCCTGCCGCGCACGCCCACATCGTAGATAACGTGCTGGAGCACTCCGCGCCCAATGCTGCACTGCAGCTGACCCCCATTGGTTCCCATGAATCCGGCGTGCTGGGTAAATCCGCCGCCGAAATCGTCGCCTACCACGCCGCGTCCCAGCGCGTCCTCACCGTCAATGCGCGCTCCGGTGAGATAGATATCCTCGACGCCTCCGATCCCACCCAGCCGCAAAAGATCGGCGCCATCTCCGCCGGCGGGGACAAGGAAATCAACTCTGTGGCCGTGCGCCCCGATGGCCTGGCCGTCGCCGCGGTACAGCAGGCGGATAAAAACGACAACGGCGAGGCGCTGTTCTTCAACGCCGCAACCGGCCAGGAGCTCGGACGCGTGGGCGTGGGTGCGCTGCCCGATAACGTACACCTCACCGCCGACGGCCGCCACGCGCTGGTAGCCAACGAGGGCGAGCCTTCCGACGCCCTCAACGCCGAGGGCACCGCCTACCTCAAGGACCCAGAGGGCTCCATTTCCGTCATCAGCCTGCCCGCGGACGTCGCGGCGCCCGCGCTTAACGACGTCCACACGGCCGGCTTCACCGCCTTTGACACCGCCGACCTCGACCCTTCAATCCGCGTCTTCGGCCCCTCCGAGCACCACAACCTGCCCTCGCGGGACTTTGAGCCGGAATACATTTCCTCTGCGGACGGCAAAGCCTATGCCACGTTGCAGGAAAACAACGCCATCGCGGTCATCGATATCGAGTCCGCCACCGTAGAACAGGTTATCCCCGCCCATATGGCAGACCACTCCAAGGTGCCGCTGGATCCGTCCAATAAGGATGACGTTGCTGAGCTGCGCACCATCCCGGTCAAGGGCCTGTCCATGCCGGACTCCATCGGCGCCTTCGAGGCAGGAGGCCAGACTTATTTCGCCACCGCCAACGAGGGCGATGCTCGCGAGTGGGGAGGCTATACCGACGAAGTAGAGCTCAAGGACCTAGTAAAGGACGGCAAGGTCTGCGATGACCTCGAGCTTCCCGAGGGCATCGAGGAAAAGAAGTTCGCTGGAAACCTCAAGCTCACCAACGCTTCTGGCTGGAACGAAGAAAAGGAATGCTTCGACGGCCTGTATTCCTATGGCTCGCGTTCCTTTAGCATCTACGATGCCGAGGGAAACGTCGTCTTCGATTCCGGTTCGGACTTCGAAAACGTCACCAAGGATATGCCCGGCCTTAACTTCAACGCCGATAATGAGGATCCGGATTTCGATGATCGCTCCGATAACAAGGGACCAGAGCCGGAAGCCCTGACCATCGGCAAGGTTGGCGATCGCACTTACGCCTTCATCGGCGCAGAGCGCGTGGGCGGCATCTTTGTCTACGACGTAACCGCCCCTGCCGAGGCAAAGTTTGTCACCTACGTCAATAATCGCGATTTTTCCGTTGACTATGACGAAAATAATGTCGCAGCCACGACCCTGGCCGGCGACCTCGGTCCCGAGGGCCTAGCCTTTGTCCCCGCCGCAGACTCCCCCACCGACGATGCCCTCCTTATCGCCGGCAACGAGGTGTCCGGCACCACCACCGTGTTCTCCGTCAAGGACCTGCTTGCCGACGACACCGACTCCCCTGCTGCATCCGGCAGCTCCAACGGTTCCAGCAACAGCAGCAGCGGCAGCAGCGTCGCCGCCGGTATCGGAATCGTGGCCGGTTTGATAGGTCTCGGTGCCCTGATCGGCGGGGCGCTGGGCTTCCTGCCGAAGACCGTCAGCGAGTTCTACGCGCTGTTGCCGGCGCAGGTGCGCAAGCTTTTGCCATAGACCTTCCGGGATTTACCTGCTAAATTATTTGAGGCTAATACCTCTCACTCTAAAGGAGAACCATGCGCAACCGTCTCAGCACTTCGCTCGTCGCCGCCACCGCCGTGGCAGCAGGTCTCGTCGCACCAGCAACCGCTTCTGCCGCTGAAGAGCAGCCGAAGCACATCTCGGCTGAATGCCAGGCCGAGGTCGATAAGGCGAAGGAAGAACACCTCAAGAAGATCGAGAACGGCGAGCTCGGCTCTTCCGCCCGCACCCCGCAGGAGCTTATGCAGGGCATTGCCAATGGCTACGGTTCTTCCGGCATGCCCAAGGAGCCGGACTGCGTGGGCCAAGAGGCGGAGCAGCGCCAAATCGAAGCACTTGAGCGTCTGCCTATTTGGGGCTCTTCTACCCCGGAGAAATTCCTCGAGGTCATGAGCTGGGTGACCGTAGCCGCCAGCCTCGTCGCTGCGCTGCTGCAAGCTTTCAATATGGTTGCCACGGTGAACCCGGCTGTGCTAGAGCCGATGAAGAATGCCCTCAAGCAGCTGGGCGTGCACTTCTAAGCTCTGAATAATTGAGCCGCTCCGGAGTTCCGGAGCGGCTTTGTGCGTTTTAGAAGAGTTCGCGGGAAGCGATGTCAGCGCCCTCCACGAGGGATTGCAGCTTCGCCCATGCAATCTGAGGGTGCAGGCGACCGCCCAAACCGCAATCAGTCGACGCGATAACATTTTCGGGGCCGACTACCTCGGCGAATTGAATGATGCGATCTGCCACGAGGCGCGGATGCTCGACCGCGTTGGTGGAGTGCGAGGCCACGCCCGGGTAAATCACCGTGCCTTCCGGCAACGCGTGGTCTTGCCAGACGCGCCACTCGTGCCCGTGGCGCGGCGAAGCGGCCTCGAAGGAGAAACCGCCTACCTCGGCACGCAGGATTTCTTCGATGATATCCGCAAATGGCACGTCGGTAACGTGCGGGCCGTGCCAGGAGCCCCAGCAGATATGCAGACGCGTTCGTTCCTTAGGCAGGTCGGCGATGGAATCGTTCAGGACATCGATACGCTCGCGGATAAAACCACGGAAGTCCTCAACCGACGGCTCCGGGTTGATTTGGTCCCAAGCCTCGGCCAGGTCAGGCGCGTCGAATTGCACAGTAAGCCCAGCATCGGTGATGGCCTGGTACTCGGTGCGCATGGCGCGGCCGACGTCGGCAAGCAGCTCATGCTCATTGTCATAGTAGCGGTTGGTCAGGCGCGCGGCCGAGCCAGGCGACAGAGCGGCGATGAAGCCAGGGGTGCCGGCTGGGAGGGCGTCGGCAAGCAGGCGAACATCGGCGGCGACCTCGTCCTGGCCGATGTAGGTTACAGGACCGGTGAACTCTGGGTTCGCCACCTTGGCGCGGCCGGTGAAGATGCCAGAATCCGGGTCATTATAGGCCTCCGAGAACAACGCGCGGTCGCGGCGATCAATAAACGACGTCAGCCGCGGCTCACCCGGCTTGGAGCGCACCACCTCTGCCGATTCCCAGCGGTCGGTATCCGTCATCGTCAGCCCGCCCAGGCGGCTAAACGAATAATTCCACCACGCGCCATAATCCACCGCGCCAGAGGTGATATGGCCATACTCGCCCTCGTTAATGATGTCGAGGCCAAGATCGAGCTGCCGCTTGACGACGTCTGCTACCGCAGCCTCCAAAATTCCCTGAAACTCCGCGGCTGGCAGCTCCTCGCGTTTCAGGTTAGCTTCCAGAAGCTCCGGGGTGCGCGGCAGCGAGCCGACATGGGTGGTGCGGATCTTGTTTACCATCAGGTTTCCTCCATTGATATAGACTGTGCTGTCTAGATTAGTGGAGGGTACCGGACTTCGTCGGGATTAAATTCAGCCTAATATGCCCGCGCCCATAGTAGCTTTGAGATCGCCCATGAGGTTGCCGGAACGCTCCACGCGCAGGTGATCGCCGAGGATCATCGTGGTGGACTCGGAGCCGTCAACAAGCTCGAGATACACGTCCGACTCGCCCTGGTTTTTAAGCAAAACCTGCTTGAGCCGGGCAATGTTTTCCATAGTGCACTGGTCCGTGCGCATGGTCAGGCGCAGCGGCAGGCCCGCGCCACCGCCAGGACCGAGGTCCGGCACGCGGATATCGGAGCAGAACAGGGAGCGACGCTCATCGCGGACCTTCACGTTCACACGTGCCAAGATGATATTGTCCTCCACAATCTGCGGAGCGACGAGCGAGTAGACCTTGTTGAATACCAAGATTTCCACCTGCGCGCCGTTGTGGTCTTCCACCGTGACGATGGCCCATGGCGAGCCATCGCGCTTGGAGAAGCGGCGGTCAACGCCCGAGATAATGCCGCCGATAATGAGCTCTTGGCCGTTGTGCACCTCATCGTTGAGAATCTTGGTCAGCGGGGTATCCGTCTGCGCGGCCAGCGCCTCCTCGAAGCCATCGAGCGGGTGGCCGGAAACGTACAGGCCGAGCATCTCGCGCTCGAGGGCGAGCTCGTGCTTGCGCTCCCAATTATCTTCAGGGATATCCAAGGCAAAAGCATTGGAGGACTCGTCATCCTCTCGCCCGCCGATTCCCGCGAAGAGATCGAACTGGCCCTTGTCTGCGGCCTTTTTGGTGGTCTGCACCGCGTCAACAGCATCCTCGTGGATGAGCATCAGGCCCTTGCGCGGATGATTCAAGTCATCGAAAGCACCGGCCTTAATGAGCGCTTCTGTCACACGCTTGGTGCAGGCGGCGAGCTCGATCTTGTCCAGATAATCGCTAAAGGAGGTAAACGCGCCCTTGTCGTGGCGAGACTTAATGATGGACTCCACCACTTCCGAGCCAACGTTGCGGATAGCGCCCATGCCGAAGCGGATATCCTCTCCCACCGCCTGGAAGTCCTCTTCGGACTCGTTGACGGATGGCGGCAGCACCTTGATGCCTAAGTGGCGGCAGTCCGAGAGGTAGATGGCGGACTTATCTTTTTTATCGCCCACCGAGGTCAACAGCGCGGCCATGTATTCCGGTGCGTAGTAAGCCTTGAGGTAGGCCGTCCAGAAGGACACCAAGCCATAGCCCGCGGCGTGGGACTTGTTAAACGCGTAGGACGCGAAGGGTTCGATGGTGCCCCAAAGCGCATCCATGGCGGACTTGGAGTAGCCGTTTTCTTGCATACCGCCCCAGAACTTGTCGTACTGCTGCGCCAGCACCTCCGGCTTCTTCTTACCCATTGCCTTACGGAAGCCATCTGCCTCGCCGGCCGTGTAGTTGGCGACCTTCTGCGAGATACGCATGATCTGCTCCTGGTAGACGATGAGGCCATAGGTCTCATCCAGGATTTCCTTTAGCGGCTCTTCCAGCTCTGGGTGAATTGGGGTGATTTCCTTACGGCCGTTCTTGCGGTCCGCGTAGTCCCAGTGAGCGTTCACGCCCATCGGGCCAGGGCGGTAGAGCGCAAGGGAAGCCACGATATCCTTAAAGCCGGTTGGCTTCATGCGTTTGAGCAGCTCCTGCATGCCGCCGGAGTCGAGTTGGAAGACGCCCAGCGTATCGCCGCGCGAGAGCAGGTCGTAGACCTTGGAGACCGTGGGGTCGTCGGCATGCAGCTGCTCCAGGTGGATTTCTTCGCCGCGGTTGCGCTTGATGTTTTCGATCGCATCGCCGATAACGGTGAGGTTGCGCAGGCCTAGGAAGTCCATCTTCAGCAGGCCGATGGCCTCGCAGGCCGGGTAATCCCAGCCGGTGATATAAGCACCGTCGGCCGGACGCTTCCACATGGGGATGTGGTCCATGAGGCGAACCGAGGCCATAATCACCGCACAGGCGTGCACGCCTGCCTGCCTGACGACGCCCTCTAGGCCCCGCGCCGTGTCATAAATCTTTTTCACATCTGGGTCGGATTCCACCATTTGGCGGACCTCCGCGGCCTCGGAGTAGCGCTCATGGTCCGGGTCTGTGATGCCCTTGAGCGGAATATCCTTCGCCATGATTGCCGGCGGCAGCGCGCCGTTAATGCGGTCGGCCATCTGGAATCCGGGCTGGCCAAAGTGTACCTTGGCGGAGTCCTTAATGGCCTGCTTCGTCTTCACCGTACCGAAGGTAATCACCTGCGCCACCTTGTCCTCACCCCAGCGCTCGGCCGCATAGGTGATCATTTCGCCACGGCGGCGGTCATCGAAGTCGATATCGATATCGGGCGCGGAGGGGCGCTCCGGGTTCAAGAATCGCTCGAAGAGGAGATCGTGTTCTAGCGGGTCGATATTGGTAATGGTCAGCGCGTAGGCGACGAGCGCGCCGGCGGCCGAGCCACGGCCCGGCCCCACGCGGATGCCCACGGAGCGCGCGTGCTTGATGAGCTCGGCCACGATGAGAAAGTAGGACGGGTAGCCCTTCATCTCGATGACGGAGATCTCATACTTGGCGCGCTCGATATACTCCTCCGGAACATCCTGGCCGGGGAAGCGCGCTTGCAGGCCCTCCATCACCTCATGGGTAAGCCAGGAGGTTGGGGTGTGGCCCTCGGGGACGTCGGCAATAGGCATGCGGTCGTGGGTGTGCTCTTCCCAGATCTCGCCGTAGTCTTGTACGCGCTCTGCAATCCACAGGGTGTTGTCGCAGCCATCTGGAATCATATCGTCCCAGGTCTCGCGCATCTGCGCGGCCGACTTAATGTAGTAGCCGGTGCCGCCGAACTTGAAGCGGTCCGGGTCCATGAAAGTCTTGCCGGTCTGCACGCACAGCATTGCCTCGTGCGCTGGCGCTTGGGACTCCAGCACGTAGTGGCAGTCATTGGTCACCAGCGGCGGCAGGTCCAGCTTGCGGCCGATCTCTAGTAGGCCATCGCGCGTGCGCTTTTCGATGTCCAGCCCATGGTCCATCAACTCCAAAAAGAAGTTGTCCTTGCCGTAGATGTCCTGCCACATGGCCGCGGCCTCCAGCGCCTCGTTGAACTGGCCGAGGCGCAGGCGGGTCTGGACGTCGCCAGAGGGGCAACCGGTGGTGGCGATGATGCCGTCGGCATGCTCGGCAATAAGCTCGGCATCCATGCGCGGCCACTTGCCCAACTGGCCCTCGTAGGAAGCTAGAGAAGACAAGGTAAAAAGGTTGCGCAGGCCGGTGGCATTCTCGGCAATCATCGTTTGGTGGAGGTAGGCGCCGGAAGCGGAGACGTCGTCGCGCTTTTGATCTGGGGTGCCCCACAGCACACGCTTCTTATTGAAGCGGGATTCGGGCGCCATATACGCCTCGATACCGATGATGGGTTTAATACCGGCACCGGTCATGCGGCGGTAGAAGGCATCGGAGCCATACATATTGCCGTGGTCGGTCATGCCTACGGCCGGCATTTCTTGGCGAACCACCTCATCCGCCAGCATATCGACCTTGGCCATGCCGTCCAGCATGGAAAACTCTGTGTGGTTGTGCAGGTGGACGAAGGAGGAGTTTTTGGCCATGCGGCTCATCATAGCTGGGCGGTCAAAATGGACTATTATTTTGTGATGCTCTACACTCTCGCCGCCTACATCATGTGGGGATTTTTCCCAGCGTTCTTCCCTCTCCTGCTGCCGGCTTCACCGCTGGAGATCCTGGCGCATCGCGTGTTGTGGACCGCGGTGTTGGTTACGGGATTTTTGTTCCTCAGCGGCCGGTGGCGAGAAATGGTGCGCATGGACAAGCGTACGTGGGCCTGGCTCGCGGCCGCGGGTGTATTCATCACGGCCAATTGGGGTACCTACGTGGTGGCGATTAATAGCAACCACGTGGCTGATGCAGCGCTCGGGTACTTCATCAATCCCCTGGTTTCGGTCGCCCTCGGCATGGTGTTTTTGAAAGAGCAGCTCCGCCCGTGGCAGGCCGGCGCTGTAGGGGTTGCGGCCATCGCGGTGCTGTATTTGACGTTCTTTACCGGCCAAGCACCGTATATTTCGCTGCTGTTGGCCTTCAGCTTCGGCTTTTATGGGCTGCTCAAAAAGCAGGTACGGGTGTCCTCGGTCGTCTCGGTCGCAACGGAGGCGCTCGTGATGTCACCGCTGGCGGTGGGCTATATCCTGTGGTTGGAAAGCAGCGGCCAGGGCACCTTCGCTAGCGAGGGTATCGGCCACGCGCTGCTTTTGGTCAGCGCTGGCTTGATCACCGCGCTGCCGCTTCTCTGCTTTGCGGAGGGCGCACGGACGCTGCGCTTATCGACGATCGGAATGCTCCAATACCTCACCCCCATCATGCAGATGCTGTGGGCTCTCTTTGTTACCCAGGAGCACTTTTCGGCGCACCGCTGGATCGGCTTCGGCATCATCGGCGTGGCCGTTGCGATTTACGTAGCCGATTTGGTGCGCATGGCTAGGAGCGCTTAAATTCCTCGCGGGCGGCGCGGGCACGGCGGCGCGCCGCACGTTCTTCTTCCGCGCGCAGCGCCCAGCGCGGCATCACTGCGACGAGAAAGATGCCATAAGCACATACGATCCCGGAAAACACCAGTGTCATCGAGGTGCCGCCGGTGACAAGGCCGATAAGAAGCGCGATGCCGGAAACCACCACCGCGACCCACGCGGCGATATAAGCAAACTTATAGTTGGGCATCCACTGCGAAAAAGGCTGCTTTGAGACCATGGTCCTAGCTTACGATCGCCACAGCACGCGACGCCGCAGTGACGCCGCGAAGATCACGTGGTGGGCCCGGTTTCTACGAGGTCGGGCGGAGGCGGATCCCAGGGGTTGACCCAGCGCACGCCGCGGGCCGTGCGCTCGAAGCGGCCGTTGCGCGGCGGGCCGATGCGGTGGTCATCATTGCGGCCATTGTGGTAGGCACAGGCGGTGGTGAGGTTCTTCGCATTCGTCCACCCGCCGCCGGCCCAGCTGAAGATGTGGTGGATCTGGCACTCATCGGCGGGCTTATGGCAGCCCTTGACTGGGCAGGTGGGATTTTCCGCCGCCGCCATCATGAATTGCTTCCAGGTTGCCCCGCGGCGCATGCGGTACAGGTTCACCGGGCCCTCCACGGGATGCAGCAGGGTGATAAACCCCTCCTCGGCTAGGGCGCGCTGGGCTAATTCTGCACCGGTAATTTGAGCGCCATTGGTCATGGTCAGCACCACATCGTCGCTGCCATAGGCCACGCCGACCAACTTATCCAGCGGCACCACAACATTGGTGCGCACGGTAGAGGTGGCGGCACTGGTGCCGGTGCGGAAAAAAGAGGCGACGTCGGCAAGCGAGCCGGCATGCTGGTGAAGTTCTGCAATTAGCGCGGAAGGGCCGGTGATAGAAAGCGTCCATGGCTTTCCTGCGGCACGGCGCCGCAAACTCACGCCAGGCTTTGGGTCGCGTGGCGCGCGCATCTCGCGCAGCTTCTTGCGGGCACGCCTGTCCATCTCCCGCGTATCGCAGGCGATGTGGGTGAGCTCAGCGCGCAGGGACCAGGCGCGGGCTTGGGTGGGTGCGCGCCGGGCATGCTTTTCGATGACCTCCAGCGTCGGCAGCGAATGGCGGTTGCGGCGCGCCCCATCCACCGCGCGGCGTTGGCGGCGGCGAAAGCTGGTAGGGCCGAAGTAGACCTGCGCGAGCTGTGTAATAATTTCCGCTGCGGCATCGGGCATGCCTGCGGCGGTAAGGTCCGCGGAGGACGCATCAGCGGCCTCGGCGAGGATGTCCATCGCCGAGTTGAGCGCCGCGATATAAGCCCGAATGTGTTCCATGTCCCTGATGCTAAAAGCGCTGCGTGGGCAATGCGCGCCGCAGGCCCCAAGGAGGGCGATATTAGCTGGGAGGGCGGATGGCGAAGCTGCCCCAGGCGGCGTCGGCGGGCGCGGGTTCCACGGCGGCGACGGAGGGGGTAGAGGCGACGTCGGCAAGCTGGGCGCCGGTACCCCACACCACGGCGGCGCTCACCGCGCTGGGTCGCTGCCCGTAGGAGGCATCGATGCGGTCGAAAGCGCGCTGGATGACCGCGGCTCGGTCCTCGCCCGCGGTGGGCTCCGGGACGTCGACGGGGGCGGTGGAGCCAATGAGGATGGCGTCCATGCGCGGGGCCGCGGCAACGGCGGCCGCGGCGGCCACGGGCGGCAATTCCTCGTCGAAGGTGACAAGGGCGTAGGCAGGCGCGTCTGGAATATCGCTGCCGGACACGCGCGCGAAATACTCCTCGCGCGATTCCCCATCCGGGCCAAGCTGGTCTCCTTGCACCTGCGAAGAAGCCTGCGTCCCCAAGGCGCCGAAGAGGGCAAGCGCCCCGATAAAAAGCACCGAGAGCACTGCCAAGGCCGCTAGCCGACGCCGCCGGTAGACCTTCCTCATCCCCGCAAAACCTCCAAAGCGTGCTCGAGATCGGCCGGGTACGGTGCTTTAATCTCGAACCACTTGCCGGTACCGGGGTGGGTAAAGCCGAGCTTGACCGCGTGCAGCCATTGGCGCTCGAGCCCAAGACGCTTGGCCAGGTTCGGATCCGAGCCGTACATAGGATCGCCCACGCACGGGTGACCGGTTGCAGACATATGCACGCGGATCTGGTGGGTGCGGCCGGTCTCTAGGTTCACCTCGTTGAGGCTGGCCTCGCGGAATGCTTCTATGAGGCTGTAGTGGGTGACGGCCGCTTTGCCGTCGTCAAGCACGGCGAATTTCCAGCCCGACTTGGGGTGACGACCGATGGGCGCATCGATGGTGCCCTCAATAGGGTCAGGCAGGCCTTGCACCACGGCATGGTAGGTCTTTTTCACACTTCGACATTTAAAGGCGTGCTTGAGCGCAGAATAGGCGCGCTCCGAAGAAGCCACGATCATCACGCCAGACGTACCAACATCGAGTCGGTGCACGATGCCTTGGCGCTCGGTCGGGCCGGATGAAGCCACGGTATAGCCAGCCGCGCGCAGCCCGCCGATGACAGTCGGCCCGTCCCATCCCACGCTCGGATGCGCGGCCACGCCCACCGGCTTATGCACGCAAATAATATCGGCATCGCTGTAGAGCACATCCATGCCCTCAACCAGTTCTTCGCGCGGCAGCAACGGCTTTTCTGGCTCCGGCAAAAGCACCGAGACCACGTTTCCGGAGGTCAACCGCTCGGACTTGCTCAGCTCCTGGGAATCGATGGTCACGCTGCCCTCGGCGCACAACTGCGCGGTGGCGCTGCGGGAAAGGCCAAGAAGCTTGGCCAGGGCGGCGTCGGCACGCATGCCCTCAAGGCCTTCGGGGATTGGAAAGCTACGCATTTGCCTATTCATGCTCGGCCTTCCTTTCCTCCAGCAGCATGGTGCTGATAAAGAGCACCACACCGCATGTAATGGCCGCATCCGCAATATTAAACACGGCGAAAGAACCGACCGAAATATAGTCCACCACGTGGCCAAACCAGAAGCCGGGCGCGCGGAAGATGCGGTCGGCGAAATTCCCCAGCGCGCCGCCGGCAATGAGCGCGAGGCCCACCGCCTGGCCGGAGTGGGTAATGCGCGGGGCGGCAATGGCCACGCCGAGCACAAAGACCAGCTGGATGGTGGTAAAAAGCCACGTAGAACCCTCCCCGCCCATGGAAAAGGCGGCGCCAGGGTTAAAAAGCAGGGTAAACCGGAACCAATCCCCAATGACCGGCAGGGGCTCGCCCTCCGTGAGGAGGGAGAGCATCACTTGTTTCACGGCTTGGTCTAGCAACGCCACGGCGATGACTACCGCAGCGATAAGTCCTGTCTTACTCCTTCGTTTTTGGCTCACCCGGTCTATTCTAAACCGGAGCGTCCGGTATTTTGGTAAGCGTGTTTCGAGTCAAAGTTTTTGCAGCCCTGACCACAGCCGCCGTTGCGCTTACGGCGTGTTCTTATGAGAAGCCCGGCCCCGCGGTGGAACAGCCCGTGGGCCTTACTATCGACGCCCCGCGAGTCACCGTAGACAATCCCGGCTCTGGGGAGAAAAAGCTCCTGGAATACCGCGATATCGACTCCACGCAGGACGTAAACTACCGCGTTACCGAGGGTTTTTCGCAGGATTTGCTCAAAAAGTCCGCGGCCGAGAAGTTTCAGGCCTCCGACATCGAATCCACCACCACTTCCCTGCCACTATCGGCCAAGGTAGATAAGGCCAGCGAGGACGTTGAAGATCAGCTGCCCGCTACCCGCAATGCGTTCGTCACGGCTGGCTCCCCAGAATCGTCCGGAGACACCGATGTCTCCTCAGCCGAGGGATTTCAATTTGGCTGGCGCGGCCAAAATACAGGCCAGATGAATTCCTTGCGCTTGGCCGCACCCCAGGACGCCACGGATGAAGCCCGCGGCGCCGTCGAACAGGCGATTATGAAGCTGACGGCGCTGCCCGTGGTTTTCCCCACCGAAGAGGTAGGCAAGGGAGCGAGCTGGACGGTGGATTCGCGCGTGACCGGCGAGTCCACCCTGCTGCAGACCACGCGCTATACGGTCGCTTCCATCGAGGGCGACCGCGTGAAGCTCAACGTGGAGGTACAACAGAGGCCGTCGCTAGGCGCGCTGTCCTTTGAGGGTCAAGCCCAGGGTACGGAGCTGGAGGACAAAGACCTCAACGTAGAGGACTCCAGCACCCAATCCAAGGGCAGCATCACGGTGGATCTGACCAAACCGCTGCCTGTGGGCGGTGATGTGTCTTTTGACACGAAGGTCATTTATGGCACCGCCGGCTCGGATCTGCGCGTGGTGCAGTCGAGCCTGACGGAGCTGAACTTTTCCTAGCTACTCGGCCGGGGCTTCTACAGGGGCCTCTGCTGGGGCCTGCTCGGCGCCGGCGGCGGGGGCATCGCCTTCGGCAGGGGCCGCATCCCCCTCGGCCGGAGCCGGGGCGGGGGCGGAGGCGCCCGCACCGGTATCCGCGCACATCTCCGGAACCTGCTCTGGCGGCACAATGTTTTGGATGAGGGTGCAAGCCCATGCCTTCGAAAGCTTCCAGGTGTCTTCTTCGTAGACGAATTCCACCTGTTCAGCGGTCTGCTGCTGGCCGTCGGCGGTGGTGAAGTTCACGGTGGTAAGCACAGACTGTGGGTCATAGCCAGGCAGTACGGGATCGACGACCTCAAACTCAGCGCCGGATTCCTCCTTGGACTTTGCCATCGTGTCGAAGATCTCCGGCGCAGTCTCGCCGCCCTGCACGGTGGCGGTCTTTTCCTGCTCAGAGGCGTTCGGGTCGGTGGCCTTGGCCAAGATGGCGTTGAGGTCCGCCGGGGACGGCAGCGACGGGGCTGCGGAATCGCCGTCGGAGGAGGCGGATTCCTGCGTCTCGGTGTTGGTTGCGGCGGAATTGTCCTGCTCGTCGTCGGAAGAGCAGGCGGCCAGGGCGGTGGCCGCGGTCAGTGCGAGGCACGCGGCGCTAAACTTGCGGAATTTCACTTCTAACTCCTCACGTCTGGGTTCTAAACTCCCATCAGTTTACAGCTGCACCAACTTTTTCTGGGCTGCGCCCGCCGCGTGGGCCGAGATTTCTTTAACCTGGGGTGCATGACCCGACTTGCTTTGATCGCCACCGGCGGCACGATCGCGTGCACCACCGTGGCCGATGGTTCTTTGGCTCCCACCGTCTCTGGCGCGGATCTTGCCGCCGATATCGACGCCGAGGTGGTGGAGTTTCGCCAGCTCGACTCCTCTTCTATCACCTTGACGGACCTCGATGAGCTCATTGCGGTGGTCAATTCACAAACGGCGCGGGAGGATATTGGCGGCGTCATCATCACTCATGGCACCGACTCGATGGAAGAGACCGCATTGGCGCTGGAGATCTTCTGCGGCGGCACAAAGCCCATCGTGCTCACTGGCGCGCAGCGTTCCTACGATCACCCCGAGGCCGACGGCCCCAGCAATCTGCGCGACGCACGCGATCTTGCCGCCAACGGGGAGCCCGGGGTTTTCCTCTGCTTTGGCGGTGAGACCATCCCGGCGCGCGGTGCACGCAAGCGGCACACCAGTGACCTGCGCGGGTTCGAATCTATGCAGGTTCCCGGCACCACCCCGCACCTGGCCCCCGCCCCTCTAGCGCCGCACCCGGTAGAGATTATCCCAGCCTATCCGGGGGCTGGCCGCCTGCTGGTTGATGCCGCCGTAAACTCCCCCGCCGCCGGACTCGTTATTGAGGCCATGGGTTCTGGAAATATGGGTGAAGAGATGGGCCACGCGCTTGCCGACGCCCTCCACGCCGACCTCCCCATAGTCATTTCTACCCGCACGCCCTACGGCCCGACGGCGCTGTCCTACGGTGGCGATGGCGGTGGCGCTAGTCTCAGAAAACTTGGCGCCATCAGCGCCGGCTATTTCCGCCCCGGCCAGGCGCGAATCCTGCTCGCGGCGGCGCTGGCCACCGGCACCGATCCCGCGGAGCTCTTTGTGCAGGAATAAATGCACTAGACGGTTAGGATTCGCTATTGAGCCAGTCTTGCCAATCGAGCGAATCGAGCGGATCCGCAGGAACGAGCGCAGGATCATCGGCCGCAAAGGATTTGGTGCGTCCGGGCCCCGTCGCACGGGTTTCAAAGCGCACACTAACCACCCCGTGGCCAGCTCCTTGGATCCAACCGTGCCCGTAGTCGGGGTGGTAAACGTCTTGCGTTGCGTGCCAGTGGTTATCGGTTTCCTCTTCCACAGTCAGCGTGGCTAGAGGCGCAGCGGGGCCGGGCACCGTGTCAGCAATGACTCCGGTTTCATAATCCGTATCTGCCGGCGCAGGACGCACGATCTCGCGATCTAGCTCTGGAAAAAGCACGTCTTGGCGTGCGCTTTCTAGGCCGGAATAGCTCACCCCCACTAGGCGGATAGGCCCCAGCTCATCTGGGTAGCGGGCAAGCTTGAAGGCAGCGGCGGTGAGCACGGCGGCGTCGTCAGTCGCGTACGGCAAGGTGGTCGACCGCGACTCGATGTGGAAATCCGCCATGCGCAGCTTCACCGTTACCGTGCGCGCGCCGCGCCCGTCCTTGAGCAGGCGACGATGCGCGCCTTCCGCTGCGCGGGCTATAGCTGCATCGACCTCCGGGACGGTCTGCAGATCCTTCGGGTAGGTGTGCTCGGTCGAGATCTGTTTTGAAATAGCCCGCGGCGCTACCTCGCGGTCATCGATACCGCGGGCCAACTGCCACAGCTGCAGCCCTACCACGCTGCCGATGGAAATTTCTACTTCCTTGCGCGTCATTGCCGCAAGCTGCCCAATTGTCTCCACCCCAATGGACTTCAGCTTCGCTCCGGTCACCGGGCCGACACCCCACAGCCTACCCACCGCCAGCGGTTGCAGCACATCTAGCTGACGCTCTGCCGGGATGACAAAGGTGCCATCTGGTTTCGCCTCACCCGATCCAATCTTGGCAAATTGCTTGCCCGAGCCCGCACCGATGGAACATGGCAACCCCGTCTCCTCTCGAATGCGCGCGCGCAACTCATCCGCCCAACGCTTGACCTCATCCGCGCTCGCTCCTTCGAGGGCGGCCGGTTCCATGAAGGCTTCGTCGATGGAAAGTTGCTCGATGACCTCCACGTGTTGCGCAATGATTTCAAAAACACGACGCGAAGCCGCCGAATAGACTGCCCGGCGCGGCTGCACCACCACCGCGCGCAATCCGACGAGCTGCTGTGCACGGTACATCGGCATGGCCGAGTGCGCGCCGTACACGCGCGCCTCATAGGAGGCTCCGGCTACGACGCCGCGCCCGCTAGTCCCGCCCACCAATACCGGGCGTCCCTGCAGCGTAGGCCGGGTCAGCTGTTCGACAGATGCATAAAAAGCGTCCATGTCGATGTGTAGAACCCAGCGTTGCATGCGGCCCAGTTTAATAGGCGCACCCCTTCATGCACTCCTGGCTGTTTGCGTGCCGTTAATTAAAGTTTTTATTTCTTTCCATCTTCACGTCACCCACATGCAATATTACGGCCTTATCTTTTTTGAGGTTATTTCTTGAAGAAAGTATTTCGCTGATTATGGACTCACCCCACGTCATCTTGCGCGGCGTTACGCGCGAATTCGCCGATAATACGGGCCTCCACGAGACCGATCTGAGCATCAACTGCGGTGAATTCGTCTCTATTCTCGGACCTTCCGGCTGCGGCAAGTCCACCCTGCTGCGTTGCATAGCCGGATTAGAAACGCCTGACTCGGGAACCATCTCCTTCGGAGAGATGGAGGTATTTGGTCCACGAACCAACGTGGCCGTCAATAAGCGCCGGCTTTCGATGGTCTTCCAGGACCTCGCACTGTGGCCGCACATGACAGTGGAAAAGAACATCGAGTTTCCGCTGACCACCCCAGGCAATAAGGTGGCGGCAGGCCAGCGGGCCGAGAAGGTCCGCGCCTGCATGGACATGGTGGGCATCGCTTCCAAGGCGAAGGCGCGGCCGAACCAACTTTCCGGTGGCCAACAGCAGCGCGTTGCCATCGCCCGCGCGTTGGTTTCTAATCCAGATGTCCTGCTTATGGATGAGCCGCTGTCCGCCCTCGACGCCGCGCTGCGCGTGCAAATCCGCGCAGAGCTCACCCAGCTGGCGCAGGAGCTGGGGCTGACGGTCATCTACGTCACGCACGACCAAGCCGAGGCACTTGCCATGTCGGATCGCGTCGTGGTTATGAATCAGGGCCATATCGAACAATTCGCGGATCCGGTCACCCTTTACGAACAGCCGGCCACCGATTTCATCGCTGGCTTCGTAGGCACCATGAACCGCCACCCACAGCTACCCAGCGTACGTCCAGAAAATCTCACCGTCACCACTGCGGAGGAGGACACCGGCGCCTCCCCGCGCCGGGTCGAGGCGCAGGTTCTTGGCGCTCACTACATCGGCGGGCGCTACGAGTTGCGCTGCAATGTTCCCGGGGCCGAGGAGCCGTGGGTGGCATTTTCACCGCGCCGCATCACTCGCGGCGAGACCGTCCACCTCAACTATCCATCTTCTCTTTCTGCATAGGAGCCACACATGTTCACCAAAAAGTTTACTGCCGCCATCGCCACCACCGCTGTTGGAGCGCTCGCCTTGACCGGTTGCGGGTCCGTTGAGGACAGCACCGAAACCGCTACCGACGAGTCCACCTCTTCTGCTGAGAAGTGGAAGGCGCCTGAAGGTCTATCCGGCGAGGTGGATTACTACTCCGCTAACCCGCAGGGTCTTACCGACGCCCTCGTGGAGGCCTTCGAAGAAAAGACCGACGTCCACGTCAATGTTTTTGCCGACACCACCGGAAAGATCACCGCCAAGCTCAAGGCAGAGGAAGCAAACCCGCAGGCTGACGTCGTCTACCTCGCCTCGTGGGCGGCAGCTAGCAAGCAGGACAAGTCCGGCGCCCTTGAAAAGTACACGCCGGAGGGAGCGGACAAGACTGAGCCCAAGTGGGCGTCGGAAAGCGGCACGTTTACCGGCCGCGATGGTTCGGCTCTGGCACTGGTAACCAACACCAACGTCGTGGACGAGGCCCCGAAAGACTGGGAGGACCTCACCGATGAGAAGTACAAAGACCAAATCATCATGCCGGACCCGCGCGAATCCGGTACCGCAGCCGACCTCATCGCGGCCATGGTGGACCAATGGGGCGAGGAGAAGACCTGGGACCTCTTTGACAAGCTCTTTGACAACGGCATGATCGTCCAAGGTGCCAATGGCCCAGCGCTCGACCAGGTCACCTCCGGTTCCCGTGGCATCGTCCTCGGCGGCGTTGACTACTCCGCATACTCCGCGCAGAAAAAGGGGGAGCCGCTCGAGGTCGCCATCCCTACTTCCGGTACCACGGTCACCCCGCGCCCAGTCATGATCCTCAAGTCCTCCGACAACAAGGAAGCCGCAGAGGCTTTCGTGGACTTCATGTTCTCCGAAGAGGCACAAGAAATCTCCGCCTCCAAGAACATGATTCCGGCCAATAAGGACATCGCTCCAAAGAACGGCCCGAAGCTGGATGAGATTAAGACCCTCAACGATGACCTCGATGGCCTGGTTTCTCAGTCCAAGGACATCAAGGAAACCTTTGCCAAGCGCTATTTGAAGTAACCAATGAGCTCCACCACCACTCCACAACGTCGCCTTGGGATCTACGGGGTCCTTCTCATCTTGCTCGCCCTCGTCGCCGCACCACTGGCTTCCGTGTTGGTCAACGCGGCCGTGGGCTACCACGATGAGCCCTCAGCCCTAGGCAGCATTGTCCAACCGGGCATGCTGCACATCCTTGGCAATACCATCTTGCTGTCCGTGCTGGTCGTGGCTTTTGCCACGCTCATGGCCGCCCCGCTCGCTTTTTTACGTGCGTGGACGCGCTTTAGCTCGGCCAACTGGATCGAGATCGCCGTCATGATCCCGTTTATGACCCCGCCCTTTGGGGCGGCAATGGCGTGGATGGATTTCACCCGCCGCGGTGGTGTCGCAGAGATGCTTCTCGGCCACGGCGCCGGCAAACTCGCCCACGATGTCATTTACTCGGTGTGGGGCATGGCCTTCATCATGGCCGCGGAGCTTTTCCCTTTCTTATATCTCATCCTGCGCACCTGCCTGAATTGCATTCCAGCGTCAACGCTGGAGATGGCCCAGGTAGCCGGCGCGAGCCGCTGGCAACAGGCCGTGCGCATCATCGCCCCGAATGTTATTGGGCCCTATTCCCTTGGTGCACTCATCATCTTCATCAAGGCCGCCGGTGATTTTGGCACACCAGTTACGCTGGGCAATGCCATCGGATACAAGGTGCTCGTCTCCTCTATTTATGAAGACGTCACCATCGACCCTCTCGACTTTTCCAGCGCCGCGGCGTCCTCTTCGGTTCTCTTTGCCATTGGCGTGGCTGCGTGGGCATTCCAACAGTGGATTTCGCGCCACGATCTCACCGGCGGCGGACGTGTAAGCCGCCCCGTGCTCATCCGCCTCAGCCCAGTCGGCTCTATCCTCGGCGCACTCATTACCGCAGTCATCCTCTTGGCCGCGGTGATCATTCCCTATCTTTCCATCACTTTGTCCGCTATGACCATCCTGCGCTCGGCCCCACCTACGCTCGATAACCTCACCTTCGATTACTTCTCCATCGTTGTGCAGATGCCCACCGCACAGGAAGCTCTGATTCGCTCCATCGGCCTGGGCGCCCTTGGCGCCACCGCTGCCGTAGCACTAGGTGTCCTCGTCACGGTGCTCACCCGCCGCCAAAGCTTCATAGGCGCAAAGCTGAGCGATTTCTTGGCCGTCGCCCCCGATACCGTGCCGGGCATCGTGCTGGCCATTGGCTTTATTTTGCTGTGGAACTCTCCTTGGCTGCCCTGGTCGCCCTACGGCACGATGGGCATGCTGGTCATGGCTTTGACGGTGCTCTTTTTGCCCATGACCATTCAAAATATCAAGACTTCAGCCGAGTCCATCTCCCCCACCATGTACGAGGCCGCCGCGATTTCGGGTTCCTCAACTCTGCAAACTTTTGGGCGCATTACCCTGCCCTTGCTTGCTCCTGGCATCTTCGCTGGCTGGCTCCTCGCCTTCTTCGTAGGCATCCGCGAGCTGGTCATGTCCTCGCTTATTCGCCCCAGCCAGGTCAACCTCTTGGCTCCGTGGATTATGAACCAATTCGATCAAGGACACCGTGCCGAGGCCATGGCTATGACGCTCATCGGTGTCGGAACGTCCACAATTGTCTTGGTAGCTATCACGTGGTGGCAAAACCGAAAGGCCGTACATGCCCGCTAGCATTTTTGTCTTTGCCGATCTGCACCTAGGCCGCGCGGGCGCCCCCGGCTTGGACTGGGCCCTGCAGGCACTCGAGGTTGCCGCCAATAGAGGGGCCACGGCGTGCGTGTGCTTGGGCGATATCATTGACCGCAACGCTAACTCGGCCGAGTTTGTGCCTCAGGCCCGCACCGTTATGGCCCATGCTGTCACTCTGTTCAGCGAAGTCCACTTCATTTCCGGCAACCACGATACCCACCACAACCTGGACTTCCCGCCCGAGGTCACAGTCCACGACACGCAGGTGCATACCTTTCACATAGGAAACACCACGGTTCTAACCGCAGCGGTGGCCACCGATCCGGACCCCCGCCGCCTCCAGCTTCCACCCCGCCGCAGCAACGGCCCCGTCCTCGGCCTCCTACATTCTTCCGTCACCGGTGAGTTTTCTAAAGGCACCTGCCTGCCGCTTTCCGTGGCTGAGCTACAGGCCTGCGAGGCCGATGCCTGGATGCTTGGGCACGTCCACACCCCGCACACGCTTGCCGACGCCCCCTTCATCGGCTGGGTCGGCATGGGCCATGGCTTACTCTTCGACCCTGATACGTGCCACGTCACACGTTTGCATTACTAGATTCGTTCCCCACAAATCCCACTCACATTTTTGCTTGCATGCAGGCTTGCATGCAAGATGGATGCATGTCCAATGAACGAATGCAGCCCGCCGCGGAGCGCGCCTATATCTTCGTTAAAGAGAAGATCATTGACGGTGCCTTCGAGCCTTCGCAGATGCTCTCGGAGGCATCCCTTGCTACGGAGATGGGCATTAGTCGCACTCCGATGCACGAGGCCTTTCTGCGTCTCGAAGTCGAAGGGTTTTTACAGCTCTACCCCAGGCGGGGCGCCCTCATCGTGCCGATTAGCCCGCTGGAAATACGCGAGGTTTATGAAGCACGCTTGCTCGTAGATAGGCATTGCGCGGAAAAAATCTGCGCAATGTCTGATGCCGAGCGCGCGGACATTGCCGATGACCTCGATGCGACAATCGCGGAGCAAGATACTGCGCTTGATGGCGAGGATCTGCACGCATATACGCATCTCGATGCCCGTTTCCATCAGATCATCATGGACGGCGGCGGCAATAGCCTGCTAGCCGGTCTAGGCCACCAGCTACGCGAGCGCCAGCAGCGGTTTACCGCCACGGCCATTGGCCGCAACGTCGCCCGTGCCCGAACCTTCGTGGATCAGCACCGCACGCTTGCCGATGCCCTCCGCACCGGCGACCTCGACGCCTACCTTTCCGCATTGGACACCCACCTAACCAACTCGAGAAATCAACTATGACCGAAAAGTTTGCCAAACACTCATGGTTTCCCGTCGCTGGCAGCATGGTCGCTGTCGCGTGGGGCGGCAATGAGTTCACCCCTCTCCTAGTTATGTACCGCGAGGAGTCGCACTTCTCGCAGGTCACCGTCAATGGCCTCTTGGCCGCCTATGTGCTCGGCATCGTACCGGCGTTGCTGATTTCTGGCCCGCTTTCGGACTACATTGGCCGCCGCCCCACGATGCTGCCTGCCGCACCGCTATCACTGTTGGGTTCTTTCCTTTTGTCCATCGCGCCGAATGAGCCGCTCGTCATCGCCGTGGGCCGCATCATGTGCGGCTTGGCTTTGGGCATCGTCATGGCTGTCGGCTCCACGTGGGTGGCAGAGCTTATAACCCGCGCCGGCGGTGATCCCGCAGCCGGCCCACGCCACGCCTCCATGTGCCTGACCTTAGGCTTCCTCATCGGCGCCGGCCTCGCATCGGTGCTAGCCCAGTGGGGTCCGTGGCCGACCCACTTGGCGTATATCCTGCACATCCTCCTCACCGTCGCCACCGCTATCTGGCTGATGAAGACCCCGGAAACCCGCCCGCCGCGGGGCGCTACGGTAAAAGACACTTTCCTTGACTTAAGCATCCGCGACATGCTGCGCATGCTGCACATTCCCTCTGCAGCCCACCGCCGCTTCGTGCGAATCGTTCTTCCGGTCGCCCCGTGGGTCTTTGGTTGTGCTGGTGCTGCCTATGCCCTCCTGCCCCAGCTTCTTTCCAAATCTGCTGGCGATGCCCCCATCGCCTTCTCCGGACTCATGACCGTAATCACCTTGGGCTGCGGCGTCGGCATCCAGATGCTCGGCAAGGTCATCGATACCAGCCGTTCCGCCCGCGCTTCCGCAGTTGCCATGGGCGTTATCACTGTGGGCACCATCCTCGGTGCGGTTGCCTCCCATACTCGCTCCCTGCCGCTCGGCATCGCCGGCGCCGCAGTAATGGGTGCAGGCTACGGCCTTGCACTGGTCGCCGGGCTTTCCGAGGTCCAGCGCATCGCCCGTGCAGAAGAACTCGCCGGCCTTACCGCCGTCTACTACTCGGTGTCCTATACCGGCTTCTTTATCCCCATGGCCTTCAGCGCACTCGCCCCGCTGCTCGGCTTTACTACCCTTTTCCTCATTGGCGCCGTGCTCGCACTGTGCTGCCTGGTTAACGTCGTCCTCGGCTGGCGCGCCCACCTGCCTGGCCCAGTCCGTTAAGTCCTATCAATCATAAAAAATTGCCCAGCCGCACTGGCTGGGCAATCATTTTTTAGGTGGCAACGTACGCGCTACTGCTTGACGACGGTAGCGCTAACCCCCTTCACCACCTCGTGCACATCCGCACCATCGAGTGCCTCGGTGGTCACCTGGAAATCGGCGGCGAGCACTTCACCGGCGATGTGGTCGGCGTGACGCTCCGCCCAGGCCTTCTTCTCCTCGGGGACAGAGAGTACGGCCGCGATGCGATCCGAGACCTCGAACCCAGAAGCCTTGCGGGCATCCTGGAGGCCGCGGATAACGTCCGCCGCCCAGCCTTCGGCCTCGAGCTCTTCGGTCACCTCGGTATCGAGTACCACCAGGCCGTCGAGGCCCTCGATACGCGCGGTCGACTTCGGATTCGCCGCCTGCAAGCGCTCGGTGTACTCATCCGAGCCAAGCACGATATCGCCGTCCACTACAACCTCATCGCCGCGGCGTTCGTAGTTGCCCGCCTTGAGATTCTTGATGGCGCGCTGCACGTCCTTGCCCAAGCGCGGGCCTGCGACCTTGGCATTGCAGACTACCTGGAAGGTGCCCACCGAATCGACGTCGTTAGTAAGCTCGACCTCCTTGACATTGACCTCGTCGCGGATGATATCGGCGAAGTCCGCCAAGCGCTGTGCCCCCTCCAGGGCTACCGTCAGCTTGGGCAGTGGCAAGCGATTGCGCAGCTTATTGGACTTGCGCACCGAAGACGCCGCCGAAGCGACCGCGCGGGTAGCATCCATCGCGGATACAAGATCTGCATCGGACGGGTAGTCCGCAGCCTGCGGGAAGTCGGCCAGGTGCACCGAACGCTCGCCGGTCAGTCCACGGTAGATAACCTCTGCCACGTGTGGCAGCAGCGGCGCCACCACGCGAGTCACGGTCTCCAGCACGGTATACAAGGTGTTGAAGGCCTCTGGGTGGGTATCCTCGCCCTCCCAGAAACGCTCGCGGGAACGGCGCACGTACCAATTGGTCAGGACGTCGGCGAACAGACGCACTTCTTCGGTTGCCGTGGCAATATCAGTATCGGCAAGCGCCGCGTCCACATTGGCTACGACATCGTGGGTCTTAGCCATGATATAGCGGTCGAGAACATGCGTGGAACTAGTGTCGAGCTTTGCTTCTTTCTCTGCGTAGAGCTGCAGGAAGGTATAGGCATTCCAGATTGGCAGGATGGCCTGGCGCACGCCCTCACGAATGCCCTGCTCGGTCACGATAAGGTTGCCACCGCGCAGGATAGGCGAAGACATCAGGAACCAGCGCATGGCATCCGAACCATCACGGTCAAAGACCTCGTTGACGTTCGGATAATTGCCCTTGGACTTCGACATCTTGAGACCATCGTTGCCCAACACGATGCCGTGAGCCACGACCTTCTTATACGCCGGACGATCAAAAAGCGCAGTGGACAACGCATGCATCACATAGAACCAACCACGCGTCTGACCGGAGTACTCCACGATGAAGTCAGACGGCGAGTGAGTTTCGAACCACTCTTTATTCTCGAATGGGTAGTGCTTTTGCGCAAAAGGCATCGAACCAGACTCGAACCAGCAGTCCAGCACATCCGGCACGCGGTGCATCATCGACTTACCGGTCGGATCATCCGGGTTCGGACGCACCAACTCATCGATGTGCGGGCGGTGCAGCGACTCCGGGCGGACGCCGAAATCGCGCTCCAGCTCATCCAAGGAGCCGTAGACATCCATGCGCGGATAGTTGTCATCATCGGACATCCACACCGGGATAGGAGCACCCCAGTAGCGGGTGCGAGAGATATTCCAGTCGCGCGCGCCCTCGAGCCACTTGCCAAACTGGCCATCCCGGATGTGCTCGGGTAGCCACTCGATGTCATTGTGATTGAGCTCTACCATGCGATCGCGGAATTCGGTCACTTTCACAAACCAGGCCGGCAGCGCCATGTAGATAAGCGGCTCGCCCGAGCGCCACGAGTGCGGGTAGGAGTGTTCAATGGTCACGTGGCGCACCACTCGCCCAGCAGCCTTCAAGTCTTTGATGATGTCCTTATTCGCATCAAAGACCAGCTGGCCTTCATAGGGCGGAACCTGCGAGGTGAACTTGCCGTCCTCATCCACCGGGATAACCAGCTCGATGTCGTACTGGTTGGTGGTATTCATATCGTCTTCACCAAACGCAGGGGCCTGGTGTACCACACCGGTGCCGTCCTCCGTGGTGACGTAATCAGCGATCAAAACCTGGTAGGCGTTGCGCAGATCCGGGAAGAAGCCGAAGATCGGCTCATAAGTAAAGCCCTCGAGTTGCGCGCCGGTAAAGGTCTCCAGCACCTCGGCCGCCCCTAGTTCCTTCTCCAAGGTGGCCAGCAGGTTTTCCGCCATGATGAAAGTACGGCCGGCGAAATCACCCTCCGTAGCCTTAAAGAGCACGTAGGTAACCTCTGGATGAACCGCCAAGGCCTCGTTCGAAGGCAAGGTCCAAGGGGTGGTGGTCCAGGCGAGGAAGGAGGCGTCGGCAAGCGCAGGGTGCTCTGCCAGTGTCTTTTCCGCCGCACTTTCCTCACGCGCCCCCTTCACTGGGAAGGTAACCGTCAGCGTCGGATCCTGGCGCATCTTATAGGAATCATCCAGACGGGTCTCCTGGTTAGACAGGGAAGTATGCTCCGCCCAGGAGTAAGGCAGGACGCGGAAGCCCTTGTAGATAAGGCCCTTGTCATAAAGTTCCTTGAACGCCCACATGACCGATTCCATGTAGTTGATATCCATGGTCTTGTAGCCGTTTTCAAAGTCCACCCAGCGGGCCTGGCGGTTAACGTAGTCTTCCCACTCGTCGGTGTACTCCAACACGGACTTGGCGCAGTACTCGTTGAACTTTTCCAAGCCCATATCTTCGATCTGTGCCTTATCGGTAATGCCCAGCTGCTTTTCCGCTTCCAGCTCGGCGGGCAGTCCATGGGTATCCCAGCCGAAGACGCGAGGAACGTAATTGCCAGCCATGGTGCGATAGCGCGGGACAATATCTTTCACGTAGCCGGTCAACAGGTGACCATAGTGCGGCAAGCCATTTGCGAATGGAGGGCCATCATAAAAGATGTACTCTGGGCAGTCCTTGGTCTTTTCTAGCGAAGCCTGGAAGGTATCATCCTGCTTCCAGTACTTCTGGACTTCCTCTTCCATATCTGGGAAGCGGCTGGAGCCGCCAGTCATGTCAACCTTGGGGTAAACCTTTTTCGCCATAATTATCCTTCACTCTTAACACGGTGCAGGGACGCGCCATCAAGGCTCGCGGTACCACCCTGCTTGAGCCCGAAGGCTCCGCTTCGTTTCGGTGAAGGAGTTGACGGTCCCACCCGTTCAGTTCTACTGGGCCACACTGGCTGTTCTTCTGAATTGCTCCCCGGTGATGGCCGGATCACTGCGTGTAGGCCACAGTATAGCGCCCGATAATCTTCGCGCACAAGAAGTTATCCACAGGCTAAAAATTTTCCCTTGTGGGGGCTTGCGCGGGGAAATAAATTGTGAATCGTGAACGCGCTAGATACTTACCTCGCAGCCATGGCACCCGGGATGGACATCGTCCTCGGGTGTGCAGGCATGTCTGAGGACGACCTCTGCGCGCGAGGCGCCGCTGAAAAGACGGCCCGCGAGTTGGCATTGCTAAAAGAGGCGTACTGCGGCACGACTAGGTTCACTAGGAAGCGGCGACGCGCAATCGAAGGTGCTCAGCACAATGGACATTCCATCGTTGCTTTATCCATCATCGAAAAATATGCGCGGAAGATGCCCACGCTTTTCGACGCCTGGGTTCTCCGCGAACAACTGTGTACCACCAAAGCTACAGCAGGGGCCCTAGAAAAGCTGGCCCAGTCCAAGGTCCCGAAGAAAAAGCGCAACGTAAAGCCGGGCGTGCGGATCATCCGCCGAAAGGATGCACCTTGGACGCTTGCGATCGACGGCTCGTCATCGTTTATCGCAGATCTCCACGCGGCAGTGGAGAACCAAGACAAAAAGCCTCTAGACGTGGTGGAAGATACCTTCTTCGGCAGCGATACGGCGCAACGAAGCGCCGTGGTAACGAACGTCATCGTGCGGTTGGAAGATTACGTACGCATCGTCAACGGTGACGGTGAGGAAATCACCCTGCAGATGACCAACGGGGCGACGCTTACGGGAGCGCAGTACCTGCGCCGCACGCTTAAAGAGCATGGGCTTATCACACTAGTAAGCCCCTATGAAGGCGCAGTGAATCTGTATCGCACGCAGCGTTTTGCCAACGCCAAACAACGGCTGATGGCAGGCGCAGAAAATCCCGTCTGCCCCTGGCCGCGATGCGCTAAGCCTGCCGACGAATGCCAAATTCACCATTTGGATCCGTGGTTGCACGGTGGATTGACCAATATCGCGAACTTATCCACAGCCTGCGCCTATCACAATGGCGCCAATGATGACGATCCCAATGCCCCGCCATTGCGCGGGCGGCTTGCCCGAGAAAACGGACAGATTCGGTGGCAACCGCCTGACTGTTAGGACTCACCCGCAAGATAAGGCGCCCTGTGCGCCTTATTGGCGTGCCTCAAAACAAGGTGCGGAGCTTGCTGCGTTATTCCTCGCGGAGGGCTGCACGCAAAGACTCCTGCTCAGGATTTTCTGCTGCCCCAGCCTTGTCGGTGCGATGTTTATGCGCCCAGTCCAGGATGAAGCACACGAGTCCCAGACCAGCAGCGGCGAAGACAAGATAGAGCGACCAATCGGCTCCCGAAATGACGAAGTTCACCAAGGCCACGAATGCCACGAGGGCTAGAACTAGAGCGGCAACGAGCACGATGGTTCCTTTCGGCTGGGACGGGATGAGGTACGACTGTCTAAAACAACAATAGCGCCCCCGCCGCGGTGGCGGGGGCGCTAAGGAGTACGGGAGGGCCTAGTTATTGCCAGACTCGCCGTTCGGTGCGGCAGTGCCGCGAGTTTCCAGCTCTTCCAGCTGGGACTCGAGCAGGGTCTTCAGGCGAGTGCGGTACTCACGCTCGAAGGTGCGCAGCTCGGAGATGCGAGCCTCCAATGCGGTCTGCTGCTGCTTGACCGTGTTCATAACCTCGGTGTGCTTGCGCTCGGCATCGGCCTGCAGGGAAGCAGCCTTTTCCTCTGCCTGGCGGATTTGTGCCTCAGCGCGGGAGGAAGCATCAGACTCGGTCTGCTTTGCCTTAGCCTCGGCGTCAGAAATCAGCTTCTTGGAGCGGGAATCTGCATCCTGCAGCTGGGCGTCGTACTTCTTCTGGGCGTCGGCAAGCTGTTCCTTGGAGCGGGAATCTGCATCGGTCAGCTGCTTCTCAGCGGCAGTGCGTGCCTCAGACAGCATGGACTCGGCCTCCGCGCGAGCCTCGGAGGTGAGGCGGTCTGCCATCTCTTGTGCCAGACCCAGAACGCGGGCGGCCTGCATGTGGGTTTCTGGGGTAGCCAGACCATCGGCGGTCTGAGCGGCTCCGGCACCTGCAATACCTGCAGCTGCGGCACCAGCCTTGGAAGAACCAGCTGCAGAAGCGGACTTCTTCAGTTCGTCGTTTTCCTTCTTGGAGGCCTCGAGTTCCTTCTTAGCCTGTGCTGCCTCTGCGCGGGCTGCCTTCAGGTCTGCGGAAGAGGAAGCAGCAGCGGAGCCAGACTCCTGTGCCTTGGAAGCTTCAGCCTGGGCCGACTTAACCTGCTCCTGCGCCTTCTTAGTCTCTTCCTTAGCGCGGGAGAGCTCAGACTTGGAATCCGCCAGCTTGGTTTCGTATTCGGCGCGCAGCTTGGCCTCAATCTCCTTGCGCAAAGCGGCCTCATCGGTACGAGCAGAAGCTGCGGTCGCGGTATCAGCAGCACCGGCGCCAGCACCCGCCTTGGCCTGGGAGTTCAGGTCGCTGACCTGTGCCTGCAGGTCTTCGTTTTCGTCCTGTAGCTGGGCAAGGGCGTCTTCTACGAGGTCGAGGAACTGATCCACCTCATCTTCGTTGTAGCCGCGCTTGCCAATAGGCGGCTTGCTGAACGCGACGTTGTGAACATCAGCTGGTGACAGTGGCATGTCTTCTCTTCCCCTTCAGGTTGATACAACCCCGGAGGTTCCAGGGCCTTAGGAGCTGCGGTTCAGGCTTAGCTAAACCTTCCCCACAAAGGTACATGTGGTTCATAATACGGGTTATCGCGATTTATCGTAACCAAACGCCCACAATAATCGACGCTCCGTCGAGTCTCAACGTTTACCACAGGTTTCGAGGCGACGGGGGTGCTAGCCCAAGAAAACGATTCGCAGAATAAGCGTGAGAATCGAGAGCAAAATAAAGAGCACGAGCACCGATACGTCGAGAGCTACGCCACCCATTTGTAACGGCGGAATCAGGCGTCGCAATGCCTTGACCGGCGGATCTGTAATTACAAAGAGGGGCTCCGCCATGACCATAAACCAGCGTGGCGGATTGAACTGCCGTGAAAAGGACTGGATCATCTCAATGATGATGCGGGCAATGAGCACCCACGTATAAATCCGCACGAGCAGGATAAGAATAATTCCGAGTTGTGTCACAATCACTGAGCCTATCGAATAAACCCCCGCAGGTGCCCAATCGGCACCCACGGGGGGTCGGGTAAAAAATAATTGCTTTAGCGGAGGCCGGCTGCGCGCTCGAGCTCGTGCTTAGCGATGTCCGCAGACTTCGGCACGATGGAAAAGACCTTACGCTCCGTGTCCATTCCCTTGGTGAGGTTGAGCATTCGACCCTCGAGACCAAAGCAGAGGCCGGCGGCAAAGTCGATGAAGCGCTTAGCGGTGGCCTTTTCGGCGTCGGTAAGCTCAAAGACCACTGCGTCACCATCACGGAAAGGCTCGCCCACCTTGGCGGCATCATTGAAAGACGTCAGCGAAATAGCCACGATGGTCGGTACAAAATCCTCCTCTACCGGAGCAGACTCATAAGACTGAGGGGCCCGGCGTGGGGCGTAGGCGGAGGAGCTATTTCCGGAGTAACGCGGCTCCTCGTTGTAGTAGGCATCGTCCTCTTCGATGTCCATCGGCCCAAGACCGAAGAAATCCTTCGTCTTATCAATGAATGACATTTTTGGGTCTCCCTCTGACCTAAATTTGTACAAGTTCAAACGCGCAAAATGTGTCTGGTGTGACGCATGTGATTTACGCTGTGAAATGCGCTTTTGCGATATTTTTAACCTACTGGCCGCGGTCCCATGATACTGGTTCCGACACGCACGATATCGCTGCCCGCGGCGATTGCTTCAGCCATGTCCGCACTCATTCCGGCAGACATTTTCAGCGGGCGGTTCACCTCGGCAGATAGCCGGTCGGCTTCCTGGCGCACACCGCGAAATACCTCACCCGCATCGGCGTCGAGCGGCGGAACAACCATGAGACCTGCGAGGTCGAGATGCTCCGCTCCTTCTACTGCATCCACAAGCTCACTGAGCGCGCTGGGGATAACGCCTCCGCGAGTGCCATCGCCGTCGGCGGAGACCTGGATAAAGACCGATAGGTTGCCTTCGCGCTCGCCACGTTCCTTTGCCAAGGAAACACCTCGCTCCAACGCGCGGGCGAGCTTGAGGGAATCGACCGAATGGACGCTTGCCGCCCAACGGGCCACATGGTTGGCTTTCTTAGTCTGAATCTGGCCGATCATATGGAATCGCAGCTGTGGCAGCTCAGAGGCCTTGGCGCGGGCTTCTTGCTCCCGATTTTCGGCGACATCAGTAACCCCTAGTTCGGCTAAGAGGGCAATATCTGCAGCTGGATGAAACTTCGTCACCGGCAGCAACTCCGGAGGCATGCGATCTGATTGCGCCGATAGCCGGTTAATTTCGGCGCGAGTAGCCTCAAGATTTTCCTCTAGCTGTGTTTTACGGTCCGTCATCATTTAGCCTCCAACCAAATCAGCCCGGCTTGGCGGCCGGTAGTGCCTTCGCGGCGATAGGAAAAGAAATCTTCGTCTTCAATGGTGCAGCGCGGGTCGGATTCAATCGCGGTGATACCTAGCCCCATGAGCTGGCGAATCAGCCCTGCGCGCACGTCGATTCCCCACGTGCCTTTCGACGTCCGAGTCTTGGAACCAGGCAGCCGGCGCTCCACGTCATCGGCCATCTGTTCCGGGACTTCGTAATTCTTTCCCGAAGCGGCTGGGCCCATGACTACTTGGATGCGCTCAGGTTGAGCCCCGAGTTTCTGCATTTCGTGCACGGTATTTACCACGATGCCGTTACGGGCACCCAAGCGGCCGGCGTGAGCGGCGGCGATGACGCCAGCGGCGACGTCGACAAGCAGAACCGGCGTGCAATCCGCAACAAGGACGCCCAAGCCAATGCGACGCTGGGTGGTAACAATAGCGTCGGTGGCCGGCACGGGCTGATCCTGCGGGCCATCAATAACAGCGACGGTATTAGTGTGCAGCTGCTCCATCCACACGATATCGTCCACGCCGGTCACACGCTTAAGGCGTTCGCGGTTAGCAGCTACCGCGGCGGGGTCATCGCCGACATGATGCCCCAAGTTGAAAGAGTCATATGGAATAGCAGACGCCCCGCCGGCACGGCTAGTAAAAACCATGCGAACGGGGCGTTTGGTGCGATGTTCCTCGTTTACTGGCATGCACACCAGCGTAGCGCTTTGCGCTTAGCGCATGAAGGAAGGCACGTCGAGGTCGTCGTCACCGTCATCATCGCGGCGCTGGGATGGGCGGGACAAACGGTAATCATCGCGGCGCTCCTCCCGGGAGAAACGGTCAGAGTTGGTGAACAGACCGCTGGACTCGGGGCGACGCTCCTCGGCTGGGCGCTCCGGAGTATAGCGCTCACGGTCCTGACCGGCGCGCGGCTCGTAGGAGTGGCGCGGGGAGTAATCGTCCTGTACCGGCTGAGCGGCAGCAGGCTGTGCCGGAGCTGGGGTGACGGGCTCTGCCGCTTCGCGCTGACGGTTATCAAAAAGCGAACCCGGCTTGCGCTGCTCCTGCTGCGGCTGCTGCTGTGCCGCGGCTTGCGCCATATTGGCCTCGGCGTCAAAGCCGGTGGCGATGATCGTGATGCGGATTTCATCGCCCAAGGTGTCGTCGATGATGGTACCGAAGATGAGGTTGACGTCTTCGTCGGCACGCTCTTCCACCATGGAAGCCGCGGCATTAACCTCGTGCAGGCCGAGGTCGGAACCACCGGCGATAGAGAGCAGCACGCCCTTAGCGCCTTCCATCGTGGATTCTAGTAGCGGGGAGTTAATGGCCTGCTCGGCAGCGGTCATAGCGCGGTCATCGCCGCGGGCGGAACCGATACCCATAAGCGCAGAGCCGGCATCGGACATGACGGAGCGGACGTCAGCAAAGTCGACGTTGATCATGCCCGGGATGGTGATCAAGTTGGTAATACCCTGCACACCATTGTGCAGCACCTCATCGGCGGCGCGGAAAGCTTCGACGATGGACAGTTCTTCCCCACCGAGCTGCATCAGGCGGTCATTCGGGATGACAATGAGGGTATCGCAGACCTCGCGCAGCTCCTCGATGCCAGACATGGCCTGGCGGGTACGGCGGGCACCCTCGAACTTGAACGGGCGCGTAACCACACCGACGGTCAGGGCACCCATCTTCTTCGCGATGGACGCCACAACCGGAGCAGCACCGGTGCCGGTTCCGCCGCCTTCGCCGGCAGTCACGAAGACCATATCGGAGCCCTGCAGGGCGTCTTCAATTTCGGACTTGTGGTCTTCTGCAGAGGTCTTGCCCACCTCAGGGTTAGCGCCGGCGCCAAGGCCGCGGGTGGCCTCGCGGCCGATGTCGAGCTTGGTGTCGGCATCGGAGAAGATGAGGGCCTGGGAGTCCGTATTGATGGCGACGAATTGGACGCCCTTGAGGCCTTCTTCAATCATGCGGTTGACGGCGTTGACGCCACCACCGCCGACGCCGACGACCTTGATATCCGCGAGATTGTTATTGGAAGAGATCATGTGAGTAGGTCTCACCTTTCGCTACTGTATGTCTGCACGTGCATTAAACGAGGAATGTAATGCGTTCCGCCGAAGGCGAATCGCGTTCCTCTCCATCTTTAACGACAGCCGTGTAATTTTCACGCACATTTTCCGCGTGTCGAGACCCTCAAGTTCCACTTTAGGGTTTCTTACCTGCGGTTTTGTTAGTCACACCCGTATCATCCGCCCCAGGTTGCGGGCAGAGAAAAAGGCCCGTGCAGCGCACGCGCCTAAGCGGTGCCGCACCGAGCCGAAAAAAAGATAACAAGTGCGTGTGGGGGCACCCAGCCCCTATCCGCGGGTGGTGACCAACTCAGGGTTGGAGATATTCCATTCGCGGCCCTCCATCTTCAACACCGTGGCAAAAGCATGCGACTTGTCCTCATCATTGGAGTCGCTCGCGCCCCAGAAGACGCGGCGGCCGTCCTTGGTAGTGAAGGTGAGAGAATATTGATCGGCCACCTCGAGTGTTGCGACCTGGTTGCGCACCTCGTCTGAGAGCGCTGCAATGGCGCGCACCGCGTCCTGGGTTTGGGAAGAACCGCTATCGACGGAACCAGTTACTTCGACTGCGCCGGCGGGAGGCTCCGCGGAAGTAAATTCCTCGCCTTTATCATCGATCAGGATGGGCTTATTATCGCGCTTTACAAAAGCCACGGCCTTGTGCTCGGCCACATTAATGGTCAAGGTCGAGGGAAAATCGCGGGAGACGGTCGCCGAATCGACCCAATCCAATCCGGCCACACCGGAAGCTGCCTCGCGCGCATTGACGCGCAGCAAGTTTTCGCCCTCGGGGACACCGGCGGCCTCTTCTACCTGCGCCGGATCCAGCTGATGGAGGCCTTCCACCTGGAAATTTCGCACCTTAAGGATGGGCACCGTCCACAACACGATTCCGGCGATGAGGGCAACTGCAACAACAGCAGCGACTATCCCGGCGATGAGCTTTAAGGATACGCGCACTAGCTCGCCCGCAATTCGTCGAGGATTTCTGCGGCCACCATAGTTACCGAGCCAGCGCCGATGGTCAGTACCACATCTCCAGGCTCTACTACGGATACGACGTCACGAGCAGCGGCGGAAAAGTCCGGCTCGAAAATAACCTGCATATCAGCGGGCATCTTATCGGTAATGATGCGGGAGGTAATTCCCTCCACGGGCTGTTCTCGTGCGCCATAGATGTCGAGGACAACGGCGGCGTCGGCAAGCGAAAGTGCTTGGGCAAACTCGGCGTCGAATTCCATGGTGCGCGAGTACAGGTGCGGCTGGAAGCACGCGATGACGCGCCCGCCGTGGCCCTCCGCCTCAACCTTTGCGCGGGCGGCCTGCAGCACTGCAGCGACCTCGGTGGGATGGTGGGCATAGTCATCAAAGACGTGCACGGGCTTGCCCTGCATGTCGACGCTCCCGCGGTACTCAAATCGCCTGCGCACACCGCTAAAATCAGCCAAACCCTCTGCGATTGCGGCCGGCGTGCCGCCGGAGAGCACGCCAGCGATCAAGGCACCCAGTGAGTTCAGCACCATGTGGTGGCCTGGGATCTGCAGCTCGTAGCGCACGGTCTCCGCTACCCCAGGCAGAGTGAGCTTAACTGTGGTATCCATGCCCTCGGCCGTGGTCTCTTCGTGCACAAGCTCCGCGGCCAACGGAACGGAGGAGGTCAAAGCCTTGTCCGGAGAACCATAGCCCACGACGTTGATGCCGCGCCGTAGCGCACGTTCACCTGCTCGGGCAGCGTGCTCATCTTCCACGCAGACAACGAGAAAGCCAGTTTCCGGGGTGACGAGGTTAGCGAAGTCATCAAAGACCTGGAAATAGGCCTCTTCGGTATGGAAAAAATCCAGATGATCAGGCTCAATGGTGGTGACTACGGCAACATCGGGGCTATAGCGCAGCAAGGAGGCATCGGATTCATCCGCCTCTGCAACGAAGGCCTCACCAGTGCCGCCGTGGGCGTTGGTGCCTGCGCGATTGAGCTGGCCGCCGATGGCGAAGGAAGGATCGAGGCCGGCATGTTGCATGGCGCTCACTGTCATGGACGTGGTGGAAGTCTTGCCGTGGGTGCCAGCCAGCAGCACCTGCTTGTGGCCCTCCATCAATGCGGCGAGCAGGTCGGAGCGGCGGATGACCGGGATATCGTTCTCTTTCGCAGCCAATAGCTCCGGATTATCCTGCGGAATGGCGGCGAAGGAGGTAACCACGACAGTGGGCAGCTCGCCGGAAAGACACAGGTTTTCCGCAGCGTGCCCAATCGCGACCTTGGCGCCCATGGTGCGCAATACCTGTACTGGGGTGGAGTCTTTCACATCGGAACCGGTAACCACCGCGTCGCGGGCGGCAAGGATGCGTGCCAAGCCCGACATCCCAGAACCGCCGATTCCGATGAAGTGGACACGGCGGAGATCGTAGTGTGCGGGGTCGGTCATTTATTTATCCTTCCTTCCGGCGGCGTCTTCGGCCTCAAAAACGCGGGCGGCAATGCGGTCTGCGATGGTATTGGCTACATCCCCGGCACTGGAGTGGGCTGCGGCGTGCGTCATCGAATCGAGGCGCTTCTGATCCCCTAGGATCCCGCGTACCTCGGAAATGAGGCGCTCCGAGGTCAGCTCCGCATCGAGGATTTGGATGGCGGCGCCGGCCTCGACCACCTCGCGGGAGTTAAGCGCTTGTTCACCATTGCCGTGTGGCAGCGGGATATAGATGGCGGGCAGGCCTGCGGCGGAGACTTCGGCTACGGTCATGGCGCCAGAGCGGCACACGACGAGATCGGCCACTGCGAGAGCAGAGCCCATGTCTTCGATATACGGCAGTGCCGCGTAGTTTGGGTGCTCTGCCGGCGGATCGTTCTTCTTGCCATAAGCGTGCAGAAGCTGGAAGTCCTTGGCCAGGTCTTCCACCGCCCCAGCCACGGCGCGGTTGATGCTGGCGGCGCCTTGAGAGCCGCCGGTAATAAGGATGGTGGGAAGCTCAGCCAAGTTCCACTTGGTGCGTGCGTCTGCGGCAAGGTTGCCATTCAGGTCTTCTGCTAGACTCGGACGCACGGGGATGCCTACGACTTCACCCGGCATGCCGGAGTCAGGGTGGGCGTTGAGGCCGATTCCGCCCATCTTCACGCCAAGCTTATTGGCTATTCCTGCCAATGCATTGGTCTCGAGAACATAAAACGGAATGCCGAGGGAGCGCGCAGCAATATAGGCTGGCCCTGCAACGTAGCCACCGGTGCCAAAGACGACATCCGCCTCGACGTCCTTGAGCACCTGCTTAGCCTCCCTCACCGCGCGGGAAAGGTTTAACGGCAATTTGAAAAGCTGCGCGTTGATCTTGCGGGGGATCGGCACTGGAGTAATCAAGCGAAGATCCACGCCGCGAGCGGGAATGATATCGCGCTCGAGGCCCTTTTCGGTGCCGAGCGCGGTAATGCGTGCGCCGTGGCGCTCGCGCAAAGCTTCGCCCACGGCAAGGGCGGGTTCAATATGTCCGGCGGTGCCGCCACCTGCGATGACGGCGGAAATAGGCGTGGAATTCATAGCCTAAAGGCTACCAGCGCCACCTAGCGATAGCGGCGCTCGGCGCGCGGATAGCGGCCTGCTCCGGTAACGGGACGGCCAAAGCGTTCCTCGCGCACGCGGGAACGGGGCTCCTGTGGGCGGGCGTGGCGGCCCTGCTGCTTCTTTTTCGGCTTGGGCACCGGTTGCGGCTCGCCAATGAAAAAGAGGCGGTCAAACAGCGGGCGGCCGAAATTCTGCATTGCGGAAATCTGCATTGGCTCGTGACGCGCCACGTTGCACAAAATACCCATCGAACCGATGGTAATGATAGCCGCAGTACCACCGGCAGAAATCATGGGCAGCTGAATACCGGTCACCGGTAACAAACCAACGACGTAGCCGATATTCACGAAAGCCTGGGTAACCACGCCGATGGTTAGCGTAACGGCAAGCAGAGACTGGAATTGATTTTGCGCGCGCATCGCAGTGCGCAGGCCCACATAGCCCATGGCAGCGAAGAGAACGATTACGAGTGCGCCGCCCCACCAGCCGAGCTCCTCGCCAACGATGGCGTAAATAAAGTCATTCTTTGCCTCAGGGAGGTAGAACCACTTGGCGCGGGATTGGCCGATGCCAACGCCCCAAAAGCCGCCGTCGGCAAGCGAGAGGAAGCCTTGATAAGACTGGAAACCTGTGCCTTGAGTATCGGAAATATTGCCCACCAAGGCATCAAAATAGGTGTGGAAACGATTCGAGCGGAAACCGCCCTTAAGGAAGATAAATATCAACCCTAGGACCCCGGCAACACCGATCGTCGCGGGAACTCGCCAGTCAACACCAGCGAAAATAAGGGTAAAGACTACAACGAGAGCAAAGGACAAGGCCATGCCCATATCTCCCTGCAGGGCAATGAGCAAAAACATCACGCCTGCGATTAGGGAGTACATCATGAAGGGATCAGTAAACTTCAAGGATTTGTGCTCTTTATCCGCTAATACGGTCGCGCCGAACATGCCGACTGCAATACGTGCGAGCTCCGAGGGCTGCAGGGAGAACGGGCCCAAGTAGATCCACGACTGCGAACCTACCTCCTCGCGGCCGGTACCGACCCCGGGGATGAGGACCGCAATGAGCAAGATGATCGATAATCCCACGATCCACGGCACGCATTTACGCAATGTATGCGGTGATACCTTCAGGCCAAGCCAGAAGGCAACGAGACCAAGAAAGACCATCGCACACTGCCGCAGCGCTTGATTCCACACGCCGCCGTCCTCGGTTAATGAGGTGGCCATGGAAGAGGAAAAGACCATGAGCACACCAATGCCGATGAGCGAGAAGATGATGATGCGCAGCAGTTGATAATCAAGGCCGGCCTGCTGGCGGGCTTGCTCGCGCAGCTCGCGGACGCGGTCGCCCAAGCTCTTCGGGCGCGGGCGCTGCTGGGAGGTGGCCGTCATGTGTTCTCCTGATCCTTAATCTATGGCTCTAGCTGCGGGTAAGCTCTCGCGCGGCGGCCGCGAAGAAATCGCCTCTTTGAGCCATGCCGGTATACATATCTAACGATGCAGCAGCCGGCGCCAAAAGCACGGTATCCCCCGCCTCGGCGTGTTGCAGCGCCGCTTCCACCGCCGCATTCATGGCAGCTGCAGGGTCCTGGCTTTCGATGACGTCCACCGCTGCATGCGGGGCGTGTGCTGCGAGCGCGTGGGCAATCTCTTGCCTATCCACGCCCATGACTACCGCAGCCTTGATCTGGGCGGCGTGCTTGGCGACGAGCCCGTCTACCTCCGCTCCCTTCAACTGCCCACCGGCGATCCATACGACGGAGTTGAGCCCTTTCAGTGCAGCGTCCGCCGCGTGCGGGTTCGTGGCTTTGGAGTTATCGATAAAGGAAATGCCGGAGGCCTGGTGGACCACCGCACCACGGTGCCCAGCAACCGTATAAGCGGAAAGCCCCACCTCAATGGATTGCGGGGCGGCACCCGCCAGCCGCGCGACGCTGGCCGCCGCCGCTGCATCCAGTACTCCTGCCAGGCCCGCCGGCTCGATGCCCTCGGCGGAAGCTAAATCCTCGCACCCTGCGGCAAGGCGGGATACGAGGCGCCCTGCGCTCACCCCGACTTCGCCCTGTTCGGGTTCGGCGGCGGTGAAACCATAAACGCGTGCGGTACCCGCGGCGTAGCTCAACGCTGCGGCGTCATCCTTGCCCACCACCGCGGCTTCACCAGATAGCACCTTGGCCTTGGCACGGGCATAGGCATCGAAGGAGCCGTGCCAATCGAGGTGGTCTTCCGCTAGGTTGAGCAGTACTCCTACATCTGGGCGAAGTTGGCTCGACCAATGCAGCTGAAATGAGGAAAGCTCGGCGCATAGGACATCGACGCGCGGGGTAGCCGTCAGGGCATCGAAAAGCGAAACGCCGATATTGCCCACCGCCAGTGCGCGCTGGCCGGTGCGGGCGGCGTCGGCAAGCATGATCTGCGCCAGCATGCCCGTGGTCGTCGTCTTGCCATTGGTACCAGTGACCACCAGCCAGGTGCGGGGCGCACCGAAGACGCCGGCACGGTCCAAGCGATACGCCAGCTCCACGTCTCCGATAACTTCTACCCCGGCGTCTTGGAAGGCAACCAGCAAAGGCGAATCTGGCCGCCAACCGGGCGAGGTAACTACGAGATCGAAATCCCCCTGTGCGGCGGACTCGGCGGATACGGTGGCGACCCCGTAGTCATCCGCCAGCGCTTGCAACGCCAACTCATTGGAATCTGCCACGGTGGTATCAACGCCAAGGCGCGCGAGCATGGCTACGCACCCACGCCCGGATACTCCCGCCCCGGCCACGAGCACTCGTCCACGCAACGAGGGTGGCAACTCGGTCATCTATTATCCTCTTTCCTCGATAAAACTGGAAGGCGTTGGTCTTAGCCGCCGAAGCCAACGGCGGAAAGCCAGTCGCCGTAGAAGATGCATACGCCGGCGATGGAGGCCATGGCGCTGAGCAACCAGAAGCGGGTGACAACCGCGGTCTCGGCCCAGCCCCCGTTTTCAAAGTGGTGGTGAATTGGTGCCATGCGGAAGAAACGTTTACCGGTGCTGCGGAAGACGATGATCTGGATAACCACGGATACCGTCTCGATAACAAAGATGGCGCCAATGATGATCATGAGCAGCTCGGTGCGAGTGGTCACGGATAGGCCGGCAACGAGGCCACCGAGCGCTAGCGAACCGGTATCGCCCATGAAGATCTTCGCCGGCGCAGCGTTCCACCACAAAAAGCCCAAGCAACCGCCCAAGCCGGCTGCGGCAAGCACTGCAAGGTCGAGCGGGTCGCGTACCTCATAGCATCCAGCAGACGGGGACACGGCGCAGGAGTTGCGGAACTGCCAGAAGGAAATCAATGCGTAGGCGCCCATCACCATCGCGGTGGTGCCGGCGGCTAGGCCATCGAGGCCATCTGTCAGGTTAACCGCATTCGACCATGCCGCAATGAGCAGGTAGAGAAAGACCAAGAAGATGATGGTACCGATGACGGCGCCGCCTACGGCAATATCGAAGGTGTCAAAATCCCGAACAAAGGAAAGGTTCGTCGAGGCCGGGGTCAAGCCGTGCGAATCTGGGAACTGCAGAGCCAAAATGCCGAAGATAAGCGCGACGGCCAACTGCCCTACCAGCTTGGCCGTCTTATTCAGGCCCAGGTTGCGCTTCTTAAATAGCTTGATGAAGTCATCGGCAAAGCCCAACCCGCCAAGGCCCATGGTGAGGAAATAGACCAAGAGGCCAGAAGGGCTAAAACCACCGTTGCCGGTCACGCGGGCATAAATGCCCACCACGAGGTAAGCCACCGTAATTGCCAGCAAAATCGCCAGTCCACCCATGGTGGGGGTCCCGCGCTTGCGCAGGTGCAGCTGCGGCCCGTCCTCGCGGATTTCCTGCCCCTTGCCTACGCCGGAAAAATACCGGACCAACATCGGAGTGGTAAAGATCGCGACGAGGAAGCTGAGGATGCCCGCGATAATGATCTGAGTCATTGCTAGAGGTCTTTCTCCTTGTACTTAGGACTAACGGCGATTGAGCTGTTCTGCCACGCGCCACAAGCGCTGAGCATTCGATGATTTGATGAGGACTACATCTTTGGCGTCGCGCCCCGCCCAATCTTCGATGCCGGCGGGCGCTACCCTGACGATGTCTTCGACCGCTGCCGCAGCGGCGTCAACATCCGGGCTGATAATAGTATTTATACCCCGCGCCTGAGCGGACTCGACCATGGCCCTCATATTCTCGTTGTTGCCCACGGCCACCAAGTGGTCAACGTGGTACTTCGACAAAACCTCTCCCAACTCACGGTGGGCTTCGACGGCCTCGCCACCCAACTCACCCATCTCACCCAGTACGGCGATGGCACGCGCATCTGGGCGGGCTGCAGAGGTATACGCTAGCGCTGCAATCGCCGCGTACATGGAATCGGGGTTGGCATTGTAGGAGTCATCGATGGTAGTTACTCCATCGCGGCGGGTGCGCACATCCATGCGGTGTTCCGAGGCATTCTGGTGGCCAGACAATGCATTAGCTACTACCTGTGGCTCAATGCCCGATTCAATTGCTGCCGCTGCCGCTGCCAAAGCATTGGATACTTGGTGCTTGCCAAAGACCTGCAGCTTTATCGGAAGCGGGTGCGTTCCCGGTGCATGCAGCACAAACGAGGGGCGGGCTACGTCATCGAGCTGAATATCGCTGGCGTAATACTGGGCGTCGCCAGCAGGTGGCTTATTTGCCGAGTAATACACCACCTTGGCCGCAGTGCGCGGGGCCATGCCGGCGACGAACGGATCATCGGCATTAAGCACGGCTACGCCACCTTCAGCGGCCGCGGGCAAAGCTTCAACAAGCTCGCCTTTGGCTTGGGCAATGTTTTCGCGCGAGCCAAATTCACCCAGATGGGCGGTGCCCACGTTCAGGACCACGCCGACGGTGGGTGCGGTAATGGTGGTTAGGTGGCGAATATGGCCGATGCCGCGGGCGGACATTTCTGCGACCAGGAAACGGGTGTGCTCATCGCAGCGCAGCGCTGTGTACGGCAAGCCAACTTCATTATTGAAAGAGCCTGGAGGCGCAACAGTTTCGCCGTCTGCACGGAAGATGGTAGCCAGGAGATCCTTGGTGGAGGTTTTTCCCGCTGAACCGGTTACGCCGACGATTTCTAGGCCTTGCTCAGCGGTCAGGCGGCGGGTTACCTCCCGCGCGATATCAGAAAGCGCCTGCACTACCGCTGCAGCAGAACCATCCTCGTCGTTGGCATAGATATCGGCGTTGGCTGCATCACCAGTAACCTTGCCCTGAGGCTTGACGACGACCGCCGGCACCCCCACCGGCCGCGCCGCAAGCACCGCCACGGCTCCTTGTTCAATAGCTTTTTCTGCATAGTCATGGCCATCCACGCGGGCACCGGGCAGCGCGAGGAAAAGCCCGCCCTTGGTTACTTTGCGGGAATCGAATTCGATTAAGCCGGTAACGCGCTGGTTTGGGTCTGCGACGCAATCGAGGCTGCCACCAGTGATTTCAGCAATATCGGCAATAGAAAGTGGAATCATGTCTACTCCTTCGCATCCCTAAGGGTATCGCGGTGCGGCCTTCCAGCCAGCTTTTCCTCGATAGCGCGGGCCATTTCCTCGCGGTCATCAAAGTGCAAGGTCTTTCCGTTGACGAGCTGGCCTACTTCGTGGCCCTTGCCCACGACGATGACGGCATCCCCAGACTCGGCCCAATCAACAACCTCATCGATGGCACGGGCGCGGGAGCCTACCTCGCGGATATCGCCCTGCGGGGCGGCCTCGCGCGCGCCCTCCATCACCGCAGCGCGGATTGTGGCTGGATCCTCGGAGCGCGGGTTGTCATCGGTAATCACGGTGAGGTCGGCTCGGCTGGCCGCGGCCGCCCCCATGATGGGGCGCTTGGAGCTATCGCGATCTCCGCCGGCGCCGACGACGATGCCGACGCGACCCTTGGTTCCTTCCAACTGGCCGCGCAACGTATCAAGCACCGCGGCGATCGCAGCCGGCTTATGGGCGTAGTCCACTACTGCTACGAAGTCCTGCCCACGGTCGATGCGCTCCATGCGTCCGGGGACTGCGACTTTTTCAACGCCCGCCAGAAATTCGGCGGGTTCCTCCCCTACGGCTGCGGCCATACCAAGCGCCAGGCAAGCATTGGCGATATTGAACTCGCCGGGCAGCGGCAGCCGGAAGGAAAACTCAGCGCCGTCATCGTCCAAGGCCACTTCTTGTGCACCGGTGGCTTCGGTATCGGTTTGGCGCGCAGAAATCGTAGCTTGTGCGCCATGGGTAGCAACCGTTGTCACTAGGACGCCCGCTTCCTTGGCGACGTCCCGCATACGCTCGCCCCACTCATCATCGATACAGATTACGGCTCGCTCGGCGGCCTGTCCGCCGGCAAAGAGCCTTGCCTTAGCCTGGAAGTAATCCTCCATGGTGGGGTGGAAATCCAGATGGTCCTGGCTCAAGTTGGTAAACCCACCGACGGCAAACCGGGTACCGCGCACGCGTCCCAGCTCGAGCGCATGCGAGGATACCTCCATCACCACGTGAGTAACTCCCTCGGTTTTCATACGGGCAAATAGCTCTTGCAAGGTCGGTGCCTCAGGTGTGGTCAGCGTGGTGGGCACTGGGTTGCGATTGATGCGGGTGCCAGTGGTTCCAATCAGGCCCACGGAGTGTCCTGCGTGTAACAGGCCGGCTTCAAGCAAGTAACTCGTAGTGGTCTTACCCGAGGTGCCGGTCACACCAATAACGGTCAGATCGCGGGTGGGGTGGCCATAAATTTCAGCGGAAATTGGGCCAAGAACGGCACGAATATCCTCAACCACCAAAATGGGGCGGGCTTCCTGGGCGGCGGTGAGAAGGTCGAGGCCGGCGGCGTCGGTAAGCACTGCCCCGGCCTTGGTATCGCGGGCGAACTGCGCGCCGTGCACGCGCGTTCCCGGTAAGGCCGCAAAGAGGGCCCCCTCGGGCAAGCGGGAAGAGTCCAGCCCACACGCGGAGACCTGCACGGAAGGATCACCAATAACGCGCCCGCCGGAAAGCTGGGCCAAAGTATCCAAAGAAACGGTCATACTATGCTCCTATTGTGCCCGCAGGGTCAGCCGCGGTGCTGGTTTCGAAGTCGGAATATTGTCACGGTTGAACAGCCAAGAGGCGATATCGCGGAAGATCGGTGCCGCCGATTGGCCGCCACCGCCATTGTCCTCCACACCGGACTTTGGCTCATCTAGCATCACCGCAACGACGAAGCGCGGGTCATTCGCTGGGGCGATACCGGCGAAGGTAATCCAATAAGCGGAATTAGAATACGCCCCAGTATTAGGGTCCACTTTCTGCGCCGTACCGGTCTTGCCGGATAGCTGATAGCCCTTGAGCTGTGCATTGCCGGCCGTGCCGTTTTGCACGCCTGCCTCATCATCTTGGAAGACGGCGCGGAACATATCCACGGTAGTCTTGGCCGTTTCAGGGCTTACCACCTGGGTCTTTTTCGGCTCGTCGAGCTTTTCATCCTTGCCATCGGACCCCTTTACCGAGTCAATAATGCGCGGTTCAATGCGCTCGCCATTATTAGCCAAGGCTTGGTACACACTCGCCATCTGCAAAGTGGTCCAAGCTTGTCCCTGACCAATAGGAAGGTTGGCGAAGGTACCGCCAGACCATTGCTCTAAGTCCGGAACGCTACCGGCAGATTCATTCGGCAGCTCTACGCCGGTGGTATTACCCAAACCAAACTTCTGCAGGTAGTCGGCATATTTCTCTTGGCCCAACTTATCGGCAATCATCAAGGTGCCAACGTTAGAGGACTTACCAAAAATACCGGTAGTGGTAAATGGCTCGGTGCCATGCTGCCAGGCATCGTTGACCGTTACCCCAGCCATATCGATGGAACCGGGAACCTGGTGCACCTCATCCGGGGTGGTCACGCCCTCCTGCAGTGCAGCAGCCGCGGTTACTACCTTGGCCACAGAGCCTGGCTCATACGGGTGGGAAACGCTGCGATTTTCAAAGTCTTTGCCCTCATCGAGCTGATCCTCAATATTTTTATTGGGATCCACGGTATCGGTATTAGCCATGGCGAGAACCTGGCCAGTAGCGGCATCGAGAACCACGGCCTCCGCTCCAGAGGCCTTGGAATTAGCCTTTGCCTTCTCCAGTTTCTGCTGCACGTAGGTCTGCAGATCCAGGTCCAATGTAAGGGTGACATCGCGACCGTCTACGGTATCGACGACATCGCGCAAGGTACCTGGAATAACCTGGCCATCTGCGGATACATCCTCGGTGGACTGGCCATCGATACCCGTCAATTCAGTATCGCGCGCGGCCTCGAAGCCAAACTGACCATGGCCATCCATCGACACCTTGCCCACTACGTTTTCCCCGATTGCACCATTGGGGTACTGGCGAATGTCTTGGCGGTCCGCAGCCACCCCGTGGTACTTATTTGCAATCTCTACGGCTACATCGGGGTCGACGTTGCGCACCAATACCTCGTACTGAGTATCAGCCTTGAGTTTATTAAGGATATCCTCCTTATCTACCTTAGAAGCGGAGGCACCGGAATCCTCAATCATCTTGGGGATTCCCTCAGACATGTCCTTGAGCGTCTGCTCCATCTTTTGATTGAGGAAGCTATCGAGCTTCCTTTCATCCATGCCTTCGATCGAGCCATCATTCTGACCCTCTATTTTGGCTTTGTCCTTCAGCTCATCACGCAGGCGCGTCGGCGAGACAGTCAAGGAACGAGACTTCATCGTGTAGGCCAAGCGCTGGCCATCGCGGTCCAGAATCTCTCCCCTGCGGGCGGGTTCAATATAAACACGCTCGCGCTGGGTCACGGCCTTGGCGGATAGATCCGGCCCCCAGACTAGCTGCACCCAAGCCAAGCGGCCGGCAAGGACAACCATCGCCACCAACACAACGGAGACGATGATACGCAGGCGTTTGCGCATCATCTTCTTTTGCGGCACCGCAGAGCTGGTGGAGCGGCGCGAGCGGCGCCTAGCCTTACTTGGCACAGTCACGGTCCAATGTCACCTTCCCTATTTCCGCCACAATTTCTTGCGTGTATTGATTGTGCCCTACAAAAGTGAGAATGCCCGCGCCACCACGCGCGAGCATCATCTTTTTCACCGGATATTCTTCCCTAGCTATTCGGCGCGGCTCGCGTAAGGCGCACGCGCGGGAAGGTTGGGACGCGCATTGCCTGATTCCGCGCCAGTATTGCCTGCCTCGCGGTCCTTATTGCGATCCTCAGTATCGCTGCTGCCGCCACGAGCAGTGCGCTGTTGGCCCTGCGGCACGGCGTTAAGGGAATCCGACATGCCCTCCGTATCCTTCGGGTCACTGGAGGCCTGGCCAGGACGAATAGGTTCACCGTTTACGTCAATGAGCTTTTCTGTATCCGGGGTGCCTTCGCGCTTTTCGACGATCTTTCCATCACCGCCGACTTCCGCAATCCCCGGCTGCTTAGGAACGGCCATGCCCATCTCATCCGCACGACGAGCAATATCCGCAGAAGAGCTAAGATTTTCTGCATCGCGATTCAGGGTCTCAATTTGGTTATCCAATTGGGAGTCCTGGACGGTGAGCTGCTGGATGGCAAAGGTTTGCTTGGTAGACAGACCAGAAAGCCACATTGCCATGACAACACCGGCGATAAGCAGAGTGATCGCGATAACGGACAGACGAGTAAACAGGCCACTCTTCTTGGTCTGCGGCTGCAGCTGGCGGCCACGGAAGCTGACCACCTGTTTCGATCCCAGACGCTTGGTGCTGCGGTGCGGGACTCGAGTGCGGCTCGGAGCGTGCTTAGTGCTTGGGCGCTCCCGCAGCGCCGTCGGGGCTCCGGTGTCGATTCCGGTGGTGAAGTCTCGGCTGGCGCCCATGGTGCGAGTGGCCTCTCTGTCGCGGCTGTCAGTCTTTACGTGGTTTCGGCGTGGGATGGTGCTCATTTCCGGCCTCCCGGGGGTAGAAATTCCGACTTTCCTTCGAGCCTCTCAATGGCACGAACCCGCACCGACGCGGCGCGGGAATTTTCTGCAATTTCTTCTTCGGAAGCCTTTTCCGCACCACGGGTGACGATTTTGTACTGCGGTGCGGTACCTGGAAGATCCATCGGCAGTCCTGCCGGTGTCTTGGAAGTGCTCAGTTCTTTAAAGGCCGCTTTAACGGCGCGGTCTTCTAGGGATTGATAGCTCATGAAAACCGCGCGGCCGCCTACAGCCAATGCTCCAGTAATGATAGGCAGTACATTCTCGATGGCCTCCAACTCGCGGTTGACCTCAACCCGCAACGCCTGAAAGGTGCGTTTGGCAGGGTGGCCGCCAGTGCGACGGGTAGCAGCCGGAATGGCATCATAGAGCAGCTCGACCAAGCGGCCGGAGTTGGTGAAGGGCTCTTTTTCGCGCTCCTTCAGCACGGCCGAGGCAATTTTGCCCGCGAAGCGCTCATCGCCGTAGGTCTTGAGGATTCGGGCCAAGTCACCGTGCGAATAGGTATTGAGCACATCCGCCGCAGTAATTCCCTGCGAGGGATCCATGCGCATATCCAACGGCGCATCCGTCTTATAGGCGAATCCGCGGTCCGCCTGGTCTAGCTGCATCGAGGAAACACCGAGGTCAAAAAGTGCGCCGGCGATACCTGCGGTGCGGGCCGAATCAAAGATGTCACCCTCACCTTCCGCGATGGCACTGCCCAGCTCATCAAAGCGTGCATTGACGCCCACGAAACGATCGCCGTAGAGAGCTAGGCGCTCGGTTGCATTGCGCAATGCCTGCTTATCGCGGTCCACGCCGATAACCCGAGCCTTTGGAAAGGAATCTAGAAAGTAGCGGGTGTGGCCGCCGGCGCCCAAGGTGGCGTCAACAAGTACAGCATTGTCCCCCGCTTTCTCGACCTGGGGGCGCAGGAGCTCGGCCATGCGCTCGCGCATGACTGGAACGTGACCGTGATTGGCAGCCACATCATAGTTCAAGCCTTCTGTAGCCATGTCTCCCCGCATCCCCCTTTCTCAATTTCCCAGACTTTCAGTGGTGGAAAGCATGCGAGTGCGTATAGGGCCCTGTCCGAGGCAGGTTTCTGATATCGGGGAAGTACACCAGAATCATCCGCCTCGGGCAGAGTCCTTACACGCACTCTTGTGCAGGCTTAGAGCAAGCCCGCTAGTACGTCATCGGCATCAGCTGCCGAGTAAGCATCTTCAGTTTGCGACTGGTACTCAGCCCAAGCGGCTGCGTCCCAAATTTCGAGAAAGTCCACAGAGCCAACCACAACGCACTCCTTGGACAAGTTTGCGTATTCCCGATGCCCCGCGGACAACGTAATGCGCCCATGTCCGTCCGGCCGCTGCTCGTCCGCACTTGCTGCCAAGTTACGGATGAAAGCACGTGCTTCTGGATTGGTTCGAGAAACCGCCGCAGCCTTCCGTGCGCGTGCCGCAAATTCCTCCCGTGGGTACACGGCCAATGAATGGTCCTGCCCCTTGGTGACCATGAGGCCACCCGCGAGTTCATCGCGAAATTTTGCCGGAAGCGTAAGACGTCCTTTGTCATCGAGCTTCGGAGTGTAGGTTCCGAGAAACATCCCGGCGTCCACCTTCCTTACTCGAAAACTCCGGATTCTCTCACTTCAGAATCGAGACCCTTGAGCCCCTCTTTCCTCCGCTGCGCCCCACTCTACCCCACTTTCCCCCACCTAACCCACTTAAAGCGGCGTGTCTCCGAGAGAAGATACTGATATCCGCAGTTAGCTGGCCGTTTTTCCGGTGGGCAGAAATCCCATAAAGGGTATTGACAACCCTCTATATTCACCCCTATTACCCCACCTGCAACACCAAGATAAGATGCCACTCCCCTCACTTAAACCCCACATACTGCGCTGACCCAGCGTTTTGAGCTTTACGAGGGTCGCCTACCCCACAATGCCCCACCAACAAGACCATTAGTGGGGCAAAGTGGGAGATTTTGGATAGGCGTGAAAACACCCCAGCCAATCCCTACTGAATCGACTGGGGCAACTAAGGCTAAAAGGCGCTAACGCTCCTCAAAACGGCGACGGAAGTTTTCTTCGAGCCTCCCGCTAACACCCCCGTTGCGGGAAGCAGACTTCTTTGCACGTCCACCAGAATAGCGATCCTGCGATGAGCGACCAGAGCCATCACCACGCAGCATCCATACACCGGCGGCAAACATGACCAAAAATCCCGCAATGGAAAGGGCAATGAACCACAGGCTTTGCTGCGCTAGAGCAACACCACCAATAAGCATGCAAAGGCCAACAACGACGAGCGCCACACCCCGCAGGGTTACTGCACCGCCAGAGCCGCCAAACGACGTAGGCTCAGAAACGAAAGCACCAAATTTAGGATCGTCAGCAAGCAACGATTCCTCAATTTCACAGAGCGTTCGCTGCTCCTGCTCAGAAAGAGACACTGTTCCTCCAACTAGGGATTGGGCTTCAGGCGGTAATAGTTCTATCTATACTAACGCCCAGAATAATCAGTATGTTCCCTAAAAGGTAGTGAGCGCCCCCACGCAGTGACTACGCAGCAAAAGAACCAAACGTTGTCTCTGCCTCACTTTCATCCAAGAATTGTGCGGAGCGCTGCATAAGGCCATAAACGAACTTTTCACCCGGCACTTCATCTAGGCCCGATGCCACTCGAGCGCGGGTCCGAGAATAGGCCTTAAAAGTTTCCGCCCACCGCTTATCTTCCACACCTACTAGAGCTAGGCGCTCCCAAGCACTAGAAGGAAGACGGCGACGCCGCGCCACTGCGGAAGCCGCCACTCGCGCACCGGCGGTACGCAGCGCCGCCTGGTATGCCACCTCTAAAGCTTGGTCGAATCGCCCATGTGCTGCATATCCGCGCGCCGAGTCCAATAGCTCACGCGCCTGAAAGAGGAATCGAGCCCGCTTGCCTCCCTCTCGACCAAAAGAACGAGTACGTGTTGCCGAAATAATCTGTGCCATTGTCCTTGTCCTTAACTAAGTAACTAACGCCGTTGAAGTGCCCCTGACATTAAGAAGGCCACCGGACATCTCACAGTTCATAATAGTTCAGATGTTCGAATGTAACAATAGGAGCGACACCGTAAAATGCTTATTTTCCAAATTTTGTTCGAACCTCCTATTCTGTTCTCGGTGGCCCAACACCCGCCCTGTTGCTCCACTTGGCGCATACTTCTGGTGTCATAGACACCGTGAGCTTTGAAATCCGCCGCCTAACTCCGCCAGAATTCTCTGTGCTGGCCCCGCAATTGGTTGAGATCTATATCGAGGCGATGAATTATCGCCCCGATATTCTGCACAGCCGCATAGCAGGCTGGCGAAATGACCTGATCCGGCCCGGGTTCAGTGCTCTGATTGCCACTCACGACAACGGCACTGTAGGAGTAGCCTATGGATTTCTAGGCTCCCCGGATAACTGGTGGGACGCCGAACTTCGCCGCGGGCTGCGCCTACAAGGCGGGCCCACCGAAAAGCAGTGGGATATTGTGCGCAACTATTTTGAGTTAGCAGAGATCCACGTCTTACCGCAGTATCAAGGCCATGGTCTGGGCAGACAACTGCTGGAGGGATTGTTGTGGAATGCCCCGGCCCACTACGCCCTACTGTCAACGCCGGAAGCGCCAAATGAGGACAACGGGGCTTTTCGGCTGTATAGATCCGCCGGATTCTTCGACATTATCCGCAATCACCGCTACCCCGCGGACACTCGCCCATTTGCCATTTTGGGGGCCGCCCTGCCGCTGTAAACCTCTGTTATTCCTTGCGCACCCTAGCCGGTATCGTGTGGAGTGTGACTATGCAGAATATTCCTGAGCTTGCGGAGATCCCCGGTGCAGTGCGCGAAGAACTCGCAGCCTTCCTTGACCAACGCCGAGGACAAGTGGCAGAAATTGGCAGCCCTGTAACCAAGGCCGTAAGCTTTTTGGAATCCTTCGTGCTTGATGGTGGCAAGCGGGTACGCCCCACGTACGCTTGGGCCGGCTACCTTGCCGCAGGGTGTGGAGAAGAGGACCCAGCAGCCATGCTTCGCGCGGCGGCGTCTCTAGAATTTATCCAGGCCTGCGCATTGATCCACGATGACATCATCGATGCCTCTAATACCCGGCGAGGGAATCCTACGGTGCACCGGAGCGTCGAAAAGCTCCACCGCGAGTCGGATTATTTGGGCGATCCCGAGTTCTTCGGCACCTCCGTGGCAATCCTGGTAGGCGATCTAGCGCTGGTATACGCGGAAGACATGTTCCAAGATTCCGGTTTGAGCGCAGCTGCACTGCGCCGCGCCCGCAGTCCGTGGCGCGGAATGCGTACCGAGGTCATCGGCGGCCAGCTATTAGATATTTCCTTGGAAGCAGCAGGCTCCGAGTCTGTAGAACTAGCCAATTCCGTCAACCGCTACAAGACGGCAGCTTATACTATTGAACGCCCACTACACCTAGGTGCGGCCATAGCCGGAGCTAGCGAGGACCTTATCGCTGCCTTCCGCGGTTATGGTCAGGATATCGGCATTGCCTACCAGCTACGCGACGATCAACTGGGAGTCTTCGGCGATCCGGAAATTACCGGCAAGCCAGCTGGCGATGATCTGCGCGAGGGAAAACGCACCGAGCTTTTGGCGCTAGCTCTCCAGCGCGCGGATGAGTCTGACCCACAAGCTGCCGCTACCCTGCGCAAATTCATCGGACAAACCTCGGATCCTCAGGAATTGGACCGCATGGCGCAAATCATTGCTGATTCGGGTGCGCCACAAGAAATTGAACGCCGAATCGAATCGCTGACTCAATCTGGCCTCGAACATCTGCGTGCCGCACAGGTGGATCCTGCGGTGACCGAAACCCTAGAGCGATTGGCTATTAAAGCCACCGCTCGTCACAAGTAGGTCTAGCCGTGGAAAAGACGTATTCCTTTCCCATTCCGCGCGCACTGCCGCTGGGTCTATCAGCCTCTTGCGTTTTGCTGCTGGCGTCTTTTTCGGGCGGCGCTACCCGTAACCGCGGGGGGCTATTAGAAGCGCTCAATATCGGATTCTTATCTTATGGACACGGGCGCAATCTTGGTCTCGCACTGTACTGGGTGGGAATTTTCCTTCTCGCCGCAGCGTGGGTGCTTGCCGGGCGCACCATCATTCGCCCACAGCTTAAAACCCCACTCCCCGAGGGCGGCTTACGCGATATCCAGCGCATCCTCATTGCCTGGGTCGCTCCCCTATTGTTGGCCGGCCCTTTGGCCTCACGCGATGTATATTCCTACCTCATGCAGGGGGCTATGGTCCGCGATGGCTTTGATCCATATACCGAAGGCGCCGCCGTTAACCCCGGCCCCTTCCTCCTCGAGGTATCGCAGGATTGGCGCAATACCACCACCCCGTATGGTCCCCTTCACCTTTGGATAGGTGAGTTGGTCACCAGCTTGGTGGGCGATAACGTCACCGCGGGCGTCGTGGTCTATAAGGCTCTTTCTCTGCTCGGTTTCATTGCTATCGCTTGGTCAATTCCACAGATCGCCCGCAAGCTCGGTGCGGATCCGGCGGTAGCACTCTGGCTCGGCGTAGCTAATCCGGTTATCATCTTGCACCTAATTGGCGGTATGCATAATGAGTCCCTCATGGTGGGGCTTGTGTCCATCGGCCTACTTGCGGCTCTGAATAGGCGCTTCCACGCGGCACTTTTACTCGTGGGCGCAGCCGTAGCGATGAAGGCCACAGCGCTCATCGCTGCGCCCTTTATCGTGTGGATGATGCTTCACTATTACGCGCCCCGGGGCTCAAGCGTGTGGCGGTCGGTCTTCGTCTTCGCTGTATCCGGCATCGCTGCGGTGGCGGAAATCATCGCCGCAGTAGCACTGATCACGTGGGCTTCGGGCACATCTTGGGGTTGGTTATCGCAAATTAGCGGCAACTCCAAGGTCATCAACCCGCTCGCAGGTCCTACCTTAGCTACCGACGTTATCTTCCCTGCCGTCCAGATTTTCATGCCGGATGCCTCCTATAACGCCATTTTGGCTGTCTTGCGCAGCATCGCCATGGCATGCATGTTCATTGGCCTAGTGGCGGTGTGGTGGTTGTGCCGCAAAAACAACCGCGATGCCATCATGGGCACCGCGGCCGCGTATCAAGTTGCTTTCGTATTCAACGCCGTGACCTTACCGTGGTACTACGCCTCCATCTTTACCTTGATGGGTACCTTCCGGCCGCCACTGTGGCTTTTGAAGTTCACCACCGGCGTAGCCTTATTTATCGGCGTCTCCTTTTCCGGGGATGGCAATCACCAGCTCTATAACTGGTTCTGGGTCATCGGGATGATCGTGGTGGCATGGTTTGCAACCCAATGGCTCTTTGAAGGAGTGCCTAAAAAGCAGCAGCCTGCGCGCGACGGATAACCTCGCGAGCGAGATGACCATGCAGGGCATCGATCGGCCGGCCTGGGAGTGAGTCGTCCTCAGTAAAAAGGTATTTAAAGATTTCCGCGTCCTTGTAGCCGCCATCGGTGAGCACGGTTATTGCCGCAGTCACATGCTTGGCAATGACGCCCTTATCATTAAAGAAAGCTAGCGGAACGCGCTTTCCTTCTGGGGAATCCCAGGCAATGAACTTTCGGTCCTGCAGCAGGTCATAGGCACGAGTAATGGGCAGGTCTAGCTTTTCCGCTACCTGCTGCATGCTGAGCAGTTCTTCGTTTGCAAGCAAGGAATCGAGGGATTTTTCTACGTTAATCACGCCACCTACTTTAACGCGGGTAGTGGGATCGGCCATACTGGAAGGCATGACTAGGTTGGAAATTGGTGACATTCTAGAGAATCGTTACCGCATCGATCGCCCCATTGCCCGCGGTGGCATGTCTACCGTGTATCGCTGCGTGGATTTGCGGCTCGGGCGGGCGGTCGCGGCCAAGGTCATGGACGAGCGCTATTGCGATGACCCAATCTTTATCAAGCGCTTTTCCCGCGAGGCCCGCGCAATGGCTCGCCTGCAGCACCCCAACCTAGTAGCTATCCACGATTTTTCAGCCGATGGTGAACCCATCTACCTCATCATGGAGCTCATCGATGGTGGTACGCTTCGTGAGCTTTTGGCAGAGGGAGACACCTTTCCAGCTCAGGCGGCCACCTCTACCCTGCGCAACGTTTTGCGCGGCTTGGAGGAGGTGCATTCCACTGGCCTCATCCACCGCGATATTAAGCCCGATAATGTGCTTATCACCTCCCACCACCGGGTAAAAGTAGGCGATTTTGGGTTAGTGCGCGCCACCAATGCTGAGGCCACCTCAGACACGATTGTGGGCACCGTGTCCTATCTAGCACCGGAGCAGGTCACGGGTGAGGAGATTACTCCTGCCTCGGACGTTTATTCGGCAGGCATCGTCCTTTTCGAGCTACTTACCGGAACCGTTCCCTTCTCCGGCGATACTCCCCTAGCGCATGCTACGGCTCGGTTGGATTCTGACGTCCCTGCGCCGTCATCGCGGATTTCTGGGGTGCCCAAGCTTGTCGACGCCCTCGTGGCCACCGCCACCGCCCGCGATCCCCGCGAGCGCTTCGCCGACGCCGGCGAGTTTCTTGAAGCACTCGATGATGTCTGCCGAGAGCTTGATCTTCCGGACGTCTCCATTCCCGCCCCTAGGAATGCTGCCGCAGCGCGCACTGCACAGGCACCCACGGACTTTTCTGGCACCGGTGCCACCGAAATCTTCGAGCCCACCCGCACCATCCCGCAAGGCGAAACAGAACAGCTCGATGGCGGGCCGACAGAAGTGATCCCACCGCAACGTCTGAGCTTCGAGACGAAGTTAGATTTGCCGCAGGCCGAGGCTGCTCCAGAGCCAGAGCCGCAATCTTTTTCTCGACCCCAAGCACAACCGTATTCGGCGGCCGAGCCCCCACTCGCACCATTTGCACCTGCAGCCGCATCTGCGCCCACACCGGTGCCGGCTTCCGTTCCCGAGCAGCCGGTGCAGAGCGCACATGAAGAACCCGCCGAACGTCCGCTGACCAACCGCAATCCGCTTTCGCTAGTGCTTTTCTTACTAGTGGTCGCGGTTGCCGTTGGAGCGGTAGCTATCGGCGGGTGGTGGTTCGGGTCCTCGCTCTACGGCACGACACCGAACCTGTGGATTTAGTTACGCAGCATCTCCGCAATGAGGAAGGATAGTTCCAGCGACTGCTGCGTATTCAGGCGCGGATCCACGGCCGACTCATAGCGACCCGGAAGATCCACATCGGTGATGTCCTCGGCGCCGCCAAGGCACTCGGTAACATCCTCACCGGTGAACTCGAGATGTACACCGCCCGGATGGGTGCCCAGCTCACGGTGTACTTCGAAGAAGCCCTGCACCTCATCCACTATTTTGTCAAAGTGCCGAGTCTTGTAACCGTTCGATGCGGTAAAGGTATTGCCATGCATGGGATCGGACTGCCATACCACCTTGTGTCCGGAGTCTTCTACCGCCTTCACAATGGCCGGTAAAACGGTGCGTACCTTATCGTGGCCCATACGGGAGATCATGGTCAGGCGCCCTGGCTCGCGATGCGGGTCAAGCCTTTCCGCGTATTCCACGGCCTGCTCTGGAGTAACTCCCGGCCCCAGCTTGATTCCCACAGGATTGCCGATCATCGCCGCAAAATTGACATGGAAGTCTTCGATACCGCGGGTGCGCTCACCAATCCATACCTGGTGTGCGGAGAGATCGTAGAGCTTAGTATCGCCGTTATTGTCCTGGCCTAGGCGCAGCATGGACCGTTCGTAATCCTTCAGCAAGGCCTCATGCGAGCAGTAAATATCGGCCGAGCGCAGGGTGTCATCATGCACGCCACAGGCATTCATAAAGTTCAGGCCATTTTCGATCTCACGGGCCAGATCCTGGTAGCGGGCACCGGCGCGGGATTTCCTTACGAACTCACGGTTCCACTCGTGTAGGCGGTAGAGATCCGCAGTTCCAGAGGAGGTCAAGGAGCGAACCAGGTTCATCGCCGCCGAAGAATTGGCGTACGCCCGGATCATGCGGGCCGGATCGTGGCGGCGTGCTTCCTCGGTTGGCTCCACGCCGTTGACGATGTCACCGCGGTAATTCAGCAGGCCATTGGAATCCGTATCGGAAGATCGCGGCTTAGCATACTGGCCAGCAATTCGTCCCAACTTAACCACGGGTACAGAGGCACCATAAGTCAAAACCACGGCCATCTGCAGCAATGTTTTTACATTGCCGCGGATATGGGGCTCGGTATTGGACTCAAAAGTTTCCGCACAATCGCCGCCCTGCAGCAAAAAGGCATTGCCTAGGGCAACGTCTGCCAGCTTCTTTTTGAGCGCTTCGATCTCTGGTGCAACCACGATGGGTGGTACGGATTCGAGAATCTTGCGCACGTTATTGGCCTGGGCGGTATCCCAGCTGGGCTGCTGTTTTGCATCACGCTTGATGACGTCCTGGAAGACTTCCTCGATGCCCTCTGGCAAAGGAGGGAGGTCCGGGAGAACGCCTTGCGGAATATCTACTGTCCAACTCACACTGCTATTTAACCACTAATAGCCTATCGCGCGTTAGTTAAATTCTAGATATTAATTCTATTGCCTTTAGAGAGCGGAAGCACTTGGGCGCAGGCGCGGAACTTGGCGAGGTTATGGCGGGCGTCGACAAGCGCATCGTGATTCCCCTTGGGCACTGCGGGCAGGCCCGGGCGGCCTGCAAACTCCCAATACTGCTTAAGCTCGCGGGTGTAGCGCGGCAGGCGCTTTGGCAAACCGGCCATATCTCCCCACAACTGTGCCAACACCACGTGATCATAAGCACCGACCCAAGCCCACAGCTCTACCGGAGTCGAGCTCTGCGTCAGGAATTCTAGGACCTCCGAGCGGATTGTATCCAAAGGCTTCCACACTGGATCGCGCGGGCTCGGCAGCTTATCCAATACATTATCCTTCACCCAAGAATTGGCCTTGGCGGGATCAAAATCCGTGGACACAGCGTAATATTCGCTGCCATTCTCACCGACGATGCCGATGGAGACCAATTCAATGGTCTGTCCATCCTCAATAAATTCGGTGTCATAGAAGTAGCGCACGTCTCCCAAGCCTAGCGCCGCCTAGTACACGGCAATAAATTGGCCCCTTAAAGCGACGGTTGTACACTTCTGGCGTGAAGAAGTCTCTGTGGTTTACTGCTCTACCCTTGTGCCTTTCCGCTCTCGTGGCCCTTTGGTGGCTCATTGATATACCGGAGCTTTTCTCAGGACACTTTTCCGCCTACTACCACATTGACCTTGACGTTTACCGCGAAGGAGGCGCTGGTTTTGGCAGCGACCTCTACGCCAAGGACTATCTCGTAGGCAGCAATCGCGACGTCTCCCTCCCCTTTACTTACCCGCCGTTCGCGGCGTTGCTCTTTACCCCACTGAGCTGGCTCCCTCTTACCGCCGCAAGCATCCTTGTATCCGTCGCCTCTTTTGCCGCACTCTGGGCCTGCGTAGCGCTCATCCTTCGCTCCATTAAGTGCTCCGGATGGGCAGCTTGGGCACTACTGGCTGCCATGCTCACCGAACCTATTACGGAGACCTTTAGCTTCGGCCAGGTAAATATCCTACTCTCCGCCCTCGTGGTGGTAGACATCCTCTGGCTCCGTCCAGGCCGCGGACGAGGCGTGCTTACCGGTATCGCCATGGCTATCAAGCTCACCCCCGCAGTATTTCTTGCTGTGTTCTTTGTCCGCCGCGAGTGGCGCGCGTTTTTCAGCTCACTCGGCGCTTTCTTCGCAGCCGGACTAATCGCCTTTGCCTGCAATCCGCACAGCTCGATTCAGTACTGGAGCGAGACATTGCGCGATTCCAACCGCATTGGTGGGTTGGCTTATAGCTCCAATCAGTCACTGCGTGGCTTCTTTAGCCGCCTTGCCCCCGAGCACGCAGAAAAGCTATGGCTCATAGCCGTTCTCGTCGTCATTGCCATCGTGTGGTTTGTCATGGAGCGACTCTCCCATGGAAACAAGTCCGTTCTCATGCTGCTGGCTGCATCAGTATCACTACTTTGCTCGCCGGTGTCCTGGTCGCACCATTTCACTTGGCTGGTACTGGCTGGCGTCCTTCTTGCAGCCCAACGCCGGTGGAAGCTCGCCGCACTAACGTGGCTGGCCCTTTGGGCTCGCGGACATTGGCTCGTTCCCCACACCAATGACCAAGAGCTGGATTGGGCATGGTGGCAACACATCGTGGGCAACGACTACGTCATCGTTACCGCTCTGCTGGTTCTTTGCTCGCTACCATTGGCTCTACGGCGGGCCGGCGCTTATCAATCCGCGGCGGAACCAATGTCCAACCGAGGATAGGGACCTTCCCCAGCGCCCACAGTGCCACCGATGCAGCCGCGGAATAGAAAAAGCACATCGCTATCCAGAACCACGTATTTTCCATCGGCCACTGTCCTGCCAAGCTAACGGCATAATCGCGGTGGGCCATGAAGAAGCCGTACCCCACCGTCATGCCGATTGGGTGGGCCAAATAAATAGGCAAGGTATGGCGCCCCACAAACTTCACAAACGCAGAAACCGCCGGAATATGACTGATGAGGACCGCCCCTACGATGCCAGCCGGAGTTTCGAGCGTCTGTTCCGCAAAGCGGATTAACAGGTCTAGATCCCCCCTGCCAAGGAAATCGTCCCCGGGCAACGGCCAATGCACCGTCACTTCCCTTTCTAGGGCATCCCACGTTTTCCGGATGAACACTCCTGCGAAGTAGCTCGCGATCGCCGCGCAGTAAACCCACAGAGAACCCATGCGGAAGCTGCCTTTGAAGGGGGCTTCGGCGGCGTCGGCAAATAGCGTAATAGGCCCACGCAGATAGGCGGCTCCGACGAAAATAGGCAAAAACATAATCGCCTTGCCTATGAAGAAATAATGGTCCTGCCACGCGATGAACAACAGTGGTGTAAAGCTCAAGGCCAAGCCCGCCCATGCGGGAAGCTTGCGCACGCTCCACAAAAAGATATTGAAGATGATAAGCGCATGGATAAACCACGCCATGGTGTGGCCCAAAAGCAGGTTATAAATAAGATCCGTGAACTGCAGGTAGGGATCCCCAAACACCCAGTGGTATTCAATGCGCTTGGTCCACAGTTCGACGGTCATCCACACCGTATAAGGAACGAGGAAAAACCACAGGCGGCGAGTAAATAACTCGCTAAAGGAATAGCGAAAAATTTTGGTAGAGAAATAGCCGGATACGAGGAAAAACAAGGGCAGTCGGAGCGGGTCCAGCCACACGTTTAGATCAGCCAACCACGTTAGCTCACCTTCCGGAACCACCAGCGTCACGTGCAAAAGCACTACGCCGATTATGGATACGCCTTTAGCAGTATCTGGCCAAGCTAAGCGGGCCTTGGGAATAGTGATTACCTCCCCTTGTATTCAGCGCCGGCGGGGTAACCATGGCCGGCTTTGAGCGAAGCCTTCACATCGGAGGCGTACACGTCAACATAAGGCTGATCGCTCAACTCGGCCAAATTATGCATCACAAAGTCCGTGAAGGCACGGACAGTGTCATGCTCCGCTGGATTCATGCCGCGCTCCTTTGCCCAGTCATGCGGCCAGATAGGATCACCTACCCGCACGCCGACCTTAAACGGGCGCGGGATCCACGAGCCAATGGGATTAGCCTTGCGAGAATTGATCATCGCGATGGGAAATACCGGCTGGTTGGTCTCCATTGCAATGCGCGCCATACCGGTACGGCCTTTGTACACGCGTCCGTCTGGCGAGCGGGTGCCTTCCGGATAGATGCCGAAGAGATCGCCGCGAGACAAAATACCCCCGGCGGTCTCCACAATGGCGTCGCCGGCGTCTTCGCTATCGCGCTCAATGGGCACTTGGCCCACCGAGGTAAAAAACCATTTCTGTAACCCACCGACTAGCCCGGGGGTAGTAAAGTACTCCGACTTAGCCGGAAAGGTAATTTGGCGGGGGCACACCAGCGGAAAGAAGAAGGAATCCATAACGGCCTGGTGGTTTGACACCAAAATCGCGGGCCCTTCAGAAGGGATTTTTTCTATTCCCTCAGTCCATGGGCGATTCCATACGCGCAGGGCGGGTCCGAAAAAGATGTGCTTAAAAGTCCAGTACCATTTGTTTTTCATCGCCAGGTCGTCCTTTGCTTGTTCTAACGGCCACTGCGGGCCAAATCGGCTACGCCAATCATACCCGCTGCGGAACCCAATTCTGCGGTGGCAACACGTACGAGGGGGCGGTGCCCTGCCCCGACAATATCCTGCCCCATCGCTTGGACAGCGCCCTTAAGGTACAAGTCTGCATCTTGTGATACACCGCCGCCCAGCACGATAAGCTCGGGATCGAGTACATCGGCAACGATGGACAAACCCTGACCCAACCACCGGCTGAAATCTTCCATCACCGCTACCGCAAGGGGATCGCCACGGCGCGCCGCCTGGGTAATCTCCTTACCCGTTGGATCAGTCGGCAACGCAGTTTCATAGCTAGCACGCAAATCCGCACAGGTATCCGGCAATGCCGTACCGGAAGCGTATCGCTCCAAACAGCCCCGCTTACCACACGAGCACTGCCGCCCATTGGGCACCACGACGATATGCCCAAACTCTGGGGCGGTTCCAAATGCACCGCGGTAAATGGTGTCGTGCGTCATCAGCGTGGCCCCAATTCCGGTACCCACTGCAAAGAAAACCCAATCCTCGGCGCCCCGGCCAGCGCCAAAGCACCACTCTCCCCATGCTGCTGAATTAGCATCGTGCTCCAAGCGCACATGCATACCAAGCTTTTGCGATAGCGATTCCCTCACGTTGGCGTGCCGCCATGGTAAATGCGGGGCAAAGCGCACCACTTCACAGCTAGGATCGAGAAAGCCTGCTAAAGCTAAGCCAACAGCGTCGACCTCATAATCAGCGCGTAGCTCATCGACGATGCCCACAATGTCAGCTTCCAGCTGCTCGGCGTCCATCGACGTGGGGATTGTGCGACTGGCGAGGATTTTCCCCTCCCGAGTGATCACTCCACCGCGCACGTTGGTGCCACCGACGTCGAAGCCGATAGTCAGATCGGCGGAGTTGTTCTCAAGCATGCATAACAGAATATACCGACAACCGGGCTAGGGTCACATCAAGACATCAGCCGACGCAAACGCTGCCCCATAATCTGCCATGCCCAATTCTCCTCCACATGGCGGCGGCCTGCTTGCCCCATCTGCTGTCTACGGTGCGGATCACCTAGCAAGGCCTTCAACGCCTTAGCCAGTTCGTCCACAGAAGAGCCCTTGACGACGACCCCGGTCTCCCCCGTCACCGTCTCAGGCGCTCCGCCAGAATCGCCAGCGATGACTGGCACACCGCACGCTTGCGCTTCCAAATAGACAATGCCGAGCCCTTCCACATCTAGTCCACCGCCGCGAGTACGGGCGGGCATGGCAAAGACGTCGGCTGCGTGCAGCGCCGTATCGATACTTTCGGCCTCTTGGATCACTGCATCCGGACAATACATATCCGCTAACTCCACTAATGCAGCCCGGTAGCGGCCCCTCCCGATGAGAAGCAGCTGCGCATCCGGAAACTCCTCGCGCACGAGGGGCATGGCGCGCAAAAGCTGATCCTGCCCCTTGCGCGGTACAAAGCGCGAAATGCACACGATGGTCGGCCCATCGACTCCGAATTCCGCCTTTGCGGCGGCGCGTTGCTCTGGCGTGGCCGGAGAAAAGTTTTCCACGCTCACCCCAGAGGGCAGGTGCTCCCAGCGAGGATGAGGACCGAATGGTCCTCGCAAGCGGCGCAAGGTGTAGCCGGAGATATAGGTAATAACGTCAGCGTAGTCACCAATACGCCGCAGACATTGTCTGGCAACGGGCACCATCGACCACCCCACTTCGTGTCCGTGCGTCGTTGCCACAACACGGGTGGCTCCTGCCTCTTTGGCCGCCTTGCCCATCAGAGCAAGGGGCGCAGCTGCCCCGAACCAGACGATATCAATATTTTCGGCGCAGATAATCTCCTGCATACGGCGCACCGTTGCTGGAGTTGGCAACATCACGCGACGGGGCCAACGGATCACCTTATAATCCGCCGCAGCATCAAATTTCGCCGGGGACTCCTGCGTAGAAGCAAAGACCACGACATCGCGCGGGTCCAAGGTAGCTACAAAATCACGCAGGTAAGATTGAATTCCGCCGATTTTGGGTGGAAAGTCATTAGTTACCAGCAGAATACGAGCCACTTAGTAACGCGCCGTTCCGGTAATCGGCATGGACTTAAGCGGCACTACCTGGACAGGTACGCCATAGGTAGAGGCGTGCACGACTTGACCATTACCTATGTACATGCCCACGTGAGTAACGCCTGGGTAGTATCCCACGATATCGCCCGGCTGCAGATCTTCTAGCGGTACCGAAGTACCGCCGGCAATCTGTGCCTGCGAGGTGCGCGGAATAGACTTTCCAATCTGCTGATAAGCCCAGAACATCAAACCAGAACAGTCAAATTGATCTGGGCCCGCTGCGCCCCAGCCATAGGGCGCACCTAGTTTGGACAGCGCGGCCGAAGCTGCTCCGTCAGCAACATCACCTAAGTCCACTTTTGGCTTGTCAGAGCCGCCGAACTGGCTCTCCCATGCCTTGCGCTGCTGCTCATCAAGGGCATCGACCTGCTTCTCGATGTCCTTTTGTTGCTTTTCTAGCTCCTCCTTTTCCTTCAGGAGGACCTCGCGCTGCTCTTCTAGGGCCTTCTTTTCTTCGCGTACCTTGTCCACAGCAGCCGCAGCCTTGTGCTTTTCGTCTTCTGCCATGGTCGCGGCGTTCGATTTAGCATCAAGAGTGCGTTGGGCCTTACGGGACAGGGCACCAAGGTAGCCCATGCGCTCTACAGCATCCGAAGGATCTTCTGCCGCCAGCGCTCCCGACACAGCGGAGCGGGAATCACCGCGATAGCGAGACTGCGCAATGCCATTGACCTTCTCTTGCTGTGCGGAAACATCGCCCTTAGCACCGTCCGCACGAGATTGCGCGTCGGCCGCTGCACGCTCAGAGTCCGCGACCTCAGCCTGCTTGTTTTCGAGCTCGAGTTCTAGCTCTTTTACTTCCTCATTCTTGGCGGAAACTTTGCGCGCGACCTCACCTACGCGCTCGACCAATGCATCCACATCTTCAGTGGTGGACTCTTGGCGCGGGGCAGCCTCTTGGGCAACTACCTGCGAAATTCCGGACACAGACGTAACAGCAAGAGCTGATACTAGCGCAGCTGCAGGAAGTATTCGTTTAGACACGTATGGACCCTTAGATTAAGAAAATTTGAAAATCGTACTTACTATAGCGGGTTTTACCCCCTAATGCACGACAAAGCCCTCCCCACGAAGGGGAGGGCAATATCCACCGCTTCTTAGAAGCGAACGGCCGAGTGGATCGGCATGTAGTTCAGGTCGCGCTCCTGAACTGGGACGCCAGAATTCAGGGCGTCAATAATGGTTCCGTGGCCGGTGTAGATACCGACGTGGGAAGCGCCACCGTAGTAAGCGACGATGTCACCCGGCTGCAGCTGGTCCAGCGGTACTGGGGTACCAGCGGAAGCCTGAGCCTGAGAGGTACGCGGGATCTGCTTGCCGGCCTGAGCGTAAGCCCAGCTGGTTAGACCGGAGCAGTCAAAGGCGTTCGGACCAGCAGCGCCGTAAACATACGGGGAGCCGATAACGGAGCGAGCTGCTGCGAGCGCCTTCTGGCCGACGGTCTGCTGTGCTGGAGCGGCCGGCTTATGACCGGCTGCTGCGTAGTTGGTGTGCTGCTGGTTGGAAACCTTGCCCAAGGACGGTACGTAGCGGTCAATGTTTGGGGCCTGGTCAATGTTCGGGACATTTTCAAGACCTGCTACCTCAAAGCGGTAGTCGGTATTAGGTACGACAACCTCAGCTGCCTGTGCGACGCCTGGTGCGACGACGGCTGCGGTTGCAGCGAGTGCTGCAGTAGATGCAATACGACGGGTATTAACAGTGCCCTGACGACGGTGCTGTGCCACGAGTAAAACTCCAAATCTTCCTGCGCGCCTACCTCCTCTTAAAAAAGGAAGCTCTGACCCTGGGGGACTAGCGTTCGTTGGAAAACCGTTCCTTTAGGATTTCCTCCACTCGGCCCCTCAGTAGGAAGGGCCAGATGCGGCGCTGTAATTCTTCTGTTCTGATTGAGCACCTTTTCGGGCGGTAACTCAATGTCTCGAATAGGTTACGAAATCATCACAAGTAATGTCCATTCGCAACACCAGATCAACCCTTGTTATCGCTTCGTTATCTTCCTTTGACCTAACCGATACTTAACGCTTGCAAAATGAACATTGGTTTAGACATCGAGAGACGTTTACAGCCGCAACCAGCCCAAACGCGACCGCACACCAAAATATAGGACGACGAGCCCGCCAACTAAATAGGAGCTTCACAATTTAGATAAAACTAAATTGTGACTTTAACCACCTAGCCATAAGGTTCGCCTCTACTCCCCCACTAATTAACTTCTTTCACCGGCAACCTGAACCGTTCGCTACGATGCAATGCTCGATCGAGTAGGGCTGCCTGTGTAGCGAAAGGCTGAGGCAGGCATTTAACCATCCTTCTCAATAGTTTTCGAACTAGCGCAAAGTAAAAGGCTAAAGACCAAGATGCACTACCCGCCTAAGACAAAATGTGCGCGCTACCAAGAAAACAACCGCACAGTAGCTACGCACAGTGGCTATAGGGTGCCACCTCCGGACCCCAAAGCCTTGAAAATGGTGTTCTACGTTGCCTCTGCTCTTTTAGATCGACGCCAGCACTCAGTTCCCTATCGGATTACGCTATGCAGATCAATTTCCACAGATACAAGACCGATTAAGCGATGCATCAACGTTTTGAAAGCTTACATCGCTTAGGAACAACGCACAGAAGAAACGCAAGACCCGCCCTAGCTCCCTTAAAGGGAACCAGAGCGGGTCTGTGAGCGCGTTTCGAGTAATCCTCAGGAAAAGCCGGTTAGATGCGGCCGTTTTCCTCGTCCTCACGGCGGTTGGCCTCGTTGAGTCGGCGGAACATCTCCGCCTCCTCATTGTGGTTATCCGTGTGGATTTCGTGGACTCGATGCATGATTGCCGCATCATCGGGGCTGAAAGCACCCTGGGTCTCAGAATCGGCAAGACCAAGCTGGTTGAGCTGCTTCGGAACCTGAGCACCTGCGTACTCAAGTGGAACCGGGTGGCCTTCCGCATCAACCGGCCCAAGCGGCTGGTGGACCTCAATGAAGGCACCATTCGGCATTTGCTTGATGACGCCGGTTTCAATACCGTGCTCCAGTACCTCGCGGTCAGAGCGCTGCAGACCAACGCAAATACGGTAGGTCATGAAGTACGCAATCGGAGGTAGCACGATGAGGCCGATACGACCAACCCAAGTCATAGCGTTCAGCGAAATCTGGAAGAAGTTGGCTACGTGGTCGTTACCACCGGACAGGGTGACCAGCAGGAAGAATACGATGGCAGCCGCACCAATAGCAGAGCGGGTAGGTACATCCCGCGGACGCTGCAGCAAGTTGTGGTGTGCATCGTCGCCGGTGAACTTCTTCTCTAGGAACGGGTACGCCATCAGCAGGACAACCATAAGGCCGCACAGCAGGGCAACCCAGAATGCGGAAGGAATGGTGTAGTTGCCGATGTAGAGCTCCCACGCTGGCATGACGCGGGCGACACCATCGGTCCACAGCATGTAAATATCTGGCTGGGAACCGGCAGAGACCTGGGATGGGTTATACGGTCCAAGGTTCCAAATAGCGTTGATGGTCAGAAGGCCCGACATCAGTGCCAGTACGCCAGCAACCATCATGCCCATACCGATTGCCTTAGTAGCGAAGACAGGCATAATGCGCACGCCGACGACGTTATTCTCTGCGCGACCCGGTCCAGGGAACTGAGTGTGCTTCTGGAACCAGACCATGATGAGGTGGGCTGCAATCAGACCCAGGATGATGCCCGGAATAACCAGGACGTGCAGGATGTAGAAGCGATCCAGCATCAGGTCAGACGGGAAGTCGCCACTGAAGATTGCCCAGTGCAGCCAGGTGCCGATAATCGGCAGGCCGAGGATGATGGCGGACATAATACGCAGACCGACACCGGAGAGAAGATCGTCCGGCAGGGAGTAACCGAGGAAGCCCTCGATCATGCCCAGAAGGATCAGCGCGCAACCGATAATCCAGTTGGCTTCACGGGGACGTCGGAATGCACCGGTGAAGAAGATACGCAGCATGTGCGCAACCATGGACATCATGAACAGCAGTGCCGCCCAGTGGTGCATCTGACGAACGAACAGGCCGCCACGAACCTCGAAAGAAATATCCAACGCGGTGGCGTAGGCGCGGGACATTTCCACACCATTAAGCGGTGCGTAGGTGCCGTCGTAAATGACCTTCGTGATGGAAGGGTCAAAGAACAGCGCCAAGTAGATACCGGTCAGTACAAGAATGATGAAGCTGTATAGCGCCATCTCACCGAGCATGAAGGACCAGTGGGTCGGGAAGACCTTGTTTATCTGAGTCCTCAGCACGCCGGCGGCGCTATAGCGCTCATCCATATTGTTGCCCATTTGGGCGAGTTTATTGCTCATTATGACTTACGCTCCCAGAATGCCGGGCCGACAGGCTCAATGAAGTTGCCCTGTGCTACGAGGTAGCCCTCGTCATCCACCGTGATAGGCAGCTGTGGCAGTGCACGAGCAGCAGGACCGAAGACCGGCTTGCCGTAGTGCAAAGCGTCGAACTGCGACTGGTGGCACGGGCACAGGATTCGGTTGGTCTGAGCCTCGTACAAAGAGGTCGGGCAACCGATGTGGGTACAGATCTTGGAGTAGGCGTAGTAGTCGCCGTGGTGGAAGTCTTCTTGCCCTTCGCGCTCGATTGCCTTCTGGGCGTCGTCGTGACGCAGGCGAATCAGCATGACCGCATTGCGGTTGCCATGAATCGAGTGCATGTGGTGCTCGTAGACATCGCGCTCGGCATCGTACTTGTCGCCATCGTTGACGTCTTCTTCTGCCAGCGGGAAGACGGTTTCCATACCGCCTGCCGCCAGGTCCTCCGGGCGCACACGAACCAGACGGGTTACGCCCTTGGTGGTGTAGTGCTCACCGGTTTCACCGGAGTGCTTCTCGGCGATAGCACCGGTGTCGCGCGCCAAGTAGAGCTTGACGCCTTCATTGTGCAGGGTCCAACCGGAAGTCCACAGGGTACCGTCGCCGGCGTAGTTCATGTTGTGGCGAACCTTCCATGGGTTCTTGATTGCGCCGCAGAGCGGAGCAATCACGGTCAGGCCAAACAGCACGCCGGCGCCGCCAAGCAGACCTTGGACGGTCTTACGGCGACCCAGAGTAGAGGTCTTCCAAGAATCATTCAGAAGAGCGGTCAGGGTACGGCGGTCAACCTCTTCGGAAGGACCGTCGTGGCGGCGCTGTACGGAGATTTCTTCTGGGAGAATCTTCTTAACGTACTGAACAATGGCGATGCCCAATCCGCAAATAGCCAGTCCGGCGGTAATACCAAGCAACGGGGTGTAGAGAGTATGCCAAATGTGGCCCTCCTCCCCTAGCTGCTTGTACTGCCATGGCCAGAATAGGTAAACGCCAAGGAAGCCCAGACCGCCAATGACGGACAAGAAGAGCCAGATGGCCACATTACGTCCAGCACGCTTTTCAGCAGGGTCACCATCAACGGGGAAACGCTCCTTGCGGAACGCAACGGTGACATCATCGAGCTCGGTACCCAGAGCAGCGAGTTCATCGTTGCTCATCTTGTCGAGCTCAGCATTAGTGTAATTCTTCTTCACATTGCTCATGAGCGCGATCCAATCCACATAGCAGCGGCGCACAGGGCGCTAATGCCGATAATCCACATTGCCAGGCCTTCCGCTACTGGGCCGAGACCACCAAGGTCCCAACCGGCAGGAGACGGAGTTTCCTTTGCAGACTTGAGGTAGGCAATGATGTCCTTCTTCTCATCTGCAGTTAGCTGACGGTCGGAGAACTTAGGCATATTCTGTGGACCGGTCAGCATCGCCTGGTAGATTTCCTGTTCGTTTGCCGGAGCGAGCTCCGGAGCGAACTTACCGGAGGACAGCGCGCCGCCCTGGCCGGTGAAGTTGTGGCAAGATGCGCAGTTCATGCGGAAGAGCTCAGAGCCCTTCGCAACATCTTCAGCCTGGATCTCGCCATTGTAGTTGGCACCGCGCAGTGATTCCTGGGCAACGCTTCCGTCGTCGTTATAGACAATGTCAGGGCCGCCACCGTTGGCTGCAACATATGCAGCCAGTGCTAGCGTCTGCTGCTCGGTGTAACGCGGAGCCTTGCGCTCTGCCTGTGCGTCGTTAGACATCATCGGCATACGGCCGGAGTGCACCTGGAAGTACACGGAACCGGCGCCAATACCTACGAGGGACGGACCGCGGCCTTCGATGCCCTGCAGATTGGCACCGTGGCAGGTGATACAAGCGGTGTCATAAATGTCCTTGCCCTCTTGCACGAGGGCTTGGTCATCTTTTTCCGCCGTGGCGACCTGAGCGTCCGGGGTCAAGGCAGAAGCCAAGACGCCCGCACCGGACAGGCCAATCGCCAAAGCGAAGCCACCGGCTAGGGTGCGCTTCGCCTTACGGCGACGGCGGGTCTTCTTAGCCGCCGCAGTGGTCTGCTCCACTGCCACGGACTGCGAATTGTTATCCATCATTTTCCTTTAGATAACTCGAACACGGGAGGACTGTTTGGGGAATATTGGCCAGTACTACTGGACCAAGTAAATAACGGTGAAGACGCCGATCCATACAACGTCGACGAAGTGCCAGTAATAAGACACTGCCATCGCTGCAGTCGCCTGCGCCGGCGTGAACTTGGACTTAGCAACGCGCGCGAGGATGATTGCGAAAGAAATCAGACCCGCTGTCACGTGTGCAGCGTGGAAGCCGGTGATGATGTAGAACACCGAGCCAAAGACGCTAGCCTGGACAGTCACACCTGCGTGAATCAACTCAGCCCACTCGAACGCCATGATGCCTAGGAACACAACACCCAATACCAGCGTTACGGTGTACCAGAGTCGAAGCTTATAAACGTCACCCCTTTCTGCGGCAAACACACCGAACTGCGAGGTCACGGAGGAAGTAATCAGTACCGCCGTAATGAGGAAACCCATGGGCAGATTGATATGGGCGGTGTGCTCCGCCCAGTCGCCTTCCTGACCGTTTGCTCGCGAGGTGAACCACATCGCGAACAGTCCGGCAAAGAACATCAATTCCTGAGACAGGAACACGATGGTGCCCACACTGACCATATTGGGTCGGTTCAGTGAGGCAACACGTGGTGCTGTCATACCTTGGTTAGAAACTACGCTCGTCACAGTGGCTATTATGGCTGTTCTACGTGCCGAAGTCACCTCAATTCCCCCCGTGGCTTCTATCCACTTTTCACCATTCGGACAGCATCCATTCAGCCATCCTATCTGCCAAATAAATTTTTTCCGGTTGGGAACTTTTTAACCTGCTTTCCGACGCCCCATCGGTGCAGGTAGCACCACCCAATACATTCTGATTCACAATTTTAGGCAGCTCGCACTAGGAATGACCGCAATTAAAGCCGGACACAAACCCTGGGTCCGTAGGGGATTTCTGGAGAGATAAATCACATCGGAAATCCACCCCAAAAGCGCTGGTTTACAACTTTCGGACGACCCCCGCAAAAATTGCCGTTTACGTGCCCGAATGGCCAAGCTCCACTACCCCAAGTCGAGAGTACAGCAAGCCAACGTTCCCCCGCTCTTAAAAAATTTCTCCCTTTTTGGGAACTTTTTCGCCCCTATAGACGACCCCAGATCGCCAAAGCCCTCCTAGCCGTAGCGACTAGGAGGGCCGGCCTAAACGACAGGATGTGTTGGTGAGGTTGTACGGCTAGCCGGTCTGGCGTGCTGATATTACGACTATTTCACTTATCCAAAGGGATATTCCAGCTTCAACCATGAAATACCGCCAAAGACATGCCGGTGTGCTAGGCACCTAGGTTCACGATGAGGGGATGAGTAAAAATCATCCTCGATGCCCCGTCTGCGGCGGGACATGCACGAAACACGGAACAACGAGTGCTGGGCGCCAACGATGGCGATGCCGCACCTGCAAGGCCACCTTCACCCGCGTGAATAACGATGCTGTGCAAGCCAAATGGTTCCGCCTTTTCATTTTCTGGCTCACCTCCAGCAACAGCCTGGAAGAAACAGCTAAAACCTGCGGTGTTTCACCGCGAACTTTGCAACGACGCTTTAAACCGTTCTGGCTTATCCAACCTCCCCGAAGCGTTGATAAGCAGCGAATCTACGATCAAGTCTTCATCGACGGCACCTACTTCAACACCAAGTGCCTTGTTGTAGCTGCCGACTCCAGCCATGTCATCAATTGGTTCTGGTGCACGAAAGAATCCTCGTGGTCCTACACGCGCCTGCTCGACCCACTAGCCCCACCACAATTGGTGACCTGCGATGGGGATGCCGGAGGCCTTAAAGCACTGCACCACTTGTGGCCTAATACCCCGGTTCAACGCTGCATTGTCCACGTCAAACGCAATATCCAACGCGCCACCGGCCTTCATCCCACTTCCGCTATGGGCAAAGCATTACAACGACTTTCCTTTGAACTACTCGCCGTCGACAACCTGGATAAAGCAGCCGAATGGACCGTAAAACTACAACAGTTCGGCACCGTATTTAGCACCCAGCTCAAAGCCAAAACCTACGTCAAAGACGTTCCTTTCGACCAGATTCCAAAGTCCAAGCGCCGGAACAAAAAGTGGTGGTACACCCACTACACTCACCGCGGAATCTACCTGCAGCTAAAGAAAATGAGCCAACAAGGACACCTCTTTGCCTACCTCACCGAAGCCGAAGAAGGCCAACGGTTTGAACGCACGACCAACAAGCTAGAAGGCGGGGTGAACTCACAAATTAAGCAACTTATGCACACCCACCGCGGACTGCGCGACGAACAACAGCGCATCGCCTGCGACTGGTGGTTATACCTCCACACGCAACTGCCTGACGACCCTGTAGAGATCGCCAGGCAGCAAAACTGGGGCCAGGACGCACTCGCCAAAGCACAAACCCTAGCCAACCAGGAAAAACAAGCCACCAGTGGCCACGAAGACGGCCGACCAGCAACCTACGACAGTGCCATCGACACTGCCTACAACCACTCTATGGGAATACGCAAAGGCCACATACGCTAACCCCACCAACACAAAATGTCGTTTAGCCTGACACGCCGCAAAACAACACATTCTGTCGTTTAGGCCGGAGGGCCGAGAAGTTTTAGGCGGGAAGTCCGTCTACTGAAGGAATTAGTGCTTTTCCTTCGGCAGGCCGTACTGCAAAGACAAACCGGTGCAGGCTGCGATCAGGCAGACAGCGCCAAGGGCAATCAGCCAGAAGTAGAGGAAGATGACGCCCAAGCCAAGGATGCCGATTGCGCCGGCCATAGCCAGCGGCCAAATGGAGCTTGGGGAGAAGAAGCCTAGAATGCCGGCGGCATCTTCGGTTTCCGCTTCTTCCCAATCTTCTGGAAGAACATCACTGCGATCATCAGTGAAGTGGAGGTAGGCACCCAGCATCATGCACAGAAGGAAGGCAAGGAACAGGCCTACGATGCCAACCCACTCGGAGCCGTAAAGATAACCGTCATCCTTAACAAAGGTGACGCCGAAGATGTAGACAATCAGCGAGACAAGAAGGTACGTCGCGATTGAGTAAAAGACTTTCGATGTTGCACGCATTGTGTTGTGTCCTTATCTCTTATGCCGCGGTATTCACGTAGTTGTCGCCCTTAGCGGTGTCGCGCTCGCCGGAGAACGGTTGGGTGGTTACCGCATATGGGTCCTGGCCGATTTCCTTCAAAGCTTCCGCGTTGGTGGCCTCGGGGTTGTTCTCGCGGAACTTCAGGTACTTGTTGAAGTCCTCTGGAGAGACAACGCGGATTTCGAAGTTCATCATCGAGTGGTAAGTACCGCACATCTCAGCACAGCGGCCAACGAATGCGCCCTGCTTCTCAATCTTTTCTACCTGGAAGCTGCGCTCCTGAGCGTTTGCCTCTGGATGTGCGTAAACATCGCGCTTGAACAAGAACTCGGGTACCCAGAAAGCGTGGGATACGTCGCCGGAAGCGAGACGGAACTCAATTGGAGTATCGGAAGGAACAACCAGAACCGGAACCTCTTCGGTAGTGCCGACGGTTTCAATCTTGTTGTAGTTCAGGTAAGAAAGGTCGCCCGTGGACTTGCCGTGAATCGGGTTCGGGTTATCCACGCCCTCTGGGTCATGAGCGGTCTTTTCCGCTTCTGCCTGGCGAGCCTTATCAGCACCGTCGTAGTTCTCACCATTGACATGGTTTTCGGCGTAGCCAAACTTCCAGTTCCACTGGAATGCGGTGACGTCGACAACGACCTTTGGATCCTTGTCCAAAGCGGTGACCTTCTGCTGAGTCTGAACGGTGAAGAAGAACAGACCCATAATGATGAGGATCGGGACGATGGTCAAGACCATCTCAAGCGGAACGTTGTATTGAATCTGGCGAGGGAATTCACCCTTGCCATCCTTCTTCGCCTTCTTCGCACTCCAACGGAAGATAGCGGTGAGGAACAGGCCCCACATAATAAAACCAACGATCCATGCGGCCACCCAGACCCAAATCCAGAAGTTGTACATGGCTTCTGCCTCAGGTGTAATACCCTTCGGCCAACCAAATCCTAGGAGGTTCTCTACAGCAGTTGGCGCCTGAACGTCACAACCTGCCAGAGCGAGTCCACCCAGGGCAAGTGCGCCAGCTACGCCCGCCTTGCGGGCAAAGGTGCGCTTATTACGCTGTCCCACGTGTGTTCTGCCTTTCTGTCCACACAAAACTTCTCGAATACTCACAGAGCACTCTTACCCAATCAGGATAGAGGATAATCGCCAGATTCCCAGCCTGTTTAAAGCCTTAAAAGGGCACCTAGGGCACTCAATTCATATCCACGTCTTTGTAGGTTACCGCCCCACCTGCACAATGTTCCAACCGCACCCCCAGTAGGAACTTGCGCCATGTGCGCCAATTCACAATCACTCTCTGGAACCATCATCCGAAAGTTCGCACCCTATCGGGGAAGCCATTTCCAAGCCCTCCAGCAGGTTTCCTTAAGCCGTGGCGTGTTCTGGTTTCGGCCGCACTGGCCGTAAAGTGGGTGACTAGCAATAGACGCTTATATATAAGGAGCAATCTTTACATGTGCGGACTTCTTGGCATGCTCGCCGCCACCGGTGACGTAGATAAGTACATCGACGCGCTGGAACGTTCCCTGCCCTGCATGCGCCACCGTGGTCCCGATGCGGCCGGCACGTGGCACGACGGCGATGCGGCCTTTGGGTTTAATCGCCTATCCATCATCGACCTTGAACACTCTCATCAGCCACTGCGCTGGGGCCCTGAAGATCAGCCCAATCGCTACGCCCTGACCTTTAATGGTGAAATCTACAACTATGTAGAACTGCGTGAGGAGCTCAAGGACTTGGGCTATACCTTCCACACAGAGGGTGATGGTGAACCCATTGTGGTGGGCTACCACCACTGGGGCAAAGACGTGGTCAATCACTTGCGTGGTATGTTCGGCATCGTCATCTGGGACACCCACACCAAAACCATGTTCGCCGCCCGCGACCAATTCGGCATTAAACCGCTTTACTACGCCACCACGGAGGCGGGGACGGTCTTTGCTTCAGAAATGAAGTGCATTTTGGAGATGGCCGATGAAATCGGTCTAGAGCTTAACCTTGACCGTCGTGCTATTGAACACTACGTTGACCTGCAGTACGTTCCAGAGCCAGAGTCGTTGCACGCACATATTCGCCGTGTGGAATCCGGCTGCACGGTAACTCTCCGCCCAGGCGAAGATGTCGTCACCGAGCGTTACTTCAAGCCTCGTTTCCCCGTCCAGCATATCAAGCAAGGAGAAGAGCAACAGCTCTTTAACCGCATCGCGGAGGCGCTAGAGGATTCCGTCGCCAAGCATATGCGCGCCGACGTCACGGTAGGCTCCTTCCTATCTGGCGGTATTGACTCCACCGCCATTGCCACCCTTGCAAAGCGCCACAACCCAGACCTTTTGACGTTCACCACCGGCTTTGAGCGCGAGGGGTACTCCGAAGTCGATGTTGCGGCCGAATCCGCCGAGGCCATTGGCGTGGAGCATATCGTCAAGATCGTCTCCCCCGAGGAGTATGCTGAATCCATTCCGAAGATCATGTGGTACCTGGACAATCCGGTGGCTGACCCATCGCTAGTTCCCCTGTACTTCGTGGCACAGGAAGCCCGCAAGCACGTCAAGGTAGTACTTTCCGGCGAAGGCGCTGACGAGCTCTTTGGTGGCTACACCATCTACAAGGAGCCGCTGTCTCTTGCTCCATTTGAAAAGATCCCTTCCCCACTGCGCCGTGGTCTGGGCAAACTTTCCCAAGTTCTGCCCGAGGGAATGAAGGGCAAGTCCCTTCTCAATCGTGGCTCCATGACGATGGAAGAGCGCTACTACGGAAACGCCCGTTCCTTCAACTTTGAGCAGATGCAGCGCGTTATCCCGTGGGCGAAGCGCGAATGGGATCACCGCGAGGTGACCGCCCCCATCTACGCCCAGTCCGAGGACTTTGACCCAGTTGCGCGCATGCAGCACCTAGACCTATTTACCTGGATGCGCGGCGACATCCTAGTCAAGGCCGATAAGATCAATATGGCTAACTCGCTGGAGCTGCGCGTGCCGTTCCTAGACAAGGAGGTCTTTAAGGTTGCCGAGTCCATCCCTTATAACTTGAAGATCTCGCACGGCACCACCAAGTACGCCCTGCGCAAAGCCATGGAGCAGATCGTCCCGGCGCACGTATTGCACCGCAAGAAGCTGGGCTTCCCGGTACCGATGCGCCACTGGCTGGCCGGCGATGAGCTCTACGGCTGGGCTCAGGACACCATAAACGAATCCCAGACCGAGGACATCTTCAATAAGAAGGAAGTCCTCGAGATGCTCAAGGAGCACCGTGACGGCGTATCCGATCATTCCCGCCGCCTTTGGACCGTGCTGTCCTTTATGATTTGGCACGGTATCTTCGTCGAAAAGCGCATCGACCCGAAGATCGAACAGCGCGATTATCCGGTCAAGCTTTAGAGGCTTAGGTAGTTTTTCACGCAGAGAAATAGAGGGTGGGTGCCAGTGGCACCCACCCTCTATTATTTACCTATTTTTAGTTAAAGGAGTCGCCGCAGGCGCAGGAGCCGGTGGCGTTCGGGTTATCGATGGTAAAGCCCTGGGACTCGATGGTGTCAGCAAAATCGATCTTGGCACCAGTCAGGTAAGGAACAGACATCTTGTCCACGACAAGGTTTACGCCGCCTACCTGGTCAACCTTGTCACCATCCAAGGTGCGGTCATCAAAGTAAAGCTGGTAGCGCAGGCCAGCGCAGCCGCCAGGTTGCACGGCAATGCGCAGGGAGAGATCGTCGCGGCCTTCTTGGTCGAGCAGGGCCTTTGCCTTTGCGGCTGCTGCTTCGGTCAGAATGACGCCGGTTGCGGAAGCTGGAGCGGTCATCACTTCTCCTCAATAAGTCTTGGTTTCGTTGCCACTACCCTACCCGGTTAATTCAGGTGGGAAAAGGTAGCCCTTAGCCATAACGCCACTGAGGCTGGGCCTATTCCCCTATTCGTGCCTAAACCTTGTAGTGTGAGGGGCGTGAAATTTCCGTGGCAAAAAGATGATAAGACCTCCCCCGAGCCAGCCCCCATGCAGGAGGAAGCTCAGGAAAAGCCCCAGCGCAAGGGCTATACCCCACCCAAGGGTCGTCCTACGCCGAAGCGCTCAGAACAAGAGATTGCGCGCGGCGTAAGGCGCGATCCCCATGGACTGTCCGAGGCGCAGCGCTACCAGCACCGCAAGGACATGAAAAAGTCCATGAGCAAGGAGGAGTGGAAGGAATTTAAGAAGAAGGAGCGCCAGGAGCGCCATCAAGCCAACCGCGAGCAGCAGGCCCGCATGGCGGACGGTGACCCCCGCTTCCTTCCCGCTAGGGATCAGGGTACCGAGCGCGCTTATGTGCGTGATTGGGTAGATGCCCGCCGCAGCCTGAGCAACTGGGTGATGCCGATGGCTCTGGTGCTGATCGTGGTCATGTTTTTGACCTACGCAGTGCCGAGCATCGCAACCTTAATCAACGCGGTGGCCATGGTTATCCTCATTATTTTTGCCATTGAGGGCATTCTTTTAGCCCGCCGCTGCAATAACGCAGTGCGTGCTAAGTTCCCTGGCACCACCGAGGCAGGCTTTAGCCTGGGCTTTTATGCTTATTCTCGCGCCAGCCAGCCCCGCAAGTGGCGCATCCCGCGCCCACGCGTGGAGCTCGGCGCTGACGTTTAGGGGAGACTATTCATGTCCATTCCGCAGCCCGATAACCAGGCGCGCGCCGCACACGATGCACAGCTCGCAGCCTTTGGGCGCCTGACCGATGCCGCCCAGTGGCTAGCAGCATGCCAAGGCGAGGCACCTGCCCGTACACCGCAGCGCATACGCGCGGTGGTTTTTGGTGAACAAGTGGCCCCACTGCCCGCCACCGAAACGGCAGCGCGACGCGCCGAGGTAGGGCTGGAAGTAGTCACCGTGACGGATTACGCCCAGGCATATCGCCTCGGGGAAGCCACGGCGGATGCGGAAATTGATGCCGGGGCTGACTTACTTATTCCCGCCGGTGCGGAACACGCCCGCGTGGCGGCGGTGATAATGGGGACTATGACGCTAACGGAACCGGTAGCGATCGTCGGCAAGCAAAGCAGCGTAGAAGACTGGAAACGCGAGGTTTCCGCTATCCGGGATTCCATGTTTCGCGCCCGCAATTTGGAGGGAATGGAGCTGGTGGAATCCTGTGGCTCCTGCGTCCTTGCCGCCTTGGTAGGGTTTATCACCCGCGCTGCGCAGCGGCGCACGCCAATGCTTATCGATGCCCCGACTACAGCCACCGCCGCACTCCTAGCAGAACGCGACAATCCTGGTGTTAAGGAATGGCTCTACGCCACCACCCTCGCCCCCACCCCAGCGCACGAACTGGCGTTGGAAAAGCTGGGGCTCCACCCCCTGCATGAGCTCGGAATGGAGCCACAACCTGCGCTGGGAGCCCTAGCGGCACTGCCGATGCTACTAACAGGCGTAGAAATCGCTGCGGACGCCTGAAACCCCAGTTACGCCAAGGTGTGCAGCCAGCCGTGGGTATCTTCTACGGCGCCGCGCTGGATTCCGGTAAGGCGCTCGCGCAAAGCCATTGTGATGTCACCGGCTTTATTGCCATTGACCTGGAAATCGGCCGAATCTCCCATCACACGCCCGACCGGGGTAATGACCGCGGCGGTACCGCAGGCAAAGGCCTCCGACATCGCCCCAGATTCGGCATCGCGCTGCCAATCTTCCGTAGTAATGCGGCGTTCAGTGACCTTGTACCCCAGATCGCGAGCTACTTGCAGCAGGGATTCGCGCGTGATGCCAGGCAGCAGTGAGCCGGACAGCTCCGGGGTCACGATTTCCGCGCCCTCGCCGCTGCCGTAGACAAACATAAGGTTCATGCCTCCCATCTCTTCGATATAGCGGCGTTCAATGGCATCGAGCCAAACCACTTGGTCGCAGCCCTTTTCATCCGCTTGGGTCTGAGCCAACAGCGAGCCTGCATAGTTACCAGCAAACTTGGCCGCACCGGTACCACCGGGAGCGGCACGGACGTAGTCGGTAGACAGCCAGACCGAAACCGGCTTGATGCCACCGCTGAAATAGGAACCTGCCGGCGAAGCAATGAGCACGTAGCGGTAGGAATTGGCTGGGTGGACGCCCAAGGAGACCTCGGTGGAAATCATAAAGGGGCGCAGATACAGCGCCGCTTCCCCACCGGCTTCCGGTACCCAGGCTTTATCCACCTCCACCAGTTGGCGCAGGGATTCGATGAATTCTTCTTGGGGAATCTCCGGCATGGCCAAGCGCTGAGCAGAGTTGATAAAGCGCTGGGCGTTGTGATCGGGGCGGAAGGTGGCGATGGAATCATCGGGCTGGCGATAGGCCTTGATTCCTTCAAAAATGGCCTGCCCATAGTGGAATACATTGCTGGCCGGATCCATGGTCATCGGACCATAGGGGCGCACCTGGGCATCGTGCCATCCCTTGTCTTCAGTCCAGTCAATGCTGACCATGTGGTCCGTAAAGTGCTTGCCAAAGCCGGGGTTGGCAAGGATCTCGCTCAACTCTTCCGCGGACGTGGGGTTATCGGTACGAGTAATCGTGTAATCAAGCATGCCCACAATCTACTCTTTTATCTATAGCGAGGCAGGAATATGTTCACGACCGCGCGGTACAGTGGAGGGAAGATAAATAAGCCTTTCTATAAAGGAGGACACTATGGCAAGATCCGATCTGCCCGCACGCGGTCACTTCCCCAAGATAAAGCTGGGAAAGAAGGTACCTAAGAAGGCAGAAGCACTGCTTATCGCAGCGTTCGAGGGCGATGATGGCTTGGAGCTGCCGGGCACCGCCCTGCTGGAGGGAGCCGCTTTGCGCTCTACCTACGAAGCGCTTGTGGCCGTAGGGGCTACCGGTAAGGCGGGCGAAGTCACGCGCGTTCCAGCGCCGGCAAAGGCAGGCGTGGCCTCCATTATTGCCGTTGGATTGGGCGATGCCGAGGAAGTAGACGATGAGACACTGCGCCGCGCCGCCGGCCAGGCGGCCCGCTCCATCACCAAGGTTGATGCGCTAGCCACCTCTTTGGGCGATTTCGGCGTGGCTCCAGTGGTAGAAGGCTTGATCCTCGGCGGTTATAAGTATTCCGGCCTGCGCTCCGAATCGGCCGCGGCGGCTACCACGTACACCGTGGTAGCCGGAAAGTCCGCCCAAGAAGAGTTCGACAATGCGAAGATTACCGCCGAGTCCGTCCTCATCGCCCGTGACCTAGTCAATACTCCCTCCAACCTGCTCTACCCGGAAACCTACGCCGCATTCCTGTCTGCCCAGGGGGCAGAGGCCGGCCTTGAGGTGGAGGTTTTGGATGAAAAGGCGCTGGAAAAGCAGGGGTTTGGCGGAATTATGGCTGTCGGTCGCGGATCCGCACGCCCGCCGCGCCTGATCCGCTTGAGCTGGAAGCCGAAGAAGGCCAAGCGCCACGTCGCTTTGGTGGGCAAGGGCATTACCTTTGATACCGGCGGTATTTCCCTGAAGCCGGGGGCCAAGATGTGGGACATGATTTCGGATATGGGCGGTTCTGCCGCTATGGCCGCCGCCATCATCGCCGCGGCGAAGCTGAACCTCAAGGTCGCCATCACCGCTACCCTGCCGTTGGCTGAAAACATGCCTGGCAGCAATGCCACCCGCCCGGGGGACGTCATCACTCATTACGGCGGCATCACCTCCGAGGTGCTCAACACTGATGCTGAGGGACGCCTAGTGCTTGCCGACGCCATTGCGCGCGCCAGCGAGGACAGCCCCGACTTCCTTATTGAGACCGCTACCTTGACCGGCGCCCAGATGGTCGCCCTGGGCGAGCGCACCGCGGGCGTCATGGGCTCGGAAGAATTCCGCGACCGCATGGCCGAGATCGGCCGCGAGGTGGGAGAAAAGGCTTGGGCCATGCCGCTGCTGGAGGAGCACGAAGAATCCGTGAAGTCCGCCAGCGCCGATATCCGCAATATCAACGCCAAGCGCGAGGGCGGCATGGAATATGCCGGCACGTACCTGGAGCACTTTGTGGGCGAAGGTATTGAGTGGGCCCATATCGATGTAGCAGGGCCTTCCTTTAACACCACTGGTGCTTATGGCTACACCCCAAAAATGGGCACCGGCGTGCCCACCCGCACGGTTGTTGCCGCATTGCGCGAGATTTCTGAATTAAAGTAGCCCCGCAGCAGGCTTTATGGGTTTAGAATCCTAAAGGCATGAAGCCTGCTTTGATCATCGTTGACGTGCAAAGTGACTTCTGCCCCGGTGGTGCCTTGGGCACCGAGCGGGGCAATGAAGTCGCCGAGAAAATCGCCACCCTACAACGGCGCTACGAGACCGTGGTAGCCACACAGGATTGGCACATCGATCCGGGTTCACACTTTTCTAAGGACCCGGATTTTGTCGATTCCTGGCCCGTTCACTGTGTAGCAGAGTCCCACGGGGCGGCCATGCATGAGGCCATCGGTCCCACTCAAGCCTACTTCCGCAAGGGCGAATACACCGCTGCCTATTCCGGTTTTGAAGGGGCCGCAAACGGTACCTTGCTCGCGGAATGGCTGCGCGAGCAAGGCATCGAGTCCGTGGATATCGTGGGCATCGCCACGGATCACTGCGTGCGCGCTACGGCTGCCGACGCCTTGCAGGAAGGGTTCACCGTCCGCGTTCTGCGTGACTATTGCTCACCGGTAGACGAATCCCGCGGCGAGGCCGCTTTGGAAGAACTCGCCGCAGCGGGAGCCACCATCTGCTAGCCCCGTGCCGTAGGAATGTCGACAACGCCAGCGGCCCTCGAACCGAATGTGGTCCGAGGGCCGCTGGCGTCTCTCTACAAAGTGTTTCCATGTATCGGCCAAAGCCGCCCTCTGGAAACGTGAGGGGTTCTCTCTATCTCTCTCGCATGCGCTCTCTCAAACGCATGATTTAAGTATGGGCCATCGATATTGGACACGGGTGTCAAGTACCTGAAAGTTTCCTGTTGAAATCTACCGCCAACGCTCCTGCCGCCCACCCTTCGGCCGAATGCCTGCCCACTGATATTGCAAAACCCCTGCGCTGCGCTAGACGTTTGTTATAGGGTGATTTGCGTCCCCACGGGTGCCCGAGCACGGGCTGAGAGTGCGCTAAAGCTGCGCATAGACCGTTCGAACCTGTTTGGTTAATACCTACGAAGGAAGAGAGGAGCGCTTGCCATGACGGCTGCCCCAGAAAACCACCCTAAACATTCCTATTCCCCGATTCACCACAACGGCTTAGAGGTCCCAGAGACCGAAATCCAACTGGAGGATTCCCCACAAGGCCCCAATGAACCCTTCCGCGTCTATCGCACGCGTGGGCCAGAATGCGCACCAGAAGAGGGACTTCCGGCCCCGCGCAGCGAGTGGATTAGCGAGCGCGGAGATACCGAAGAATACACCGGCCGCGGCCGCGAGCTGGCCGACGATGGACGTGCCGCACAACGCCGCGGGGCGTCTTCCCAAGAGTGGAAGGGCTCTAAGCGCCCGCCGCTTAAGGCCCTGCCTGGGCGCCGCGTTACCCAAATGCACTACGCCCGCCAAGGAATCATCACCCGCGAAATGGAATTCGTAGCACTGCGTGAGCACTGCGATCCGGAATTCGTTCGCGCTGAGGTGGCTCGCGGCCGCGCCATTATCCCTAATAATGTCAACCACCCTGAGTCTGAGCCCATGATCATTGGGCGTAAATTCCTTACCAAAATCAATGCCAATATTGGCAACTCTGCGGTCACATCCTCGATCGAGGAAGAAGTATCCAAACTGCGCTGGGCCACCCAGTGGGGCGCAGACACCGTAATGGACCTTTCCACCGGTGACGATATCCACACCACCCGCGAGTGGATCCTGCGCAATTCCCCGGTTCCCATTGGCACCGTGCCCATCTACCAAGCTTTGGAAAAGGTCAATGGTGTAGCAGAGGATCTGACCTGGGAGATCTTCCGCGATACCGTCATCGAGCAGTGCGAACAGGGCGTGGACTATATGACCATTCACGCCGGTGTTCTCTTGGCCTATGTACCGCTGGCAAGCAATCGCGTGACCGGTATCGTCAGCCGCGGTGGCTCCATCATGGCGGGGTGGTGCCTTGCTCACCACAGGGAGTCTTTCCTCTACGAGCACTTTGATGAGCTGTGCGAAATCTTCGCTCAGTACGATGTTGCATTTTCACTTGGCGACGGCCTGCGCCCCGGCAGCCTTGCCGATGCCAACGACGCTGCCCAATTTGCCGAGCTCAAAACCATCGGCGAGCTTACCCGCCGCGCCTGGGAGTATGACGTCCAAGTCATGGTGGAAGGCCCTGGGCACGTGCCGCTCAACATGATTCAAGAAAACAACGAGCTCGAGCAGGATTGGGCCTCAGATGCACCCTTCTATACCCTCGGCCCGCTAGTTACCGATATCGCCCCTGGCTATGACCACATTACTTCCGCCATCGGTGCCGCCCATATCGCAATGGGCGGCACGGCGATGTTGTGCTATGTCACGCCGAAGGAGCACTTGGGACTGCCCAACCGCGATGACGTAAAGACAGGCGTCATTACCTATAAAATTGCGGCGCATTCCGCGGACGTCGCCAAGGGGCACCCTGGCGCCCGCGCCTGGGACGACGCTATGAGCAAGGCCCGCTTTGAATTCCGCTGGAATGACCAATTTGCGCTCTCCCTCGACCCGGAGACCGCGCAGGCTTATCACGATGAAACGTTGCCTGCGGAACCAGCAAAGACCGCGCACTTTTGTTCCATGTGTGGGCCGAAGTTCTGCTCCATGCGCATTAGCCAAGACATCCGCGAGATGTTCGGTGGGCAAATGGCCGAGCTGGGCATGCCGACGCTGGGCGAACAGGTCCGTGCGGCCGCCCACGGCTCGGCACCAGAGGAGGGCATGCAGGAAAAGTCCGCCGAATTCCGCCGCAATGGGTCTCAGGTCTATCTACGCGAGGATGCTGACCTAACTTAGTTCTCGCCCTGTATCGGGATTTTTGCCGCGCTCAAATCGGGCGCGGCGTTGCCTTTGTTCTTCCCTTTTGCGCAAGATGCGCTGCCTTTCCATGCGCTCGCGCATGCGCTGCGGATAGCCGGTTTCTTCTACATCATAAATATCGCAGCTCAATAGTTTGGCCACCGCATCAATGCCTTTCGGCCCGCCAATACGGCGCCGAATGAAATCGCCGCTTTCATCAACGACGACAACAGACATCTCGTTGACTACTGTTTCCGGCTCTACAAAGGCTTCTACAAATACCTTCCCGGCGGCCCACTGTTGCAAATCGTGCGCATCTTCCGGGCGGATGGTCTCCCCCGGTCCGCGGGGTGGTCGCAGTGACGATCTGGACTTATTGCGACGGAACGGGTTGAACATAATTCCCTAGCTTACCCGGAAGGAGGGTAGTTACTAACCCCACATCTGCACGAGGGTGAGTAACACGCTGTAAGATTGTCGGGTAGCGATAGAACACTTCCAACTTTCGAGGAGTCTTATAACTCATGGCGAACTCCGTTGAGATGCCCGAGCTGGGCGAATCCGTAACCGAAGGCACCATCACGCAGTGGCTCAAGTCCGTCGGCGATACCGTCGAAGTAGACGAGCCTTTGCTCGAGGTCTCCACCGACAAGGTCGACACCGAAATCCCCTCCCCCGTAGCTGGCACCATTATTGAAATTAAGGCTGACGAGGATGACACCATCGAGGTCGGCGAGGTCATCGCCATCATCGGTGACGAGGATGAGGCTGACTCCCCATCCAACGACTCCTCCGCTGATAAGGGCGAGGAGGAAGAAGCAGACACTAAGGAAGAGAAGAATGATGACTCTTCCAACGGTGGCTCCGGCGAGGCAGCCGATGTAGAAATGCCTGAACTCGGCGAGTCCGTCACCGAAGGCACCATCACCCAGTGGCTGAAATCCGTCGGCGACACCGTCGAAGTAGACGAACCACTCCTCGAGGTCTCCACCGACAAGGTCGACACCGAAATCCCTTCCCCAGTAGCAGGCACCCTGGTAGAAATCCTCGCCGACGAAGATGACACCATCGAGGTCGGCGAAGTCATCGCCCGCATCGGCGACGAAAACACCACCGCATCCTCCTCCAACTCCAAGTCCGAAAACGAAGACAAGGAAGAAAAGAAGGAAGAACCAAAGACCGAAGAAAAGGAAGAGAAGAATGATGACTCTTCCAACGGTGGCTCCGGCGAGGCAGCCGATGTAGAAATGCCTGAACTCGGCGAGTCCGTCACCGAAGGCACCATCACCCAGTGGCTGAAATCCGTCGGCGACACCGTCGAAGTAGACGAACCACTCCTCGAGGTCTCCACCGACAAGGTCGACACCGAAATCCCTTCCCCAGTAGCAGGCACCCTGGTAGAAATCCTCGCCGACGAAGATGACACCATCGAGGTCGGCGAAGTCATCGCCCGCATCGGCGACGAAAACACCACCGCATCCTCCTCCAACTCCAAGTCCGAAAACGAAGACAAGGAAGAAAAGAAGGAAGAACCAAAGACCGAAGAAAAGGAAGAGAAGAAGCCTGAGCCAAAGGCCGAGGAAAAGAAGGAAGCCAAGCAGGATTCCTCCTTGAACGCCTCCGCCAAGGTCAACAATGGCGATAACGTTCCTTATGTCACCCCGCTGGTACGCAAGCTGGCAGATAAGCACGGCGTGGACCTCAATAACGTTGAGGGCACCGGCGTAGGCGGCCGTATCCGCAAGCAGGACGTGCTCGCGGCTGCTGGTGAGGGCGAGGCACCTGCCAAGTCTGGCGCAAAGTCCGATAACTCCCCTCGCGCTCGTTGGTCCACCAAGTCCGTGGATCCGGCCAAGCAGGAGCTTATCGGCACCACTCAGAAGGTCAACCGCATCCGCGAAATCACCGCCGCCAAGATGGTGGAGGCGCTGCAGATTTCCGCACAGCTTACCCACGTGCAGGAAGTCGACATGACCGCCATCTGGGATATGCGCAAGAAGAACAAGCAGGCTTTCATCGACAAGCACGGTGCCAACCTGTCCTTCCTGCCATTCATTGTGAAGGCTACCGCTGAGGCTTTGGTCTCCCACCCGAACGTGAATGCGTCCTATAACCCAGAGACCAAGGAGATGACCTACCACTCGGACGTCAACATCGCTATCGCCGTTGACACCCCGAAGGGCCTGCTCACCCCGGTCATCCACAAGGCACAGGACATGACCCTGCCGCAGATCGCTCAGCAGATTGCAGAGCTTGCTGATAAAGCCCGCAATAACAAGCTGAGGCCGAACGATCTCACCGGTGCTACCTTCACCGTGACCAACATCGGCTCCGAGGGCGCCATGCTCGATACCCCGATCTTGGTTCCGCCACAAGCCGGCATCCTGGGCACCGCGGCTATTGAGAAGCGCCCAGTGGTTGTCAACGAGAACGGCCAGGACGCCATCGCTATCCGCCAGATGTGCTACCTGCCATTCACCTACGACCACCAGGTGGTTGACGGTGCGGACGCAGGCCGCTTCATCACCACCATCAAGGACCGCCTGCAGACCGCAGACTTCCAGGCAGACCTCGAAGTCTAAAGGTTCTATCGCCGCTTAACGCCTCCGAGCCCCACCGCGGGGCTCGGAGGCTTTTGCTATGTCTGGGGTGCCAAGCGGGGGTGATAAATGCATCATCGTCCGAATCATTCATCCCGTTTTATTAGGGGGTTTGCACGGCACCTCACTCTAACCCCGTGGTGAGCGCAGTAGGCGCAATGTTAAGCAGTGATACGGCGCATAAAAGTTTCTAAAGAGGGATCGGCTCACCCATTATTAAACATATAATTGGGGCGGTTACAGCCATTGTTCCCCACAAAGGAGTCTCACTGACATGGAATTCATCTCCCGCCACCTAGGGCCGGATTCTGCGGAGCAGGCCACCATGCTTGCGAAGGTAGGCTACGACAGCGTGGACGCGCTGGTCGATGCCGCGCTTCCTCCCCAGATCCGCGCCTCTGAACTCCCTCAGCTGCCAGAAGCCCTTTCGGAGGACGAAGCACAGGCTAAATTGTGGGAGTACGCCAACCAGAACACGGTCCTGAAGTCTTTTTATGGACAAGGTTTTTCTGACACTCTTACTCCGGCTGTCATCCGCCGCGGGCTGCTGGAGGACGCGGGATGGTATACGGCCTATACGCCGTATCAGCCAGAGATTTCCCAGGGGCGACTAGAAGCGCTGCTCAATTTCCAGACCATGATTGAATCCCTGACTGGGCTACCCATTGCCAACGCGTCCTTGCTGGACGATGCCTCGGCCACCGCCGAAGCCGTGGGGCTTATGTCTCGCGCGGTAAAGAAGGGCCGCCGCGTGGTGCTGGATTCTCGCCTGCACCCGCAGGTGCTTACCGTTGCTGCGGAGCGCGCCCGCGCCATTGACCTCGAGGTGGAAATCGTCGACCTGCGCGAAGGCCTCGTTGGAGAGGACCTTATTGGTGCGGTCATTGCCTATACCGGTACCGAGGGCGATATCTTTGACCCCTCCGCCCTTATCGAGGAGCTGCATACGCGCGGCGCACTGGCTGCCGTGGCCACCGACCCGCTTTCCCTTTTGCTTCTGGAAGGCCCCGGCACGCTCGGCGCCGATATCGTGCTCGGTTCCTCCCAGCGCTTCGGCGTACCGCTCTTCTTTGGCGGACCGCACGCTGCCTACATGGCGGTCACAGACAAGCTCAAGCGCAAGATGCCGGGCCGCATCGTGGGCGTATCCAAGGACGCGGACGGACGCCCAGCTTACCGTTTGGCGCTGCAGACCCGCGAGCAGCACATCCGCCGTGAGCGCGCCACCTCCAATATCTGTACTGCACAGGCGCTGCTGGCTAATGTGGCCTCCATGTACGCCGTCTACCACGGCCCGCAAGGCCTCAAGGCTATCGCGCAGCGCATCCATGGGCTGGCTTCCTCCTTCGCCCAGTCCGTCAAGGATGCCGGAAAGCACTTGGTCTCCGAGGTGTTCTTCGACACCGTTACTGTCGCCGGCGTAGACGCAGCCGCCATCAAGGCAGACCTCCAAAAGGAGGGCTACCTTGTGCGCACCATCGGCGAAGATAAGGTATCGGTATCCTTTGGTGAATCGGCGACCAAGGGGGACGTCGCCAAGCTTGCCCAGGCCTTCGGCGCCGAATCTGCTGAGGCTGATTTCGCCCTGCCGGAGAACCTGCAGCGCAGCGAGGAGCCACTCCAGCACGAGATCTTCAACCGCATCCACTCCGAGACCCAGATGCTGCGCTACCTGCGCAAGCTGGCCGATAAGGACCTGGCGCTTGACCGCACCATGATCCCGCTGGGCTCTTGCACGATGAAGCTTAACCCGACCGCGGCCATGGAGCCCATTTCCTGGCCGGAATTTGCAGGCATCCACCCCTACGCGCCGGAAGAGACTACCGCCGGCTGGCGCGCATTGGTTGAGGAGATTGAAGGCTGGCTGGCTGAGGTTACCGGCTACGCTAAGGTCTCCATCCAGCCCAATGCCGGCTCCCAGGGCGAGCTGGCGGGTCTTTTGGCCATCCGCCGCTACCACGTAGCCAATGGCGATAACGAGCGCGATGTAGTGCTCATCCCAGCCTCCGCGCACGGTACCAATGCGGCCTCGGCAACGCTGGCTAACCTGCGCGTTGTAGTGGTGAAGACCGCCGAGGACGGCTCTATTGACCTGGCGGATTTGGATGACAAGCTTGCCAAGCACAGCAACCACATTGCCGGCATCATGGTGACCTACCCGTCCACCCACGGTGTCTTCGATCCGGAGGTCCGCGACGTATGCGATAAGGTCCACGCGGTGGGCGGGCAAGTCTATATCGACGGTGCGAATATGAACGCGCTGACCGGCTGGGCCCGACCAGGCCAGTTCGGCGGCGATGTTTCCCACCTCAACCTGCACAAAACCTTTACCATTCCGCATGGCGGTGGCGGCCCGGGCGTAGGTCCGGTCGCGGTGGCCGAGCACCTCATCCCCTTCCTGCCCACCAACGCCGCGGATCCGCAACTGGATGCCACCACCGCCACCCCGGTTGGTCAGGGCGTGCCGATTACCAATACCGAGTACGGTTCGGCCGGTGTACTGCCAATTTCCTGGGCTTACTTCGCCATGACCGGGGCACAGGGCCTGGCTCAAGCCTCCGCCCATGCCATTTTGGGTGCGAACTACCTGGCTAAGTCCCTGCAGGATTCCTTCCCTGTGCTCTACACCGGCAACGCTGGCTTGGTCGCGCACGAATGCATCCTGGATCTGCGCGCGCTTACTGACGCCTCCGGGGTCACCGCCGCCGACGTAGCCAAGCGCCTCGTGGACTTTGGTTTCCACGCCCCCACCCTTGCCTTCCCGGTGGCTGGAACCCTCATGGTCGAGCCCACCGAGTCTGAAGACTTGGGCGAGCTGGACCGCTTCATTGAGGCAATGCGCACCATTCGCGCCGAGATTCAAGAGATCATCGACGGCGAGGTTTCCTACGAGGGCTCCGTTATCCACCACGCACCATTTACCGCGGAGTCCATCGGCTCCGATACGTGGGAGTTCGCCTTCAGCCGCGAAAAGGCCGCGTGGCCCGTGAAATCCCTGCGCCAGAACTATAAGTACTTCCCGCCGGTGCGCCGCATCGACGAGGCCTACGGCGACCGCAACCTAGTATGCAGCTGCCCACCACCAGAAGCTTTCGACATCGACGATTCTGAGGAGTAACCATGACCGAACTACTTACCTCCCCTCTTCATGCCGAGCACGAGAAACTCGGCGCGACCTTCACGGCCTTCGGCCCGTGGAATATGCCGCTGAAGTACCAGAACGAGTTAGACGAGCACCGCGCGGTACGCAATACCGCCGGTTTATTTGACCTTTCCCACATGGGCGAAATCTGGGTCAACGGAGCCGACGCCGACAAGTTCTTGTCTTATGCCTTTATCTCCAACTTTGAGCCACTCAAGGTGGGCAAGGCCAAGTACTCCATGATTGCCGCTGAAGACGGCGGCATCATCGATGACCTGATTACCTACCGCTTTGAAAAGGACAAATTCCTCGTCGTGCCGAATGCCGGCAATGCCGATACCGTGTGGGACGAGCTCAATAAGCGCGCTGAGGGATTCGATGTTTCCCTGAAGAACGAGTCCCGCGACGTCGCCATGATCGCCGTCCAGGGCCCTAAGGCCGCAGAAATCCTCGTCCCGCTGGTAGAAGACAATAAGCAGGACGAGGTATTTAACCTCGGCTACTACGCCGCCACCAAGGGCAAGGTAGCGCGCACCTTTGCCATCATCGCACGCACCGGCTACACCGGCGAGGATGGCTTCGAGCTCATCGTGTATAACTCCGATGCCCCACAGCTGTGGGAGGAATTGCTCAAGGCCGGCGCGGAATACGACCTCAAGCCGTGCGGCCTAGCCGCCCGCGATTCCTTGCGCCTCGAGGCCGGCATGCCGCTGTATGGCAACGAGCTCTCTCGCGATATCACCCCGGTAGAGGCGGGCATGGCCCGTGCCTTTGCCAAAAAGGAAGCTGATTTTGTTGGCTCCGAGGTCATCCGCCAGCGCGCTGCAGACGGCCCGCAGGTGGCGATCACCGGCCTGACCTCCGCGCAGCGCCGCGCCGCGCGCGCCGGAGCCGAAGTTTTCGCGGGAGAAAAGAAGGTAGGCGCCATTACCTCCGGCCAGCCCTCCCCCACCTTGGGCCACCCAGTAGCCATCGCCCTGCTGGATACCAGCGCCGAGCTGGAGCCCGGCGCCGAAGTCGAGGTAGATATTCGCGGCAAGCGCTATCCTTTTGAGGTAACCGCGTTGCCGTTCTACAAGCGCGATAAATAAGCATCTTCTCAACCAGCCCGAAAGGACTACATCACCATGGCCACCCTTCCACAAGATTTCTCCTACTCCGAAGACCACGAGTGGGTCAACGCTGCCGCTGACGCCGTTGCGGGCGCTACCGTGCGCATCGGCATTACGTCCGTGGCGGCCGACCGCCTCGGTGAGGTCGTCTTCGCCGAGCTGCCGGAGGTGGGCGATACCGTCACCGCCGGCGAGTCCTGCGGCGAGGTCGAATCCACCAAGTCCGTTTCTGACCTCTACTCCCCTGTTACCGGCACCGTAAAGAGCGTGAACGAGGCCTTGCACGATGACTACGCCGTCATCAACAACGATCCATTTGGTGAAGGCTGGCTCTTCGAGGTCGAGGTGGATGAGGCCGGCGAGCTTATGGATGCCGCCGCCTACGCGTCCGCCAACGGCCTAGACTAATTCGACCCACGCGGGAGGGTGTGCCATGCGCATCCTCCCGCTTTGCTTTGCCCACCGCACCAGAGGAAACTTTTTGGCTATGACTGCACCACGCGATCCTTTCTTCCCCGCCGAGCGCTCCATCCGCGCTTCCGATAAGCCACTAGAGGTCCGATTCCTGGGCCGGATGGACTACCAGGAGGCGTGGGATTACCAGGCCGAGGTCGCGGCCGCGCGCGCCAAGGGCGAGCAGGACGATGTCGCGCTGGTAGTCGAGCACCCGAATATCTATACCGCCGGCAAGCGCACCCAGCCGGAGGATATGCCGGATAACGGCCTGCCCGTCATCACCGTGGACCGCGGCGGGCGCATCACCTGGCATGGCGAGGGCCAGCTGGTCATCTATCCCATCATCAAGCTGGCTGAGCCTGTCGACGTCGTCGACTATGTCCGCCGCCTCGAAGAGGCCACCATCCAGACCGTGCGACAGATGGGGGTGACCACTGCCGGGCGCATCGATGGCCGCTCGGGCGTCTGGGTCCCTTCCACCACCGAAGCCAAGGATCCGGCAGCCCCGAAGCGCGACCGCAAGATCGCCGCGCTAGGCATCCGCATCACTCGCGGGGTCACCATGCATGGTCTGGCACTCAATTGCTGCAATACGCTGGAATACTACGATCACATCGTGGCGTGCGGCATCGATGACGCCGACGTCACGACGCTGTCTCTAGAACTCGGCCGCAAGGTCACCCTCGAAGATGCCACCCAACCGCTCTTGCAGGCGCTGGACGATGCCCTCTCGGGCCGCCTCATCGTCGCCGATCACACCTTCGGCTCAGCCCCGGATCCCACGAAACTGGCGAATGAAAGGGCAAGGGAGAGACGTCGGCAAGCGCGACAAAAGCCCTAGTTCGGGGCTGGCACGGAATAGGATGTGACCGCGATGACTTATACCAAGCAGAGCTATTAGCCATCACCACCATCAACCGATAAAGTGAGTTTTTGTGACTGTTAAGCCCGAAGGACGCAAGATGCTCCGCATTGAAAAGAAAAATGCGGAGTCACCCATCGAACAAAAGCCACGCTGGATCCGCAACCAGGTCCGCACCGGCCCAGGCTACGAGGATATGAAGTCCCGCGTGGCTGGTGCCTCCCTACACACCGTGTGCCAAGAGGCAGGCTGCCCAAATATCCACGAGTGCTGGGAATCCCGCGAGGCAACGTTCCTCATCGGTGGCGATAAGTGCACCCGCCGCTGCGACTTCTGCGATATTGCCACCGGCAAGCCGGAGGAACTAGACCGCGACGAACCGCGCCGCGTGGCCGAAAACATCCGGGAGATGGACCTTAACTACACCACCATTACCGGCGTTACTCGCGACGATCTTCCGGATGAGGGCGCTTGGCTCTATGCCGAGGTGGTGCGCAAGATTCACGAGCTTAACCCGCATACCGGCGTAGAAAACCTCACCCCGGATTTCTCCGGCAAGCCGGACCTGCTCGAAGAGGTCTTTGAGGCCAAGCCGGAGGTCTTCGCCCACAACCTGGAGACCGTGCCGCGCATCTTCAAGCGCATCCGCCCCGCCTTCCGCTATGAGCGATCCTTGGACGTTATTCGCCAGGCTCATGACTATGGTCTTATCACCAAGTCCAACCTGATCTTGGGCATGGGCGAGACCGAGGACGAGGTCGAAGAAGCACTGCGTGACCTGCGTTCTGCTGGCTGCGATATCATCACCATCACCCAGTACCTGCGCCCCGGCCCGCGCTTTCACCCGATTGAACGCTGGGTACGCCCAGAGGAATTCGTGGCCCACTCCAAGCTGGCTAAGGAGCTCGGTTTCGGCGGCGTCATGTCTGGCCCGCTGGTGCGCTCTTCTTACCGCGCCGGCCGCCTCTACGTGCAGGCCATGGAAAAGCGCGGCTTTGAGCTGCCGCAAAACCTCAAGCACCTAGCCGAGACCTCCCAGGGTGCCACTGCCCAAGAGGCCTCTACTCTGCTGGAGAAGTACGGCCCATCGAAGGAAACCCCCGTGACCACCCGCATGGCCAAGGCCCCGGCTAATTCCAATTCAGCGGCGGCCACCATCCGCTAAACCGAACGTTTTCACAACGGCCTGCGTTTTCGCGTGGGCCGTTTTAACATTTATGCCCTTTGACCTTTAAAGTAGGAGCCATGGCGAAAGATGACAAGGCAGCACTAAAGGCTGCAAAGAAGCAAGAACGCGCGGCCAAGCGCCAGCAGCGTAAGCAAACCTGGTCCCAAATGTGGCAAGCATTCAATATGCAGCGCAAGCAGGATAAGGCGCTTATCCCCATTATGCTGGGCGCCCTCCTGGGCATGGGCTTGCTCTTCTTCCTCATTGGCCTGCTTTTTGGCGGCCAGTGGTTCATGCTCATCCTCGGCTTGGGCATCGGCGCGCTGCTCGCCATGTTCCTCTTTACCCGCCGCCTTGAGCGCGATATGTACAAGCGCGTGGAGGACCAACCGGGCGCTGCCGGCTGGGCGCTGGAACAGCAGCTGCGCAATACCGTGGGCATCGTGTGGTCCGTAAAGACCGGTGTGGCCGCTACCCGCCAGCAGGATCTTATCCACCGCGTCATCGGCAACGCCGGCGTCATCTTCGTGTGCGAGGGCAATAAGAACCGTGTCCGCCCCACCTTGAACCAGCTGAAGAAGCGTGTAGACAAGATCGCCGGCGGCGTTCCCGTCTACGAAATCTTCGTGGGCAACGGCGAGGACGAGGTTCCTGTATCCAAGCTGCGCAATAAGGTCATGAAGCTTCCGCGCAACTTCAATAAAAACGAAACCTATGAAAACATCCGCCGCATCGAAGCCATGGATTCCATGCCGGGTACCACCCCAGGTATGCCCAAGGGCCCGGTTCCCCACCAGGCGCAGAACATGGCCGGCATGAACCGCCGCATGCGCCGCGCCCAGCAGCGCAAGAAGAATAAATAGGCGCCTAGAGCTAATCCCTGCCGCACTTCGGACGATGTGCGGCAGGGATTTCTTATGCTCTAACTAAGCCAGCGAACTAGGAGCGGATAACGATAGTGCCGGTGGCGCGGTCATGCATGCCGCGACCGTCCGCATCAACCATGGCTGCTGGAAAGAGCACACCGGTGAGCAGCGTACGCAGTACGGCGCGCCACAGACCTACGCGGGCACCGGGGACGTCGAGACGCGCCACGCCCATCCCCAACAGCAGCATGCCGGGGGTGCGGGCAAAAAGCCAGCCGCACACAATGCCCATGACTACCCACAGGGCATAGCCCAAAAAGGCCACCCCGCCGAATTCCGTAGTAAACATGTGAATGAGGTTGGCAATAAGCATGCACACGATCCAGTCAATGGCTACAGCGCCAGCGCGGCGACCTACCGAAGCCAAAGATCCAGGTCCAGACTCGGGAAGACCGAGCTTTTCTCCCGGCCAGCGACCGGGTCCTTCCATGTCGTCGTATTCGCCCGGAATATTCGGCCCATCGAGCCACGTACGCTTATCTGCCATGCTCACCAATCTAGCGGGCGCAAAGTGAGATGTGAAACGAGGGGAATCGCGATGTCCGCGTTGCGAAACTAGTAGGCTAAAGGGAGACAATTCACCGGTCAACAACGAGGAGACAAACGTGTCTTTCGAGACAGTGCAGGACATCGTCCAATTCATTGAGGACGAGGATGTAAAGTTCGTCGATATCCGCTTTACGGACGTCCCGGGCACCGAGCACCACTTTTCCATCCCAGCAGATGAGTTCACCGTAGAAGATGCCGAAAATGGGCTCGCCTTCGACGGCTCCTCAATCCGCGGATTCACCACCATCGATGAATCCGATATGACCCTGCTGCCGGATCCGGCCACCGCGCATATCGATCCATTCCGCACCGCAAAGACGCTGAACATCAAGTTCTTTGTCCACGACCCGTTTACTTTTGAGCCCTTCTCCCGCGATCCGCGCAACATCGCCCGCAAGGCAGAAGAGTACCTCCAGTCCACCGGCATCGCCGATACCTGTAACTTTGGTGCCGAGGCCGAGTTCTACCTCTTTGACTCCGTGCGCTACGCCACCGATGCCCACCACGGTTTTTATGAGGTGGACTCCGATGAGGGTTGGTGGAACCGCGATAGCGAAACCAACTTCGACGGCACCCCGAATACTGGCTACAAGACCCGCATGAAGGGTGGCTACTTCCCCACCGCGCCGTATGACAAGCACGGTGAGGTGCGCGATGCCATGGTAGAGAACCTGCAAAAGGTTGGCTTCCAAATCGAGCGCTTCCACCACGAGGTCGGCGCCGGCCAGAATGAGATCAACTACCGCTTCAACTCCATGTTGCACGCGGGCGATGACATCCAGACTTTCAAATACGTGATTAAGCAGACTGCGGCACAGTGGGGCAAGACCGCAACTTTCATGCCCAAGCCGCTGGCCGGCGATAATGGTTCCGGTATGCACGCCCACATGTCCCTGTGGAAGGACGGCAAGCCGCTTTTCCATGATGAGGCGGGCTACGCGGGCCTGTCCGACATCGCACGCTATTACATCGGCGGTGTCCTCCACCACGCCGGTGCTGTACTTGCGTTCACCAACCCAACCCTGAACTCCTACCACCGCCTAGTTCCGGGCTTTGAGGCACCGATTAACTTGGTGTATTCCCAGCGCAACCGCTCGGCTGCTATCCGCATCCCAATTACCGGTTCCAACCCAAAGGCTAAGCGCATCGAGTTCCGCGCTCCGGACCCATCCGGCAACCCCTACTTGGGCTTTGCCGCCATGATGATGGCCGGCATCGACGGCGTAAAGAACCGCATTGAGCCGCACGCTCCAGTTGATAAGGACCTCTACGAGCTGCCGCCCGCAGAGGCTGAGTCCATCCCCCAGGCACCGACCTCCCTCGAGGCTTCCCTCAAGGCCCTGCAGGAGGACATGGACTTCCTCACCGAAGGCGATGTCTTCACCGAGGATCTCATCGAGACCTACATCAACTACAAGTACGAGAACGAGATTAACCCGGTTCGCCTGCGTCCTACCCCGCAGGAATTTGAGATGTACTACGACTGCTAGAGCTGCGCTTGCCGACGCCCCCTTAGAGACCGTCGGATCTAGCGACCCAGAAAACAGACCCCAAGACTTCAGCAACGAAGTCTTGGGGTCTGTCCTGTTCTTAGCGCTTAGGATTCAACGGCGACCAATCCACCACCGAGCTGAGCTGAGCTCGAACATCCTGCCATGGGGCCGTTAAGTCTAACGCTTTCGCCGCAATCTGATGCCCGCGAATCGTCGTATCGAGATTAGGGCATATTGCTTCATCTGTTTTGGCATAGAGCAAGATCCCAGCCACATTTCTCGCCCCTGTCGCAGCTAGATTATCGACGTAACTTAGCAATTGGTAAAGGTGCGGTGATTGTACTTTCGGGACTCCAGAGCGGCCATACTGCATAGAAGATGCATAGTATTTTGCATCGATAATCAACGAAGAAAATCCATCACTCATGGTTACATCCGTGTACATACTGGGCAGCTGCTCAGCGCCACTGATGGTCTCTTCAATATCCCAGGGAACTTTGGGGGCGCCTACCGATAGTTGAGGATAGTGCTGCTGAAAATAGCGCAGAAGAAATCGTTCGTACAATGCACTTTCCGCTTTCTCGTCAAGCCAAGATGACAGTGCCCTGCCCTTTTCAGCTTCTCGTTGCAGCAGCCCCTCAATTACGAGGCGGCAAACGCCGTGCATCAGACGATACGTGCTGGTCATCCTAGTGTAGTGAATATCGCGCCAGCCAATTGAATATGGAGATATGCTTGAAACCTCTGAAAAGTACCCAAGCGCATCCCGCAATCTCCATCTGCGGTCTGTTTGCACCTCCCCTTCCGTCAGCAAAAGCGACAAAACGCATTTTAGGACTTGGTTGTGCAAGGTATCGACTACGTAGTCGTCATATTCACACACCACTGCCCCACGGCTACGCGCTCCCCAAGATAGTGTGCTCGCGAAATCAATGCGCCCGCGAATGGTGCTTAACTCTTCTGCGTGGGATACATAATTATGATCCAGCCCACGTTGCTGCTGTGATTGAACCCCTTGAAGCATAATCTCAGCACACAAATCGTGCAGATGCTCAAATTCCTCGGTAGCAAAGTACGCAGCCTCAGCCTCTTCGATTGAATCGAAAGCATAAGCCAGCATGATGTAGATATTGCGCAGTACGCGGGAGCTTTTCTGCCTAGGTGTCCCTTGATCCACAGGGTCGTGAGAAAATGCGGCCTCCATCATTTCACCGCATTACGAAGAACCTTTGCCCACTCATCTACACGACTAGGGCTATCAAACCAATACTCTTCCACCAGCGGAATGAGATCGTCCTCGACCACTGAATACAGCCAGTCCTCTTCTGTATCCTCACCTGAAGCTCCGTTAAGCACGTAGCTATGTCCAACCATAAATCCTGGTCCTAAGCGGGGATCCTCCGTAATTTCCGCATTCAAAGCTCGCAATGTATCGATTAGTTCATTTAAAGCTTGGCTGTCCTGCTCGGACTTCCAGTTTATGAACCCATCGCTATCAAATGCGGGAGAAATGTTGAAAAACCCAAAGCGTCGCCTCAGTGCATAGTCTATGACAGCAAGACTGCGGTCTGCAGTATTCATCGTTCCAATGAGATAAACGTTGTCCGGAACGCTAAAGAATTCATCACTGTAGATAAGGCGAAGCTCGTTGTCGCGCTTATCGGCTTCGATAAGCATGAGTAATTCACCAAAAATCTTAGAGACGTTTCCGCGATTGATCTCATCGATAATGAAGAAATACTCCCTATCGGGATCCTCGCGTGCCGTTTCACAAAACTTATAGAAGGGGCCATTCACAAGCTCGAACCCGCCTTGGGTATTCGGGCGAAAACCCATCATGAAGTCTTCGTAAGAATAGCTCTGGTGAAATTGCACCTGCTCAATCCGAGAGGGATCTTTTTCCCCCATGAGGCCAAAAGCCGCTCGACGGGCTACAAATGTCTTCCCCACCCCCGGTGGGCCCGTCAAAATGACATTCTTTTTTCGTTTCAAAACGGACTGCAGCCGATTGAATTGATGCGGCGTAAAGAAAACTTCTCGCAAGAAATCCTCTTCCGCATATGCAGCTACCGAAGTAGTGTGGCTGTACTGGTCGTCCTGTTCAACAGCAAGTACAGCGTCAAGTTCGTCGATTTTGCTGCGCTTTGTGGTGATGTTGGTTAGCGTCTTCTGCGCCATCTTGAACGGGGTCTCCCACTCACCGCTGAATTCCCAATTCACTGAACGCACATTGCGGTACTCGCCCCGTTGAGGGTCATAGCGCGGCCCTGATTCTACGATTCCTCGCCCGACAATTTCAGACATTCCTCGCCGAGCGTAGACAATGTCGCCTACCGACATCTTGTGCTGAAATTCCCACACTGCAAGAGTGTCGTTGCGGAAGCTCCTTGTTGCGCCCTCTTCTTGCAGCTTAGCCTGAATCGCATCACGCTCGGTATACGAACCAAAATCCCCGAGCTGATCCCACCCCAATGCCATGATGCTTTCCACTTGAAATTCTTCCCACTTTTGAGCGTTTTCGCCGGGAGCAAAAATCCAATAATTGCGACGTTGGGGTTCAGCCGGTGGTTCATCTGACCACTGAGCGAAGATTTTGTCAGACCAGAAACCAAACTCGCCTTCGTAATCTTGGGCTAATGCCGTGCGAATGGCATAAAGATCACGGTCAATGTCTTGGGGATCATTTCCCGAACGGTTCCCTATGATGTCACTAAAGCCAATGACAATTTTTTCTTTAAGTCCTTGGGATGAAATCGGCTCAAAGGATTCTGGCGCCATAAAGAATTGCATAATATTGCGGATATCCGACCGATCCACTGTCGATAATCCCAACATGAACTGTTGAAGTTTGGCAGCATCACTCGCGATAATCCGCCGCTGTTCTTCCTCCTCCGCGCGGAATTCTTCCACGAAGGCTGCCATCCACGAAATATGCCGCCACATGTCACCGTTGAAAGCGCGGCCCTGCTTTAGCCCGGCCACGCCTGACTTTCTATTCATGGCCGAACGCATGCCTTCAGGAATCTCAGCGTCTCGATGCAAGTGGTTAAGTACGCTTTTGACATGATTCAGGCGTGTTTGTGGCCGCGCATTTAGAAGCGGCTGTTCTCGGAGAAATACTAATTCAGCAGCAAGGAGCACGACTTCGTCGCTCGCTCCGTCTAGCTGAATATCCAATTTTTCCCATTGCGTCATGCTCGTCCCGTCAATCGGGTCTTTTTCAACTCGGTTACGGATCTTGCGTGCCGCTGAAATTTTCCAAATATTGACAGTGGGATCGATCACGGAGCTACCGTCGCCTATCAAATTCTCAATGAGCGGCGCCACCTCTCGGGCAATTTTCATATCCGCAGAAAATCGGGATTCGAGGTTTCGCTGGTTTCGAGGGAATAGTGCGTCTTCAGCCATTACCTCATTATCCAACACTCGATTGATTGAGTCAGTTCGATTGGCGAAAACGGGTGGTCTGATTAAAGGACATAGAGCCTGTTTCTAGTCTTCTTGGTCCACAACTGAATCACGTCTAATGTGCGACCCCAGACACACATTCACGTGGGATTGACCCCCGCCCCTATATGCACGCTTAGCGAGAGTTCTCACCAGCAAAAACGACAGCAAAATTCTGATAACCCGACCGAAAGAAATTAACATATGGGTGTGACAGATAGATTCCGCCAACTCCCAGCCCCTGGCCCCGCGTGGGGAGGCAGCCTCATGGGCACCTCCATCGTTTCGCGCCTGCTCGTGGAAGAAGGCATGATGATCCTGGCCGGCATTTTTGCCGCCATTGCGTGCGTCATCTTTGTCGTTCTCACCGCGGGCTTCTTGCGCTACCGCCACCCTAGCTTTGAGCGCACCACTATGGCGGAGTGGTCGATGTTTTTCATCGGAATCTTGGCGCTCGGCGCTGCGCTTTCCGGTCTGACGGATATCCCTACATTCCGCCTAGTGGGCTTTTGGATCGGTGGCCCGGTTACGGTTATCACGTGGGCTATCCAGCTCACGCGCTTTGATGGCGAACCGAAGTTCACCTGGGGCCTGCCGCTGGTCGGCCCTATGATTTCAGCTTCCGTTTCCGGTTGGCTAGCTAATGATTACGGCCCGCTCTACCACGTGATGGGTACGGTATTTTTCTTCATGTCCCTGGTGACGGCGGTGCCCACCTTCGCCCGCGTGTACTGGGCCGCATGGCACGGCAAGGTGGATTTCACCGGCGCGAAATCAGCCACCGCATGGGTCCCGCTAGGTGTAGTGGGCCAGTCCACGACGGCAATGCAGATTCTCTTCCCCGGCCCGGTGTCCATCTATTACGGCGTTACGGCGCTTATTATCGCCATTCCGCTGTCCATCTACGCGATGTTTACCTTCTATCCCAATGTGGCACGGTGGGTTCCGTACTCCCCGGCGTGGTGGTCCTGCACATTCCCGCCAGGAACCGTAAGCATGGGCGGCCACCAGCTGGCATTGGTCAATGGCTCCGAGCTTATCGACGCCATTGCACTCACCATTCCCGTCCTCCTCACCGCCCACTGGGCGCTGTGCTCCACCCGCTTCCTCAGCTGGGTGTGGGAGGGAAAGAAGGAAACCGGCCCTGAAGAGCCGCTCATTGAGACTGGGCCCAAAAGGTAGCAAGGAGGCGCAGCCACTATGCGAGACGCCAGCTTTGAACGAGGCAAGCGCCGCACACGCCGCCGCACGCGTGAAGCGCGACCGCGGCGCGAGCACTGGAGCAGGGAATACGCAATCTATGCGGAAGATTCCTGGGGCATAGATGACTTGGGCCCCGAGGGCGGCGAGAATTCCGTGCGCGCCTATTCCGGTGGCCGCGCCGATGGCAATCGTCGCCGGCGCCGCTGATGCATAATAGCTCCCCTATCACCTTCATCGCTTGGGATCGCGCCAATCTGGCTGCGGTGAGAGACGTACTCGCCGGCCTGCAGCGAGACGGCATATTCCTGCGCCGCGGCCACCTGCTCTTGGAGACGTCGTGGCTTGGCTCAGGCGCGCGGGACTTCTACGCCACGGCCTGGCGCTGGAGCGCAGAAGACTGCCCGCTCTTTTATGACCTAGCCCGGCGCGGAAAACTCTTAATTACTATCAGCGATACCGTGATTTCCTGCGGCGACAAAGACGGCATTGCCGATGTGCGCGCTGGCATTGCACAAGAGCTCATCGCTGCCGAGAATCCACAGCAATTGTGCGGGCTGCTTGCCGACGCCGCAGAAGACTAGCCCTACAGTCCCGGTTGCTCGCTGCGCTTCATCCAGCCCATGCGCGGGGCAAAACCGCGGGGATGTTTCATCTGCGCTACGGCGTCGGCAATCATGAGGCGGTGGCGGCGCGAAACGCTTTCGGGAAGCTTCGCCACGGAGAACCATCCTGCCTCGGTATTTTCCTCATCACTGATGACTGGCTCTGCACCATCCGCTACCGATAAGCGCAGTGCCGTGCCCATGAAGGTGCACTCATCCCCGTTGGGATAGGTCACTGGGCCTGACTGCCCCACGCCCAAGAGCGCTTCTACCTTGGCGACGAGACCGACTTCCTCTTTCACTTCTCGCAGTGCGGTGGTCGTAATTTCCTCGCCCGGCTCGCAGATTCCTTCCACCGGGGTCCAAGTGCCGTTATCGGAACGTTTTACTAGGAGCACGGATGGAACTTCCCACAGTGCGGCGTCTGCCGGTACATCGCGGATAATAATGGCGCTACAGGAAGGTACGAAGATCTGATCGTGGCCAATCTTTTCGCGCAGTTGAACAATAAAATCTGGAGTCGGCATGCCACCAAGCGTAGACCAGCGCGGCAGTTTTAGGCCATGGGTCCCAAGACCTCTTTGGCTAGCAGCTGGATATCAGTAGCTAGGGTGAAAGAAAGCTCCATATCTGTCTTCGTGCTTTGGCAGGTGTGGCCTTCTTCAAGGTGTTGCGTCGTTCCGGAGACTACGCCCACGATGGTCTGTCTGCCTTCTACCTCGCCGTACACTGGCCCACCAGAATCCCCATTGGTACTGCACACATATGCTCGGGCGGCAAGCGAATCTCGTTGGAGGTCCTGCGAGTTAAGCTGCGCAATCTCGGCGTCGTGCGAAAGCGATCCGCAGGTTTCCTCCGTAACGCGGCCAAGCTTGCACACCTCATGCGGCAGATGGGTCAAGGAGGTAGCGACGCTATTATCCACTCTTCCGGGAACAAAGTACTCGGCGCTGCCGGTGATTTCGATAAAGGCTACGTCTAGATCATGGCTCTGGTCGGAGTAAAAATCCGAGTAAATAACCTCACCGATAGGCTCGGCGGGGTAGGTAAAGTCACCGTCGGCAGTTCCAGCCCACACCTTATCGCCAGGTTTGCCGCAATGGGAGGCGGTGACGGCGATCGTGCGGGCGTCGGCAAGCGTAAATGACCATGCCGCCGTGCAGGATTGGTAATTGAAATAGGCACCCGGCCGCGGAACATCGCCGGATAAATCAAGCGCGGTGCCTGGCGCTAGGGGTGCCGCAGACGGGGAATAGGACTCATTAGGGATGAGGTTTTTATAGGACAGGGCAGAGAAATTCGGTTCTTCTCCACTATGAACCGGTCTGCACGCCGCAAGGGCTGCAGCCGTGCAGACTGCGAAGACGCTAGTTACTATCCGCGCCCGCATCCCCGGCGTTGTCCTTATTATCCTCTTCCGCATCCATCTCCGCCTGGGCTTTGAGATCGCGGATGAACTTCTCTGGGTCAAACTCGGTGTAGTGTTCCGGGCCTGCAAAATTTTCCAGGGCCATGGACTAAACCTCCGTATCCTGAATCGACGTGGTGATGTAATCCTTCACCGCTGCGGCATCGTTGGGCAAATCCTTGACGTGCCGTTCGGCCTCGAGGATGCTGGCAAAGCGCGCGGGTGGTTCGGGAGCGGAACCAATAGCCTCCGTGATGGTTTCCGCGAACTTTACCGGCAGCGCGGTCTCCAAGCACACAATCGGCGTCTCCACGCCTTCACGCTGTGCGCCGCGAGCCACCTCAATTCCATCGGCCGTGTGCGGATCCGCCAGGTAATCAAAGCGCTCGTGCACGTCCTTGATGGTGGCTAGACGGTCCGCGTGGGTGGAGGAACCGGAAAGGAAACCATATTCCTCGCGGGCGGCGGTGAGCTTCTTTTGATCCAGGCTGAAGCCACCTTCTTTGACCTTGGTGCCGAAAAGCTCTGCGGTTTCGGCTGCATCTCGGCCGAGCAAGTCGAACGCAAAGCGCTCGAAATTCGAGGCGCGCGAGATATCCATCGACGGCGAGGACGTAGCCATCGTCTCTGCGGCAGGGCGCGGGCGATAGTTTCCGGTGCGGAAGAACTCATCGAGCACGTCATTCTCATTGGTAGCCACAATGAGACGATCGATAGGAAGGCCCATTTGGCGGGCGATGTGACCGGCGCAGATATCACCAAAATTACCGGTTGGAACGCTAAAGGATACTTTCTGCTCGGCATTCTCGGTGACTTTGAGCCAGCAAGAGATGTAGTAGACCACCTGGGCCATCAGGCGTGCCCAGTTGATGGAATTGACCGCCCCAATGCGGTAGGTGGACTTGAAGTCGGCATCGCCAGATACCGCCTTGACCACGTCCTGGCAATCATCAAAGACGCCGTCTAGGGCGATATTGAAGATATTCGGGTCATCTAGACCAAACATCTGAGCTTGCTGGAAGGCCGTCATGCGGCCGACCGGGGTGAGCATGAAAACACGGATACCGTGGCGCCCACGCATCGCGTACTCTGCTGAGGAACCGGTATCGCCGGAGGTAGCGCCCAAAATATTGAGGGTCTCGCCGCGGCGAGCAAGTTCATATTCAAATAGCTCACCCAAAAGCTGCATGGCCATATCTTTAAATGCGGCGGTGGGCCCTTCAGAAAGATGTCCAATGAAAAGGCCCTCCCCTAGCTCCGTTACGGGCACAATCTCAGGATCGGCGAACTTGGGGCTTGTATAGGCGCGCGCGGCGACATCCTCGATGTCTTGCGCCGGAATATCGTCAATGAAAAGCTTAAGTATCTCGGCCGCGAGTGCCGCGTAGCCCTTCTCCGCAAGCAACGTGCGCCATGAATTTAAAGTGGCGGGATCCAGTTGTGGGTAGCTCTCTGGCAGATACAAACCGCCGTCGGGGGCCAGCCCGCCAAGGAGAATATCCGTAAAAGATGCGGGCTGACGGGCGGTATCGCGGGTCGAAAAATACTTCACACAAAAGAATCTTAGTAGTTAAGGCGTAAGGTATCAGCCATGTCGCAGCCGAATCCTAGAGAAGTCATTACCACTCAGGCTTTAAGCATTTGGGTGGCCGCCATGGCGGTCTACCTCGTAGCGATTACAGGGCGCACTTCCTTCGGCGTCGCCGCTCTAGATGCAATTGAACGCTTCGATGTCGATGCCGGCCGCATCGCGGTTTTTACCTCCGTGCAGCTAGGTGTATATGCCCTAGCCCAAATCCCCACCGGCATCTTGATCGATAAGTTCGGCCCGCGCTTACTTCTAGTAGTCGGCGCCGTCATTATGGGCGTGGGCCAGGTGGTGCTGGGATTTACCACCAGCTATGGCGTGGCCATCGCCGCCCGCGTTCTCATCGGCGCTGGTGACGCAACAGCGTTCCTCTCTGTTATGCGCATCCTGCCCTACTGGTTCCCACTGCACCGCACGCCGATGTTTACCCAGGTGACCTCATCGCTGGGACAAATGGGCCAGTTCATCTCTGCCGTTCCTTTCTTGTGGCTATTGGGCGCGGCTGGATGGACCGCCGCCTTCGTCACCCTAGGTGCGGTGGGAATTCTGGTGGCCATCGCCGCGATTGTGGCGGTGGCAGATTCGCCAGAAAAATTGGGCATTATCGCTACAGAAAAAGAACCGCCCAATTCGCAGGCAACCAGCATCCCGGCCCGCTTGAAGAAGGTATTCCGCTCCCCAGTGGCCTGGCAGGCCTACTTCATCCACTACATCGGCATGCTTCCGCTCATCATCTTTGTCATGCTCTGGGGCATGCCGATGATGACCCAAGGCATGGAGCTCTCCAAGGCTAAATCCAGCCTAGTACTTACTCTGCTGGCCGTATTCTTGGTTTTCGTCGGCCCACTGCACGGCAAGATTTCATCTCGCGCGCAGCATGTTCGACCATGGCTGAGCCTCGGATTTGTGGTTGTTCACGTGCTGACCTGGCTCGTTTTCTTTGCCTTTGGAACCGACATCGGGCTGCCGGCAATCTTGGTGGTGTCCTTTATTACCGCGCTGTGTACGCCAACGGCCAATTACGGCTTCGATATTGTGCGCGAACGCATGGACCGCTCTGTGGTAGCCACGGCTACAGGTCTGGGCAATATGGGCGGTTTTACCTCCGGCATGCTGGGCGCGCAGCTGTTCGGCATGGTGCTGGACCATTCTTCCGACGCCCCCAATTACTCCATGCCGGATTTCACTGCAGCCTCAACTGCGGTTCTAGCCGTGTGGGTAGTAGGCATGGTTGGTGTGGTTATCACGCAGTTCCTGCGCCGCCGCGCCGGTGAAGATGGCCCTTCCGTAACCATCGTGGAGGTTTCCTAAACCCTGCTCTATTCCTCCGGATTGAGAATGAAGCGAATCGTTCCTTCTGGATCCGCCAGAAGCTCTCGGGTGGCCGCGACAGCTTCGGCCTCATCAAAAGAGATGCGTTCAAAGCCCGTATCGTTTAACTCCACGATGTCCGCGCCAGGACAGGCTAGGAGAATGGGCGAATGCGTGGCGATGATGACCTGTGCCCCACGATCTACCGCCTGAGCGATCTCCCCTACGAGGGCTAGCTGCCGGATTACAGAAAGGCCGGATTCTGGCTCGTCGAGGATATACACTCCTTCCCCGTTGATGTGCTCATAGAGCAAGTCAAAGACGGATTGACCGTGCGAACGGCGCGCTAAATCCATGTTCTGTGGCAATGTGGAGCGCCCTCCTCGCTCGGCCGCGGAATCCCCGCGTTCGACGAGGTACTCATGCTTTTCGGCACGCAGAAAGTATGCGCGTTGGATAACTTCCTCCGTGTTGCAGCGTATGGGACTGCGAGGAACGATCTCATCCGGATCATCCATCCTTCCGCCTTCTGGCGAGCAGCCTAAATCGCTAGCAAGGCCGGCTAGCAGGCTAGATTTTCCAATGCCGTTCTCGCCTACAAACACGGTCACCGGACTGCGCAATGAAAAGCTGCCCACATCATCCAGGTAGTCAAAGACGGGCAATTCAGCACGATAGTCATCGGGCTTAAATTTCAGACTCAGGGCATCAACCAGCATGGGCCCTAGATTAATTCACCTCATCAAGCACGTGTAGCGCATCTGCATGCGAGGCGGCCGCGACGAGGGTCTTCAGGTGATTCTCTAGATTACCGGAAGGTAGCGATGGAGCGATGGCATCGGCCGGAACGGTATTGACGGCATAGGCCACTCCCACTCCGCCGGTAATGGGGATAGCGATGGCGGCGATTACTCCCACCGCGGTCGACAACGTGGTCTTGAAAGTCATAGTTTCCTCCAGAGGCTTCGATATCGAGCATCGCGCTCGTTACCAATTTGTGATGTCTCACCTTAGGAAGAATTGCTGCCAAGGCCATGCCGCCATGCTGCTTGTTGCCTGAATCTTCGCCCCGAATCCGCGAAGTGCCGACAGGTTAATTAGCCGGGTAACTTCTAGCTACTATGCCGTCGCTAGCCGGCATGACAAGTCCCCGCTCGAAAGCTACAAGGATCGACTTTTCATCGGATTCGCTAATATCTCCGGCTTCAACGGCGCTGTTGAGCTCGCGCTCTAGATAGGCGCGGACATCAGACTTGCCGTTTTCGGTCTGGGTAATATCGCGCGGCACGGAGTTAAGCGGGATCCCCAATGCCTTGGCTAGGGAGGTTACGCGGTTAGCGTCGGTGGAATCATCCTCTCTGATGGCGCCGTTGACCTGCGCGGGCATGTCTTCTTGCACCACACCGCCGGCCACGGCCTCGCCCACGGTCAACGCACCTTTCGGTGGCTTATGACGGTTAGTGGCCCACGCTCCTACTGCAATGGCCAAAATGATGGCTACGGCCACGAAGGTCCACAGGTAAACCAGCTTATTCCGGTTAGCGCTGCTGAGCTTAGTCATGGTACCCAGCGCCATCGCCAAAGGAACCGTAGTCATTGCCGCGTGGGTGCTCGCCGCGATCATTTAGCGCATCGATGATGGAACGAATGGTAGCCTCCCCGATGCGGTCAGCACGGCCCCACGAGCGAGGTGCCTGACGGGAATCATGGGGCGAGGATTCTGGACGCGGTGGCGCTGGCTTTTCTTCCCTTGGCATGGATACCTCAATAGTCAGCGTGGTGTCATCTAGATCAAGCGAGTCGCCTTCCCGCACCCCTGCGGCGCGCGCAGCAGAAAGCAGCGCGGATAGCTCTCCCACGGTCGCATTATCCACATCGAGTTGCAGCTTAAAAGACATACCTAGCCAGTCCTTTCTCTTTTCCATCCCACTCTAGAGTCCGGCAGTGCAAAACGTAAGGCCACGATGGTGAACACAGCGAATCTCTAGGGCAACTCTAAGAATGCTCGAAGGATTCCTCCTCGCCCCAAAAGACCTCATCTACTACTTTGCGGGCGTGCCGGGTGAGTTTCAAATAGTTCTCTAGAAACTCCTGGTTATCCTCCGGCGGCCAGCCAGCAGCTCCGGCTACTTGCGCTAGCTGCGGTCCAGGACCGGGCAGCTGGTCCACGCGCTTGCCGCGCACCAGCACCAGCGCATTACGGGCATCGGTGGCCGTGAGCCAGGCTTCGCGCAGATCGGAGACTTGCTCGGCGGAAAGAATGGCGGTTTCTTCTAAGGCATCGAGTACGTGCAGCGTAGAAGGGTCGTGCAGTTCCGCATGCTCGTGGGCATGCATCATCGTTAGCAGCTGCACCGTCCATTCAATATCCGTCAGCGCACCGCGGCCAAGCTTGGTGTGGGTATTGCGGTCCGCGCCGCGCGGCAGGCGCTCATTGTCCACGCGGGCCTTCATGCGACGAATATCGCGGATGGTAGACGCACTGGCACCACTTTCTGGATACCGGAAACCATCGATCATTGCCATGAAGCGATCTCCTACTTCCTTATCTCCGGCTACGAAGGCTGCGCGCAATAAGGCCTGAATCTCCCAAGACTCGCCCCACTCACGGTAGTAGCGCTCATAGGAGGCAATGGTGCGCGCCACCACACCGGAGCGTCCTTCCGGCCGCAAGCCTAGATCGACATCCAGTGGTGGATCGCCGGAGGGTTTGGACAGCCGGCGCCGGAGCTTATCGACGATCCCGATGGCCCACTTCACCGCTTCACCTTCCGCGCTAGAATCGGCTTCTTCAGTGGATTCGGCTACTATGAGCACATCCGCGTCTGAGCCGAAGCCCAGCTCCATGCCCCCGAGTCGGCCCATGCCGATGACGGCGATGCGCGCCGGTGGCTCCGCGTCTTCGTTTACTAGGCGCCAAGCGCGTACCTCGGCGCGAAGTGCAGCCTCAAGCACGGCGTCCCAAATGGTAGAAAGCTCGTGGCAGACCTGTTTGACTGGCATAAATCCCAGCAAATCCGCGCTGGCAATGCGGGCTAGTTCCACCCGGCGCAGTGACCGGGCCACCGCCACCGCTTTATCCGGATCGGCATGGCGCTTACTGGAATTTACCAACGCCTTGGAGACCTGTTCGGGCTTGGTTTCTAATAGTTTGGGGCCGGTGGCGCCGTCGGAAAGCTGCTTGACCGAATCCGGCGCGCTAATAATCAAGTCCGCGGTAAACGGGGAGGTACCCAGGATATGCATGAGCCGCTGGCCCACAATCCCTTCATCGCGCAGCATGCGCAAGAACCACGACCTGTCATTCGCGGCTTCCGAAAGCTTGCGATAGTTCAACAGGCCCATGTCCGGGTCTGCGGTATCGGCTAGCCATTCCATCAAGGTAGGCAGCAAAATCGCTTGAATACGCGCCTTGCGTGAGGTCCCCGCCGCCAGCGAGGTCAGGTGCTCAAATGCGCGATCCGGATAGTTATACCCCAGCGCAGCCAGCTGCAGCTTAGCGGCCTCCGGCGAGAGCTTAAGCTCATCGGAGGACATGGTGACCACAGAATTGAGCAGCGGCCGGTAAAACAGTCGCGAGTGCAGCTCGGAGATGCGCAGGCGAATACGGCGCAGGTGTGAAAGCATGCGCTCGGCCGCCGATTTGGTGCCTTGTGGATAAAAGCCGGCGATGCGCGCCAGCCACTTCATCCCGTCTTCATCTTCCTTCTCCGGAAGCGTATGGGTGCGCCGGAAGCGTTCTAGCTGCAGACGGTGCTCGAGCAGCCGCAGGAATTCATAGGCCTCGATGAGCTGCGTGCCATCTTCCCGACCCACATACCCAGCCGAAATCAGTGCCTCCAAGGACTCCGCTGTGGACAGCGCGCGCAACGTTTCATCGGAACGACCATGGACCAATTGCAGAAGTTGAACTGCAAACTCGATATCGCGCAGGCCGCCCACCCCCAGCTTAAGCTCGCGATGCTTGAGTTCATCAGGCACGTTTGCGAGCACTCGGCGGCGCATAGCTTGGACATCCTCAACGAAGGATTTGCGCTGCGAGGCCGTCCACACCATCGGCCGAATTTGTTCTAAATAGTCTTGGCCCAACGGCAGGTATCCTGTCATCGCGCGGGCTTTAAGCAGCGCTTGGAATTCCCAGGTTTCTGCCCACCGCTTGTAGTAAGTTACGTGTGATTCCAAGGTGCGTACTAAAGCGCCCGATTTCCCTTCGGGACGCAGGTTCGGGTCCACCTCAAAGTAAGTGGCGGATCCAATCCGGTTGAACTCCGCTGCAAGCCGCGTAGCTCGTGGGGTTGCCTCGCTGCCGACGAAAATGACGTCCACGTCGGAGATATAGTTCAGCTCTCCGGCGCCACACTTGCCCATCGCCATAACTGCCAGCTGGGCATCTAGGGGTTCATCGCCGTAGACGGTGCGCACGGCACAGGCAAGGGAGGCGGTTAAGGCGGCGTCGGCAAGCGCGGTGGTCAATGCAGTCACCTGGCGGAACCCTACCTCCGGCTGCGGCCTGCTCTGGCCTTTTCGCGCGTGGAAGGTGCCCGCCACATCGCAAGCGGCAATGCGCATCATTAATGTGCGGTACGTCGTGCGCAACGCCTGCTTATGTTCACCGTCTCCGGCGCGATAGGTGCCCGGCGCAGATAAATCCTCGCGCGCTGGATCGGGTCGGTCAAGGTCAGTAGCAAAGTCCGCAGGCTGGGCGTCCACGGCGCTGAGCATGCTCTGCAGCATCTCTTCGGACTGCGGAAGAGGCTTTTCTAACTCCCGCCACAACTCAGGGTTCGCCGCGAGGTGATCTCCAAAGGCAGTCGACGCGCCCAGCAAGGAAAAGAGACGCACACGCAAAGTTTCATTGGAGCGCACGGCATCGTCTAGCTCAGGGGCTTGTTCATAAATGCGGATCAGGTTGTTAAGGGCTAAATCTGGGTCACCCACGGCAGCGAGGGTCCACAGTAGATCCACCGATTCCGGATTCTTCCACCCCAGCTGCTCAATATCCTGGGCAGCATGCGAGCGGGTAAGGCCAAGCATGGCCGGCGAAGGCACAACAGCAGGACGCATTATTCTCCTAGAAGTTCAGGTTATTGCGCAGCTCAAAGGTGGTAATTTGGCTCTGATAGTGATGCCACTCGTCCCACTTGGAGCGCAGGAAGAACTCAAAGACGTGCTCACCTAGAACCTCCGCCATGAACTCGGACTTTTCGAATTCGCGCAAGGCCTGATCCAGGCTAGTGGGAAGATCCTTATATCCCATCGCTCGGCGCTCGTGGCGAGTGAGCTGGTGGACATCATCTTCGGCCGGTTCATCGAGCTCGTAACCTTCCCGGATTCCGCGCAAGCCAGCTGCCAGAAGAACCGCATAGCCCAAGTAGGGGTTCATGGAAGCATCGATAGAGCGGATTTCCACTCGGCGTGATTCCTCCTTGCTAAGCCGGTACGTAGGAACACGCACCAGCGCAGAGCGATTAGACACGCCCCACGTAGCAGCCCCTGGGGCCTCGTTGCCGAACATGAGGCGCTTATAAGAGTTGGTCCATTGGTTAACTATGGCGGACATCTCCGTGGAGTGTTCCAGAATGCCGGCGATAAATTGCCGGCCGGTCTGGGACAAGGAAAATTCATCATCCGGATCATGGAAGGCATTTGATTGGCCTTCAAAGAGGCTCAAGTGCGTATGCATGCCAGAACCAGGCAGATGCTCAAAAGGCTTCGGCATAAAGGTTGCGCGCACATTGGAATTGGTGGCCACCTGTTTGATGACATGCCGGAAGGTCATAATGTTATCGGCCATGGTCAGCACGTCCGCATGGCGCAGGTCAATTTCTTGCTGTCCCGGCGCGGTTTCGTGGTGGCTAAACTCCGTGGCGATTCCTAGCGATTCCAGCGCTAGCATCGCTTTTCGGCGAAAGAGAGGTGCAGTATCGTGCGTTGATTGGTCGAAGTAGCCACCGTTATCGGTCGGCACCAAGTCCGTAAGCTCGCGGCCGCGCTCAAATAGGTAGAACTCGATTTCTGGCGAAGCCATACACGTAAAACCATCATTGGCGGCCTCGGTGACCTGGCGGCGGAGGATATGACGTGGATCCACCATGGATGGCTGGCCATCTGGCTGCGCAATATCGCAAAACATGCGGGCCGATTGCAGGTCCGGCTCATCCAAGTCAAAGGGCAGGATCTGGAAGGTAGAAGGATCCGGCAGCGCAATGGTGTCTGACTCGGAGATGCGGGAGAAACCTTCTACGGAAGAACCATCAAAGCCAACACCTTCTTCAAAGGCCGATTCCAGCTCGGACGGGCTCATAACCACGGATTTGAGGGCGCCCAAAATATCCGTAAACCACAAGCGGATAAAGCGGATATCGCGTTCTTCAACGGTGCGCAAGACAAATTCGTGTTGGCTATTCATGCCCTAAACCTTACCGGCTCTCCCCCGAGGGATGTGCAGTTCATACGACAGTTTTTCTTGGGCGAAATGCACAGGTCGCAAGAGCATCGAGGGGGTAGCTGGCGGGGGCTTTTACCTCAGGAACCGATTGGTGAGCATGCTTTGCTAAGTGGGCAAGCGAACACACGTACACCTCTTAAAGGACGAAGGTTTATGACCACTCACTGCGACGATCTATCTGCTCACGTAATCGAACGCCTCATCACCGCCGCGCAACATGGCTGGGCACCGGCGGATTTAGAACACGTCTTAGGCTCGCATGCCTATCCCATCATCTATCGTGCAAGCCCGCATGTTCCGGCACGGATTACCTCACCTGCGCTGCGCAAAGCCTGGCTGCAAATGGCTCCACCAAAGGAGAATTTCATCCCGCGCGATAAGCTGCGCGCCATCGTTAAAGAACTTATCCACCTACCTAGGCTGCGCGATACCGAGCTATTAGCGTCTGGTGAATCCCTGCGGGAAGACGGGCTTAGCGATAAGCAGCGCAAAATCCGTGAAAAGGTCTTAGGCCTCTTGCGCAAAGCAGAATCCACCAGTTTTGAAGATGAGGCTGAAGTGCTGATCTCCAAGGCCCAGTCCTTGCAGCAAAAATATCGTATTGAGGACCTGCTCACCTCCAATCTCCCAGACCTGATTTCTCATCGCGTGCACATCCACTCGCCCTATATCAAGCACCAAGCTTCGCTGCTCAGCACAATTTCCGATGCCAATGGGTGCACGACCCTCCTCATCCATGGCAAGGGCTTGGCCTGCGTGATTGGTGCTCCTGCTGACGCCGCACATTGCGCTGACCTTTTCGCCTCCCTCAACCGCCAATGCGATTGGTTCATGCGCAACGGCGACGGTGCCGAAATTGCCCGCGCCACCAATACCACCGCAGCCTACCGGCGCAGCTTCCGCCTTTCCTACGCCGCACGCATTGGGGAACTACTAGCCCAAGCCAATGAGGACGGATTCAAAGATAACCTGCGTGAGTCTCAGTACTGCGCACACCATGCAGATGCTGTAATTACCCGGACCCTTCCTGCACTGCAGGCACGCACCGATCATGCCATCGAGACTCGCAACCGTCTCTTCCCAAATCTGACGGAGATGTCGCTATCTATGAACAGCCTCCATGGCATCAACGATGGCATTGCGGCGGCCGATAGGTCTCACTTTGGCGGTGACGCCTCAGGAATCGGACCAATTCCAGAAATTACGCAGTAGTTTTTCCCTGCTCAAGACCATCCTCGCCTCCCGTTCCCTATCAGCCAACGGAAACCAAAAGTGGCGCCGCGACGAGGCTATAACAGGTAGGATCGCCGGTGAGATTTACTAGGTCTAGAAAGTAAAAGGTACGTGAATGTCTACACAGTCTTTTCTCGAAGTTGAAGCGAAATTCTCCGTAGCCGAGTCCACTCAGCTCCCTGAACTGACTCGCCTCGAGGGAGTTGACCACGTTGCGGACACGCGCCACCACGCGCTTTCTGCCATCTATTACGACACTGAGGATCTCCGCCTTACCCACGCCAAGGTCACTCTGCGCCGCCGCACCGGCGGCAACGATGATGGCTGGCACATCAAAATTCCTAGTGAGGCAGGCCGCACCGAAATCCACGCCGAGCTGGGCGAACCCGTCAATGGCCGCTACGAGGTACCGGAAGAGCTTCTCCACCAAGTTCGCTCAATTATCCGCCACAACGAACTCAGCCCCATTGCACAGGTGGATAATAAGCGCACCGAGATGGTCTTGGCGGATGCCGATAATAAGCCGGTTGCTGAGTTCTGCGATGATCACGTCACTGCCTTTTCCTTCCTCCCCGGCGGCCAGCAGCAGTCGTGGCGCGAGTGGGAAGTAGAGCTGGCCGGCGATCTTCCCGGCACCGAACAAGGAACGCAGTTTATTCGCCGCGCTACCTCCCTCCTGATCGGTGCCGGCGCGCGCGTTTCCTCTTCCCCATCCAAGTTGAAATCCGCCTTGGGTGATTCCTATGCCAATGCCCCACTGCCGCCAGCCTTGGTAACTCCAGACGTCGACCCAGATTCCCCTGCCGCCGCGGTAATCACTGCGCTCCAAGCCAACCGCGACAAGCTCATCGACTATGACCCACGCGTTCGCCGTGATGAGTGGGACTCGGTTCACCAGATGCGGGTGGCCACCCGCGAGTTGCGCAGCCATCTGCAGACCTTCCACGGCATTGTTGTTGGCCCAGAAATTGAAAAGATTGAAGCCGATCTCAAAGAACTTGCCGGCATTCTAGGCGTAGCGCGCGATGCAGAAGTAGTTGAAGAGCGCTGGCAAAAGCTGCTGGATTCCGAGGATTCTGACACCCTCGATGAATCCACACGTGAACACATCGCCCAAGACATGGGTACTGCCTACCGCCGCGCGCACCGCCGCGTCATCGCGGCGCTGGATTCAGAGCGCTATCTCGAACTACTGGAGTCCCTTGACCGTCTGCTCGCAGATCCGCCGACAGCCGATAAGCAGCAGGAATCCACCCCAGTAGACAGCGATGCGGAGGAGCAAGCTATAAGCTCCGCTTCCGAATCTGCTGCGCAGCCAGAAGAATCGACCTCTGCGGACGCTGATGCTGTCCATTCTTCCGAAACTGCTGAGCATAGCGAGTCTGCCGCGGATAAAGCAGAAAAGAAGGCAGAGAAAAAGAAGGCCAAGGAAAAGTCCGCGGAAATGGACACGGTGATGGCCCAGCATCTAGAAAAGGCCTACAACAAGCTGGTCAAGCGCCATAAGAAAGCCGTGCAGAACTGGGATAATCAAGAACTGTCCCTGCACGAGCGCGAGGACTATTTCCACGATATGCGCAAGGCAGCTAAGAAGTTGCGCTATGCGGCAGAAGCTGCAGGCTCTGCCACCAATCTCAAGACCAAGCGCCTATATAAGGCCTGCAAGCAGATGCAGTCGGTGCTCGGTGATTTCCAGGATTCCGTGACCTCGCGAGATAAGCTGCTCGGGCTGGCAGATTCTGCCCGCCGTCGCGGTGAGAATACCTTTGGCTACGGCCTGCTCTACCAGCGCGAGCGCACCATCGGCCTAAAGGCTTTGGATGCGTATAACGAGTCCTTTAAGGACATCAAGGCTGCATTTAAGCCGCTGCGCAAGAAACTAAAGTAGCAGCACTCCCCAGAAAAGGCTCGGGCAGCACGGCTAAGCAAGTTGATGGCTGGGAGTTAACTACTTCCAGTCATCTTCCTCATCTGCGGCATCTGCAGCATCGTTGCGGGCCTGTGCGATTTCGATGGCGTTTTCTGCTTCTTCGCGAGTGTCATACGGGCCCATTCGATTTTCCCAGCCAGAGGTCTTGCCTTGGCTGACTTCCTTGGTGGCTGGATCAAAGAACCATTTCTGGTCTGCATCGCTCATAAAAACTATCCTCTCAGTTATTGTTCCAGCGGCACCGGTCATACGCTGCCGCTGGTATGGTTTGTGCCCACACTACCCACGCTGTCTTAGCAATGCCCGCTAGAATGTGGGTCAGCACATTTCTTTTATACGAATCCAAGTCGTATTCCCCGCCGCTGCGCTCAATGGTGGCGGGTATTCGTTGCTTTATGCGCACCGGGAGTGCGCATGAAGCAACGGAAACAACTGGTCCTAGAACCTGGAAAAGGAGCTTTAGCACCCATGCCACTGTGGTCAACCCCAGCAGAGCCTACCGCCAAGCGCGCAGCCCAGGCGCACACCGAGGTAACGGGGAGTACGCCCACACATACCGCAAGCGCGCCGGCCACGTGGTCACTTATTGGTGAACACATTGATCACTTCGGTGGCATTGTCGCGATGTGTGTAGGAAAACTGCGCGCAGCAGCCGCGGTCAGCCCGCGAACAGATGGCGTGGTGGCTGTGCATTTCCATCCGGCGCAGGGTGAGCCCGCTCATGATTCGATCAGCCTGCAGGCGCTGGCGGATCTGGCAGCGGCACAACAGCCCTCCACGGATGCCGAAGGTCAGCCGGTTATTCCGCCGGCGCCGGAGGGCGGGTTGGCTGCCCGCGTAGGCGGCATTGTCCATACGATGATTAACCGCCAATTGCTCTCGCGCGAGACGGCCGGTGCGGATATCACCATCGCCTCCGATATTCCAAAGGGCGCGGGCTTGGGCGCGGATGCCGCTGCGGACGTTGCGGTAGCCCTTGCACTCATGGGAGCAGATGCGGACTTGGACGCACCGCTTAGGGCCCGCGTAGCGGATGTGTGCACCCAGGCCGTCAACACTTTTGCCGCGCGGCCAGCCTTGCGCGCGCGCCACAGCGCTGCGCTGCGCAGCACGGGTGAAGGCGTATGCATCATTGACTACGCCGATGGCTCTGTCACCCACGCCCCGCACGTGGTGGGCCGCGAGATCGCCGCCTTCGCGGTGGCGGTGCCGGAGGATTTCTCCGCACAGGAGGAAGCGGCCATTGCCGATATTCGCCAGCGTCAGCGCTTTATTGATGATGCCTGCCATTCCTTTGGCACCGATTCGCTGCGCTTGCTTCCCGATGCCCAACAGCGCGTCCTCGATTGGCTCGAAGCCGTCCACAAGGTCTATGGCGAAGAAGGCCGCCCGAGTATCAGCGCCGCCACCGAGTGGATGGCCTTTTATGTGGAAGAAACCCAGCGGGTAGAAAGGTTTGCGCGCTGCCTGCGCTCGCACCGCGGCGCGGAGCTCTTCCCTATCTTGTTGCAGTCACAATCCTCCTTGGCCAATATTTATGGCCTAGATTCGGCGGAGAAGCTCGCCGAGCTGGTCACCGTGCGCGGTGCCGTCGCTGGGCGCTCGGCGCATGCGGGCACCTCGAACGCGGTCATCGCCTATGTTCCGGCGAAGAGCGCGCATAATTTCGCGGCCGACTTGGCTGAAGACGGCCTCCTCGTAGTTGAGCTGCAGCCTGGCGAGGCCGCACGCGGCGAAAGTTAGCAACCACACCGGCTAGTCGGCCGGCCAGGCAAAAAGCACCTCGCGCGTATCGGTATCCGCCGTCACCAGCGAAACGGTGGTTTCGCTGCCGGTTTCTGGAGAGCCCACGCTGTGGGCGAAGACGGGTGGCTCCGGAACAAAAATCCGCGCTTTGTCCCGCTTCGGGTCCCCGCGGACCACGGTGGCCGGAAAATTAGTCCCGAGCCAAGGGCGCAACACGGTGGCCTCAGTCAGGTTCAAGCAGGCCTTATCCACCTGGGAGGCGAGCTGCGAGGTCGAACGCATCGCACCGATGACCTCCGTGGCGCTCGCGCGCACCCACTCGGGAACCTCGTAGCCGCCGCACAGGGCTAGGCAGACCTCGGTGGCGAACCTATCGCAAAGGCGCCGCAGCGGCGCGGTCACATGCGCATAGTATCCGCCGATGCCGGCGTGGACCTGCGCCTCCTGCTCGCCTAACCAGGCATAGTCGGCGCCCCTCAGCAGGCTCTGGGCCTCGCGCATGACGGCCATGCCGCGCGGGGAAGCGGCGTCGACGGTAAGGAGGAATTGGGGAATGGGGGCGTCTCCAAGCGCGAAGCCTAGCGCTTGCGCCTCGGCGCGGAATTGGCACTCGTGCTCTGGCTCGGCAGCAGGCAGGGTGCGCAAGAAGCCCACGCCGGCTTCCTGCATGAGGCGTCCGGCGCACATACCGGCGAGCAGCGAAATCTCCGAATTATAGTCCATGACCTCATAGCGCGGCTCGATAATGAGCTCAAAGGTGCCATCGTCATTTTCCACCACGCGCTGGGAGGGAAGGCGCAAGGATATGGCCTCGCGGCGCATGGAGGATTCTTGGCGCAGCCGGCCGACTTCCGGCAACGACGCAATGGACGGATGGAGCCTGCCGGCCGCCAGGTCCGCGTGGGCGCCTTCGTAATCCAGGCGGACCTGGGAGTAAATGAGCGCGCGCTCGACGTGGAAGGACTCCACCTCTCCGTTGCCGTCTAGGTCAAAGGTCCACAACACGGCCGGCTTGTCGGTGCCAGGCAGTAGCGAGGCTCGGCCCTCGGAAAGCTCTGGCGGATGAAGGCGCGCGGGCTCATCGGGAAGATAAATGGTCTGGCCGCGGCGGAAGGATTCGCGCTCTAGCTCGCTGCCGGGCTCAATGAAAGCAGCAACGTCCGCGATGGCGTAAAAGACGCGGTAGCCGGCCTCGCGCTCCTCGATGTAGACCGCCTGATCCAAGTCCATGGAACCGGCAGGGTCCAGGGTGACGAAGGGGATATCGCGGGCGTCGCGGCGCGATGCGGCATACCGGTCCTGCGCGCGGGCGGCCTGGGCGGTGACCTCGGCTGGGAAATCGGTGGCTACCGAAAATTCTGTGGCAATCGCGCGGAAATCAAGCGGGGCGGCGTAGAGCTTCATGCCCACCACCATAAACGTATTAGGGCGAATGAGCCGGCCTATAAGCCGGATTCTGTCTAACCGCGGCCCTCACAAAGGAGCACCGCGCGGTGAACATCCATCTAGACCAACCGTTGCCAGTTGGTTCCAGCAGCTACCTTCAGGCTCGAGCGAGCAGCCTTAAAACGCCTGATCGGGCCCCGCAACGTGGCGGGGCCGTGATGCCTTGCTCCCGGTGGGGTTTACCCAGCCACCGCCATCACTGACGGTGCTGGTGCGCTCTTAACGCACCGTTTCACCCTTACCTTATGTCCCCAACTTGGCCGAAGCGCAAGTGGAGGCACAAGGCGGTCTACTTTCTGTTGCACTTGCCCGCGGGTTACCCCGGGTTGCCGTTAGCAACCACCGTGCTCTGTGGAGTCCGGACTTTCCTCGGCGCCCACGCGGCAGCACTTGGCTACCCGTATGAAGCGACGCGATCACCCGGCCGGCTCATTCGCGTTCCTTATTCTAGCGCAGCCCCGCCAGGTGACCCACATCGTTAAATCCGTGCACCATAGAGCCGCCATCCCAGAATTCCACCTGCGAAATGGCGGCCAAATCTAGGAAGAGGTGCCCAAAGGTGGCCGGGCCCGCATCGAGTGCCTGGCGGATGAAGGACTTAATCGGGTTAACGTGGCTGACCACCAGCACGGTTTTGCCCGCAAAGCGCTCTTGGAGTTCCTTGCGGGTCGTACGCACACGGCGGTTGACTGCCTGCAGCGATTCGCCGCCCGGACAAGCGACGCTCGCATCATGCAGCCATTCCTCGTGGAGTTCCGGATCGCGCTGGTGGGCCTCGGCCGCTGTTTTGCCTTCCCAGGCACCGAAGTCCACCTCCATGAGACCTTCGACGGTTTCTACTTCGATATCGCGGCCATTGGCCACGGCCGCTGCAGTTTCCCGGCAGCGACGCAGGGGCGAGCAGACGATGGCATCAAAGTCGGTGCCGGCCAGCGCTTGCGCAGCGGCGAGCGCTTGCTTTTGCCCGAGCGCCGTAAGGCCCGGATTGGCGCGCCCGGAGTACTGCTTGGCGGCCGACATCTCCGTCTGTCCGTGGCGAAGCAGGATTAAGCGGGTGGTCGGCCCGCGGTCCCCGAGCCAGTCGGTGGGGTGCGGCGCGGTGGTGTCCTGCTCCCCGGCCGGTGCTGGCTCGGCGCCTTCTTCACCGGCAACGATGCCTTCTGGATGGCCGGCGGCCGCGGCATCCATGGCGTCATTGGACAGGGCGTCTGCCACCTTGTTTTTAGCGCGCGGCACCCAGTCCAGGCTAAAGGTTGAAAAGCCGTTGATGTATTCGCGGGCGCGCAGGGCCAGCTTCTGCATATCAGGGTGCTTGATCTTCCAGCGGCCGTTAATCTGTTCCACAACCAGCTTGGAATCCATGTGGAACTCCACCTCGGTAGCGCCCATCTCGGTGGCGGCTTCAAGGCCGCGCAGCAGGCCGTTGTACTCAGCGACGTTATTGGTGGACTTGGTACCTACCACATAGACAATTTCGCGCAGGATGTGCTGCTCACTGCCGTCATAAATAACGGTGCCGGAACCGGCTACTCCGGGGTTGCCGCGAGAGCCGCCATCGGCATAGATGATGACCTTCATTAGACCAGACGTACCAGGTAGGAGCCGCAGTCGCTGCACTGCGGCAGCTCATCGGCCGGGGCGTTGCGCACGGCGTTTTGCTCGGCCGGTGGCAGGACAATAAAGCAGCCGCCGCAAGCACGGTTTGCCTTGAACTGGGCGGCGCCTACGCCATTTTCCTCGCGCTGGGTATCGTACTCGCTGAGCACTCCGGCCGGCAGTTGATCGCGCAGCTCGCCGATGCGCACGGCCGGATCTTCTTGATTGGCGGCCGCTTCCTTAGCCGCCTCGGCCGCACGGCGCAGCTTTTCCAGCTTGCGCTCGGAATCGGAAACGCGCGCGCCGTGGACATCCAGATTGGAACGCAGCGCGTGCACCTCGTTATGCGCCTCCTGCAGCTCGCTCATGAGATCTGCGATGCGGGACTTGGCGGCGTAAAGGTCGTGCTCGAGATCCTTGCGAGTTTCTGGGTCTAGCGCGGCGCCGAGCTGGCGCTTGTCATCGCGTTCGCGTTGGCGCAGCTTGCGCTCATCGGCCTGGATGCGCAGGATTTCAGTCTCCATGTCATCGACGGCCATCTGCGCAGAACCGGAGGCATCCAGCAGACGCTTGTGCTCCTGCTTAGCCTTCTCATACTCCGCTTGCTCCGGGATTTCCTTCTCGGCGCCGAGGTCCTGCGAGCGCTCTAAGTTGGCCAGCTCTAGCAGTACCGGCTGTAGTTCTTGCGATAGTTTCACTTATGACTCCTTTGGGTGCGCAGAGATAGTCCACGGGTCGGTGCGCAGGCTAATAATTTCCGTATCCAGTTCTAAAGCATCCTCTACGATATCGCGCGCTTGGGCCGTCCACGGAAATTCGCTGGCCCAGTGGGCGGTATCGATGACGGCGGGGCCGCCGGCGCGCAGGTGCTCATCCACCGGATGGTGGCGCAGATCCGAGGTAACATACACGTCCACGCCCAGCTTCGCGGCCGCGGAGAGAAAAGAATCACCCGCGCCGGAAGAGACGGCCACCGTGCGCACCTTCTGATCCGAATCCCCTGCTGCGCGGATGCCCCAGGCGGTCTCCGGCAGGGCATTGGCCACCTGCTGGGTGAACTCGCGCAGGGTCATCTCCTGCGGCAGCTCTCCCACACGCCCCAGGCCGAGCGTCTTGTCCAGGTCCTGGTGGCCGGCGGTTTCCGTGATGTCATAGGCCGGCACCTCATAAGGGTGGGCGGTGTACACGGCCTTCAACAAGGAGGAGCGAAGAGCAGACGGTGCGACGAACTCGACGCGGAGTTCCTCGCCACGGTGCAGCGCGCCAATCCTGCCCTCGGTGGGGTCAGCGCCCTCCTCAGGCTGGAATTGGCCCGTGCCCGCGATATCGAAGGAGCAGTGGGAGTAGGAGCCGATGTGGCCTGCGCCGGCGTCGAAAAGCGCCTGCTTTACCTCCTCGGCCGCGGCGACCGGCACGTGCACGCCCCACTTATCCACGCCCTGGGGCTCCGGCACAATGGGCCGGCCGGGGTTGATGCCTACCAGCTCCGCGAGCTTGTCGTTGACGCCCGGCCGCGCCTTATCCGCGTTGGTGTGGGCCGCAAAAAGCGCAACGCCATTGCTGACCAACGTGTGCACTACCTTGCCCTTGGGCGTATCGGCCGCCACGGACTCCACCCCGCGCAGCAGCAACGGGTGGTGAACCACGAGCATGTCCGCGCCGAGCTCCACCGCGCGCTCGGCCACCGCTTGGGTGCAGTCCAAAGCGAAAGCCACCCGCTTTACCTCCGCGGCCGGATCCCCGCAGATAAGCCCCACGGCATCCCACTTTTCCGCCAGGTGCGGCGGGTAGGCCTCATCGAGTACGCGGCGGACATCGCCCACGCTCACAGCGGACATGGAGGTGCTCCTTTATGCTCGTTTCATGGAATAGTTACTACTGCTATATCCTATCTTCCGCACCACAGTACTATTCGCGCGAAGGGGTTTTCCGCATGACCGAGACCGATACCCGCTCCGGCCTTTACCTCGTTTTTGTTTGCACCGGAAATATCTGCCGCTCCCCCATGGCAGAAATCATCGTGCGCGATGAAATGGAAAAGGACATGCTAGACCTCGTCGCCACCGTAGATTCCTGCGGCCTCGGCGGCTGGCATGTAGGCCAGGGCGCGGACGAACGCGCAGTTGCCGAACTGCGCCGCGGCGGCCACGATGGTGGTTCCCACCGCGCGGCCAAGCTGAGCGCCGAACACATGGAGGCCGATCTCTTCATCGCTATGGACAAAGGCCACCGCGAGGCCCTCCTTGAGCACGGCGTCGATCCGAACAAAATCCGCCTGATGCGCAGCTTTGACCCCAATTCCCCGGAAGACGCGGACGTGGCAGACCCGTATTACGGTTCCGCAGCGAATTTTGAGACCACGCGTAAGAATATCGAGGCCGCCGTGCCTGGCCTGCTGGATTGGATTCGCGCTAACCGCGACTAAACTAGGCCCCATGCTAAAGACGTTCCTTAAGCCGGGTTGGGTTCTACTGCTGCTATTCGTCGTGGCATTTTCCTACCTTGCTTTTACCGTCCTCGCCCCGTGGCAGCTGGGCAAGGACGATGACATTGTGGAACGCAACGAGCTCATCACCCACGCCTATGAGGCTGACCCCCAGCCAGTAGAAGACCTCGTGGATGACAATGGCGCTATCAAGAACGATGAGTGGTCCCGCGCCACCCTGCACGGCCACTACCTGCCGCAGGATGAGGTGCTGCTGCGCCTGCGCCCGGCCGAGTCTGGACCGTCCTACCAATCCTTGGTGCCTTTCCGTACCGATTCCGGCTTAACCATCTTGGTCAACCGCGGCTGGGTGAAGGCCGGTGAGGGCAACGCCGTGCCGGATATTCCTGACGCGCCTTCTGGCGAGACCACCTTGACCGGCATGATCCGCGCCGATGAAGCCCAGCACCAGACCGCCCCCATTAAGCAGGAGGGCTACCAGCAGGTCTACTCCATCCATACGGAACAGATTTCCTCGCTTATCGACGCCCCCTTGGCCCACGACTACATCCAACTCTCCGCCGATCAGCCCGGCGTGCTCAACCCCATGCCCATCCCGCAGCTCGATCGCGGCAACCACCTCTCCTACGGCTACCAGTGGATTGCCTTTGGCATCATGGCCCCGCTGGGCTTGGGTTACTTCGTGTGGTCCGAAATCCGGGAGCGCCGCCGCCTGCGCGAGGAGGAAGAGGCACTCGCTGCCCTCGACGCCGATGCCTCTGCCCCATCCGATCCCGCCACTGCTGAGACCCCTGCTGCGGACCACACCTCCGCAGAGCCAACGGCCGGCACCGACTCCGCCCCCAGCGAGCATGCAGCCGCGCACGACGATTCCTCGTCCGTTCCCGCCGCATCCTCCTCGCACGCCGCCAGCCGACGCAATCGCTCCCGCTACGGCGACTCGAAGCCGAATCACTACGCCAAGCTAAACAAGCGCCGCCGCGAGCGCTACTAAGCCGGCATCGCGCAGCCTTGGCCTGCGGCTGACTGCTTGGGCGAAGGGCCTAGGTACTTGGTCGAAGCCTAAGAAGCAGCCACGCTTATGAGGCTTCTTCCCCAACTTCCATGCACAAACTTGGCCGAAAATTGGCCCACAAGCGCCCTAAGCCTTAACCCCCTTGAGCCCCACGCGGGCTAGCTCCTACCCCCGCATGCGAAAAGGACCGCCTTCCAGAAATCCATCCGAGAGGCGGTTCGCCTTGTGCGGCCTGAGGGGATCGAACCCCCGACCTATTGGGTGTAAACCAATTGCTCTTCCAGCTGAGCTAAAGCCGCATGCGCTCTTGCGCTGTTAGAAACAGTAGCGCAGGTTACTAAAGCAACACAAATCGGCAGGTAATGCCCTACTTCTTGGTGTAGCCGCGCTGCACCAAGCAAGAGCCTTGCCACTCGCCTAGTCGCTCCGCCTTGGTCTGCACCAGACCGGCTAGCTGAGCGGACTCAGAGATGAGCCCGGGTTCTACGGTTCCCGGCTTGCCGGCACCTGGGGTAAGCAGCCAGACTGCGCCGTTATCGGCCAGTGGGCGGCTTGCGTCCACCAATCCATCCACTAGGTCACCGTCTTCTTCGCGCCACCAAAGAAGGACTACATCGCACAGCTCGTCGTTTTCCTCTTCCAAGAAATCATCGCCGAGCACGGCCTCGATCGATTCAGAGATTGCGGTATCGCAATCCTCGTCCCAACCAAGCTCCAGGGCGATTTGCCCTTCCTTGATTCCGAGCTTGACTGCAGCGTCAGCCACTATGCATTTCCTTCCTAGTTCAGTGAATGTCGGATCCACGAATCACCCGCACCAGGCGGGTAAAACGCGGCTTAATAGAAATATTTTAACGCCCACCGGCACCTTTTACCTGCCTAAGGCGCGCAATTCCCCCATTTTGCAGGCCCTACCGCGGCGATGCCCGGCTCCACAGAGTTAGCAAGTTACCCTATTTCACCCCTTCAACCCCGGCAAAGATGCTGGTTATAGAAAGGTAACGTACCGCACGTCCCTTTTAGTCGGACTTCACAACCACTGTGGATCTGTGAGCGCGTATCCTAGTAGGCAAACTGTGCAGACCCTTATACAGGAGGTTTAAATGGCCGAGAAGGACGCCACCAAGGGCGACTCCAACTTCCCGCTCATCCGCGACGGCGTTGCATCGTATCTTCACGATAATGATCCAGAAGAGACCCGCGAGTGGATGGACTCCCTCGATGGCCTGCTGGATCACTCCGATCCGGAGCGCGCACGCTACCTGATGCTGCGCCTGCTTGAGCGCGCTACTGCGAAGCGCGTTGAGCTGCCTTCGTTGACGTCCACGGACTTCGTCAACACCATTCCCACCACCATGGAGCCGGAGTTTCCTGGTGACGAGGAGCTTGAAAAGCGCTACCGCCGCTGGATTCGCTGGAACGCGGCGATTATGGTCCACCGCGCACAGCGCCCAGGAATCGGCGTCGGCGGCCACATCTCCACCTACGCGGGCGCTGCCCCGCTCTATGAGGTGGGTCTAAACCACTTCTTCAAGGGCAAGGACGATCCCTCGGGCGGCGACCAAGTCTTCTTCCAGGGCCATGCTTCCCCGGGCATGTACGCCCGCGCATACATGGAAGGCCGCCTGAGCGAAAAGGATCTGGATAGCTTCCGCCAAGAAGTCTCCCGTGGCGAGGGCGAAGGCCTGCCGTCCTACCCGCACCCGCGCCTGATGCCATGGTTCTGGGAATTCCCCACCGTGTCCATGGGCTTGGGCCCGATTAACGCTATTTACCAGGCACGTTTTAATAAGTACCTGGAAACCCGCGGCATTAAGGACACCTCCAAGCAGCACGTTTGGGCCTTCTTGGGCGATGGCGAGATGGACGAGCCGGAATCCCGCGGCTTGCTGCAGATCGCTTCCCTCTACGAGCTGGATAACCTCACCTTCGTGGTCAACTGCAACCTGCAGCGCCTGGACGGACCGGTTCGCGGCAATACCCAGATCATCCAGGAGCTGGAGTCCTTCTTCCGCGGCGCCGGCTGGGAGGTCATCAAGGTTATTTGGGGCCGCGGCTGGGATCAGCTGTTGGAAAAGGACACCGAAGGTGCCCTCGTCAACGTCATGAACACTACTTCCGACGGCGACTACCAGACCTTCAAGGCGAACGACGGCGCCTATGTGCGCGAGCACTTCTTCGGCCGCGATGAGCGCACGCTCAAGCTGGTAGAAGACATGTCCGATGATGAGATTTGGGCGCTGCGCCGCGGCGGCCACGATTACCGCAAGGTATATGCCGCCTACGCCCGCGCGCTGGAGCACAAGGGCACCGGCAAGCCAACCGTCATCTTGGCGCACACCATTAAGGGCTACGGCTTGGGCCACAACTTCGAGGGCCGCAACGCTACCCACCAGATGAAGAAGCTGACCCTGGATGACCTGAAGCGCTTCCGCGATAAGCAGGAGATCCCCTTCTCCGATGAAGAGCTGGAAAAGGATCCGTACCTGCCGCCGTATTACCACCCAGGTAAGGACTCTCCGGAGATCAAGTACATGCTAGAGCGTCGCAAAGAGCTCGGCGGCTTCCTGCCGGAGCGCCGCGAGGAGTTCACTCCGCTTGAGGCACCTGAGCTGGATAAGCTGCGCTCGGTGCGCAAGGGTTCCGGCAAGCAGGAGGTAGCCACCACCATGGCTCTGGTGCGCACCTTCAAGGAGCTCATGCGCAATAAGGAGCTGGGCAAGCGCGTCGTGCCGATCATTCCGGACGAGGCCCGCACCTTCGGCATGGACTCCTGGTTCCCCACCATGAAGATTTGGAACCCGCGCGGCCAGAACTACGTGCCGGTTGACCATGATCTGATGCTTTCTTACCGCGAGGCAACCGACGGCCAGATCATGCACGAGGGCATTTCTGAGGCCGGCGCCGCTGCTTCCTTTACCGCCGCAGCCACCTCCTACGCCACCCAGGGCGAGGCCATGATTCCGCTGTACATCTTCTACTCGATGTTCGGCTTCCAACGCACCGGCGATGCTTTCTGGGCAGCTGGCGACCAAATGGGCCGCGGCTTCATCATCGGCGCTACCGCCGGCCGCACCACCTTGACCGGAGAGGGCCTGCAGCACATGGACGGCCACTCCCCTGTCTTGGCCGCTACCAACCCGGCTGTAGTTTCCTATGACCCAGCCTTTGGCTACGAGGTTGCTCACTTGGTCACCCGCGGCATTGAGCGCATGTACGGCAAGGACAACGAGGCCATCATGTACTACCTCACCGTCTACAACGAGCCGGTGCACCAGCCGGCCGAGCCGGAGGACCTGGACGTGGAGGGCCTGCACAAGGGCATCTACCACTACAACACCGCAGAGGGTGGCTCCATTGCTGCCAATATCTTGGCTTCCGGCGTGGGCGTGCACGAGGCGCTGCGCGCGCAGCAGCTGCTTGCCGAGAACTTCGATGTCAAGGCCTCCATCTTCTCCGTCACCTCCTGGAACGAGCTGGCCCGCGACGGTGCCCGCCGCAATAAGGAGGCCCTGCGCAAGGGCGAGGAGCCGACCGAGGCATTTGCTACCTCTCAGCTCAAGGGCTACGAGGGTCCGTTCGTTGGTGTCTCTGACTTCACCACCGAGCTGCAGGAGCAGATTCGCCCTTACGTCCCGGGAACCTATATCACCTTGGGTGCGGATGGCTTCGGCTTCTCCGATACTCGCGAGGGTGCACGTCGCTACTTCAACATCGATGCCGAGTCCATCGTCGTCGCTGTACTCGATGGGCTTGCTCGTGAGGGCAAGATTGAGCGCTCCGTCGTTGAGAAGGCTGCCAAGGACCTTAAGCTGGATGATCCGACTGCAACCACGCACATTGAGGAGTAGCTTCCTCCTTCGCGCGGGCTAGACCCGCGCCCCGCGCTACTGAAAAGGCGCCGCTGGCCGTACCGCCGCGGCGCCTTTTGCGTGACCTACGACATCGCCTGCGAAAGGGCTACGAGCCCGGGCTGCTTCACTGGCGGCCGACCGAGATGGCGTCGAGGACGCGGCCAAGCGCCTCGGAGATGGCTCCAGGCTCTTCCAGGATCACCATGTGCCCGGAACCTTTAACGGTATGCAGATCAGCGGCGGGCCAATGCTGGCACAACACTTCGGATTGCGAACGCGGGGTGACGATATCGGCGGTTCCCACCACCACCTCGCCCTGAAGTTGGGCCAGTCTTTCTGCGGCGCCGTATTCGGCGTGCTCCAAAAGGTCGTCGAAGAAGCCGGAGTAGGAGGCCAAGGGGGTATCGAGAAGCATGGCAACGTGAAATTGCAACTTCTCCATCTGGGGAAAGCCCGCCAAGGTCGCCGCAAAAAGCGGGGCAATGAAGCGGGCAACCTCAAAGCGAGCGTTATCAACACGCCCGGGCAAGCGTAGACACAGGCGGTAGAGCGAGTGCAGGGACTTGGATTGCAAAATCTGCGCTACGCCCTTGGCCGCAAAGCGGCGCATAGAAGTAGAAATCAGCAGCGCTCCCTTTATGCGCTCATAAATCTCGGCAGGTGCTCGGCGGATGAGGTTTAAGGCAACCATGCCGCCTAAAGAATGGCCCACGACGACCAGGCTGCCGCGGGGAGCGCGCTCGCGGATGACGGCGAGGACGTCGTCGGCAGCCGCATCGATGGTGCACTCCTCAGGGCCGACCGTGGTGGACTGGCCGTGGCCGCGAAAGTCTACTAGAAGCGCGCGGGCATTGCGATCGCGCAGGTAATTGGCCTGATCATAATAGGATTCCGCGGATAGGCAGTAGCCGTGGATAAAGACCACCGTCACCGAGGCGTCTTCGCGCCCGACTTCGTACCACGCAATATCGAGGCCATCGTGGTCCACCGTGCCGGAAGCGCTGATCTGGGTAAGGCCAGGCTCCGTAGAGGGGTCGTGCAATCCGCCATAGAGTTTTTCTAGTTCAGCGCGGTGCGTGGGGCGCAATCGTTTGAGCCAACTACGCGCGACAATGGAAGAACGTTTTCTCAATGCCATAACGGGATCAATACTAGACTGGTGGTTATGGCAAACGACCTCAGCGCCCAATTGCAGGCAAAGTTCAACGCGAGCGCGCCGGAAAAGGAGCCGGAGCGAGATACGCTCGGCCAGCTCATCGCGCTTATCAGCAAGGTCACCGGTACCGAGGAAGACCTGAGCCGGGATACGCGCCTGAAGGATATCGGCGTGGAGTCGCTGGATCTGGTGGAGCTAACCGTGCGCGCGGAAGAGACCTTCCAAGTGCGATTTTCTGAGGAAACGATGCTCAACTGCGAAACCATCGGCGATATTGCCGAGTATGTGGAGGATCACCAATGATTTCTTATCTATCCGATATGGACGGCGTTCTTATCAAAGAAGGCGAGATGATCCCTGGCGCGGATAAATTCATCCAAGCGCTCAAGGATAATGACATCGAGTACATGGTACTGACTAATAACTCCATGTCTACCCCGCGGGATCTTTCTGCTCGCCTGCGCAACACTGGCCTGGATATTCCGGCAGAACGCATCTGGACCTCCGCCACTGCTACCGCGAATTTTCTTTCCAGCCAGGTAAGCTCCAGCAAGGCCTATGTGGTGGGCGAATCCGGACTGACCACCGCCATGCACGAAGCCGGCTGGATCCTCACTAACGATGACCCAGACTTCGTGGTGCTTGGTGAAACCCGTACTTATTCCTTTGAAGCCATCACCAACGCCATCAATCTCATCCGCGATGGCGCGCGTTTTATCGCGACCAACCCGGATGTTACCGGCCCGGCTCCTGAGGGGGTACTGCCGGCCACCGGTGCCGTGGCCGCGCTGATTACCGCCGCTACCAACCGCGAGCCTTATTACGTGGGCAAGCCCAATCCAGTCATGATGCGCTCGGCGCTTAATCACATCGGCGCACACTCAGAGCACACCTTAATGATTGGTGACCGCATGGATACGGACGTCAAGGCAGGCCTCGAGGCCGGCATGCGTACTGTTTTGGTGCGCTCCGGAATTTCGGATGATCGGGAAATTTCCCGCTACCCTTACCGCCCTTCTGCCGTGCTGAAATCCGTGGCGGAGCTACCGGAGAAGATCCTGGATCCGTTCGCAGAAGTTAACTAGGCCGCGCGACTGACTTGCGGTACCAAAAAGGAACTGGCCCAGCATTGAGCGGGCCAGCCCCTTTTTGCGCTTTCTACGGCAAGCGCACGGCCGCAGTAAAGCCGTGGCGCTGTGCGAGGTAGCGCACGACGCAATCGAGCGCATCGAGCTCCTCGCGGGTTCCGGTAAGCACCTGGTGGCAGCCAATACCGCTGCCGGAGCGGGCGCAGGCGCTGCCGCCTTGGGCGAGCGCTGCTACGGAAAGCCCATCCCGGAACCAGCGGGTGCACCACTGAGCGGTCAGTGGGTCATCGCCCGGAATGATAAATTCCGATTCGGTGCGAATGCACCGATCCATGGCGTGTTCAATCTTCGAGCGCAGCGAGCGCGGCATCCCGGAGATTTTGAGCACACCGGTGACCACAGTGACGCCACCATTGACGGTGGGCCACGCGGGGGTGGAGGCCGGCTGTTCAACCGGCGCAGGGTTAACGCACGTATTCATAGCCGATTCTCCCTCGACATAGACCACCACCGCGCCAAGCATGCCGGCCCGGCGCGATGCAAGACGAGCTTCGTCTTCCCCAACGAACTGCCTGATGCGTCTGCACACAATTTTCCTGTGCCACACCTTCCCCTACAACCCTCAACTTTCACTTCAACCCCCGTTTACTAAACCTCAACCCCAGGTACAGGCTGGGACTAAAGTTGCAGGTGAAACCATTGTTATAAATGTGAAAGTTGGTGTTTTCTGTAAACCATTTAGACCCGCTCTGCCCCATTCAACAGATGTCCTGCTCATGCGCGTAAAATCCTATTAGATTTAACCGCAACCGCCGCCTTCTGCAGTCACGCCGCGATTTGACGCGATAAGGCTCCACCGCACAAAACTCTCCGATTTTTCTCGCTCCTGCGGGGGAGTTTTCCACCTCGCCACTTCCCCCAATGGAAGGCTCGAGACATGAGCTAGCGCACGGGAGGCGCTAGCTCCGCCGCACCCGGCAGATCATAAGGAGTTCCAGATGGCGGTATTCGCATCGTGCCAGAGCGGCTTGCACCATTCACCAAAGTCGCGGTTCGTAAGCGCCACCATGGCATAGTCGCCTGCCACCCAGAGGTAGGTGCCGGACATGCCGAAGTGACCGGCGGCGTCCGCAGGCAGGGCGCCCATCCAGTGGTCTTTGTTGCCATGGATTTCAAAGCCCAGGCCCCAAGTGCAATCCTTAAAGCTGCCATAACCCGGAACGATGCCGCGCAACCCGCCGAAGTGCACGCGGCGCATATCGGCCACGGTAGAGGGGTGCAGCAACTGCGGGTTCTGGACTTCCGCGGCAAAGGCCGCGAGATCCTCCACTGTGGAAACCAAACCATGGCCGGCCGAGCCTTCGAGCCGGGTCAACTCCATGCCCAGCGGAGCCAATATGCCTTCGCGCAGGTACTCGGCAAAGTCCATGCCCGTTGCCTCAGCAACGATTTCCGCGGCCCATTCATAGCCGGCCGAAGAATAAATGCGGCGCTCGCCCACCGGCTTTTGTGGCTCCCGCGAGTCGAAGGAGATGCCGGAGGCGTGTGCTAAGAGGTGCTCCAGCGTCGAGCCTTCTGGGCCGGCAGGCTGCTGCAGCTCCACCGCACCTTCCTCCACGGCCATCATCACCGCATAAGCAGCCACCAGCTTGGTTATTGACGCCACCGGAAACTCGCGGGCGGTATCCCCTACCGTTTCTATGACCTCGCCGCGGTACAGCAGGGCTCCAGCCACCGTGTCCGCGGGCCACTGGCTAATTTGGCTAAATTCACTCATGCCCACCAGCCTACTGAGGCAGGCCCGTCATTGGGCCGCAGTATAAAGGCGTGGGTACGGAAGTAAACCGCCAGTTAAGACAAAAAGAACTCTTTATGGAATTGGATGGAAACAGTTGCGTCCGCATTAAACATGACAAAGCTTTAAGGCATGCCTAATAATTCTCAGAATCAGACCAAGTCCGCTCGCGGCCACGTCAACCGCCGCCGCTTCCTTCAGACCTCTGGTACTGCCGGTGCCGCCATCGCCCTATCCACCGCCGCCGCCAACTCCGCCCACGCACAAAGCAGCCTATCCCCGAGCGTAGAGCAGCACATGGTGGAGCCGAAATTGGGCGAGCGCCCCTTCCTCCACGGGGTGGCCTCCGGTGATCCGATTCCAGATTCTGTCATCTTGTGGACCCGTGTAACCCCGGATGCCGATGCCATGCCGGGCTCCGGCCTGGGCGAGGCCACCCGGGTGGAGTGGGAAATTGCTAAGGATGAGGGCTTTGGGGACGTCGTCAAGCAGGGCGAAGTGACCACCGATGCCAACCAGGACCACACCGTGCACGTGGACCCGCACGGCCTGGAGCCGGAGACTGTATACTTCTTTCGCTTTAAAGCACAGGATAAGTACTCGCCCGTCGGCCGCACCAAGACCGCTCCAGCACTGAGCGCCTCCCCGGAAGAGCTCACCTTCGGCGTGGCTAGCTGCGCCAATTGGGAGTCCGGATTCTTCAACGCTTATGGCGATATTGCGCAGCGCGGTCGCGCGGATCAGTTGGATTATATGATTTTCTTGGGCGACTATATCTACGAGTACCCGCAGCGCGAGTACGCCGGCTATGGACCGGTGCGCCTGCACCACCCGGCGCACGAGATTATCACGCTAGAGGATTATCGCATTCGCCTCGGCCGCTACCGCACCGATGAAAACCTGCAGGCCGCACACGCCGCGCTGCCGTGGGTCGTGGTGTGGGATGACCACGAGGTAGCCAACGATAACTGGCGAGAGGGCGCCGAGAATCACACCGAAGGAAAGGAGGGCGCCTTCCTCGACCGCCGCAAGGCCGCCATGCAGGCCTACTTCGAGTGGATGCCGGTGCGCGCGACCAACCCCTCCGAGCAGGGCCACCTCTACCGCAGCCTAACCTTCGGCGACCTAGTAGAGCTGACCATGATGGACCTGCGCACCTACCGCGATGAGCAGGTACGCTTTGGCCCACACAAGATGGCCGCGGAGGGCCGCACGATGCTCGGTTCCGAGCAGTACCAGTGGCTGCTCAATAAGATTGAGACCTCTTCTGCCAAGTGGAATATGCTGGGCAATTCTGTCATGTTCTCCCCCATGAACCTGGTTACCCTGGAAAAAGATGAAAAGACCAAGCCGGTTTCTTCTTCGCTGTCTTCCAATATCACCGGCATTCCGGTCAATGGTGACCAGTGGGATGGCTATTCCGCAGAGCGCCGCTTGCTTATCGATGCCCTCTCTAAGCACGATTCCCATACCCTCTTTGTTACCGGCGATATCCACTCCGAGTGGGCACATAATATCAGCAAGGACGGCCGCATCTTCGGCGCCGAGATGGTCTGCGCCTCAGTCTCTGCGCCAAATGTTAACGAACAGCTCAAGCTGCCGGAGGGCAATGAGCTGTCCAAGCTGGCCCAGCGCTACCTGCTAGGCGCAAACCCGCACACCCGCCATGTAGACCTTGACCACCACGGCTATAGCTTTGTAACCGTCCGCCCGGATTCTGCGAAGATGCACTGGCTGCGCGTTGATAACCTGCTTACGGCTAAGTCACCGGTGCGCGAAGCAGTCACCCTGACCTGGCGCCCAGACAAGGGCTACGATAAATAGTTGTAAGTTGTGTCACATGACAGGTACTCGGTGTTAACGAACGAGTAGTACACCTTCGATAGTCATAGTGAAATACCCTCTCTCTGGGGAATTTCACTACCTATCACTCGCCCGCCTTTCGGGCCCCCTGTGGTGCCGCGGATCCTTGCCTAGTCCGCGGCATACTCGTAGTCGATGTAGCCGCGCTCGCCGCCCAGGTAGAACGTTTCCTGATCCGGCTCATTGAGCTCCAAACCTTCGCGCCAACGGCGCACGAGGTCTGGGTTCGCGATGAGCTGGCGGCCCACCACTGCGGCATCCACGTAATCCAGCTCGATTTCGCGCTGCGCATCCTCCTTGGAGGTCACCGTGGGGAAACCATCATTCATTAGCACCTTGGTCACCCCGTTGGCGCGCGCTTTATTGGCCAGCTGCGCGATAAGCTCGCTTTCCGGCTCGCCATGCAGTAGCGACACGTAGGCCAGGTTCAGCGGTGCCAAGGCATCGAGCAGGCCGCCGTAGGTGGCCAGCATGTCTTCTTGGTCATCCTCGATGACACCCTGGACATTGTGCGCCGGCGAGAAACGAACGCCCACGCGGTCGGCGCCGATTTCCTCTACTACGGCGCGAATGACCATCTCCGGCAGGCGCCAGCGATTTTCCGGGCTGCCGCCAAACTCATCGTCGCGCTTATTAGACGAAGCCGCCATGAACTCGTGCAGCAGGTAGCCATTCGCGTTATGGATTTCCACCCCGTCGACGCCGGCATCGATAGCCCGGCGCGCGCCCTGGCGGAATTCGTCCACGATACGCGGCAGCTCTTCCTTCTTCAGCTCGCGCGGCAGTGGCGCGTCCATCTTGCCGGAAAAGCCGCGTACGGTCCCGCCCCAGTCAAAAGAACTGGGAGCCTCTGGGTTCGCGCCATCGATCAGATCTGGGTGGCTGGTGCGGCCGCCGTGCATGATCTGCATGAATAAGGTGCCGCCAGCTTCGTGCACGCAGTCTGCCACCGCACGCCAACCTTCTGCCTGCTCCTCTGTAGCAATACCGGCCTGGCCCGGGAAGGAGCGGTTAGTCCATGCCGGAAACGTTCCCTCCGTAACCACCAAACCAGCCGTAACGCGCTGCGAGTAGTACTGCTGGTGCAGCTCGGTAGGCACACCGCTTTCACCGGCGCGCTGACGAGTCAGCGCCGCCATTGTCACGCGGTTATCTAGCTTGTATCGGCCAAGTTCCAGTGGTTCGAATAGTGAAGTCATGCCCAGTGCAACGCGCGGCCGAAGCGCACTATTTAATCTCCGCCAATACAGATCATTTATGCACGTCAGAAGCACCGCGAAAATGTTAAAGTCTTCCCCGTACACTTCGCCAACCCCCTTTAATATTCCCCATGCTCAAACGCGCCTCTGCCTTCATTCTCGCCGCCTTGTCCATTACCGGCCTTAGCGCCTGCGGCTCCAGTGATGAACAAGCTTCTACTGATGCGGAACCAGTATTTAGCCAGCAGCAAGAATCCGACGCGCCCACTACGGTCACCAAGACCATAGACAATGACGAAAGCGCGGGCAATGAAGATGATGAGGTAAGCAGGCCCGAAGCCGGGCACCAAGAGCAGGCACCCGCACCAGAGACGGTAAATCACAACATCAACGCTGGACAGATAGGCGGCAAGTGCGGCTACACCAACCAAGGCGATAGCATCCATGCGGGTGAGCACACCTCGTGCGAGTTCACCGGTGCGATTTTTGATGAAGCCATCACCCATACATTTACCTATACGCACCGCAACAAGATGGTCAATGGCTCTTATAACACCCGCATTTCTGCGACGAGCCCGCAGACCAAGCAGACTTACGATCTATTCTGCGCCATAGGCTCAGATGTGCGCACATTTCATTGTCAGAAGAAAAATGACACTAGCGTCTATGCTAGCTTCACCTCACCCAACAATGAGCGGTGGACGGACCGGCTTGATGTAGAAGGCCAGCCCCACTAGCGAGGCTCCGCCGGAATCTCTGCGCCCGTGCTGCCGGCAGTTCCAGAAGCTTGGGTGCCGTCACCGGCATCAGGAGCAGTAGCAGTGCCGTTCCCGGAATCGCTTCCAGAGTTACCTGCACCGTCGGCGGTGCTCGGGGCTGGTGAAGCATTGCCAGTAGCGCCTGCTCCCTGCTCGCCGCCAGCGGGCGTATCGGTAGCGCCAGCGCCTTCGGTGCCCTGCGGGTTGGTGGCCTCAGAAGGAGCCGCGCCTTCCTCGCTTGGCTCGCTCTGTGTGGCGGTTTCGGTGGTTTCTTCGGTAGGTGCGGTGGAGCTGGGGGCTTCGGCAGGCTGCGAGGAGGAGGTTTCCTTACCGCTATTGCGCCAATGCTCGGGCGAGAGCCAGCCAGCGTCGGCATCGTCCGGGTTGCTCGAAGCCAGGGTCAAAGCACCGACGACGAACAAGGCAAGAATAAGCCCCGTGGTGGAGCCGCGCACTCGGCCGCCAAAGGTGGCGATCTTTTGGAACTTGGTATTGGTCTCTAAAGAACGCCAGATTCCCTGGGTAGGTTCAGGTTCTTGGTTGTCATCAGACAGGGCGGGCCTTCCGGGGCCAGCGCTATCCGGTCCGGCTTCCTCTTCCGGTTTTGCGTCCAGGCGAGACTCCACCTTGGTTTCCGGGTGGGATTCCTTGCCCGCTGTGGAAGCATCCTTGACGGACTCTTGAGCCGCAACGTTTCCCTCCGGAGGAGTAAGCGGGCGCTGAAGTTCATCCAAATCGGCCACGTTGTAGTGGTCCCAGAACTCCGAGAGCAGCGCCGAGCGAATGGCACGCTCCACCGCCCACTGCCGGGCGGGATTAACGGTAACCAGCACGCGGTAGGTCACGTGCCAGGACTGGCCGGCGGCTTGCGGGGCAACCAACTGGGTGGCCGGCAGCACCTCCAGCTCGCCGTTGACGTCTACGGCAATGGATGGTTCTCGAATGGCCTGCTCGGAGATGGTGCGCACTCGGCGCGTGATCTCCGGTAAGGTCTCGCCTTCTTGCACGGGCACGTCGAAGTTGACCACAGCGCGCGACCATTCTTGGGAATAGTTTGTCACCGCGCCGGCCGAGCTATTGGGCACGGTAACCAACTCGCCGGTAGGCGTGCGCACCTTGGTGGTACGCAAGGTCAGCATCACCACAGTGCCTTCCACGTCGGTCACGCCATCAAAACTGACGTAGTCGCCCACGCCGAATTGCTTTTCCGAAAGGATGAAAAAGCCAGAAAGAAAATCCGCAATGATGGACTGGGCACCAAAGCCCACGGCGGCCGAAACTATCGTCGCCGGCACTGCCGCGCCTACTGCGGGCACGCCGATATTGGTCAGGGCGGCCCAAATGATAAGGAAGTACGCGATGGCCTGCACGATGTAGACCAGCGCGCCGGTCAGCGCCAGGCGCGCCTTGGTGGATTCTTCATCTTCATCGAGGCGGCGCTCTATGATGCGGATTGCCAGCCTGCCAACGCGCGGTATCAAAATACCGATCAGCAGCAGCGCAATAAGCGGCAAGCCGTGGTCAACAAAAAGACTCCACAGCTCGTAGAAGTAATACTTCAGGTTCATGTCTCTAGAATAGGACGCGCGCCTGAAAACTGGGTGCCAGTTTGCTGCCAGCAACCGAGCAAACACTCCCCTTAGCACAATGACTACTCCCCTATGCCCTGCACAAACTCCTGCATCGTCTGCCTTGTTTGTCTACTGTGTGGGGCATGAAGAAATCATTCCTTATTCCCTTCTTCGCCCTAGCTCTTTTTGCCACCGGTTGCGGCGGCAGCGACGATACCGCCACCACCATTTCCACGGTCAAAGAAACTGTTACGGAAACGGCCTCCGAGACGAGCTCTACAGAATCCAGCACCGAGGAAACATCCACAGAAGAAGCGACCACGGAAGCAGCAACTACAGAGGCCGCGCAGCACGCCGAACCGCAAACCGAAAATCAGGAAGCCGTGCAACCGGTTACCGAAAACCAGCAGCAGGAAAACACCGCGCAGTACCAATGCGCGGACGGCACCTGGGTGGAGTTTGCCGCGTTATGCAAGGAATCAAACGCTCAACCGCCAGTACAAGCGCCCAATGGGCCGAGTGCAGAGTGCCCGGCCTACCTGTGCGGCTATGGCAACGATGCCAATGGCAACCGGAATAAGAGCTCCGGAGAAATCCAGACCCAATATGGCTGCGAGCAAGGCTATATCACGGACCCGCAGCTTTGCGGTGCGGTTGGGCGCTAAGCCTATCTCCTAGTCGCGGGCGTCATAGCGCTTCATGAGGCGATCAATGAGTTCATCAGTAAGCTTGTCATCTTCCAAAATGGTATCAAGGAGGCGTTGAGATTCCTCGTGGGAGGCCTGTTCCTCCTCGTTGTAGGAATCACCGGTGAGGTCCACGCCGAAGTCCGTGTCATCGCCTTCTGCTACCACTGCGCTGAGCTGATCGACGTCCAATTGAAAGGACTCCAAAAACTCGCTGGCCTCCGCAGCGGCCTCCTTGCGGCGCTTGCCGGAGCGCACTTCCTTTTCAATGCGGCGCTGCAGCGCGGCTTCCATCTGGCGGTGGCGCCACGCGCGCAGGCGGTGCGGCTCCAAGCGGCGGCCCACCGCGCGGCTTTTATTCTCAGCCTTCTTCGCTAGCGCCTTTACCTGCGCCGCAGTGTCATTAATGGGCGCCCAATCTTGGTAGGCAGGCACGCGCCAGCCGGCCCAGATGCCCAGCAGCGCCAGGAAGATGGAGACTAAAGGCCCGATGATCATGCCCACCGCCATCATGTCGAAGTGGTGGCCCACCAAGACGATGACAGTGCAGGCAACAGCCGGGATAACCGTCGGCTGGTTATCACCAAATACGCTCGGCTCGCGGCCCATTACAATGTCACGAATCATGGATCCGCCCGTGGCGGTAAACACGCCCATCATGATGCATGGAATAAGCGGCAGGCCGTAGGTAATGGCCTTCACGGCGCCGGTGGCTGCCCAGAGGCCGGAAACGACGGCGTCACCATGCGCTTGCAGGTAATCCCAGGTCTTGCCCTTGAAATAGACAAAGCGGGCAATCAACGCGCCGGTAAAAGCCAGATATAGGTACTCCGGCTGGCTCATGGCCGCCACCGTACCGCGGTTGATGAGCACGTCACGCACCATGCCGCCGCCTAAGGAGGAGAACATCGCAATGAAGAAAAAGCCGATGATATCGTAGCCGCGCTTGCGCGCCATGGTGCCGCCGATGATTCCCATCAGCAGCACGCCGCTGATATCGGACCAGCGGTAGAGAGATTCAATGAGCGGATCCACTTCAACCATATGGTTATTAGACTTCACCGCCCGCCCCTGCGCAATTAGCACACCCAAATGCGCAGTTAGCAAAAAGGCGCCGGCACTGCTTGCCGACGCCTCCCTTTAACCGTGGGGCCAGCGGGGCTCGAACCCGCGACCGACGGATTATGAGTCCGTAGCTCTAACCGACTGAGCTATAGCCCCACACAGATTGCACGCCCACTAGGGCGATTCTCTGCCCCCAAAAGATTAGTCAAAGAGCGGCCAAAGACCAATTTGTCCCCCTACCCTTTTGAGTATTTGTATGCTTCCTACCCCCTCAGGGTAGAAATTATTTATGCGCAAACTACTCTCTTCTCTTATTGTCGTCTCTGCACTCACGCTTACTTCCTGCTCAGATAGCGGTAGTGACAGCCCAAAGGCAAGCGACTCCCATAATTCCGAGTCCGGTGCACAGGCCGATGCGAAGTCCGCAATTGGAACGTGGAAGCAAGAGGACAGCGCTTCTGAAGATGGCTGGATGGAAGCCAGCATCACCGATGACGTCATCACCATCGAATGGGTCATGGATAACGGCGAAAATCGCATGATCTACTGGATCGGCACCTTTGACGCTCAAGCCGCTGCATCCGGTGAGACCGTTAGCTCAAACCGCGATACCGTTGCCACCGCCTCGGAGTGGATGGCCGCTTTGTCCGATAAGAAAGATTTCTCTATCGAAGACGACACCTTAACTTTCCAGGTCGCGATTGAAGATAAGGAATTCACCACACACATGAAAAAGGTGAAGGATGATCCGACAACCGTAAAAGAGCTAAAGAGCACAGATTTTAGCCAATCCTTTAAAGACGGAGTCCTGGATGTTCCAGCCGCCAAGTTCGAAATTACCGACCACCGTGTTGTTAAACCTGGTGAGCCCGGCAACGAATTAGGTGAAAAGCCACTTCTCGTCTTTAACTATGACGTAACGAATAAAACGGATGAGACCCTAACCACCACCGACTTCGTCGTGTACTTCACCGCCATCCAAGACAATGATCCGAATAAGGTAAACGAGCTAGATCTCGGTTCCTATCTTGATCCTGAAACTTCCGATACTCAGCTTGAACAGATTAAAAAGGGAGGAACTGTCGCCGGAACAATATCCTACGAGCTCGATGATTTAACCACGCCTGTGGACCTTGTCGCCTCTAAGTCCTTCAGCCAAGACGAAATCGGCCGCCAGACTTTCGAGCTCGAATAACCGTCCACCAAAGTGTCAGCAAAGCTCCGGCTCTATCTAAGTGCAAAGCGAAGCCAGCTGCATTGCAATGCCACGCATGAACCGGACCTGCTTCTCACTGACGCGGGACCACCCACCGGGGGATACCGTCACGTGATGTGTCTCGCGCTCATCCCCGCTTACGCGGGGAGCACATGCGGAGCAATCAGGTTGCCAAGCAAAGTATCGGCTCATCCCCGCTTACGCGGGGAGCACGTTCATCGAATGGCTCATGGGCCTACCGGCGGGGGCTCATCCCCGCTTACGCGGGGAGCACCACGAACCAGCCGAAGCAAAAACGCCCTGTACCGGCTCATCCCCGCTTACGCGGGGAGCACCCGATATAGCTTGTTCATTTCTTCCTCCGATGGGGCTCATCCCCGCTTACGCGGGGAGCACGCTCCATTCGGGCGGTGGAAGCTCCGGTAGCAGGGCTCATCCCCGCTTACGCGGGGAGCACGCTCCATTCGGGCGGTGGAAGCTCCGGTAGCAGGGCTCATCCCCGCTTACGCGGGGAGCACAGAAAGGAACCCGATACCATGACCGCCTTTGATGGCTCATCCCCGCTTACGCGGGGAGCACCTAACCGCCGTTGCACTGGTCCCGATTCCCGCGGGCTCATCCCCGCTTACGCGGGGAGCACGCTGCAAACGGCGCAGCCCAGGCAGCGGAGACGGGCTCATCCCCGGTTACGCGGGGAGCACCCGATAAAACCCTTCATAAAATCAGTGAAATACGGCTCATCCCCGCTTACGCGGGGAGCACGGGGGTGGCTACCGCTACCCCACCGCCAGTAGAGGCTCATCCCCGCTTACGCGGGGAGCACGGCATATCCTCGTCGGGTAGTTCCTCAGTAGTGGGCTCATCCCCGCTTACGCGGGGAGCACTTTTGTCACTGTGACCATATGGTCTAGTTTGTCGGCTCATCCCCGCTTACGCGGGGAGCACAGGCCGTCCAGGCCCTTAGCGGCGAGCCGGGCGGGCTCATCCCCGCTTACGCGGGGAGCACTCGGTCTTTAACTTGTAGTCCACAACACGGGCGGGCTCATCCCCGCTTACGCGGGGAGCACTGTTGCGGGTCTTGACCTCGGGCGGGTTGGGGGGGGCTCATCCCCGCTTACGCGGGGAGCACTAGCGTAGTGCAGGTGTCCACAGCTTCCACGGGGGCTCATCCCCGCTTACGCGGGGAGCACAGCAGTGACGATTTTATTACGTCCACCACCGAGGGCTCATCCCCGCTTACGCGGGGAGCACTCCCGGTTGGCGTGCAGCCATTGATCTCCTGTGGGCTCATCCCCGCTTACGCGGGGAGCACCCAGTGATGGACGGCAAGGGGCCGGACGAGCTGGGCTCATCCCCGCTTACGCGGGGAGCACCTGCACAGCCTTGTTGAAATTGTTCTGGTTCTCGGCTCATCCCCGCTTACGCGGGGAGCACAGGTCTCACCCCCTAATTTCTTTCCTGCATTTCGGCTCATCCCCGCTTACGCGGGGAGCACTAACACAATCGCAAGATACCGGAATGCCGACGAGGCTCATCCCCGCTTACGCGGGGAGCACAGCGGAACAATACGGCGTTCATAGGTAACGCCGGGCTCATCCCCGCTTACGCGGGGAGCACGCTGAGCAGGAATAATATGAGCCTAAGGGCCATTTTACATACAGCTTCGAGCGGGGGGTTAAAAGCCTATTTGCTCGAATACGCTAACCTCCCCCTTTCTGTCGGATGTACATCTTGCGGGCTTGGCGGGCTTTCGACCAACCCGTCCGACGCTTCATCTGCTTTAGTTTATGTGGGCGCATCATTAACGTGACACCATCGAAATCGGTGGGTTCCCAGTGATGCCGGTGAGTTCGGAACTCCATGCCTTGCTCATTAGCGACGGAATACACCAATAAGGCACGACCGTCTTTACAAAGATCCACTGTTCTCTCCCAGAGCAATTCTCGGACGCGCGCGGTAGGGCGTCCCACAAACGTTCCAGGGGTCAGCTCAATGAGCCATTTACTGAGATCGCCTCGCAGGCCTCCTGGGCAGGCTGTAACGACCAGCACCATCATGACAACGACTCCTCTTCTGCCCAATTCACCCCGGAGGCAATAACTTCAAGCTCACTCCACAACATGAGTTCGGCATCGCTAACTAGAAGTTCATCAGGGATGTCGAAAAGAGCCTTAAGGTCGCGCACCATCCGGGGCATCAAGCGATGAGATACCACCTTATCGCGAATCCGACGGCGCACCTCAACGGAAGGATTTCCCTGCTGTGCTGCCACGGCATCAAATGCTGCAGGAATCGAAATCTCCGCTTTGTACAGGTCTGCCACATCGTAGACAAAGGAACGATCAGTGCCACTGTGCACAACGCCCAACGCCGGAATGAAACCCAAAGCCGCAATTACTGCATGTGCGATGCCATACAAAGCAGCGCTTCCTGCTGTGAGTGCCTGGTTGATGGGGTCCGAGGAATCGAAATCATTGGGGTCATAAGATCGACGATTCCAATACACACCTGTGCGCTCCGCTTCGGCGGCATAAATCCGCTTCATACGCGCCCCTTCGCGGCCGCGCAACTGCGACATCGTCAACCGAGAGACATCTTCGCCTGGAAACCGCAGTGCATACATGCGGCGAGCACAGTCCAACCGCTTGCGTTGGTTACTGATAACCTGCGCATGGATTTCAGTCATACGGGAAGACTTGGCCGGCGGGCGGCCATGGGCGTAATAGCGAACCCCGCGCTCACCTACCCAAAGGGTGGTCACGCCGGCGTCGCCAAGCAGGGCCATAGCAGCGTAGGTGATCTTCGTGCCAGGACCGAGCAATAAAGCAGCCACCTGGGTAGCAGGCGCATAAGCTACCCCACGTTGATCGGTGATGGTAAGGGAATTCCCATCCCTATTGACCACGCACCGCTCAGCGTAAAGGAAGCTTATCCGGTCCGATATCCGCGCTAAAGCTTGGCGCGTAATGGGGACTTCACTTGGTGTGGACATTATGCACCTGCCGGCCGGGCCAAGGTCAATAGACCACAGCCATAACCACGAGCCCTACCAATGCCATTGACTAAAGTCCCGCGCAGTGCGTCTGGATCACTGATCTCCAAGGTTCCGCGGTAGCGTGCAGTAGCGATGTGCACGCGACGGCGGCTATCGCCTTTACGGAAATCCAAGGATTTTCGCTCCACGATGGTGGTCTGCTCATGTACGGACCAGCGGTCACGTTCGGCATCACTAGCCTCATCTTGAGCGCGCGGGGAGAGCTTGAATCCGGATCGTTCAGAGCGTTGGTACAGCCAGCCCAATTGGTGCTCTACTGAAACGTGCGCCTTAACTTTGCCTCGCTTTCCACCATTAGACTGCGAGTATGTGGGATTGGCCAAGAGCTCAAAATGCCACCTCTGCCCTTTAGTCAGAGAGCCCAAGAGGCGGTCATACTCGACTGATTGCGCAGGCCTTGTATCCCACCCTGCCTGCTCAGCAATCACGCTGGCAGTCGGCTTTTCAGGCCCCACGATATACAGCGCCCGGTAGTCACCGCTTTTGTCAAGGCGCCACAATATACGCCCAGAAGACTGGTCTAAGTCGGGCGGGAAGGAAGCCGCCACAGCCGCATGCATAGCCTGCGGGTTGGTCAACAGTTTGCGCCCTTGGCGACGCCGCGGGTTAATCAAAATCTTTGTCAACGTACTCATACATTCATCACCGCTTCCAAGAAGGGATCAGGACGGCGGTTTTCCGGTTCGATCGGGTTTTTCACGGTGGCGAATTCCTTTTGAACAACGGTGCGCCAAGAATACTTACGATGCTCAGGGGCGAAAGAAACTGGCACGTCCTGGCAGGCCGTACCGGCTTCGCCGGCGAGTGAGTCGCGATAGATAGGCAACTCTACTTCCTGCCCACACGTGCGCATATAGTCTTTCGTTGCATGCCACAACGAGTGATCCTGCAGTGCTTCCACCGCAGGCTTATTAACCACGCCAAGCACGATATTCGGCGGAGCTGGGCATGATCTACGGCCGAGGAAAATAGGATAGACCGGCCGTTCCAGGCTCTCGGCAAAGCCTTCTAAGAGAGCTTGATCTTCGCTTTCGATAGCAGCAACAAAGGCAGCATCGGTTAAGAAGTATCGAGTAATCAGCTTGGCTTGGCTCTTCGGGTTATTCTGCCAATTTTGGGCCGTCTGATAATCGCGAAGCAGACTACCAGATTGATCCACGCGCACCGCGAATCTCAGTCCTGCCAGATCTTCTACTCCATCGGTGCGGCGCCTGCCTTCAGCTGCAGCAAGCATCCCCAGCACACCCGACTTCGAAGGAAGGGTAGATGTGGCTCGCGTGGCGTAGCGAGACTCGGTCCCCCATGACTGCATCGGACCTTTAAGGAGCAATAACAACGAATATGTCATTGTCGGCTTCCTTCCTACTTCTCCAGGGCGGCAGCCAATCGATCCGCGAGCTCAGGAAGCGTTACTTCTTCCGCAAGATCCGCAAAGGCCTTACGAGCTTCAGTAACACCTACAACGAACGAGGCCTGTGGCTTGAGACCATAGTTTTCCTCAAACTCCGCCTCTTCCTTAGCCAAGGTTTCTGCACCGGCTACGCGAAGGCTCTTTCCACCCGTCGCCTCTACCGGCTCTTCAAAGGCGGTGACAAGGTTTACTGGACGGGTATCGCGTACCGCAATATAAACCAGTTCTGGCAGGGTCTGGTTGGCAAAAGTATTGATCTTTCCGGTAGGCATGGACTTGATGAACGCATCCACAAAATCAACAGCAGCTTGCTTTGCATTTTCCTCAGAATCCAGGTTCTTGCTCAAACCGCTCAAGTTTACTGTGGCATAGCGGTAGAGCGTCGAAGACATCATCTGCACGGTGCCGATCATTCCGGCACCTGTCTCCTGCCCTTCTTCTGCCAAATCGTCTACTGCGGTGAAGTAATCAAACTCGGGTGCACTGGCATGAATGCCAAGGGCGTGTGCTACCTGCACGGAGGCATCAATATTGAAAGCAGCATCATCCGCAACCATACGGCCAAAGAGCGCCATATCCACCGAGTGCTCGGTATCGAGGATTTTTTGCGCATCCTTCTTACTGATTTTCTCGCCGTCTGCCTCGACGATGGCTGCTGCCGCGCGGTCGATCTGGTGGGGGCTCAAGAAAAGCAGGTACTTAGTCTGTGGGTACTGTGCTGCCTTTAGCTCTTCCTGCGTAGTCTCTTCCGACTCCTTGAGAGCCTTAAGCTTCTTGGAATCTACTTCCGTCGTTATGCCGGCGGACTTGAAAAGGCCGGCCACTGCAGCCTGGGCGCGCTCAGCATCCCACCCCTCGTGGTCTTCTACCTTAAGGGCAATTTTTTCCGGGATGCGCTTCGAACGATCTCCCACGGATTCCGCATCAACGTGGGTCTCGAAGTACTTACGGATTGCGCGCTTCCACGACTGGGAAGAGACACGCTGGCGTGGTACCCCGCCATAGACGGCGGACTTTGGTGCACCGGTATCGTCACGGTTGATTAGCGATGGCGGAAGGGTGTGCAGAGCGTGGATATCAATGATAAGAGACATGGTTTTTAAGTTCCTTTCAAAGAGGGAGGGATTAGGATTCTGACTCGTTGTGGGAGGAGACGTAAACGCCAGTGGCGAAATCGCGACCCCACCGCAGGAGGACGCCTTGGCGGCGAGCCTGTTCTTTCTGGGTTACTGTCTGGTCGCCTAAGACGCGAAGGTCATTGGCAAATTGTCCATAGTCAAACCCCAGCTTGGCGCGTCGCAGCAGCATGACCAGAGAGCGAATGTGAATTATCCGGGAGGCCTCATCTTGTGCCACCATCATCGCGTCGAAACGGGGCTTGGTGGACTGGGATTGGCTTTGGGCATACAAACGCCCGCACGCTTTAGCAAAACTTTGCCCAGCGATGTGGGCATCAGTGGTTGCGCTTTGCATATGCACGCCAAACATCGTGAGGGCATGAAATGCTGCTAATTCTGCGGCGGATGGATCTCCTCCCTCTTCCAACTCCCACGCGCGCAAGGGTGGTTCCAGTAGAAACAGAACTTCCTCCAAGGCAAGGGGGTGGTGCTCCAGTTTTACTGCTGAGTACTTACGCAATGTCGCTAGCACAGCTCGGGCGTGCGCCTGTTTAGCGTGGTTCGGCGAATGAAGAAGATCTCGTTGTAGCGTATCTGCAGTCCGAGTCACCGAGTCACGAAGCCTAGGGCCGCCGCTACGTTGCGAGCCTGTATTAGAGGTGTCTTGATTCTCATGCATGGGCCTTGCCCTCCTTCAGAGATGAATCGTTATTCCGGCTATCAGCCGGTGGTGCGGTAAGAGGCAAGTCTTTATCGAGGCGGCGAAGAAGTTGCCGATACAAAGAGCCCGCAGAAATGATTCGGCCCTTTCCTTCTTCTCCGGTATCAATTTCCCTACCAATGACCGCCTTTTGACCAGCTCCACGGAGCGATTCTCGAGCGTGCGCCAAAGCTACGCCCCTGGCACGCTTTTGCCATACTTTTTGAGATTCATCGGTAGTATCCACCGCAACGGTAGACATCCACTCGATAAACTGCGGTTCTAGCTGAGCATAGAAGCGATCTTTGACTGCTACTCCAAACTCATAGTCATCGCCCGCGGCTACCCGCAATTGGCCAGCGAACCAGCCCATGCTGATCGCTGCCTCATAGGTCTGCTTAGCGGAGGTGCGTACAGCATTTCTCACCTTGCGGCCTGCTTCATCGTCACGAAGCACCACAACAGGCAGACCGATAGTGGAGCTAAACGTGCTGGCCACTGAAGACTCTTGTGGCCCGTACTCCATGGAGACTAGAGCGACATCGAAGACATGCTTTTCCAAGTATCTATCGGCATCTAGAGCCGCGAGGTTACTCAGGTTTTCGGGGCGTAGCGGAGCCTTATCCTTCTTTTGATCAAAGCCGGGGTCATCCTCAAGCGCAATTAGGGAATCAAGACCACGCCACATGGTTTGCGTCGAGTCGTAGGGGCGAGCGTAGTACGCTGTCACGCCCTTCTTTGACTGATTCGGACTATAACGATACGGCGTCATTGGATCGGCCAGCACGTTCTTTCCTGCATCCGGAATGCGGTCCCCGTTGGAAACTACTACTCGAGTAGCCTTTCCGTCCTCGACCACGAGACGCACTCGCCGCGCTTGCCAGGTTGCCAAGTCAGCAGCACCGCGGGGAATTGCACCGAGCTTATCGTCGGATCCAGGGCGCTGCGCTGCCGTATCGGGTTCACGCTCCCACACCGGCTTATCGCTTTCGATGGGGTTTGAATCCTGCTTTGTGGTGACAACATACTGGGAAGTGTTAAGCAGCAACGTCTCTAATAATCCACCCGTCCCAAGAACGAGTGTTCCGCCCGTTCGGCCGGTCCATCCGGTACCGATGGGATAGCCCTTACCACCTTTGACGCGTGGATCACCCTCTGCGCCGGTCTTGATACCGGAATAGTCATAGGCTTGCAGGTGGATAAGCCACCGAGCAGCCTCAGCTAAAGACAAGCTTTGGCGGCCATCCCCGGTGCGCATGGTGAAGAAATCTTCCGCGGCCTCGGGAACGATATAGGAGATGGGGCGAGTGTCCCCCTTCTTCGAATGCAGGGTAGCTACCTGCATAAAGGGTTGAGTTTCAGAGAGAAGATCAAAGCGATCAGCAAAGGCGTCGAGATAATCCAGAACAACCTCATCGCGTTGCCCACTGAGCAGGGTTTCTCGCTGATCAGCGAACCATTCTCCCCAATCAAAATGGACCCGCCGAGAATTGTGCGAATAGGCACGAGCAATATCCAGAGCATGGGCCCGCCAGAAGATCGCAAGCAGTACCCGGATTACCGCATAGTCCTGGGTGGGTGAATCGCCTAAGACTTTTTGAGCGTCGCCGCGGCCGGAAAATATGTCCCGGATACTTAATGCGGCCGGGGTGTCTGCACTGTCAATGCACAAAATCCACGGCTCATCGAGCAAGTTAAACGTTGGTTTTTCAGTCATTATTTTTCGCCTCCTTTCTGTAGAGATGGAATAGTGGTGCGTAGTGAATACTCCTGGGTCGGAGGTGCCCTCAGAGTAGCTTTGGCCTTGGACATGCTAACCCCTACCGTCGCTCATTATTTCGATTCCAAGCTCTGAGGAATAGCGAATTTCAAAGCGCCCAACCGTAGCTTCATTGCTTTCATTCAGAAACAGAGCTAGTTGCCCTCGCAGCAGATAGTTGTCTGCCCATTCACCTGGTGTAGATTCCTCAAGCTGGCTTACTACCACGTCGAAGTCTGTTCCATAGCGGGTCATCCGCCCAGGCAAGCGCACTGTGCTCGATGCCAAATGAAAGGCCAGTTTGTATGAAATTTCGCCGCCATCAAGAACCTCACTGTTCCAACCCCAAGGCCAATATCCATAATCGGTAGCGATAATGGGGATGACCTCCACGCTCGGCTCAATATCACGTACTTGTGCCACTCCCCCTTCCCCGGCACTGCGCTCAGAATCATCGACCAATCGCTCAAAGAGCGCTTTAAATTGCAGACCATGCCGAGGATCAGGCAATCGGTAATCTGTGGACTTCAAGTGAGCCGTAGCTTCCCCATGTCGCCTCTCATCTTCTGCTTCGGTCCACGCTTCCAGCCACGGTGCTGGGGGTTTAAAATCTGGGTTATAAGCCTCTGCGACGAGCTTGGCAGTATCATCTGGTCGTCGAAACTCCTCAGGCAACGCAGCCAAAGTGGACATCAAGATCGCTCGACCGTAGATTGCTTCCGCACCAGATTCGAACTCCGGAACTGGGTCTTTTTGCAGCACACCGCGAATGAAAATCTTCGGCTCCTGGAGGCCCCGAGGTCTATCAGTTTCGGGGCGCACATGACGGTGCAACCTACCGATGCGTTGGATGAGCAAGTCTATCGGCGCGATATCCGTAATGAGAACATCGGCATCAATATCGAGACTCTGCTCGGCCACCTGGGTGGCTACCACAATTTTGCGCCACGGACGACCAGCTCCACGGTGAGAATCAGGGCCAAGCTCTTGTCTTAGAGAGTCTTCCTTTTCCACTCTTTCCCAGGCAACAAAGCCCGCGTGGTGCAACTCGACACACTCGCCATAAATATCCGCCAGGCGCGAATATGCAGCTTGAGCGCGGTCAATAGTATTGCTAATAACAAGGACACAGCCGCCCTCATCAAGTAGCTGGTCGAGCAATGCAGAAAGCGGACGCTCTTCCTCATTGAGTATCTGAATATCTCCCACCAGGTTGGTAGGCGATGGTTCCACGGAGGTAACATGGACCTCATCTGCCGTGGCTACGGTAATGAGCGGATAGCCCTGCTCACCTTCCGGCATTTCTCCCCATGAATAAGCCTCCACCAGCTCCCTGCGCTTGTGCGGCGGTAGGGTTGCGGACATCAGGATGACGCTGGCCCCATAATGCCCCAACCAGGCAATGGTGCTGCGCAGGTAGTCAGAGGTAAAGACATCGAACGAATGAATTTCATCGAATATGACCACTTTGCCCGCTAGCCCCACGTGACGCAGCATGGAATACCTCTGCTGCAACGCCATCATCAGCACCTGGTCCACAGTTCCCACGACGAAATTCGAGAGAATGCCCAATCGGCTCCCAGACATCCATTGCGAGGCCACTACCTCATCACCGGATTCTTCGAGGTCATTAATACCGTTGAATTTCAACTCCGCAAACGGCTTGGACAAAGCATTCTTCGAGTGCGCGAGGTACATGGACCGCACCGAGTTCCCTGCCACATTTCCAGCCCACTCGATTGTCCGTTCTAGCAAGCCATTAGCGGTAGCCATCGTCGGGGCCGCAAAGAATACTCCTTGCGCGCCGTTGCGGGCTGCCATAATCTCCGCGGCAGCGAGCGCCGCCTCAGTCTTGCCCACACCTGTCTCCGCTTCGAGGACCACCAAAGCAGGCTCATCCAAGTCTTGAACTGCTTCCACCATCGCCCGCTGAACCCGACGCGCCTGAAATTCCGCAGGCCAATTGAATGACTTACGGAAAAACTCATCAATATCCGCCCTCCGAGCACCTCTAGGGGCCCACGGCGAAGTGAGGTCTATGAATTCGGCTCCAGCAGCAGTTCGCTCCAATTGGCTACCCTGTACGCGGAGAGTAAAAGCTTTTTCATTAGAGGCAATCCAATCAGCCATCACCACCAGACCAGTCAGCGTTTGCGCCGCAGGTCCAGACATTTTAGGCATGGATGCCACCAGTTTGCCGACGCCCCCTTCCGCCCCACATAACTCCTCCATTGCCTCCACCAGCTCTCGGTGAACGGCTTTCCACTCAGCCGGGTAATCTTCCATGAGATTGCGAACTGAAGAATTAGGACCAGTCACAATGCCATGATGTGCATTCACCACTCCGGCTACCGCATTAGCTTTTGGCCGTCGAACCCCCTGCCCTTCTAGCCACAAGGACAGAATCTCTCCGGAGGCTATACTGTGGGGGAGCTTGCTAAAGTTGGCCTCGTCAACGCTAAGTTCCGTAGCCAACCCAGCATCACTGACCGCATTAACAAGGTGCTCCAACGCTCTTCGACCCAAAAGTAGCCGCTGGAAACTTTTTAAGACTTTTCCCACATCATGCGTGCCAGCCAGCCACAAGTACAGCGCTTCCAGCTCACTTTCTTTGAGTTGCAATTCACTACCCAGGAAATCTTTAACCGGCTGCGAGACCCAGGAATTAAAGATCAATGATGCAGCGCACGCCGTATCCACCAAGTGTTGCGGAACATTTAGGAAATCGACGCCATCTCCCGATTTCGCCCACAAGCTGCACGCCTGCGGGCTCCTTTGCTGCGCCCAACCCTCGGCGCGCTTACAGAATTCAACCGTGGCTACCGGCAATTCCATTTCTATTCCTCCGCAAGACTCTCACACCACTGAAGCTTCGACCCCAGTGGACTTAACCTTCCACTACCCAAGACAGTAGCACGTATAGCACTGCAACGTTCATTATTTTTCTACAATAAAGCGAAATCGCAGTAGAGTACACTCTCTTGCAGGTATTAACACCACCTTCCCGTATCTAACGGGATGAGCCTGTTGCAGTGCTCAAAGCAGCACTTGAGCTGCATCCTTCCCCGCGTTAGCGGGGCTTTTAACTTTCACTCCCTATCAAAGTCCGCTTTTAACGAAGCCCACCCCCTGGAACACGAAAAACCCAGGACAGCCTTCCGCTCACCGGCCAGTGCAAACGTTACCCCTGCTTTTACCTCCGGTTTCTCCGCGGGATAGAATCATGAGTGACATTAACCCCGATGTCACTATTTCTGTGATGGGAGATACATATGGCGACACTAGATTCCCTCCTGGTGCCCGGCGCGGTGGAGTTGCACGGCGCCGCCAAGGACTGGCGAGAAACTATCCGGCTTGCAGGATCGTTACTCGAAGATGCAGGCACGATCACCGCAGAATACACAGAAGCAATGGTGCGCTCTGTGGAAGAAACGGGACCTTATATCGTGGTGGCCCCAGGCTTTGCCTTTGCGCACGCGCGGCCTTCGGAGGCAGTGAAGGAAACCTCCCTGTCCTGGGTACGCCTAGATGAGCCAGTGGAATTCGGCCACGATTCCAATGATCCCGTAGACCTAGTCGTAGCTTTTGCCGCGCGCAATGACTCCGAGCATTTACAGGCCATGAAGCAGCTAGCAAAGTTGCTAGCTACAAAGCGAGATGAGCTCAATCGCGTGGACTCTGAAGAGGAGCTCCGTGCGGTTCTCAAAGCAGCGGCTTCGAATAAGAAGCGCGCGTCTTCCGCAGCACCGACCGAACCGGCAGCCCGCCCTGCGAAACAAAAATCCGCGGATTCTATCGCCTCCAAAGGCAAGATCCTCACGGTATGCGGCAACGGCCTGGGCACATCTTTGTTCCTTAAAAATACCCTGGAGCAAGTCCTGGATGCATGGGGCTGGGGGCCTTACCTCACGGTAGAGGCTACCGACACTATCTCAGCCAAGGGCCGGGCGAGCGAGGCGGATTTTCTGCTGACCTCGGGCGAGATTGCCGCAACGTTGGGTGATGTCGGGGTCCCCGTGTACGTCATCCAAGACTTCACCTCTATGTCTGAAATCGATGGGGCTCTGCGCGAGCTCTATGACATTTAAGGAGCATCCTCATGGATTTTCTTCTTGCTATAGCAAATTTCCTAGTTAATGAGATTCTCTCCGTGCCGGCATTCCTCATCGGCATCATCACCGCGGTCGGCCTGGCCGCTATGGGACGCGGGGCCGGTAAAACCATTGGCGGCGCCATCAAGGCCACACTTGGCTTCTTGCTCATCGGCGCCGGCGCAGGCCTAGTCACCGATTCTTTGGAACCGCTCGGTGCCATGATTACAGGCGCTACCGGCGCTCAAGGCGTGGTTCCGACCAATGAGGCCATCGTGGGCATTGCCCAGGATGAGTTCGGCAGCCAAGTCGCGTGGATCATGATCTTAGGCTTTGTGGTTTCCCTGCTCCTCGCCCGCTTTACGCCCATGAGCTATGTATTCCTCACCGGTCACCACGTCCTTTTTATGGCCACACTTCTCACGATGGTGCTCGCCCCTGCCGGATACTCGTCCTGGATCGTCATCGCGTTTGGTGCGGCTCTACTCGGCATCCTTATGGTCTCCCTTCCAGCCATTGCGCACCCCTTTACCCGCCGCATTACTGGAAATGATTCCGTAGCCATTGGGCACTTCGGCACTGCGGGGTATTTGGCTGCGGGCGGCGTAGGCAAGCTGGTTGGCGGCAAGGGCAAGAAGATGTCCCCGTCCACCGAGGACCTAAAGCTCCCGGAAGGCCTCCGATTCCTGCGCGATTCTATGGTGGCAACCGCGCTCTCCATGGCACTGATGTACGTGGTCCTTGGCGTGCTCTTCATTGCCCGCGCCGGCACTGAAGAAGCCTTTACGGCTTTCCCGGATGGTGCCACCGATGTGGGCAATTTCTTGATGCAGTCGGTTACCCAAGGCCTCCAGTTCGGCGTGGCCGTGGCCGTCATTCTTTTTGGCGTGCGCACCATCTTGGGTGAGCTTGTTCCTGCTTTCCAAGGCATCGCCGCCAAGGTTGTACCCGGCGCGATCCCTGCACTGGATGCGCCCATCGTCTTCCCTTATGCCCAAAATGCTGTGTTGATCGGCTTCATTTCTTCCTTCATCGGTGGGCTTATCGGCCTTGCCATCCTTTCGGCGTGGTTGAATCCCGCCTTTGGCATCGCATTGATTCTGCCGGGGTTGGTGCCGCACTTTTTTACTGGTGGCGCGGCCGGCGTCTATGGCAACGCCACCGGTGGACGCCGCGGCGCGGCACTTGGTGCCTTTGTCAATGGCCTCATCATTACCTTCCTGCCGGCGTTCCTCCTCGGTGTTCTCGGCTCCTTCGGCTCTGCAAATACCACCTTCGGCGATGCCGACTTCGGCTGGCTCGGCCTGCTTCTGGGTTGGTCCACCAATGCCGGCGGTGCACTCGGGCTTATCTTCATTGCCCTCATCGCGCTGGCCATTTTGGCTTTGGGTTGGGTGTGCCAGCGCAAGCTTGTCGACGCCCACTGGGACCCCACCCCCTACCGTCCTTCCCCCACCAGCAACGCCGATGCCGCCGCAACCAGCGGTGCAACCGGCGCGGCTATTTCCTCCGGCACAGCCAAGAAGTACCCGAAGGTTCTGCCACCCGAAGGTGCGCCAGTTCCACCCGCCCGCATAGACCACTAACCGCGCGCCACGCCCCGAAGGGCGCTACAGTATCCCTATGCAGCGCCCTTCCCTATTCCCTCTCGCGTCCGTCCTCCTCGCTACCGGTCTTGCGCTAGGTGCCTGCGGCTCCGGTTCAGACTCCAGCTCTGGTTCCGCCCCAGCAGAAGAGCCAGCCTTCTCTACCGCACAGGACTACAACTCCGCGGATAATGAAGCCGAAAAGAAGACCAGCGCCAAAGAGAAGACGGAGTCCCGCCGTACCGAGACTGTCACCGAAGTAGCAGAGCCCGAGCAGCCTGACCCACCGACTGGTGGAAACCACAACATCCATGTAGGCCAGATTGGCGGCTACTGCGGCACATCATCGTCTGGCGATTCCATCAACGCCGGCGATGCCACCTCCTGCGAATTCGCCGCCGCGGTATTTGACGCCGCCATGCAAGCGAACTACGCCTTGCGGTCAAAAAGCCCCACGGTCACCGCCGTGTATCACGCGGATATCACCGCCAGCAGTCCGGTGACCAAGCAGTCTTATAACTTGGACTGCCACATGGGCAGCGATCAGAGAAACTTAACGTGCGAAAAGCCCGGCGATAATACGGTTCGCGCCTCATTCGAAACCGCAGATAGAAGCGTGTGGACTAAGCGCGTTGCCACCACGAACTAAGCCCTACGTCACAAAGTCATCCTCAGACGGCCACGGTAGCTCCACATCGATGGGAGTAGCGGCAAGGATATCGAGAGACTCTTTAAATTCCACGAGGTCGAGCCCCAACTTCTCATAGGCCTCGGCCATTGCTTCGGGGATGCACTCGGCGCGGGAGCGCAGGGCGTCGCCGTCGGCGGTGAGGCTAGCGAGGCTGCGGCGCTCGTCGGCGGGATCACGGCGCCGCTCCACAAGCCCCTGCTTTTCTAGGCGCTTAAGCAGCGGAGTGAGCGTGCCGCTATCCAGACCGAGGCGGGAATCAATAAATTTAAGTGGCACCGGTTCGTCGGCCTCCCACAGCACCAACATGACCAAGTACTGGGGGTAGGTCAGCCCCAGCTCATCGAGGAGTGGCCGATAGGAACGCACTACCGCCCTACTCGCACGGTAAATCGAGAAGCACAGCTGACTATCGAGAGAAAGGTAATCAGTGGGCGCGTCATTCATAGTCAAAAGTATAGACGCCAAGAAAACATTGCCCACAATTGAATGGTGTACAATCAAAAGTGGATATTGAAACCGGATTGTGAAATCGAAAGGAGCAATCATGGACGCCATGTACACCACCGAGGCGCTAGCCACCGGAGCAGGCCGCAACGGCCACGCCACTGTCAAGGACTCTGACCTCGACTTCACCCTCGCCATCCCTAAGGAAATGGGCGGCAGCGGCGGAGGCGCCAACCCGGAGCAGCTTTTTGCCGCCGGCTACGCCGCCTGCTTCCACTCCGCGCTGCAGGCCGTGGCCCGCAACCAAAAGGTCGAGTTGGGTGACTCTGCGGTGGGGGCACGAGTGGGCATCGGAAAGCAGGGCGAAGGCTTCCAGCTTGCAGTGGACCTGGAGGTTTCCATCCCAGCTCAAGACAAGGCCACAGCCCAGCAGCTTGCCGAAGCCGCCCACCAGGTCTGCCCCTACTCCAATGCCACCCGGGGCAATATTGAGGTCACCGTGACCGTCATCGAAGATTAGCGTTCTTGCGTACAATCGGCGGACGTACAAAGACCCGATAGAGAAGGAGTCATCATGGACGCCGTTTACACCACCGAAGCACTCTCCACCGGAGCAGGCCGCGACGGCCGCTCTGTAGTCAAGGATTCCGATCTGGACTTCACCATGACCGCCCCGAAGGAGATGGGCGGCAGCGGTGAGGGCGCTAACCCGGAGCAGCTTTTCGCTGCCGGTTACGCCGCTTGCTACCACTCCGCGCTGAAGGCAGTGGCCAAGGACAAGGGTGTTGACGTGGAGAATTCCTCCGTCGGCGCCCGCGTTAACTTGGGCAAGAACGACGAGGGCTTCTACCTCGGCGTTGACCTTGAGGTCACTATCCCAGGCGTTGAGGACGCCAAGGCACAGGAGCTTGCCGACGCCGCCCACCAGATGTGCCCTTACTCCAAGGCCACCCGCGGCAACATTGAAGTCAACGTTGGTGTTGCACAGGACTAATTTCTAGTCCTCTCCCCCAGCCCACGCCGCGTCATCAGGCGCGCAGCGTGGGTACTTTTATGCTTTGCGCAACCTCTTTTGTCGGCGCCCAGAAGACCACTCGGCACGGCAACAAGACCAAAACCCTATTTTTTAAAATCGGCGGTTTTTAACAATTAGGGTTTCCTGCGGGAGCCTCAGCGACGCCGATTCCGCCGCGCGATCTCTGCACTGAGAACCGTGGCGAAGCCGGTCCACGCGGCATAGGGCGCCAGAACCGCGCCGCGTTCTGGCGCGGATTTCCAGGCGCGGCGCACGAGGTCGGCGGAGCTGCCGGCCAAAGCACCGGCCCAAGCGGCTGCGAGCCCGCGGCGGCGCGAGCGGAAGAATACCCCACACCATCCGGCATTCAGCGCGAGGTTGAGACCTAGGGCGCCGGCGTGGGAGCGGGCGGCTGGGGCATCATCAGCCTCGAGGTGATCGGCGATGACCAAGGAAATCACCACGGCAATATCGGCATAGAGTGCGGTCCACACCAGTGGAAATACGGCGGCCGGTGGCTGCCACGAGGGCTTGGACAGCCTGCGGTAGCTAGGGCTATCCGTCTTGACTAGGGCGGAGCCGATGACACCGCAGGCGGCAACGGCGGCGCTTACTGCACCGAGGGTCTTCTGCCAGCGTCGGGTATCGGTGCCCTCATTGGCGGCCGCGACGGCCACAGCGAAGGTCTGGTTGCCGCCAGGCGGGGTCCCGATATGAGATTCGAGGTCGCGCTCTTTGAGCACGGTATTGTGCAGTAGGCTGCCGATAAGCGGGGTCGCGAGGTTAGCCTTGATGGGGGTGACCAGGGAAATCCACTTGGCTGCAAGCCCCGGGGTGGTCACAGGGGCAGAAAATACTAGGCGTGGCAGGAGGCCTTCGGTTTTAGCGTATTCCTGCATCATGGCGGCGTACTCAAGGGTATCGGGCCCGCCGATGTCGAAGGTGCGATTGACCTCGGGCGGAAGCTCGGCCGCGCCGGCTAGGTAAAAGACCACGTCGCGCACGGAAATCGGGGTGATTTTATGGCGGATCCAGCCAGGGCCGATGGCGCCCGGCAGGCGCTCGGAGAGGTGGCGCAGCATCCGGAAGGAAATGGAGCCTTTGCCCAGGACCACGCCGGCTTGCAGGGCCGCAGTGGGAACGGCGGAGTCCAAAAAGATCTGGCCTACCTCGACGCGGGAGCCCAAGTGCTCGGAGAAATCCTCGCCAGACGGATGCAGGCCGCCGAGAAACACGATGCGGCCCACGCCCTCCTCCTCGGCCGCGCGGGCAAAGCGCTTAGCCATGGAGCGCTCCTCGGCGCGGAAGTCACCGGTTTCGGACATGGAGTGGATGAGGTAAAAGGTGGCGTCGGCAAGCGCGAGTGCTTTATGCAAGTCCTCGCTGCTGGTGGCATCGCCCTCAAAGACCTCCACTTGGCCAGCTCCCGCGCTTTCACCTTCCGCCACTATCTTGTCGCCCCACGGCATACTCAGCGCCTTATCCCGGCTGCGCGAGAGGGTGCGCACCCGCCAGCCGCGCTTAAGCAACTCCGTGGTGAGGTTGCTTCCCACATAACCGGTAGCCCCAGTCACCAGCGCTAAGCGCGGCGATTTTGCATCATTAGTCATCGATGCACTTTCCTTCCTGCCAACCGTGGCGCATAATCGTTATTATTGCCGAGACTACGTGAAACCCCGCCGCCCCGTCGGCCTACTCCCCTCACTTGCGAAAGGCCCCGCATGCCGCAGCCCACTCCACACAGTGCCCGCAGGGGCATGCTGTGGCGCATCATTATTCCCGCACTCCTCGGTGCCGCTGGCCTTTTTATCTCCGCCCAAGCCCCCGCCGGCTCTGTGCAGTTTTACCTAGCCACATTTTTTACCGCCGCCATCTGGCTAGGCTCCTGGCTGTTGTGGGGCAACCGCCAATGCTTTTCCGGCCACGCACCGCGCGAGCTCACCCGCGGCGCCGCCATTGGCATAGCGCTGATTGCCCTTTTCATCCTCGGCGCGCTCATCGTGCGCCACATCCCAATGCTGGCCGGGCCGGTGAGCGACCTGCTGGACAATATGCGCCACGGCAGCGTGCCCATTACCCTAGCCACGCTGGTAATCAACGGCGTGGGCGAAGAGCTATTCTTCCGCGACGTTGCCCGCCGCCAGCTTGCCGACGCCCTCTCCCCCACCCCCGCTATCCTGGCCCAACTAGCCCTCTACATCGCCGTTACCGCCGCAATGGGCATCCCCCTGCTGCTCGTTGCCTCCGTCCTTATCGGCGGCATTGCCGCACTAGAAGCTCGCCGCGCCGACAGCCTCATCTCCGCCACCACGCTGCACCTAGTGTGGAGCACCGGAATGGCGTTCTTGTTGCCGGTGGTTATCGGGTAAAAAGGATTTTCCTGGTAACGGTATCCCGAAAACGCTCAAATCGGAGAGTTCTCTGCAGTTTCCTATTCGCTGACTACCTCACCGTCAATTACGGGAGGATTGGCGGATTTACTTTCAAGCTTGTCAGCAAATTCCGGCAATAATTCATCAATATCATCAAACTCACCATTTAGCTGACGTTCGAACACGTCAATAAGGCGTTTGCCCATTGGCTTGAACGAGGCCCACGCAATTCCACCGGAGACAGCTCCACCAAGTACTGGAACGGCCTTAGTGATGGTCTTCTCGACGGTCTTTCTGGTGATCTTCGCACCTAGCATCGTGCCGGTTTTCTTGAGTAGGGGGTACCAGACAGTTTTGGTCAGAGCCTTTCCAGCAACCTTTTTCCCTACCTGGGTTCCGACTTTTTGGGAGGTGTTGATGATCAGCGCAGCAGCGCCAGCCGCGCCGAACATTCCACCCAAATACGCCATTACACGGATCTTTGCCTCATCTGAAAGGTCAGATGTCCCGTTTGACTCGAAAAGCTCATCTTCCCCATACAGATACGCGATCTGTTGCGCCATACGCATTGCAAAACCGAAATATTGCACGACGTCCGCAGCGCCAGCTGGAATCATTACGAGGACATTGGTCGGGATACCGGATGCGAAAGATACCGCAGCTGTCTTGGTTGTATTGGACGCTACAACCTTTTGGGCATGCTTTCGAAGTGTCGCCTGTGAGAAAACCGCCTGCGGACCATGCTCAAGAATCTCTTCCAAGTAGGGAGAGCCCTCAAATTGCTTCTTCAAGAATTCGGCGCGGTCCACCTTCACAAATGGAATTTTCGATGCCAAATTGATCGTATTAAGGGCATTTTCATACAAAGCTTGCTCGTCAGGAGCGGAAAATTGCAGCTTCTTTGCCATGACTAAGGACTCCCAATATAAAGGAAAACTAACTACAGCCAATCTTAATTCAAGTGGGGTTGCCCGCAAATCGTGGACACGTAGTGGAGCTACCTAGTGGTTAGGCAGCTATTTCTTTTTTACTGGTGGTTAGACCAATGTGGTTTTCGAAGTCGACGGGGCTGACCATTCCGAGTGCAGAGTGCCGGCGCCGGCGGTTGTAGACGACTTCCATCCAGTAGGCAACGGCTTTGCGTGCAGCATCACGGGTAGGCCATCGCTTACGGTCGTAGAATTCATTCTTTAGCGTCGACCAGAATGACTCAGCCATCGCGTTATCGAAGCACACGCCCGTACGCCCCACAGACTGGGCAATGCCCAGGTTGCGGCACACTTCCCATCGCTTCTCGCTGGTAAATTGCGTTCCGCGGTCAGCGTGAAACACCAGCCCATCAGGAACGTCACCGCGTAGTGTATGCGCCATCTGCAGGGCCCGTTCGACCAAACTTGTGTCTTGAACGCTATCCATAGCCCAGCCCAGCACTCTGCGGGAATGGCCGTCGCGGACCGCGCACAAATACAGCCAGCCTTCACCGGTGCGCAGGTAAGTAATATCTGACATCCACACTCGGTTGAGCTCACCAGTATCAAACATGCGCTTGACCAAGTCAGGAAGTGTGGACTTACGCTTGGCTTGAATTGTAGTCACCGGGACAAAGGCCCGCGGTGAAATCCCTTCGATGCCCAAAATGCGCATCCGCTTAGCCGCAGTCTTACGGTTAATCACAATGTGGTAGCGCTCGGTAAGTGCTGCGGTGATCCGCGGAGCACCATAAACTTCATCGGAGTCCGACCAAATCTGATGAATCTTACGGTCAACATCATCGTAAAATGCAACACGATCATCTTCGCCGGATAGCCGTTTCTGCTGCGCATAGGCCCATTTGTAATATCCAGACCGAGACACTTTTAATAGCCGTGCCATGCGCTTGATGCTGTAGTTCGCCTTCTCCTGCTGCATCAATTCGAACTTTTCTGCTCGCGTTGCTTTGCGGCGAAGAAGGCTGTCGCTTTTGACAAAAACTCGTTATCCATCTTGGCCTCAGCCAGCTCTCGGCGCAGGCGAGTATTCTCAGCACGAAGATCAGACTCACTCATCCCATCTGATGCTCCTCGGCGTTCACGTTCGAGTTTGACCCACCGGCCTAAAAGCCCGGCGGAAACACCGATTTCCTTAGCTACATGGGCGATCGGTCGCTGCGACTCGATTACTAGGTTCGCGGCTTCACGCCGGTACTCCGGCGTGTATTTCTTGCGCTGTTGACTCACAATGAACATCCTCTCCTACGGACACAAGATCCGCACAAATAGGGTGTCCACTAAACGAGGGTAACCTCATCTCTTCACCCGATCCTCGTCGGTAGCCTCCACATCAAAGACGCCATAATTCGACACCTGCGACGGCTCCACCTCCACCGCCAACAACACCGAACCACCATGCTCTTGGCGCACCCGAATCATCTCAGCCATGGCGGCGGTGGGCTCAATGACCCAATCGGGAAACACGACCGTGGAATAGTGCCCGTCGGCATCTAAGATTTCGTCCGCATCCCCTTCTATTCCTTAGCCCCGTACCCATACCACGCAAAGCCTCGTTTTACATCACGGTGCGCCATTAAAGCCCCATCCAAAGGAGAATGGGGCTCGCCAACATCTGAATACTCAAACCCGTTGTCTACCACGACTACTGCTCTAGCGGCCCTAATCTACGGATCCATCTCCGTGCTGATGTACATCACCAAAGCAGAGTTTGGCCCCAAACGCCTCAAACCATCTTCGATTGCTTTGCTACGGGACTGTAGTAACTCCAGCGTGATGACCAAGATTTTCAACGGGCTCCGACACAGGAAAATAGCCAGGCCTATTCTTCCTCTTCCCTCTTTCTGGCTTGTCTGCGCTCGCGCCTTCGAGCACGTTTTGCTTTGCGGATGTCTACGACCCAATGCGGAACAAAAGGCCACGGAAGCGGAACCCCGAACCCACCTGTAAATCCAACGGCTCCGATGACGAAAGCTGCCATGAGCGCAACCTTCAGCACCGTGCCAACAAATTCGGGAGGGTTAGCACCATCGACCAAGCCTGCGATACCGCCAACACCCAAAACTAGCGTGCTATAAGGATAATAGAAGAGCACACCATCACTTACTGCACCTTCCCAGGCGTGTTCGTCGTACCACTTTTCCGATCTGGGGTTCCTCCGCACATACCGGATGTAGTAGGTCCAGTAGAGCACCATAATAAGCACTAACCCGGCGTATACGAGCAGCCCAATAATATCGCCGTCCATAGAATAGACCTCCCGTGGCTGCTGGTTGCGGTATGTAATCAAACGCTACCAGCGTCTGCTGGGGTAAGGCAGGAGACGAAACCAACTTATAGACACCTACACGCACCCCAACCAACGACAATGAATAAGACCGGCCCATTATGATGCTTGTAGCCTTGCGACCTTCTGGCTCCTTCCCTTTAACGCGACCGGCTTCGGCAGCATCCGCGCCACGCAGACACCCCGCCTTCACTCTGCTCACCAGCGAGCCCTTTGCCACCACCTTGCTTGCCGACGCCCCTTACCACCTCAACCCCCGCACACAGCACCTACCCAGTACTTTGGGCTAGAGATGGCGCTTGAGGGCGTGCGCTGTTTGATGGATAAGGGGGTGTCGCTAATCGGGCCCCGTTGCGAAGGCCTTCCGCATCACCACCTTCATCCGCACCGGCGCACTGCATCTCCATGAGGCTGCCGACCTGCGCCCGGAGAGTTTCTCGCCCGTGGAGAAGACGAACGCCGGTAAACCGGAACTCAATAACCTCGGTGGAGCATTGGCCGAGCTGCGGGGGCTCATTAAGGCTGGGTATAGAAGGAGCGGGCGCTTGGGGACGTCGCAGCTGCCAAGCGCCCGCCACCACAAGCGCGGATTCCCCAATTATTCTCCGTCACAAGGGAAAAGGCCCAACTTTGCACCTAGTGTGAAACCAGTACATTCCACCGCAGAGTTCACACTCGCTTGTCCCCCTGCCCAAATCACCGGAAGTCAGTTATTGCGCCGGAAGATCATGACGCAGGGTTCGCTCCCCAGTCGGCTTTTGCTTGAAAAACTTCACCGCAGATACGCCCATTCGCGTAGCTCGAGACCATGATTCCGATCCGGGCAAATTCTTTTGGAAGGTCTCCTCAAGGTACACATTGTCACCTGGACGTAGGTTGTCGATGGAGATGTTGATTGGTCCGCTGTATTCCGCGCCGTCTATCGCGAACATCCGTTTCCCATTAACTACGATTGCTAGCTGCATGTAGTTCTTCGCGGACGGATTTGTGTACGGCTGGTGGACTCGGAAACAAAGGGTTCCGCCCAACTTCACGGCATGCAAAAAGACGCGCATCCGGTTTCCTGCCTGCAATGTGTTCGGCGGCATTCTGAAAGACTTCTTGATTTCGACGTCGCAAAGATGGTCGCCTTGCGGGCTTACGACCTCGGCTGACAAAGGCGCACGACCAGAGCCGTTGTTGAGCTGTTCCCTCTTTAACTCCCGCCACTCAGAATAAAGAGTTTCCTGGGAATTAACAGGATAGCGGTTGAGCTCTGGGGCATTCCTTTCAATTAAGTCCCTAACGACCAGACCTCCCCGAACTTCTTGTTCGTCGAATGCCGCCATTAAGTCCCTAACGCGGCGAATTCCTGCCGGAGCCCACGTATCAAACGCTGCATCAAGTTCATTATGAATCTCTCCGAGCCATTTGCCATGCCTGAATTCCCAGTAGGTAAGAGCACCGCGGCCGTATCCATAAAGATTCGAGTCAAAGCCCAAAGCCTTTAGCCTCGAAGAAACGTCTACTGGGAAGTCACCCTGGCATTTTTCTACTAGGGCGCCAAACGACAGGTTCGTATTTCCTGTACGAGAAAGCTCGATGGCATTTCCGCGGATGTTCAGCCATGCCCCTTCAAAAACTTTGCGATACGAAGCAACCAAGCGGTTCCCGTGGAAGCCCACCGTATTATTTTCTAGGAGTTGTTCTAGTTGGTCATCCACCATTTCGAGTGACTCCATGTCGAAATAAACATGGTCCTTCAAGTCGCAGGATGACAGCATCTGGCGCACGATCGACTCGTCATTTTCCATCGTTCGGCCAAAGAAAGAGCCTCGTTGTGCTAGGCCTTCCTCACGTTTTGCTAGACCGTAGGTATATCCCACGATACGGTCCCAGTAAGGCTTGGCCATTGCAAGGACGAGCCGACTATCGACCCCGCCGCTAATTGAAAATGCAATCCGCGGATAGCGGTCAAAGTACTGCGACTGTGCCGCACGCCAAACGCGCTCAATTTCGGCGTACTTGGATTCCGAATCCCACTGATAAAAGGGATTCGCTTCACGCGGATAGAAGCGCACAGTTTCCCTCTCGCCCCAGTTCAATTTGTGATTGGGGAGCAAGTGTCGTACTTCCTTGTACGGTGTTAAATCCGCAGCCCACTGGTACTCGGCAACACGTGCATTCTTGAGAGAATTGGAAAGTAATTCGTGTGGGGAAACTTGGTTCAAAAGGTGCAAGTGGGAAGCCGCAATAGGTTGGTCAGCCGAGTAGTACACCGTCCTGTTTCCAATTGCGTCATTGTAGATCCAGGTTTTCCCGTGAAGGTGCAAAACAATAAGATAACGACCGCACAGATAGTCGAGCTCGCCTTCGAACAATTCAATCGTCTCTTGTGCCAACCGCAAAAAGCGATATGCCGAAGGGTCATCCTTTCCATCCTCCGAGCCCGAAGCCCAGTGCCCCCTGATGATCAAGAAATCTCCATTTTCAGCAGAGGCTTGATCTTCGTCTACGAAGCTATCACTCCACCACCAAAGGCCATTTGGCAATGCTCGCTTTCCAAAATGAGCAATAGAACCAAAGTCCCTGCTGGACAATACGAAACCACCGGCAAACGGAACGTTTTTCTGAGTCATGCACGTAAGCTTAGCTTGGCAAACGATCCTTGTGCCGAATACCCCAGCAGATCTGCTAGTTCCAAAAAGAAACTCGCTAAAGTACTCCTCAGCGCGAATGTACTTCACTAAGCACAACCGTCTGAAACGATCTCACAAAACCTTCACCGTTTTTGAAACCGATCGAATTGGAGCAGCTTCTCCTGCTTGCTTGGCGACGCCACTATTGCCCGACCCGAAGTCCCTTATCTTCAGGATCCAGGTGGTCCTGACAAGGGGGCTACTACATACCGGCAACGAATATATTCACTCATGGTGCATAGACGAACTAGATGGACAGCTCAGAAGCTTCAGTTTTGGAGCATAATCGCAGCTTCACCCTAGGCTCCTCCTCTGCTCCGTCCAACCTCCATTTGCGGACAACGATGTGGACTTCTTTTGCCGACTCTGGGATAAAGAAGTCTTGATGCTGGCTCCAACGATTCTCGGTTAAGGGCTGTGAATAAAAGAAGGCACTCCGGAGTCCGTCCGACCAGCTTATGCCCATCTTTTTAGCTAACTTCTTATCTATATCCGCCCCAGCAAAATGGACTTCTAACGCAATCGCCTTCGCGGGTAGCCCAACCGAAGCGCTGATCTCCACTGAGCACACTCTGGTTAACGAAGAAAGCTGATACGTCTGCTCGAACAGAATCGGATACCGCTCATCGACTGTTTCGGCAGAGACTGTAGACGAACGGCTGACTTTGATTTCCTTGTTAACACCGCTCGATTTGATGGCCAAAGATGCCAGTTTGGTCCGCAATTCACTATCCGTTCTGGCTGCAATCGTGGTTTCCAGAATCTCTACCAACGATTCTTTAGCTGGGGCAACATGTCCTGGCCCTAAGTCCGGGAGCAGTTCAATAAGCTTGTTTGGAGTCCCGCACGTAGACTTAAAGACTGAAAAATGCTCATTCAGATGATGAGAATCTCCCTCGTTCTGAACATAGACAACTGACGCATCGTTGCCCTCGGCATAATCACGCGCGACGTTGCCTTCAAACGGCAGGCATTCACTTCCCTCTTCAGTATTCCAAGCTTTACGCAGGTAGTAAGGAAAGTACATGTACCGTGCTATATCAACCTGGGGGTTAACCGCCACAGCAACTGCCTCCGCGAGACGCGCAGCATATTTAAGGGCGGCCCAGCCACCAGCAGAAGCGCCAAAGAATATAGGGCGAGTACCTTGTGATACGACTCGGAAAACCTCCGTTAGTGCCTCAATCAAGTCCGGTTGGTCCAGACTTCCCGCATACCAGCCCAGACTAAGCGTTCGGTCAAGAATCATGGAAGGATCCGACACTAGAAGGACGTTTGCGTCGAGAGACGAGGTCAGCCCGCGACCGGTCCAGAATGGAACCTCTCGAACCTTCGAGGACGCAGCGCTAAAACAAATTACTGTGCTTTCAGCCTGCTTGTTCGTCCAATGAAGGTGAATAGGAAGCTTATCTTCAATCGCTATTGCACCACTGGAACTAGAATCCCAGTGTCGCCGAAACTCTTCTACCGACGAGAACTCTTGAAAGCTCAGGTTTTTGACCGCTCGGCGAGCCATACGTACGTCATTCCTTCTGCGCTGTTCAGCGCTTTTCCTCACATTAAATCTCGAGACCAGCTTTGCTTTACCCGCGAAATTCTAAACAGAAATCCACCTGACATCAGCAAAATTTTATCCTAGTTCTGGTCGGTATTTTTCCAATAATGCTTCCAAATCCCCGAACAATGCTGGGCCATACTTGGGGTGGCGAAGGCCAAACTCGACGCTAGCTGGAATGAAGCCAGCGGGATTGCCAAGGTCATGCCGGATGCCATCATGGACGACGACGTGAACGGGATGCCCCTCGGAAATGAGGAGATCAATGGCGTCGGTAAGCTGCAGTTCCCCACCCTTGCCAGGATTAATCCTGCGCAATGCGTCAAAAATATCGCGGTCAAGTAGATAGCGCCCCGTGGCCACCAAATTCGAAGGCGCATCCTCAGCCGCAGGCTTTTCCACCATGCCCACGACCTTCTTAACTCGATCATTTTCGGTGCGCTCGATATCGAACACGCCGTAATTTGATACATGCGAAGGATCCACTTCCACTGCCAAGAGAACCGATCCGCCGTGTTCTTGGCGCACCCGAATCATCTCACTCATCGCGGCAGTGGGCTCAATAACGTCATCAGGGAGCATGATCGTAAAGCAGTCTTCATCCTCATCCAAAACAGACTCGGCCAAACCTACAGCATGTCCTAGCCCTAAAGGCTTCTCCTGAGTCACAGCAACTGGATGAATAATCTCGGCAGCGCGCTGCACCTTCGCCGCCTGCTCATCCTTGCCCCGATCACGCAAAATTTCAACAAGTTCAGGGAACTCATCAAAATGGCGCATGACCTCGTCTTTGCTCGGCGACGTCACAATAGCCAGTCTCGAAGCGCCTGCCGCTGCCGCTTCTTCCGCGATCATCTCGATACCAGGCGTATCCACCACCGGAAGAAGTTCCTTTGGAACTGTCTTCGTGGCAGGCAGAAAACGGGTGCCCATGCCGGCGGCAGGGACGACGACGGTACGAACAGATGAAAGATGATTTTGCATAAGCTCTACAATAAACTATCCGCCCTGCCTCACGTTTAACTGGCGCAATGCAAGTATCGGAGGATCTAAAACCTGAAATTAAATAATCTACTTACATTGAGACTTTAATCGAAACTTTTGGAAGCCATTTTCTTCTTCACTACGAGTCCGGCCACTGCCCAAATGATTAATGCCATCAAGGAGAGGGCTTTCAAAACACCAAGAGAACCTCACACTAACAATAGCAACAAAAATCCCGCCGAAATTGGACACCCGGCGGTCCCGAAAAACCTCCAAACCACACTCGGTTGAACAGGGTCCACCGTATCCTGGGCCAGCCCATTTTTGCCGACTTTCCACACAAAATAAGAAGTGTAGAAATACGCGACTGTAACTCCAGCGCTGGACATATCAACGATCCAGATCAATGCAGATCGTCCAAACCATGGCACTAATTAGGCAAAGGGCCATAACTACTAAGACTGCGTTTTCTGGAGTTTGCCTTTTAGAATCCAGACGCCCAAGTTGCTCAGGCAACATTTTGCTTTGTCCGAGTGTAAAGATGGCCCTATTAGCAGCTGTATAAAACCTATTCAAACCAGTGAGTACGCCGGCTCCTACTGCGAGAACCAACAAAAATGCCTGGCCACCCCATTACTTCGTCTATCGCCACGGGGTTGCGTCCCCTAACGTGGTGTATCTGTAGCCCGCGGTAAGTCTTGTGCCGGTGTGCATGAAGGCGACCATCGCGGGTACCTTTCGAATCAACTCTTACCTATCCTCGAAAGGAAGTACCCTGCGATGGCCGCTGACCCTCATCATATCGATCCGACCGCGTATCTCGAAGAGCTACTGACTCAAGCGTCCCCAGATTTGATGCGCCAAATGCTCACTGACTTCATCAACCAGATTCTTTCCGCCCAAGCAGACACCGTCTGCGGGGCTGATTACGCCACCGTGTCAGCCGAGCGCACCAACACACGTAATGGCTACCGTCATCGCCAACTTGATACCCGAGTCGGCAGCATTGATGTGGCAATCCCGAAGCTACGCACCGGCGCCTTTTCCCTGACTGGCTGCTAGAGCGCCGCAGCCGCACCGAGCGTGCCCTGACCACAGTCATCGCCACCTGTTACCTGAAAGGAGTCTCCACTCGCAGGATGAACGACCTGGTGGCCACCCTTGGGATCAACAACTTGTCGAAGTCTCAGGTCAGCCAGATGGTCAAAGAACTCGATGACATGGTCGATGACTTCCGCACCCGCCGGCTTGACCAAGGCCCCTACCACTTTGTCTCCTGCGACGCGCTGACAATGAAGGTGCGGGAAGGCGGACGTGTCGTAAAGACCAGCGTGTTGCTGGCCACAGGTGTCAACGCTGACGGCTACCGAGAGCTTTTGGGTATGCAGGTTGCCACCGCGGAATCTACCGCGTCGTGGACCGGGTTCTTTCGGGACCTCATCGCCCGTGGCCTGACCGGGGTATTCCTCGTTACTAGTGATGCCCATCTTGGTATTCAAGCAGCCGTGGGTGACTGCCTGCCGCAGGCTAGTTGGCAGCGGTGTCGAACGCACTTCGCGAAGAACCTCTCGGCCCAGGTTCCCAAAACCCAATGGCCGACTCTGTCAGCGATGTTTCACACAATCTTTCAGCAACCCGATGCCGCTAGTGTGTGGGCCCAAGCTCGTGAGGTTATTGAATTCTGCCAGCAGAAATTCCCTCACGTTGCCACCTACCTCGAGGAGTGTCTCGACGAGCTGTTGGCGTTTACCGCTGCGCCGAGAGCGGTGTGGACCAAAATCTGGTCGAATAACCCCACTGAACGGCTCAATAGGGAGATCCGCCGGCGTACCGATGTCGTAGGAATCTTCCCAAACCGAGACGCTGTTGTGCGCCTTGTTGGGGCGGTTTTGGCCGAACAGCACGATGACTGGATCCAACAGAAGCGTTATATGTCACTGACCAGCCTGGCACAGACCAAAGAGATCATCGCCGCTGGGGTCATCGACGAGGACCGCGACAACAACCAGGAGATCGCCGCGTGAATACCCTCACCCCTTATCCCCGAGATGGCCCCTAAACCACCGCCATGAAACTAACCCCAGATTCGAAAACAGATACACCACTACCCAGGACTTGACCTCGCCACGGCAGTTGGCCACGCAAACTTCGTATATTTTTCGTGATTTGTACCAACGGAAATAGTGGTGATAATCATCATTAGAATGTAAATTAAAGTAGCCGCTGCCGTTCCCCTACCAAGAGCGCCATCGCCTTTTTGGGAGAAAATTTAAACTCCCCTACCAACTGGGGAATCGAATCAAAACCAACGTATGCCCACGGTGCAAAAGCTAAGATTACTAGCACAGCTGAAAATGGAGAACGGTCTTCAGGAAACCCTGGATTTAGTTCCGGATTCTCTTAAAACAGAACGCTCCCAACCGCCCGAATATCGTCCTCAACGACTACAATCTTTCCGACGCCTGCGCGGCTACCAGGTTCTCCATGCGGCCATGGGAAAAGTTGCCTAACACGACGACCTCATGTCCATTTTCCACAAGCAAATCCACGAGATGCGAGCCGATAAAGCCCGCGCCGCCGGTCACCAAGGTCTTCGTAAACAACTTCCTTTCCTTCACAGGCTACTTTACGGTAAGCGCCAGGGATACAAGTATGCGGGATATCCTTGCAGCCTTTTGCCTTACCCTGCTTTGGATTGCGGTCCCGCATTAGGTGGCTTTGAAGACTTGGTAGGTAATTGCAGTACCTCGGCGGCACTAATCAACGCGCATGAATTTTGTAATCAAGTTGCTTACGCTGCTTACCTTTATCGGATTCAAATTCCGAAATGATTCGAATGTTCCATTCACCCACGTTGAAATTTCCAGCTAACGCAAAATCTCCAGAAGCAGCATCAAGTTTCACGCTAGCCATTTCACGGTAAATTTCGGTCTTGCCGGTGACGTGCAGAGAAACCGCGGCTCCATTATTCGTCAGGCCAGTAAATTTGATGCGCCCGGCCTTCACTTTTGCTTTGTGCATGGGCTGATACACATAAAGAAATGGAACGGTCGGATCAAAAATGGAGGAATTAGTCTTTACAATCTCCCGTTTTAGCTGTTTCATTGAATCCTTGAGCTGTTCCATCTTCCACAACTCGCCTTGAGCTCGACGCCATGTCAGGCCGATAGTTGCAGGCATGGAGGCTTGAAGTTCCACCCACTCTCGCAAAGCTTCGAGGTCGATGCCGAATCGCTCCACATCTGCTGCAGAAATCTTTCTCCAGGCATCAATGCCGCCTACTCGTTTCTCATACGAACCGTCAGCTTGTTTATGGTAGGTGTACAGAAACTGTGGGCTTCCAACATCCGATGCGACTGACCTATATCCAAGGCGCTTTGCGACCGAGAGCCACTTGACATGATTCTGGAACATGACCTTGTCAAGTTCGGTCAATTTCCCATAAAAGACTGTATTGCACGGATGCGATGCATAGGTCAGATTACCTACTTCTTGGTCTGGAGCATTCAGCGCAAATCCCTTGGCCATAGAAACTACGGCAGGCTGGTCAGGTTCCTTTGCAATCTCATTAAAAACGTTGTCAAAAAAATCGGCAGCGATTGCATCATCATCGTCAATTCGAAGTACTGCGACCCTTTTTGACGGCGGTACTAAGGCTTTCGCAGCGTTCATGATTGCATCTCTAGTTTGAGAGTTACTTTCCACGAAGACAAATCGGACAAAGTCCTGAGCTCCGTCGGACACGATAGAATGCAATTCCTCATAAACTTGGGTAGGGATTGCACTATCTAGAACGATGTACCAATGGAAATTCCGCCCCCTGAAGCGAGACAAACTAGGTACCGTAATCGCTTTCAATAATTGCAGACGAGCTGCCCACCATTTCTTATCAAAAACACCGATTCCGCACCGTGTTACAGCAACGATTGGAGTTTCCCGGACAGACAAACTTTCCTCCACAAGGTGACGAGGTGGTGAGCATTTACGAAATGGCTGATAGACAGCAAGGCGGGGCAAAGCTGAACGAGCCTGACTCCGCGATAATGACTTAGTCTACTTCAGTCTTCCGCAGCGGTCACTCTGGTATGTTGAATCTGTAACTTTCACCTCGGTTAACCGTTTCAACGGCTAAAGGCACTTGTTTATGAACCAAACTCCTTTCACTAACGACGATGTCGCGAAACGAGCTCTCGAAGTCATCAATTCACTCTCGACTGAGCTGTCGACAACTTACAAAGATTTAGCCGCGGAAGCCAACCGCAGCGGCAAGCTCCTCGACGCCATCGAGAAACAGCAGAAAGAGATTTCATTCCTCAAACAACGCGTTGAGACGCTCGAGAGCACAAAGGCACTAAAGCTTCAACGCCGTTACTGGAAGTTAAAAGAAGGGCTCCCCCTCGGGAAGGGAAAGAATGCGTAAAGAAGAGATTCAAGCTGAGCACAAGCGCCTACGAAAGGTAAAGAAAAACGCTGATGCCGGCCAGGTTCGTGCCGAGAGCTTTGGCAAGTCCAGCCAAACTCCGATGTTTCGCGATTACCTGACGGGTGTAGGCCCGCTGGTCAAACCGATTGCTAAACGCAACGACTACCTTCGTGAATTTTCAAAATTCGAAAAAGATAATGCTTCCGCTATGCAGAAGCTCCTTGTGGAAGCAGAAGAGCTACCAAAAGCCACCGCACAAAATTGGAACACCAAGCGAGAAGCGAAGATCGGAATCATCGCCGATCGCTTTCTCTATGAGTCACTTGAGGTAGCTGCTGATTTCATCCCGATCACACCCGAGAACTTTCGCGAAGCCATTCCTCAGACCGACGTCCTCTTAGTCGTATCTGCTTGGCGCGGACTGAATGAAGAGTGGGTTAATCTACCGCGCAGAACCTCCGGAAAGCGAGAGCTCTTAGAAAAGACAATCATCCCTTTCGCGAAGGATCAAGGCATACCTGTGGTCTTCTATTCCAAAGAAGACCCACCGAACTATGAGTCCTTTGTAAGCATGGCCCGTCTTGCAGATCACGTTTTCACTTCTGCCGAAGAGGTTATTCCCAAGTACAGGAAAGATATTCCAGATGGTATTCCTGTTGAGCCATTGCGGTTCGGAGTAAATTACAAAATCCACAACCCGCTAGGCTCCATGCGCCATATGGGGCGTGAGATGGTTTTCGCTGGCTCATGGATGAGCCACAAGTATCCTTCTCGTGCTGCAAGTACTGAGAAGATGTTTGACGGAGCACTTCGCGCAGGACTGCCTTTGTATGTTGTCGACAGGAACCTGGATCTTGACCCAAAGTCTTTTAAGAATTTGGAAAAGTACATGTTCCCCGACCGCTTTGTAGCTAATCTTCACCGGCCGCTACCCCACGATCAGCTGCTCCGTCTGCAGAAGCTTCTTCCTCTGGCATTCAATCTAAATTCTGTTATGGGTAGCCAGACGATGTTCGCGAACCGAGTCGTTGAACTTCTCGCAATGGGAACGCTGCTGATTTCAAACTACAGCGCGGGCGTCAATACTCGTTATCCTTCGGTAGCCATAATGGATACCGAGCTCGACACACAACAGTTCCTCGAAACCCTGAGCGATGACTACCTCAGGTACTGCCAGGTCGAGGGCATTCGTGAAGTCTTCCTTCATGACACTGCCTTCGACAGGGTTGACAAGATCTTAAATTCCGTAGGCATCAGCACCCCCACGGACGACCACCGGATTCTCGTTGTTGCAAACAGCCAAGCCGAATTCGAGCAATTCCAACAGTCGCAAGCATCTGATTTTGATTGCACTTACGTCCCCTCAAGCGAGGCCTCGAATATTAAAGGTTCCAAGCACGGTGACCTAGTTATCTTCGCCAACCGCCTCGAGGCCTTCGGCCCTGACATCATTAATGATGCCGTAGCTGCATATCGTTACTCAGCACCGGACGCGCTTTACATCACGGCTTTCGACTCAGAAGCCGAAGCTTACGAGCCTACGACCCACGACAATGGCATCTCAAAACCAGCTACTGCTTACTGGATCAACGCCGGAAAAATGGTGGACGATGCCACTGTTGAAACGTCAATGACCATCAAGTCAAGTTTCACCAGCAACAATGGAGCAAAGGAGACCCACCAGGAGGCTGAGCTTTCAGTAATTGTCCCCGCCTACAATAACGGCAAACACTTAATCCACAAATGTTGCCAATCCATTTTCCGAAGCAGCATTAACAAGCTAGCGAAGGTAATTATTGTCGATGACGGCTCCACAGACCCCAAAACACAGGCTACTTTGAGCCTTTTGGAGAAGACGAAACCTAACGTTGAGGTATTCAGGTTCCCTCCTGGAGGCTCAGGCAGCGCCTCGCGTCCGCGCAACAAAGGATTGGAGCTAACCCAAACTCCATACGTGACGTATCTCGACCCAGACAACGAACAGGTTAATGACACCTATATTAGGTTGCTGGACCGAGTAAAAGACACCGGTGCGGACTTTGCTATTGGAAACATGGTTCGCTTTAAAGGAAAGCGTAACCGCATCAATAATTCCAAAGAACTCAAAAAGGCAATTGCGAAGAGCGCTGCTCTAGACGGAAATAACGCCGATCTCCTTGAGAAGCTCGGCTTCAAGCCGATGAGTATCCAGGCCCTTGTAGCCGATACTGCTTGGTTGAAGTCCCTCAACCTTGAACAGCCAGTGGGCGCAGTTGGGCAAGATTCTTATTTCTTCCAACAAATGCTGTACTACGCAAGGAAGGTTTCAATCACCAGTCGTGCAGCACATATCTACTATGCCGAAATTTCTACATCTACGGTTAATGCAATTTCTCCGAAGTATTACAGGAAATACCTCCCTCTAGAAGAGGATAGAGCTAAATGGTTAGAGGAGGTTGGTCTGCTTCGTGCATACCAGGAGGATCGCTTCACCCAGTTCCTTGAGCTTTGGTATGTAAAGAAACTGGAGAACGTTGATCCCGATGACCTCGATGAATGCATTGACCTCATCGAGGAGATTAATGGCATCTACGGATTATCGGAGGACTCGAACCCTGAAATCCAACGAATCATGGATAAGGCCCGCGCGCTGAAAAAGTAAGTAGCCCGATCTAGCTCCGTCACCCGTACCTTGTGCGTGACGCAGCCAGATTTACTAATTCCCTCTTTCAACTCGATGAACCAGACTTTTCAACGAACATTTTCTAAAGAGCCGAGCCACACCTTCTCGTCCGTCTCAGGCTTCTTGTCTAATTGGAATTTCACCAAAGACACCGGGGATATCGAAGTGGAAATGGAAAAAGGAATTCCACTTCGAATGCATTGGAGTTTTAGGGATTCCTCGCAAAGTCTGGTTCGGTTCTTACCGGCACCAGCCGGATATTTCAGGCTTCCTGGCTGGCAAGATGATTCCACTTTTCCGAGGCTTAAGTGCAACATCTTGCTTTTATCGGACCCTACCCTTTTGGCAGACGCCGGTCTCAGCCATACTTGGTTTGAATCCACAGAATTTTGCCCAAACCTTGAATCAAGCATCAATTCAATTCTGAGCCGTATAGGAGAAGCAAGCGAGCTCTTGACTTTTGGAGAGCTCTCCAGTGGTTTCGCCGCGATAAAATACGGAGCGGTCAACAATTCTCGCATCATAGCTATAGAGCCCAGTCTTACGCGTCACCACCTCCCAGGCTGGGACGACTATGTAGATTCACTCAACCCTAAAGAGTCAGATTTAGACTGTGCCGCGACGGTACTTCCAGAAAGCTACTCACAGCGCTTGTGGGTGTTCACAAACCGCAGTGATTCTGAGTACAAGAAGGCGATGCTGGCTCCATTTTTGGAGACTACCCCGTTGAGCATCGATCTGAATCATGTGTCCTTCGCTGTTCAGCCCTCAGACAGGCTACTCACCAATAGCTCACTTGAAGGAATTGTCGAAGAATTGGTCTCCACGGACCAGCAAAACTCCCCCTCAGGAAGCGGACTCCAAGTTGAACTCTCCAACTCTAGAACGAAGCCATCCTTTGCGCGGGCTAGGTTACCAAGAAGAAAAATGGAAGTTCTTTTTGATGAAAATTTTTCTTTTACTAACCGGCTGAAATCCTCCACCGTGAAGCTGCGTTCGACCAAGGCCCTGAATCACAAGGACTTAGTACTTCTCTTTGCTCTCCGTTCAACTCGCGAGAAACTCGCACCCAATGATGTTTCGCTTGGTTGGTCACCGAGCTTAGGCTCCTTTTTCCACTACGTGGAAAGCCTTGCCCCCAATCAAGCCACCACGGTTTCAGACTTGAGCCTTCCACCGTCGGTAACCGGTTTTCGCCTACGCTTAGCAAGGTGGGATATATTAGACGACCAGGAAATTGAAATTGATCTAGAAGTTGGTTTCGGATTTCAGACAACATCCTCTTAGGACATGCGCTGGCTGCTCTTCAAAATCGCCTACTTACCGGTCGAAGGGGTTCTTCTTTCGGGCAAAACTCCGGATTTCCTTGTCGAGTTCCTGGTACAGCCCCTTTTCATAATGAAACGGGGCGCTACCCCATTTATGCTCCGGGTCACTGATCGTATTAGCTAAGCGCACAATCCTAATACCAAGGGTTTCAAGGTGGGCCAGGTAATTTGAAAAGACATCGTTGTAGAACTCAATAGATTTTCCAGCAACCTTCTTATTCTTTTTACCGTGAGTATCTCTTACAGCCCACTCTGGGGCTAACACCAAGAGTCGTTCCTTGAGTTCTAGTTCCTGCAGAATCGCGACGAACATCGTAGCTGCTGCACACCACCGTGCGTAATGCTCTTCTGAACCAAAAGCAATGAATTTCGCGTCTTCTAGGACCGGCGCTACTTCTTCGACTCGTTTAAGCTCTGCGCTGTTAGTTACGACCGTCCCGTCACTGAATTGCCAGACACCAGAACGCTCTATGTTTAGGTCCCACAGGATCACATCCACACCGCGCATTTTCCTGAGCTCTTGTAAAAGCGCGCCGGAAGCATCTAAGTCCACCATCTTCTTCTGAAATGCACTAGGGAGGGATAACTCCGGTAAGTTAACGCGCGCATCTGTGCCCACAGAGAGCAAAGAGTTTCTCGCAACATATTTCGCAAGACTATAAGCATGGGGGTCAGCGAACGCCACGGTGTCGCGGCTCACGCAGCCCCCATATACAAAAACTCTCCACGCCTCTATAGACAGGTCAAAAGCCTCTGCCGAATCTTGCATACCGCCCAGCATATAACACTGACACAGACCTATAGCTTTACGGCGCATGGCTCTGCTAGGCACTGGTTGTCTTAACTCGTACTATGGTAAGGAAAGTTGTTTTGGTCAGGAGTTCGTTACCGCATGATTAGACGCCGTTCTAGGAGCACACACGCCCAATCTTCCAGCTCTATTGATGTACAAAGCTTAGTTCTGAGCAATGAACTGGAAAAGGGGAAAGCAGCAACAGTCCTAGTGCCTCGCGAGCCACTCGAGACTATTAACGCACTCCCGCGATTTTCAGACTACGTTTCCCAGTTATGGAAGCTGCGGCACTTTATTTATTTCGACGCACGTAGCAAAGCATTTAAGTCATCCCGCGATTTACTGCTGGGTAGAGCATGGATCATCATTCAGCCGCTTATCGACGTCATGGTTTATGCGTTTATCTTCGGTGTCATCCTCAAGACTTCTAGGGGAATTGACAACTTTCTTGGATACCTAACAATTGGCGTAATCTTCTTCGGATTCATCACGACTGGTTTAAACAGTGGTACTAAGCTCATTCAAAGTAGTTACGGTCTTATATCCTCATTTTCTTTCCCCAAAGCAGCTCTCCCGATTGCCTTAGTTACAAAGCAGTTCATTGACAACCTTCCTCCCGCAATTATCTCAATTGTCCTGTCTTTCGCTTTCCAGTGGCCACAAGGCCCCTCTTGGGAGATTTTTCTCATTATCCCCCTATATATCCTGGCCCACCTACTAATTTTGGGCGTAATTTTTATCATTGCCCGGCTAACAGCTTTCATCCCAGATCTGAAAGCACTAGTCGGTGTTCTCAGCCGCGCGCTGTTTTTCACTTCAGGTGTGTTTTTCTCTGTCGATAGGTTTAGCGGTAGCCCGACAGCGCAAGAAATCATGGAGAACAATCCAGGGTATATCTTCCTTCAGGCGTGCAGAGACGTCACGATCTACAATAAGCTTCCTGATCTATCCTCCTGGATCCATTTGATTGCTTGGAGTTTTGGTCTCCTCATCCTTGGGTTTATATTCTTCTGGAAGGCCGAAGAAAGGTACGCGAGTGTCAAATAAGACAACTGTTGTCGCCAGGAAGCTTGGCAAGTCTTATTTCGTTTCTAAAAACGGGTCCAATATAGGCCTTTTCCGTAGCCGAATGAAGGAAGTTCGCGCCCTGGAGTCAGCTTCTTTTGTTGCTCACTCGGGCGAATCCATTGGTATCTTAGGAAAAAATGGCTCAGGAAAATCAACCCTGATTCGCCTAATGGCTGGGGCAGAATCCCCCTCTAGAGGTGAGGTTTATGTCTCCGCCAAACCGACCATGTTGGGCGTATCCGCTGCGCTCCAGCGGCAAATGTCGGGTCGCGATAATACGAAGCTAGGTCTACTAGCTATGGGCCTTCAACCTGATGAAGTTAACGAGCTTATTCCTAGCGTAATTGAATGGGCGGACCTTGAAGACGCCATTGATAGACCGCTAAAGACCTACTCATCGGGTATGACAGCTCGCTTAAAATTTGCGATTGCCACCTCAGTCAAACGGGAGATTCTCCTTATTGATGAGGCACTATCAACTGGTGACTCAACATTCGCTGCAAAGGCCAAGGAGCGAATGAACGACTTCTTAGACACAGCCGGAACCGTTTTCTTGGTGTCCCATGGTGCCACCACTATCCAAGAACACTGCTCTCGAGCGATTTGGCTTCACGAGGGAGAAATGATTGCTGATGGGCCGGCACAACAAGTTGCTAAATCTTACCGAGTCTGGGGCAACCGCGCCGCGACTGGGAAGGATGAAGAAGCAGACGCCATCATCGAAAAGATGCGAAGTAGATTCGAAGAGCCAAAGATAATCTTCGACGACGAAGCGGAGAAAGCCCTAAATAAGGGCTCCGCTCAGAAATCGAAATGATCTCTGAAGGTATTAAAAAGTACTACCTCGCTATTGGCTAAAAATTCTAGGTCTTTAGAACCCCAAGTATGATTTGTTTTTCCTCGGACCTGTAGGAAATTAAATCGATCCGCAGAATAGATGCGCTTTCCTGCCTTAACAAGACTAGAAAGAAAGGCAGAATCTTCACCATTTGTTCTATCTTCAAAACGGTGAGCTTCAAATGTAGAACGAGGTCCAAATAAGGTTGGGCCAGCGACGAAGTCAGTCCAACGATGTTCCTTTACCGAGTTTTTTAGCGCAATAATTGAGCTTTCCTCTAAGGACACATACACAGCCTGCTTGCCAACTAGATCGGCCCCAGAGTATTTCAGAGAATAGTACTGGTCAAGAAGATAATGCCGACCGTATTCATCGTCATCATCCATTTTCGCAATGAAGTCCCCAGTGGAAAGCTCAACCAGGCGATTTAAACAATTACCTAGGCTCTCGGCGGAGGAAACTTCCACCACTTTAAGATTTCGAACATTACTTTGCGCTTGCAGTTGAGGAAGATCGACTTCTTGTTCATCAAAACCGTGAAGCGCCAAGCACAGTTCAATTTCCACACCACATTGTCGCCCGACTTGTTCAAGCAAATGCTGAATTTGGTTAGGCCGGTTAGTAGAACTTATAACAGAAATCCGCGGCTTTTCAGTCTGCTCGTTAGCGAAACCAAGTGTCTTTTCAAGCACAAACTTAGCTCGCTTTTCATAAGTGTGCTGAGCCCAAATTTTCCGCTGCGCTTTATGGACTATTCGGTCACGCAATTCTTTCGAATTCACTAGAGCCCGCAGCAGGTGTTGCGCCTCGACTCCATCGCTCACTGTTGGTAGCTCTTCTTTGTTGAAAAATTGATGTATCGCTTCGCTGGGGGTACTTACAACGACAGTTCCAGAAGCCAAGATTTCAAAAACTCTCCTAGAACACATCGAAGTGCTGTCCACAACCGAATTAACGTTCAGAAATACCTTGTGCTGGCGGTATGCCGAGACCATTTTCTTATAAGGCAAGCCGCCGACTACGTACTTATCAAATGGCGCGGGGAACTGATAGCGCTCATCACCACCTGAATATCGCGAATAGATAGCCAATCCTGCCTGCATCCGCGGAGCCACAGCTGCGGCGGCGCCCAGGAGTAAGTCCATCTGCTCCCTGCGTTCTCGAAACTTGTGCTTAAAATACATACCCGCAAAAGCAATATCTCCAGGCTTTTCATCGCCGCTGAGCCGGATGGGATTATGCAGCTTTGGCTGGGCTGCAAAAGGCAGACAATAGATCCTGTCATGCCCTAATTCTTCGATATATTCAGGAATTTTTTCTTCAGCGGTGGTAAAAACTATGTCGAAAAGCTTTGCTGTTCCCAAGAAATCGTGGAAATGAGGCGGATCCTCCTTATTCCAGAATGCCGTCGGAATTCCCCAACGTTTGCATGCTCTAACTAGCTCTCCCAGCTTTTCAGAAGGAGCGTTCTGACCTGCGAGTTGATATTTCCACTTTCCGTTGTTTCCATTCCAAGAAGACTCTACGAAAAGAAGGTCAATTTTCGGCGAATTCCCATCAGCCAGTTGTGTCTCAAATTTTTCCGAGTCGAGAGGAATAGTATGGAATTCCTCACTCCATACTTCGAGGGAAAAATCATCCATGATGACTCCAACTTTTACAGAGCCAAAGCGTTGGCTTTTAAAACTTGGAGGAAGTGGTTTTACATGTAGTGGGTCGTGAGTATTCCTCAAAACCAGTTTATTATTTAATAGCCTGAATGCCTTCTGCCGAGTATTACGAATTCCGTTCGCCTTTGTATTTCGAACTGCTTTTGTAAGACCACTGCGAACAGTGGTCAAATAGTATTCAAAATTCATCTACTTACCTCCAGTCAGTTCGCTATACAACGCTTCTAGTTTCTTCACGTTATGTTCCCAAGTTCTGGTTCGCAGCCACTGGTCAACTCGTTCTTGGTCTGTCTCAACGTTGCCGTCAAGAATCATCTTTATCTTTCTTACAAAATCTTCTAATTGCTCGGGTGCAAAATAGACCGCAAATTCTCCAGTGACTTCATGAAGTGCTGGGAGATCTGATGCCAAGACTGGAATTCCTACTCGCATGGCTTCTAGAGGTTTGATTGGAGTTACCCTCGCAGTAACTAGGCTAGAAATTCGTGGTACAACAAAAACGTCAAGCGCACGATACCACTCACCTATCGATTCAGTTGGTTGCTTCCCAGCGAAAACTACCCTGTCGCGTACTCCCAATGATCTGGCGAGTGCTTCAAGCCGGCGTCGCTCTATTCCATCACCTACAAAAAGAGCATTAACTTCCACTGGCAGGTAGGGCAATGCCCGTATAACGATAGATAAGCCCTCGTAATGCACAAGACTAGACACGGTCCCGATATATATCTTGTTGTTATCGAGCAATGATGAAACAAGCTTTTGGGCCGAATCATGGCCTTCCGCGGCTTTACCGCCTTCAGGCAGACTATTCGGAATTACCCAAGCCAGGCGTGGGTCAATTCCGTTTGAAACAGCATATTCTTTTGCCACCTCACTGAGAAAAATGGCACTGCCCGCTTTCCTCGCCGCTTCCATTTCTTTTTCGTGGGCATAGTTATAGTATCCGGACGCAGCAGCCGCTTTTCTCTCCGCAGCTTCAAACTGGCTTAGCCACGTATTCTCCCGCTCTCCCCTCACTTCATAAATCCACGGAATCGAAAGCCGCTTCGCCACCTGAGATGCTACGTATGCATTTCTAAAATCAGTAGTCGTATGAATGATTCCGACCTGCTCTGACTCAGCAATTTTCGTCAGTTCTCGAATTTCCTCTCGAGCACGAAGCCGACTGCTCAGAGGGAAAAACCGCGGAACGATCCTACGATAAGTAACGCCGTCGAGAACATCTTCCCTAGACTTTGGGATGCGGCCCACGACCAAAGGATAGCCAAGACGAGTAACGCAAATTATCTTTCTTGAGTTTATTTTGTTATGCGCCCTAAGCATGCCATGAGTCCGTACGGTGTAACCCGATTGGGTATAGGGCGTCGAATTATTGGCGAAATAAAGCACTGCCTTCCGCTCATCTTTCGAGCCCCTCGTGCTTCGATGAATTTGTCCCGGCAATTCATAGTTGCGCGGTTCCTTAGTATTCCAAAAAGGCGCAGAAGTTTCATTCTTAAAGGCCATCCGAAGGCGAATCCCAAACCGCTGCTGTACCTTCAGGCAGAATTCGATGGGATTTTCCCACAACAGGCTGATGATGATTGATGGAAGGGAAAAGTAGGGACGAAGCCACATCCTACTTATCTCCAATAACGTTACGAATGAAGGAATGAAGTTTTTCTGGGGCGATTTTAGTTCTTTCTTTTTCGACCCATTCTTTGCCGAGACTTCCTACACGGAGTTGACTAGGATTTTTTGCTAACCGTACCCACAGGGCGGCAAGCTCTTCGGGCTTCTCAGGAGGAACAACTTCACCTGCATTGCAGCCTTCAATGATCTCCGCAGCTTCTCCCGCCACTACACCGGAAATGTGCAGGCCGGATGACATTAACTCATAAGTTTTTGAAGGAACGGCTCGCTCTAGAGGCTCCCAATCGGTTAGATGCACCAACGCAGTATCGGCCCATTCGTAATGCTCATCGAGCGCATCAGCTGGCCGGCGAAAATAGAATTCGGCACGAACCTTGAGTTCCTCAGCCATTTCGCTCAAAGCTTCTTTCGCAGCCCCGGCACCCACAAATCTTAAATGAACGTCAACACCCGCGGTAGCGGCTATCCTCGCCGCTTCAACGGCATTGGCAAGGTTTTGAGCTCTACCGATGGTCCCTGCATAAAGGACATTCAAAGCCCGCTTGTCATCTTCACTCACATAACGGTGTACAAAATCAGTCCGCGAGGGGAACACATTCCGGATAGTTACTAGGGGTATTTCACGACCGATATTGGAAAATCTATTCCTTAGGTTTTTCTCCAAGTGGCTCGAGGTCACCATCACTCCGCTCGAATGTTCAAGGACCCAATTAACCGATCGGTCCGTCAACCATGAAGCACCTTGCAGGGGTCCATGCGAAAGGAGTAACTCTCGAAACGAGCGGGAACCGACGCTTCTATTCCACTGGTCAGATTGAGAAAGAAGATCTGGCCAAGCGTCGCGCAAATCAATTACGTACGGAGCACGCAGTACCTTCGACGCAAAATAAGTAACTACGGCAGTAGGCAATGCAGGTACAGTACCGATGATTACATCTGGCTTTCTAGACGAACGGCTAAAACTCAAAACGGAAAGTTTTAGCATCATTCCCATGGCGACCGTAAGCTGATTCAGTGCCTTCTGTGTTAATGAATTTCCACTTGGAATGAAAAAGGTTCGATGAATTTTTTCACCTGAGGGGCCAAACTCTAAATCTCTCCAGCCACGCCCAACAACCTGCCTTACCCAAGCTAGAAGCTTCAGATTTCTACGATAGTGCGGGGGTGGAGCAATGACTTCAAGTGTAAATTTGTCCCTAAGCAAACCTGAAAGCCAAGTCCAACGCCGTTGAGGTACGCCATTTTCCGGATACCAATACTGCGATATCACCAGGATTTTCAAGAAAGGCTCCCACCTTCGCTCAGACCAAAAGGGAACTAATATCCTAATCAAAAATTGTCTACTCAAAGACCAATTTGCGCTTATTAGGACAGTATAAGCCAGGGTCTCAAAGGAACGTGGCTTAGGGAGTACTTCAACTTTGTAAAGAGACTGGGAGGCACCAAATTATTTTGGCGCCTCCCACGAATCACTATTAAGAGCGCCAGATTCCCTTAGTGTCGATAACTGACTTTCCCTCAAGCAAGGCAGTGTCCATCTGGAGAAACTCCTTGTGGTTAACCAAAAGTAGAACCACATCTGCGTCATGTACGGCAGTTTCTAGTTCCTGCTTTTTCAAGTTAGGTACTGAGGAGAGCGAATCAGGCAGTTCCGCAACATTCGGTTCGACCACTCGGATATCTAGATCTGGGTTCGCCTCACCAAGCCTTTTCACAATATTCAGCGAAGGGGACTCTCGAAGATCGTCGATATCGTTCTTAAAGGCGATACCAAGGGCCGCAACTGTGGAGCTCTCCTTACCTTCAAGCGCGGCCTTAACTTGCTCAATTACCCAAGCTGGCTTTCCATCATTAACGTCTCGAGCCATCTTGATAATCTTCGCTTCTTCAGGAACCGAGGAGACGATGAACCAAGGATCGACTGCAATGCAGTGGCCGCCAACTCCAGGTCCCGGTTGCAGGATATTAACTCGTGGATGGTGGTTAGCCAGATCAATGAGCTCCCACACGTCGATTCCCAAGCGGTCGCTGATCAGTGACAACTCATTAGCGAATGCGATATTCACGTCCCTAAAGGAATTCTCGGTGAGCTTGGCCATCTCAGCTGTCGTGGCATTGGTCTGCAGCAACTCAGCCGTACAGAAGGTGCCATACAAATCAACAGCAAGCTGCGTACCCCGTGGGGTCAAACCACCGATGACGCGATCGTTGTTTTCCATCTCTTCCATAATCTGCCCCGGCAGCACTCGCTCCGGACAGTGGGCTACGAAAATTGCATTTTCGTCGTCTTCATCAAGAGACAGGTCAGGGCGAAGTTCAAGGATGTAATTCGCCATATCCTCGGTAGTTCCTGGAGGAGAAGTAGACTCCAGAACAACCAATGCACCAGGGCGCAGGTACGGGGCCATAGCTTCAACTGCGGAATTGATGAACTTGGTATCAACCTTGTGGTCTTCCTTGAAAGGGGTAGGAACGCAGACGATATATGCATCCGCTTCAACCTGTTCGGTCTGGGCTACCAAGTACCCTTCATCTACGACTCGCTTTAGAAGAACATCGAACCCTGGCTCAAAGAAAGGTACTTCCCCTTTGTTGATTGACTCTACGAACTTAGAATTCACATCAACGCCGGTGACGTGAACTCCCTTGGAAGCAATGAACGCAGCGGTGGGCAATCCGATATAGCCCAATCCAACCACACAAACTTTTTCAAATGTCTGAGGAGACTTTTCAGAATGCATGAATACCTTTCTCGAATACTTTCAAACCCATACCCTACACGGAATTTAAATCTGGCTCAGCGGGAAAGTCTTACTGATCTTTCGGGGAGAACCAAACCGCCTTCGCAGGCTCCTGTTTATTAGCTTCTTACAGGCGATTTGTACCTAACCCTTCATTCCCTATATAGTTAATTCTCGTTGCACAGAGAACGCCGAGTTCGATGTACAGCATACGCATAATCCTCCATAGCTCAGTTGGCAGAGCATTCGACTGTTAATCGAAGGGTCACTGGTTCGAGCCCAGTTGGAGGAGCAAAGTTCCCGCTTAGTAACACTAAGCGGGATTATTTGCGTTTTGCCTATATTTCTTCAGGGCTTCAATCTTTAGGCGCTGCGGTGGAAATACTGCTTATACACAAGTGCATTAAGCCCGAATACGGCCGAGTAAGAGAACCAATCGGAGATCCTTGAGGCCATCGGACGGCAGTGTTGAGGAGAATCCTGGAATAGTTTGTCGTGGTTTTTCGTGTCTCCACCTGGCCGGCGACTTTGGTGGTCTGCGCAATATTGTCTGACGATACTACCCTGCCAGGTTCATGAGTTACTAACGAGGTTTAAAGAACGCCCTGTAGATCTCGGCTTCAGGCCTATTTTTCCAGTTGAAACCAGAAGCCCATGTGCCTTGGTACGCTCTGCTGCCTTGCAGGAGGCAGCGGTTTCGTGCGGCTAAACCCCGGCGCGAGTGGTTGTACCATTGTCCACCGCACTAGACCGGCTTCTAGATGTGTAGAACGCCCCGAGCGCGTTAAATGTTCCTAGTAAACCGTAGGCTGACGTGAGTGTCTCCAAAACTTGCTTGAAGGGTCCGGAAAGTGCTGTGAGCGTGTCTGAGGCCAAGCCCTAACTCTAGATAATCCCTCGAGCTTCTAAGCCTGCTTAACCGCCGTAACGCCGTCCCACATGCACGTCCACGCCGCCGAAGAGGCTAAAGCAATTGACGTTGATTTCTGGCGCGTCCACTGGCAGGTCATTCGGATGGATGGCGCCGTTTTCTACTTTGAGGTCATGCCCGCCAAAAAGGCCTACACCGCTGACGTGGACGCGGAAGCCTTCGGGGATATAGACATCCACGCCACCAAAGACGCCCACAGCCTCGATGGTGGTACTACGACTGTGCAGGGCAACGCCCGTGAGATCAATGTCTACGCCGCCGAAAAAGCCTAGGGCCGTCAGGGAACGAGCTACTGCCCCACCGCTGACAGTGGACCCGCCGAAAATCCCTACAGCAAGGGAGCGCGTCTCCTGCACGCTCGGCTGCACCTGTCGGATTGCCTGCTCCACCTTGGCGATGGCTTTGGATTCTTGCTGGCCCGCATAGGCCTTTGTGATTTTTCGTTCTTGCCCAAAAAGGAGAACCTCTGGGTCCTCTACAAGGTCAGCCAGCGGCTCGATGAGCTCGGCACGGGTGGTTGCGTCCACGCATGCTGCCGAGCGCGATTCAAAGTCGTCGAGGTCAATCTGACCGGCCGACAGCGCATCTCCTAGGATGTCTGCAGCCTTCATGCGCTCTTGGTGGTTACAGCGAATATCCAGCGGTTTCATACCTTTAATATATCCGCTTTTCCGGCAGTCGCGCGAGTTATTCCTTGTCTTTGGGGCCTTTAGAGGAATCAACCTCAGGCAGGAAATCGTCTACGCGCTCGCCTACTCCGGTCAGCTCCGCGATGGCGGCGACGGCACGGTGTGCTCCCTTGCCATCGCCGTAGGGGTTAACGGCGTTGGCCATGGCTTGGAAAGCGGCGTCGTCGGAAAGCAAAAGCTTAGCCTCGGCCACGATGAGCTCACGGTTGGTTCCCACCAGCTTTACGGTGCCGGCGACAACGGCCTCGGGGCGCTCAGTGTTCTGGCGCATGACCAGAACAGGCTTGCCGAGTGCGGGAGCCTCTTCCTGGACTCCGCCGGAATCGGTGAGAATGATGGTCGCGCGGTTTTGCAGCTGGGTGAACTGGTCATACGGCAGTGGATCGGTAATGATGACATTCGGCAGGTGCTCAACTTCCGGGAGAACCGCTTCGCGCACCTTGGGATTTAGGTGCAGCGGCAGGGCGAAGTTAATTTCCGGGTAAGCCTCAGCCAAATCCTTTACCGCGCCGCCAATCTCCTTCATAGTTTCAAGATTCTCGCGGCGGTGAGTGGTCACAACGACGAGGCGCTTGTCCGAATCTGCAGCTTCCTGCAGAGCGGGATCCTCGAACTTTGTGTCCCAGGATGCCGCCTCTAGTAAAGCATCGATAACAGTGTTGCCGGTGACCACAATGTCCTTGGAGCGCACATTCTCGCGACGCAGGTTTTCCATCGATCCAGCGGTAGGAGCCAAGTGCAGCTCGGCTACCTGGCCGATGAGCTTACGGTTAGCCTCTTCTGGGAACGGCGAGTGGATATCGCCGGTACGCAGGCCCGCCTCCAGGTGCACAATCTTTACGCCGCGATGGAAGCCGGCGAGCGCTGCGGCCATGGCGGTAGAGGTATCACCCTGAGAGATGATGACGTCCGGCTCTTCTTCTTCAATGATGGAATCCAGACCCGCAATCGCGCGGGAGACAATCTCATTGAGCCCCTGGCCCGGCTTCATCAGGCCCAGATCGTGCTTCGGGGTGATGCCGAACATGGAATTTACCTGCTCCAGCATTTCCTTGTGCTGACCGGTTGAAACCGGAATGGACTCAAAGCGCTCATCATTATCCAGCGCCTTGATCACAGGGGCAACCTTGATAGCCTCCGGGCGGGTGCCGTAGATGGTCATTACCTTGGGCTTAGTCATTACTCATTTCCTTTTGGTTGATGGGGATACTTCTTTATTGAACCATGTGCGGGAAACCCGTACCCCCGCTCAGGTTCTAGGGCTGCTTAGGTTTTAAAACCTGCTAGCCGCTGACGCTCACGCCGCCGTCTGGGGCGATGGTCACCTTCGCCGCCATGGCGCGGACTAGGTCGAGGCGCTGCCAGGAGCCGCCTTCTGCCTGCCAGTCCAGCGGGTTGCCGGCAGGGCGCGCGGTCTGGCGTAGCACCTCGGCACGCTGATCCCAGCTGAGCTCCGGATGGGATGCGGCAAGCAGCACTGGAGCGGCCTGCGGGACGACCATCGGGGCGTCGGTGCGGTAGCGCGGGGCAAAGTCATAGTCCATGAAGGTGGAGTACTGTTCTACCGCATCGTCCGTGGACCGATAGTCGGTACCCTCTGCCCTATCCTGAGCTACCAATTCTTCCACCGTCTTGCCGGTGCGCCATTTAATTTCCTTGCGCACTTCTATCGAGGCTTCCCATAGGGCATGGCGCATGCGCTTGTCATTGAGGCGGTCGGCTGCGGCGGCTTGGCCAGTCATGCGGCCGCCGATGACATCCAGCGGATAATGCACTCCTAGGACCACGCGGTGGTTGCCGGCCTCAGCACCGCGCAGCATGAGCTGCGGGCCCACCTCCGGCAGCATGAAGGACATCAGCGTGGTAATCCAGGTTGCCTGATTGGTATGACCCGAAGGGAAGGCTGGCGAGGTGGGATAAAGATCCTTGGAACCATCGTCGTAGCGCTTAATCGCCTGCGGCGCGCGCTGGTACGGGCGCTGATAGTTGAAGTAGTACTTCTCTGACATGGTGGAATTAGCTAGCCCGCCTGCACGAGCGGCGTACCCATTGCCTAGGAGGTACTCGGTTTTGGGCAGGCGGTGCTCGGCCAGAGAAGCACGGAAGGCATCGCCCAAGTTCTTGCCCATGGCATCAGACACCGCGTTGAGCACGCTGGTGGAGCTGGCTTTGGCGTCGGACTGCGCTCGCTGAATAAGGGCCTGGTCCCCTGCCGCCGCGTTATTGATGGCCACGGCCTTGTCCATATTTTCTTGGCGGATTTCTGGCTGGGCCTTGATGTGATCAAAAAGCTGGACTACCTGCCAGTAGTTGCCAAATTGATAAGACGAGACATCGGATTCAAAGCCCGCGATATAGTCCGTGCTAAACGGCTCTGGAACTGGGGCACCGGGGTGCTGGACTGGGGCTGCGCCGGTGGACTGCTGGGTGACAGGCTCACGCAGCTGGGGCACGGCTACGGGAAGGGCTGTGGCCGACGGTGCGAGGGCTATAGTCAGCCCAGTAGCCGCGCACAGGGCGAGCCCACGGACCGCGGAGCGAGAATTATTCCGATATTTCATCGTAGAAACCTTTTACTAGCATCAAATTCCTACGAATAATATCTAGCTAAAGTTAAGGGGAAGTGAACGCAACGCTAAACTCGCATGCACAATCGTGGATTGGCGGATAGACCTTTGCGGTCACCACTCAGTACTCTTCGAGCCACGTGGGAGCCGGAAGTGCCGCAGCGGAATCCGGTTGATGGCCGGAAGATTCCGCAGCAATGCTCGCGGTAAAAAGCGCGGCCAGCGCCACTGTTGAGGCCGCCGCTGAATCCCTGCGCTTGTTATTTTCCACACATTTAAACTAGCGCGTATTGCGCGCCATGAAAAGTGCTAGTCCAATGCAGGGCTAGCGCCACCCCTCACTCGTGGTTGGCGGCGCGCGCCAAAGCTTCACGGTAGGCTGGTGGGGAACTTTACTCGCACTGGAATAAGGGGACACGCTAGATAATGATCCAATTCGTCTTCGGCGCCGCAGCAGGATACGTATTTGGCACTAAGGCTGGCCGCAAGCGCTACCACCAGATCAAGGGCGCCTACGAAAAGGCCGTCAACTCCCCCGTGACCAAGTCCGCCGTCACCTCGGCACGCAAGGCGGTAGCCAATCGCCTGGACCCAGAACCGCGCATGCGCGAGGTTCGCGATTTGTCTTCAAAGCGCAAGGGCAAGGGCCGGCTGCGTGGATCGCAGGTGGACAATGCGGACCGCATTTATGAGCCCGATGAGGACTAGGTCGATTGCAGACTAGCCTTTAGGCCTCCCCTCCCCTCGGCACGCACCTTATTTGGGGTCGCGCCGAGGGGAGATTTTTATGCCTGGGGAGGCGTGCCGCGAAATGCGCGGTCATTGAGCTCACGGCGGGCTTGCTCTAAAGCGACGAGGTCAGCGAAAAGCGAGTTATAGCTGGCCTCATCATCGGAGGGGCGCATGCGGCCGAGTCGCGCCTTGAGCTGGGCGATTTGATCCCCCACCACGGTTTCTTGCAGGCGGGAAAGAACGGAGTCGGCGTATTTTTCGGGGCCGACGTCGGTTGGCAAAATGGCCTCTACAGCAAGCTCCGAGACAAAGTTGCGGCCGGTGAGATCCTGCATTTCACCGGCTACCGCGGCGATCCATTCCACGGCCGGCATGGTAGCACCCTGAGCTGCGCCGCCCACGGTAGAAATGGCTTGGCGGACGAGGCGGTAGGCGTCGTTGGTATAGGCGTCGGCAGTAATGCCGTCGAAGTAGGAGCCCGCCACCTGCGGCATCTGCAAGGCCAGCTTGAGGGCCTCGCGCTGGGGCCACAGGTGGGTCTCCTTCGGGCTCGGCGGATGGATCATTGGCACGTCCTGCTGCGCCGGCTGCTGCTTCGCGTTATCGAAGCGGCGAATAGTGGGCTTTTCAGCCTTTTTGGGTTTGCGCGCCTCCGCGCGCACCTGTCGGAGAACCTCTTCCGGATCCGGCCAGCCCACCCAGCCAGCTAAGCGGCGGGCGTATTCACGCTGCAAAGGTTGATCGCGGATCTGCGCTACCACAGGTACCGCGCGGCGCAGGGCCTGCAGGCGCCCTTCAGCACTGTCGATGCTGTACTCCGCAATAACGGATTGAATGACGAACTCAAACATTGGAATGCGGTCCGCGATGAGCTCGCGCACGGCGGCATCGCCTTTTTGCAAACGCAGATCACAGGGATCCATGCCATCGGGGGCCACGGCAACGAAGGATTGACCGGTGAACTTTTGCTCGCCGTCAAAGGCGCGCATCGCGGCCTTCTGCCCTGCCTCATCGCCGTCGAAGGTATAGATGAGCTCGCCATTAAAGTAGGAATCATCCAGCATTAGCCGGCGCAGTACCTGCAGGTGCTCGCCGCCAAAGGCAGTACCACAAGAAGCAACGGCGGTCTTGACGCCTGCGGCATACATAGCCATGACATCCGTGTAGCCTTCTACCACCACGGCCTGGTGTTGTTCGGCGATATTGCGCTTGGCCAAATCGAGGCCAAAGAGCACCTTGGACTTGCGGTAGAGCATGGTCTCAGTGGTGTTCATGTACTTGCCGAGCTTGTCGTCGTCGAAAAGCTTGCGCGCGCCAAAGCCAATGACGTTGCCGGAAAGGTCCTTGATGGGCCACAACAAGCGACGATGAAAGCGGTCGATGGGACCACGCTTGCCCATCTTGGAAATGCCAGCTGCTTCTAGTTCTTCAAAGGAAAAGCCTAAGCGCAGCAAGTGTTTGGTGGCCGTATCCCATCCCTCTGGGGCATAGCCACACTCGAAGTCATAGATGACTTCGCGGGAAAAGCCGCGATCCAGCAGGAAATCGCGGGCCGTGGCCGCTTGTGGAGTCTCTAACTGCTGGCGATAGAACTTGTGCGCCGCCTTATTCGCGGCAATGAGGCGCTGCCGCGTTCCCGGCTTCTCATTACGCGCACCTGTGGAACCGCCCTGATAATTGATGTGATAGCCGATCTTCTGCGCTACTGCCTCTACCGCTTCTGGGAAGGAGACCTGCTCCATTTCCATCAAGAAGCTGAAAACATCACCACCCTTACCGGTGGAAAAGCAGTGATAATAGCCGCGCTGCGGGCGCACGTGAAAAGACGGGGTCTTTTCATCCTTGAAGGGGCTAAGCCCCTTGAGCGAATCATGTCCGGCGGGTTTGAGCTGCACGTACTCGCCGACGATCTCTTCTAAAGGCGCGCGTTCACGGATAGCTTGGATATCGCTGTCCGGAATTCTGCCTTTTGCCATGCGTACAGACTACCCCGCGTGCGGTGGGAATGTTCAAATAGCTGGGCGAGGATGGTGACGTAGCCTTGGGTTCACGGATTGGGCGGAAATTACCCTCTGATGGGGTACTTTCCACATGCTGTTACCTACCCCCGTGACGGGGCAATTTTTGGCCTCGCTATTGACTCGGGGCGATTTATACTTTTAGCGGCGCACCTGCAACAATAAAGGTATGCCCAAGTCCAAAGCGTCCAAGAAATCGCTCCCCGTTGCCCTCGGTGGCCTTGCGCTTGTCGCCGTAGCAAGCTACTTCGGTTTCGACCTCGGCGGCGATGGTGATTCCTCTGCTTCTTCGCCGTCCGAGTCCGCAGGCGGCGCTAAGACTGGCGACGCCGATACTTGCGAGATGTCTTCCCTCCCCGCCGAGGCCAAGGACACCGCAGACGATATCTTGGCCGGTGGACCCTACGACTACCCAGATAATGACAACGCCCGTTTTGGCAATTACGAGGGCCGACTGCCCCAGCAGGACAAGAGTTACTACCGCGAATACACGGTAGAAACCCCAGGCAGCCACAACCGCGGCGCCCGCCGCATTATCACCGGTGGCGGCAACGAGACCGACCCAGACGTGTGGTACTACACCGATGACCACTATGAAAGCTTCTGTTCTATCCCGGACGCAGAGGGGTAATCATGCGACGCATCCTCATTACTGAACACATCCGCACCCGCGCGGACTTCTTCAACGCACTCGGTCGCACCCGCGGGTGTGAAGACTGCGGACCGCGTAACCTCGATGACCTCGCGGACTTCCTACGCGAGCAGCGCACCAGCGTCATCGTTGCCTCCAATATGGATATGGATGGCGATGGCCTAGACGCCATTGCCACCGTGTTGGAGGATCAGGGCGTGAAGTTGGTGCGCTAAGTCAATTCCCTGCATGCTAGAAGCTGGTCTCTTCAACTCCACCAAGCATTAGTTCTTACAGTAGTTCCCGAAGATCAGTATTTTCGCTGTGCTTCGCAGTGTTAGCTTCTGAAGACTTGTTGTCTAAACTCCTGGATTGATTGCCGAGGATTATCCCTAAAAGATCTCAGCTCCTCAATTTCCTCGTTCAATATTTGTTTTTGAGTACGCTGCTGTTCTGAGAACAGACTTTTAACGTACTGTAGCCAAGCTCTCCAGCATATATATGCAAGTGGAGCTATTACCATCACCACCAGCACGAACTTTAGCCACTCACCCAAAATCGCTAAAAGCAAAGCAACAATCGAATATGTAGAAACAAAGATAGCTACAAAAGCAAATAGAAGCCTTAACCCAATCTGTTCCATTCGCCCACCTAATAGACCATACGGTGCGGTTTGAATCGATGCCCCAGAGCCTTGCAATACTTTTTGATAAATAGCAACTCTCGCTCCCGCGATTCGAATAACACCGCTAGCGCCTAGGGCCATGAAAACCATGATCATCAAATTCCATACAACGGAATCTCTGGCCGGGTTCTCGGAGAAGATCACAACCGCTAAGCAACCTAAGAAATCTAGGGCATACAGATAAAGGGCGGTCCCGGGAGTGACTACAATGCTTGTGATACGAGCTTGAAGCTTCCTACGCGTTTCGCGTAGGGAATTTTTCTCCGCAGAACTAAGAAGAGTTTTATCAGCCAAAAGCTGATCTATTGCTTCTATTCTTTTTTGGGCAGAACTTAAGCCACTGATCTGGCCGAATCCGGTTCCAATTGCCAGAAGTGTACTCAAGATTCCGGCTGCTTTATCGACGTGTTGAAAAAGTTCCATTAAGCCTAAAGCCTAACTCAAAAACCCAGACAGCTCCGCGCTCCGGCGGGCCAGGCGCTCGAGGCGGGACTCGGTCATGGAGGCAATCTGGTCGATGATGGCGCGGTCGCGGGCGGCGTCGGTATCGGCTTGTTCCCACCACAGCCGGAAGGTGGCATCGAGGGAGCCGGGGGCGCCGGCGACGAGGTAGTCGTAGACGCGGTAGATGCGCTCGCGTTGGCGGTCTTGGCGGGCTAGGTGGGCGGGCTCGTCCATGACGTAGAGGACGGCGATGGTTTTCAGCAGCTTGACCTCGGCTTCGGCTTGCTTGGGAACGACGAGATCGCCATGCATGCGGCCAAGGGTATTGGAGGCGATGAGATCGGCATTGGCCTCGCTGGTGGCGCCAACGGTTGCGCCCACGTAGCGGCCGACGAGCTCTGAGGTCATCTTTTTGAGGTTGGCGTAATCGCGCAAGGAATAGTCAAAGTCACCGATGGCGTTGATGACGCTTAAGTTGCGCAGGCTATCGGCCGCCTCCAAGAGCTCATCGGCGGTGCCGCCGAAAGCCTTGGCACCCTTTTCCGCCAGCTGGGCCAGCTCCACCAAGTCCCACAGAACGTTCAAAGAGATGCGCCGGGAGATGATGCCATCTTCCACGTCGTGCACGGAGTAAGCGATGTCATCGGACCAGTCCATGACCTGGGCTTCGATGCACTTGCGGTTATCGGTATGGCCCTCGCGCAGCCACTCGAGCAGATCCGCGTCCTCGTCATAGGCACCGTATTTGCGGTTGGTGCTGCCATCGGGATTGGTCTTGATCCAAGGGTACTTGCATGCACCGTCGAGGGCGGCACGGGTGAGGTTGAGACCATAGCTTTGCGGCTGGCCATGGGCATCGTCCACGATAACTTTGGGCTCCAGGCGGGTGAGGATACGCAGGGTCTGCGCGTTGCCCTCGAAACCATTAAGCGCGACCTCATTGAGCGCATTCTCGCCATTGTGTCCATAGGGTGGGTGGCCGATGTCATGGGTGAGCCCTGCCATATCGCATAGGTCAGGATCGAGTCCGAGCCCAGCACCGATACTGCGCGCAATTTGGCCGACCTCCAGCGAGTGGGTAAGCCGGGTGCGTGGAGTATCGCCATCGCGCGGGCCGACGACCTGCGTTTTATCCGCTAGCCGGCGCAGCGCTGCCGAGTGCAGCACCCGGGCGCGGTCGCGGGCGAATACACCGCGATGTTCTTCCACGGTATGGAAGGCTGAGCGCTTCGGCTTTTCATCGGCCAAGCGGGCAAAATCGGCGGCGGAATAGGAATAGGACACGGCGTCAAGCTTATTCCGTGAACTGGCCTTTTGGGTGAGCAACGTGGCCTAAGTGCGGTTGTCTTCCTGCTCAATCGTCTGATGCCGCAGCTTTTGATTCGGGCGCAGCACCCGCTCCACGCGGTAGAAACCATTGCGCAGTGCAGCGGCACCGCGCGGCGGCAAAAGGCCGGCCACCAGCGCGTAGGCCACGCCACCGGTTTCGTGGGCAAGGTACCGCCACCAGGGTTTAGAAAAGCGCGCGGCCGGGTAGTACGGCGTGCCGGACACGGTGACCTTGATCCCCTCTTGGCGGGCGATGAGTGCGGTGCGCAGGCGATGGAGGGGATCGGTGATGATGGTGGCGTCGGAAAGCGCGAAGGTTTCTTTGACCACGGCAAGGGAGCTGCGGGTATCCATCCCCTCCTCCACCGCGTGCACGGTTAGGTGCGGGAAATGCTCGCGCAGAAAGGTGCCGCCAACACCGGCCTCAGTAAACCTATCCCCGGGCAGCTTGCCACCCACGGTAATGACGTCTCGCCCCTCGGCCGTGGCTAGCTCACCGGCGTGGCGCAGGCGGCCGGCCAAAATGCGAGAGGGGCGGCCATCGTATTGGGCGGTTCCTAAAACAATTGCGTACTTCACTGCCCTACTACACTACCCGCAGCGGGCTAGGTGGAGCCGGTAAAGTGGTGGGCATGAATTTGAGTGCACGTTTGGGCCGCGCGGCCATTGCCGCTTTCATTTTGGGCTGCACCTCTATCGGTGCGGGATCTGCCTTCGCCGCCGAGACCACCACCGTGGCACAGGGCACCGGTACGGCAACCCTAACGGAAAAGGTTACCGATGACGCAGGCGTATTAAGCACCGAAGAAAACGCCGAGCTCCGGGAAAAGATTGGCCAGCTGCAAAAAGAGGAGCACCGAACCCTTTTTGTCTACATCACCGATGAGTTAGGCACGGATCCAGAAACCTTTGCCGCAGCGGCGGTCAAGGACAAGGGGCCTAATTCCGCGGTCTATGCGCTATCCATCAATGACCGCAAGATGGGCGTACAGACCGGCAAGGATTGGCCTAAGGGCCGGCTGGATCAGATGTATGACGCCGCTTATGACAAGCTGACCAGCGATGAGTACGGTGCTTCCGCCCTCGCGCTTGCCGACGCCGCCTTGGGCAACTCCCCCACCTCCAATTCCTCCGACTCCTCTGGCTTGGCGTGGCTAGGCGGTGGCGCGGCCGCCATCGTCGCCGCCGGTGGCGGAATCATGTACTACTCGCGCCGCAGCACTAAGAAGAATAAGGCGCAGACGCTGGAGTCCGCCCGCGAGATTGCCCCGGGCGATACCGATCAGCTCGGCCGCCTGTCTCTGGAGACTTTGGACCAGCTGGCCCAGGAGGAGTTGGTCTCTACCGATGAGTCCATTCGCCGCGGCAAGGAGGAGCTCAATATCGCGCTTTCCGAGTTCGGTCCTGAGCGCGTGCGCCCATTTACCAAGGCGATGAACCACTCCACCTCTACCCTGCAAAAGGCCTTCCACCTGCGCCAGCGTCTAGATGATGCCATACCGGAGTCCCCGGCCGAGCGCCGCCAAATGCTGGTGGAAATCGTCTCCTCCTGCGGCCAGGCCGATGACGCCCTGGATGCCCAAGCCGAAGAGTTTGCCAAGATGCGTGATCTGCTCATCCACTCCGATGAAAAATTGGATGAGCTCACCCAGCGCACCGTGGGCCTGCGCGCCCGCCTGCCGGAGGCCGAGTCCACGCTGGCTGGCCTGAAGGGCAATTATGACGAAAATGTGCTCTCCCCCATTGTCGATAACCCCGAGCTTGCCGCCGCTTCCCTCGATGAGGCCGAAAAGCTCTTGGATAAGGCCCGGAAGGTCCAAGAGCAGCCGGCCGGCCAGCAAGGCCCGCTGGTGGGCTTGATCCGCGATATCGAGCACGCCTGCGAGATGACGGACCGCCTCATTTCCGGCGTGGAAAACGCCGAGGAGAATATCGCCACCGCTCGCGGTAACCTCGAGTCCCTCATTGCCGAGGTCGAAGGCGAAATCGACGAGGCCCGCGAGCTCGAACGGCAAGGCAAGGCCCAGGGAACCACGGCGGATTGGGACGCCCTCGAGGATCTCCTCGGCCGCGCCGGCACCGCCGTCAACGAGGCCAAGGCCCACGGCCAGCAGGATCCGCTGGGCCAGCACACCGCGCTGACCTCTATCGATACCCAACTAGATGAAGCGCTCGACCGCGTGCGCGAAAAGACCTCCACGCACGCGCGCCAGCTGGATCTCTTCCGCCAGCAGATTTCCGTGGCGGAATCCAATATCCAGGCTGCAGAGGACCTCATTTCCTCCCGCGGCCGCATCATCGGCTCGGGCGCACGCACCGCGCTTGCCGACGCCAAACGCCTCCACGCCCAAGCCCTTCACACCGAGCGCAGCGACATCCGCGCCGCGCTGCAGTCCTCCCGCAAGGCGGTGGCCGCGGCCCATGCGGCGCTGCAACGCGCCAAGGAGGACATCGACGAACACCGCCGCCGCCAGCAGCGCCAGCAGATGGGCAATGCGGCCGGCAATGTCGTGACTGGTATGGTCCTTGGCCAAATGCTCGGCGGCGGCCGTGGCTTCGGCGGTGGTTTCGGAGGCGGCGGCTTCGGCGGAGGAAGCTTTGGCGGCGGAGACTTCGGCGGTGGCGGCGGGGGCGGCTTCCGCGGCGGCTCCTTCTAGCCCGCCCATTCCGCCTAGCCTGCCCAGTCCACCCCACGGCCCGGCAGCCCTGCCCTAGGCTCGCGCGCGCGGGTGGCCCGGCTCCCGGCTCTCCCCGGCGCAGGCCTAGGTGCGCAGGGTGCGCGGGGTGGCATCGAGAAGCGCACAGGCGTAGCTCAAGAAAATAGCGTCGAGCTCGGGCAGCTCACCCACGCTCACGCGCAGACCATCGCCGGCCGGCGCGGTGCTGGCAACCTCGGCGCCCGTGCCGCGGGCCACGATGCGGCGCTCGCGGCGGAAGGGGTTGCGGCGCTCCAGAAGGTACTCGCGGTCAGCGCAGGTCGCGCGCAGGCGGGTGACGGTAATCCCGGCTTGGGTGACCGAGAAATCCTCGCCCGCGGCGGTCTGCGCGCGCAGAAAGAACCGCGGGGAGGAAGAATCCAGCGAGGACTCCAAAGCTAGGCGCTCGCCGGTCGCGGTGGCAAGCACACCGCCGCGCACCGAGGCGAGCTCGTGCCCCGCGGCGTTGCTGAGAGCACCTTCACACCACGTCCACTGCGCAGTCATTAGAAGGCGAAAAGCGCGAGGATAGCCACGATGGATGCCAGGACCAAGGTGATGATCCAGGCCCATGCCTTGCCCTGGGTATTGGCATCAAGGATAACGCGGGTAAACCAGCTCAAGCCGGCGATTTCCGCGGTGGTCAGGCCCTCGGCATCGTGCTCGAATTCCAGGATGGCCTTGCGCACGCCGGAGTTGCGGGCGGTAAACTGCCCTACCTTTTCATCGTCGACGTCATCGATGATCCAGTCGCCGGTGTTTTCATTGATGAAGTGAAAAGTGCGGCCGTTGAGTGATGCTTCCAAGCGCTTATCGCGGCCGAGGCGGCCGGCAAGGCGGTAAATGGAGCCGTCGGCAAGCGTGGCAGAGGCGCCAAGGTCGCTGACCTCGGTGCGCCAGAAGTGGCCGTCCACCTCCGCGGACTGCCCCGAAAATACGCCCAGCTGCTCTGGGCCTTCCTCGGCCAAGAGCACGGGTTTTGCACGGTCGGAGCGATCCCAGCTGGTGTAATGCATTACTAGCACCCAATCAGGCGAGCGGCGAGGTAAGCCTCGAGGTCATCGAGCTTCACGCGCTCCTGCTCCATGGTGTCGCGCTCACGCACGGTTACGGCATCGTCCTCGAGGGTGTCGAAGTCGAAGGTGACGCAGAACGGGGTGCCGATTTCATCCTGGCGGCGGTAGCGGCGGCCGATGGCGCCGGAGACGTCAAAGTCCACGTTCCAGTAGGCGCGCAGCTTATTGGCCAGCTTGCGGGCCGGTTCGGAGAGCTCTTCCTTCTTCGACAGCGGCAGCACGGCTACCTTGATCGGTGCCAGGCGGCGGTCCAGGCGCAGGACCACGCGCTTATCGGTGCCACCCTTGGCATTCGGGGCCTCTTCCTCATCGTAGGCATCCACCAAGAAGGCCATCATGGAACGGCCCAGGCCGGCAGCCGGCTCGATGACATACGGGATCCAGCGCTCGTCGTTGGCCTGGTCATAGTAGGACAGGTCCTCGCCCGAGCCTTTAGCATGTACGGATAGGTCATAGTCAGTACGGTTGGCCACACCTTCCAGCTCGCCCCACTTGGAACCCTTGAAGCCAAAGGCGTACTCCACGTCCACGGTGCGCTTGGAGTAGTGGGAGAGCTTTTCCTTCGGGTGCTCGTATAGGCGCAGGTTTTCTTCCTTGATGCCTAGGTCCACGTACCAGTTATAGCGGTCATCAATCCAGTACTGGTGCCACTCTTCGTCCTCGCCCGGCTTGACAAAGAACTCCATCTCCATCTGCTCGAACTCGCGGGTGCGGAAGATGAAGTTACCTGGGGTGATCTCATTGCGGAAGGACTTGCCAATATTCGCGATGCCAAACGGCGGCTTCATGCGCGAGGAGGTCATCACGTTCTTGAAGTTGACGAAGATGCCCTGTGCAGTCTCTGGGCGCAGGTAGTGCAGGCCTTGCTCATCGTCCACCGGGCCGAGGAAGGTCTTGAGCAGACCGGAGAAGGCCTTTGGCTCGGTCCAGTCACCCGGCTGACCAGTTTCTGGATCATTGATATCTGCCAGCCCGTTTTCTGGCTCGTGGCCATGCTTTTCCTCATAGGCCTCAATGAGGTGGTCGGCACGGTAGCGCTTGCCGGTGTGGCGGGATTCCACCAGCGGGTCAGAAAAGACCTCGACGTGACCGGAGGATACCCAGACCTGACGCGGCTGGATGACGGAGGTATCTACGCCCACGACGTCTGCGCGGGACTGAACCATATGGCGCCACCACTGGCGCTTAATGTTTTCCTTGAGCTCTACACCAAGAGGGCCGTAGTCCCACGCGGAGCGGGAACCGCCGTAAATTTCACCTGCCTGGTAGACCAAGCCGCGGCGCTTACACAGGTTTACAACGGTATCGATGACGGATGCCATGAGTTTTCGGACTCCTCTGGTAGGGGACAGTCTTGACAATCTCGTTCAGTCTAACCCTAAGCGCTTGTCGGCGGTGGGATTGGGGCATGAATTTAATTTGAAATACATACGAGTTATTGAACACATCGGGTAATATAAGAGTCACCGACAGATAATAGGTATTGAATTGAAGGTGACTTTCCCTATGACGACCACTGACACGGCCCTTAATGCTTCCGCGGCCACCGGCGTGATCGCTGCCCTCGATTCGCCCCTACGCATCGCCATCATCTCCCGCTTGGCCGAGCGCGATCACTTTGTACACGAGCTCGTCAAGGCTACTGGTAAGTCCCAGCCGCTCATCAGCCAGCACCTGCGCGTGCTCAAGCAGGCGGGCATTGTTGATTCCGAACGCAGCGGGCGCGAGGTTACGTACTCTCTTATTGCCCCGCAGGTTTTGGGCTTGCTTGCCGACGCCGCCAAGATCGCCTCCTAGCCCCTCACCCCTGCATATAAAGCCGCCTGACTATGCAGTTGTTGAAAAAGCACTGATAATATTGCGGTCATGGCTTTACACGACAGTATTCCCAAACTAGGCGCGCGCAATACCAAGCAGCGCACCGCAGTCGTCGAGGTGCTCCGGGAAATGGAGAAATTCTCCTCTGCTAAGGAGATCTACCACCAGCTCCAAGAGCGCGAGGAGAAGGTGGGTCTGACCACCGTGTACCGTACCCTGCAGTCCCTGACCGACATCGATGCAGTGGACGCGCTCCACATGCCAAACGGCGAAACCCTCTACCGCCACTGCGAGACCGACGCCCATCACCACCACTTGGTATGCACCAAGTGTGGCCGCACCGAGGAGATCGACGGCGGCCCGATTGAAAAGTGGGCAACCTCCGTGGCTGAGGAGTACGGCTTCGAGCTCACCGGTCACGACGCCGAGGTCTTTGGCATCTGCAGCGACTGTACCGCTTCCGCTTAAACGCGCTCGCGCTTCCCCGTGAAGCCGCCCCTCCCCTAACCTCAGACTCCGACTTCCGGAGCCTGAGGTCTTTGTTTTGCGGCGCACACTGGGAGCATATTTCACGCCAAGACTATAGTGCTGAGATTGCAATCAACTGCACGGTTAGGTTGTTAGCAAGGTGCAAAATAAAGCCTGCACGCAGAGAATTGTGGAAGCGAGTTACTAACGCGCACCCCATCCCCAGGAAAGTCGCATAAACGATGACCGGTGGAGCAATATGGGCGGCACCAAATAGCACCGAACTGAAGAGAACGCTAGCAATCGCTGGAACACTGCGATCCAAGTACCCCATGAGCAGGCGGCGAAACACAATTTCTTCTATCAGCGGCGCCAAAAATAGGTAGCACGCTAAAGAAACGACGACCATCACACCTCGCCCATCAGCTGCGGATGTATTTTCCGATGGTGATAACCCCAATAGCGGCCCCACAATCGCGGCTGCGACCCCAGCTACAAAAATAGCGAGAGGAACCTGCCACAATAAGTGCCAACCACGCCGGCCCAATGGAAGAAAGCCGAGACTAATTCCCCGCTGTTTGAGGTAGTACACCAACCCAGCCGTTGGCACTACCACTGAAAGAACAAGCGCAATGGGCATGATCGTGCCCAGTCCACCCGTGGTTAAACCAGCCTTCATCATGACAAAAACTGTCGCCACTAAGAGGACATCCATTGCAATGACGGCCGCTATTCCGATAAGCGCATCTTTCAACCTGATGTTATCCACTGCCATGCCCCTACCCTAAAAGACTGCCATTCATCCTTAAGAATGAATTTACTCAAAATGGTAAAGCGTCCTTTACAGTAAAGGTCCTTTAACATATAGTGTGTGTCAAGCACGCTTTACAATCGTTTACTACAGGAGGTCCCATGCAGACCACTCGCTTTGGCCGCCCCAAGTTTGGCGGCACCCAAACCAAGCTCATTACTTTGTCCGTGGCGGCAGGCGCAGCCATCGCAGCGGCAGCCGGTGCGCTTGTGGCCACGTTCGTACACGAAGATTCGCCGTGGCTAGCGTTTGCTGTATACGCACTGTGCCTATTTCCTGTTGCCACGGCGGCTAGCTGGGGCTTCATGGTGGATCGGGACACCATCCGCGGAGCAACACCCGATCCGGAAAACTCCATCGAATCCCATTGGTATTCGCAGGCCTCTGAAAACACCCTGCACGCCATGCTCTTGGGCATTGGCGGCCTCGGCATCGCCTCCTCTTTTTGGGACTTCCACGTTTCCGACACCCTGCTCACTATCATCTTGGGAGTCTTTGTCACCGGGACCTTTGGTATTAGCTACTTTGCCCACAAACGGGCAGCGAGCTAAGCCATGGACAATCGGCTAAAAGAGATTCGCGAGAGCCAAGGACTCTCGCAGCAGGGCTTGGCCACCGAGCTAGGCGTTTCGCGCCAAACGGTCATCAGTATTGAAAAGGGACGCTACGATCCTTCGCTCCCCCTCGCTTTTCAGATCGCGCGCCACTTTTCCGGCTCAATCGAGGATATCTTTATCCCCGAGGTATAAACGCACATCGCTTCGGTGCTGCGCGTTACTTCTTAACGCCTCCGAAGCGGCGGTCGCGCCGCGCGTATTCCTCGATAGCGGCAAAAAGGTCCTCCGGAGTGAAGTCCGGGAAGAGCTTATCCTGGTAAATCATCTCCGCGTACGCGGACTGCCACAGTAGGAAGTTGGAGGTGCGCTTCTCCCCGGACGGGCGCAGGAAGAGATCTACATCCGGCATGTCCGGATCATAGAGGTGCTGCGCGATGGTCTCTTCCTTAATATCGCGCGGGTTAAGCTCGCCGGCTGCAACCTGCTTGGCGATGTCCCGAAAACCATCCACCAGCTCTGCCCTACCGCCGTAGTTCACACACATGGCCAAGGTCATCTTGGTGTTATCCTTGGTCAGCTCCTGGGCAGCCTCAAGCTCCTTAATCACTGAGCGCCACAGGCGCGGGCGGCGGCCGGCCCACACCACACGCACACCGCGCTCATTGAGCCACTGGCGCTGGCGGCGCAACACGTCACGGTTAAAGCCCATAAGGAAGCGGACCTCCTCGGGGCTGCGGCGCCAATTTTCCGTGGAGAACGCGTACGCGGAAAGGTAGGGAACGCCGGCGGCAAGGCAGGCATCGACGACGTCAAGAAGCACGGCTTCTCCGCGCCTATGCCCCTCGGTGCGCTTCATGCCTTTTTCCTGGGCCCAGCGGCCATTGCCATCCATGACCAGCGCAATATGGCGGGGCAGGAACTCGTCCGGGATATTCGGTGGGGTCAAAGTGCGGTTCGGGTCTGGCGTAATCACGGGCTATATTCTACTGCTCCATTACCTGCAATGCGGAAACATTGCGCTCCATGTGCCACTGCAGGTGCGCCCGCGCTAGGCGATGCCCCTCCTGCTTTTGCGCATTCGTTGAATTCGTTGGATAGTTATGCGATAAAAGCCACAGGTGATGCAGGGTTTCGGGATCCACCTCCGCGGCACCCGGCGGCCGGCATTCGTGGCACGCCGCTCCGCCGACCGCCGGGTGAAAGGCGTGGTGCGGGCCGGGCCGGTTGCACTGTGCACAGTTAAAAAGGCTCGGCGCCCAACCAGCATGCGCCATCGCCTGCAGTAAAAAGGCATCCAGCGTCATGGTTGGGTCTGCCGTTTGCAGCTGCTCCAAGGTCGCGGTGACGGATTCGTAGAGGTAGGGGTCATGGTCGGCGTCGGCAAAAGCAAGACGCTCTGCCGATTCCAATACCGCGCAGGCTGCCGTGTAGCGCTCATAGTCCTCAATGAGGCGCGCGCCAAAGTAATCCACCGTATCCGCCTGGGAAATGGTAGCTAGGTTCTTGCCCACATATAGCTGAACATCAAGGTTGACGAAGAGCTGCAGGCGCGAACCAAAGCGCGACTTGGCACGGCGCACACCTTTAGCCACCGCGCGCACGAGGCCATGATCGCGGGTGAGGAGGACGATGACGCGATCGGCCTCGCCAAAGTCGTAGGTGCGGATGACCACTGCGCGGTCACGATAGTTCTCGCGCATATCCGTTTAGAAACCGAGCCTGCCCAGCGACTTCGGGTCGGACTGCCAATTTTTCAACACCTTGATGCGCAGGTCCAAGTACACGTTTTGGCCCAGCAGCTTAATAATCTCCTTGCGGGCATTGCCAACGATGCGACGGAAGCGCAGGCCATCCTTGCCCTCGATAATGCGCTTTTGGCCGGGGCGCTCCAGGTACAAAATGGCGTGGATATCCAGCACGCCATCGCGGGTGCGCGACGGCAGCATCTCATCGACCTGCACCGCCACCGAGTGCGGCAGTTCCGCTTTCAAGCCAGATAGGGCGGCCTCACGAATGAGTTCCTCGATGCGCTTTTCTTGGCCTTCATCGGTGATGTGGTCATCCGGGTAGAACTTCGGGCCTTCTGGCAAGTGATCCACGATGACCTGCACCAGCTCATCAAGCTGCACGCCCTCCTTGGAGGACACCGGTATGACTACCGCATTCGGATCCGCCTGGGTAAGCAGTTCGTGCAGGGCCAGAAGCTGGGCGCCTACCTGGTCCTTGGTGACCTTATCCAGCTTGGTGACGATGCCGATGATCGGCGTTTTCGGCGCAATGGAGCGCACGTTATCCAAAATCCAGCGGTCACCAGGGCCGATTTTTTCATCGGCCGGGATGGTCAGACCAATAACGTCCACATCAGCGTATGTATCCTTGACTACCTCGTTGAGGCGCTCACCCAACAGGGTGCGCGGGCGGTGCAGGCCCGGCGTATCTACGACGATGACCTGTGCATCCTCGCGGTGCACCAAGCCGCGAATGGTGTGGCGGGTGGTCTCCGGCTGGTCAGCGGTAATCGCAATCTTTTGCCCCACCAGGGCATTAGTCAGCGTGGACTTGCCGGTATTCGGGCGCCCGACAAAGGATACGAAGCCCGAGCGGAAACCCTCCGGGGTATCGGTGTATTGCGAATAATCAAGCGGGGCTACCGTATTCTCGGCGCCTTCCGACACGGCATCATCGGGGTCTGCTGGCAGGCCCTCGAATGCCGCATCAAACTGTGCATCAAAATCAGAACTCATTACCCGCAATAATAGCCCACAGAGCCAAAAACTCCGATTACTTCACGGCAATTTCTACCAGGTACACAGAGTAGGGCTAATCTATGGAGAAACCTCTCTCCCCAGCACAAACCGTGCTCACTCTCCGAAAGGTCCCTTCATGCCTCGCAAGTCCCCTGCCCTATTTTTGGGCGCTGCACTTACTCTCTTCTTCTCCGCATGCTCCTCGCCAGATTCTGAGCCATCTCCAGAAACGAGCACGAGTCCCTCCGCAACCTCTTCTTCCAGCACCTCCAGTTCTTCAACCACCACTTCTTCTACCACCAGCAGTGAAGAGACCATGACTGAAGAACCTGCAGAAAGCGTCGCTCCCGAGCCGGAAACCCAACCCCAAGCCGTGCCTGCCGAGCCGGAGCTGCTGTATTGCGATCCGGGAAACTTGACCATCATCGGTACCTTTTCTGACGGCACCGAAAGGCCTACAGAACTATGCGATACGCCGTCCCACCGGCGTTCCGTACGCGCTGAAGAAGTCTGCGGCAGTCTGGACGGGCGGTATAAATACCCCGACGAATGGGCCGAACTGTGCAATGGAGGTCTTCCACCTTCCGATTCGGACTATCCCGATAGCTACGGCGATATAGATGCAGGTTACGCACCAGAGTCTGGCGCAGTTACGGATGCGCCAGCCGATTCGGATACGGGTGCGATTGAAGGCTACGAGTATTAGCAGACAGAAAGCAGAGCGTTAAGCGACGTCAAGGCCCTGCGCCCGTGGAATCGGGTGCAGGGCCTTGGTGGTGGATTAGCGGAGCTTACTTAAACTCGTCCGGCAGTGGGCCGAGCTGCGGGCCGTCCGGGTAGTACTTCCAGCCGTCCTTGATGCGGACGTCGTCTGCCCATGGCAGTTTGTACTCGCCCTTAGCCAAGTCCTCGACCCAGGTGAGATAGTTGTCGGTCTTGCCACCGGGGTAGCCCACGTATCCGCGATTGCCTAGGTTGAAGATGTTGTTTTCTAGGCCCCAATTGATGCGGGCCTTGTCAGCCAGCTCTGGGAAGATTTCGGCGGTGACGATCTCGCCGGGGTTGCGGTGGCCCTCAGAAATCATGTGGCCGTCGTAATTGCAGACGTTGCCTTCACCGAAGTAGTAGAAGGTGTTGTCATAGCCAGCCAGATTTACGGAGGCGGTGTACATGAGGTTTTGGAAGGCATTGGTCTTATTGGTCATGATCCATTGATCCTGCGGCTGAGTGGAGTAGCCAGAGATACGGATATAGACGTTGGCACCCTTATATGCGGCCTCGCGTGCAAGCTCAGGGAACATACCATCGTGGCAGATATTCACGGCAAGCTTGGAGCCTTTCGGGCCATCGCAAACCGGCATACCCAAGTCGCCTGGGTACCACGGTTCGATAGGCGTCCATGGCTGCAGCTTGCGGTAGTGCAGCGCGATTTCACCATCGGAGTTGATGATGATGGCGGTGTTGAAAGGTGGCTTTCCTTCCTCATGGTTTGGCTCCATGATAGAGAAGACGCCCCAGACATCATTGTCCTTGCAGGCCTGCTTGTACTGGTCCACCTTTGGGTCATCAAGGCCAATTAGGAATTCATCATAGGACCAGATTTTGGTGTTTAAGCCTGATGCGGAATACTCCGGAAATACGATGAGGTCGAGGTCGGGGTACCCTGCCTTGGTGGAAGCCACCATGCGACAAATCTCATCCACGTTGGATTGAACATCCTCTGGAGTGTTAACCACGGGGACGGGATACTGCATGAGCGCCAATAACAGGCCGTCGGGGGATGCGCTGATACTGCCAGTGCTTGACACGATGAACTCCTATCTCTAGTAGATAATGTGACAGGAGCCATACTACCGCCTATTTAGTAGTTTGCCACACTATCCCAATTGAACAGTTACCGAGTATGACAAACTCAGTGGGCCGATGGCGACGAAACAAAAGAACCGAGCTGTGGGGCACTTCCCCTCAGCTCAGTCAGAATTCCTTAGGCTCGGCAGGTAGGGCCTAGGCGTGGGTTAAAGCTCCTCGGCGTCGAACTGCATACGCGGATGCGCGAATACATCCTGGGATTGGACGAGCTGGAGCTCAGCAGTATCGGCCTCGTAGGTGTTTTCCAGCAGGTCGTACACGGAAGAGGCGGTGCGGCGCAGGGACTCCTTGACGTCGCTAGTCTCGGTGTAGTGGCCGGTAAACAGGGCGGCGGTGACGTCGCCGGAGCCGTTGCGCTTGAATGGCAGCAGCGGAGTGGACACTAAGAAGGCGCGGTCGCCGTCGACGGCGAGCATCTCAATCTGGTCGTCGGCAGTCTCTGGGCGCTTGACGGAGGTAACCAGCACGGTCTTCGGGCCGATTTCCTGTGCCTTCTTCACTGCGGCGAGGGTTTGCTCAAGGGTGCCAACCTCGGAATCGGTAAGGTAGCCCAGCTCGAATTGGTTGGGGGTGATGATATCGGCGACCGGCACAACGCGGTCGCGCAACAGCGGTGGGATCTCATCGGAGACAAAGCAGCCGGACTTGGCATTGCCCATTACAGGATCGCAGGCGTAGAGGGCCTTGGGGTTGGCGGCCTTGATGCGGCGGACGGTTTCCACGATGGCGTCGGCAATATCGGCGCCGCCCTGGTAACCAGAAAGAATGGCGTCGATCTGCGGGAAGGCACCGCGCTTTTCAATGCCGTCGATGATGGAGGTGACATCGCTAGCCGGAATCATCGGACCGCCCCAGTCGCCGTAGCCAGTGTGGTTAGAAAAGTTCACCGTGTGGACCGGCCATACCTCATGGCCGGCGCGCTGCAGGGGAAAGACGGCCGCGGAGTTGCCAACGTGGCCGTAGGTGACGTGGGACTGGATGGAAAGGATAGTCATAGCTATCTATTGTGCTACGCGGCTTACCCGCCCACAAAAGAAAAAGGAAAATTATTCCTCCGGGCAGTCCTGTGGCTGGCCCACCGCAGGGATTCCGCCGCCGGGAACCTGCTTGTCCAGGTTGGCGCGCTCGGCGGCGTCGGGAAAAGCCTTGGGACCGGAGGGCTTGGGCTGATAAGCAACACCGCGCTCGGCTAGATCGTCGTACCAATCCGCAAGCAGCTCGTTTTGGCGGCCGAACATTTCCTTTTCCTCGGCCGGAGTGGAGTGGTCATAGCCCAACAGGTGCAGGCACCCGTGGACCGTAAGCAAGGCAAGCTCGTGGCCTAAGGAATGGCCGGCGGCTTCTGCCTGGCGCAGGGCAAACTCGGGGCACAGCACAATATCGCCCAGCATGGCCGGGCCTGGGTCGGCGGCGTCGGGGCGGCCGCCTCCTGCAATGGCGCCGGGGGTGAGCTCATCCATGGGGAAGCTCATGACATCGGTGGGGCCTTCCAGATCCATCCAGCGCACGTGGAGATCCTCGATGGTCTTTAAATCCACACAGGTGATCGTGCACTCAGCATCGGGGTTGATGTCCATGGCACCGAAGGCATAAGAGGCGACGTCATTTAGCATCTCCTCATTGACGCCTTCGAAGCCGGATTCATTGAGAAACTCGATACTCATTCCATTCCCTCGTATTCTGCGGCTTTCTTATTATCAAAGGTCTCATAGGCATTGACGATGCGCCCGACTAGCTGGTGGCGCACCACGTCCTTGGAGCCCAAGTCAGCAAAGTGAATATCTTCCACGTTGCGCAGGATGCGGCGCACGATGCGCAGGCCGGAGACCTGGCCGTGTGGAAGGTCTACCTGGGAGATATCGCCGGTGACCACAATCTTGGAGCCAAAGCCCAAGCGAGTCAGGAACATCTTCATCTGCGCGGGCGTGGTGTTTTGAGCCTCATCAAGAATGACAAAGGCATCGTTCAACGTGCGGCCGCGCATATAGGCCAGCGGGGCAACCTCGATGATTCCGGCCTCCATGAGCTTAGGGATCATCTCTGGGTCGAGCATGTCTCGCAGGGCGTCATAAAGTGGGCGCAGGTAAGGGTCAATCTTGTCATTGAGCGTGCCCGGCAAAAAGCCGAGCTTCTCCCCTGCCTCCACGGCCGGGCGAGTGAGAATGATGCGCGAGACCTGCTTGGTCTGTAGCGCCTGCACGGCCTTGGCTACCGCAAGGTAGGTTTTGCCGGAACCGGCCGGACCGATGCCGAAGACCACCGTATTATCGTCGATGGCCTGCACGTACTCAGACTGACCCACCGTCTTCGGGCGAATGGCCTTGCCGCGGCGCTTAACGATGTCCGCCGCCATCGCCGCCGAGACCGACTGCGGCGCCTCCACGGCCACCATGTCCATGGTGTGCTTGACCGTATCGGTGGATACGGCGTGACCGCGGCGGGCGATGGCCTCGAGCTCGTCGAGGATCTTGGCGGCACGGGCCACCTCATAATCGGGGCCCGTGACGGTGACGACATTGCCGCGAGCAAAAAGGTCCGCATCTAGGCGGTTATTGAGCACGCGCAAGTTATCGTCCGCACTGCCCAGCACACTGCTGACGTAGGCGGAATCAAGCTCACATTTCTTCGTGATGATAGGCACGTGCTTTAGGCTACCAGCGCCGTTTACCAACGCTCGGTGCGCATGCCGATTGCTGCCAGCGCTACCATCGCCGCACTTGCCGTGCGCAATACTTCTGGGCCGAGCTTAATGGGCGTGGCACCCGCTTCTTTGAGGCGGGCAAGCTCAGCGTCGCCGATGCCGCCCTCTGGACCCACGAGCAGGACGACGTCCTCTGTAAGCGGCACGTCCTTAATGGAGGCGGTAACTTCCTCGTGCAATACGAGCAAGGTAGGTACACCCGAGGGATCACCGCCGCGGCCGCCGCTGAATTCTTGGAGGAGCTGCGGGGTGGTCAGCGGGCCACGAACCTGTGGGATGCGGGTGCGACGGGATTGCTTGGCCGCGGAATCGGCGGCCGCCTGCCACTTGGCCACCGCCTTGGGAGCCTTCTTGCCGTCCCATTTAGCCACGCAGCGATCCGCCTGCCAGGCGATGATCTCATCGGCGCCGGCTTGGGTGGCGAGATCCACGGCGAGTTCGGCGCGCTCGGATTTCGGGATGGCCTGCACCACGGTCACGCGTGGGGTGGGCTCGGGCGCGGTCACAATGGACTCGACCGTACCCTCCAGGAAGTCCTTGCCCGAGGTGTCGGTGATGGTGAGGGTGAGGCGGATACCGGTGCCGTCGATAAGCTCGAGGCGTTCGCCCTCCCCCATGCGCTTGACCGTGACTGCATGGCGGGCCTCCGGGCCGGAAAAACTGAAGGCCTCACCGGTGCGTGCGGCGGAAAGGTCCGGGTGGATGAAGACGGGCAGCGACATTAGCGGCGGAACTTATCGCGAATGCGGCTAAAGAAGGATTCCTCTTGGCCGTCGCCGGTGGTGCGCACGCGCGCGCCCTCGTCGCGGGAGTTGCGGATCTTCTCCAGGGATTCGCGGGTCTTGCGGTCCAAATCCTTGGGCACAACGACGTCCACGTGGGCAAAGAGGTTGCCATAGCCATCGGTGCGCAGACGCGGCATGCCCGCGCCATCGACCTTGATGGACTCGCCCGGCTGGGTGCCCGGCTCGATATCGATGGTGAGTTCTTCGCCACTTAGCTGATCGATGGTGAAGTTGGTACCCAAGGCGGCATCAATCATCGGCACGCGCACGGTGAGGTTTAGGTCATCGGCGTTGCGTTGGAATACGGGGTGATCCTCCGTGTGGACCTCGACGTAGAGGTCACCGGCTGGGCCGCCGCCGTGGCCGACCTCGCCCTGGGAGGCCATGCGGATGCGCATGCCGTCATTAATGCCGGCCGGGATATTCACGGTGATATCGCGGCGCTTCTTCACGCGGCCATCACCGGCGCAGTGGTTGCACGGATCGGTGATGACCTCGCCAAAGCCCTGGCACTTCGGGCACGGGCGGGTGGTCATGACGTTGCCCAAGAAGCTGCGCTGCATCTCCTGGATTTCACCCATGCCATTGCAGTTATCGCAGGTAACCGGCTTGGCCTTGGACTCGGAGCCGGTGCCACCGCAGCTATCGCACAGCACCGCGGTATCCACGGTGACCTTCTTCTTCAGGCCGCTATAGGCCTCTTCCAGGGTGATGCGGGTGCGCAGCAGGGCATCATTGCCCGGTTGGACGCGGGACTTCGGGCCGCGGGAGCCGCCAGCGCCGCCGCCGAAGAACTCGGCGAAGATATCGCCTAGGCCGCCGCCACCGAAGCCGCCAAAGCCACCGGCGCCAGCACCGGCACCGCCGCCCTGCTCCATTGGATCGCCGCCCATGTCCACAATCTGGCGCTTTTGCGGATCCAGCAGGACCTCCTGGGCCAGCGCGGCATCGCGGAACTTCTCCGCCGCGGTTTCATCATCCGGGTTCAAATCCGGGTGATACTTGCGGGCCATTTTGCGATAGGCCTTCTTAATCTCCTGGTCAGATGCGTTCTTATCAACACCGAGGATGCCGTAGTAGTCACGAGCCACTGTAAGAGATATTCCTTCTAATTCGTCTTGTTGGGGTTAGCTTCAAAAAATAATGCGCGGCCAGCTAGTTTACTCGCACTGCTCGCCGGCCAAAATTTCGCTCACATACCGTGCAACGGCAGAGACCCTAGAAATTGTTCCCGAGTAATCCATAAAGGTCGGCCCCACTACGCCAAGGCCGCCGAGTGTGGCCACCTCATCGCCGGTGCCAAGGCCGTAGCCCGTGGCTACTACGGAGGCTTGGCGCAGCTGGTCTTCCTCGTTTTCCTCGCCGATGACCACAGAAACATTGCCTAGGTCCGGCACGCGGGCAAGCAGCTTGAGGACGACAACCTGCTCCTCCAACGCCTCAATAATCTTGGGCAAACCTTCTGGGAACTCGCGGGCCACACGTGTCAGGTTGGAGGCACCGGCCATAATCAGCCGGTCGGAGGGCTGTTCCACCAAGGTCTCGATGAGGGTGGTAGCTACCTTGAGCACATGGTGGCGGATATCCAAGGGGGCGTCGTCGACGAGGTGGGCAAGTTCCACGGAGGCATCGGTAAGCGTCTTGCCCACCAAGGCGCTGTTGACAATGTCGCGCAGGCGGAAGGTCTGGTCCTGGTCGATGATTTCATCGAGCTCCACATTGCGCTGGTCCACGCGGCCGTTATCGGTAATAAGCACCAGCAGCAGGCGCACCGGGGACAGCGCCACGACCTCGCAATGCTTGACGCGGGAGACCTTGAGGTTGGGCAGCTGGACAACGGCCGCCTGCTTCGTCACCTGTGCCAATAGCTGCACCGAGCGGCGCAGCACGTCCTCCAAATCAACGCCGCCTTCCAAGAAATTGAGCATGGCGCGGCGCTCCGGGGTTGAAAGCGGCTTGACCTCATGGAGGGAGTCAACGAAGTGACGGTAGCCCTGCTGGGTGGGCACGCGGCCGGAGCTAGCGTGCTGCTGGGCGATAAGGCCCTGGGACTCCAGCACGGCCATGTCATTGCGGATAGTGGCCGAGGAGACACCCAACTGGTAGCGCTCCAATAGCGACTTTGAGCCGACCGGTTCGTGGGAGGCAATATAGTCCGCCACGATGGCGCGCAGGACTTCCTTGCGGCGGGCATCGGTTGAGGTAGACACTATGGCGCTCCTATTCGCTTCGGCGAATGATAAATTCTTTAAAATTCGGGACGGTGTACCGAACTTTACCGTGCTCAGGGGAATAAATGAGTCCTTTGTTTATGAGCTTAGCCCGAACCGGACCAAGAGCCTTATTATCCTTCCCCAGGCGTTCACCGATTTCTTTTGTTTCCGCTGAACCATCGCCTAAGGCTGCCATGGCACTGAGATAGTCTCTTTCAGCTGGCGTAGCTCGATCCCAGCGAGCTTGGAAGAAGCCTGCGTCTAGTTGCTTTGTTCCCAAGCGAGCGGCCTGCCTTGCATCCACAATGGTAAATGGTGAGATTTCGCCTACCTTCCAAATTTGGGATCCAAACTCTTGTAAAAAGTACGGATACTGTCCACTTGCCTCCGCAAGAAAATCCAGAGCGTCATCTTCGAATTCCACGTTTTGGCGCTCAGCGGGTGCAGATAGAGCTTTGCGCGCCGAATGCAAGCCAAGGCGGTCAATGGTGTGCACCTCAAACATGCGCTCCGCATAGGAGCGCGACCTAGCAACTTTTCCGGGCAAGCTCGGTAGACCAGCGCCGATAATATAAAATGGTAGGCGGTTTTGGCCTGCTTCATGCTGGGCCGAAATTAACGCCTCCATCATTTCCTCATCTAGGTCTTGCATTTCATCGATAAAGAAAGCAAGGGCCTTTCTATCCTTTTTTAGGGTTTCCGCTACAGCAGAGGTGACATCCTGCAGGTCGAGCTCTAGGTTTCCGGTAACTGGAGCTAAATCCTTAGTCTCCACCCCTAGGTTCATTGCTCCGTCTCCTAAGGAAAGGTGAAAAGATGCAACCGCACGGGACAGTGCCAAAGCGCTCTCTTTCACCAACGCCTTCGCACGGTAACGCAGCGAAGCTTTAGCTAGCCCGTTGGCAATTGCCCGCCGTACGCTCTCCGCCCCGCGCACGCCTTGCGAAGCTTCAACTTTTACCGTGAGCCAGTCACACTTATCGGCCCGTGATTTCAATTGGTTCAAAAGGACCGTCTTGCCGACTCCACGAAGACCAATGAGCAACATCGGGCGGCCAAGCAAATTGTTTTCTACACGCTTAGTCAAGTTGTCAAAAGCTTGCAGATTCCTATCGCGCCCGGTGAGGACTGTAGGGGCAAGTCCCGAACCGGGCGTATACGGATTTAGTGCATCGTCCATATCGAAAGACTAACAAGAAAATAGCGGAATGGCAGGTTTCTCATCGACCAAGGAAAAACTAACGGGTTTGGTTTCTACTGGAATAAGTCTAAAGGTCTGGGAACGAGGATTAGATTTCTTCGGCGACGAGGAGATCGGTAATGATGCCATCGGCCAGCAGGCGGCCGGGCTTGGTGATGCGCACGCGATCGCCGGCGCGTTCGAGCAAGCCACGATCAATGAAGCGCTCGAGGGCCGGGGCAGCGTGGGCATCGAGCCAGGCCTCCGGGATGCCCTCGCGCAGGCGCAGGCCGAGCATGACTTTTTCCATGTGACGGTCGGCATCAGTTAGCGTTTCGGTTTCCTTGATGGGCAGCTCATCGCGGCCAAGGGCATCGATATAGCGCGAGGGGTGCTTGACGTTAAAGAAGCGCTCGTTTCCTAGATGCGAGTGGGCGCCAGGGCCTGCGCCCCACCAATTGCCATCCACCCAATAGATGCGGTTGTGCTCGCACTCGCCGCCCGGCCTGGACCAATTGGAGACCTCGTACCACTCAAATCCTTCCGCCTCGAGGGCGGTTGAAATCATCTCGTAGCGCCGGGCCAACACGTCCTCATCGGGGGCGGGCAGGATTCCCTTTTTGACCTTGCGGGCCATGCGGGTGCCATCTTCCACGATGAGCGAGTAGGCGCTGACATGGTCCACGCCGGTCTCCAGCACGCGGTCCAAGGTCTGGCGCACATTGTCATCCGTTTCGGTGGGCGTGCCATAGATCATGTCCAGGTTGACGTGCTCGAAGCCAGCGGCGCGGGCCTCGCGAGCAGCGGCGAAGGCGCGGCCGGGGGTGTGGGCGCGTTCCAGGACTTGGAGAACGCCGGGGGATGCGGACTGCATGCCGAGGCTGATGCGGGTATAGCCGGCGTCGGCAAGCTGGGCAAAATACTCCGGTGAGGTGGACTCTGGGTTGGATTCCGTGGTGACTTCTGCGCCTGGGGCTAGGCCAAAGGTGGAACGGACCGTGTCCAGGATGCGGGTAAGCCCCTTGCCGCCCAACAGCGAGGGCGTGCCGCCGCCGATGAAGACGGTCTCGGCCGGCCGTTCCACGCGCGCAGCCGCCAGCTCCAGCTCGCGGTCCAAGGCATCCAGGTAGGGCCCGGTGAGATCGCGCGGGCTGCCGAGCTCGCCTGGGGTATAGGTATTAAAATCGCAATACCCACAGCGAGTGGCACAGAAGGGAACGTGGATATACAGCCCGAAGGGTTCAGTCATGGATAAAACCCTAATAGGCGGGGAACAAAATGGCTGAAATGGGGGTTATGCATGTAGTATGTTTCCATCTTCCCTAGTAGAAAGGCACCCTCAGTGGAACCTCCCAGTCGATGTCCCTGCCACCTTTTAGGCGGTGGGGAGTAAATCATGTTATCGGCTATTTTGATGATCCTGGCTGGCTTCGTAGTCATCGGCCTCATCATCGTCGCGAACGCATACTTCGTGGCCCAAGAATTTTCCTATATGTCCGTGGACCGCACACAGCTGCGGACCCAGGCTGCTGAGGGGGATAAGACAGCGCAACGTGCGCTGGCCATTACCCAACAGACCTCCTTCATGCTATCCGGAGCGCAGCTCGGCATTACGATTACCGGCCTGCTCATCGGCTATGTGGCCGAGCCCCTCGTCGGCCAAGGACTGGGCACGCTGCTAGGTGGTGTGGGCGTTCCGGCCGCGGTTTCTGTCACCATAGGCACCATCGCGGCGCTTTTCATCTCTACCATCGCGACGATGCTTTTTGCGGAGCTCTTCCCCAAGAACTACACCATCGCCGCGCCAATGAAGACGGCGCGCTGGTTGGCTGCCTCCACACAGCTGTACCTGCGGCTTTTTGGCTGGCTTATCCGTTTCTTTGAGTACTCTTCCAATGCCATCCTCAAGGTCTTTGGCATCGAACCGGTAGAAGACGTGGACTCTTCTGCTACCGCCGATGACCTAGAATCCATCGTGGATTCCTCCCACGAGGCCGGCGATTTAGATGAAAATACCTACATGGTGCTCGACCGCCTGTTGGACTTCCCTGAGCACGATGTGGAACACGCCATGATTCCGCGCTCCCGCGTGGACGTCATCGATCCGGATACCACCATCGGTGAGGTTCGCGAGATGATGTCGGCCGATCACACCCGCTACCCCATCATCGATGACGAACATAACCCGGTAGGCGTGGTGCATCTTTTTGATGTCTTAGCAAGCCAGCTACCGGACGCCACCAAGGCCACCAGCATCATGCAAGAAGCCGTGGTGGTCCCGGAGCTTATGCCGCTGCCTGATGTAGTGGAAGAGCTGCGCGATAGCGACCAGAAGATGGCCTGCGTTATTGATGAATACGGCGGCTTCGTGGGCATCGTAACCATGGAAGACTTGGCTGAGGAAATCCTGGGCGATGTCACCGATGAGCACGATATCGAAGAAACCGAGGAGATCACCGAACAGGACGATTCCCACTGGGTGGTGGATGGCGATACGCCGATTGATGAGATCGAGCGCGCCATCGGTCACGACCTGCCTGAGGGCGACTTTGAGACCGTCGCCGGCCTCATCATCGCCCACTCCGGTGCGCTGCCTGAGGTAGGCGAGGAACACACCATCCAGCTCGAAGCCGAGCCAGATGACTGGGTAGACCACGATGAGGCGCCCGTTCGCTCCATCCGCCTGCGGGTGCAAGAGGTGGACCGCCACGTGCCGTCCGTCCTTGCCATCGAGCTGGTGGAGGATTACTCCGACCACTCCGATGATGACGATGAGAAGGAGGATGCATAATGACTGAATCTTGGTGGTTTAACCTCCTCGTTACCCTGCTCATCATCGCCGCATCCGGCTTCTTTGTGATTATCGAATTCTCCTTGATGGGCGCTCGCCGCAACCGCTTGGAAGAGGATGCGGAAAACTCCCGCACCGCCCGCGCCGGCCTGCGCTCGCTCAATGAGCTGACCATCATGCTCGCCGGCGCGCAGCTGGGCATTACCGCCGCTACCTTCGTGCTGGGTGCTGTGACCAAACCGTGGGTGCATCACCTGCTCATGGCACCGCTGGAGGCCGCAGGCCTACCGCTGGGCATTGCCGACGTCGTCAGCTTCCTCCTCGCACTCTTCGTAGTTACCTTCCTCCACCTCGTTCTAGGTGAGATGGCACCGAAGTCCTGGGCGATTACCCACCCGGAAACCGCCCTACAGGTCATCGCGGTTCCCGCGCGCGGATTCGTGTGGCTCTTCCGCCCACTGCTGAAGTGGATAAACGTCATGGCAAATAAGCTGGTCGCCATGACGGGTGAGGAACCCGTCGACCGCGCCGGGGCGGCAGGCTATGATGCCGAGACCCTGCGCACCTTGGTCGAGCACTCCCGCGAGACCGGTGCTTTGGACGATGACTCCGCCAACCAGATTTCTGATGTCATCGAGCTGGAGAATTCCACCGTTGGCGCCATGGCCCGCGCCCACGGTTCTGAGGTAGTGCCCCTGCCTTCCGACGCCACCGTGGAGGATCTCCAAGACCTCGTGGTGCGCAAGAACATCATGCGCGTGCTGGTCTTTCCCAAAGACTCCCGCGTCCCGCGCGTGGTCCACGTGCGCGATACCCTGCTGGCCGAGCCGGAGGCCCCGGTACTCGAGTTCTCTCGCCCCGCTCTTTCTGTGTCTTCTTCTACCACCGTGCAAAAGACACTGGACCACATGCGTGCGCGCAATGAACAGCTCGTCATGGTGGGCAAGGCCGATAAGGACAATGCCGTGTGGATCCTTACCTGGGATGACATCATGGGCCAGCTGTGGCCGCAGATTACCGAGCAGCTAGACAAGGTCACCCCTCCCCCGGCCGTCTAGTTCCTGCCGCGTCCTCGCCCGCGCCCGCTTCTTTGTGGCCGGCGCGGGCTTTACCGTTTTTGCACCCACGTGCAAGGGATGTCGCCCCCGACTGTGGATAACTGTGGCCGTAACTTTCCCAGCCGCCACTTCGCTCACTCGCCTTTCCCTGCAGCCTTGTTATCCACAGGCCCGGCCGCCACCTCCTCGCGCCGGCCGGCAACGTGCCCTTTCCTAGGAGGCATGACACCACCACTGACCAATATCAACTCCATCCGCGCCAACCACCCCACTTTCTGGACCGACCTGAAAAACGGCACCTACCTCAAACTCGCACCGCGCATCGCAGTCCGGCGAGATCACTACCATTACCTCGACTTCCCGTCCCAGCTGCGCCTGCGCGCCATCGCCGCGGCCCGCAGCGCCTATACCGCGGTGCTCATCTCCAAGTCCGCCGCCCGCGTGCACGGCCTGTGGGTCATCGCCACAGCCGAGGAAAAGATTGAAATGGCCCTTCCCACCAATACGCTTCCCCACAAGGACCGCCGCCATCCCGAGCGCATTTACCGCAAGGCCTCCCTTCCCGAACCTGTCCTCGTGGACGGTACCCGCTGCGTTTCCAAGGCCCGCGCGGTTATCGACGTCGCCCGCTACCACGGCTTCACCGACGGCCTCATCGCCGCCGACTCGGCTTTGCGTTGGGGCCTCAGCTGGGAAGACCTCAAGGAAGAGTTTGCCCGCATGGGCCGGGTGCGCAATAGCCGCATCGTCCGCGCCGTAATCCACCACGCCTCACCTCTTTCCCGCTCTCCCTACGAGTCTTTCGCCCGCGCCCTCCTCATTGAGGCCGATTTCCCCTGGCCCATGTTCTTCGAGGCGTCGTTCACCGCGTTGCCCGGCATCACGACCGCCCTATGCATCAACAACGCCTACCTCATCGACATAATCCCTGCGAAGGCGCTTGCCCATCAGCGTGAGCGCCACCGACGTCTGCGCGAGGCCGGCTTCACCGTCCTCTGCTATACCCCTCGGCAGCTCATCGACCACCCCACTCTTTTCCTGATCGACCTCATTTCAACCATCACCGCCAGACAAAAGGCCGCGCGTTCTGCCTAAGTCCACGCTTCTTGCCTCCCGCCTTCCTCTACCCCGCCCTTCGCGCTCACCAGCGGCGCTTTCGCCACGGAATCCGCTGCGCCGGTGAGCGCGAAGGGCGGGCGATGGCGAATTCCTCGCAAGAGAACCCACCGAAACTTCGCCCGCAATAAGGAAGGTCTTACTGATTGATGCGCCATGGGACGCTGTTCTTCGGTAGCATGCCGTGGGTGTAGAAGTAGTCAATGGTGGACAGGATGCCCAGCACCGTGCCGCCGCCTACGAGTGCAGCCAGGAAAGAGAACCCTGCGACGGAAGACATGTCTGCGTCCTTGCCGTCCTTACCGTTGATACCATCGCAGCCGTTCTCGCCATCCTTACCATCTACGCCGTCCTGGCCTGGAACAACCGCAGCTTCGGTAGTGGAAGGCTCGGTGGATTCCTCAGAGGTCGGCTCTTCAGTGGCCGCTTCTTCTGCAGAGATCTCCTCAGTAGAAGTCTCTTCTGCGGACTCGGATGGGGTGGTCTCTGCAGAGGTAGCATCCTCAGAAGCCGGAGCCTCGGCGGTCTCCTCCGCGCCGTCTACGGCGTACGGAGTGATGGACTCGGCGGCGTCTTCTTCCGCGTCGAGTTCTTCCATCGCCTTATCGCCGGCGTTGTTTTCCTCCAGCAGGTTGCCGTCCTCATCGAATTCGATGCCGTTGAGGCTAACGGTATCGTCGGTGGTCCTTTCCTCAACGAAGGTGGTGTCGTCGGCGGCGACGGCGCTAGGAACGGCGGTAATAGAAGAGAAGGTGGCTACGGCCACTGCGCTGGCAATGAGGCGAGAAGTTCGGCGTGCGCCCATAGATTAACTCCCTGTAGGTGTGGTTAAAGAATGAAATTGCGCGCGCCGCGTGTGGATGGTGCTAGGTCACGTCGTTCGCATGGACGGGGAATGCCCTACAGAGCGTTGAGAATATTTTCTACTTAGATTTTTAAGGTTGATCCAGCAACAATACCGCTGGATACAGCACCCAAGCCACTGAACAGGCATAACAAAAGTTATATGGAACGGCCGTTAACCTAAATTTTCCCTAAATGCTTCCCCGAATTGGGGCACCCTAGCGCAGAAAACTTCAACGGCCACCGAGAGAGGGATTCTCGGTGACCGTGAGCATACCCTTGTATAAAACAAGGAAGTCTTAGTGCATTATGCGGTTGTAGCCCGGCGGGCAGCCTCGCGCTTGGCTCGGACCTTTTCTACCACCGCGGCAATGCGAGCGCGTTCCTCTAGGAACTGTGGCGGGTTATGCCCGCGCATCGTGCGCACATAGGCTGGGTGCGTATCGAGCACAGTGTGCTTCCACGCTTGGACCGCAATGAGGGCGGACTCGCCGGTGCGCTTGTACAGGTGCGGCAGGGAGACCATATCGAGGTTGCGCGCGACGGCGTCGGTTTGTGCGAGCACGTACTCGACTACCTCGCGGAGGTAATCCGCTACCGCCTGGGTTCGGCAACGCAGGGATTCAGCCAGCTGGTGCACCACAATGGGCTTGGAGATGGGGAATCGCTCGTCCAATAGGCGCGGCGTCAGTTGTTCCGGTTCTTCCACATCATTGACGCCGGAAGAAGCGGCGGAAATGGTACCGGAGCGCACGCCAGAGACCAAGGCTTGGCGCAGGCCCATCAGTTCGCCCACGCACCTACCAGAATCCACGCGGGCATCTTCGACGATATCGCCTAGCTCAGCCAGGCAATCCATGCACAGCTCTTCGTCCCAATCCTCGATGGCTTCAATGAGGTGCTCGAGATATTCTGCGACTTCGTCGCCGATATTATAAATTTCTTGTGTGAGCTCGCGGTGGCGCAGCTCGGCGGCGATTTTGTGCATTGGCTTCGAGCCACTCCTTCCGCAGTCTCATTTCTAACCTCTAGTAGAGGTTGAGGTTTGCTGTAACGCTTCACGACTCTATGCCAGATCAGTCGCCGCGGGCGTGCGACACTCCGAAGCCGTTCACAGGTTTATGGCAGGTTCGCCTCTGCTGGGGTGAGGGTGGTGGGGTGAGCTGCACCGAGGGGCATCGGCAAGCACGGCAAAAAGAAACACCCGAGGGAAATCCTCGGGTGTCCCCGCAGTGTGGTTTTAGCGCTTGTAAAGGTGCTCGATGGCCGCAGCATAGCGCTGCGCTACCACGTTGCGCTTAACCTTCATGGTGGGGGTCAGCTCGTTTCCTTCCTCGGTGAGATCGGACTCGAGGATGTAGAACTTCTTAATGCCCTCCGCATGGGAAACGGTGGCGTTAACCTGGTTGATGGCATCCTGCAGCTCCGCGCGCAGGGTGGGATCGGTAGCCAGCTCGCGCATGGGGCGATTTTCCGGAATATTGTGATCCAGTTTCCAACGCTTCAGGATATCCGGATCCAGGGTCAGCAGCACGCCAACGAAGGGCTTGCCATCGCCTACCACCATGGCCTGGGAGATAAGCGGGTGCCCGCGCAGGATATCCTCCATCGGGCCAGGCGAAACATTCTTGCCGCCGGCCGTGACAATGAGGTCCTTCTTGCGGCCGGTGATAACGAGCTTGCCGTCCTCATCAATCTCGCCCAAATCACCGGTGTTGTACCAGCCATCCTCGAGGGCCTCCGCGGTGGCTTCTGGGTTATTCCAGTAGCCGTGGAAGACGATATCGCCCTTGATGCAGATTTCGCCTTCGTCATTGATGCGGAAGGTCACGCCACCCATCGGCGGGCCAACGGTGCCGATAGAGTGATCCACAAAGTCCACCGCGGCCGCGGCGGCGACCTCGGTCAAGCCATAGCCCTCATAGACCGGGATGCCGATACCGCGGTACCAGTGCAGCAAGTCATGGCCCATGGCCGAGCCACCGGTAATGCAGTAGTTCACGTTGCCACCCACGCCCTTGCGGATGGTGGAGTACACCAGCTTGTCAAAGACCTTGTGCTTGGCTTTCAGCAGGCGGTCCGGGCCCTCCGGCTTATCCAAAGCCTTGGAGTACTCGATGGCTACCTTCTCGGACTGCTCAAAAAGCAAGGTCTTGATGCCGGAATCGGCCACCTTAGCGGCAGCGGAGTTGCGCACCTTTTCAAAGACACGTGGCACACCCAAAATGACGTTCGGGCGGGAGCGGGCGAACTCGATAGAAATGGTGGAAAAATCGGACCAGTGGTTCTGGGAGGCACCGCGCATGGCCACCGCAATGGATACCGCACGGGCAAAGACGTGTGCCAGCGGCAGGAAGGTCAAGGTATGGCTGCCCGGCACGGCGAAGATGCCAATCGGGTTGGTGCACAGACCGCGGGTCTGGGCCAGCCAATTCCGATGGGTCAAGATACAGCCCTTAGGGCGACCAGTGGTGCCCGAGGTATACACCAGGGAGGCCAGGTCATCGGTGGAGGTGGCCTTGATGCGGGCGTAGACCTCCTCGGTGGCCACGCCGCGGCCCTCGAACTTCAAGGTATCGATGGCAGAGGAATTAATTTCCAGCACGCGGCGCAGCTGGGAGGGGGAGCCCTTGAGGTTGGGCTCGCCGTCTTCTTGCAAGACCAGGTTTTCAACCAGCTCGGAATGCTCGCGGGTTTCCGTGATGGCGAGCACGGCGCCGGAGTCTTCGATGATCCAGCGCACCTGGGAGGCAGAAGAGGAAGGATAGACCGGCACGGAGGCCGCACCGGCGGCCCAGATGGCAAAGTCCAGCAGGGACCACTCATAGCGGGTGGCGGAAATCAGCGCGACGCGGTCTCCCTGCTCCACACCCAAGGCGATGAGCCCTTGGGCTACCTCAAAAACCTCATCGATAAATTCTTTGCCGGTGACGTTGACCCATTCGTAGTTGGCAGGGCGCGTAAACATCACGCCATGTGGGCGCTTCTTGGCGGTGTCCATCAGGGCGGTCAAGCAGGTTTCGCCCGGCTCGATAGTAAATTGGGCTGGGGTGTGGACTTCTTGCAGGGTCACGCGGTGTCCTTTCGAACAGCTAATTATTAATCTCCGCCTACTGTACCAATCTGTTCCCCAGCAGGCGCGTTGCACCCGTGGCACAATGTGGCCTGTGACTACCCGCGCCTTGCTTGAAGAACTCGCCCAGCGCCACGGTGTGGCCACCAGCTATACCTCCCAGTCTGGTTTCCCCGTCCACGTCGCTGAAGACACCATCATCTATACCCTGCGCGCCTTGAGCATCAATATCGATGACGACCCAGACGATGCAGCATTAACGCAGCTGCTTTACGACGACTACTTGGACCGCTCCTCCCAGCCCCTCCCCCACTGCGTCGTCGCACCGCAGGGCCTAGAGCGCGGGTTTGTAGTCCACGTCCACGCTGGCGCTGCGGCCGACCTACACATCGAGCTAGAAGGCGGCGGCACCCGCGAGGTCTACCAGGATCCCAATGATGCCCCGGACGCCAACGTCGATGGCACACTTTGGGGCGAGGCTAGCTTCCACATTCCCGGGGACCTGCCCATGGGTTACCACGAATTGGTGCTGGAATCCGGGGGCATCGGCAAGCATGCCTGCCCGCTCATCATTACCCCGGCGCGCCTTTCTACGGCCGATCAATTTGTGGAGCGCCCGATTAGCGGCGTGATGGCGCAGCTCTATTCGGTGCGCTCGGATTCCTCGTGGGGCATTGGTGATTTCCAGGACTTAGGCCAGCTGGCAGAAACACTCGCCCCGCACGCGGATTTCTTGCTGGTCAACCCGCTGCATGCGGCCGAGCCGCTGCCGCCGGTGGAAAATTCGCCTTACCTGCCTACCACGCGGCGCTTTACCAACCCGCTCTACCTGCACATCGAATCCATCCCGGAGCTCAAGCTCTTACCAGAGGACTTACAGGATGATGTGCGCGAGCTGGCGGAGGAGTTTCGCCAGCGCAACCGCAGCGCCGAGGAAATTGAGCGCGACACCATTTTTGAGGCCAAACTGCAGGTGCTGCGCGAGCTCTTTAATTACCAGCCCACCCCGGAGCGTGAGGAGGCCTTCGTGCGCTACGCCCGCGAGGAGGGCCGTGGACTGCGTGATTTCGCGGCGTGGTGCGCGCAACAAGACGCCGCTGCGCAGTCGGGCCAGCGCCATGCCGAGGACCTGGATATGGACAAGCTCACGCGCTTTTATTCCTGGCTGCAATTCCTGTGCGATGAGCAGCTAGCCGCCGCGCAGCAGCGCGCACTCGATGCCGGCATGCGCCTAGGCCTGGTGACCGACCTTGCCGTGGGTGTGCACCCGGGTGGCGCCGATGCGGTCAACCTCACCGAATACTTGGCTCCGCAATGTTCGGTAGGCGCCCCGCCGGATGACTATAACCAGCAGGGTCAGGATTGGTCGCAGCCGCCGTGGCACCCACAGCGCTTGGCCGCTGCCGGCTATGCCCCGTGGCGCGAGATGCTCTCCACCGTGTTGCGCCATGCCGGTGGCGTGCGCGTGGACCACATTTTGGGCCTATTCCGTCTGTACTGGATCCCCCGCATGGCCAGCCCGCTGACGGGCACTTATGTCTCTTATGACTTTGAGGCCATGGTGGGTATCTTGGCGCTAGAAGCAGAGCGCGCCGGCGCGGTGGTCATTGGTGAGGACCTCGGCACCCTGGAGCCATGGGTACAAGATGTCCTCGCCCACAAGGCGGTATTGGGAACATCCATCGTATGGTTTGAACGAGATGATGATAACTACTCCCCGCTGCCACAGGAAAAGTACCGCAAGCTGGCGCTGTCCTCGGTTAATACGCACGACCTGCCGCCGACCTTGGCGTACCTGCGCGGCGAGCATATTTCACTCCGCGCGCGTTTGGGCGTGCTGAACCGCTCGGTAGATGATGAGCAGCACGATGACATCGAGTGGCAGGCCCGCGTGCTGGGAGCGGTAGCTGACCGCGGCTTATTGCCGCAGCGCGATTACCGCGTGGATCCGGATGGGCGCGCCTCCCGCGGCGCGGAGGAGGATCTCAGCGTGGCCCTGCACCGGTATATCGCTGGCACGCCTTCGGCGCTTGTGTGCACCAGCTTGGTGGACATGGTGGGTGATGTACGCGCGCAAAATCAGCCGGGCACTACCCACGAGCTTTATCCCAATTGGTGCGTGCCGCTGTGCGATACGGCCGGTAATGCCCTACTTATCGAGGATCTTCCTGGGCTGGAATTCTTCCAGCGTTTGGAATCCACCAGCCGCAAGAGCTAGCACTGGATTTTCCCGCGCGGCTCCATCGGCGGGGTCTTTAAGTCCACAGGCCAATGAGCGCGACAATGATGATGAGGGCGATCATTGTCCACAGCGTGAGCGAGACGCGAGACTTGGGCAAGGCGCGTTTGCGCTTTATCGGCTGCGCGCCCGGTGTATCTGTTGCGGCGGAAGACTGGGCGGCGCGCTTGGACTCGGGGTCCCAGAGACCCTCGCGCGGATTGGCGCGCAGCTCGGCGCGTTCCTGCTGTGCGCGCTCGTTGTTTTCCTCAGCCATGGTGGCCTACTTTAGTGCGGCGGTTGCGCTGCTGAGAAATCACGCCTGCGGCGCGGTTGGCCACGCGGTCGACTGCCCACATGAGGCACCAGGCGATGACCACCATGAGTGGCACGGCAATGGCCACCACGATGATCATTTGTATCCATACGGGCGCCTGCACCAAAAACTGCGAGAGCGTGCTGCCCAAGCTCGTCAACCACTCCATGGCACCTCATCCTACTTGCTCGCGGTAATCTGGCAGACATGTCGAGTGCCCAAATACCCGTTACCGTTGCCACCGCCTCCGGCCGGATTACCGGCGTGCGCCGAGATGGCCTGCACTATTTCCACTCGGTGCGCTATAGCACCATACCCAGCCCCTTCTCCCCCGCCAAGCCACTAGAGGGCACCTGTGACCAGGATGCCCGCGAGCCGCATCCAGACGACATTGCGCTGTCTATTACCGCGCCTGCCGACGCCGCCGAGTGCCCCGTCGTGGTCTATATCCATGGCGGGCGCTACGAGCACGGAACGCACGAAGACCCGCGTCTTACGGGTACGACAAATGCCCGCCACGGCGTTATTCAAGTGCAGGTGGGCTACCGCGTCGGTTTGGCTGGCTTCGCGCGCTTTGATGGCGATGAGGCGGACCGCTACCGCGGCATCGATGACTGCCTGCTGGCTTTGGAATGGTTGCAGGACAGTATCGAGGCCTTTGGCGGGGATAAGACCAATATCACTTTGGTGGGCCAGTCCGCCGGTGCAGCGATGAGCCTATGGCTGGCGCGCCGCGATCACTTCCGGGGTGGTTTCCGCCGCGTACTGGCACTCTCGCCAGCATTCCCGCGCGACCGTTTTGAGCACCGCGTGGCGGATCTGCGCAAGTGCCTCGGTGTGTCCATAACGCGTCAAGCTCTGGAGAAATTGGACCCAGAATCGCTAGCCAAGGGGTATGCCAAATTCCGCAAGAAATACCGCTTCGACGTTGCTTTAGGTCCTGCCCCATTGCAGGCCGAGGAGCTGGCGGATATTCCCATCGTGGTGACCTCTACCCGCGATGAGTTCTACGATATGCCCGCCGCGCAGCGCATAGACAAGATGGCGCTAGCCGGTTTTATTACCAGCTACCTTTCGCCCAAGTTTGGCATATCGCACGAGCACTTCAAGCAGTGGCGGCAGCTAGCGCACTACGTGGATCCGCAGCGGCCAATGGGCCGTCTCATCGGTGACGCCGCCGTGCGCCGGTGGGCCGCCCAGGTGGCTGCGCATGCCCCAGGCCCGACGTGGATGATGGAGTTTACGCGCACCCATTCCCCCGCGGTGCATTGTGCGGAATTGGGCCCTCTTTTTGACGGAAGCAGAAACGAGGCCGGCGAGGAAACCCCCGCCAGTGAGCTCAATGAATGGCTGCGCCACTTTGCCACCACTGGCGAGCCCGGATTCCCCAGCTACGGCGATGACCATAACGTGCTGGAATTTGACCTGGATACGGACGAGCGCCGCTTAGCCTATGCCACCTTGGATTATGTGGCCGCGGCCTTCTACGACGAAGATGACCTATAAAACTGGCGCACCGAAATTACAGCGCAGCGCGCAATTTATCGTCCGCTAGCTCGTCAATCATCCACGGGCTAAAGACTCCGGGCATGGCATCGGCCGCGGCGAAAAGCTGCGCCGGCTCGACCCATTGATAGGAATCCACCTCGTCTGGGTTGGGTTCCCACACGGCGTCATCAGAAAGCTCCACCGTGTACACGGGGCAGATTTCATTTTCTACCGTGCCCGAGGAATCCACGGCGCGATAAGAAAAATCCGGCAGGATAAGCTGCGGGGTAGACAGGTCTCCAGGCGCAATACCCAACTCAAAGGTGGCGCGGCGCAGTACCGCATCGGCGGTTTCCTCGCCGGGGGCGGGGTGGCCGCAGAAGGCATTGGTCCACACCCCGGGCCAGGTGAGCTTGCCCAGCGCGCGGCGGGTTACCAGCACCTTGCCGCCGCAGGTTAGCCAGGCGGAGAAGGCAAAATGCAGCGGAGTATCGGTGGTATGAACTTCGGCCTTGGGAGCGGTGCCGATGGGTTCACCCGCGGCAGAGGCCAAGACTACAAGTTCCGTCATAGATTAAGGTCTCCTACCCAGGTCACGTTGCCAATGTGCAAGCGGGCATTCCACAGGTTGCCAGGCGTGACGTCAAAGCGGTACTGCAGGTTTACCGAGGCGCCCGCGCCCAACGGGTGATCGAGCCCCGGTGGCTCCACGTCTGGGGCAGATTTCTTGTCATAGCGCAAGGAGTTGATCTTGGCCCAGCCGCCGTTGCCGTCGGCACGCTCAAGGGTGGGATCTTCAAAGGCGTCGACCGGCAAGGGCACGTCGTTTTCATTCTTCAGCAGGATGGTCACCACGGAGCCACCGGAATTATTATCGGAATACACTCCTTGCAACTCCCAGCTCACGCCAAGGCCTTTATCCTCAACGGGTTCGGCCAGGTTAGAGGTGACCTCTTTATCGTCGGTGTCCTTGGCCTCATACGGAGCCTCTTCGGAACTGGAGACGGTGATATTGTCCCCGAGCCCTGTTTCTTCCGGCTGGAGAACGCTACATCCGGTCAGGGTCACGGCGAGAACGCTGACCACGCCCGCGCCGAGTGTGTGAGAAATTTTCACCGTGGATGGATCCTTTGCACGCGAAGATTGTTGTATTTCTGCACAAGTACCTTAGCCTATTCCTTCCGGAACTTAGGCATTTACGCTCGTTAACGCCGCATGTGGCATACTGGGCAGTCGCTTAAATCTCTCCTATTTCCTAAATTCGCGCACTACCCGCCGTTTTGAATTGAGTGTGGTCATTTATGAATTCCATTTTGCGCATCACCCGCAGTGCTTCTGCCCTGTGGCCTTTTTATCTCGGCGTGCTAGCCGCCGCCGCGGTCACCGCGGTGCTGGCTTTGGTCTCTCCCTTTTTGACCCGCCAGGCCACCGATACCATCGTGGAGGCTCTGCAAAACGATGGCCCGGTCGACGCTGCGCTGCGCACCGTTTTACTCTTGGCCTTTGCACTTTTTCTTGCCGACGCCGCCAATGCCCTCTTCCGCAATATCGGCGGCTATATCGGCGATGTCATGGTCGCGCGCTTGCGCCAAATCCTATCCACCCGCTACTTTGCCAAGCTTTTGGCACTTCCCCAAGGCTATTACGATAACCAGGTCACCGGCACGATCATCGCCCGGCTAGATCGCTCGATTGCCAATATCACGCAATTCGTACAGTCCTTTTCTAATAACTTTTTCACGATGATCATCCAGACCGTCGCCGTGCTGGTCATTACCGCGTGGTATTACTGGCCGCTGGCCATCTTGCTGGCTCTGCTCTTCCCCGTCTATATGTGGCTTACGGCGCTGACTTCGAAGCGCTGGCAGAAATTTGAGGCCACCAAAAATGAAAATATCGACTTAGCCAATGGCCGCTTTGCGGAGGTCATCGGCCAGGTCAAGGTGGCCAAGTCATTTGTGAGCGAGACCCGCGAGCTCGACCATTTTGCTCGCCGCTACCGTAGCGTGGTTGATACCACCAAGCCGCAATCCAATTGGTGGCACTTGATGGATACCTTCCGCGGGATTGCCATGGCATTAATCTTCTTGGGCATTTATGCGGTGGTCTTTTGGCGCACGCTCGAGGGCCACTTCACCCTCGGTGACATGGTCATGTTGTTGCAGATGGTGGCCATGGCCAAGCAGCCGGTGTTCATGATGAGCTGGATCGTCGACTCTGCCCAGCGCGCGATCGCCGGCTCTAAAGACTATTTCAAGGTCATGGAAGAAGACCTCGAACCCACCGCCTCGCGCGAGCTGGTAGTCGCCACCACCGGCTCCGATACCCCGCAACTGGATCTCACTCCTATCCCGCCGCTCGAGCCCAGGTCCGGCGCGCCGGTATTTTCCTTTGACCACGTCTCCTTTGCCTACGAGGAAGGCAAGCCAGTGGTGGAGGATATTTCCTTCGCCGCCGCCGAGGGCCACAAGGTAGCGCTCGTGGGTGAGTCCGGCGGCGGCAAGTCGACCTTGGTGAACCTGCTGTTGGGCCTGTACCACCCCTCGGCTGGACACCTCGATGTGCTGGGGCACCGGGTAGACGATCTCACCGCCTCGCGCCTGCGCGCCTCGGTGGGCGTGGTCTTCCAGGAGTCCTATCTTTTCTCCGGCACCATTCGCGAGAACATCGCCTACGGAAAGCCGGGTGCCACGGAGGAAGAAATCGTGGACGTCGCCAAGCGCGCCAATGCCCATGAGTTCATCCAGGCCTTCCCGGATGGCTATGACACTGTCATTGGTGAACGCGGCCTCAAGCTTTCCGGCGGGCAGAAGCAGCGCGTCTCCGTCGCGCGCGCCATGCTCAAAGATGCTCCCATCTTGGTGCTGGATGAGGCCACCTCGGCGCTAGATACCAAGTCCGAGCGCGCCGTGCAGGCCGGCCTAGATGAGCTAATGAAGGACCGCACCACGCTGATTATTGCCCACCGCCTGTCCACGATCGCGGACGTAGATACCATCATCACCTTGGATCGCGGGCGCATCGATGAAATGGGCTCGCCGGCCGAGCTGGCCCAATCCGGCGGCATTTATGCCGAGCTGCTCAAACTCACCCAATCCACCTCGGCTGCGGATCGCCGCCGTTTGAAGAAATATGGCTTTGTCTCCGGCTCTGCTTCCGAAGCCGACAATGCAGAGGAGACACACGGCTCCGAGTCCGCAACGGCCCAGGGAGATTAGCCAGATGAATAAAAGCGCATAGAAGCGGTGGGGTGGCCGCGGGCTTCGCGTTATGGTTGTGCCCATGGAGTTTCCTAGCCTAGAAGAGTTGCAAGCCCGCGGAACCCGCAAGTGGACCGTCTTTGAAGAAGACGTGTTGCCACTGTGGATTGCGGAGTCCGATTTCCCTACTGCGCCCGCCATTAAGAAGGCGCTGGAGGATATAGTGGATAAGGAAACCTTCGGCTATACCCCAGCCCCCAAGGCCTCGGGGCTGCGGGAGGCAGTGGCTGATTTTTATGACAAGCGCTACGGCTGGCGCCCCAACTCGGATCATATTTTCTGGATAGGCGATGTGGTGCGCGGCCTACTGCTCGGAGTGGAGTACTTCACCCGCGAGGATTCCCCCGTCATCGTGCCGGTGCCTTCCTACCCACCGCTGCTGGAGCTACCGCGTACCGCAGGGCGCGAGAAGATCGAAACTAGCCTGGAGCTCGACGATATTGAGCGCGCCTTCAAACAAGGCGCTGGCTCCATCCTGCTCGCCAACCCCTATAACCCACTCGGCCGCGTCTTGGATGAAGAGTTCCTCACCAGCCTGGTCGAACTGGCGGAGAAGTATGACGCGCGGATCTTGGCCGATGAAATCCATGCCCCGTTGGTCTATGAAGGGCGGCATATTCCGGTGGCGTCGCTTAGCGCGGCGGCCGCGGAGCGCACCATTACGGTCACCGCGACCTCTAAGGCATTTAATACTGCAGGTCTGAAATGCGCGCAGATGATCTTCTCCAATTCGGCCGATGCCCAGACGTGGAATGGGCTGACTGGCGTGGCCAAGGACGGAACGGGCACCTTGGGCGTATTGGCTGCAGAGACCGCCTACCGCGAGTGCGGCAGCTTCCTCGATGAGGAAGTGGCCTACTTGCGCGAGACCCGTGATTGGTTGGTGGAAGAACTGCCAAAGCGCATTCCCGGGCTGAAGACCAGCAAGCCGGAGGCTACGTACCTGTTGTGGTTGGACTTTGCCGATACCGCCATTGGCGGCAACCCGCAGCCGGCAAAGTGGCTACGGGAGAACGCGAAAGTCGCGCTCAATGAGGGCGATACCTTTGGCACCGGTGGCCCAGGTCATGCGCGGTTAAACTTCTCCACTTCGCGCGAGATCTTGGAAGAGGCGCTTGACCGCATAGAGCGCGCCTTCGCCGCGCTCGACTAAGCGGGACCGGCAGGGGGACGGCATGTATCCTGCATCACCCCACGCTTTGATTTCTCACCATGTGGGCGGTAATGTCTCATTACACGAACAGGCGTGACCCGCCATCTCGGACCGCGAGGACGCACCCGCCCCGCCACCACCCCTCGGCGGAATGGGAGCCCCATCGCATACTAGCTGTACATGGAAAATTAAGGAGCCACAATGGCTACCCCAGTTGCGTCAAGCACCTCCAAGCCCGGCGCCACCATCGTGATCGCGTCACTGATGCTATTTTCGATGTTCTTCGGCGCCGGCAACCTCATCTTCCCACCCATGGTGGGCGTATCGGCCGGCACCAATTTTTGGCCCGCCGTCCTCGGATTCCTCGCCGCCGGCGTGCTCCTTCCGGTCCTAGCCATTGTTGCCGTCGCCATTTCTGGCCGCTCCGTGCGCGATCTAAGTTCCAACGGCGGCGTGCTTTTTGGCCTAGTCTTTTCCGTGATGGCTTACCTGGCCATTGGCGCTTTCTACGCCCTGCCGCGCACCGGCGCCGTTTCCATGGAAACCGCCATCACCCCGCTGCTGGGTTGGGAAGGCACCATGGCCAATGGCATCTTTAATATCGTCTTCTTCCTTATCGCGCTGTTTTTGGCTTGGCGCCCCAATACCATCATCGATACCCTGGGTAAATTCCTCACCCCAGCTCTGGTAGGCCTGCTGATTATCCTTATCGCCTTGGCTTCCATCAGCAATGGGCGCGATCCTCAGGTCCCCACCGAGGATTATGCTTCTTCCCCCATGGTCACCGGCCTCTTCGAGGGCTATAACACGATGGACGCGATTGCGGGCCTGGCCTTTTCTATCGTGATTGTCGGCTCTTTGCGCTCCAAGGGCTTTAAAACCAAAAAGTCCTTGGTTAACGGCACCATCACCGCCGCGCTCGTTGCCGGTGCGCTGCTGGCCGCCATCTACCTGGGCCTGGCTTGGGTAGGACAAACTATCCCTAATGGCCAGTCCTATGAGTCGGGAGCACCCCTGCTTGCCGACGCCGCAAATCTCACTATGGGCACCATCGGCCAGGCCGTCTTTTCTGCCATCGTCATCCTGGCGTGCATGACCACTGCCGTGGGTCTTATCACCTCCACTTCGGCCTTCTTTGAAATGCTGATACCCAAGGTGAAGTACCACGTCTGGGCCTGCCTATTTACCGCACTGTCCATCCTCTTTGCCTTCCAAGGCCTAGATACAGTGCTCTCCATTGCGGTTCCATTCATCACCTTCCTGTACCCGCCGGCCATCTCCCTGATCGCCCTCACCCTGATCCAGCCGATGGTTAAGAAATCCGTGGTCTTCTACTGGACCTACCGCTTGGCACTGTGGATTTCTGTGCTGTGGTCGGCGCTATCTGTCATCGCCACCCAAGGCTGGGGTACCGAGGCACTCGATCCCCTCTTGAGCCTGGCACCCGGCCAATCCGTGGACCTGGGCTGGATTGTTCCTACCGCCATCGCTGCGGTCATCGGCCTGGTCATCGATATCGCCACCAAGGCCGGCGAAAAGCACGCCGCTGCGAACCCGCCTGCGGAAGAATCCGCCGAAGCCGACGCCCTGGCCGAGGCCTAGGCCTACTTTCCGCCTGCGCATCCCCCTCCTTCTCCTCGCCGCTACACTAAAGCGCTGAGACGGAGGGGATTTTTGTGCCGTCCCCTCTCTTTAGCCGCTGCCTTTCCACACCCTGCTCGAAATAGCGTGGAAACGCGTAGCGTTGAGATAGAAGAACCTAAAGAGCATCAAACGAAGGAAGGCCCTCCCCGTGACCGAACGCGCGCATCTTTCCGTCTTGGACTTCTGCACCATCTATGAGGGCGAGACCCCGGCCCAGTCCATTGCCCGCTCCGTGCAATTGGCCCAGGAGGCAGAAAAGCTGGGGTATTCCCGCATGTGGTATACCGAGCACCACAATATGAAGTCCATCATGTCCTCTTCCCCGGCCGTGCTCATCGCCCATATCGGCGCGAAGACGGAGCGCATCCGTTTAGGCTCTGGTGGCGTGATGCTGCCAAACCACTCCCCGTATGTCATCGCCGAGCAATTCGGCACCTTGGAGGAGATGTACCCCGAGCGCATCGATCTGGGCGTGGGCCGCGCCCCCGGCACGGATATGAATACCCTGGGCCGCGCTCTGCGCCGCGATGCCCACTCCGCCGAGCGCTTCCCTGAGGACGTCAAGGGGCTTAACTCCTACCTCGCAGGCAAGTCTTATATCCCAGGGGTTAGCGCCATTCCTGGTGCCAATACCAATGTGCCGATCTATATCTTGGGCTCGTCCATGTTTGGTGCTTCGCTAGCCGCAAAGCTCGGTCTGCCGTATGCCTTTGCTTCCCACTTCGCGCCGCAGCATCTGGAGCAGGCTACCACTTACTACCGCGAGCACTTCCAGCCTTCTGAGCGCTTTAGCAAGCCCTATGTCATCGCCGGTGTCAACGTCACCGCCGCTGAAAACACCCAGGAGGCACAGGAAGAATACGAGCGGGTGTGTTTCAACCGCGTCAAGGCTTTTGCCGGCCGCGGCAAGCACCTCACTGATGAGCAGGTCGAGCAAATCATCAGTTCGTACCAAGGCCAGCAAATCCTAGATATGTTGAAGTACTCTGCGGTCGGCACCGCCGATGAGGTAGCAGATTACCTCGATACTTTCCAAAAGCATGCCCAAGCCGATGAGCTCATGGTCTCACTGCAATCTAGCTCGCATGAGGAAGTAATCAAGAATATGCAGCTACTGGCACAAGGCTGGGAGCTTAATCCGGCACGCGTAGCTGGCACCCCGAGCTAGTCCTCAGCTTTTACTTGGCCTAGATGGTCAATGGGCACCTCGGGAAACAGTCCCCGGAGTTTTCCCTCGAGTTCCCGCGGCCCCAGGTTCGCCTGCTCCGGCAGGCGCGCCGAATACTGCTGCGCTTCGTCCAAGGTAGAAACGCGTACCCCACGCGGAATCAGGGCAAGGAAATTCTGGCCCGGCTCGAGCGAATAGAATTGCATGCGGTCTAGCTCAGCGGCCGGAAAGCTAGCCCGTTGCAAAGGCAAGGAAATTTCCTCGCCAATGCGCAGCAGCGCACGAGATTGGCGGCGCGCGGAGGCCACCAACGCCAACATCGCGCAAAGGGCCCCGGCTAAGGGCATGAGGGCAGCAATGAGGTAGACGGTACGCAAGCGGGTTCCAGCCGGCTCCTGCACTGCCGAGTAAATAAGCACCCCACCGATTACCAGCAGCGCGACGGCGATGATGACAACCACCGTCACCGCCTTGCCCAGGCGCGCGGTTCCACCGGCTTCGCGTACTTCAATCGTTTCGGTGCTCTCATCCACGAAAACTTAGCCTAGCGCGATCCCCTACCGACCTAGCGCTGATAGAGCGGCGCGTGGTCTTTTAAGTAGTGCCTTTCGCCCGAATAGCGCGTAGTTTCTAAGTGACGCTGTTACATTAGCGCGCCTTAGAAAAATGGCATAGCATTATTGTGTTTCGCTCCGCTGCGAAAAGCCCCGGAGAGACTAAGGACAAAGGTTGAATGAGCCCACGCGATAAACAGCAGCATAGAAAGATCGCTGATTACCTGCGAGAACAGATCAGCTCTGGCGTGCTGCAACCAGGAGATTTCTTGCCCAGCGAGGCCGATTTGTGCGAGAAATTCTCCTCCTCCCGCGGGCCGGTGCGCCAAGCGGTTGCAGCTCTTCGCGCCAAAGGGCTTGTTTCCTCCGGCCGCGGGCGGCGCTCGACTATTCTAGCTTCCACACAGGCGGAGCATTTTGAATCCATTTACTCAATTACCAGTTGGTTGAGCGAATACGACGTCAACCCGCAGCAGCACACCCTGTGGCTGGCGCGCCGCCGTGCGCCCCGAGAAATCACCCGCTTTTTGCGCGTGGCCCCAGAACAAAACGTGGTCTTTGTCCACCGAGTGCGCTATACCGAGGACGAGCCCATCGCCGTAGAGCGCATGTATTTTCCCATGGTGGTGGGCAAGCACATTTTGGACTTTGATGCCGATGCGGGCTCCATCCATGCGCGCCTGCGCGAATGCGGCGTGGACTTTGATAATGTGCGTCGCGAGCTCACGCTGGAGGAAGCCACCGCCGAGGATGCCGAGGCTCTCGGCGTGGCCCCAGGCACCCCGCTGTGGCGCCTGCAGATGGAAATATCCAACCACTCCGGCGAACCGGTGGAATTGGCGGTGTACGTCTACCGTGCGGACCGCATGAAGCTGGCTATGAATAGCGTACGTGGGGGCGTTTCACCCCTAGAAGTTATCCCCACGCCGGGAAATCTTGCATAGGTTTCACGGCAGCTTTAGCCACCGGCTACCCTGCTTTCTATGAGAAGATTTCGCGCCGCCAAGGCGCTAGGAAGCCTCGCCATGGTGGCCGCCGTGGGGGCCGCCTCGGCGTGCTCTGCGGGTCATACCGCGGTGGTTGATACCTCCCAGGCAGATGGTAATTCTGCCCTCTCTTCCCTTACCGTGGCGTCCACCTCGGCTGCCACTTCGCTAGATTTCACCACGACAGGCGGTGCTGCCATCCCCGCCGTCCTCATGGACAATGTCTACGAGACTCTCGTGCGCATTGATAAAGACGGCTCTATCACCCCAGGGCTTGCCACCTCGTGGGATATCAGCGATGACGCTCGGACTTATACCTTCGACCTGCGCAAGGGCGTCACCTTCACCAATGGCGATGCCTTCACTGCAGACACCGCTGCCTTTTCCATTAATTACGTGCGCGAGAAGTGGACCAACGGTATCTCCGCAGCCATGGATCCAGTAGAAAAGGCCACCGCGATCGATGACCACACCTTAAAGGTGAGCCTCAAGCAGCCATCGAATGGCTGGCTATGGTCCATGGGAACGGCCACCGGCGCGATGATGACGCCGAGCGGCATGGATAACCTGGCCGCGCAACCGGTGGGCACTGGCCCCTTTGAAGTCGCCAAATTCGCGCCTTCTGAGTTCATAGCGCTCCACGTTCGGGACGGATACTGGGGAAAGCCCGCCGCACAGGATGTCACCGTACGCTACTTCCCGGACACCATCTCTTCGGTCAATGCCCTGCAGGCCGGTGGCGTGGACGTGGTCTGGGGAGTGCAGAACCCAGAGCTGCTCGATGATATTAAAGAGGACATTTCCACCGAGGTAGGCACCACCAACGGGGAGGTGCTGTTGTCCATGAATAATGCCCGAGCTCCCTTCGATGATCCGCGCGTGCGCCAGGCCGTGGGCTATGCCGTAGACCGCAAGGCGGCCAATGATATTTTGTGGAATGGGATGGCCAAGGACACCGGCGGTGCACCCATCCCGCCTACGGATCCGTGGTTCCAAGAAAAGCGCTACTACGACTACGACCCAGAAAAGGCCCGCCAGCTGCTCACGGAGGCCGGCGCGGAAGGCGCAGAAATCACGCTGACCACGCCGACGCTGCCCTACGCGCAGACCGTCGCCGAGTTGCTGTACTCGCAGCTATCTGAGGTCGGTTTTAAGGTAAACCTGGAATCCGCCGAGTTCCCGGCCGTGTGGTTGGGCCAGGTCATGGGCGCGAAAGACTATCAGATGTCGCTCATCTCCCACGTGGAGCCGCGCGATGTACCAACCCTTTTTGGTGATCCGCACTACTACCTCAACTACGATTCCCCGCGCACCCGAGAGCTTTTGGCCCAAGCCGATTCCGCGCCGGAGCAGGACTACCCCAAGCTCATGGCGCAGGCCGTGGACCAGATCATGGCGGATGCCGGCGCGCTGACGCTTATGAATATGCCCAATATCGTGCTCACCCGTTCCGGCGTGCGCGGGCTGCACCCAGATCAGGTCACCGATGCGCTGATCTTGCGCGACCTCGCCTCTGCCGACGCCGCCTCAAACGCCACCAATAAAAGCACCGAAGAGGAGGCCCGATGAGTTCCGTTCGTTCCACGGGGCGGGCCATCGTGCGACCGCTGCTGCGCTTTGCGCTAACACTCTTTGCCGCCTCTGTCATCGTTTTCGCGCTTATGCGCGCGGTGCCGGGAAACCCGGCGCGGGTGGCATTGGGGGTCAATGCCACCGAAGAGGCCGTCGGAAAGCTGAGCTCCGAGCTAGGCCTAGATCGTCCGCTGCTCACGCAGTATTGGGAATGGATAAGGGGCCTATTTACCGGCGATTTTGGGCAGTCTTTGTCCTCGCAGCAGGATATTACGCCGCTGGTGCTTGACCGCGCCCAAGTCACGCTCATCCTCATCGGCCTAGCGATGCTGTTTGCGCTGGCCGGGGCCATCCCGGTGGGAATGTGGCTGGCGTTGCGCAACCGCACCCGCGGCGCCGATGTGGTTTCGGCCGGCACGCAGCTGGGCATTGCGGTGCCGAGCTTCCTCCTCGGCATCATCTTGGTGGCTATTTTTGCCGTACATTTGGGCTGGCTGCCGGCCAATGGGTGGGTACCGCCGAACCAGGGCGCGGGCGAGTTTATCCGCCACCTCATCTTGCCGGTTATTGCGCTGGCCGTGGTGCAAGGTGCGATGCTGACGCGCTATGTGCGCTCAGCGGTGCTGGATGTGCTGCACCAGGATTTTATCCGCACCGCACGTGCGCTCGGTCAATCGCCGTGGGAGGCGCTAAAGCGTCATGGCCTGCGCAATGCGGCGCTGCCGGTGCTAACGGTAGCCGGTGTGCAGCTGACGACGATGGTCGTGGGTGCCGTGGTGATCGAATCCGTCTTTGTCATTCCTGGTATAGGTTCCATGCTCTTGGATGCGGTAGCGGTGCGCGATCTGACCACGGTGCAGACCTTGGTCATGTTGCTCGTCGCCTTCGCCTTGGTGGTTAATGCTTTAACGGATGTGGCCTACCGGTTTATTGATCCGCGCATCACGGCAGGTGAGAAGTAATGAAGCTGCGTTTTTCTGGCTGGCTAGGAGCCTTCCTCGTCGCTGCCACGGTGCTGGTGGCATTGGTATCGCTGGTGTGGACGCCCTATGACCCGACGCTGGCGCACCCGGATATTCGGCTAGCTGGACCTAGCGCCGAGCACCTCCTCGGTACGGACCGTTTTGGGCGCGATACCGCCTCCCGCATCATGGCAGGCGCCCAGATTACGGTTTTTGTGGGCCTTATCGCGGTAGGCATAGCCGCACTAGTGGGGGTACCGCTGGGCATCCTCGCCGGCATGCGGCGTCGCACGCTGGCCGATGCCTTAGTAATGCGCGGCGCCGATCTCCTGCTTGCTTTCCCAGCCCTGCTGTTGGCGATTATTGCCGGCGCGGTGTGGGGCCCATCGACGCTTACGGCCATGATTGCCATCGGCATCGCGGGCATCCCGTCCTTTGCCCGGGTGGCGCGTTCGGGCACGCTGCAGGTCATCACACAGGACTTTATTTCCTCCGCGCGCATTTCCACGGTTCCGGGCTGGAAGGTGGCGCTGCGCCATATTGTGCCCAATATCGCTGGCCTGCTCATCGTGCAGGCCTCGGTGTATTTCGCCCTCGCTATTCTGGCCGAGGCCGGCCTGTCCTACCTTGGCCTAGGCACCGCCCCACCGGCCGCTTCTTGGGGCCGCATGCTGCAAGATTCCCAGTCACTGCTGGGCACCGCTCCCCTGCAGGCCTTCTGGCCTGGCCTTGCCATTGCTGCGACGGTGCTGGGCTTTAACCTGCTTGGCGACGCCCTCCGTGACCTCCTCGATCCCCGCCTGAAAGGATCCGCGCGATGAGCCTGCTCAACGTAGATAACTTGGCGGTCACCACCGCCGCGCCGACCACTGCCTTGCTGGGGCCCGTTAACTTCAAGCTAGCCGCGGGCGAGAAACTCGGCATCATTGGTGAATCCGGATCCGGCAAATCCCTTACGGCCTTATCCATCATGGGGCTCTTGCCCGATGGGGTGCGCGCGAGCGGATCGGTAACCGTAGACGGCCACGAGGTGGTGGGTGCACGCGATGCCCACATCCGCACGCTGCGCGGGAAGACCATGGCCATGGTCTTCCAAGAACCGATGAGCGCGCTGGATCCCCTGATGCGCGTGGGCAAGCAGCTGGCCCACGCCGGCGTACGCGATTCCGCTGCCGCACTCGAAGAGGTGGAACTGGCCGCCGAAATCGCCTCCCGCTTTCCGCATCAGCTCTCCGGCGGCCAGCGCCAACGCGTACTCGTCGCCATGGCCATGGCCGGCTGCCCCGACCTGCTCATCTGCGATGAACCGACCACCGCGTTGGATGCCACTACGCAAGAGGGCGTGCTGCGCGTTATCGAGCGAGTGACAAAGGCGCATGGCACCGCGCTGATCTTTATTACCCATGACCTGGGTGTTATCCGCCGCATGTGTCCGACCGTGTTGGTCATGCACCAGGGTGCGGTGGTGGAATCCGGCCCCACCGAGCAGGTGCTTGCCCGGCCGGATCATGCCTATACCCGCAGGCTCATCGCAGCTTCCCGGCCGCCGAAGCTTGCCCTTGCCCCCGCCGCGGAAGGCGAAGCGCTAGTCTCCCTCCGCGGGGTCAGCAAGGCCCACGGCGCACATGCCGCACTCGATGGCATCGATCTGCGCGTGCACCACGGCGAGCGTCTGGGCATCGTGGGCGGGTCCGGCTCGGGCAAGACTAGCCTGCTTAAACTCATCGCCGGGCTCGAGCACCCCACCCGCGGCGAAATCGACGTCCTCGGCCGCGTGCAGATGGTATTCCAAGATCCACAGGGCTCGCTCAACCCGCGGCTTAAAGTGTGGAAATCCATCGCGGAGGCCATTCCGGGAAACCCCAGCAAGGCTGAAAAGCGCTCCCGTGCCGCCGCCGCGCTCGAAGAGGTCGGCCTGCCGGGCGATAGCCTCGATCGCTTCCCGCACGAGTTTTCCGGCGGCCAGCGCCAGCGAATTTCTATTGCCCGCGCATTGTGCGGCGAGCCGGATATCCTATTAGCCGATGAAGCCGTCTCGGCCCTCGATATGTCCGTGCGCGCGCAGGTATTGGAGCTACTGGCGGGGGTCATCGACAAGCGCGGGCTCACTTTGCTCTTCGTCACCCACGACCTTGCGGTGGTGCGCCACCTTTGCGATAGCGTCGCCGTCCTCGACCGCGGCCGGCTCTTGGAGCACGGCCCCACCGAGCAGGTCTGGTCTTCACCCAGTTCGGACTACACACGCCGGCTTATCGCTGCCGCCGAAATGTGAGCAAGGTGCGTTTGGGCGTAAGGTAGTCGGGTCAGATTACTCCACCTAGAAAGGATCTTGCTGCTCTGTGGCCGCCCAGCCTGACTATCCCATTCCGCAGCGCCCCAGCACCGCCCAATTGCTTACAGCGTTTAATAGCGCCTCGGTGCGCTGGCCTGGTGCCCTGCGCGCGGGATTGGCGATTCTCATTCCTGGCGCCATCGCTCTGCTCACCGGCCACGACTACGCCATCCTGCTTATTTCCACCGGCGCGTTTACCGTCATCTTTGGCGAGGGCCATCCTTATCGCACCCGCCCACGCGTCATGCTCACCGCCGGCACCGCGCTAATTACAGTGGCCGCCGTAGGTGTGTTGGTAGGCCACCTCATCTTTGCACCGGGTCACGGCCATTGGTGGCTGCTGCTGGCAGGCCTCTACTCCACGGTATTGGCCGCCGTGTGTGGCTTTGCACAAAATGGCCTGCGCCTGCCGCCACCGGGCACCTTCTTCCTGGTCATGGTCGGCGGCGGTTCGGTGATGCTTGCGCGCACCGATGTCACCGTGGGCCAGCTGCTCTTTTGGGCGCTGACCGGCATGGTAGCCAGCCTCGTGCTCGGCATGGCGCCGGCCCTTATTGACGCCCACGGCCCCGAACGCCGCGCGGTTGCCGCGCTCGAAAAGGCCGCGGCCGCCTTTAAGGATGACCGCGACGATTCCTTGGCCCGCCACCACCAAGCGCAAACCGCACTTTTTGCTGCTTGGCAGGCGCTTTCCGACGCCCACATTATCCGCGGCGGCCGCGTCATCGACCCCCAAGGCGCGCACTTAGTAGAGCGCACCCTCGCAGCCCAGCACACCATCGTGGCACATAACCGCGCCCTTGATTTGGGTGCTGATTCGGACCAGCTCACCGATAATGTCACCGACGTCGATCCGAACCGCACCGCCATTCCCCACACCCGCCCCACCGGCCGCTACCGCCTCTACCGCGCCGCGGTACGGGATTCACACGCCATGGTCACCACCCAAAAGGTGGTCCTTTCGGCGGCCATTACCGTGCTCGTGGGCCTCTCTCTTGGCTTCGACCGGCCGGACTGGGGCGTGGTCTCTGCCTTCCTCATGCTGCAATGGGGCCCCGACCACGTACCAGGCACCGTCCGCGGCATCCACCGCATGCTCGGATCCGTTGTCGGCGTGCTGCTATTTTCCATCCTCCACTACTTCGGAATTAATGGCTGGACGTTGCTGCTAGCGCTGGCCGCCTGCCAATTCTGCGCGGAGATCTTCGTGGCCAAAAACTACGCCATCTGTGTTATCTTCTCCACACCCCTAGCCCTGCTCATGGGCAATTCCGCCACCCGCCCCTTGTGGCCAACCATCCAAGCCCGCTGCGGCGAAATTGTGCTGTCCATCCTCATCGCCACCGCCGTGCTGTGGCTATGGCAGCGCCACGCCCCCGTGCGCAACCAGGCCCGCCTGCAGGTCCGCGCGATGGAATCGACCGCCACCCTGCTCGGCCTACTTTTTGTCAATACCCCGGATTCCGTGTTGTCCGCACGCCGCGACCTGCAATACGAGCTGCTTTCCGAGCGCCGCGCCATCCAATCCCTCGCCGCCGATAGCCCCGAAGCCGTGCGCCAATTCTGGGCTCGCCACATCGCCCTGCAGCACGCCGGATACTTCCTGCTGGACTTTTGCACCACTCACCCGGACCACACCGCCACCCGCGCGGAGCTCGATGCCCTCGTGCGGGAAATCCGTGCCGCCCGCGCCGCCTAGAACAACGGGTATTCTTCGATTACCTCGTAGCGCGGCCCGCCGCTGCGGCCCTCGCCCAAGTGCGATTGCATGAGGCAAACCCGGTCCGCACGAAAATCCGGTCCCCGATACACCGATAACGCGCGCACGAAATCCGCCAGCGCCCACGGCTCGCGGGTGCGTCGGCCGGCCCGCGCGACGGTGAGGTGGGGGCGATGGTGGTTAAAGGGGACGTCGGCAAGCTGGCACTCCGCCATCAACTCCCGCACACCGCGCCCCTGCCCGCCGACGCCTACCCACAGCGTGCGCTGCTCAAAGCTCCCCGCTCCGCTTAAACGCACATCCAACGCTGAGCGCCCAGCCACCGCGTGGGCGAGGTGCTCGCGCACGGCCGCGGCATCATTGGGCTGATCACCATAAAAGGCCATGGTTACATGCCAATTATCCGGGTCCGTCCAGCGCAACTCATTGGTGGTTGCCGCATGGATAGGCCGCAGCGTATATACCAAATGCTCACGCGCAGCGGCCGAGGGCAGCAACGCAGAAAAGACGCGAATCATGGCCTAGCTGGCATACACGTTAAGGCGCAGCTCCGCGTCCAAAACGTGTTCTTCCTCGCGTTCAAAGACGGCGAAGGCATGCAAAATATCGGCAACAGCGGTGGAATTATCATCAAACTCGGGCATGAGAAAACTTCTTTCAAACCACAAAGGAGGCATAAGAATCACGCTCGATTCTTCTGCCTCCTCATAGTAGCTGACAATGATGTAATTATCCGCCCTTGACCACCGTGACCTGCCAACCAGCATCGCCCGAGCGATGGAAATCACGAATCTCATGGCCCTCATCGGCCGCCCACTGCGGGATGGACTCGGTGGCCTGGGTGCAATCAAAGTCAATGACTAGCGCCTCGCCCGGCTCCAGCTCCGCCATGACTTGCTTGGCCTCAATCAGCGGGAACGGGCACACCGCGCCGAGGGTATCGAGCGCATAGCGCCCGTCACCCAACGCGCGAGCCTTCTCCTTGGCCTGCGGCTTGGTCTTGAGCGCTACCGCCCCGGTGGCAGTGGCAAAGCTCGGCAGCACCTTATCCTCGGCGGAGACCACCGAGTTATCCACGGATTCCTCGGTGGAGTAGGTCTGCGGCTGCTGCGGCTCACTCTTGGGTTTCAGCCACAGGCGCGCGCCCGCACCTACGCCCAGGGCCATAAAGAACAGCGCTACCCAGCCCTGGAAGCTAAACAGGGAGGTCTCCACCATGCCATTGCCCACGGTGCAGCCGCCGGCCAGCGACGCACCCACGCCCATCATGATGCCGCCCCAAATAGCGCGGGTCGCGGTCTGCGCATCTGGAACGCGCACGCGGAACTCACCTGCGGTCTTTGCAGCGATAAACGCGCCCACCAATAGGCCGATGACCAACAGGGTGCCCCAGTTCATGCGGGCGGAATCACCGGTGGCGCTCCAGCGCACGATATCCGCCGTCGGCGTGGTGATGCCGAGGCCGCCATTGCGGCCAGCGTTGGCCGAAAGCACAAAACCTACCGTGCCAATGATGCCAACGAGCACGGCCGCGATGTTCATGTTCAGCGGCTTGGCGTACCACGACTGACCCAGGTCCACCTTGGGTCGGCCGGCGTCTTTGGCGCGATAGTGGCGCCACAGCAGGAAGGTCACGACCCACAGGACCGCCACCAGGATCCACGGTGAGATGTGCAGCGCGCCGTGGATGGTGGTGACCGGGAGGCTCCACTGCTTGAACCAGTCATTGGCATCGGACAGCGGGCCGGACTTCATGGCCGTGGCCGAAAGCCCATAAAACAGCAGCGCAATCCACGAGCCGACCAGGCCCTCGGCCGAGCGGTACCACGTGCCGGACGCGCAACCGCCGGACAAGATGATGCCGAGGCCAAAGATGAAGCCGCCCACGATGACGGCTACCGGCTTGAAATCGCTAATCTCCGGCGAAAGCACGCCCGTGCCAGTCAACAGCTCCAGGCCAAAGGCATGCACCGAAATCAAAATGAGCAGGGCGGTAAAGCCGCGCCACGACTTATTGAGGAAAATATCGCGCAGCATACCGGTTACGCAGAAGCGCCCGCGCTGCAGCACGGCGCCGAAGACGATGCCGGTGAGAAGTCCGGTAATAATCACTATTTCTCCTTGTTTCGAGTTAAGGGCCTCAGCCTACGACACCTAAGACAGAATTGTCTATAATTGACGTACAACCCGGTTCCAAGGTGGCAGATTTCCGCGTTTCCGTCGGCCTTCCCTATGCCACCTCAGGCGCCCCAGCCGCTCCGGGCACGATTAAGGAGAATTAACCTATGGGAATCCCAGACGACGTTGTCCTCGATGGATATACCCTCATCGAACAACACGCAATTGACCACGAGTTCCTGCTGCGCGGCTCTCCGCTGGGCACCGAAACTCCCCTCCTCTTCGCCCTGACCATTGCGGGCGTACTGCTGGTTGCGGCGAGCTTCTTCCTGCGCGGTGGCGCGCGGGTTGCCACCGGCCTGGTGGGCGCGATCCTGGCGCTGAGCAAGCTGTGGTGGATGCCCTTCGCGCTATGGCAGCAGTTCGATGACAGTCAAGTATTCGGCTACACGCTCAAGTACTTCCCGCAGTACTGGCCGGTGGCGTCCCTTATCGTCGGCGTCATCGCGCTGGTGGGACTAGCCTCCGCCATTTTCCGCCGGCCTTAGTTGCCCAGGCCAGCCGCGACTAGCCGCCGAGCACCGCAATCGCTATATGCACCCGGTTGGTGCCATCAATCTTGGCCAGGATGTGCTTCATGTGCGTCTTGACCGTGGTCAGGGAGATGAATAGTTGCTCGGCAATCTCGGCGTTGCTTAGGCCTTGGGCCACCAACTGGGCAATTTCATTTTCGCGCTCGCTCAGCTCGGCCAGCCCGCTGGGCTGAATCATCTCTTGTTCCGGCTGCGGCGGCGTGGCCGCTAGCCCCACCAGGTTTTCTAACACCTTCGGGCTAAGCTGTTGCTGGCCTTGAGCCGCCGCTCTTACCGACGCCACCAGCGCCTCCGGCGCCGTCGTCTTCAACAAGAAGCCCACCGCCCCAGCGCGCAGGGCGTGCAGGATAAATTCGTCGGTATCAAAGGCAGTGAGCATCACCACCGGGATATCACGCGCGCCGGCGAGCGAGTGCAGCTGCGCTGTCGCCTCAATGCCGTCCATGACCGGCATGCGAATATCCATCAGCACCACATCCGGCTCCTCGGCCAGGATGAGCTCCACTCCCTCCTTGCCGTTGCCGGCCTCGCCAATGACGCTAATGCCCGGCGCGCCTTCCATGATCATGCGCAGGCCGTGGCGCAGCAGCGGCTCATCGTCGACGAGCACTACCCGAATCTCACTCACTTTTCTTCCTTCCTTGGCAGGCGCAGCGTCCACGAGAAGCGTCCTTCCTCGTCCTGTACCTGCAGCGATCCGCCAACAACACTAGCGCGCTCGCGCATGCCGACGATCCCGTACCCACCACTGTGCACGCCTGTCTTTTCCCCAGTCTGGGCGGTGGGATTAGACATGGTGATAGACAGGGCGTCGGCAAGCGTGGCAATGGTGATGGTGACCGGCTGCCCCGGTGCATGCTTGCGGGCGTTGGTCAGGCCCTCCTGGACCGCGCGGTTGAGCGCGTGGCCGGCCATGGTGCTCAGCTCCTCCAGCGATTGCGGCCCCGCGCCCGCCTGGTAGCGCACTTCCACCTCCATGCCCGCCTGGCGGGAACGCTCCACCAGCGATTCCACGCCCTCGCGCGGATCGATGCGCCCCTCGCTGCGCAGCGAGTGCAACGCCTCGCGCAGATCCCCCACAGCGGCCTCGGCTTCATCGCGAATCGTGCGCGCGGATTGCCGCGTCTCTTCCGGATCCAGATCCTTGCGGTAAGCCAACCCGCCGGCATAGACCGCAATCATGCTCAGCCGATGCGAGAGCGTATCGTGCATATCCCGCGCAATCCGGTCGCGTTCTTCCTGCCGCGCAAAGTTCTCCCGCGTGGCCATTTCCTCATGCGTGAGCTCCGCCTGCGCCTGCAGCGCAATCATGCGCTCCTTCTGGTTCGAGCGAACCAGCCCGACGACTAAAACCACGATTGCTGGGAGGACATAGGCCAAGAAAAACCCCAGCTTTCCGGGAACGTCGAGCCCCTCGCTTCGCGATAGATCAAAGTCGCCCAACTCCGAGGCCACCATGGCCGCACATACCGTCGCCATCCACAACCGGCTGCGGCGCGAGGCCGCAGAAAATGCCGCTATATATACCGAGGGGCGGGACTCAGCAATCGACACCGTCGCCGAAATAATGGTTGCGGCTACCAACGCGCTGAGCGGTCCGGGCTGCGCGCTGCGCGGGTCACGCTCCCGGGCGGCATGGCGCAAGGCAAAAGGCAGAAGCATCCAGGTGCCGACCATCACCGCGGCTGTAACAAGCATGCGATTTACTGAGGCATCAGTATCCGCTAGTCGCATCAACGAGACCAGCGTGTCGCCGACGACAACAATTACTGCGATGAGAATTTTCTGCCACAGCGGGCGCTTAAGCATCGCGTCGGATTTTCGGAACAACTTCATAACGCGCTCCAGTCTAAGCCGCCCCGCCGCACCTGCGGTATCCCCCACAGGGAGGATTCTCCGGCCTCAGCCGCGCGCCTCTAAGACCATAATTGCGATGTGCACGCGGCTCGTGCCGCCGATCTTTTTCAAAATATGCTGCATATGCGATTTCACCGTCGCCATGGACACCACCAGCCGGTCGGCAATCTCCTGATTATTCAAGCCCTGGGCCACCAGCTCGGCGATTTCCCGCTCGCGGGAGCTAAGCCTACCTAGGTGGTTGCGGGCGGTGCGGGTGTGGTGCGAATGGGCGTCGGAAAGCGCGGGGCTTTGCATGCCTACCAGCTTGTCGACGACCTGCGGGCTCAACAACGGCTGCCCCGCCGCGGCCGCACGAACGGCCGCCATGAGCGATTCCGGCGGCGTCGACTTGAGCAAGAACCCGGCCGCCCCGGCGCGCAGGGCCCGCAGGATAAAGGAATCGGTATCAAAGGCCGTGAGCATGATTATCGGAACGGCGTGGACCGACAGAATCTTTTCCACGGCCGCGATGCCATCCATGACCGGCATGCGAATATCCATTAGCACCACGTCGGGCTGCGCGTCGAGCACGGTAGCCACCGCGTCCCGGCCGTTGCTCGCCTCGGCCACGACCTCGATATCGGGCGCGTTGGATAGCAGCAGGCGCAGGCCGCTGCGGACTAGATCCTCGTCGTCAACGAGCACTACACGCAGTGCGTCGGCCATCATGCTTCCTTTCCCACTGGTTGATTCCACCGCGCGCGCCAGAACTGCGACGCAACGGGCGTATACGCCACTGTAAGCGCCACGAAGATCGCCAGTACTACCGGCACTATCTTGGCGTGGCCCGCCACTACGGCGTTAAGGAACGAGGGCACGAGAATATCGTTTAACTTTTCGAAGAATTTCGGGAAAAAGTCGATGACTAGAGTGGCCGCAATGAATGTCAGCGCAGTCTGCAGGAGCAACGTCCATAAGTTCACCCGATGCAGGCGCTTATCGACGTCCACCTTCCCCACCGCCGCAAACATCACCCTTGCTCCTTGTCCGCGAAACTCCGGAACGATGTAACCACGGCGCTCATGTAACTCGACGCGATCTGCGTCTTCGGGAGCATTATCATCGCTATTTCCGCGCAGGAATTCCACGCTATAGGCCGAGTCATCGGTGTCGATATAGCTGAGCTTGCGCGTGGTGCCGTCGACCGTAGAAGTAAAAAGGCTGCGCGTGGAATCCAAGTACTTTCCGGTCCACCCCTCGCGCTCCGTGGTCTCTTCCAAGTCGATGCGCATAAGCCCGTAATCGGGATGGCGCAATTGCCAACTCATTTCGCTCATTGTGTGGCCTCCTTGTGCGCCAGTGGTAGCAGGATGCTCCAGCTAAATTCCTCACCTTCTTCGCCGACGTGGACATTCATGCGCCCGCCGGATAGCTCCACACGCTCGCGCAGTCCCACCAGCCCGTAGCCGCCGGCGCTGGCACCTGCGCGATCCCCGGCCTTAGCCGCCGAGAGCGGGTTGCGCATCTCGATGCCCACCTCACCGGCCACCTCGCGCACCGTAATGCTCACCGGCTGGCCAGCGGCGTGCTTGCGCGCATTGGTCAGGCCTTCCTGTACTGCGCGGTGCACGGCGTGCTGCGCCATCGTGGATAGCCCAGTAAAAACATCCGGGCTGGCACCGTCCGCGTAGGTCACGGTCACCTCGGCTCCGGCCTCACGCGCGGCCGCGACTAGCTCTTCTAAGGTGGTGCGCGGATCCTCGGAAAGGTCTTCGCGCAAGGCGCTTAAGACGGTGCGCAAATCTTCTACCGCGTTCTGGGCTTCCGTGCGGATGGTGCGCGCTGCGTCTGTGAACTCGTCGGGCACGCCCTCGCGCGGATAGCTCAGCGCACCCGCATGAATGGCCACAAGGCTCAACCGATGCGAGAGCGTATCGTGCATGTCCCGCGCGATATTCTCGCGCTCCTCTTGCCGCGCACGTTCTACCTTGGCACGCATCTCTTCGCGATTCATCCGGGCTTGCTGCTCCACGCGCCACCGCTTTTCGCGCAGATTGCCACGCTTTTGGCCTACCAATAACCCCGCGACCATCACAACAACAACGAAGATGGCACCAACCCATCCGATATCGTCCCAGGCCATATAGGGGTTAAAGCTAGTTTCAACCGCAAACGCCACCACGAAGCACGCCACTGCGGCCACCGAGCGCGAGGTCGAGCGGCGCGAGACCATGGAAATAAAAGCCACGACGCCACTAGCCGCGCCAAAATAGGAGCTAGAGCCCAGCAGCACGATGCAGCCAGCGATGAAGCTGCGGGTGGAGCCGGCATAGTCGACGTCGGAAAGCTCGCGCGGCTGGTGCTCTAAGGCAAAGGGCAGGGCAATAATCGTCAACACGCCCACCGCAAAGCCGGTGCAGATATAGGGCCCGTACTCCTCAAACGACGGCGAGTATTCCTCAATATCGAAGCTCATCAACGCCACGCCGATGAGCCAATTCGCCACTGCACAAGCGGCAACAATTCCCGCCGTGCTCCACTTCGTTCTGACCATGGCCTCAAGCTTAAGCCGGCGGCCATAGTCCCTAGGGATGAATTATCTTTGCACCCCGGCCGCATCGCGCATGGCCTTCGTCTGCGCGGATGGATGCTCATTTTCGGTGGCCAGGCGCTCAAACGCCACTGCCGCCAGCGCCGCGGACTGCATTCCCAACACCGAGTCATCGAAACGCATCATCGGCGAGTGGTTCCACTCGCGCTCGTTTTCGGGCTTGTCCGGATTGGCCGTGCCCATCCACATAAACGTGCCCGGCACCTGCGCGAGGACGTAGCCGAAGTCCTCGGAGGCCATCATCGGGGCATCGAACGGCTGGACGTTTTCAGTGCCAAACATCTGGCTCCACAAGGTGGCGGCGAACTGATTTTCCCGTGGATTCGTCTTGGTGGTCGGGTACAAAACCTCGAAATCCACCTGTGCGGTGCACCGGTGCGAAGCAGCGACGGAGCTGGAGACCTCCGTAATCATCTGCCGCACGGCGTCGATCTTCTCATCGCGCAGCACGCGCACCGTAGCGCCCAAGGCCGCGCGCTCCGGGATGGCATTATACGCGCCGTCTCCCGCCCACAGGTTGGTCACGGTAATCACGATGGGCTCGAGCGCATCGAAGCGGCGGGTCAGCGCGGTCTGCAAAGACATCTGAATCTCCGCCAGCGCCGCCACCGGGTCGATGGCATCGTGCGGGCGGGAGCCATGCCCGCCTTTGCCCAGCACCGTAATGGTCAGGTTGGACGAGCTAGCCATCATCGGGCCTGGAACGTAGTGGAAGGTACCGCGGTCCTGCGGGCCAACGTGGAGGCCGTAGGCGGCAATGGGGCGTCGGCCAGCGGCGTCGAGCACGCCCTCTTCAATCATGGGCAGCGCGCCACCCGGGCCTTCCTCGCCGGGCTGGAACATAAAGGTGACGTCGCCGTGCAGCTCCTCGCGGTGCTCGCAGAGAATCCGCGCCGCGCCCACCAGTCCGGCGGTATGCAGGTCATGGCCGCAGGCGTGCATGTAGCCATTCGTCGACGCAAACGGGCTGCCGGTCTGCTCGCGTACCTCGAGGGCATCCATGTCCGCGCGCAAAAGCACCGACACCGGCCGCTCGCCGCGCTGACCGCCGCGCAGCACGGCCACCACCGAGCTCAAGTCCTGGCCCACGTGGACTTCCAGCGGCAGGCCCTCCAGCGCTTCTAGGACCTTCTTCTGCGTGCGCGGCAGGTCGAGGCCGATTTCTGGGTTGCGGTGCAGGTCGCGGCGGAAGTTCTGCAGCTCCTCGAGCATCTCCTCGCCCATTTCCTGGAAGACCTCGGTGGCCATCCGCTCGCCAATGCGCGCACGAGTCACCGGCAGGGGCGGCAGCTGCTGAGCCTGGCGCGGCGCGGCCAGACGTCCGGGGGTGGTGGGGCGAATCCGCTTGGTCGGGTCAGTCATGAGGGCTCCTTTTCTCGCTTTCGCATTCGAGGGTACAGCAGGTTATCCACAGGCCGCCGGCTGGGCTCGGGGCTGATGTGATGCGTGGGGCGAGTTATCCACAGGCCGACGCGGGTGCGCTACCGCGGCCTGGCGAGGTGTTTTAGGCTCGCCGGCATGACCCGCTTGCAGGACTACGCCCGCCAACTCGCCTCGCCGATGGAACTTCTCGGCGAGGTCTCAGGCGTACCCGAGGCAGATCTGCGCCGCCTGGGCCTGCCCCGGCAGGAGGCCCGGAGCCTGCTTGCGCTTGCCGACGTCTACTTTGGCCCCACCCCCTTCACCCGCCGACAGCGCTCATGCCGGGCAACCACGCATTGCTTGGCGACGTTGAAGATCATCGAAAAGTACGTCTCGCGCACGAAATCCAAGCGGGATGCGTGGGCACTGCGGTCAGAATTGTGCGCTACGGACCAAGACGTGGAGCGGCTCGCGCGCACGCGGTTGAAAGAGATGTATCCGCCGCGACAACCGGAAAAGGGCGTGCGGATGACGCGGCGCAAGGGAGGGCCGTCGACGCTTTCGATTACCGGTGATTCCGATTTCATTGCTGACCTGCACGCCAGCATCAATGAGGAGAAACCTCTCGATTCCGTGGAGAATATCTTCTTCCGCGGCGGAGCTACGGCACGGCCTGCCGCGACGACGAATATCATCATCCAACTCGATGAGTTGGATGAAATCTTAGGTGGTGGAGGCGAGGAGATCACGCTGCGTCTGACCAATGGTGCCGAAATCAGCGGCGCCAAGCTGGTGGAAAAGCGCCTGGCCGAAAGCGGGCTCGTCACGCTTGTCCATCCTTATGAGGGGCCGGTGAACCTGTATCGCACCTCGCGGCAGGCCTCGGATAAGCAACGGCTGATGGCGAGTGCGGAAAACCCCACCTGCCCGTGGGCCGAGTGCAATTATCCGGCGGATAAGTGCCAGATTCATCACCTGCAGGCGTGGAAGCACGGCGGCGAGACCAATATGGCAAACCTCAGCGTGGCGTGTCCGTATCACAACGGCGTGAACGACGACGATCCGCACGCGCCGCCGGTGCGCGGCCGCCTCGAGCGGCGGCAGGGCCGAATAGTCTGGGTCCCGCCCTGGGCCGGGTCGACCTAGTTACACGCTTTGGGCACTCAGGCCGCCGCTTCACCTGACCTCGCAACCACGCCGTGGCTGCGAGGCGGGTGCGGCATGCGTGAAGTGGTGTTTTAATCGTCGGCGTCGGTAGACAGCGCGGCCACAAAAGCCTCCTGCGGCACCGAGACGGAGCCCAGCGTCTTCATGCGCTTCTTGCCGGCCTTCTGCTTTTCCAGCAGCTTGCGCTTACGGGAGATATCGCCGCCGTAGCACTTAGCCAGCACGTCCTTGCGCATGGCGCGGATGTTTTCGCGGGCAATGATCTTCGAACCAATAGCCGCCTGCACTGGCACCTCGAACTGCTGGCGCGGGATGAGCTCCTTGAGCTTCTTGGTCATCTTATTGCCGTACCACTGGGCGGAATCGCGGTGGACGATGGCGGAGAAGGCATCGACCGGGTCACCGTTGAGCAAAATGTCGACCTTGACTAGGTCCGCGAGCTGCTCGCCGGCCTCTTCATAGTTCAGCGAAGCGTAGCCCTTGGTGCGAGACTTGAGCATATCGAAGAAATCAAAGATGATTTCGCCCAGCGGCATGGTGTAGCGCAGCTCTACGCGGTCCTCGGAGAGGTAATCCATGCCTCCCATCTGCCCGCGTTTGGACTGGCAGAGTTCCATGGTGGGGCCGACAAATTGCTCAGGCACGATGACGGTCATCTTCACCACCGGCTCGTAGACCTCGGTAAGTTTTCCTTCCGGCCAGTCAGAGGGGTTGTGTACCCACTTTTCCTCGCCGTCTTCGGCCACCACGCGGTAGGTCACCGAAGGCGCGGTGGAAATCAAGTCGAGTCCGAACTCGCGCTCTAGGCGGTCGCGGGTGATTTCCATATGCAAAAGCCCCAAGAAGCCGCAGCGGAAACCAAAGCCGAGGGCGACGGAGGTTTCGGGCTCGAAGGTGAGGGAGGCGTCGTTAAGCTGCAGCTTTTCCAGGGCATCGCGCAGGTCTGGGAAATCGGCCTGGGAAATGGGGAAAAGGCCGGAGTAGACCATCGGGTCCGGGTCCTTGTAGCCCTTGAGCGGGGTGTCGGCACCACCGTGGGACCAGGTGACGGTATCGCCCACCTTGGTCTCGCGGACATCCTTCACGCCGGTGATCAGGTAGCCCACCTCGCCAGGGCCCAAGCCCTCACACTGTTGCATCGTGGGCGAAACGATGCCGATTTCCAGCAGCTCGTGGTTGGCGTTGGTCGCCATCATGGTGACCTTCTGGCGCGGGGTGAGCTTGCCATCCACCATGCGGATATAGGTCACCACGCCGCGGTAGGTGTCGTAGACGGAGTCAAAAATCATGGCGCGGGCCGGCGCATCGGCGTCAAATTCAGAGGACGGCGGCGGGACTAGCTCGCATACCTTGTCCAGCAGCTCGATCACACCCTCGCCGGTCTTGCCCGACACGCGCAGCACCTCTTCCGGCTCGCAGCCGATGATATTGGCGATTTCCAGCGCGTATTTTTCCGGGTCGGCGGCCGGCAGGTCGATTTTATTGAGGACCGGGATGATTTCCAGGTCGTTTTCCATCGCCAGGTAGAGGTTGGCGAGGGTTTGGGCTTCGATGCCCTGGGCGGCGTCGACAAGCAGGATGGCGCCCTCACATGCCTCGAGCGCGCGGGAGACCTCGTAGGTAAAGTCCACGTGGCCGGGGGTATCGATCATCTGCATGACAATCTGTTCTCCCTGCGCGATGCCGGACTGGGGCACCCACGGCAGGCGGACGTTCTGCGCCTTAATGGTAATGCCGCGCTCGCGCTCGATGTCCATATTATCGAGGAACTGGTCACGCATATCGCGCTCCGCAACCACCTTGGATAGCTGCAGGATGCGGTCCGCCAGCGTCGACTTGCCGTGGTCGATGTGAGCAATAATGCAGAAGTTTCGGATTCGGGCGGGATCCGTAAACGTCGTGGCCGCAAAGTTTTCAGACATAGGTCTACAATAGTCGACATGAAACGCGGCATGCTCACCCGTCTGCGCCAGGCGCTGGGAATCAGCGAGCGCGAGCCGGTCGACGCCGGTCTGACCCGCATCAATTCCCGGCTGGGGCTAGATAGGTCGGATGAATTCCACGAGCCCCGCAAGGCCGCCAATATCCGGGTTGAGGCCACCGCTTCCCACCCCCGCTCCATATTTTTTACCCCCGATATGGACGGCCAGGCCGATTCTGGCGAGGTGGTCTGGGTGTGGGTGCCCTCCGAAGGCAAGCAGGCGCCACCGCGCGAGCGCGCCATTTTGGTCGTCGGCCGCACCCGCACCACGGTGATGGGGCTGCTTATCTCCCCCAATCCTAAGCACGCGCTTGACGACGCCTGGCTGGAAATCGGCTCCGGCGAGTGGGATGAATCCGGATGCGATTGTTGGGTGCGCCTCGACCGCCTCCTCGAGATTTCCGAGGAACAGGTGCGCCGGCAGGGCACGCTTTTCCCAGAACGCAGATTCGAAAGAATCGCAAATAGGTTGCGGGCGCGCTATCACTGGGCATAGCGGCTGCGCAGCGTACGGAAAGGGTTTGGTGGGAAGGACGCCGTACTGCTATTGTGAGTTGGTTACTTACTTGCCGGGCGCGTTGGTCGGGGCGGGCAGGACCTTGGGTTCGCCCTTCGAATACTAGCGCCGAGCGCACCAGCAAACGCTGGGGTGCGGGAGCAGTCCGAGCAGGTTGGTTTCTACGTCAATCACTTTCGATTACTAAGAGGTATTTTTCATGGCAAATATCAAGTCCAAGCAGAAGCGCGTTATCACCAACGAGAAGGCACGCCGCCGCAACAAGGGCATTCGCTCCGCAGTGCGTACCGAAATTCGCAAGTTCCGCGAGGCTGTCGCTACCGGCGACAAGGCCGCTGCCGAGAAGCAGCTGCGCGTAGCTTCCCGCGCCCTGGACAAGTCCGTATCCAAGGGCGTCTTCCACCGCAACACCGCTGCCAACAAGAAGTCCGGCATGGCTTCCGCTTTCAACAAGATGGACTAAGAGCCAGTACAGGAAATTCCCTCGGTCGCATTTCACGGAGTGCGCCGAGGGATTTTTCTTGCCCCAATGGGCCGCTGGATAGCGTGCGGTGCTTAGGCTAGCTCGTCGTTAAAGTAGTCTTCGAAGATGGCGCCGGCGTTGTGGTAGGCGTCGGCAAGCGATGTGCCGCCGCGGGACTCAACGAAGGTCTCAATGGCGGTTTGGAATTGGGTGTGGATGATATTGACGGTGGGCGTTAGGCGTGGATCGGAAGATTTCCAGCCCTCGCGCGCCTGCACGGCTTGGCGGATGCGCTGGATAATCCGCCTATTGCGCTGGTAGTACCTGCCGCGCAGTTTGGCGTCCTTGGCGAGCGCCCGTGCGGTGAGTTGGGAGATTTCTGGGAAAAACTTGTTGCCTACGGCGCGATTAAATTCGGTCTTGGCCATAATTTCAGAATCCTCGCGCAGGCTCCCAGTGGGCAGTCCCGCAGCGAAGTTCTGGAACTGGTACTCCACTTCTTCAGAAAATTCGGGGCCCAAAACTGCCGATTCTTTGTCCTTAATATAGTTAAATAAGGTGCGGCGAGAAACGCCCACCTTCTGGGCAAGCTCTTCCATAGTAAAACCGTCATACCCATTGTCTATGACGAGGTTGAGCGCAGCGACTCGAATCTTTGATATACGCGGCATGAATGCCCCTTTCTGTCCCGACGCTCTAAAGGCTTCAGTTACGTTTTCTAGCTCCCCAAGGCATTATGTGAAATTTCTATTTTGCCTACAAACTAAGGGATTTTGCGGTGATTTTATTACCTTATATTCGACTTGGGAAACGGCTATGTACACCGAACAAAATCGCGGCCGACGGGACTGCGCGTTTGCGCCCGTCATGACACTATTTGTCACAACTGTGATGTTAGACAACTGCGAGCGTAAGCTTCGGACCGGAGCATCGCATAAATACGCTCGCGCGTTCGAAAGCCCGATGGTGCTCGTGTCCGGCGCGGCGGCTAAGATGAGTCAACGATGAAAAACGTTAAACCACTGGTGAAATGGGCAGGCGGAAAGCGCCAGCTCTTGCCGCATATCCACGCCGCACTGCCGGTGGATGCCCCGCGGCGTTTTTATGAGCCTTTCATCGGTGGCGGAGCGGTCCTTTTCTCTCTCGAACCAGCCAGCGCACGGGTCAACGATCTCAATAGCGAGCTCATCAACTTGTATGAGGTGGTGCGCGGCGGCGTCGATGAGCTCATTGGCGTCCTCGCGGGCTATCCCAATGAGGCGGAGTTTTTCTATGCGCTGCGGGCAGTGGATCGGGATGCCCAGCAGTTTGCCGCCCTCTCTCCTGTCGAGCGCGCCGCCCGCACGCTGTATCTCAACCGGACCTGCTATAATGGCCTGTACCGCGTGAACGCGGCGGGGGAATTTAATGCGCCTTTTGGACGCTATAAAAACCCCACCATTTGCGATGAGGTGACGCTGCGCGCTGTCCACCGCTATTTTGCGGATAATGATGTGAGCTTTTCCCAAGGCGATTTCGCCGCAGCAGTGGCAGACGCAGGTGAAGGCGATTTCGTCTATTTCGATCCGCCCTATGACCCGGTAAACGTGACGAGCTCGTTTACCGGTTATCAAAAGGGCGGCTTTGACCGCGCGGAGCAAGAGCGCCTCAAAGAGGTCTGCGATGAGTTGGATCATCGCGGGGTGAAGTTCCTGCTGTCGAATTCGGCCACCGAGTTCATTCGGGATCTCTATGCGGACTATGAGGTGGGCATCGTCGGGGCAACGCGGGCAATAAACTCCGTCGGTTCGAAGCGCGGCAAGGTCGAAGAGGTGCTGGTGCGCAACTACGAGGTAAACCGTGGCTAGCGGTCCGCGGGCACATGCAGAACCAGAGTTGCGGGCGCGATTTGGCGTGCCGGAATCGGTAAAGCTAGGAGTCAATGACTGGGGCTGGCTGCGCGTCCTGGCCGCGGGCTACGGCAACGAGCTGGAACAGCACGGATACTTTTTCATTGGTGCCCGCGAGCTGGAAGAGATCTCAAGCAGGCAGCCGCGACTGATGGCCAAGCATGATTTCTCCACTTCCCGGCCGTGGATCTTTCAGCGCCTGCGGCTCGGCATCGTCCCGGTCAGCCGCAGCGAATACCTGGTAGGGCGATTCAATCTCTACGAGAGGTTTCCAGAGGCGCAGCCCGGTGAGGTACGCACGCTGGAGCTACCGGCGGGGCTGGATACTCTCTCGGTGGAGGGGGTGAGCTCGGAGGCGGTGGCGTTAAATGGGGCGTCGGCAAGCGGGATGCTTGAGGACTTCCTGGAATGCGGGCCGTTGCAGGCCACGGTGGCAGGGCGCATGTCCACGCGCGAGCTGCAGGTGCGGCTGCCAGACTTGGGCGTGGATGTGGCGGTGGACCGCGCACAGATGGAAATCGACGGCGGCTTTGAATCGCTCGAGCATTTGGTGCTGGTGGAGGCGAAGAATCACCTTTCGGATGATTTCAATATCCGGCAGCTATATTTTCCCTACCGGCGCTTCCAGCAGCGCCTTGCCAAGGACGTGGTGCCGGTCTACCTCGTGTATTCCAATGGCATTTTCCATTTGTACCGCTATGAATTTCGGAACCCGGCGGATTTTCGCAGCATTGCGCTGGTCGATAGCGCCCGCTACGCGCTGTCGGCCTCGCACCTCAATGCGCAGGCGGCGCTGGAAATCGTTCGAGCGGTGGAGCCGGAAGCCGAGCCGGCGATACCCTTCCCGCAGGCCAATAGCTTTGAGCGGGTGGTCAACCTATTGGAGCTCATCGCGCTGCAGCCACTGAGCAAGGCGGAGATTACCCAGCGCTATGACTTCGACCCGCGACAGGCGGACTATTATGCCAACGCCGCGCGCTACCTCGGGCTCGCGCGGCTGACAGATGAGGCTTGGGAGCCAACCGAGCGCGGGCGGCGCATCATTGAGCAGCCGCAACGCGACGCCCGGAATGCGGCACTGATACGGTCGCTTGCCGCGCGGCGGGTTTTCCGCGAGGTGCTCGAGCTCAGCTTGGCCCGCGGCGCGGTGGCCAGCACCGCAGAGATCGTTGCAGCGATGAAGGGGTTGGGCCTGAGCTTGGCGACGTCCCAAAGGCGCGCCTCCACCGTTGCCCGCTGGACCCAGTGGGTGCTCGATACGGTGGCCGAGGGAACACCGCGGCTATTTTAGGCCAGTAGGTTCTGCGCGCCGGAGATGATGAGGATGATGCCGGCGATGATGAAAAACAGGCCCGAGCCGATGTCGATCCACGGGCCGGCGGCGATGAGCTTGCGGCGCACCACGTTGGTGGAAATCACCGTGGCGACAACGAGGAAGAAAAGAAAGGCCGAGAGCGATAATGAGAGCGTGAGCGCGATGGCCAACCATGCGGGCGGGCTGGCGGGAAGCAGCGGGGCGATCATCGCGGCGAGGAAGAGCACGATTTTCGGGTTGGACATATTCGTGGCTAGCCCCACCTTGAAAGCGGTGCGCAGGCGGCCGAGCTGGGCGGCGGCGTCTTCTAAATCCACGGGCGGGTTGGCCCGCTGGGCGATGCCGCTGCGCAGCGCGCGCGACCCCATAAATACCAGGAAGCAGCCGCCGACGGCCTGGACCGCGCCCAAAATTTCCGGGAAGGCCGTCAGCAGCGCGGCAGCTCCGAAAACGGTGGCGGCGCACCAAAAGAGCACGCCGATCTGGATGCCGGCGGCCGCGGCTATGGCATGGCGGCGCGAGCGGGTGGCGTAGCGCGTCACCAAAATGATGTCCGGTCCGGGCGAGGCCACGCCCACTAGGTTCATTAGAAGGAGGGTGAAAAAGGACGTCCAGGTCACTCCCCTGCCTCGCTTTCTAGGCGCGGGACGAGGTCTTCGCGGCCAAACATGCGGGCAGAATCCAGGGCGGAGGGCTGGCCGGCGGTGGGGTCGGCGTGGGCGGAAAGGAGGGCGTCGATAACCGCATCTTCCTTCTTGAAGATGGCGCCGGCCAAGGGTGATTGGCCGCGGTCATTGAGCAGGTTGACGTCCGCGCCGGCGCGGGCAAGTGCAGAAACCAGCTCGGCGTGGCCGTGATAGGCCGCGAGCATGAGGAAGGACTGGCCTTCGTGGTTGACGAGGTCAATATTCACGCCGTGATCGATATAGGCGAGGAGGTCCAGGTTGCCCTCACGCGCCATGTCAAAGAGTCGACCAGCGAATTCTTGCACTTGCGTTTCAGACATAGTTTCTAGCTTATCGCGCCAGTTCCGCGACTCGTTTTACGGCCGCCTCTATCGCGAATTCGGGCTCGCCTCCCTGGCCTTTGACGGCGGCATCGAGCTCCGAGACGAGGATGACGGCCTTGGTAACGTTATCGGCCGACCAGCGGCGGGCCACCGGCTGGGTCATCTTGACCACGTAGGGCGCTAGGCCGGTTTGGCTAGCCAGCGAGTACTGGTCCCCGCGCGCGGAGTAGAGGCGGGCGACGGCGCCGACCTTATTGGCCAGCGCGGCGGCAATCGCTACAGGGCTCGCGCCAAGCTGGAGGGCGCGGCGGCAGGTGGACACGGCGGCTTCAACGCGGCCGGCGACGGCGGCGTCGGCAATGTCCCAGTTGGCGACCTCGGCCACGCCGACGTAGTAGTCTTGCACCGCCTCGCGGGTAACGTTGCCGCCGGTATCAGAAACCAGCTGGGAGATGGCAGAAGCTAGCTCGCGCAGGTCAGATCCCACGCCTTCGAGCACGGCGTGGATGACATCTGGGGTCGGGCGCACGCCGTGGCGGGAGAATTCGCGGGTGGCCCATTTGCCCAGCTCATTGGGGTAAAGCGAAAAGACCTCGTGGACCTCAGCAATCTTGCGCAGCTTGGCCACGAGCTCGGGCTGCTTTTTCTTTTTCTTCAGCGTCTTCGCCGTCACGGAGTAGATGATGACCATAGTCATGCCCGGCGCGGGATTGGCGCAGGCGCGCAGGATGATATCGACTACCTCTTTACCGGCGCGCTCGCAGTCGCTGATGATGATAACGCGGCTATCGCCGAAAAGCGACGGGCTCGTGGCCTCGAGGATTTCGCCCTCGGAGACCTCGGAGGCTTTTAGCTTCGTCAGCTCGGGGCGGGCACCGGTGGGTCCGCTCTCCTCGGCCGCGGCGCGCTGGATCTGCAGGCGGGCGCGTTCGGTGAGGAATTCATCGTCGCCGAGGATGAGGTGTACTGGAGACATGCCCGCCATTCTAGCCTGCGGCCAGGCCGAGCCAGGCGATGCCCGCTAGCGTGAGCGTCAGGGTAAGCCAGGGGCGGTGGTAGAGGAGGCCGGCGATGATCCAGGCGTAGGCAAGCAGCGTAAAGAGCGGGTTGGCGGGGATGGTTACCACGGGCAGGTGGGCCACGCCGTGCGCGATGGTATTAATCCACCACGAGAAGGGCTCAATGAGGCGCAGCAAGCCGGCGCCCAGCACGTCGAGCGGGCCGAGCTGGGCGAAGATGGCGGCGATAAGCCCCACGATGGTAATCGGCACGGTGGCTGGCTCGACGAGGATATTGGCCAGCACGGAGACCACGGAGACCTCGCCGGACATGAGTGCCACCAGCGGGAGGGTGACGATATCGGCGGCGATGGCCACCGCGACCGCGCGCAGGAAGATGGCGGGCCAGCCGGTCACGGCCAAGAGCTTGTAGATGAGCGGGCTCAGCGCCACAATGCCGAGTGTCGCCGCGCAAGATAGGGCAAATCCAAAGTGCACGGCGAGGTCGGAATCCACAAATAGCAAGGCGATGATGCCCAGGCTAAGCGCATGGATGGGCTCCATGCGTGTGGAATTGAGCACGGCGAGCAGCCCCACCACCCCAGCGACGGCTGCGCGCTGGACGGAAGGTTCGAAGCCCACAAGCAAAACATAGGTAGCAAGGGCGCACAGGGAGGCGGCCACGCGGGCGCGGGGCCCGAGCGCGAGGGCGGCGCAGACCACGGCCGCGGCAGAACAGACGATGGCCACATTGGCGCCAGATACAGCACTTAAGTGTGAGAGCCCGGTGGCGATATACAGGTCGCGCTCGGCGATATCTTGCAGCGCGGTATCGCCGAGCACCATGCCGGGAATAAGGCCCTGGCTGGAGGGCCCGACGGCATCCAAAACCAGCGCGCGAAAATTCTCGGCCACCTCAGCCGCCCAACCGGCCAGGCCTTCGGGCTCACCGGTTACCTGCACGTCGGTGGCATTTGCACTGAGCTTTCCGACGCCCGCCCTATCCGACTCCCCTACCCTCACCCTCGCCGTAATTTCGGCACCCGCGGCGGCCGGGACCGGATCCGGGCTAAAGACGGGCAGCTGCGTGGGGTATCCCGGAACCCTGAGCCGCAGCAGCCAGCCGCCGGTACTGGTTTGTGTCGGCGCGGTGGTCAGGCGGCCGGTGACTTCGGTGCCGAAGTCGAAAGTGGCGGCGCGGGCCTGGCGCACCGCTCCGACGAGCGCTGCAGCAGAGGCGACCGTTCCGCAGAAAAGCGCTTGGCCCCACTGACGGGTGCACAGGCACAGCGCGACGGCCGCAGCGATGGCTGCGATAGCCCAGCCGCGGCCGGCGAGCAACACGGCGATGACAGCCAGCCAGGCGGTGGCCGCGCCAGGGACGAGCCGCAGTTCTCGCATCGCACGCTCGAGCTCGGGTTAAAGCTGGACCTGGTCTTTAAGCTGCGCCAGCTTCGCCGGCCCGATGCCGGAGACCTCGAGGAGCTCTTCCACGTCCTTGAAGCCGCCGTGCTCCTCGCGGTAGGCCACGATGGCTTGCGCGGTAACCTCGCCAACGCCCTTGAGCTCCGTCAGTTCCTCGGCGGTGGCGTTATTGAGGCTCACGCCGCTGCTTCCGCTACCGCTGCCGCCGGGGTTAGCGCCGGCAGGGGCGGGTTCGCCAGGTGCGGGAGGTGGGGCGGCGCCGGAGGGAAGAATGTGGAGCTGTTGGCCGTCGGAAAGCCGCTGGGCATGGTTGAGCGCCATCGTGTCGGCGCCGGGAAGCGGATGGGCGGCATCGAGGGCATCGGCCACGCGCGCGCCGGGCTCGAGTGTCTTCAGGCCGGGCTCGGCAACTTCGCCGATGACTGAGACGATGATTTCACTGGGTTCCTCGCTCGGCGCAGCACCGAGCGTTTCGCTTATTGCTGCGGGGTCCGGCATGCCGGAGGCGTCATCGGAGCGCGCATTAATGCCGAGCCAGACCACCACGCCGATGACAAGAAGGACAGCCACGGCGCAGGCCTGCCAGGGGCGGATTCGCAGCCGCGGGCGCGGGTAATCGACGGAGAGGAGTTCTTCCTCGCCGGTGGGTTGGGTAAATTCGCGGAGTCGTTCGCTGATCTTGGGTGCCGCCATGGCGCTGAGACTAAAAGCGAGCGCCACAAGGCGGTAGTTCCTGCGGAGACGGGCTGTGGATAACTTGTTGTGGGCGTCAACGAACCCGGCGCGCTAGGCCTAGTTATCCACAGAACGGCGTGGTGAGAAGGCGCGGGGTCGACCACGCGTGTGAGGATGTGCTGGTTCGGCAGGAGGCTCAGAGCTAAACACCGCAGATACGCCGATGGCGGAGGGGCCGGCGTGGACCGAGAGGACGTCGTTAAGCGGGGTGCAGATGAAAGACGAGCCCTGCGGCAGAGCCGCTTCAAGGAGCGCCTCCAGCTTGGCGGCCGCGGCTTCGGCGTGATTGTGCTGGATGGCGACGAAGGCCGACTCCCCGTTCGCACGGGAGGCGATGAGATCCACCAACTTGGTAAAGGCCTTGGTCTGGGTGCGGGTCTTGCCCACGAGCTCCAGTTTGCCGCGGGTAATGGACATAATCGGCTTGGTGGCCAGCAGCGCCGTGGAAAGCATGGCCGTGGCCGGGGAAAGGCGACCAGAGCGGCGCAGATCTTCCGTGGAGTGCAGATACACCCACGTGGCCGAACGCTTGAGGGTATCTAAGGCGGCGGCGTAGCATTCCTCCAGGCTGGCGCCGCGGGAGGCCAACTTAGCCGCAGACATCGCGGCCGCGCCAATGGCCATGCCGGCCGAGCCGGAATCAATCACCCGCACCGTGTGCGGGAAAACACCCGAAGCAGAAACCGCAGCGGAATAGGTAGAAGATAGCTCTTTAGATAGATGTATGGCCACCACACCTTCGTCTTGGGCGCGCTCCATCTCGCGACCATAGGCAGCGGCCAGCTCCAGTGCGCTTAGCCCGGAGGTAGAACGCTCTAGGCCCTCCTTGCCATGGCTTTCCATGAGGTGGAGATCGATGACGGTGATGGATAGCTGCTCCGCCAACTCCGGCGGCAGGCCCGCCGAGGAATCCGTTATGACGCGAACGGCCACTAGATATCCGCCCCGCCGTCCCCGGTGACCTCTCCGCCCATATTCCAGCCGTCGAAATACCACTTGGCGGTACCGACGTTCTGGGCATTAAATTCCAGGGAAGACAGCGGCGTGTCCGGGTTGAAATCAGGGCGGGCTGTCAACTGCGACCAGTGCGTATTCTTCAGGCCGGAAAGGATTCCGTACTGTGCATGATCAAGGCCCAGCAGGTGGCAGGTCAGCGCCGAGATAGCGCCGCCATGGGCCACGATGAGCACGGGGCCGGCTTCCCAGCCGGCGAAATCTTGCATGAGCTCATCGATGACGGGGCGGGCGCGCTCGGCCACATCCACGCGGGACTCGCCTTCCGGCGGCGCCCAGGTGGGATCATGGCGCCAAATGGCGCGCGCGCCTGGGAACTCCTCATCCACTTCAGCGGAGGTCCTGCCCTGCCACCGGCCTAGGTGGGTCTCGCGCAGGCGGGCATCCGTGGTGAAATCCATGCCGAGGGCATCGGCGACCACGCGCGCGGTTTCGCGCGCCCGGATGAGGTCGGAGGCGACAATTTTAGATACGCCCTGATCCTGCAGCAGGCGCGCGGCGGCGCGGGCCTGCTCATAGCCCAGCTCGGACAGCTCGGTATCCAAGTGGCCCTGCATGCGGCCGGTGGCGTTGTAGGTAGTTTGTCCGTGACGGATCAGGATCAGGCGGCGGCTCATGAGGGTTTAAAGCTCCTCGTCTTCGCCTGGGGCCTTATCTGCCAGCGGGAGCTCATCAATGGAATCGACCTCGCGCGGGTTGACGCCATTGGTCCATTCACCGGGGCGCTCTGGGGCCTCGATGCCCTCAATCTCTAGTGCCGGGCAATCGTGGTACAGGCGGTCCAGGCCATAGAACTCGCGCTGGTCATTGCGCTGAACGTGGACAACGATATTGCCATAATCCAGCAGCACCCAGCGGTTTTCGCGGTTGCCCTCACGGCGCTGTGGCTCAAATCCTTGCTTGGTCATCTCATCTTCGACTTCATCCACGATGGAGGCCACCTGGCGCTCGTTATCCGCAGAAGCTAGCACGAAGACCTCGGTAATAGCGAGGACATCGGAGACATCAATCGCTGCGATATTAGTGGCCAGTTTTTCCTGCGCGGCGTGTGCCGCGCTTTCTGCCATGCGGCGGGCAAGATCAGAAGTAGACAATGTGTAAATAATCCCTTTTCGCGTCTGAGTACATTCGGAATGAACTATCTCTAGTGACAGTCTATTCTTGCACGTTTAGCAGGCCCGTGCCCAAAAATCTGTACCGCCCCTGTGGAAGTTTCTACAGGGGCTTATCCGGGTTTGGCCCGTAGAGATTATTCTTGGTGATGTACTGCACCACCCCATCCGGAACGAGGTACCACACGGGCTGGCCTTGGGCGGCGCGCTCGCGGCAAGCGGTAGAAGAGATGGCCATGGCGGGGATGTCGATAAGATCAATATCCTCTTGTGCATCGGCGGGTAGCATATCGGCGCTTAACTCATAGCCGGGGCGGGTAACGCCCACAAAGTGCGCCATCTCCAACATCTCTTCCCAGTTATGCCAGCTCATGATGGATGCCAGCGAATCGGCGCCGGTAATGAAATAAAACTCCGCATCTGGGAAGAGTTCGCGCAGGTCGCGCAGCGTATCGATGGTGTATGTGGGCCCCTCGCGGTCAATGTCTACGCGCGAGACGGTAAATCGCGGATTGGAGGCCGTGGCCACCATCGTCATCAAGTAGCGGTGCTCGGCTGCAGTGACGTCGCGGTGGGACTTTTGCCACGGCTGGCCGGTGGGAACAAAGATGACGGTATCGAGGGCAAAGCGGTGTGCGGCCTCGCTGGCCGCTACCAAGTGGCCGTTGTGGATGGGATCAAAGGTGCCACCCATGATACCGATGCGCTGTGGGCTAGTCATGGATGGCGATTATAGCCGCACTACTAGGGGCGGGTCTGACCGGTACCCTGCAGGATCCACTTGGTAGAGGTCAGCTCCGGAAGTGCCATCGGGCCGCGGGCGTGCAGCTTCTGAGTGGAAATGCCGATTTCGGCGCCCATGCCGTAGACCTCGCCATCGGTAAAGGCGGTAGAGGCGTTGAGCATGACCGCGGCGGCATCCACCTCGTTGCCAAACTTCACTAGGACGTCGGCATCCTGCGCGGCGATGGCCTCGGTGTGGCCAGTGGTGAACTCGGCGATATGAGCGATGGCGCCATCGACACCGTCGACCACCTTGGCGCAGATATCCATGGACAGCGACTCCTCGCGCCAGTCTTCATCGGTGGCCTGCACGGCATCCTTGACGCCGAAGGCCTCCAGCTCAGCGACGTCGCCGTGGATGGTCACGCCCGCCTCCTGCAGCGCGGTGATGATGCGCAGCTTGGCGGAGTCGTCCAAAGCGGCGTCGATAAGCACGCACTCCGTGGAGTTGCATACGGAGGTGCGACGGGTCTTGCCGTTGATGACCATGTCGATGGCCTTGTCCAAGTCAGCTGAGGCGTCCACGTAGAAATGGCAGTTGCCGGTGCCGGTCTCAATGGCCGGGACGGTAGCGCCGGTGACCACGGCTTCAATGAGCTTCGCACCGCCGCGCGGGATAACAAGGTCCACTAGGCCGCGAGCGGTGATGAGGTCCTGGACGGAATCGTGGGTCTCGCACGGCAGAAGCTGCACGCCCTCGCGCGGAAGGTCAAACTCGGCGAGGGTATCCTGCAGGATTTCTACCAGCTTGGTATTGGAATTGCGGGCAGATTTAGAGCCACGTAAAAGCGGCACGTTGCCGGACTTGATCGCCAACCCAAAGGCGTCCACCGTGACGTTCGGGCGGGCCTCATAGACCATGCCCATCACACCGAGCGGGACGCGCACCTGCTTCATCTGGATGCCATTGTCCATGGTGCGGCCCTGCAGGATCTCCCCTACTGGGTCCTGCAGACTGGCAACCTGGCGCAGGCCGCCAGCGATGCCCTCCACGCGAGCGGCGTCGAGGGACAGGCGGTCAATAAGGGACTCGGACATGCCGCGCTCGCGGCCAGCTTCGATATCTTGCTTATTAGCAGCGAGGATATCCTCGGTGTGGGCAATGAGGTTTTCGGCTGCGCGCTGCAAGATTTCATTCTTGCGCGGCGTGGATAGCTGCGCCACGACGGGCGCAACATCCTTGGCAGCACAGGCTTTGGACAGAACTTCTTCGCGTTCAGTGTTGCTCATGCCATACCAGCCTAACGAAAGGCCACGCGCATTTCAGCGACCTCAGCCGCGGTGGGGTTGAGCTAGCCATCGTCAGCGCGGTTACCGGGGCTATCCATCAGTAGCCGGCTTCAGTATCTACTTCCGTGGGGATTGCCTCACCGGCGGCAAAGCGCTCCATGACCTTTGCTGCATGCGCACCGATGCGGTGGCGCACCGAATACGGCGGATTGGCAAGGTGCGGGGTAATGACCACGTTGGGCATCTCCCATAGCGGGTGGCCATCAGGCAACGGTTCTGGATTGGTGACGTCGAGGCCGGCGCCGGCGATCTGGCCGGCGCGCAGGGCGTCGACCAGCACATCGGTATCCACTAGCGGGCCGCGCCCAACGTTAATGACCACAGCGTGGTTCGGCATGGCGCGGAAAGCGGCGGCGCCAAAAAGCTGGCGGGTCTGTTCCGTTAGCGGAGCGAGCGCCACGAAATAATCGGCGGCTGGCCACACGCGCTCGATATCGGAGGTGGCATAGGTTTCATCGGCACCTTCAACCGGGTTACCGGAGCGATTGACCGCAATGATGCGTGGGCCGAAGCCTTCTAGCATGCGGATGAGCCGCTTGCCGATGCCCCCGGCACCCACCACCGCCACGGTCTTATCCTCAAAAAGGAAGCTGGTGTGGGCCTCGACCTCATCGCGGTTATCCCAGCTCGTTCCCACGCGCTTATGCGCATGCAGCTGGGCGAGTAGGAGTGCAATGGTGGATTCGGCCACGGTGGCGTCATATAGCCCTGCAGCATTAGACCAGCGGGCAGAGGTATTTCGCATGACATCGAGCAGGTGATCCACACCAGCAAACGGGACTTGGACTAGGCCCACGCTAGGCGGCAGGGGCTGCGGGAAATCATCCGGGCCACCGTTGAAGATGAGGGCCTCGGCCTCCTCCAGTGGGGCGCGTTCGTGCCCGGCGGCATCGAGGGCCTGCAGGGTTTCCTCCCACGGGGTGGGCAGCATCGCGTACTTCATTAGTATCCGGCCTCCACATCGACGCGGGTGGGCATAGCCTCTCCCCTCTCCCACGCCGCGGCATTGGCGTTGAAAATGGAACCTAAGTGGTACTGCGCTACGTGTGCGGAAGCGGCCATGTGGGGCGTCATGGTGCAATTGGGCAGGTCATAAAGCGGATGGCCTTCGGGCAGCGGCTCGGGATCCATGACCTCCAAGCCGGCGCCGGCGATTTCGCCGCTGCGCAAGGCTTCCACAAGGTCATCGGTGACCACGGTGCTGCCGCGGCCGACGTTGATAAAGATGGCGGAGGGTTTCATGGCGCGGAAAGTGGCGGCATCGATAAGTCCCTCCGTGTCTTTGGTCGCCGGGAGGATGCAGAAAATAAAATCCGCCTCGACCCACACGTGCTGGGCTTTATCCATGGGCACCACCTCATCGGCGCCTTCGACCGCACGGCCAGACCGATTGACCGCGGTAATGTGCACGCCGAACGGCTTCAGGAGCTTAATTAGCTGCTTGCCGATGCCCCCTGCGCCAAAGATCGCCACTTTCTTCGACCCTTGCTGGTTATAGAGCCAGGCCTGGGATTCATCGAGTTGCTGCGCCACCGACCACGAGGAGGCCTGGGCGAAGGCCTTGTGATGATGCGCTTGGGAAAGCGCCAGGCCCAGTGCGGACTCGGCCACCGGCTGGGCAAAAGCACCGGCGGAATTGCACCACGGCACGCCGTCTGGGGTGATCACCCCGGCGTCAATTAGCTGATTAACGCCGGTAAAACAATGCTGCACCCAACCGATATTCTCCGGTATCTCGGGGATGCGGCGTGGGTTGGGGGCATTGTTGATGTAGACCTCGGCATCCTCAATGCTGCTTACGCGTTGGTGCCCGGCAGCTTCGATATCTTCTACCATCGGCTGCCAGGTTTCCGGTCCCATGAAATACTTCATGCCCCAACCATACGGGGAGTCTCGGACTCGGGTTTAGATCCGGGAGGCAAAGTTGGAGAGGTAGTCCGCGTGGACGACGGAACGGCGCTGCTCCTCAGGAAGCTCTTCCATTTTCTTGCCCTTAATGGCGTGCAGCTCCTCGGAATCGAAGCGGACTTCACCGCGGCCGATGACCTCACCATTCGGGCCCAGGATGTCGATGATTTCACCCTTGGTGAACTCGCCCTGCACGTCGGTAATGCCGACGGCGAGCAGCGAGGTGCCGCCCTTGGTGACGGCCTCCTTGGCACCTTCATCGAGGCGGACGGCTCCGCCGGTATCGGCGCAGTAGAGCGCCCAGAACTTCCAGGCAGAAAGCTGGCGTTCCTCGCGGGTGTGGAAGACGGTGCCCACGGAGGCGTCGGCAAGCGCGGGGCCAATATTATCCGTGGAGGTCAACAGCACTGGAATGCCGCCGCGGGTAGCCAGGCGGGCCGCGGAAACCTTGGTGGCCATGCCGCCGGTGCCCACCTTGCCGCCATCACCGGCCACAACGCCCTTCAAGTCCTTGCCGGTGCGCACCTCATCGATGAACTTGGCATCCGGCTCGGCAGGGTTCTTATCGTACAAACCAGGCACGTCAGAAAATAGGAAGAGCGCGTCCGCGCCCACCAGGTTTGCCACCAGCGCGGAAAGGCGATCGTTATCGCCAAAGTGCATTTCCGACGTCGCCACCGCATCGTTCTCATTCACGATGGGGATGGTGCGCAGCTGGCGCAGACGATCGATGGTGCGCTGCGCGTTGCGGGCGCGATCGCGGTGTCCAGTATCGGAGGCGGTCAACAAAACCTGGCCGATGGTGCGCTTATAACGCGCAAAGGACTGGCCCCACACATAGGCCAGATGCACCTGGCCGACGGACGCGGAAGCCTGCTTGGTAGCCAAATCGGTCGGGCGCTGGTGCAGGCCGAGCGGGCCCATACCGGCAGCAACCGCACCGGAGGAGACGATGATGACATCGGAGCGGCCCATACGCGCATGGACGGCATCGACGATGTGATCAATCTTTTCCTGGGAGACACGGAAGTTCTCATCCGTGAGAGAAGAGGAACCAATCTTTACCACGACGCGCTTAGCCTGAGCGATTTCATGGCGGAGATCCGACTCAAACCCCGAAGCAGTAGGGTTTTCAACACGAGGTTCCGGGAAAGGGGTATCAGCGGTAGGACCGGCAAAAGGTTCTACCGGAAGCGGAAGGATGGGTTCTTTCTGTTCATCAGAAGACATGCCAACCGAGTTTACAAAGCCCACCCTCCAGCACACCCCAAAAATAGGGGCTCTGGGACTAGCCCTGCCACCTATCGCGGTTAGCGCCCTCGCGGGTGACCTCTTCATCATTGCCATAATCGTATTCATCAATAAGGCCACGGCGCGCCTGCGAGGCACGCTTGCGCTCCGCTGCAGAAGCACGGGCGGTTCCCTTAAGACGGGCATCCTCGCCGCGGCTAGCCATTGTGGGATCACCGCCGGTCATCGGCTCCCACTCAAAGGTAATGCCGCCGATAGTCACCGGGCAGCCTTCTACAGCGCCCTGCTCGCGCAGCTCATCCTCCACGCCGGCCTTGGCCAAACGGTCCGCCAAGAAGCCCACTGCCTCATCATTTTCAAAGTCAGTCTGGGTAATCCAGCGATCAATCTTCTTGCCCTCAACAATGAAGCCACCTTTGACCTCAGGATCGGCCTTCACAGTGAAATCAGCAAACGCGCCGGTATGCTTCTTATGGCTCTGCGCCTTGGGGTGGATAACGGTATGGTTCTTATCCTTCTTTGGCAACGGCTGGGCATTGCGGTGTTCGGTCACCATATCCATGAGCCGGAACTTCAGCGGATCCAGCCCCTTGCGAGCGACGGCCGAAATAATAAAGACAGGCCAGCCAAACTTCTCTTCCAGATCATCCTTGACAAATTCCGCCAGCTCTTCGGCCTCAGGCACATCTGCCTTATTCAAGATGATGACGCGCGGGCGCTCACGCAGATCCCCTAAACCAGTATCTTCCTGCAAAGCTTCCTGATACTTTGCCAACTCATTTTCCATCGCCTCAATATCAGAGACCGGATCACGGCCGGGCTCAATGGTGGCTGTATCCACCACATGGGCAAGCACCGCCGTGCGTTCAATATGGCGCAAAAAGTCTAGACCGAGGCCCTTGCCATCGGCTGCGCCCGGGATAAGCCCCGGCACGTCCGCGATAGTAAAGGAGCTATCTCCCATATCCACCACGCCAAGGTTCGGCTGCAACGTAGTAAAGGGGTAATCACCGATCTTGGGTTTCGCGGCCGATAAAACCGAGATAAGCGAGGACTTACCAGCCGATGGAAAGCCCACCAGCCCTACATCCGCCATAGACTTCAGCTCGAGGATCAGATCATGCTCCTGGCCCGGCTCACCTTGTAGAGCAAAACCCGGTGCCTTGCGGTTCTTCGAGGCCAACGCGGCATTGCCCAAACCGCCAAACCCGCCTTCTGCGGCCACAAACCGCGTTCCCGGAACGGTAAGGTCCGCCAAGGTGTCGCCCTTTTCAGTGCGGACCACCGTGCCCGCCGGAACCTCCAAAATCAAGTCTTCACCGCGAGCACCATTGCGCATATCGCCGGCGCCATTGCCGCCGCGTTGCGCCTTAATATGCGGGCGGTAGTGAAAATCCATAAGCGTATGAATTTGTTCAGAGACCTCGAGGATGATGTCACCGCCGTGCCCACCATTGCCGCCATCCGGGCCACCCAAGGGCTTAAACTTCTCGCGGTGGACAGACACACAGCCGTGTCCACCGTCGCCTGCTTGCAGGTGCAGGACAACGCGGTCAATAAAACGTGCCATGAACTGCTCTCTCCTCGATTTTTGTTGAGACCAAAAGTCTATCAGTCCGAATTCTCATCCTCAGAGTCCCTAGACTCTAGTTCTTCTTTCCGCTTCTTACGACGCCGTTCGTTCCACCACACAATAAGCAGCACTAATCCAATGAGAAACAACGCCAAGAGCATCCACCACGAAAGCTTAGGGCGCCAGCCTTGATCATCTTCTGCAGCTATATCAGTGCGCTCGGCATGGACGAGAAGCCGATCCGTGTTAATTCCATAGGGAGTACACGTGATTAAGGTCAGCTTATCCTTGTCAGCTTCATAGGTAACGGCCTTATAATCTTCAGGTTTTACTACTTCCCTTCCCACGACCTTGTAATGCAACACCTCACCCATAACCTCAACAGAGACAATTTCCCCATCTTTGAGGCGTGGCAAGTTATCAAACATGGAGGCGTTAACCATACCGGTATGCGCAGAAAAAACACTGTTATTTCCTAGTCCACCGACAGGCAGGGAGGAACCAAACATATGGCCTGCGCCATCATAGAGGACCTTCGAATCGGTGGTGTGATACACCGGCAAATCCACATCAATGGCCGGAATGCGCAACCGGGCCATGACACCTCCCGTTTCAGGTGGATTCAGCGACTCCATATAACGCGCAAATCCAGGGGAATCCTCACGGGGTGGGTAGGCGTGATGGCCCTGCTTAGCTAACCAATCGTTATAAGCATGCGCATCCCGAAGGATCCTTTCTTTCTCCGCAGGAGGATCAATTTTCTCAACTGAATCCCTGTAACTCTCTGCCTTCTTGTGCAGCTGATAGTCGTTGTATTGAGTAGCGAATATGGGGTATAGGAGGATCAGAATCCCAGCCACGATGAGCCAGAAAGAGCGGCGCCTTTTGCGCGCCGCCTTTTCAGTGGTCGCCTTATTCTTCCTCATCTTCATCCCGGTTCCGCAGGTAATACCACAGACCCACAGCAAGAAGAATTAGGCCGAGCAAGAGAGCCCAGACAAGGGTTTGCATGCCTGTATCCGGCAGAAGGAATCCCAGCGACTTACTCAACCGGATAGCTCCATAGCCATCTTCTGCGGTGACCTTCATATCTGCGCCAGCCGTCATACCGGTCAGCGTAGCGGTTCCCCGGTACGTATAAGTTTCCTCCTTGCTAGCATCGATTTTCACGTCGAACGAACACTCTCTCGTGCCGTCCACCGGCAATGCCGAGTCCCCAAAGGAACATACTTCCCTTGGTATTCGGCCTTCTTGATCCACCTTGTATTCTTGGCCATCGCCAGCAATCAACGTATACCCAGCGAGCTCGGGCTCTTGGATCCCAAGCTCCTTGATTGGGAAAGCACCATCGTTGGTGACCGAGTAGTGGAAACGCATGGTTTCCGCATCATCTGCCAACACCGCAGTGTCAGCTACAGCACCAGTGACCGAACTGATCGGCGCACCATCAATGGTCTTCTTAAGCTTCACTCCCGGGTAGAGGTTAACAGCAGTCAGTGCCCACTTTGGTCCGCTAGTAGAAGTATCTGCCGCGTCCGCAACTGGCGCCACGTTAAAGCCCCAATAGCTGCCCGAAGCCTGTCCCTCACTCTTTATACCGTTGACAGCGTGAACGTTGAGCAAACGCGTGTCACTAGGCAGGTCTTCGTAGCTAATGATCGGAGTTGTCCCGTCCTCACTCTCGTTTTCGTAGATCTCACATTCGCGGTCTACGTCTACGCTCTTAATCTGATGAGTCTGTCCATCGCTTAGCTGGAAGCTATCGCCACACGACGTCACGAAATCAAATTTACGATCCTTGCCAGCAGCACCGCGCGTAACCTTCTTAAAGGACACATCGACCTTCGCGCGCAAATTCATCGCTTCGCTTGCCACAGTCATAACTGGGGCACCGGAAACGGAACGCACATCGTCCGGAATAGAAAAATCATAGGTGTTTTTCTTCATCTCTGGTGTGACTTCATCGGCGCCAACTGTTGCAATCTTTCGGTCGGGATTGGACTCTGAGGGCTGGCCATTGAACCACGTACCAAATTCAACGTAGGGACTGCGTTGTCCTTGCGTGACTTCCAGCTGAGGGCGTGGCTTAAGCGCAGAAGAATTATTCATGTCCAAGGTGCAGTCATATCCCACAGGAAGATCAACGACCTCGCCCGCAGTAGGCTCCTTCTCGCCAGCGACAGTATCGAGAGAGTTGGTTCGAGCCACTGGGATCTCCACATTCTTTGTAAACTCCGAATCCCCCTCGTCTTGCGGCTTACACACAACATTCATGGAATAAGAAGCGGATTCGATACCACGGGCATAGCCCTCCTGTAGTGCGGCCAAGCGCACCGGCGCTGTACGCCGCTTGTAACGGTTTACAAAATCATAAGACGCGGCAGGCTCATTCTCGCCATTCACGCGCTTGGCAACCGTCGACGAATCAGCACTCCACTCCAGCGCAGACGGGGTAGAGCTAGGTTCGACCTCCGTAACGGTGCACCATGCACCAGAAGGTACCTCCACTTCGTCGCTTATAAAGTGAAGACTACCGTCCGCAAACTTCTCAGTGTCACCAGCATTTAGGCGAGCAGGCAAACCAAGATCAGAACGAGAGTAGCCAGCGCCCTTACATTGGTACCTGAAGTTAAAGTCAGGCTTTTCTTTACGGAGTAGAGCCAGATCTGCCGGCTGCGCCTCGATCTTTTTGCTCATCTTCATCTTTGACTTGACGAACTGATAGTAGTTGGTCAGATCGATGTCATTACCTGGACCGCCATTGTCCTCGTCATCCTTTACCGTAAACGACTCCGAAGTAGTCTCGCCATCGTCAAGATCTGTGTCTGTCTTTGAAGTTTGATCTTCACGGCGAAGCTGCCACTCCACTTTTTCAGGCCTCAAGTGCGTCTGCAGCTTGGTACCGTCAGCATCATCCTTCTCTAGGTCCAGTTGACCGAACTTATCACCAGTTATCTGACAACTAGCACCAACTGGCACCTCAGCAAACTCGGTCTCACCTGGCCCAGTGATGGTTCGTGCCGCGATAGGTGGAAGTTCTCCGGATTCTTGTTCAGTCCCCTCCGGATCCTTGCACGTCATATTGAAGGTATGCGTGTAATAAATTTCGGATTTATCTCTCCCGGGGAACGTTGCCTCGATATCGATTGGTGTATTTGCGATCTTCGTGAGATCCACCTTGGCTAGGCGACGGGAATAGGTATTTATGAGGGTGACTGGCGTATCACCGGTCACGGTGAAATCTACAGACCTTTCTCTTCTATTGCCGTCAGCTTCTACTTCTTGCTTAAAGTCAATGCCTTCTGCTGCTGAGGTTGGCCCTTCAGCCACCGTGCATTCAGATCCATCTGGGATCTGATCCACAGAGATGTTTTGTGAGCCAGTATCGTTGGAATGCTGTGAACTGACCTTTCCTGAAACTGATATCTGCGAGCCACCATCGGGCGGCGTACAGGTTAGCTGAACATCAAATAGTCGGTTGTACTTAACGTTCTTACGCACCTCGGAAATGTAGTCACCAGTATTTGTATCGAATTCGACATTCTTAGTAGCGCTCACCTTTCGCGGTACATAGTTGTAGTCATGAGAGACCGTGACGACAGTCTGGTCGCCCACTTCAAAGCTGCCAGAATCTATTTGGGCCTCATCCTCGAAAGCTTCTTGGTTTCCATCCACGGACACCGTTGAATCGCGATCGATCTCAAAGCTCTTGCCATCCTTGGTTCGAGTACCCGGATCCTTAGTTGCTTCCTGCAGACTGCACGTCAAGCCTTGTGTGGCGATAGTGCTCGGAATAGTAATTGATTGCTTATCTTTTCCTAGAGTAAAGCTTCCAAACTGCCCCAGGTCCACGGGGCTTCCATTATCTTCACACTTCAAGTTGTAGGTGACGTCTTCGGACATGGTGGAGCGCCCAAGCTGATTTTGTGAGATGGTGATGCCATCACCAGCTGCGGCAAAACTATTCGTGATCTGAACAGAATTCTCTTCTTTGTCCACATCCAGTGTTTGCTCGGCTGCATCGGTGGACCATAGAATGCCGGATCCAGTTTTCGGGGTTTTCTCACTAAAAGTACAGGAATTTCCATACGGGACTCCCATGTAACCACCCTGATCATTTACCAAAGCGGCTAGTTTGGGATCTGTAATGTCGGCTTTCAGCTTCTGATTTTCGCCATCGGCCAGCGTCACAGTTCCGGTCAGATCGACGTTTTGGAATTCCCCAGGGGAGGTTTCTACCGTGCGGACGCCACACCTAAAGCCCAGCTGGTAGTTTGCAGGCAAGCGGCTTAAATCTATTTCATTATCGGGCGAAATGGCCTTAGCTACATCTACCGTGCCCAACTTATTTACGTAGTGGTTCGATACAATGACTCGGTTCTGAAGTGCTCCTTCTGCAGCATTAACTTTAAGAACAGGAGAGCTTTTAGCTTCTTCGTTTTCCAAATTCTTGACATTGTCAGAAGAATCGGATGACCTTACGGTAGTCGAATCCAGATTCGCTGCAGACTGCTCATTAACGGGCTTTTCAAAGACCACGCAATCCGAATTGATCCGTACATCCTTGATTTTTCCAGCATTCTCCTCACCAGCTGCGATTTCGAGGTCTCCCTCTTTTTTGCTGGAGCTGTCTCCAGGGACCTCACACCTGTAGTGAACTGGAAAAGTGTCATCTTGGCCGATCAGCGCCGCCGCGGGTCCCGTGACTTGTTTGATGACACTGACGTCCCGGGATTTATACGAATAACGCGCCTCGATATGCGTATCAGATTGGCTCGGTGCAGAACCGTCGGTGTAATCCGGCAATCGCAGCAGGTAAGAACCATCGTCTCGGACGCCAATTTCTTTTCCGTCAGCTTCGGTTACGGTACGGCCATCGAAGCTAATAGTCTTGGCCTCTTCTTCATTCAAGCCAGATAGAGGACGCAGAAAACAATCACGCTCTACCGGCACACCCTCGAAGCGAACGGACCCATTGAGCTCGTCATTAGATCCCTGTGCATTTAAGACGAGAGTCTTGCTGTAGTCAGTTCCCTGGCAGCGCAACTCGAAGCGGTAATCTCTTGGGCTTCCCAGTTCGCTTACGGGGTCGCCCGCAATGTGCTTGGACACGTTTATGGTGCCGGTTCTATAGTCGTACTTGTTGTTTATATCAGCTCTAGAAGAGCCAGCAGTACCGTTTGTTCCCTCCTTTAAGGTAAGAGTTTTCTTCGCTTCCTTGTTGCTAACGGGAACCTCGTCCCCATTTACTGTCACTTTTAGCGATTCACCTGAAAAAGCTGGCTCTTGGTCGACGAACTTCTCTGTAACGTCGCAGGTAGATCCCGCTGGCAAACCTTGCACAGTATTGGTTTGGCCAGCAGTAAGATCTACCCCATCATTCAACTTAATTGCAGGAAAAGCTTTACTGAAACCAGCCGGTTCCTTGCAACTATATTCAATCCTGAACCGACGGTTTTGAACGTCAGAAAAACCCTGGGCAGTGCCATCAACCGTCTTTTGAAGAGCTAGCGATGCTGCCTTGAAACGCGGTTTCCACGTCACTTTACATGAAACCGGTATAGACCTTTCATTGTTATAAACAAGTTTAGAGGTGCCTGAGCTTGCATCATTTTCGAGCGTAAAGCCAGCAGGAGCTTGGTTTTCAGTGATGGTAAAGCTACCGCTACTCGAGTCAGTGAGCGTACACTTCCACTCTGGTGAATAGCGAGCAAATGCTTTATCTTTTTCTTTCCCTGAGGCAGTAGACTCAAAGACCATCTGATCAGCAGCCTTAGTTCCTTGGCTATCCGAAGCGTCCATCCGACGCACTTGCTGGGTATATATTCCATCACCCTGGTACGGCACGGCGGTCTCTTGACCGTTATCACGGATGGCCATGCCGAAATCAAAGCTCGTCGCCTGCCCCGTAGCCGCCTGCTCCATCGAAGTATCAGTCGGCTCTACCCCACCCGTCATACGTCCGATGTTGATAGCAAGCGCGAACGCCTGAAATTCCTTACGCGTAAAAAGGCCTACATCTAAATTGGAAATCCCATCACCACCAAGCAGATACGAGCCTGCATTTTTCCAATTGGTGTTATCGAAGCAAAAGAAGTCCTTTTGGGTAATATCAGCCTCGTCATAATAGTCCTCTATCGCTGGCCCAAACCGGTTTGGTCGGCTGCCTCCGCGATCATTTGGATCGCAGGCCTTCACGTAGCCGTTTGGGGTAAAACGCGTAAACAATGAAACCTTTGACGGATCATTTGGTGTATCTACGCTTAGCCCTTCGCCACGTGTAACAGCGCTGCCGGTGTCATGCGTTTGCGCAGCGTCCATGACGTTCAGGCGGTAGTTGGAAACGGTTTTCTGCGTTTGTTTATCTTTTAGAGCGATATTGCGAAATTCAAACTTCGTCATTTGGCTCGTGTCGGTGATTCCAGCACCTTTAAATGACAGCCCAGGGGAGTTTAAATTGTCATTCGCAGTCCTCGTAAAGTAATCATTTCCGTCAATAGAGCCGCCAAAAACTGAATCGGCGATTCGATCACGCTGAATATTTAACAGGTCTTTATCTCTGTTCCATACGGACCGGTCATTCCTATTAGGATTCTCATTCCGCTGGCTAATGTCGAAACTTAGCTCATACCGGCCCAAGTCTTTTGTAATACGTCTTGGAACCGTAGAGGTATAGCCATCTGGACTACCGGGAAGTTTCTGAGTCTGGCTGCTAATCTTCTCTATAATCCCGCTGAGGTCGATCCAACAAAGCTGGTTAGCGTAGGCTTCAGCAGGCCCTGAGCCACGCCGAAAAGAACACTTATTGTAAACACTCTCATTTGTTGACCAGCCCTTATTTTGGGGCGTAGCGCTAGGGGAAGTAGTGCCCGTTTGCGCCTCGGCCGAAGGGGTAATCTGCTCGGAAAAAGGACCTATAGGAAAAACTGTAAGAACAAGGGTGATCACAGCAACCATCCACGCGGCGAAACCACCTTGAATATTTGCTTTTGCTTGCATACCTGCTCCTAAAGACGTCGTGCTGGAATTAGAGTGAAAATTGTCGCGGAAACGAGAAAGTGCAAGATTATTCATTCTCTTCACCGTCACTCTCTCTACGGCGTAATAACAGAATGCCGATGAAAATAGCTAGGACAGCCAATCCAAACAGGCCGATTATATTAGCGCCGGTTTCAGCCAGTCCACCCAAAAAGCCGCTACTTTGTTCCCCGCCGGAGTGATCGGATTGTTGAGTATTTTGTGCTTGTCTACCTGGCGCTTCTGATTGGTCGCTATTTTCGTCAGAAGAGTCCGGACGAGGGAAAAAGTTGCCGAGCCATCCGCGGTTGCTATTATTCTTGCCTTTGTTGTCTCCTGGCGACGGAGTATGGGGGACATTGCCGTTCCTGAGGAACACCGACACCTTTTCTGATTCAAGAGGTCCAGGCAGACCGTCACATCCCTCTTCCGAGGGCTCAGAACTCTCCTTGGAAAAGCTGGGTAAGCAGTATCCATCGGGTGAAAACTTTGCAGAGTTATATATCGGGGACGAAATGTCCGCGCTTTCGCGTACGAAGGTCTTGAGCTCAAAGGATAGTGAAGCCTCTGGGTGCCCTTTCCGGAGCTTCGAGATTTTCTGCAAGCCGGCTCGAGTCAGAGAAAATACTACGGTATTTCCGTGCTGCGATATGTGAAAGTCATCTTCCGAAAGCGCGAACTGTCCAGTTGCGTTTCGAATCTCAGCGAATTCGATCTCTCGAAACTCCAAGCGCCCATCCAAAGAGTCAAAGACCGAATACTGATACAGCTTCCCAGATTTGTCTGTGGGTGGCAGGTCTGTCGAGATTTTGAAACGAACCTCTTGCCCTGGCGAAGCTTGAGTCACCGAAGCACTCTTCAAGATACTAGGCGCCTGAGTCTTTGCCTGCACTCGCGTTGTTTGCCCTCGATAGATGTACACAAGGAATGGCTGAATATGCGTTACCGCTTGGTTTCCAACGTGTCGACTGGCTTCAGAGATTTGATAAACCCCAACATCAAGTCCATCAAAATGAGCAACTCCAGCTGGGTCTGTAGTTGCGGAACGAGGAGTCCCTAGAGGATGATCGGCATCTGTCGTCAACAACGACGGATCCGCTACCGCCAGCTCTCCGAGCTTGGAATTATTGTTTTCGGTGATGCCTTCAATTTTTCGCGCTTGAAGGACGGCAGAATCCTCTGCCGGATTAAATAGCTCGCTCGCGGGCTTTGTAACCTCAAGTGCACCAAATTCTGTAGCATCCGCTGAGGCTGGCCGAACCATTAGAAAAACAAATAGGTATAGGCACGCCAGCATAAGGCCCGCAATTGCGCTCTTTTTCCCAGTCATGCCCATGAAAGTTCCTATTGCCTAATTTTCCGCTTCGAATTTAGAGTTTTCTTTGCGCTTTTTGCGCTGCCGCCACAGCCACCACAGCAAGTAAAAGATGATAAGAAGTGCCAGAATGATCGCTATGGTCATCCACAATTGCCACGGTGAGTTGATGTGATCATCGTAGTTACTCGGCAGCTCTGTTCTTTCACCGTGTACGAGGAGTCGGTGACTGTTAATGCCATAAGGAGTACAGGTAACAAGCGTGAGTAAATCCTTTCCTTCTACGGGTTCAATCCTGTCTATTTCTGAAGGAAGAACTTTCTCAATTGAAGTGACCTTATACGCCAAAGGCTTACCCATAACCTCAACGGTGAAAACGTCCCCATTTTTCATGTGTGTGAGGTTGTCAAACATCGTTAAGGTGGCTAAGCCCGCATGCCCTGTCAATACAGAGTGAGAGCCCTCGCCGCCTACGGGCAACGCAGTTCCGTACAAGTGGCCCACTCCATGAGACAACACGCTTGTCGACGTCCCGTGATAAACCGGCAGGTCGATACCTACCGAGGGCGCTCGGACGCGTGCCATTGGCAGCATTAAGCTGAGAATGCTTTCGTACTCCTTGTACTGCGGCGAGTCAGTATCCGGCCCATTGAGCCAGGGATCAGGAGCCCCGACCTCGGGCAGTGTCTCGTTATACGCCCGGGCTCGAGCAAACTCAGCGTACTTTTGTTCGCTGGGTAACGCGGCAACTTCCGCAGAGTACTTATCCGCGATGCGCTGCTGTTCGAGGTTTTTGTAGTAAGTAAGCACTACTGGGGAGAGGAACACGACAAGTGCTAAGACCAAGTAAACAATCGAGCGAAACCGCCGTTTGGAAACGCGCTGCCCTTCTGGTTGCTTCACACGAGCCATGCCCACTTCCCTTCCGGCCCCAAAGCTACTGATGAGGCCGTCTCTTACCTCTTTCTTTTATGCAGCAGAACGGGAATCCTTATAGGAGGTATAGATACCGCGAGCCAGCAGCGCGAGACCAACGAGGAAGACCAAAATTATGCCCCACGCACCGGTTGCCGGAAGCTGTCCTAGGACCGAGTTACGCTGGTTGTCCACCGTGACGGCCAAGGTCTTTGCAGCTGGGTCGACGGTAACGTGCTGCGGAACCTCGTTGCGGACGAAGTTTTTCGGTGCCTTTGTCTCAAGTACGCAGTAGTCCTTGGACTTGACGCCGGTCTCAGCTGCGAAAGACTGGATCGGAATGGCATAACCCGCCGCTTTAGCCTCTAGGTTCGGGGCGGTACCCGTGGAGTCACCAGTCTTAATGGTGGTTCCCGGGGTTCCTTCAGCGGTGGTAGCCATGTTCAGTGGGGAACCGAGTAGCTGCCAGTTGTCGTCCTCCTGCTTACACTGGTAGAGCTCAAACTCAGCGCCATCGAGCGAATCGCCTTCTTTGGCATTGCCAGAAGTCTTCGTGATAGTCAAGTTACCGAAGATGGTCTTGGTCGGGTTATCTTCTTCTTCATCCGGCGTTGCTGGGTCATCACCGTTGGTATCTACCTCAGCACCGTTGGGAAGAAGGATCTTCGCGGTGTTAGTGATTTCACCGCTTTCCGGAGCCTTAGTAATGGTTGCCGGGAACTCAACGAGAACCTTCAGTCCCGGAGCCGACTTGCGGGCTTCCTGCAGCTTGGACAAGCCATCCTTAGTGAACTCCACCTGCAGAGTATTGGTGGCATCATCCAAGGTGATGTTGTAATCGCCCGAGGCCAGCGTTGCGCCATTGGTAGCCCCCTCAAGAGACACCTTCACATCCTCAGGCTTTACAGACAATGCTGAGTTGAGAGGATCTTGAATGATGAAGCGGCTGAGTGTTTCGGCCGGTACTGGGGCGTTAACGGTGTAGGTCAGCTGCTTGCCGATGGTGGCATCGGCATCTTTAACCTGCTTGGAAGGTACGATATTCTGGTTCTTGGGTTTTACATCTTGCGTGTAGACCCATTCTCTATTCTCATCATGCGGCAACGTTACAAGGAATGGCGGTGCAGTGGTGTAACCATTTCGGCTAATTTCGGTGACCTTGTAGGCGCCGACTTTCAGGCCGTCCTGCTCAGAATCGAAGGTGACCTTGCCATCGTCTCCGGTCTTCTTGGTCTTCTCGGTGAAGTCGCCATCAATTGGAGCGTTCTCCGCGGTGTAACCGGCCAGCTTCTTCCACCCTTCTTGAGTGGTTAGGTCCACGTCCACGCGCTCGATTTTGAATTGGGTGCCGCTTAGCGGTGTACTCGTATCCCCCGGATCACCCAAGTATTTAGTAATGGTGAGTTTAACATCGGCGTTAGCGTCGATAACTGCAGTATTGCTTGGGGTGACCGGGGCGGGGGCCGTCTCCACCCCAGCTTCAGGGGCTGTGGTGTTTTGAGCAAATGCAGGTGCGGCGAAGCCAGTGCCAAAGACGGAGAGAGTGCCAACCGCGATTACCGCAGCAAGACGGGTGGAAACTTTATTCATGGGGTTCCTATCTTCCATGTCATGGAAACTAAGGCGATATCTTAACGCCCTCACAGCGATTCGTATTAATCGTACATTTCTTTCTGTACGCTGGCAACACTATAGGAAGTAAGTTATTCGCATTTTGAGTGCTCTAACCAAACATACAGAATTAAAAACTTTTAACCAGGGCTTTACTGTGACAATATGCCGACCCGCACAAAACCCTTGGCACATACCCTCCACTTTGCGAATAGGATATTTTCCGCTCCAACTTCTTAAGCACAGCCCTGAGAGAACTACTACAGCTACAGTCGTACTTCACTGAGTCTACGAGCCAAATCCTACGACTATCCTATCGAGGCACTCCAGATATTCGGCATATACCTTTCGCCCTTTTCTTGATAAGGAAAGATCGGTGATTGGGGTTTTGCCATCAAAGGCTTTTGATACATTGACCAGCCCAGCCTCTTCGAGCGCGCCTACCGCCTTTGATAAGGCCGGATAGCCTACGCCCATATAGGCCTTCAAGGTTTGATAGTTAGCTGTTTCCACGGAATTAAGGCAGGCCATCACGGCCAAGCGTTTAGGTGAATGCACCAGGGACAGCAACCCCTGCAAGGCTGATACAAATTCCATCAGCTTCCCACCCGAATTTTCCAGGCAGCAAGAAAAGCCAAGGGAAGTCCGGCTGCACCAGCCAACAGTGCAGCCAAAACTACATCGAAGCCCCCGCCACCACTCAAGTACGGCCAAAAGAATTCAGCGATGGCGGCACACAGCATCGAAAAAATGGTGACAACGACATAACGGATCCGCCAACCGCGCGGTTGTACACCGCGATTAGACACAATACGTACCGCTACCCCTATAGCAAGCCCAACAAACAACAGCGGAACTAGGAAATATATAGTCGCCGAAATCCACGACTGCCCATCCTTGGCCAGTAGTCGAGCCCACACAAACAACACAATGAGCACAGCGAATAAGAACAGCCACATTCCTTCGCGGCGGGACACCCCTTCTGGCCGCTTGGTACTATTTGCCTTTACCTTCGTACTGAATCGACTCGACTCCATGGCTCTCCCCTATCGTGATAGTTTCTTAAAATATAACCCCTTTCTAGTTTGGAAACAAGGAGCCCCTTAAAACAAGAAAATCCTCGATCCACCCTCACCGGGGCAGATCGAGGATTAGCCTCATCGGCCTGAAGTTAGGCAGTCGCTTCTGCAGCAACCTCTTCAGCCGGAACGATGTTGACCATACGACGGCCGCGCTTGATACCGAACTCAACGGAGCCAGCTGCAAGCGCGAACAGAGTATCGTCGCCGCCGCGGCCTACGTTCTCACCTGGGTGGAACTTGGTACCGCGCTGACGCACGATGATCTCGCCGGCATTAACCTGCTGACCACCGAAGCGCTTGACACCGAGACGCTTGGACTCGGAATCGCGACCGTTGCTGGAGCTGGAAGCACCCTTCTTGTGTGCCATGTGGTTTCCCTCCTTTAGGGATAATTACAGCCGGTTAAGGCTTACTTGATACCGGTGATCTTCAAGGTGGTCACAGGCTGACGGTGGCCCAGACGCCTCTTGTAACCAGTCTTGTTCTTGTACTTCAGGATATCGACCTTCGGGCCCTTACCCTGCTCAACGATCTCTGCAGAAACAGAAACCTTCTCCAAGTCGGATGCCTTGGACTTAACATCGGCGCCATCGACGAGCAGAACCGGGGTGAGAGCTACGGCAGAGCCTGGCTCACCCTCGATCTTCTCGACCTTGACGAGGTCACCTTCAGCAACCTTGTACTGCTTGCCGCCGGTCTTGACGATCGCGTACATAGAGGGTTACCCCTTATCTAAACTCGCTCGGAAGCAACCGGGGAGGCCACATTCCGAATGGACACTTACATATTGCGTTTAGTTCCCGCGCGAACATGCCCGCACAGCTCACTTAGTGAGTGTCGGACTGATCCAGCGCCGTGAGTACTAAACAGCGACTGTCAAAGACTACCCCGTAGCGGGCACAAAATACAAACCACGCTATTTGTGCCCGCGTGGCGTAGCCCTAAGACGTGCTTCGCCGTGCTACACGGCGCCGGCCGCGTCCTGACTTAGCGTGCGCCTTATCCTGGTTGGCGCCGGTCGCGGCAGGCTGCTTTTGGGCGCCGTTATCCTGCACCTTTGGGGCTCTTGCTCTTGCCGACGTCCCCTTTTTACGCACCGCCCGCTTCTTTCCACGGCGCAGCACCTTGGTTTCGCCCGCAGCCGCCTGCTGACCCGAACCAGGGCTTTTCAGCGAGCTTTCCTGTTGCGGAGCATGCGTCTGAACGGATTTCTTTGCCTTCGGGTTCTCTGCTACCGCCTTCTTGAGGGCAGACCGGCGCACCGCGCGACGACGTCCGCGGCCTCTACCGCCAGTACGCCCCGCACGCGCGGCACCAGCAGCCTTTGCATGCCGCTGCTCGGCAGATCCGCCCGCCTGCTCACGCTCGTATTCCTGTGCCTTCTCCTTCACCTGGTGCGGCACGCGCGAAGTGGTACGGCGCTTGGTCTGCTGGGTGCGGACCGACCGACGGCGGCCACGAGCGCGACCTTTGCGATCTTCGCGCGAGCCGGTCTGCCCCTGCTGGGGCTCTCTGTCGTTGGCGCTACCGTCGTCTCCGGCAGGCACATTTTGGGAGGACTTGCGAACGCCAGACTCCTGCCCACCGTAGATTGCGAAGTCCTGCGGCTGCGGGCGCCTATCGGAGCGCGAATTGCCGCGGGTACGGCGCTTGCGGCGCGGGGAAGCCTCAAACTCGGCCACGGCTTTTTCATAGGTCTGTTCAGTTAACTTTTCTGGAGCCTGCTCCGATGCGCTCTGGTCGCTGCTTGCGGCAGTGCGCGTGGCCTTGGAACGGCGCGTCGCCCGGCGCGGCTTCTTGCCGCGTTTGGATCCCGACCCAGCGTCAGGGTGGGCCTTTGCGATGGCACCCGAATCTGCGTCCGTATCCGCGTCGGGGACGTAGGAATTGAACTCTTGGTCCTCATCGTTTTCAGCGGCATTATCCGCCGCAGCATACGCGATGGCCTCGATATCGGATACTTCAGCCTGGCTCTTCTTGTGTGCGCGGCGGCGGCCTCGGCCGCCTCCGCGCTCCTTGCCGCGATCCTCGTCTCGTTTCTGTGCCTGCGCGCCGAAGTCCGATTCGTCCGTGTCACGCTCATCCACGACAACGTTGGCTACGAGATCTTCCAGCGAGGTCTTTGCGGCCTGCGCAGATTCCCGAGCAGAGTCTTCGCGCTCAGTGCCATAGACCGGCGTCTCGGTCTTCTTGAATCGCTTGGGTTTGGAGGAACCTGGGGTGTCGTCAAGTTCATGCTTATGCAGCGCCACCGCAGCCGGGTGCTGCTGGGGATCGTGGTGCGGCGTCTTGTGTTGCTTCGACTTGCGGCCAGAGTGCTTAGAACGCTGATCCTCCTCGGCCTCATCCACCGGGTACTGGTGAATGATGATGCCGCGGCCATTGCAGCACTCGCACTCGGTGGAAAATGTCTCCACCAGGCCGGTGCCCAAGCGCTTGCGGGTCATCTGAACTAGGCCCAGGGAGGTAACCTCGGATACTTGGTGGCGGGTGCGATCGCGGCCCAAAGCCTCCTTCAGGCGGCGCAGGACCAAGTCCTGATTTTCCGGCAGGACCATATCGATAAAGTCCACCACGATCATGCCGCCGAGATCGCGCAGGCGCATCTGGCGCACGATTTCTTCGGCCGCCTCCAGGTTATTGCGGGTTACCGTTTCTTCCAGGTTGCCGCCAGAACCGGTGAATTTTCCGGTATTGACGTCAATGACGGTCATGGCCTCGGTGCGGTCGATGACCAACGTGCCGCCGGAGGGCAACCACACCTTGCGCGAGAGCGCCTTATGCAGCTGCTCGTCTATGCGGTAAGCCTCGAAGGCGTCCTGCCCGCCGTGGTCCTTGGCACGGTAGCGCACCACACGGTCCGCAAGGTCCGGCGCCATGGAATCGACGTAGGCGCGCACGGTATTGAAAGAACGCTTGCCATCGACGATGAGCTCGGTGAAATCCTCGTTGAAGAGATCGCGCACCACCTTGATGAGCATGTTTGGCTCTTCATACATGGTCACCGGCTTGGCGCCCTTGGAGGACTTTTCCTTCTTGGCGTGGGCAATGATGTCTTCCCACCGGCTGTGCAGGCGGTTGACATCGGTAGCAATGGCCTCTTCCGGAACATTTTCGGCAGCGGTGCGGATAATCGCGCCGCCATCGCCCGGCACTACCCGGCCGAGGATATCCTTCAAGCGCTTGCGCTCCGGGGCGGGCAGTTTGCGGGAAATGCCGGCGCTGCGGCCGCCGGGGACGTAGACCAGGTAGCGTCCGGCAAGGGAAATCTGGGTGGTCAGGCGCGCGCCCTTGTGGCCGATGGGATCTTTGGCCACTTGCACTAGCACCTGATCGCCGGACTTCAAGGCGTTTTCTACCTTGCGGGCGCGTCCGTGCAGCTTGGTCTTGCGCCAATCGATTTCACCGGCATAGAGCACGCCGTTTCGGCCCTGTCCGATGTCCACGAAGGCCGCCTCCATAGACGGGAGCACATTTTGGACGCGACCCAAGTAGATATTGCCAATGAGCGAGGCCTGGGACTCGGTGGTCACGAAGTGCTCTACTAGCAGATCATCTTCTAGCACGCCCACCTGGGTGATGATGCCAGCGCCATCCTCGCGCTCTTTATCGCGCACCACCATGGTGCGTTCCACGGCTTCGCGGCGGGCAAGGAACTCCGCTTGGGAGACAATGTGCTGGCGGTTGCGGCCCTTTTCGCGCAGTTCTGCGCGGCGGCGCTTCTGGGCTTCAATTCGCGTGGAACCACGAATGGCTTTGGGTTCTTCGATGTGCTCGGGCTCACCCACGTGCTCGCCCTGGTTGGAGTCGGCCCCGCGTCCACGGGACGCTCCGCGGCGGCCACGGCGGCGACCTTCGGACTTTCTAGAACCGCGGCTGGCCGTGGAGTGGCCATGTGCGTGGTCGTTCTCCGTATCACTGATGTCATTGTCATCGCTATCAGAGGAATCTTCCTCTACTTCTTCAACCGCACCTCCGGAAACGGCCGTGTCATCCTGCTGCGGGGCTAGGAAGATGGGCGCAAAGTCATAGTGACCAGAGTCTTCTTCGGACTCAGCGCGCGAGACGATGTGCGGAGCATAGTAGTCATCCTCGAAATCCTCGCCTGCCTCTGCAAGCGCCTCGTGCAGCTTTGCCGCATCGACCGTGCCGGTATCCAGCGTGCCGGCCTGTGCCTCCTCTACCCTTTCTTCCTGTTCATCTGTGGAATCAGCGGTTTCGGCCGCAGCGTGGGCGAGCGAAGCTTCTACCTTGTCTTCGATCTGCGAGATCTCATTGTCCACGTTTTTGCGCACGCGATGGCGCAGGTATTCTTCCTCTTCCGCGGACTGCTCTGCTGTCTCAGGGACATCTGCAGCCTTCTTTGGCGCTGCGGCAGCGGACTTGCGCGTGGCCTTGCGGGCGCGCTTGGCACGCTTTTTCGCGGGCTTCTTGGCTGGCTCTTCGGCCGGTTCCGCAGTGGAGTCGGCGGTGTGGGAAGTGGAGGGTTGGGCCGAGGGGGCGTCGGCAAGCGCGGCGGCATTCGCCACAGCATCCAGTACTTGGCCTGCTTCCTCGCGGGTGAGGGAGCTCTGCGCGCTCTTTTTCAGGCCCATGTTCTTAAGCTGTGCCACCAGTTCGCGCGAGGAAAGCCCCAGCTGCTTGGCCAGGGCATAGACGCGGGTCTTGTCCTTGAGCTGGCCGCGGTCTAGGTTCTGGGCCAAAGACGCCGCCGCCTTGAGATTTTCAGTTGCTTCTTGAGAGTTCTGTGCCACCATGTTCGGGCTTACTCCTGTACATCGTTCGTATTTGGCGCGGCCTCGGGCGCAGGCACAGCCTTGGACTGTACCGCCGCCGCGCGAGGCATTCTGCGCGCTATAAAAGTTTGTGGGTATGAAGTTTTGGCGTCTCGTACGCGCTATCCCCCATTGTGTCACAGAAACACAGCCAGGCTGGCAGGCGGTGTTATGTTGACAGGGTGGCAGAACTAGCACGACTCCCCGCCCGCGAGCTGGCGCAGTATCGGCAGCGCAATGAAATTCCCGCACGCTCGGCACTTTACTTCGGCGTACCTGCGGGCTTTGCCATTGGATTCGCCCAAACTGGAGTGAATTATATGCTGGTGGGAGCCGGTATTTTCGCTATCTTTGCGGTGCTGGGGTTTGTGCATCTCATCCGCAACTACCCACGCGGCATTAACGCCGCGCAGGAGGAGTACCGCGAGGGAGACTATCCCACCATTGCCTATATCGCACCCCTTATTCCCATTGCTGCACCGCTGGCCATGGCGCCACTGAGTGCAGCCGGGCTGGTGCCAGAGGTAGAACTTGCCCCGCCCATTGCCGGTGTCCTATCCGGGGCGTGGTGGGCATTTGGTTTGCCTTTGGGGCTGTGGGCGATGTTTTCCCAGTCCTTTCGGATTGGCCGGCGGCGCATTAACAAGATCCTGGAAAAAGATCCGCTCGAAGGAGTAACGCAGGCTCGCCTGCAGCTTGCCGACGCCCACTCGGACATCCTCACCGCCCTCATAGCCGGCGGCGCGGTGCAGGGAAATACCATCTCCGCTAGGGCCCTGTCCAAATTCATGCAGGTTGATCTCGACCTAGTATGCGAGCACCTTGATGAATTGGCACAGGCGGGCCTAGTAAAACTTGACCGCATCGCCTTGCGCTCTGCCCCCAAGGACTGGAAAAACACCGTCACACCAACCGGGGTTCGTTGCCTCTACCAATTGGGCAAGCGTTAACGCGGCAAGGTTGTGTCTCCCGGAAATAGCTTCGGTCCTATCCAGAGCATCACGTACACGAGTCCCACAAGCACCGGAATCTCAATGAGCGGTCCGATGGTGCCGGCTAGTGCCTGCGCGGAAGCAGCGCCAAAAGTGCCGATGGAAACCGCAATGGCTAATTCGAAGTTATTACCTGCCGCGGTAAATGCTACAGAAGCGGATTGCGCGTAGTTCATTCCCACCAACTTTGCGACGCCCAGAGCCAAGAAAAACATTCCAACGAAGTAAATGACCAACGGGATCGCAACCTTGACCACCGCCGTGGGCTGCGCTACCAATTGTTCCCCTTGAAGGGAGAACAACAACACAATGGTGTAGAGCAAGCCGATCATCGCCAAGGGAGAAACTGCCGGAAGGAAGCGGCTTTCATACCATTGGCGGCCTTTGGCCTTTTCTCCCCAGACCCGTGAGAGCACACCTAGCAACAGGGGCACTCCCAAAAATACGAGGACCGCGGTAACAATAGACCAGAAAGAGAAATCCGCAGAGGTGGTATCTAGCCCCAACCACCCAGGCAGAATCTGCAGATAAAACCATCCCAGCACTCCGAACATAGCTACCTGGAATATAGAATTAATGGCCACGAGAACGGCGGTGGCCTCTCGGTCGGCGCAGGAGAGGTCGGACCAGACTAAGACCATTGCGATACAGCGTGCCAATCCGACGATAATCAAGCCGGTTCGCAGCTCGGGTTGATCGGCCAGAAATATCCACGCCAGGGTGAACATCAATGCGGGGCCCACCAGCCAGTTCAGTACGATGGAAACCACCATCAAGCGGCCATCAGCGGCGATATCCCGAGTCTTTTCGTAGCGGACTTTGGCCAGGGGCGGATACATCATAACTAGCAGGCCCAGCGCGATTGGAAGGGAAATACCGCCTACCTCTAAAGCAGATAGGGCCTTTCCAATACCTGGCAGGAAGTGCCCAATCAATAGCCCCACGGCCATGGCGATGATAATCCACACGGGAAGGAATCTATCGAGAAATGACAACTGCGGGCGTTGCGGAACGGCCATGGCTCTCCTTGTGCGACGAGGAATTCAACTTTCAAGGCAGTACTTTAATCACCCATATTGATACTCGTCAATATAACGGAGTGAGAAGCAGAGTCCTTATACTGTGTGCATGGACTCCTCCCCTAGCAATGCCGATAACACCCCCGACGCGGAGTGCTGCTCACTGAGCAGTGGGCCGCTCAGCCAGAGCGACTCCCTGCGCTTTTCCCAGCAATTTAAGGTCCTTGCTGACCCAGCCCGCCTGAGCCTGTTATCCATTTTGTGCGACGAGGGCTGCGGCCCGATGAGTGTTACGGAGTTGACCGCGCTTTCCGGCCTTAGCCAACCGACGGTCTCGCATCACCTTGCTCGCATGCGAGAATCCGGGCTTTTAATCAAGCAACAGTGCGGCCGAACAGTTACTCACCGAGTGCAAAAACAGGCCTTCACTGAATTGCGCCAGCTCCTCTCATTTGACTAAGACAACGCTGGAGCTAATCAGCAAAGCGAATGACCTCACGGGCGACGTCTTCCGCAACGATGGGAATGCCATACTGCTTCGCTTTCTTGGCTTTGCCCGATTGCGAGTCCGGGTCACCGGCGATGAGCACCTTGGTCTTTTTGGCTAGGCCGCCAATTTCCACGCCGTGCGCGGCAAAATACTCTTCCCATTCCGCAGTCGAGTAGGCCTTAGCGCCGGTAATGGTTACTCGCTCGCCAGCGCTCACCACAATGCCGCCCATGCAGGCGAGTCCGCCAACACTGCCGTCCTCTTCAGAACCTTGCGGCGCCTCTTCGCTAGAGGCACCATGCCGACCTTCTGCCTGTGGAGCGGTGTCGGGATCTAAGGCAGCCTCGATATCAGCAGCCGGGATCCCCAAGGCTCGTCCGGCAGAAGCCAGGATGGTGCCTTCCTCAGCCGTGACAACACCATCAGCCCAGGCTTCTTCAATCAGCAGCGTGATATAGGCTTCATGCAGCTCGCGCAGGCCATGTTCATCGAGCCCATGTGCTTGAGCAAAGGCCAGCAATTGGGTTTGCTCGGTGGCGGAGAGGCGGCGGTCAAGCAAGGCGGCATCGAGGAGCTTGAAATAGTCTTCCGCAGCCGTATTCGATGGCGTCTCACGTTGTGCGACGAGCCCGGCGAACCAGCCGCCGTACTGTGCCGCTTGCTTGGCGGATTCCGCAGCTGCGCGGCTAAGAAGTGCCGGCTCCGCCCAACCCGGGTGGGGTGCCAGGCTGCGATACAGCTGTTGCTCAGCCAAGCGCTCACTCATATAGTTCTCTTGGGCTGCCGGGGTATTGGCCAGGAAATGCTGGAATAGCTGCGCCGTGGCCATCGCATCCGCCAATGCGGAGTGTGCCAATTCATTATGAATTCCCAGATGGGCGCAGCAATCCCCCAGTTTCACCTTGGGAAGACCAAGATACCTGCGTGCCAATACGGCCGTATCGATCGCCGGCAACGCCTCTTCAGAACAGGCTCGACAAGCCAGCAGCTCGGACTGAATAAAGGTCCGATCAAATCCCGCATTGTGAGCAACGAATATGCGGTCCTCAAGAGAATAAGCCAGCTTGTCCGCTACTTGCACAAAGGTGGGCGCGCCTAGAACATCAGAGGCGGAAATGCCATGAATTTCCGTGGCCGCCATATGGCGTTGCGGGTTAATGAGTGTTTCCCAGGAATCCTGCACTGCTCCTTCCGGCGATAGCTCCACGACGCCAATTTCAACGATGCGGTGCCCGTGCTTATAGGAAAATCCGGTGGTCTCAATGTCTACGACCGCGTAGCCGCGCATATGCGCCTCCCTACGTCCTGTTGAAAATAGTTCTTAGCCGCACCAGTGTAGGCGTGTTGTGCTCCTGCTCGCTGCCCATATAACGAAGGACCGGGTGACGCTATGAATTAAGCCCGAGCCGGTGGCTCGGGCTTAAGTGCGTACGAAACGCTATAAAGGCTTTAAAGGTTCGGGAACCAGATAGCGATTTCGCGCTCAGCGGACTCTGGGGAGTCGGAGCCGTGCACGATATTCTCGCCCACAGTCAAAGCGAAGTCACCGCGGATGGTGCCCGGGGTTGCCTTAGATACTGGGTCAGTGCCGCCAGCCAGCTGACGCCATGCCTCGATGGCACGCTCGCCCTCGACAACACCAGCGATAAGCGGTGCGGAGGTGATGAACTCGACGAGGTCACCGAAGAATGGCTTATCCTTGTGCTCCTCGTAGTGCTTCTCCGCGGTCTCGCGGTCCGCAACGCGCAGGTCGAGCTCGGCCAGCTTCAGGCCCTTGCGCTCGATGCGGGAAATGATTTCGCCTACGTGGCCGTTCTTTACGCCGTCCGGCTTGATGAGAATCAGTGTACGTTCAGTCATGCCCCACACTGTACCGAAACCGCACGCATGCGTCGCGCGCTGGGGTATTACTTTGGGGTAAAAGTATGGGGGTCCAGGGCTATGCGAGTTGTTTAACTATCTCTTCGGCACGCTCCTGCGAGGTGCCCCGAAACCACAGGCGCACTTGGCTTACTGCGGCGCCAAACTGGCCATTGGCCAGCAGGCGTTGCAGCTCCGCGCGCTGTTCCTTATCCAAATCCTCGAAGGTGGCTTCTTTGGCCGGCTCGAAGTTGCTCCGCAGCGCCAAAACCAGAAAAACACCGCCAATGATGAGGGCGACTAGCGGTAGCCACGGCGTTCCCGTAGCGGCGCGGGCTACCACCGCGGCGACGCAGGCGAGTGCGGCAAGGACGAGATAGAGAGTGCGCATGGCCGCCAGTCTATCGCGTCTTGCCCACTCGTCGAAGGCGTCAAGGCTACCGTGCTATTTCTCGTTGAGGTGCTGCGTGGTGAGGTAACCGCGTTTCATGCGGGCGATGAGGTTGCTGCGCAGGTAGACGGCCAATAGCCACTCCAAACCGAAGATAATGAAGATGGCGGCCACAGCCCAGTGGACCATAAAGCCCACAATGACGCACAAAAGCTGCGCCCATACGATGACAGACAGCGCCCACTTCTTATTCATGAACGCGATCATCACTAGGTGGAATACCACTGCGGCGATGACAAACCCGTAGTTGAAGGGGGTCCACAAGGTACCGTCATACAGCTTGTACAGCATCGGCAGTGCGAAGGATAGGGCGAGCGCCTCCATGGTTAGGGAGCTGGCAATGACCATCCCGTTGAAGCTTGTAAGTGGGTCCTTGACTGGGGCTTGGCCCATGCCGAGAGGTCCGATCTCGCTTTCAGGGATAAGTTCCTCGCGGCCGCGGGCACGGCTGCTGCGGGGCGGGCGGGGTTGGCGCTCTCCGCCTGGGTGGTGATTGTCGCGGCTCATGCAGGTTCCTTTCCAAACATCGCGCGGGCATCACCAGCGGTGACGACCGAGCCGGTGATGATGATGCCGGAGCCGGACTGGACCTCGGCGTCCTCGGCAAGCTCCACAGCCTGGGCATAGGCACCCGGCAGACTATCGGCAACGTGGACGCGTTCCTCGCCAAAGATATCGCGGGCGGTCTCTGCCAAGTCGTAGGCATCGAGGGCACGCGGCGAGGAGTTTTGGGTGATGACTACCTCGGTCAGATACGGCTCCAACGCGGTGAGAATGCCGGGTGCGTCCTTATCTGCGAAGATGGACAGCACACCGATGAGGCGGGCGAAGTCGAAATCGCGGTCCAGCGCCGCGCCGAGCGCCTTGGCACCGTGGGGGTTATGGGCGGCGTCAATAAAAGTCGTAGGCGAGGTGCGCACGCGCTCGAGGCGGCCGGGCGAAATCGCTTGGGCTAAACCATTGCGCACGGTCGCGACGTCCAGCGGGTGGCCGGCTGAGGCGCCGAAAAACGCTTCCACCGCAGCAAGGGCGACGGCGGCATTCTTGGCTTGGTGCTCGCCGTGCAGGGGCAAGAAGATGTCCTCATACAGGCCGCCGAGGCCTTGGATATTAACTTGCTGACCACCGACGGCGATGCGGGATTCGAGCGCGGCGAACTCGGAACCGGAGCGGGCCACGCCTGCCTCGACGTCCACGGCCTGCTGCAAGATGACGCGCATAGCTTCTGGGTCCTGCTCAGCGATAACCACAATGTTTTCATTCGGGGTCAGCGGATCATCGGCGTCCTCGCGTGGCTTAATAATGCCGGCCTTCTCACCGGCGATCTCGGTGATCGTATCGCCCAAGTAATCCGTGTGGTCCATGCCCACCGGGGTAATGACGGAGACGTCCGCATTGACCACATTGGTAGCGTCCCAACGTCCGCCAAGGCCCACCTCGACGACAGCGACGTCCACGGGGGCGTCGGCAAACGCGGCATAGGACAAACCGACGAGGACCTCGAACTTGGACATAGGCACGTCCGACTGGGCATCGACCATTTCTACAAATGGTTTAATCTCATGCCAGATGCGCACGTAGTCGCGCGGGTGAATGGGCTGGCCATCGATGCCGATGCGCTCGGTGACGCGCTGCAGGTGCGGGCTCGTCACTAGGCCGACGCGGCGGTGGAATGCGCGCAGGAGCGAATCCACCATGCGGGCGGTAGAGGACTTGCCATTGGTGCCGGCGATGTGGATGACATCGAAGGAACGCTCTGGGTGGCCGAGCAGATCCATGAGCATTTCGATGCGATCGAGGGAAGGCTCAATTTTGGTTTCGGGCCAACGCTCGTTGAGTTCTTCCTCGACTTCCGCAAGGGCGCGTAGCTCCACAGCGGAGACCTCCTGCGGGGCGGCCTCGTTGTACTCGTCCTCGCTGCCCAGGCCCAAGTTGAGAGTCAGGCCGGACTCGGTGATTTCCACGGGGCCACCATCGGTGCCTTCTTTGAGGGCATCGACGATTTCGAAGTCCTCTGTCTCCTTGTCCTTGTCCGCCACTACTTCAGCCCCTCCAAACGGCTGGTGATGCGCTCGACCTCTTCGCGGGCGACCTGCTGGCGATCCTTGATCTTATTGACCACTTCTTCCGGCGCCTTGGACAAGAAGTTTTCATTGCCCAGCTTCTTGCCGGTCTGCTCTAGTTCCTTATTGGCCTTGGCCAAGTCCTTTTCTAGGCGTTTGCGTTCGGCTTCTACGTCCACGGCACCGTGGGTATCCAGAGTGACTTCGACGGTGGCCTGGGAAAGGCGCACCTCGATGGAGGCGGAAGGATCGAAATCCTCACCTGGGGCGGTGGTATTAGCCAGGTTGCGCACCAGTTCCTCTTGGCCGGCTAGATCCGCTGCGGCGAAGTCGAGGCGGCCCGGTACCTTTTGGGAAGGCTTTACACCCTGGTCAGAGCGGAAGCGGCGCAGCTCGGTGATGAGTTTATCGGCATCTTCAATGCGGCGGGCGGCCACCTCGTCCTTGGTGGCGCCACCATTGGTATCGGCAACGGTAGGCCACGGTGCCACGACGATGGACTCGCCGCCGGTCAAGGCCTTCCAGAGCACCTCGGTGACGAAAGGCATGGTCGGGTGCAGCAGGCGCAATACGACGTCTAGCACGCGGCCCAGCACAATCTGGGTATTGCGGCCCTGCTCGCTCATACCATCGCGCGGGATCTGTGTCTTGGCAATCTCCAAGTACCAGTCACATAGCTCGTCCCAGGTGAAGTGGTAGAGCAGCTCGTTGGCCTTGGCAAATTGGTAGTCATCCAGGTAGGCATCCACCTTGGCGCGAACCTCTTCGGCGCGGTCGAGGATCCAGCGGTCGGCGTCGCTAAGCTCCTCGCGGTTCGGCAGCGCAGCCACACCCGCGCCATTCATGAGCGCGAACTTGGTGGCGTTGAACAACTTGGTGGCAAAGTTGCGGGCGGCAGCAGCAGCGTCGGATCCCAACGGCAAATCGACGCCCGGGTTGGCGCCGCGCGCCAGGGTAAAGCGCAGTGCGTCCGCGCCGTAATCGCGTACCCAATCCATCGGGTCAATACCATTGCCCAAGGACTTGGACATCTTGCGGCCCTGCTCATCGCGCACCAAGCCGTGCAGGTACAGATCCTTGAACGGAACCTGCGGGCGACCATCGGTGCCCTCACCCAAAAGATCCGGGGTGTGGGTGCCGGCAAAGGTACCGAACATCATCATGCGGGCCACCCAGAAGAATAAGATGTCATAGGCCGTAACCAGCACGTTGGTGGGATAGAACTTCTCTAGATCCGGGGTCTTTTCCGGCCAGCCCAGAGTAGAAAATGGCCACAGCGCGGAGGAGAACCAAGTATCCAGCACGTCCGGATCCTGCTCGTATCCTGCCGGCGGCTCCTCATCAGGGCCGACACAGACGATGTCTCGCTGGCCATCCTCGCCCTCCGGCCCGTACCAGATAGGAATGCGGTGGCCCCACCACAGCTGGCGAGAAATGCACCAATCGTGCATGTCATCGACCCACTCAAAGTAACGGGGCTCGAGCGACTGCGGGTGCAAGGTGGTATCGCCCTCACGCACGGCGTCGCCAGAGGCCTTGGCCATCTTGGCCACGTCCACGAACCACTGCAAGGACAGGCGCGGCTCGATAGGCTCGCCGGAGCGCTCCGAGTGGCCCACGGAGTGGACGTACGGGCGGATTTCCTTGACAATGCGGCCCTGCTCGCGCAGCGCCTCGCGGATCTCCACGCGTGCTTCCTCGCGGGTCAGTCCGTCGAAGCGGGTGCCAGTATTGGCAATGTGGCCGGTGGTATCGATAACGGTAGGCATCTCCAAGTTGTGGCGGGTGCCCATTGCGTAGTCATTCGGATCGTGGGCCGGGGTGATCTTCACCGCGCCGGTACCGAATTCCATGTCCACGTAATCATCGGCGATGATCTTAAGTTTTAGGTCATCACGGAATGGGTGCGGCAGCTCCTTGCCTACCAAGTCGGCGTAGCACTCATCGTCTGGGTGGACGGCAATGGCGACGTCACCCAGCATGGTCTCCACACGGGTGGTGGCCACGATGAGGTGCGGTTCATCGTCATTGAGCGAGCCATAGCGGATGGACACCAGCTCGCCCTCGACGTCTTTGTAGACGACCTCGATATCGGAGACGGCGGTCTCGAGCACCGGAGACCAGTTCACCAAGCGGTTGGCCTGGTAGATCATGCCCTCATCGTAGAGGTTCTTAAAGATGGTCTGTACGGCGCGGGAGAGGCCATCATCCAAGGTGAAGCGCTCGCGGGACCAGTCCACGGAGTCACCGATGGCGCGCATCTGGTTCTGGATGGTGCCGCCGTACTGCTCCTTCCATTCCCAGACCTTGTCAATGAATTCTTCACGCTCATAGTCCCAGCGCTTCTTACCCTCGGCCTCCTTGAGCTTGGCCTCGACCTTGGTCTGGGTAGCAATGCCGGCATGATCGGCACCGGGCAGCCACAGGGTGGCGTAGCCCTGCATGCGCTTGCGGCGGATAATGGAATCAATCAGCGTGTGGTCCAAGGCGTGGCCCATGTGCAGCTGGCCGGTCACGTTCGGCGGCGGTAGCACGATGGAATAAGGCTCGGCCTCCGAATTCGCATCCGGGGTGAAGTAGCCCTTTTCTACCCAGCCCTCATAGAGGTCCTTCTCTACGGCCTGCGGCTGCCAAGACTTGGGCAGCGCATCGGCGCGGTTGGTACCAACTAATTGCTCATTATTTTGCTCAGTCACCTGGCCGATTCTACCTTGCACGTCAACCGGCTCAGCCAGGCAGGGTGCGCGCCGTGGCTAAAGCGCGCACCGGGTGTGTTTTAGAGCAGGTCTGCTACGGCCTCGCGCTCTTCACGCAGCTCAGCTACGGAGGCCTCAATGCGCTCCTTTTGGAACTCATTGAGCTCAAGTCCCTGCACAATCTCCCACTTACCGTTGCGGCTAATGGTGGGGAAACCGCAAATAAGGCCCTTATCGACGCCGTAGGAACCGTCCGAAGGCACCGCCGCGGTGCGCCAATCCTCCGTGCCATGAATCCAATCGTGCATGTGATCCACGGCTGCCGACGCGGCCGATGCGGCCGAGGAGCTGCCGCGCACCTCAATGATTTCAGCGCCGCGCTTGGCCACCTTGGGGATCATGTCCTCCCGGTACCACTCCTGGTCCACCTCAGCGTTGGAATAGGTAATATCCGGGAACTGGCTAGCAGAATGGTTACCCCAGACCGCGACCTTAGTGAAATCAGTAGTGGATTTGCCGGTCTTCAGCGCCAGCTGACTCAGGGTGCGGTTGTGATCCAAGCGCATGAGGGCAGTGAACTGGGAATCATCCAAGTCCGGTGCATTATTCGCCGCGATGAGCGCATTGGTATTTGCCGGGTTGCCCACCACGAGCACGCGGACATCGCGCGCGGCGTAGTCATTAATAGCCTTGCCTTGCTTGGTGAAGATGGCGCCATTGGCTTCCAGCAGGTCGGCGCGCTCCATTCCCTTGCTGCGTGGGCGAGCGCCGACGAGGAAGGCGGCGGAGGTGTTTTCGAAGGCCTCCTTTAGATCATCAGTAACCGTAATGGAGTTAACCAGCGGCAGGGCGGAGTCATTGAGCTCCATAGCTACTCCCTGGGCCTTGCCTACTGCTGCCGGAATTTCCAGCAGCGCTAGATCTACCGGGGTGTCCTTGCCATAGACATCGCCGGCGGCGATGCGCCACAGCTTGGATTCTAGGGGTCGTTGCAACGATGATGGTTAGTTTGGTTTGATGCTACCGGTTTGTGTGAGGGCGTTGGTCATGACTTCGGCTGGGGTGCGCCAGTTGAGTGCTTTGCGTGGTTTGTGGTTGTGAATGTTGGCGATCATCTCCAAGTCCTCGGCACTGTAGATGGACAGGTCGCTGTTTTTAGGAAGGTTTCTTCTCAGCCTGCCGTTGGTGTTTTCGTTGCTGCCGCGTTCCCATGGCGATCCTGGATGGCAGAAGTAGATGGGAATGTCAGTAGCCATGGTAAAGGCTTTATGGCCAGCCATTTCGCTTCCTTGGTCCCAGGTAATTGATGACCAGATAGCTTTATCGATTCCTGCAACTGCCTTGTGCAGGGCTGTGAATACTTCTTTGCTGGTATGCCTTCCCGGTAAGTGGCCAAGGACAACAAATCGGCTAACGCGTTCTACTAGCGTGATTACCGCTGATTGGTTGTTTTTACCGAGGATGAGGTCGCCTTCCCAGTGGCCTGGCAAAATACGTTCACTTACCTCATCTGGCCGGTCGTCTATGAGGATCATGTCGTCGACGAAGCGTTGCTGGGAAGCTGTGGTGGTGCGTGATTGGCGTTTCTTGCGTTTCTTTCTACCGGTCGGCAAGTCCAAGCCAAGGTCTTTGAGTCTTCCTTTGGCCTGCAGGTAAAAGGCGTCATAAATCGTTTCGTGACTAATGCGCATGTCCTTATCAGTGGGGTAGTCGATGGGCAGGCGATTAGAAATCTCCTCAGGTGACCATTGTGCCCGCAATTGTGCGCATACATAGTCCCATAGCCTTTTGTTGGCTAGTAGTTTCGGTATTTTCGGCCGCAATCTCCGCGCACAGGCCTTTAACTGGGCTGTTTCCGCACGATACGGGCCTTCAGCACTGTGGTTTCTGCGCACTTCACGCTGAATTGACGATGCACTACGCCCTAAACGGCGCCCAATCTCACGCAGTGGCACATCTTCGCGGAGAAGATCGGCGATAATGACGCGTTCTTCGAAGCAAATGTAGCGATTGCTGATGCGTTTATACGGATCTACCCCGCTAGGTAAGGCGGGAGGGGCAAGCCTTCCGGATTCGATGACATCATGGCGTTGGTGCAGCGCTTTCATAAGTCTGTTATACGTGCTGGCGTCTTCGCCGACGGGTATGAACTCTTCTCGTCGACCCTGGGATTTGGTGAGTCCTTTTTCGAAATCTAAACGCAGTCGACGATCAATTCCTACTGCCGTGCCAGCATCACCACCAGGCAGGCTCGCCAGCCGAAGGCGCAGGTATTCCACTCTTAACTGCGTCTGGCGGACTTTCCGAGCATACTGACTTAACCGGATATGGCACCCAGCTTCCGTAGCTACGGCATACGCAGCGGTAAGATGCATCCCACATCTTTTAGCAGCTTGGCGTACCGACAGTCCGCTTCGGACTAGCTCTACAAGCTGGACAGCCTGGCTGCCGCGGCGATCAACTCGTTTGGCTTTATACACGACTGGCAATCCAAAGGCATGGCAAAAATTCAAAGCATGCCCGTAATGACAGCCAAGCTCACCAGCCGCCGAACGGACACTACGCCCACTGCCAACCAAGGCAACTAAGCCACGACGATCCGATTCAGACAACGAATGAAACGGGCCAACAACCCCAGACACAACAACACCCTCCTAAGGGAAAGTGTTGCAACGACCCTCTGAACTCAAGCAGCAGCGAGTATGCAATATTGCCGGCGGCACCGGTAACAGTGACTTTGACGGGCTGTGTCATGTTTTTAAGCCTCCTCAATGGCTGCAACGGGGGCGGTGCACGCGAGCTTTACTGCTTGCGCCACCACTGGATGTATCCACTACCGAGCTTAGCCCCACCGCCGGCTCGCGCGCTGTGAATTTAGACCCCTCTTTTGGAGGGAAAAGACAGTGAACTTGCGTTAAATCACCCCCATTTACCTCCAAATTAACGCCCCCAATGGACCAGAAACTCCCGCACGGGGTGAGTAATCGGGCATGATAGGAAAAGGAAAAGCGGGGCACTCCCCCACTCCACACACCCAAATTGCATAGGGGACCTCCCACTTCCGCATCGTTAGATATCAGTTCACCGCGCCACCGCCGCGCCGCAAGGATTAAGGACATACGCAATGAGCACTGAGAATACTGACCCACTGCAGACTGCAGGCCAGGCGGATTCTCCTCACGCTGCCCACGCGGAATCCGTCAGCATTGACTCCGTGGTGGACGTTGCGATCAAGCAGTTTTCCCGCTGCGGTTTTGCAGAAACCAAGCTGGATTCCATCGCCCAGGAATCCGGCATGTCCAAGCGCATGATTCATTATCACTTTGGCGATAAGAAGGGCCTATACCTGCGTGCGCTGAGCACCGCCGCGCAGCGCCTTAACCCGCCCGAGGATGCCCTGGAAATCGATACCACGGTTCCGGTCGAGGGCGTGCGCAAACTGGTGGATTGGCTCTTCCGCGAACGCGTAGCCAACCCGGAGGCCATCCGCATGTTGGTGTGGGAGACCAACCAGCAGATTGTGGACCCAGCTCAGCAAGCGGTTGCCGACGTCGCCGGGGTCGCCCTCCATCTCGACCGCCTGCTGCTCCTGGGCCAGGACGCCGGCGCCTTCCGCCCGGGTATTTCTGCCAATGACATCTTTACCCTCATTTCCTCGTTGACCGTATACCGCGTGACCAACCAGGTGATGGTGGAAAACATGCTGGGGGTAAACTTCAATACCCAAGAAAATATCGACGGCATGCATAGGCTCACCGTCGATGCTGTGCTGGCGTTTTTGACCGCCAATATTCCGGACTCAGGCTACGAGTCCTACCTCACGTCTTCCTCTTTCGATACAAAGGAGGGCGACGAGGCCTCGCCGCAGGATATCTACAGCGAGGAGTAGCCGGCGCGGGCTTAGGCGGATTCCTTGGCCTCGTCCGTATAGCTAAACTGCGGCTCTGCGCCCTCGGTCACGCACTCTGGGGTGATGTGCACCGTGGCGATATCCTCGCGATCCGGCAGATCGTACATGACCGGGACCAGCAGCTCTTCCATAATGGCGCGCAAACCACGTGCACCCGTCTTGCGCTCCAAGGCAAGCTCCGCAATAGCATCTAATGCCGCCGGCTCGATTTCTAGTTCGCAGTCATCCATCTCAAAGAGACGGCTGTACTGCTTGACCAGGGAATTCTTTGGCTCGGTGAGCACCTTGACCAGGGATTCACGGTCCAGGTTATCTACCGTGGCCACGACAGGAAGGCGGCCGATGAATTCTGGGATGAGCCCGAACTTCACTAGGTCTTCTGGGCGCACCTGGGAGAAGAGGTCGACCTTTTCGCGCTCGTCCTTGGTATCCAAGTTGGCGCCAAAGCCTACCCCCTTCTTGCCCACGCGATCCGCAATGACCTGGTCCAGGCCTGCGAAAGCACCGGCGACGATGAACAAAATATTGGAGGTATCCAGCTGGATAAACTCCTGGTTCGGGTGCTTGCGCCCGCCTTGTGGCGGGATGGCCGCCACGGTGCCTTCCAGGATCTTCAGCAGGGCCTGCTGCACGCCCTCACCGGACACGTCGCGGGTAATGGACGGGTTCTCTGACTTGCGGGAAATCTTGTCCACCTCGTCGACGTAGATGATGCCGCGCTGTGCGCGCTCCACGTCAAAGTCCGCGGCCTGCAGCAGCTTCAACAGGATATTTTCCACGTCTTCGCCCACGTAGCCGGCCTCGGTGAGGCTGGTGGCATCAGCGATGGCAAAGGGCACGTCGAGAAGCCGGGCCAAGGTCTGCGCCAAGTAAGTCTTACCGGAACCGGTAGGTCCCAACATCAAGATATTGGATTTGGAGATCTCCACCTCATCGCCCTCGGCTTTCTTGCGGCGGGCGTCTAGCGCAGCGGACTCCTCCGCCTTGATGCGCTTGTAGTGGTTGTAGACCGCCACGGACAGCACGCGCTTGGCCTTGTCCTGGCCAATGACGTACTTATCCAGAAAGGCGGAAATCTGCGAGGGCCGAGGCAGGCGCACCTCCGCATCGGAGGATTCCTGTGCCTGTTCTTGGCCCAGTTCTTCTTCGATGATCTCATTGCATAGCTCGATGCACTCATCACAGATGTAGACACCGCCGCCGGCGATGAGCTTTTTCACCTGTTTCTGACTCTTGCCACAAAAGGAACACTTGAGCAGGTCAGCGCTTTCTTGCATACGTGCCATTAAGTTCTTTCACACTCGCTTTTCGTTACCGCTACTCATATACGGAAAGACGATTCTACCCTTCCGAGCGGCTCCAACTTCATCTGTTTCTACCTTAGTAAATCAATCCGACAGGCCCTTCATTCATTCCCTTCCGCGTGGCGAATTTCCCGGTGTTTTCCGCCCCCGTGAAGGCTAGACTGGGAGGTGAACCCGCATTTCACCCTCTCAAGAACAGGAGCATCATGTTCGATCTCACAGACCGCGTAGCCATTGTCACCGGCGGTGCGTCCGGCATAGGCCGCGGCATCGTCGCCTCGCTGCGAGAGGCCGGCGCCACCGTCATCATCGCCGATATCAACCTCGACCACGCCACCGCCACTGCCAAGGAGCTAGGCGCCAGCGCCGTGCGTGTGGATGTAACCGACCGCGCTTCGGTCAAAGACATGTACCGCCAGGTCGTTTCTGAGCACGGCGGGTTCGATATCGTCTGTTCCAATGCCGGCGTCTTCCCCAATTGCCCGCTGGCAGAGATGACCGATGAGCAGTGGGAGGCCATGTTTGCCATCAATACCCACGGCACCTTTAAGGTGGTCCAAGAAGCACTCCCCTACCTGCAGGAACGCCGCTATGGTCGCATCGTGATTACCACGTCTATTACCGGCTCGCACACGGGCTTTCCCGGCTGGGCCCACTATGGCGCATCCAAAGCCGCCCAGCAGGGATTTATGCGCTCGGCCGCGCTCGAAGTCGCCCGCGATGGGATCACCATCAACGGCGTCCTTCCCGGCAATATCCTTACCGAGGGCCTCGAAGCCCAAGGCCAAGAGTACCTCGACCAGATGACACGTTCGGTGCCCTTGCACCGCCTTGGCACCCCGCGCGATATCGGCAACGCAGCGGCCTTCCTTGCTTCGAAGGAGGCAGGCTACATCACCGGCCAAACCCTCATTATTGACGGCGGCCAGCTCCTTCCCGAAACCCCCGAAGCCATCTTGCCACCGCGCGACTAGCTCTGCTTGCCGACGCCCCCCTTCTACTCAGCCAACACAACACAAGGCCCCTTGTCGCACTTTCGCGACAAGGGGCCTTGTGAGGATTTCATTCAGTGGCTACTTATTGCAGCCAGTCGAAGTCGAGCAGGAAAAGTTCTGCGTCGAGCATCTCGTATTCATCCGGTGCATGACCAGTGACGGCTTCTAGTGCCTCTGCAACGTCCTTAGTCGTAGCAGGGGTCTTATCAGCGTCAAGCAGGGTTTCTGCCACCAAAGCACGAACCGGAGCTTTCGAAACGGTGTCCAAGCCGGTGCCAGTGGTGGAGCCCTTGAACGCATCAGCGATGCCGTCCATCAAAGAACGCATCTTGTTCATTACTCACACCTCCATGTGGCTCATCTCTGTTTGATAGGGAAGAATATACGCGGCACACCACCACTAAGCAACCCTTAGGTTGCTTAAAGTTAACCTTTTGTTAACTTACGGAAAGTGTGCCGCGCACCACAGAAGAAGTTTTCTCCCGAGCGAACAGTGGGGCCTAGAGGTCACCGAACGGCGTAAAGCCGAAGTAGTGGTCCAGCGTATCGCGGGCAATCCACATAATGGCCACGAGGATAACTACAGCCAATACGGCGTAGACGGTCCAGCCGAGCACCTTCATCTGAGTGCTTGCCGACGTATCGCCTACGACAACGCCGTTATCATCGCGAATAGGGTCACCAGTCATGCACCGCATGCCTAAGGAGAAAAGGAGCGGGATGCCAGCACCAAAGACCAATGCTAGGCCGGCAACCTGAACGAGGGACTGAAAGATTTCTGCAGCGGTCATGATTTAGCGCTCCTCTTGAGCAGTAGACGGCACGGAAGCTTCCTCCGCATAAGTAGCAGCACCTGGAGCGGCACCAGCAGCGACTGGCTCCTTGCGGTCAGAACCGGCACCGGCACCCATGGAGGAATCCACGGACTCAGAGTTCGGGTCCCAATCGTTATTCACGTTAGAGGCATCCACTGGGCTCATGCGGGAACGAACGACGATGAGTCCGGCCAGGGCCAGCAACAAGACGAAATCCACAATGGCACCAGTTGCCACATTAGTGAAGGAGGAGACACCGTGTGCCAGCCACCAGGTAGCAAAGCCTACAAAAGCCGCGCACGGCAGGGTGATAAGCCAGGCGGAAACCATGCGCATTGCCACACCCCAGCGAACCTCGGCGCCCCGCCGACCCAAGCCGGTACCCAGGATGGAACCGGTGGACACGTGAGTGGTAGACAGTGCCATACCACCGGTCGCAGAGGTGAGGATAATCGCTGCGGAGGTAGCCTCGGCGGCCATGCCCTGCGGGGACTCGATCTCCACCAGGCCTTTGCCCAGGGTGCGGATAACGCGCCAGCCGCCAGACAAGGTACCGGCCGCAATGGCGACGGCACAGGAGATAATGACCCAGGTGGGAATGCGGGCGTCGGCAACCGCATGCCCAGAAGCAACCAGCGCTAGGAAGATAACACCCATGGTCTTCTGCGCATCACCAGCGCCGTGAGCCAGGGACACCAGGCAGGCGGTGACAATCTGGCCATGGCGGAAGTGTTCATTCTTAGCCTTATTCGGAATGGTGTTGGTAACCCAGTAGATAAGGAAGGTAGCGCACGCAGATACCAACGCGGCGATAATTGGGGAGGCAACAGCCGGGATAATAATCTTGCCGGCAATAGAGGACCACTCCACACCAGCCGAACCCATAGCGGCGAACGCAGCACCGATGAGACCGCCGAACAAAGCGTGAGAGGAACTGGAGGGCATGCCCAGCAGCCAGGTAAATAGGTTCCAAATGATGCCACCGATAAGGCCGGTGAAGACCACCATCAGCAGTGCTTGGCCGTCGGTGTCCGCGGCCGCACCGGAAAGGTCATAGGAATCAAGGTTCACAATGCCTTTTGCCACGGTCGCAGCAACGTTGACCGAAAGGAAGGCACCGACAAGGTTGAGGACTGCGGAGATTGCTACCGCAGTAAAAGGTTGCAAGGCACCAGTGGCAATGGACGTGGCCATCGCGTTGGCAGTGTCATGAAATCCGTTCGTAAAATCAAAGGCGAGAGCGGTAACCACCACAATGCCGAGGATAATCAGAGTCGCTGTCACAGCGTTGGCCCCTTGGAAAGAAAAGATGATGAACACGATACGCATCTACGGCGCCTTGACGCGTCGCGGACGAAATGCACAATACTCCTGCCAAAGACCACAGACAATTGTTTTTCTTTAATGTTTTCTTTGGTTAACCTTTAGTTAACCTACCGAGGTGTGGAATCGGCTCTCCCAGTTTTCCAATGAAAGATTTCCCCAGCTAATGGCATTTAAATTCCCAGCCCCCTCGCCCAGTTTGAGTGATAAAAACCACTAAGGGAGGTATGCCACCATCAAGCCGGCATACCTCCCATTTAAGGGTGTTTTACAGCATCTAGCGGAAGGTGGAGAACTTCTTTACCACCCAGCGGCTCAGAACAAGCAGGATCACACCCAACACAATGGATACAACGCCAAGGGAGATAAAGAAGGTATTCTCCGCACCTGCATCATCCGGGTTGTAGAAGCTAGCTAGAGAACCAGCCAACGACGTACCCATGGCAACCGCCATCATCCATACAGCCATCATGCGGGACGGGAATGCCACCGGTGCCACCTTCGTAGCAAGTGCGTTACCCACCGGCGACAGGAGGAGCTCCGCCATAGTGAATAGGAACAGAATGAGGATAATGACATACATCGGCGTGGAGTTCGCTGCCGCACCCGAGTACGGCAGGAAGAAGAACAAGGAGATGCCGATGACGATATTGGCTACGCCGAACTTCACTGGGGTGGACCACTGCCTATCCCCAAGCTTTGTCCACATCGTTGCAAAGACAGCAGAGAAAATGACAATGAAGATCGGGTTAATGGATTGCACCAGTGATGGCGGAACTTCCCAGCCAAAGACATGGCGATCCAATCGCACATCCGAATAAATCGTCATCACTGTAAACTGCTGCTGGAAGATGCCGAAGAACAAAACACCGGAAATAAACATCGGAATAAAGCCCAACAGGCGGTTCTTTTCCTCGCGGGTGACCAGATTCGAGGTATACATCTGCGCCCACAGATAGATTGCTGCAGCAAGAGCAACCGCGGTAACGATATTGGACAGCCAATCCACCTGAATAGCGCCGGTGGCCAGCGCCACAACCATGACCACGATAATGGCCGCAACTACCGCCCCGCCCATGAGCAGCTGCTTCGAGCTAGCCGGGTTGGGCACCTCGTGCCCCGCATCCTTAATGGTGGTTTTGCGCATAAGGGAATATTGGATCAAGCCGAGCGCCATACCAATTGCCGCGATTCCGAAGCCCCAGTGGAAGCCCTTCCAGCCCCACAGCGCAGTGGTAATTAGCGGACCAAATAGACCACCGATATTGACGCCCATATAGAAGATGGAGAAGCCACCATCGCGACGCGGGTCATCGCGGGTGTACATGGAGCCGAGCACGACCTGGGCAGTGGTCTTAACGCCGCCAGAGCCGACAGCAATCAGGACTAGGCCGATGGCCAGTCCAGTTACCGCAGGGATAAATGCCAGGGCGAGGTGGCCGACCATGACCAGAACGGCCGAATAGAACAGCGTGCGCTCGGCCCCCAAAACACGGTCAGCGACAAGAGAAGCCAACAAGCAGGCCATGTACACCAAGCCGCCGTAGGCACCCACGATCGACGTAGCATCAGCCCGATCCAAGCCAAGTCCACCATCAGTGGTGGCGTAGTACATATACAGCAAGACAAGTGCTTGCATGCCGTAGAAGCTAAAGCGCTCCCACATTTCCACGCCAAAGAGATTGGCCAAGCCCCAAGGGTGGCCAAAGAATGTGCGTTCGCCGCTCTGCGGGGTGGGCGCGGCGGCCTGTGCTGCCACGTCAGATGTGTGTTTCTCCATAAGATTATCTGACCATTCGGAGTTCTAAATCACAAATCCGACGCTATAGGTTTAGTGTCGCACGATAGAAATAAACCTAACGACCTGCAGAAATTTCTCTTCGAGCTTCACCCCATTCGGGTGCAGGGAGAAAGCCCTCCAAGCAGCAGAAAACGCAAAGGGCCCTGCCCGCAGCTCAAGTTTGGCTGCAGGGCAGGGCTTTATGGGACGTTCTATCCCGTCCTAAGCGTTGAGTTTGCGGTACCCAAAGACCGTATCGATGATGCCGTATTCAACGGCTTCCTCAGCAGTCAGAATCTTATCGCGATCGGTATCGATGCGGATCTGCTCTGCGGTACGGCCGGTGTGCTCCGACAACGTAGTTTCCATCAGCTTGCGCATACGCTCAATCTCAGCGGCCTGAATCTCCAAGTCAGAAACCTGGCCCTGAGTGCCTTGGGTTGCTGGCTGGTGGATGAGCACGCGGGAGTTAGGCAGCGCTGCGCGCTTGCCCGGTGCACCCGCAGCCAAAAGCACGGCTGCTGCAGAAGCGGCCTGACCCAAGCACACGGTCTGAACGTCAGGACGCACGTAGCGCATGGTGTCATAGATAGCCATCAACGCGGTAAAAGAACCACCCGGCGAATTGATGTACATGGTGATATCGCGGTCCGGATCCTGGCTTTCTAGGACCAGCAGCTGCGCCATGATGTCATTAGCAGAGGTGTCATCCACCTGGGTGCCCAAGAAGATGATGCGCTCTTCAAAGAGCTTGGAATATGGGTTGGTTTCCTTGGTGCCCTGTGCGGACTGCTCAATGAAGGACGGCAGAACGTAGCGGGAATTTGGCATCTGAGGTTGATTCATAGTGATTTTCTCCTTATTCCCTAGTTGCTCAGAGGGCCGTTAACGGACTCGATGACGTGGTCAACAATGCCGTATTCTTTAGCCTGCTGTGCAGTCATCCAACGGTCACGGTCAGAGTCCTTAGTGATCTGCTCAAAGGTCTGGCCAGTGTGCTCCGCAATAAGCTCGGCCATCTCACGCTTTGTTTGTGCAAACTGCTCAGCCTGGATAGCGATGTCTGCAGCAGTACCGCCAACACCAGCAGAAGGCTGGTGCATCATAATGCGTGCGTGCGGCAGTGCGAAGCGCTTGCCCTTAGTTCCGCCGGAAAGCAGGAACTGACCCATGGAAGCTGCCAAGCCCATGCCATAGGTAGCGATATCGCAAGGCGAGTACTTCATGGTGTCGTAGATGGCCATGCCGGCCGTAACTGAGCCACCCGGGGAGTTGATGTAAAGCGAGATATCGCGAGTGGGGTCCTCGGCGGACAGCAGGAGGATCTGGGCGCACAGCTTGTTCGCAATCTCATCATCGACCTGGGTTCCCAGGAAGATAATGCGCTCGCGCAACAGGCGCTCGTACACGCTATCGCTCAGATTCATACCCGTAGACGACGAGTTCATTGAAATCTTCTCAGACATTAGTGGTTCTCCTTCAAGTGAAGAATGCTTTAACTGGCCCCACCTTACCGGCATTCCTCTCAAACTTGGCCTCTGTTCGCTATGAGCGTTGGGCCACAGCGCCAAAGGCGCACACGGAAGCTGGGTTAACATTTACTCATGTCTGTTTCCGAGCTGTCCACCAGTACCCAGAACTATTTGAAAGCTATCTGGGGGCTAAAGGAATGGTCATCCGAGCCCGTTACCGCCACGCTTATAGCGAAACAGCTGGGACTCAAGCTCTCCTCGGTTTCCGATGCAGTGCGCAAAATGGCGAAGCAAAGGCTCGTGTCACACACGCCCTATGGCTCTGTGGAGTTAACCGAACTTGGCAGGCAGTACGCATTGGTCATGGTGCGCCGTCACCGATTGCTTGAGTCTTTTTTGGTTCAAGCATTGGGCTACACCTGGGACGAAGTCCATAATGAAGCCGAAAATCTCGAACACGCGGTGTCTGACATGCTCATAGAACGTGTGGATAAGTTCCTTGATTACCCCACTAGGGATCCGCACGGCGATCCTATCCCTACGGTTGATGGACAGATCACCATCCCCAGTGCGCATCGCCTCACCGACAGCGGTGCACAATCGCAGGTGACCGTGGAACGCATTTCTGATTCCGACCCACAACTGCTGAAGTTCCTTGAAGAGCGCGGCATTGTCACTGGGGCTGTTCTTAGCACGCGCGAGGGAGCGCCCTTTTCAGATTCTCTCGAAATACAGGTGGCCGGCGGCACTCAGTGGGTAGTACTTGGACGCCCAGCTACCGACGCAGTGTTTGTAGCACACCACAACCTTTAGACATTCCCCTTTGCATTAATCCTGCTCTCACCTGCCCTTTTCAAAACTACGATAGACCGTAGTTGCAACTACGGCATTGCGTAGTTAGTCTTTTCGAATATCACCTACCCCACTTATGGCTAAGGCCAGGATGAGCAGGATTGCCATGTCAGACTCACCAGATTTGGTGTACTTTTCCAGCGTTTCAGAGAACACGAAAAGATTCGTCGAACGCTTAGATAGACCCGCGGTGCGCATTCCACTGCGCCCCAAGAAAACCGGGATGATCCAGGTTTCACACCCGTACGTACTCATCGTTCCCACCTACGGCGGCGGCTCGCTCAAACGCGCCGTCCCCAAACAGGTCATCGACTTCCTCAATGACCCAATCAACCGCTCCTTTATCCGGGGCGTTATTACCTCAGGGAATACCAACTTCGGAAGTGCTTACTGCGTCGCCGGACGCATCATTTCCGCCAAGTGCCACGTACCGGAGCTGTATCACTTCGAGCTTCTCGGCACCCAGAAGGACATCGCCGCCGTAAAGCAGGGCCTTCAGAAGTTTTGGGAGCAGCAAAAGCAGCTAACGATGACACCCCATTAATCCCCCACAAGATGAAGAACACATCCGCATCACACAGATTGGAAAACACAATGTGGCCTCTTGATGCCAGCCCCACACAGACTATTGGCGCTACGCCCCGCACCGCTTCAGCAGACAATGCCGGCGGTGTCGGCAAGCGCAAGAGCTACCACGCACTCAACGCGCAGCTGAACTTGTTCGACGCTTCTGGAAAAATCCAGTTTGACAAGGACATTCAGGCAGCACAAGACTATGTCACGCACCATGTCGCTCCCCGCATGCATCAGTTCGATTCCACCAAGCAACGCTTGGAATGGTTGGTTGATAACGAGTACTACGAGCGGGATTTCCTTGAGCTTTATGATGACGCCTTTCTGTGCGCCACGTACGACAGAGCACATCGAGTTAAGCATCAGTTCCGCACCTTCCTCGGCGCATTTAAGTTCTTCACTTCATATGCACTGAAAACCTTTGATGGCTCCCGATTCCTAGAAGGCTACGAAGAACGCGTCGCCACCACAGCTTTATACCTTGCACAGGGCGACGAAGAGCTCGCAGAAAAGCTGGTGGATGACATCATGACCGGACGCTTCCAGCCCGCCACCCCTACTTTTCTCAACGCAGGCAAAGCCCAGCGCGGCGAAATGGTCTCCTGCTTCCTCCTGCGAATCGAAGACAATTTGGAGAGCATTGGCCGCTGCGTGAACTCTGCACTGCAACTATCAAAGCGCGGTGGTGGAGTGGCCCTGTTGCTGAGCAATCTGCGCGAATCCGGAGCCCCGATCAAAAAGATTGAGAACCAGGCTTCCGGCGTAGTCCCAGTCATGAAGATTCTCGAAGATAGCTTCAGCTATGCCAACCAATTGGGCTCCCGGCAGGGCGCTGGAGCCGTCTACCTGCATGCGCACCATCCAGATATTCTTCGCTTCCTGGATACCAAGCGGGAAAATGCCGATGAGAAAGTCCGCATCAAGACTCTTTCGCTGGGGGTTGTTATTCCAGATATAACCTTCCGTCTGGCCAAAGAGAACAAGGATATGCATCTTTTTAGCCCGTATGACATCGCTCGCGAGTACGGCGTAGCCATGTCTGACATGTCCATCACCGAGTACTACGACGAGCTGGTTGCCAATCCGCGAATCTCTCACACGACCATTAAGGCCCGCGAGTTTTTCACCACGCTGGCTGAGCTTCAGTTTGAATCCGGATACCCCTACATCCTCTTTGAGGATACGGTCAACCGCGCTAATCCCCTCAAAGGACATATCAATATGTCCAACCTGTGTAGCGAAATCCTCCAGGTCAACACGCCATCGACCTACGGAGCTTCGGGTGACTACACCACCGTTGGCCAGGATATTTCCTGCAATCTAGGGTCGCTCAACATTGCGAAGGCTTTTGAATCGCCGGACTTCGGGGAGACCGTCGAAACCGCAGTGCGTGCCCTCACGAAGGTTTCAGACCTGACGAATATCGAAGCTGTTCCCTCCATCGCTCACGGAAATGCTTCCATGCATGCCATTGGTCTGGGCCAAATGAATCTCCACGGCTTCCTTGCTTCACAGCGTATTCCTTATGGCTGCGCCGAGGCACTGGACTTTACAAATATCTATTTCCTCACGATGACCTACCATGCGCTCCGCGCATCCCATGCACTCGCGGTTGAAAAAGGTCAACGATTCACAGGCTTCGAAGAATCCACCTATGCCACTGGCGCCTACTTTGACAAATACATCGACCAAGACTGGGCGCCAGCCACTGAACACGTAAAACAGCTCTTCCACGAAGCAGGCGTGCAGATCCCTCAACGCGAGGATTGGCTACGGCTCAAGAATCAAGTGATGCAAGACGGCATCTACAACGCCTACTTGCAGGCAGTTCCACCCACTGGATCAATTTCCTACATCAATGACTCCACCGCGTCCATCCACCCAATTGCCTCCAAAATTGAAATACGCAAGGAAGGCCGCTTGGGGCGCGTGTACTACCCCGCGCCGGAAATGACCAACGACAACCTGGAGTATTTCGATGACTCCTACGCCGTGGGATACGAAAAAATCATCGACACCTACGCCATGGCCACCCAACACGTGGACCAAGGGCTTTCCCTGACCTTGTTCTTTACCGCTGATACCACCACGCGGGACATCAACAAGGCACAAATCTATGCCTGGAAAGCCGGAATCAAGACCCTCTACTACATCCGTTTACGCCAATCCGCGCTCCAAGGAACCGAGGTCGAAGGCTGCGTCTCCTGTGCTTTGTAGGAGCACGGTCCTCCCCCTTGTCCACAACCATTCACTCAGAAAGAAAGAAGCTATGTCGTCAACATCGAATAGTGCTGAACTAACCAGCATTTCAGTTACTCCGCCGAGCTACCGGCATGATCCTTCAGCCCGCATCCGCGCCATCAATTGGAACCGGGTGAGCGATGACAAGGATCTTGAAGTGTGGAACCGTCTAACCGCCAACTTTTGGTTGCCAGAGAAGGTCCCGCTTTCTAATGATCTCCCGGCGTGGCAGAAGATGACACCCGAGGAACGCAACCTCACCATGCGGGTGTTCACGGGACTCACCACCCTGGATACTGTCCAGGCCACCGTGGGTGAAATCTGTCAGATTCAAGATGCCCGCACCGAACACGAGGAGGCCGTGTATACCAACATCGCCTTCATGCAGTCAGTCCATGCCCGTTCATACTCTTCAGTGTTTTCTACCCTGAGCAGTACAAAGGAAATTGATGAAGCATACCGCTGGGCGGTGAATAACGACCTTCTCCAGGCACGCGCCAAGAAAGTTCTCGCGCACTATTTTGGGCCGGATCCACTCAAACGCAAGGTGTCATCGACGTTGCTTTCCTCGCTGCTTCTCTACGCGGGTTTCTATCTTCCCTTGCACTTTTCTGTCCACGCCACCCTGACAAATACGGCAGACATGATCCGCCTCATTCTGCGTGACAAGGCAGTGCACGGCTACTACTCGGGTTACAAATATCAGCGCGGTCTGGAATCCACGACCCCGCTACGGCAGAAGGAGATGCATGATTTCACCATTTCTTTGCTCGAAGAGCTTTATGCACTAGAGCTGGACTATTCCGGCGAGCTATATGAGCCTTTGGGACTCATGGATGATGTAGCCGTGTTCGTTCGCTATAACGCCAATAAGGCACTCATGAATTTGGGCTACCCGGATTATTTCCCGCCCGAAGAAACGGAAGTGAACCCAGAAATCCTCGCGGCCCTAGCCCCCGGAGCAGATGAGAACCATGACTTCTTCTCCGGATCTGGTTCCTCCTATGTCATTGGTACTGCTGAAGAAACGAGTGATGATGACTGGGATTTCTAAACCTTTTCCGCGACCGGACCAAGGAAGCTGGCTTGAGACCATCGCGCTGTTTGAAGCCATCCGCGAAGGAAACCAACCCGCAGCCATGCGGCTGTTGAATACATCCGCCGCACGAGAGGCCGTCCTCGGGGGGGCTTCTAGGACTCATCGAACTGTACTTCCGCCATGAAGAAGGAGACAAAGTAGATGGCTTCCTCACCGCCGCCCACGCTGCCGGCCCACCACCGGCCTTTGGCTGCAAGCCTTTTCTTCCTTGACCACGTCTCCCTACACCCAACTAAGAAAGAAGGTTTACCATGACCACCCCACGTATCAGCGTTATCGTCGGCAGCCTGCGCCGAGAGTCATTTGCACGCAAGATTGCACACGAGGTGCTCACGATGATCCCTGAAGGCTACGAGGCAAACATCGTGGAAATCCGTGACTTGCCGCTCTATGACTTCGACTACGATGACCCCGCCGTCACGGACAAGCCCACTCCGGCTGAGTACACCACCTTTCGCGAGACCATCAAGAACTCGAGCGGGATCCTCTTCATTACGCCAGAGAACAACCGCACTATCCCTGCCTGCCTCAAAAACGCAGTGGACATCGGCTCTAAACCCAACTCAGATGTGGCGTGGAAGAACCTTCCCGTAGGTATCATTAGCCACTCTGTAGGCCGCATGGGCGGCTACAGTTCACAGAAGAACCTTCGCCTCGCTCTGTCCTACTTCGACATGCCGCTCCCTGGTCAGCCCGAAGTATTTCTGGGCCAATCCCCCACCCTTTTCGAAGAGTCCGGACATCTCAATCAACGTACCGCAGACTTTGTCAAGGATTACGTTATGCGCTTCCTGCAGTTGACCGACGAGGCCTTTAGAGCCAAGAACGGCTAGCGGTATCCCCAGCCAACACACATCACGCCCTCTTCGAAGTACTCAAAGACTCCTAGAGGGCGTTCACAATGACACAAACCCCGGATTCAGGCTCATCCTTGAGTTACCTGAATCCGGGGTTTCATGCGCGCTCGCCACCACACATGTGGCAGCAGCGCGTTACAAGCGGGAGATTACTTCTCCTCGGAAGCTTCTGCAGCGTCCTCTTCTTCGATTTCACCGAAGTACTGGTCAACGTCCACGTCGTTGCCCTCTTCATCCTTAACGGTGGTGCGGCAGATAGCGGCAGCCAGTGCCTTGCCACGGCGCACGTCAGAGAAGAGGTTGGCAATCTGTCCGTTGGACTGCAGCTGTTGGATGAACTGGTTCGGATCCATGCCGTAGGACTGTGCGGTAAACAGGATGTGGTCGGTCAGCTCCTGCTGGGAGACTTCCGGCTCTTCCTGCTCCGCCACGGCGTCGAGGAATAGCTGGGTGCGGACGGACTCTTCCGCCTGCTCGCGGGTCTGCTTATCAAACTCTTCACGGGAAGTTCCCTGTGCCTCGAGCAGCTGAGCCAAAGCCTTCTCGTCGTGAGCCAGCTGGCCCAAGATCTGGTGCAGCTGGGAGTGAGCCTGCTCATCTACAACGGACTGCGGCAGCTCGAACTCAACCTCAGACAGTGCAGACTTCAGAACCTCATCGCGGATTTGTGCCGCCTGCTCGGCCTTCTTGGTCTCCTCCACCTGAGTCTTGGTGGATTCGCGCAGCTCGTCCATGGTGTCGAACTCGGAAGCCATCTGAGCAAACTCATCGTCCATAGCTGGCAGCTTGCGCTCCTTGGACTGCTGAACGTGGACCTTGATGGTGGCCTCTTCGTCCTTGTGCTCGCCAGACTGAATGGTGGAGGTGAACTCGTTGTCCTCACCGGTCTTCATGCCGCGCAGGGCGGTATCCAAGCCCTTGATGAGGTCATCGTCACCGATGCGGTAGGACAGACCCTCGGTAGAGGCGTCCTCGATCTTCTCGCCGTCAATCTCAGCAGTGATATCGATAACGGCATAGTCACCGGTCTTCATCTTGCGCTTGGTGTCCTTAAGCTCACCAAAGCGTTCAGCCAGCTCCTCCAGAGCCTTATCGACGTCCTCTTCGTCAGCCTTCAGGGCCGGAACGGTAACGGAGATCTTGGAAAAGTCCGGAACCTCGAACTCTGGGCGGATATCAACCTCTGCGGTAAATTCCACAAAGTCCTTGTCCTCGATCTTGGAGATATCAACGTCCGGCTGGCCGATGACCTTCAGATCGTTTTCCTTCACTGCCTGCTCGTAGCGGGAAGGCAGCATGTCATTGACAACCTGCTCCAGGATGGGGCCGCGGCCGAAGCGAGCGTCAATAAGCTGGCGCGGTGCCTTGCCCTTACGGAAACCTGGAATAGAAACCTGCTGTGCGATTGCCGCGTAAGCCTGATCGATTTCCTGGTCCAGCTCCGCAAACGGAACGTTGACGGTGAGCTTAACGCGGGTATCGCTCAGCTTGTCTACGGTGGTCTTCACGAGTGAATCTCCCTGGCTTCATTGTTTTACGTACATAAACTTAAAGGGGGTCCGGAAATCCTTATTAGGTCATTTCCAGACCCCCATACGTCGGGGCGACAGGATTTGAACCTGCGACCCCCTGCTCCCAAAGCAGGTGCGCTACCAAACTGCGCCACGCCCCGTATGTAGGCCACCAAGTTGCCTTGGCTGCGTTGCATACCTGAGACAGTGTACCGTGTCCGTTTTAAATCTCCTAAACGGACCCCCATTAAACGGTATCTCCGCAGCCTAGCGGGCATTTTTGACAGGTTTCCGACTAAAAATCGAAATCAAACATTCCATCAAAGAAGCCGTCACCATCACCATCCGTCAGGCCGTCAAAGAAACCGCCACCGTCATCACCGCCACCCATATCGCCAGCGTCGCCTGCATCGCCGCCGTCGGCACCGCCCATTTCATCGGGACCGCCCCAAGCGCCGCTCTCCGCGGCTGCCGCGGAATAACCGACGCCGGACATGCCAGAAAAGAGGGCATTAAACATCATGGAGTAGCCCATCATCCACACACCGGTTTGCAAAGCATCTGCCCACCACGGACGGGAATACCAACCAGCGGGAACCGGACGCCCCGCCACGGTGCCACCTGGGTAGTAGTTCGGGGTATCCGCCGAAGCATATGGAGAGGCAGTAATCTGCTGACCATTCGCTTCCACCGTGCGCTTTTCAGTGACCTTGCCAGCCGCGCGCTGCCCTTCCAGCGGAGGAAGTTCCGGACCCGGGTTAATACCCATAATTTCGCGAGCGGCATTAACGTAATGCATTCCCTCCAATGCAGATTCACGGGCCAGATTGGCCTGTTTAACGGTCGTCGCCTGCGCAATTGCGGAATTCGCAGCGGTAAAGCGCTCCGAGGCATCCGCCATCGCTTGCTGAGAAGCAGTATCCGTGCCAGAAATCTGCATTACCTGGCCGCCGAGACGTTCTATCCACCGGCGGGCATCAGCCTGCGCGTCCGCAAGCTGCGTTGCTTCACGCTCCTCGCGCTTCTTTTTGGAGGTGCGCGAGGAAAATAGCCAAGCTCCACCGCCGAGCACGATTGCCACAAGAAGAAAGTTCACAGAAATCATCGCTTTCTTTAACGAGGTTTAGTCTCGCTAAACCAACGGTTGACGCAGCCATTCAGTTCCCTATGCCTTGCTCATTTTATTTTTTGACCCTGTGTGCGCTAAAGTATGGCGCAGCGTTTCAATAGCGCTCTGTGGGAATGTCGTATAGTGGCTAATACCTCAGCCTTCCAAGCTGAAGACGCGGGTTCGATTCCCGTCATTCCCTCCACTGTTATGAGTCGCGACATGTTTGACAGATGAGTCGCGACATTGTTGACAAACCGGCATTCCAGTTGCTTTTTGTTCTGGAGTGCCGGTTTCTTTTATTTCGTGGCTTGGGGCGGGTCTCCTTGTTTCCAGTAGGGCCTTTGATAGTCGCGGGCTGTGTCGATGTAGTGCTCGGTGATCACTTCGCCGGTTTCGGCTAGTGATGTGATGACGTGATTGTCGGCTATGACCATGAGGACTTTTTGTCGCTTAAAGGCTCTACCGATGCCTAAGTGGAAAAGCTTGCCAGCGTAGCGCACAGTGACTTTGCCGTTGTCCCAGACAATGTCGTTTCTGGTGCGCCATTCTTGCTTTGGGTTATCACCTGGGCTGGCTTTGGGTCCTGTCGTGTAGCTGTGGTGCGGGCTGCGCCTGCCAAGCGCTCGGTGAGGGCGGTGAATGTTGTAGTAGTCGCGAAATTCATCTAGTTGTTCTTGCAGTTCACCTATAGTTTTCGCGGGTGGTCTGGCAGTGATCCATTTTTTGAGTGTTTGGTGGAATCTCTCAATTTTCCCTTGCGTTTGCGGGTGGCCTGGGCGGCCGTTTTTCTGCTGAATTTTGTACGTACTCAAGACTTTTTCAAAAGCATTTCGTCCGCCTTTACGCCCAGCTAAGCGGGCAGTAAAGACTAACCCGTTATCTGTAAGCGTCGATGCTGGCGGACCATAGGTTGTTATCAATCGAGTAAGCTCAGCAGCTACTTGTGGGCCTGTAAAAGAGCTGGCAGCGGTAATCGATAAAAGGTAGCGCGAGTGGTCATCGAGGAAATCTAGGACGTCAACCCTGGTGCCATCGGCTAGGAAGATATGGGTGATGTCTGCCTGCCAGCATTCATTGGGCATGGCTGCTTCAAAGCGGATAAATGAGCTTTTAGGCTTCTTTTTCGGCTCCGGGATGATAAGTCCCTCTTTGGCCAAGATGCGTCGAATCGTAGACGTAGACGGGCTGCGTTTTCCGTCTCTTTCAAGGTGAAAAGCAATAGTCTCGGGTCCTGCATCAAGCCCATGACGCGTTAGTTGACGACGGATAGTAACAATTTCTGCCCGCAACTTATCTGGCACGGCCTGTGGATGGGTGTGTGGGGCACGTGATTTCGGCGCGACAGCCTTGGCACCGCCGGCGTCGAAAGCGTTGAGGATTTGATAGACGCGCTGCCGGGAAATACCAAATTGCTTAGCTACCTTTGACGGGCTGCGCTTTTGCTCACGGACTGCTCGGACAATGGCCATATTGCGGTTAGGACTGTTCATAGTGTCAAACATGTCCCGACTCACCAGTCAAGCATCACCCGACACGGTAAGGTAGCCCTAAGCGTCAAATATGTCGCGGCTGATCTGTCAAGCATCACGACGGTTCCCTCAGGCACAGACTGTCAAATATGTCATGAACTCAGACACCGTCATTCCCTCCACTTTCGCTCATCTTTCAGGTGGGCGATTTTTCGTTTTCTACCTACCCCGGACCCGCCCATTCCGTCTTGAGCCCCCATTCCCAGCTGGCCACACTTGTTTTAAGGCAGAATTATGCGGCGATGTGTAGGGTGGCACACATGACTTCAACCATTAAGTATTCCGAATTCATCCGCAATCGCCATTCTCCCCGCGCCTTCTTACCGGAGCCCATGCCGGTAGAAGACATCAAGCAGGTTCTGGAAGACGCCCAGTCCGCCCCGTCTAACTCCAATACCCAGCCGTGGAATGTTCACCTCGTAGGCGGGGAAAGACTCAAAGAACTAAGCGTCGCCCTTATTGAGGAATTCGATACCAACGGACTCAGCCCGGATTTCACCACCGATTATGGTGAGGGTGTCCATCCCCAGCGATCCCAGGAGCTGGCCGCCAAAATGTACGGGCTGCTTGGTATTAAGCGCGAGGATAAAGAAGGCCGCATGGAGTTCGTCCGCGAAAACCTGCGCTTCTTTGGCGCACCCCATGCGGCGCTTCTTTTTATCCCGCCGATGGGCGACCGCATCCGCGCCGCCTTTGACCAGGGAACCTACACCCAAAACTTCCTGCTTTCCTTGGAAGCACACGGATATCACGGCATCCCACAGGGCATGATCTCCTTGATTGCGCCAACCGCACGTGAATTCCTCGGCGTGGACGAGGACTACAAGCTAGTCACCGCCATCACCTTTGGTACTGCCGATGAATCTAGCCCAGTCTTCAACACGGCTCCGGGCCGCGCGCCGCTATCGGATACCGTAACGATTCACGGTATCGAGGGCCTGGACCTCGATTAGGAGTCCAGCCCTACCAGACACCTCCTTTCACCAATTTAGCTCAACAAACGGCCCGGGGCGGAAGTAAATAAGAGAAGGCCGCCGAAGGGGGCGTCGGCAAGCCTAGAATTATGTCCATGGATATCACTCTTGCGACCTTTGACCATGCCCCCGAGTCCGCACTGCGCGGCGTGCGCTTTAAGAATGCGTGGGCGCCTTCGGAAAAGTATGCGGATTCGCGCCGCGGTACGCTCACCGGCCAGTACCCGCAGCGCCGGGCCACTACGCGCATCAGCGAGGTCTTTGCCGGCGTGGGCTATGAGGTGCGCGAGGATACGCAGCCGGCCGGCGCGGATGTCTTTCGCTTGCTAGAGCAGCCCAGCGTAGAGGAGCTCGACCAGGTTAAAGGCGTTATTGCCGTCTGCTCTTTACTGGGCGGAAATGCACCGATGTCGGTGCTGTGGCCGGGCGTGGCAGAAAGCGGGGAGAATAATGAGCTCGTCTCCCCTATTGACTTGGCTCCTACGCTCGCCGCTATTGCTGGGCTCGATGTACGTCCCAATGCTCGCCTGTCCTTCGATGGATTGAACCTGGTGCCAGTGCTGCGCCATGGTGCCTCGGGGCATGCCGCACTGTTCTTTGATAATGGCGTGCGAATGATTGATGCCTCGCTTATCGACGGCACCGCTACCCCACCCCATGAGCGCGCCCGCCTGCAGGATGAATGGGAGACGTGGAATAAATTCATCACGCTCGGCCCGCTGCAGTAGATAGGTAGTCTGGTACGCATGAGCGTACCTAACATCACCCTTAATGATGGCAATACCATCCCACAGCTGGGCTTCGGCGTCTTCCAAATGGATCCGAACAAGACCGAGGAGCTGGTAGCTGAGGCCCTGCGCGTGGGCTATCGCCATATCGATACCGCCGCAATCTATGGCAATGAAGAAGGAGTAGGAAAGGCTATTGCCAACTCCGGCATACCGCGCGAGGAGCTTTTTGTTACCACCAAGCTGTGGAATGACCGCCAGACCGATGCTGCCGCGGCGCTCGATGAGTCCTTGGAAAAACTCGGCTTGGATTATGTGGATCTTTACCTCATCCACTGGCCTACGCCTGCAAAGGGCACGTACGTCGAGGCGTGGAAGCAACTCATTGAGTTGCAAAAGCAGGGCAGGGCAAAGTCCATTGGTGTGTCCAACTTCGAGCTGGAGCATTTGGAGCAATTGGAGCTAAAGACCGACGTCAAGCCTGCGGTGAATCAGGTTGAGCTTCACCCTTATTTGCAGCGCTGGCGCGAGCTGGATGCCTGCCGCGCCCATACCGTCTCCATCGAGGCGTGGGGCCCGCTGGGCCAGGGAAAGAGCGATTTCTTGGAGGCCCCCGAGGTCACCGACGCCGCTGCTGCGCACGATGTCAGCCCGGCACAGGTCATCATTCGCTGGCACTTGCAAAACGGCGTGATCCTCTTCCCCAAGTCAGCTACCCCCTCGCGCATCGCGGAGAACTTCGACGTCTTCGGCTTTGAGCTAACCGAGGAAGAGATGGCCGCCATCACCGCCTTGGATGAGGGCGAAGAGGGACGCGGCGGCCCCCACCCGAATGATATGAATGACTCCTAAGGCTTAGTGCCACGGCCGTGTCGGCCGAACTAGCCGAAGTGCACAAATAAACGCCGCGGATCCCTGTAGGGTCCGCGGCGTTTATTATGCCGGGCTTAGGCCTCTGGAAGCTCTGGGGCGATGCCGGTGCGCTCGTATTCCGCCAAAATATCGATGCGGCGCTGGTGGCGCTCGGCGCGGGACCATTCCTGCTCTAGGAAGGCATCGACTATTTCCAGCGCTTGCTCCTCGGTGTGCATGCGGCCACCAATGCCGATGAGCTGGGCGTTATTGTGTTCACGGGCCAAACGGGCGGTCTCTGCGGACCAAGCCAGGGCACAACGAGCACCCTTGACCTTATTGGCAGCAATCTGCTCGCCGTTGCCAGAACCGCCGAGCACGATGCCCAGGGAACCTGGATCATTGACGGTGCGTTGTGCAGCCTCAATGCAATATGCCGGGTAATCATCCTCGGCATCGTAGGTGTGGGCGCCACAATCAATAACCTCGTGGCCCTGCTTGGTCAGGTGTTCAGCAATCAGGTTCTTGGTTTCGAAACCTGCGTGGTCTGCTCCTAGATATACGCGCATGGCCCACATCCTACCGGCCCAGCGCGCGTTGAGGAGGCTAAGTGCCCACCCTGTTTCGCATTACATATTCCTGATAAGCTCGTGAGCACATGGCGACACAATAAGGGAGGAAAGCTATTCCTATAACCAGACCAGTCCTCGTGTGTTACGGCGGCGGCCTACTTGCCTGCATCATCCTGTTAGTTATCCAGATTTCCGGCGGCGGAGGCTTCCTTTTGCCGCTTATCACCAGCATCCTAGCGACGTTGGCCCACGTGGGCTTGGGCGCATGGTGGACTGCGCAGAAGGCGCGCGGTAATCCGCGGGCCAATGGAGGCGCAATAGCGGCCGGCATTATCGCGCTTCTCGCTGGAGCCTCGTGGGCCTCCTGGGTGCTCGTCGCGTGGGACAACTTTCAGGCCGGCACGGAACTTCCCTCTATCAATATCGCAGGTCTGCCGGCATTCATCTTGACCCCACTGACCATCGCACTGTGCATGGGGGCCGCAATTCAGCTGCGCCGGCGCGAAAAGAGCGCTTAGCCCTCTTCCACCTGCGGCATCTCGGTGCGGGAGCGCTTGAGCTCGAAGAAGTATGGGTAGCGGGCTAGGCGGAGGGAGGCGTCAAAAAGCTCGCCTGCTTCTTCCCCGGTAGGAATGCGGGTAATGACTGGGCCGAAAAAAGCGGTCTCGCCCAGCTTGATAACTGGGGTTCCTACCTCGTCGCCCACGGAAGAGATACCGTTGTGGTGGTATTCGCGCAGCTTTTCGTCATAGTCTTCAGTATTGGCTACCTCAGCAAACTCGGCAGATAGATCCACCTCGGCTAAGGCCTGCGCGATGATGTCGTCGTAACCGCCAAAGCCGGTGCGCCCGCCATTGCCCTTGGCGTGGACCAAGGTGCCCATCGCAGTGTAGAGCTCGTCTACCTTCTCTGGACGCTCGGCCTTGACCTTGGCAAACACGCGGGCTGGGCCCCAGTTGGCCTTCATCATGTCCATGTAGGTGGGGTCAAGATCGCGGCCGTCATTGAGCACGGACAAAGACATCGGCTCGAACTCGACCTCAATATCGCGGACCTTTTCTACCTCTTTAATCCAGCGAGAGGTAGCCCAAGCGAAGGGGCAGGAGACATCGAACCAGAACTTTACTGCATCAGCCATCAATACTCCTTGGATTGAAAAAGTTTGCCCCACCAGCCTAGGCACGGGACTACTGTGGATGCAGAACTATTTTCGGCTTAGAAGGAGAATATAGGCCATGACCTCTATAAACCTGACTCGCGAGGAAGCAGATCAGCGCTCCCGAATGATCGAGGTGCACCACTATGATGTCACTTTAGACCTCAAGTATTCAGATACCCACTTCCTGTCCACCACGAAGGTGAGCTTTACCTCGCGAGAGATCGGCTCCACCTTCATAGATCTGCGCGCCGAAGAAGTGCACGAGGTGCGCCTCAACGGAAACCCGCTGCCCACGAATTCTTATAACCCCACCTACGGCATTCCGCTCTCCGGCCTCCAAGTGGCCGACTACACGCTAGAAGTCACCGCGAAGATCCCGTATTCCCGCACCGGCGAAGGCCTGCACCGCTTTGTCGACCCCGCCGATGACAAGGTCTACCTCTATACGCAATTTGAAACCGCCGACGCCAAGCGCGTATTCGCCTGCTTTGATCAGCCCGATATGAAGGCCACCTACGCGCTGCACTTCAAGGCGCGGCAAGACTGGTCCATTATCAGCAATGGCCCGATGAGCTGGGAAGGCGACGTAGCCAGCACGGCTATTGACTATCCACTATCTACCTACCTGGTGGCCCTGTGCGCCGGCCCATACCACGAGGTCACCGATACCTGGCGCGGTGAGCTGACCGCGCACCCAGAGGGCAAGCCGGCCCAGCAGCTCGAGGTGCCACTTGGCATTTACTGCCGCTCTTCGCTCGCCCACGCGCTGGATGCCGAGCGCCTATTTACTGAGACTAAGCAGGGCTTTGATTTCTACCACCGCAATTTTGGTTTCCCCTACCCCTTTGGCAAATACGACCAGATTTTCGTGCCGGAGTTCAATGCCGGCGCGATGGAAAATGCCGGCTGCGTCACCATCCGCGATGAGTACGTCTTTGCTTCCCAGGCCACGCACTATAAGTACGAGCGCCGCGCAGACACCATCCTGCACGAACTGGCGCATATGTGGTTCGGTGACCTCGTCACGATGCAGTGGTGGGATGATTTGTGGCTCAACGAGTCCTTCGCCACTTGGTCCGCCGCCATCTCCCAGGCGGAAGAAACCGAATACGATACTGCGTGGGTTACCTTTGCCAATGTGGAGAAGTCCTGGGCGTATCAGCAGGATCAGCTGCCAACCACCCACCCGATTTCCACCGATGCCAGCGATATCGAGACCGTGGAGCAGAACTTCGACGGCATCACCTATGCCAAGGGGGCTTCCGTGCTCAAACAGCTGCAGGCCTATGTCGGCCGCGAAAACTTCCTCGCCGGAGTGCGCCGCCACTTTGCCGCCCATGCGTGGGGCAATGCCACCTTTGATGATCTGCTGGGCCACCTCGAAGAAGCCTCCGGCCGCGACCTTTCCTTCTGGGCGCAGCAGTGGCTGAAGACCTCCGGCATCAATACGCTCAGCGTAGCGCTCAACGCGGATGAATCCGGCAACATCACTCATGCCTACCTCACCCAAAGCGGCGATACTTTGCGCACCCACCGCGTAGCGGTGGGCCTTTACAACCTGCAGGAAGGCCAGGTGGTGCGCACCGAACGCATCGAGATGGATATCGATGGCACCTCCACCGAGATTCCTGAGCTCATTGGCCGCCCATTAGCCGATATCGATTTCTTGCTGCCCAATGACGATGACCTGACTTACTGCCTTATCGAGCTGGATCCGGGTTCCCTGCAGTTCCTGCTGGATAACATCGATAAGTTTGCAGATCCCATGGCCCGCACCCTGTGCTGGTCCACCGCGTGGGAAATGACCCGCGCCGGAAATATGCGCGCCCGCGATTTCATCCAGCTGGTAGCCCGCGGCATGCAGGCCGAAACCGAGCTTGCAGTCCTCGAGCGCATTGTCCTGCAGGCCTCTAGCGCGCTGAAGAACTACGCCGATCCACAGTGGACCGCCCAAAGCACCCTACTTGCCGACGCCCTCCTCGACGGCGCCCGCAGCACCGATGCCCAACGCTCCATCATCTGCACCCAGGCGCTGGCGAAGATTCGTCTGCACGATAGCGCGCGCGACTACCTGCGCGGCGTACTGGAATCTTCTGAGGATGCGGGGCTGCGCTGGTCCGCACTGGCAGCACTCGCCGCCGATGGCGCGGTAGACGACGTCCCAGCCGCCGCGAATGCGCAACTTGAGCGCGATAATTCCGCTACCGGCTATTACTCTTCCCTGCGCGCCCGTGCCGCGGTAGCAACCGCGGAGAACAAGCGCACAGTATGGGAGGACATCGCGGCGGGTAACCTCACCAACCGCGAGCTGACCTCCAAACTAGAAGGTTTGCTCTATCCGCATGCCGATAAGTTCCTTCCCACCGCTGAGTTCTTCGATATTGCGGAAAAGGTGTGGGCTTCCCAATCGTCTGAGGTGGCGCTGACCACCGTGACGGGCCTCTTCCCTTCTTGGGATATCACCCAGAAAGGCCTGGACCGTGCTGATTCCTTCTTGGATAAGGACCTGCCCGGAGGGCTGCGCCGCACGGTAACCGAGCAGCGCGACCGGGTGGCCCGCGCGCTGCGCAACCGCCAAGTAGACGCTGGTTAAGTATTTTCTCCCGCGCCGCGGCTCGTGCTCGGCTCCGGCGCGGGTTCATCCCCCATTATCACTTCTACGTTGACGATATCCGAGCGCAATGACGCCTCTATATAGGCAATGGCCCTCCCTGTCTCATCTTTTAGCAGCCGCACGAACCGAAGCAGTGGGTGCGAACGGCTCACCTGCAGTAGTTTCTGTTCCTCCATGCGAGCGGTGGCGGCGCTAAGATTTTCGCGTGTGAAAGCGGGCTTCAAGTTATAGCCAGCCAGTACTTCCATAATGGATTCGTGCAGGTCACGCTGGTCGAGATCGGGAACCATAGCGGCTGGAATGGTATAGCGCGAAAGAGCCACGGGTGCGTCATCAACAAAATATAATCGCTTGATTTCCCATGTCAAGGTGGAATCGTCTACCGCCAGCACCGCGGCCGCACCTTTGGCCACAGGCTCCTTGTTTACCGATACCACTTGAACGACGGTGTCGTGTCCTTGTTCGCGCAGCTGGGCGATGATCCCCTCTTTGCTGGTTAGGCTCAGCGTAGGGGCAACCGTGCGAACGTAGGTGCCGCCGCTGCGCCCGCGGCGGCGATCAATGAGGCCTTCTACTTCCAAGATGTCTAAGGCATGGCGCACGGTCATGCGCGCGACATGAAATTCTTGGACCAATTCGCGTTCAGTAGGCAAACGCTGACCGGGCGCTAGTTCATGGCGGGCAATCTTTTCGCGCAGGGAATCGGAGATAAGGAGATAGGCGGGCCGTTTAGGGCTTTGGGAAGTCACAGCCCTCGAGTGTAGTGGACAAACTGAGCCTCAACCCCATTAATGTGTGATGTGCGTTACTTAAACTGGCACTGCTATTTGCGCAGATTAAGTTCAATTCGCGGCCTGACCTGGATTTCCGTCAGCTGCGTAGTGGGCCCTGCGTCCACCACGGTACGAATGGCACGGGCCACCTCGGCTGGTGCAATAACTTGTGAGGGATCGTAGTCCTGCAGCCCCTGCAGCATCGGAGTATCGGTAGGCCCTGGCGCTACGGAAGAGACGCGAATGCCCGGCTCAGAGATACGTAATCCGTCTGCCAATGCATAGAGCGCGTGCTTCGTGGCCGCATAAACTACGTTATCGCCATAGCTATGACGGCCGGCACCAGAATTGATAAATACTACGGTGCCTTCGGCCTTGCGCAGCTGTGGAAGCAGGGCGCGGGTCACCTCAGCAGGAGTGTGCACATTGAGATCCATGTGCGCGCGCCAGTTTTCTGGGGTGGCTTCTTCCACGGAATACTTGGTGGCCCGCGCAGCTGCGTGCACTAGTACGTCCACCCGATCCAATTCCGGCAGCGCCATGCCTTCATCAAGTCCGGCTACCAAGTCAATGGCTACCGGCGTAATGGAGGGCGATTCGGGCAGATCCGCCGCGCTTCGGCCCAAAGCGTAGACGTGGTGATCGCGTGCCAAATCGGCAATAATTTCCCGGCCCATGCCGCCGGTGGCGCCGGTGACAACGGCGACCTTCTGCGGAGCTTCGGTATCCGGGCTAGCTTGTGCGGTAACATTCGAAGAATCAGTCATGCCACCCCATCATAGGGAACCTTCCTCCTCGTTACCGCTGCCCGGCTATCAACGGCTAACGGAACCGCTTGGGCACATCCGGCTGGCCCAGAGTAAGCATCAAGCGATTGGCCCAGTTGAAGAAGGACGAGGCGTAAATGAGGTCCAGGATGGACTGGTCATCGAATCCGGCCGTGCGCAAATCCGCGCATAGTTGTGCGTCGAAGGCAAAGGGGGTTTCGGTCAGCGCTACGGCCGCGCGGCGGATAAGGTCCCACTTTTCGGATCCGAGGTCCGCTTCGATGCCTTCGTCCAAGAGGCGGTCTACGATCTCACGATCGCCGCCTTCCTGGACGCACCGTGCCTGGTGTACAGAAGCACAGTACTCGCAACCGTTGTAGCGCGAAGCCACGGTGGCGGCGAGTTCGCGGTCAGCGCGGGAAAGACCGCCTTCGGTGTTATAGAAAATGTCCAGGTCAGTCAACGTACGCGCCTTCAAGGCCGCAGGATCGCGGGCGAGTAGGCGGAAGTACTCGGAGTCGATGCGTTCTGGTTTGATGAGGGCATCGGTATGCGCGGCGGTGAAGTCTTTACTCGCCAGTGCCTCCACCCAGGGCTTCCACCCCAGGGAGTGGTTGACAAAGTGGTCTGGCAACACGGTATCGGGCTGCAGAGTATTCGCGGTAGCCTCCCAGCCTGGGTCGGCTACACCAGCGGCGCGCTCGGCTGCGGGGCGGGCCGCAGAGTCCTCGCCAGACAGTACGCGCAGGCCGTGGACCACGCGAAGCTGGAAGGCCAGAAAGGCCACCAGCTGAGACAGGCTGACGATATCCGTAGCGGACCATCCGGCGGAATCCAGGTGCCCAATCGCCTCCGGCGAGGCATCCTTCGGGTGGAAGGCCAAAAGGTGGGCCCAATCGAGGGCGGCGGCCAAGCGCTCACCCAATACGCTCTCTGCAGCGGTATCGCCAAAGATAAGGAAGTTGCCCTGGTAATACGGGCCGGTGGACACGCCGCGCTGGCTAGCGGTACGCACGGCAGCGACGAGGTCCGCATCGGCTTCATCGCTGAGTAGATCGAAATAGAAGTCCGCAGCCTCGCCGGTCTGATAAATCGCGGCGGTAAAGGCCGCTACGGCATAGCGCTCCGTATAGGAGAACTCGCCTGGTTCTGCAGGCTCGAGCAAAGCGCTAAAACTCAGCTGCGCATTTTCCTGCGCATCGTGGCGAGCACGGCGCAGCTGTTGCACCTCGGCGCTGGCGTGGGAGAGCTCATTAATAATATCGGTCATATTCTCAATCCAACCTTTCTGGGGCGGGGTTTATAGCCCCAAGTTTAGGTCCCCGGCACGGTAGCGGGAGCCGGGGATGGCATCTATCAGCTGGCGGGTGTAATCGGTTTCCGGCTGTGCAAAGACTTGGGCTGTCGGCCCGGATTCCACTTGTTTGCCGCGGGAAAGCACGGAGACGGTATCGGAGATCTGGTTGACTACCGCGAGGTCGTGCGAGATGAAGATATAGGTAAGCTCCAGCTCGCGCTGCAGCTCATCAAGCAGGCGCAGGATCTGTGCCTGCACGGTGACATCGAGCGCGGACACGGCCTCATCGAGAACCACAAGTTCGGGCTCAATGATCATGGCGCGGGCAATGGCCACACGCTGTCGCTGACCGCCGGAGAGCTCGGTGGGGCGGCGGGATGCCATCGAGGAATCTAGGGCCACCAAATCGAGGAATTCCCGTGCCTTCGCGCGGGCGCCGCGTTTGGAAGCGCTGGTGAAATTGCGCACCGGCTCGGCGATGGTATCGCCGATGCTAAAGCGCGGGTCGAGCGAGCCAAAGGGATTTTGGTAGACCATCTGGATGGAGCGGCGCAGCTCGCGGCGGCGTTTACCTCGGGCAGTGCTGATGTCTTCACCGGCCAAGCGAATGCTGCCGGAGGTCGGCGTACTTAACAAGGAGATGGCACGCCCAGTCGTGGTCTTACCGGAGCCGGACTCGCCTACCAAGGCGTGGGTGGTGCCACGGGCGACGGAAAAGCTGATGTCATCCACGGCAGTAAAATCCCCGAAGCGTTGACTTAGCCCTTCCACTTCAAGCAAGGTTTCATGCTGTGCTGTCGCGGCGGCCCGCACCGGAGAGGCGGCCTGTGAGGGGGTAGGGGCGGTGAGCGAGGGGGCGTCGGCAAGCAGGCGCTTGGAGTAGGCATGCTGGGGATCGGTGAGGACGCGGGCAGCAACGCCAGACTCGCGGACGGTGCCCTTTTCCATCACCACGATGTTATTCGCGCGGTCGCCCGCCACGGCCAAATCATGGGTGATAAAGAGGATGCCCATGGTCAGCTCCTCGCGCATCTCATCGAGGAGATCCAAGATGATCTTCTGCACGGTGACATCGAGCGCAGACGTGGGTTCATCGGCGATGATGAGCTCCGGCTCCAAAGCCACAGCTGCGGCGATAAGCACGCGTTGCTTCATTCCGCCGGAAAGCTCATGCGGGTATTGGTGATAGCGGCGCTGCGGATCATCGATGCCCACGCGCTCCAAGAGCTCCAAGGCTCGCTTCTTGCGGGAGGCTTTATCACCCTGCGTGTGGATGGCCATGCCCTCTTCCACGGTGGCGCCGATGGTCTTGAGCGGGTTGAGCGAATTATTCGGATCCTGCGGGATCAAACCAATACGGCGGCCACGCAGCTCCCGCCACTGCTTTTGGGAATACTGAGTGACGTCGCGGCCGTCGAAAGTAATGCTGCCAGAAACAATCGAGGCATTATCTGGCAGCAAGCCAATGGCGGCCATGGCGGAGGTGGACTTGCCGGAACCGGATTCGCCAACGATGGCGGTCATTTCACCGGGGTTTACCTCGAGCTCAATGCCGCTTACCGCCTCCACCTCGCCTCGGCCGGTGCGGTACGTAATGGATAGATCACTAATGCTAAGCAGGGACATTAGGCCGCCTTTCGCAGTGTCTGGCTGAGGTGATTGGCCGCAAGGACCACGGCGACGATGACAATGCCAGGGGCGGTGGTTAGCCAGCCGGCCGTGGCGATGTAGTCGCGCGATTCAGAGATGAGCAGGCCCCATTCCGGGGTTGGGGGCGGAGCGCCATAGCCTAGGAAGCCGAGGGTGGCTAGCTGCAAAATGGCCAGGCCGAATTGCAGGGCGGCTACGGCGAAAACCGCGGTGAGTGAATTGGGAAGAATATGGCGCACCAGCACCTGGAAGGAAGAACCGCCGGAGCCATAGGCGGCCTCAACGAAATCGGAGCCGGCGACACTGAGCACCTGGGAACGCGCGAGGCGCGCGAAGGTGGCCACGGAGGTAATACCAACCGCGATGGCGGCATTGAAGATGCCGTGTCCGAGCACAATGATGACGGACAGCGAGAGCAACAGGCCGGGAATGGACAGCAGCACGTCCACGATGCGCATGATGACGGCATCGACCCAGCCGCGGCGCACTCCGGCGATAATGCCCAAGATGGTGCCGACGATGAGGCCGAAAAGTACGGCCAGCAGCGCGCCGAGTAGGGATTGACGCGCGCCGTAGACCACACGGGTATAGAGATCGCGGCCGACAGCATCGGTGCCGAACCAATGCTGAAAGCTAGGTTGGAGCAGCGCCGTGGTGTCACCGCCCTGGTTCGGATCTTGGGAGGTAAACAGTTGCGGGAACAGCGCGCAAAGCACCGCCATGCCCAGCACAATAAGCGAGAGTATGGTGCCCGGGGTGAGCTTCAGCTGTGTGGATTTGAGCTTCATGCTTGGACCTTCTTCTCGTGCGTTGCATGGGTGTCGGTGGTGGTGGCAGCGGAGCTGCCAGATGCAGTGTCGTGCTCGCGCAGGCGCACGTCGAGCACTGGGTAGAGCAGGTCCACAATGAGATTTATGAGAACAAAGACGGTGGCGGCCAGCACCACAATGGCCAGCAGCACTGAGGTATCACGGTTGGCCACCGCATCTACGGTCAGCGCGCCGATGCCGTGGCGAGCAAAAACTGCTTCCGTAACCACGGAGCCGCCAACGAGCTCACCAAAGGTAAGGCCGGCCATGGTCAGCGCTGGCAGCAGCGCGTTGCGCAAGACGTTGCGCCACAACAACCAGGCACCGCTAGCACCTTTGGCACGCACCACCTGCACGAAGGACATATCCATTACCTCATCGATGGAACGCAGCAGCACCTGCGCCAACGGCGCGGCTACAAAAATAGCGAGGGTGATTACTGGCAGGATGAGGTTCTGGGCGTCGCTCGCGCCAATAACCGGGACCCACCCCAAGCCAAAGGAAAAGATCTGGATCAAGATGATGCCGATCCAAAAGGTAGGCAGGGAAACCATCACGGAAGGCAGGCTGCGGAAGAAACTGCGCAACCAGGAAAATGGACCAAAGGTAGAGACAATTGCTACGAGGAAAGCTAGGGCCACGCCTACGAGGAACGCAAGGACGGCCAGCGCCAGCGTTGAGGGCAGGGCATCTGCCAGCATCTCCGATACGGCCGTACCGGTGGCAACGGAAAAGCCGAAATCACCGGTGACGAACCCGCCGAGCGCGCTGAAGTAGCGGCTCAGGAGTGGCTCATCGGCGCCATAAACCTCGCGGATAGCGGCCAGCTGCTCGGCGTTGAGCCCCAAGTTGGGGTTGTCATAACGGGTCGCGACGGCGTCACCAGGCAGTGCCGCCAAAAGGATGAAAGAAAGGGTGAAGGTTGCCCAGATGACGAGCACGGCTTGGCCGATGCGCAGGGCAATAGTTTTCAGGCTCATGGTTTAGTCCTCCCCTTCCGCGGGGTTGATATCTACCGCATAAAACGACGGGCGGCCGATGGCCTCGGTACTAAAGCCCTCGATATAAGGCTGGAAACCATAGACCTGCGGCTCTTCAAACATGGGCAAGATATAGGCCTGTTCGGACAAGTAGTCCTGCATGCGGCCAGTCATGGCCAAGCGCTCTTTTTCACTGCTGAGGTTGAAATAGTCCTCCACCAGCTTCTGCAGTTTCTCATCGCCAAAGCTATCGGTCGCCTCGTCATAGTTGAGGAAAGAATTGCGCCCGCTGCCATCCAGCCACGTGGCCAAGGTATCCACGTTGGCACGGCCAGTCATGGTGTGGCGTACCTGCACGGTGTCTTGGTCTTTCATGGCCTTCTGCTGCGCGGACCGGTCACCTGGGTTGAGGTTGGCCTCGATGCCGACGTTCTTCAACATCTCCTGAGCCTTGGTGAACATTTCTTTAGAGCGCGGCTGTGGGACGGCCTCATTGAAGGTGACAGAAAGGCGCTTGCCGTCCTTTTCGCGAATGCCATCTTCGCCTGGGTGCCAGCCGGCCTCATCGAGCAGGCGCTTAGATTCTTCTGGATCGAAGGCATAGTTCGCGGACTGATCCTTATAACCAATAGCCGTCTTGGCCAGGATCGACGTGCCCTTGGGGTAGGAATCAGAAAAGAGGGTATCCAGGATATTATCCCGGTCGATGGCGTGGATGATGGCCTGACGCACGCGCTTATCTTCCAAGAGTGGATGGCGGAAGTGGAAGTGGAAGCTATTATTCACGCCACGGGTGGGCGCTGCGAAAATCTGCAGGTTTTGATCCTTCAGGTGCTTCTCATCGGGAGCTTCGATCTGGCGCGCGACATCGGACTGGCCGGCTACAAGCGAGCCCACGCGCACGGAATCTTCGGCTGCGAGCACGATATTGATGCCCTCAATATCGGCTGGGCCCTGGTGGTCCTTGCGGGCAGGGGGCGCCCAGTCATAATCCTCGCGCTTCTTGAGCACCAGCTTGGTGCCCAGCTCTTCTTCCTCAATGACGAAGGGGCCCGAACCGGAAATCGCGGTCGCGTTGCCCGGCGCGAAGCCGGTGTCATCCAAATCCAGGGTGGCATTAGAAAGCAGGCCCTGGTTCATCACGGAGGTGGACTGAGGGAAGCCCGGGGAAGGCTCGCTGAAGTAGAACTTCACCGTATAGTCATCGATGACCTCGGACTTTTCATAATTGGGCAGCTGCTCCGAAGGCGTGAGCATGCGGTCTTCATCGCCTAGGGCATAGAGGTCATAGTTCTTCTTCACGTTCGCGGCATCTAGGCGGGAGCCATCGGAGTAGGTCACGCCTTTGCGAATCTTGAAGGTGAACTCGGTGTTATCTTTATTTGCCTTGGGCAACTCCTCTGCAATCCACGGGTGCAGCTCGAGGGTATCCGGGTCCTGCCAGAGCAGGCGGTCCGTGATGTTATTGAGCACACCACCATTGGGGTAATAACCGCCGGAGGGCGGATAGAGGTTGTTGAACATATTGGGCTCGACATAGGTGACCATGCCATCTTCCGCAGCGTGGGAAGTAGAGGCGCACGAGGTAAGCGAGAGAGCTAGCGCGCTGCTGGCGAGGACCGCGACCGCAGGCCGCAGGAGCCGAGAAAGTTGCTTCATAAAAGCTCGAGTTCCTTTAAGTCTAAAGTAGTACTTGCCCATTAGACCACACTCCTTCCCTCAAGCACAAGACCGGACGGTCTACCTCATCACCTGGTAAAACAACATTTCATAAATCCCCTGATAGACCTCCTGGTCTATTTTATTCTTACTACCGGGTCCGGTGATCCTGAAAAAGCCTGAATGTGGCACGATAGGAAGCATGTCTACTCTAGCTATCGCGATCGTCGGTATGGGCCCGCGCGGCATTTCCATCCTGGAACGCCTCTCCGCCCGCATGGACGATTCCAGCGACCCCATTGCCGTCCACCTCATTGATGACGCCCAGCATGGCGCCGGCCGCATTTGGGAAACGGATCAAACCAAAACCCTGTGTATGAACACCCGCGCCGGCGCGGTCACCCTTTTCACCGAGCCCGGCTCCACCGTGGATGCCCCCGTGCTCGAAGGCCCTATTCAGTACGAGTGGATTAAGCTCCTGCGCGGCGATGACGATACTGTCCCCGCGGCCAAGCGCGAGCTTTTTGAGCAGCATCCTCCGGCCGCACATATTGCGGAGGACTACCGCGAGGAGCTTGTCGCCACCCGCCCGGAGTCAAATCCTTCCCGCGCACTGTATGGCGAGTACCTGCGCTGGGTTTATGACGTGGTCATTGCACGTCTGCCCAAGAGTATTTCCACCGTGAATCACTTCAGCCGGTTGGAGACCATCAAAGAGGACGGTCACCAAGACGTCCTCCACCTAGCCGATGGCTCCGAGGTGCGCGCCGATGCCACGGTACTGGCCTATGGCTGGATGATTCCGGAATATAACGAGCAAGAAAAGCAGTTGGCCGCTTCCGGTTTGAACTGGATCGCCCCTAATAACCCGGTAGAGCAAGACTATGCGGCCATTCCCGGCGGCGAGGACGTGCTGGTGCGCGGGCTAGGCATGGGCTTTTATGACATCATGGCGCTGACCACCATCGAGCGCGGTGGCAAATTCGTGGAGGATCCTTCCGCGCGCTCCGGCCTACGCTATGAGCCTTGCGGGCAGGAGCCCAATTTCATCATTTCCTCTGGCCGCGGCTACCCCTACCACCCCAAGTCCGAGTATGGCGAGTTGCCGCCTACCATGCCGCGCCGCCGCCTGAAGAAGGTCATTGCGGAGCTCAGTGGCGCCCAGGACATCGACTTTGACGCCCAGGTTTGGCCCGCCATCGCGCGCGATAGCTACGAGGCTTATATCACCACCTTGGAGCGCGTGCGCCCGGATTCCCTCCTGCGCCCGCGCGCGGAAATCGTCGAGACCATCGATGCCACCGCCCCGGATGAGCTGGGCGCAGCCATTGCACCTATGGTCACCGAGCCATGGGACATGAACGATCTCATGTACCAGATTGCCGGGTTTACCGGGGACATCGATGAGCTCACCGAGCACATTGCCCAGTCCATGGAAGGTGATATCCGGGAGGCCGCCGCCGGCCATGACTCTCCCATCAAGGCCGCGCTGTGGTCGCTATCGCAATCGCGCAAGCCGGCCTCCATCCTTGGCGCAGAGGGCCGCTACACCCGCGAGTCCCGCACCGGCCGCTACAGTCAGGTCATGTCCTTTGGCCAGATGATCGGCTCCGGCCCACCACTCTTCCGCGTGCGCCAGTTGCTCGCGCTTGTCGACTCCGGCTTGGCCCACTTCCTAGGAGATCACCCCACCGTGTCCATCGAGGCCGATCACTTCACCCTGACCTCCGGCCCTCGCTCCGCTTCTGCGCCCACGCTTGTCGACGCCTTTATGCACCGCCCCGATATCCGCACCGCCGGCGATGCCATGACGCGCTGCTTGGTGGATTCCGCCCGCGTGCGCCCCTTCCCCGATCACGGCCAACCCACCGGCTCCCCAGAGACCGATGGGGCTACACGCCGCACCGTTCACCCGAACGGCGAACTGGATGCACGCCTGCACATCGTGGGCATACCCACCTATTCCCAGTGGCCGGATACCACCATTTCCCCCATGCCGGGAACCGACCCACTCATGTTGCAGGAAACCGACAAGACCGCCGGTTCCCTCCTCGCCGTGGTGCGCTCCTAGCCACCACCTGCGCTTTGGGCCAAGGGCCGAGGCCTATAGCGCGTCGAGGGCCTGCTCCAAGTCTGCGAGCAGGTCATCGATGTCTTCAATGCCGATGGAGATGCGCACTATATCCTCCGACGGCACCAGCTCGGACCCTTCTGCGGATACGTGAGTCATATTTTTTGGGTGCTCGATGAGCGATTCCACCCCACCCAACGATTCCGCTAGACAGATTAGCCGCGTATTGAGACAGATCTGCTTGGCATGCTCCACGCTATGGAAGCGAACGGACATCATGCCGCCAAAGCCACGCATCTGCTGTGCTGCCAGCTCATGGCCCGGATGGCCCTTGAGCCCAGGGTAGAGCACCTGCTTAACCTCGGGGCGGCCTTGCAAAAATTCTGCTACCTTCTGTGCATTGGCGCAGTGGCGGTCCATGCGCACCGACAAAGTCTTGATGCCGCGGGCGGTAAGGTAGGCGTCGAAAGGCGAGCTCACCGCGCCCACATTGCCCTGGAAGTAGAGCAGGCGCTCGTCCACGTGGGCGTCATTAGTAACCACCGCACCACCGAGCACATCGGAATGACCGCCTAAGTACTTGGTGGTCGAGTGCAGCACATGGTCCGCGCCAAGTTCCAGCGGGTTTTGCAGGTAAGGCGTGGCAAAAGTATTGTCTACCAGCACCTGCGCGTTTCCCTTAATCTTGGCCACCGCGGCAATATCGGTGATATTTAGCGCCGGATTGGTGGGTGTTTCCAGCCAAATGAGCTTGGTATTGTCTTTGACCGCGTCTGCAACCGCGGCGGTATCGCTGGTGTTGACGATGGACACCTCCACGCCCCACTCGGTGAAATCATTAAGCAGGCGGTAGGACCCGCCGTAGGCATCATTGCCTAAAATGACGTGATCTCCCGGGCGCACCAGGATGCGAATCAAGGTATCGGCAGCGGCCATGCCGGAAGAAAACACGCGGGCGTATTTGGCACCTTCAAGCGCGGCAAGAGTGCGCTCGAGCGAGCGCACGGTGGGGTTGGCCACGCGGCCGTATTCAAAGCCGCCGCGCAGCTGTGCCAAGCCATCTTGTGCGAACGTGGTCGATGCATAGATCGGTACATTAATGGAGCCCATGTGCGGGTCTGGGTGGTAGCCGCCATGGATGGAACGGGACGTAAAGCCTTCGGCCAGGTTCTGCGTGCTGCGTTCAGTCATAGCACCACAGTCTAGACTAAGCTGTTCATTTCCTACGGAGAGATGGCTATTTATTTTCACAGTCCCTACCCTGGAACTCATCGCGCATTCAGGCACACCCCTTACAATGGGCGCGGTTCATATTGTCCACGACTAAGAAAGAATGATGAATACGCAATTCTTAGCCTCCGCAGCTTCCACCAAGGACTCGGCCATCGAGTCCGTGTCCAGTTTTTGGAATGACGAGAAGGTGCAAAGCTGGCTTATCGAGCGCCCGACTCGCATCGCCATCATCCTTATCCTGGCCATTATCGCCCACTGGCTCCTCCGTCGAGTTATCAACAAAGTGGCCGAAAATAGCATTAAATCCTCCGGACTGGATAAGCAGCGCCTCCGCGGGAAATTCAAGAGCCGCGCTAACCGTGCCGAGCTCAGCCAACAAGAAGAGGCCATGCGCCAAACCCGCGAGACCCGGCGCGCCTCCCGCATCAAGACACTTGCCGGCGTAGCCCGTTCTGCCGGCGCCATCTTCGTCTGGGTGTGGGCCATTATCGCCATCCTGGATGAGTTAGAGGTCAACGTAGCACCGCTTATCGCCTCCGCCGGTGTCATCGGCGTTGCCCTCGGCTTTGGCGCACAGGCGCTGGTGAAGGACTTCCTTTCCGGCATCTTCATGCTCATTGAGGACCAATACGGCATTGGTGACGTGGTTGATTTGGGCAATGGCGTCTTTGGCGATGTCGAGTCCATCTCCCTGCGCATCACCACGGTCCGCGATATCGATGGCGCCCTGTGGTACGTGCGCAATGGCGAAATCCTCCAGGTGGCCAACCATTCGGATGAGTACTCGGTTGCCCGCATCCAGATCCCAGTGGGTCTTTCTAATGACCCAGAGGTTGCCGGTGATGTCATTGAGAACGCCGTCAAGGAAGCCGCACAAGATGACAAAGTGCGCAAGCTCATTCTCAGCACCCCCCGCGTGGACGGCATGTCTGGCTTCGAACCAGACTATGTTTCCTTCCGCGTATCGACCAAGACCCTGCCGGGCAAGCAGTGGGACGTTCAGCGTTTCTTGCAGTCCCGCGTGCTCAATGTCATGCACACTAAAGGTATTACGACTCCCTACCCGCACGGCATCGGCATTGCCGATCCCCGCAAGGAAGAAGAAGAGTAAATGGATTCTGTTTACGAGGCCGTCGGCGGCATGGAGACCTTTGAGCGTCTCGTCCACGGCTTTTATTCCCAGGTCAAAGAGGACGACGTCATCGGCCCCATGTACCCCGAGAACGACTGGGAGGGCGCCGAGCAGCGCCTTACCTGGTTCTTGGCACAGTATTGGGGTGGTCCGCAGCTCTTCTCTGAAAACCGCGGCCACCCGCGCCTGCGCATGCGCCACGCCCCTTACCCCATCGATATCACCGCGCATGACCGCTGGTTAGAGCTTATGGGTAACTCCCTCGCCAAGATCGACGAGGAAACCATCCCGCCGGCCTACCGCGAGATGATCTGGGATCATATGCAGCGCGTGGCCGCCATGATGATCAACAAAGCGCCCTAGCCGCCTATTGACGCCCGCGCACAACATGAGCCCGACTCCCTTTGACGGAGAGCCGGGCTCATGGTTTATCTAGCGCGCGGGATGCAACGCGGTGCTTAGTCGTCCCAGTCAAAAGCCTTACGCACAGGCTCGGACACCAGACGACCGCCTCGGGTCATCACGCCGCCTTCTAGGCCTGGGAAGCGCTCGATGGCGGCATCCAAGTTGTCCTTGGCTACCGCGCGGATGTACGGCAGCGTCGCAGACGATAGCGCGCGGGTCGAGGTATTAGCCACTGCGCCTGGCATATTAGCCACGCAGTAGAACAAGGTGTCGTGCACCTTAAAGGTGGGATCATCGTGGGAGGTCTTCTTCGAGTTTTCGAAGCAACCACCCTGGTCGATGGCCACGTCCACGAGAACAGCGCCCTTCTTCATCTTCTTCACGGTCTCCTCGCGCACCAGTTTCGGCGCAGCGGAACCTGGAATGAGCACGGCACCGATGACAAGGTCGGCTTCCTGCAGCTCCTTTTCGATGGTGGCCGGATCCGAGATCAGAGTGCGCACGCCACCGGCGTACTGGTCATCGAAGCGCTGCAAGACGTGTGGATCGAGGTCCAGCACGGTGACTTCGGCGCGCAGGCCGTGGGCCATCGCAACGGCGGAGGAACCAACTTGGCCGCCGCCGATCACGACGACGCGTGCCGGCTGGGTGCCCGGAACGCCAGAGACCAGCAAACCGCGGCCGCCCTGGGTGGACAGCAGGTGGTGGGTGCCTTCGATAACGGCAAGGCGGCCAGCCACCTGGGACATTGGAGTCAGCAGCGGCAAAGTACCGTGGCGGTCGGTGACCGTTTCATAGGCAATCGAGGCAGTATTGGCCTCCACCAGCGCCTCCGCCAGCGGGCGGTCCGCAGCGAGGTGAAGGTAGGTAAAGACGGTAAGGTCCGAGCGCAGGTACTTGTACTCGGACTCGAGTGGCTCCTTGACCTTGAGTAGCAGTTCCGCTTGTGACCACGTCTCTTCCGCTGAGTCCACAATTGTGGCACCGGCATCCTCGTAGGCAGAATCGGGGAAGGATGCGCCTTCACCGGCACCGGTTTCAATGAACACTTCATGGCCATCAGCAACGAGGGTTTGCGCTCCCATAGGGGTGAGAGCCACGCGGTTCTCGTTATTCATGATTTCTTTTGGTACCGCAATACGCATTACACCGTCTCCTTGTAGGTGCAGGAAATTACTTTTACATTTCTAGAGTAACGCAGCACACGTTTACCTGGGCGTCTAATCTGAAACTCACATAAGCCGAAAAAGCAGGAACCTATATGACTACCGTTATTGTCCTGCTAGACGAGGGTTTTGCGAGATAAGCACCACTCCTTGCTCTCCCAAAGGTGGACCGCTTTTGGGGGTCCACGTTCTCCGCGGAGGAAGCCCTCACCGAGTCTTGCGGTAGATGGATGGGCTTAAAACAGCGAGAGACGGGTGGACCGATAAATGCTGCCGAAGGGGGCATCGAGACGCACCCAGCGGCCCAGCTGAGCCACGCGCAAGTGGCGCGGCACGTCCATCGGGGCGGAAAATCCAGGGATAAGGCCCAGGTTGGTGCACGCAAAGATCATGCGCATAGGGATTTCCACCGTGGCGCCATCGCCTTCTACGGTAACGACGGTTTGATTCAAGAGGCTGGACGGCGGGCCCATGGGCCCAGAAAATTGTCGCGTCAGTTGTTGGCCTTTATCGGAGAGCTCACGCACCACAGTGACCGGCAATGTATCGACCACGCTATAACCAGTGGCCGGCGGCAGGGCTCCCGGCCATGACGGATCACGGGCGGGGCCCAAATCGAGAGTCCCGGTTGACTCATGTTCCTTGAGTTGCTCGGCGAGCGTGGCGGCAGAAACCACCGCCCCATCGCGGGAGGCGACGCCCTCCACGCGGCGGGATGCAACTACCTCAAAGGGAGTGGTGACAAAGACATCGACGACGTCGCCAGTCAGCTGGCGCAAACGCACCGAAGCGCTCGCGTCCAAGCCGACTGCGCGCGTGACAAGGGCCCGAAGGCCAGGTCCACCGCTTCCAATTTCTAGAGTCTCGGTGACCATGCCTTCGGGCCCTGCCTTTCTTTTCTTTGCTCTGCGCCGCAGTTAGTTGGCTGCGGTATTTTGCAGAATATCCTTTTCCTGTTCCGTCAGCGGGCGCGGGGTCTGCTGCTGGCGGTCGACGACTACCTGCACGCATTCCACGGTTGCTGCTACCTCGCCCTGGGCGTTTTTAACCTTCTGAGCGGTGGTAAAAGAGGTGGTCCCAATCTGCGAGATAGTGGTCTCTACCTCAACAGTAGTAGTTTCCTTAAACTCCATTGGGCGCAGGAAATCCACATCGAGGTGGCGCACGAACGCAATGAAATCGAGGCCTTTGGAATAAATGTGTTCCTTCGCAAAGGCCAAGCGTGCTTCTTGGGCAAGCTCGATGTAGTTTGCGTTCATCATGTGGCCGTACATATCAAAGTCCGACCAGCGGGTTTGAATACGGTACGTATGCACGCTTGGGGTTGCCATCATTCTCCTCAGTTAAGGCGTCAACCAGTTAGCGGGTCAGCTTGCGGTGAGTTACGCGGGAAGGACGGGCTGCCTCTTCACCGAGGCGGTCGACCTTGTTCTTCTCATAGTCACCGAAGTTGCCCTCGAACCAGAACCACTGGCCTTCTTCCACATTGCCCTCCCAGGCCAGAATGTGGGTACAAGTACGGTCTAGGAACCAGCGGTCGTGGGAAATGACCACGGCGCAGCCTGGGAACTTCTCCAGCGCGTTTTCCAGCGAGCCAAGGGTTTCCACGTCCAAGTCGTTGGTCGGCTCGTCAAGGAGGATCAGGTTGCCGCCCTCCTTCAGGGTCAGCGCCAGATTCAGACGGTTGCGCTCACCACCAGAAAGCACCTTGGATGGCTTTTGCTGATCTGGGCCCTTGAAGCCGAAAGCGGACAGGTAAGCACGCGACGGCATCTCATTCTGGCCCACATGAATGTAGTCCAAGCCGCCGGAGACAACCTCCCAAACGGTTGCCTCGGGGTCGATATTCTCGCGGTTCTGGTCTACGTAGGACAGCTTGACGGTATCTCCCACCTCAACGGAACCGGCGTCCGGCTGCTCCAGACCCACAATGGTCTTAAACAGGGTGGTCTTACCAACACCGTTCGGGCCGATAACACCCACGATGCCGTTGCGCGGCAGGGTGAAGGAAAGGTCCTTAATCAGAACGCGATCATCAAAGCCCTTCTGCAGATCCTTGACCTCCACAACCTTATTACCCAAGCGCGGCGGGGTAGGAATCTGGATTTCTTCGAAGTCGAGCTTCTTGTATTTCTCGGCCTCGGCTGCCATCTCCTCGTAGCGCTCCAGACGGGCCTTGTTCTTGGCCTGGCGGGCCTTTGCACCGGAGCGAACCCACTCCAACTCGTCCTTCAAGCGCTTGCGCAGCTTCGCATCCTTCTTGCCGGCAACCTCCAAGCGCTCCTGCTTCTTATCCAGGTAGGTGGAGTAGTTGCCCTCGTATGGATAGAGCTTGCCGCGGTCAACCTCGCAGATCCAGCCCGCGACGTGGTCGAGGAAGTAGCGGTCGTGGGTCACGGCCAAGACAGCACCCGGGTAATCGGCCAAGTGCTTCTCCAGCCACTGCACGGACTCGGCGTCCAGGTGGTTAGTAGGCTCGTCGAGCAGCAGCAGGTCCGGCTCCGTCAGCAGAAGCTTAGCCAGCGCTACGCGGCGACGCTCGCCACCGGAAAGGTTGGTCACTGGGGCGTCAGAAGGCGGGCAACGCAAAGCCTCCATTGCCTGCTCGATCTTGGAGTCAACCTCCCAGGCATCGGCGGCATCCAGTTCCTCCTGCAGCTTGCCCATCTCTTCCATGAGCTCATCGCTGTAGTTGGTGGCCATTTCCTCGGCGATCTGCTCGAAGCGTTGCTTCTTTTCAAAGATATCGCCCAAGCCCTCTTCGACGTTGCCGCGCACGGTCTTCTCGTCATTGAGAGGTGGCTCCTGTTGCAAGATGCCCACGGTGGCTCCCGGATCTAGGAAAGCCTCGCCGTTGGAAGGCTGGTCCAGGCCGGCCATAATCTTCAGAATGGAGGACTTACCGGCGCCATTAGGGCCGACCACACCAATCTTGGCGCCTGGGTAGAACGCCATTGTTACATCATCAAGGATGACTTTATCGCCAATTGCCTTGCGCACGTTTTTCATCGTGTAGATGAATTCGCCCACTTTTACCCCTTTGCAAAAATTTGGGAGACGTATTTATCTACACAAACACTACATCAGAACCACAGCCCAAGTGCCTCGGGTCAGGTACACCCGAGGCAATCAAGGCAAGGCCGAAAGGCTTAAGCATTCACGGTGGCGGATTCCGCCTCGGCAGCCTCCTCCGCTTCGGCATCATAGGGTTCCTCTTCTCCACTACGCGCTGCTGCAGCTCGTTCCGCTAAATAGCGGTCAGCCGCAGTATCCGCAGCGGTGTCGCCCCGTTCCGCCGGTTGCTGCGGCACGCTGTGGTCCACGTCTGGTTCGATGGCGTTGTCCCCCAATTCTGGGACCGCAATATTTTCTTGGTTGTACTGCGGGACGAGGCGCTTTGTGCCAATGACGTGGCGGTTCAAGTCCAATCCCACGTACTGCGCCTTAATAAACGTGCGGAAGTGGTCGGTTCCTTGATCATCGCTCCATTGCTCTGTAACCAAGGAGCCAACAATCACCAGTGGCATGCCTTTGGCCAGGGATTTACGCACGTTGATGGCGAATTGATTCCACATTTCGACGTCGATATAAAGGTGGTCCACGTCGCGCCATTGCGGGGCCTTGGCGGTTTGTCCTTCCGGATCATTGACGCCAGTATCCGCCTGGCGGTCCGGAATTCGGCGCGAGGAGGCGATACGCAGCTTGGCCTTATAGGCCCCAGTAGAGGTTTTGGTCAGGATTGGGTCACGAGTAAGGCGTCCGGTCAAGGTAATTGGATATTGGGACATGGTGCTAGAAAATCCTTTGCTGGATGTTGGGTTGGCGAGTTCGATTTTCCTCGCTCGCCTGTACATCCTGATGCCCTTGCGGACGCCGCACCATGGGCACCAGCCCCACCCTGTGGATAACTTGTTGCTCTCGTCAACAAAAGGCGCGTTTTAGGGTGACCTTTGACAAGTTATCCACAGGCTAGCGCCCCCGGAAGCTCGATTCATCGCCTTGGTTTATGTCCTGCAACATCGCGTTATAGCGTTCCAGCTCAGCATCATCGTCCGCATCCGCCTGCACATCATGGCGGCGGGCAGTGGCCCGGTCATCGGCCAACCAATCCAGGAAGAGCTTGCCAAAGACGATGACCAGCGGGAACTGGCCAAATCCCCACGCAATGCCGCCGCCCACGCGCTGATCTTGGAGCAAATCTGGATCCCATGGTAACTCCAAATACTGGTAGAAGTCCGCGCCCAATACACTTTGCATCTGCATCAGGTACACGCCGGCGAAAAGGTGGAACGGCATGGAAAGGAAGAGCACGGCCAAACGGAAGGGGGTGGAGCGGCGCTTGGATAGCGGATCTGGGCCGATAATTTCCCAAAAATAGAAGCAGCCAGAAATGATGAACGTGAAGTTCATGATGAGGTGTCCAGCATGCTCCGAGATGGCAAATTGATACAGGCTCGGGAAAAGGTAGAGCACGTACAGGAAAAATAAGTATTGCAGCAGATTGACAAACGGGTTGGTCAGGAACCCAACGATCTTGGATTGGGTCGCTGCCAATGCATAATCATGCAGGCTCGGCTGCCCCTTCGGCCCAGCCTCGAAGGCTTCCATGATTAAGGTCAATGGTGCGCCTAGAACGAGCAGGAGGGGCACTGCCATGGACAAAATCATGTGGACCAGCATGTGCATGGAATACATCGCCGGCATATAAAGTCCCAGGCCAGTGGACATCACGAGGGTCATGCCCAGCGCACCACACATAAACCACGCGGTACGTCCCTTGCTCCACGTCAGGCCGCGCTTGTGTACGCGGTAGACGCAATAGCCATAGGCCGCGGCCAAAAGTAGGCCGAGGGTTCCAAACATGATGTCAAAGCGGAACATGGTCCACACGTTGAGCACCGTGGGCTTTTCAAAGAGCTCATAACCCATCAAAATCTGCATCGAGTTGAGGTTGGGATCCCGCGGTGACGGGGGCACGGTACGACCCAAAGTGATGGCCACACCGATGGTGCCGGCCATGACCGCCACCTCCGCTACGGCAATGCGAATAAACAGGCGGGGGTTTTTGTCCAACTGCGGGATAGTCAGCTCGCGGTGAGCTAGGCCAAAAATTCCCAGCAGGATCGTCAGCACGAACTTAGTTATCAAGATGATGCCGTAGGCAGAATCCACTAGATCGGAGATATTCATGCGGATAAGCGTGTTGATCAAGCCTGATACCGCCAGCACCACAATGGCCATGAAGGCGATGCCAGAGTAGCGCTTCACTGCAAAAGCAAGGTTGGGGCCAAGGCGCCGCCCATGGGCGATAAGCGCCATTAGCCCGCCTACCCAAAGCATGACAAAGACCAAGTGCCACAGCAGCGAATTGGTGCCGTAATCGTGGTCACCGCCGGCCGCGGAGTGGCCTTCTAGACCAATGGGTACCACCTGCAAGACGGAGAAGAAAAGTAACACCGGCTGCATGGACCAGCTGCGACCAAGAAGCCCGAGAATGCCTATGACAAGGGCAATGAGCACGGAAATTCCCCAGACAATGGTGGTGGAAATTTCCGTGAGTGCCATCTTCATAATGGAAGGCTCAAATACTTGAGAAAATGGCGCTCCGGTGAGATCGGACATGATGAGCGGGATTTCCACCAACCCCACGGCCGCCACACCAAAGGAAGCCCAGGTGCCGGTACGCGCGGCAATGTGGCCGTCTACGGATAAGGGGGCATCGATAAGCGCAGCATTATCCCCGCGCGGAGCGATGAGAAAGGATGAAGCCAAGAAAGACCCCACGGACAAGGCCATGAGGATCCACGCCAACCCGCGAAAAACCGGCAGGCCAAAGGTGGTAATGCGGCCGGGATCCGGAATTCCTAGGGCCGCCAGGGAATCAGCCAGGAGGAACAGGGAAATGAAACCGGCAATCAGGCCGGCAATCAGCATCGCTGCGATATACATTCCCCAGGAAGAGCGGGGCTTCCTCCCCGCCGTACTCACACTGTCAACCTGCTCATTTGCCATAGTGGGCATTGTATAGCGCGACCTAGTTTCTCACATAACACACATTTTGTCTTTACATGTGTCATTATGGGGCTTATGGACACCCGTCAACTTCTTTATTTCCGCGCCGTTGTAGACAATGGCTCCTTCACGCACGCTGCCGAATCCCTCGACATGACTCAGCCTTCCCTGAGCCTTTCCATCCGGAAGCTAGAAAAGGAGCTCAACGCCCAGCTGCTCTCGCGCGGCCGTTCCGGCGTCTCCACCACCGAGGCCGGGGATTATGTGTATGAAACAGCCGTGAAAGTTGATGCGCTGCTGAATGAAACCCACCGACATATCAGCGAAATCACCGGTGACAAGGCCAGCACCGTCTCGCTCGCCTCTGGCCCGATATTGAACTGGGAATTTACCCCTTCCGTATTAGCCGAGCTCAAAAAGATTCACCCTACTGCCACCATCACGCTAGATGATGCCGAACCGGCTACCGCCATCAAGCACCTGCTGGATGGCCAGGTGGATTTGGCACTCTTGCCGACGTCCGATCCCAAGGCCTTTATTCGCCGCTACTCCCCCGAACTTACCGTCCACCAGGTCGCCACGTTTGATTATTCCGTCGCCCTCCCACAGCGCCTCGCGGAGCTAGAGGCGCCCATTTCCCTGGCGGACCTGCGCGGAGAGAATTGGCTTATCCCACCGCGCAGCCGCGAGCTGCCGGAACTAGCAGAGTTCTATAGTGAGCTGTGGAATACTCGCCCTGGCCTCAAGCCGGACAAGACCCAAGAAGTAGCCAGCCTCAATAGTGCTATCCCGCTCGTATCCAGTGGGCTTGGTGTGAGCATCGTGCCCGACTGTGCGCCCGCCGTACAGCCGCATGGCATCCTCAGCCGCCCGATTGCAGACGACCTGCCACCCTATTACGCCATTGTCGCCTACCGAGCAGATCGCGATCTGACCGCCGCAGCGCAGGAGCTGGTGGATATCCTGCGTGCCCCACAGCGCACCCTGGCTTAGGTTTCCCCGTCCTTGTGGGCTACTATGAGTGCGTTGTAAGCCCCCATAGCTCAGTGGATTAGAGCAGTGGGTTTCTACCCCATGTGTCGCGGGTTCGAATCCTGCTGGGGGCACCACTGTTATGAGTCGCGACATGTTTGACAGATGAGTCGCGACATTGTTGACAAACCGGCATTCCAGTTGCTTTTTGTTCTGGAGTGCCGGTTTCTTTTATTTCGTGGCTTGGGGCGGGTCTCCTTGTTTCCAGTAGGGCCTTTGATAGTCGCGGGCTGTGTCGATGTAGTGCTCGGTGATCACTTCGCCGGTTTCGGCTAGTGATGTGATGACGTGATTGTCGGCTATGACCATGAGGACTTTTTGTCGCTTAAAGGCTCTACCGATGCCTAAGTGGAAAAGCTTGCCAGCGTAGCGCACAGTGACTTTGCCGTTGTCCCAGACAATGTCGTTTCTGGTGCGCCATTCTTGCTTTGGGTTATCACCTGGGCTGGCTTTGGGTCCTGTCGTGTAGCTGTGGTGCGGGCTGCGCCTGCCAAGCGCTCGGTGAGGGCGGTGAATGTTGTAGTAGTCGCGAAATTCATCTAGTTGTTCTTGCAGTTCACCTATAGTTTTCGCGGGTGGTCTGGCAGTGATCCATTTTTTGAGTGTTTGGTGGAATCTCTCAATTTTCCCTTGCGTTTGCGGGTGGCCTGGGCGGCCGTTTTTCTGCTGAATTTTGTACGTACTCAAGACTTTTTCAAAAGCATTTCGTCCGCCTTTACGCCCAGCTAAGCGGGCAGTAAAGACTAACCCGTTATCTGTAAGCGTCGATGCTGGCGGACCATAGGTTGTTATCAATCGAGTAAGCTCAGCAGCTACTTGTGGGCCTGTAAAAGAGCTGGCAGCGGTAATCGATAAAAGGTAGCGCGAGTGGTCATCGAGGAAATCTAGGACGTCAACCCTGGTGCCATCGGCTAGGAAGATATGGGTGATGTCTGCCTGCCAGCATTCATTGGGCATGGCTGCTTCAAAGCGGATAAATGAGCTTTTAGGCTTCTTTTTCGGCTCCGGGATGATAAGTCCCTCTTTGGCCAAGATGCGTCGAATCGTAGACGTAGACGGGCTGCGTTTTCCGTCTCTTTCAAGGTGAAAAGCAATAGTCTCGGGTCCTGCATCAAGCCCATGACGCGTTAGTTGACGACGGATAGTAACAATTTCTGCCCGCAACTTATCTGGCACGGCCTGTGGATGGGTGTGTGGGGCACGTGATTTCGGCGCGACAGCCTTGGCACCGCCGGCGTCGAAAGCGTTGAGGATTTGATAGACGCGCTGCCGGGAAATACCAAATTGCTTAGCTACCTTTGACGGGCTGCGCTTTTGCTCACGGACTGCTCGGACAATGGCCATATTGCGGTTAGGACTGTTCATAGTGTCAAACATGTCCCGACTCACCAGTCAAGCATCACCCGACACGGTAAGGTAGCCCTAAGCGTCAAATATGTCGCGGCTGATCTGTCAAGCATCACGACGGTTCCCTCAGGCACAGACTGTCAAATATGTCATGAACTCAGACACTGCTGGGGGCACCACCCGAAAGCCTTGAGGCGCCGAGTTTCTCGCCGCTTCAGGGCTTTTTGTTTACGCTAGGACCCACAATGCCCAACCCGGAAAGGCTTAACCATGTCACTTCCCGCCCCCTCTCGCACGTCCTACGCCCTCGTCACCGGCGCTAGCCAAGGAATTGGCAAAGCCATGGCGCAGGATTTCGCAGCGCTGGGACATAACGTCATCCTTGTGGCGCGGCGCCGCGAGGTACTAGAGTCCATTGCCGCCGAGCTCGAGCGGCGCCACAATGTCGAGGCCATAGCTCTGCCTGCGGACCTCGCAGTGGCTGACGACATCGCTCGTGTAGTAGAAACCATAGCCTCCCACGAGGTATCCATTTTGGTAAATTCCGCCGGTATTGCCAGCTTCGGCCCCTTCATGGACCAAGACTGGAAGTACGAATCAACCCAATTTGATCTCAACGGCACTGCGGTTCACCGCCTCACCCGCGCCGCTTTGGAGCACATGCTGCCGCGCCGCAGCGGTGCCATTTGCAATGTTGGTTCAGCCGCGGGCAATATCCCCATTCCCAATAACGCCACCTATGTCTTCACTAAGGCCGGCGTCAATGCGTTTACGGAGGCCCTACACTACGAGCTCAAAGGCTCCGGAGTATCGTGCACCCTCCTTGCCCCTGGACCGGTGCGCGAGGCCACCATCGCGGAAGAAGACCAGTCCATCGTGGATAAGGTGGTCCCGGATTTCTTGTGGACCACCTACGAATCTTGCTCCCAAGAGACCATTGCGGCTATGCGCCGCAACCAGCGCCGCGTAGTACCGGGGCCCCTATCGAAGGCCATGAATACCATCAGCCAAGTGCTGCCCACCCCGGTGATTGCACCGCTGGTAGGCAGCTTCTACGCCAAGATGGGCTAGGCTCCCGCACCCTCTAGGTCGTTTCCTTTGAGCACGCCGCCTTCGCCGCGTGCTCGTTTGCGCGCCACCCAGAAGTCCGCATTCATAATACCTAGGGCTTCTGGGTCGAATTGTGGGTCCTTTCCAGCCTTCTTCTGTTTCTCGTAGTCCTTGAGAGCCTTGAGGGCAGGCACCTGAAGGAAAAGGATGGCGATGATATTGAGCCATGCCGTGGTGCCAACACCAATATCACCCAATGCCCAAGCCGCTCCTGGAGTGGTGGTAGCTCCCACGATGACGGAGACGATAATCAGCGCGCGCAGCACCCAAATCAGGCTCCGACGGGCAGCCCGGGAGCGTACCCAACGGTTGAAGTAGGTCAAATTGACCTCGGACATGTAGTAGTACGCCAGAACCGTCGTAAAGGCGAAGAAGGCGATGGAAACCGCAATAAACGTCGGGCCCCAACCAGCAAAGACGCTATCCAGGCCGGATTGCACGTAGCCAGGACCAGCCTCAATGCCTTCCGGCAGCGAACCGTTGTAGACCACCTCGCCGTCCTCGGAGCTACCGCGAAAGACGGTGTACATATCGGTGGAAATGATCATGAACGCGGTAGCCGAGCAGACAAGGAGCGTATCAACGTAGACCGCAAAGGACTGCACAAATCCCTGCTTCGCTGGGTGGGAGACCTCGGCGGCCGCTGCGGATTGCGGGCCGGTGCCCTGGCCGGCCTCGTTGGAATAAATTCCGCGCTTTACGCCCCACATGATGGCCGCGCCCAGCATACCGGAAAAGCCGGCTTCCATATTGAAGGCGGACTTGAAGATAAGACCAAAGACCTCTGGAATCTGCGAGAAGTTCATGCACATGACCACCACGGAAATCACGATGTAGATAACCGCCATAAATGGCACGACGATGGTGGCAAAGTTCGCGATGCGCTTTACGCCGCCGATAATGATGATGGCCAGGATGCCTGCCAGCACGACGGCAGCCCACGTGGAGTTAATACCCCACGCGGTATCAGCCGCGGCAGCCACCGCGTTGGCCTGAATCGCCGGCAAGAAGTAGCTAGTGGCCAAAATCATGGCGATGGCGAATACGATGCCATAAACCACCATGAGCGGTGCGGCCTTGGTGTGCTTGTAGGCCTTTTCGATGTAGTACGCTGGGCCGCCGCGATACTCTCCGGTATCCTGGTCTTTCTCCTTGTATATCTGGGCCAAAGTACATTCGATAAACGAAGTAGACGAGCCCAACATCGCCACCGCCCACATCCAAAACACCGCTCCTGGGCCGCCAAAGGCGATGGCCGTTGCCACACCGGCGATGTTGCCCACGCCTACGCGGCCGGATAGCGAGACCATCAGGGATTGGAAGGAAGATACACCATCCGCTGATTTCTCTCCGTTGGCGATCTGCTTGAGCATGTCTGGGATGCAGCGCACCTGGAGGCCGCGCGTCACCACAGTGAAATAGATGCCCGCGCCGAGGCATAAAAACACCAAGACAGGGGACCAAATTACGGAATTGAGGGCTTCAAGAAAGTTTGCCATCTGGTCTCTCCTAAATCTGTCGCACCTCCCGAGTGAAGAGCGATAACACAAAGTATGCCGCAAATCACACTTAAAGGTGAGTCAAATCATTGGAAATCATAATGTAGATACACACCACACTCACGAAACGCTACTGTGCCCTGTAGCGATTCACTCACCCAGAACTCCTACCAGCACCCCATACAGGGGTAATGAAGTGCGAGCGTAGAATGGTCTGCATGCCACATTCCGATATTGCCGCAAAGCACGACCGCCTCGTCTGGATCGATTTGGAAATGACCGGCCTCGATCCGGAGCGCCACGTCATCGTTGAGGTCGCCGCCGTTATCACCGATGGCAACCTCAATATCCTGGGTGAAGGTATCGACCTCGTCGTCCACGCCACCGAGGAAGAACTAACCCAGATGGATTCCTTTGTCACCGAGATGCACGCCAAGTCTGGACTGGATGAAGAAATCCGCGAGTCTTCTACCTCCATCGGTGAGGCCGAAGATGCCGTGCTAACGCTTATCAATGAGCACTGCGATCCGGAGCACCCCGCTCCCTTAGCCGGCAATTCCATCGCTACCGATCGCACCTTCATCCGCACCTATATGCCGCGACTCGATAGCGCCCTGCACTACCGAATGATCGATGTATCGACCATCAAGGAGCTAGCCCGCCGGTGGCATCCGCGCGCTTATTTCAATCAGCCGGATAAGGGCATGGCCCACCGCGCGCTGCAAGACATTATCGAGTCCATCCGCGAGCTTGACTTCTACCGCCGCAGCGTCTTCCGCACCGATGAGGGCCCCACTTCCCCCGAGGCGGAGCAGATCAAGGCGGAAACTACGGCAGATTACCAGGCGTTTTTGTAATTTAGGCGGCGTGAGTTAACCTGTAATTCGTTGCTTTCACGCAGCGATGGTGGCTGTAGTTCAGCTGGTAGAGCACCAGGTTGTGATCCTGGGTGTCGCGGGTTCGAGCCCCGTCAGCCACCCCAAGTGCCCGAGCCTTGCGCTCGGGCTTTTTCAGTTTTCGCCCTGCAGGCTTGCCAGCAGTTCCTCCGAGCGTGCTCGACCAGCCACATCCGGCATATCTCCGGTCACCACAAACTCACTTATGCCTAAGCGCTTGCCGACGCCCCTTAGTTTCTCCCCCACTCCTTCCACCGTCCCCCAGACATCGTGGGCCAACGCTTCCTCGATTCGCCGCCGTTGCTGCCCCGTCAGCGCATCCATATCTAGCTCGCCGGCTGGCCGCAGGGTCGCAAACTCACCAGTGGATTGTGCGCGTACCTTGGCATAGGCCTCCGGCAACAATAAATCGCGGGCGGCCGCGGCGGTATCGGCGGCGGCGATATTAAGCGAGGAGATGATAGGTGGGGCGTCGGCAAGCGCATGCTCTCGATATACTCGCGCGGCCGCCTCCTGGGTTGCTACCGGCCCACCCAAGATGACGCCCAACCCCAGCTTGGCCGCCACCGCGGCCGAGCGAAAGCCCGCCAAAACATACAGCGGCGTACCTGCATACTCCGGACGCACCGTCACAGCTTCCTCACCACGCAGGTAGCGCATCAGCGTTGCTAGTTCCGCCTCGAAGCGCTGTTTGAGCTCGGTAGGCTGACCCTGGCGCAGCGCCTGCCGCACCGGCGCAGTAAATCCCACCGAGGAGCCGATGCCTATATCAATGCGGCCGGGATAAAGCGCCTCGAGGAGGTTAAGCTGTTCAGCCACCAGAAACGGCGCATGATTAAGCAACATAATTCCGGCCGTACCCACCCGAATTCTGTGCGTCCTCGCCGCCACGTAGGCCGCCAACATCCCGGGCTGCCCCGCCGGAATGCCCGGCACGCCATGATGCTCTGCCACCAGGAAGCGCCGAAACCCCAGCCGCTCCACGTGCCGCGCATGCTCGGCCACCTGGCTTAGCGGGCCGGCGGCACCGCGATCTAAAACAGAAAAGCGCATGGCCACCACTGTAGCCATGCGCTCCTCCCTCGCGCCGACGCCGGACGCTACTGGTTTGCGCCCGCGTTACCCTTGGACCACTCGTCCCAGGACATATTCCAATCACCCAGGCCATCCATCGCATTGAGCGTTTCGCCATAGGTATTAAATACGCGCACCACGTCGCCGCGCTTCATCGTCTCTTGGAACCACTCCGCAGCCTCCGGCGTCACGTTGATGCAACCGTGGGAGGTATTGGTATTGCCCTGCGCCCACACGGACCATGGAGCGGAGTGGACATAAATACCGGAATAAGACATCTGCGTAGCCCAGTCCACAGTCGTGCGATAACCGCCGGCCTCGTGGGCCAAACCAAAGGTCTCCGAATCCATCAACAGCTGCGGGTGTTCATCACCAATGACGTAACGGCCATTCGGCGTATCGTACTGATAATCGCGGCCCAATGAGACCGGGATGGCGCGCAAGAACTTCTTATTCTTGAATACCTTCATGGTCTTGGTGGCGTTATCGATAAGTGCTACGGTGCGGTCACCAATAGTGAAATTCGTAGAGGCATTTTCACCGCCATAGATTCCACCGCCTAAATCCTTGCCGTACTGGTTTACCTTGACCTCTACCTTGGTGCCTGGCTCCCAGTAGTCCTTTGGCCGCCAGCGCACTTCCTGGTTATTAACCCAGTAGAATGCGCCTTCCACCTCCGGTTTGGTGGTGACAGAAATAGTCTTCTCGGCCGCCTTGCGGTCCGTAATTGGAACGCCAAAATTAACGCCAATGACCTGGCCTACGCCCACCTCAGAATCCGGGATCGGGGTTAGCGAGGCTTCGGCCACGCCTGCTGCCTGCGGGGTGGAAAAGCTTAGGTTCTTCTTGTTGCCATCCACGTCAGAGGCGACAATCGAATAGGTGTGGTTATAGCCCAAGTCCTCCGCGGTAGACCACTTCTTAGCGTCCTTGGAGAGCTTTTCTTCTACTTCCACGCCCATCTCATTGGTCATGGTGACGCTCTTTAGCCTCCCGTTGGTCTCCACCGTTACCGGCTTCGACGGGTCTACATTTTGCGCCCTGTCCTTTACGGAAACCTTCAGGCCATCCTTTTTCTTTTCGGACTCTTTGCCACCATCCTTCGCGCCGCTCGCGCTCGCGGGGGCGGTGGATTCTTGTTCGGTGGCCTGGTTCTCAGCCGAGGAACTAGAAGAGCAGGAGGCGGCGGCTAGGGAAACGCACGCTACGCCTGCGGCCGCAAGGAGACGGCGCGCAATAGGGAGGGAATTTTTCACTGAGTTGCCCTTAGACACGTAAATACAGCTTTCAAAGACCAACCTAGATTAGCGTTTCCATCCGCCAAATACCAGAAGCCACTTCAGGCATTAACCAATTTGTTATAGACCCCCTAAAACCCGTATCAACCAGGCGATTTTACACTTTTAAAGAATGGCTGCTAGAGTATCTACTCGTTGCACAGAGAGCCACTCGGCAGAAAGTCAACAATGCGCCATTAGCTCAATTGGCAGAGCAACTGACTCTTAATCAGTGGGTTCGGGGTTCGATTCCCTGATGGCGCACAAGTTAAAAAATAAGGCCGGGCAATTGCCCGGCCTTTTGCTATTTAACCCGCAACGGAGCGATAAGCGGGGCACCGCCATGCTTGACGACGTCCGCCTCTACCCCATACACGCCCTCCACGAGCTCCCCCGTGAGCACGTCCATCGGCGTGCCTTGAGCGCGGATGTGTCCCTTCTTGAGCACCACCAGCTGGTCACACATGCGCGCAGCGAGGTTAATGTCGTGAATAGCCACAAGGCCCAGGCTGCCGTCGCGCTGCGCCTTTGCCCGCACCTCGTCCAGCACGAAGATCTGGTGATGGAGGTCTAGGGCGGAAGTAGGTTCGTCGAGAAGCATCAGGCCTGGGCTGCCTACCAGCATCTGTGCCACCGCTACCAGCTGGCGCTGGCCGCCGGAAAGCTCATTGAGGTAGCGCGAGGCAATCGCATCCAGCCCAAGGGAGTGCAGAACTTCGCCGGTGCGCGT